>NZ_HG917868.1:1458932-2917864 GCF_000577895.1 Clostridium bornimense
ACATAAACCTTTTTGCTTAGGTTCTCCCTAAACATATATCCTTAGAAAGGAGGTGATCCAGCCGCAGGTTCTCCTACGGCTACCTTGTTACGACTTCACCCCAATCACTAATCCCACCTTCGGCCGCTGGCTCCTTGCGGTTACCTCACGGACTTCGGGTGTTACCAGCTCTCATGGTGTGACGGGCGGTGTGTACAAGGCCCGGGAACGTATTCACCGCGACATTCTGATTCGCGATTACTAGCAACTCCAACTTCATGTAGGCGAGTTGCAGCCTACAATCCGAACTGGGATGAGTTTTTGAGTTTTGCTCCACCTCACGGTTTTGCGTCTCTTTGTACTCACCATTGTAGCACGTGTGTAGCCCTAGACATAAGGGGCATGATGATTTGACGTCATCCCCACCTTCCTCCGCGTTAACCACGGCAGTCTTGCTAGAGTGCTCAACTTAATGGTAGCAACTAACAATAAGGGTTGCGCTCGTTGCGGGACTTAACCCAACATCTCACGACACGAGCTGACGACAACCATGCACCACCTGTCTTCCTGTCCCCGAAGGGACTTCCTCGATTAAGAGTAATTCAGGAGATGTCAAGTCTAGGTAAGGTTCTTCGCGTTGCTTCGAATTAAACCACATGCTCCGCTGCTTGTGCGGGCCCCCGTCAATTCCTTTGAGTTTTAATCTTGCGACCGTACTCCCCAGGCGGAATACTTAATGCGTTTGCGACGGCACGGAGGTCATGACAACCCCCACACCTAGTATTCATCGTTTACGGCGTGGACTACCAGGGTATCTAATCCTGTTTGCTCCCCACGCTTTCGAGCCTCAGCGTCAGTTATCGTCCAGTAAGTCGCCTTCGCCACCGGGGTTCTTCCTAATCTCTACGCATTTCACCGCTACACTAGGAATTCCACTTACCTCTCCGACACTCTAGACCTCCAGTTTGAAATGCAGCACCCAAGTTGAGCTCGGGTATTTCACATCTCACTTAAAGGTCCGCCTACGCTCCCTTTACGCCCAGTAAATCCGGACAACGCTTGCCACCTACGTATTACCGCGGCTGCTGGCACGTAGTTAGCCGTGGCTTCCTCCTTTGGTACCGTCATTATCGTCCCAAAAGACAGGGCTTTACGATCCGAAAACCTTCATCACCCACGCGGCGTTGCTGCATCAGGCTTTCGCCCATTGTGCAATATTCCCCACTGCTGCCTCCCGTAGGAGTCTGGACCGTGTCTCAGTTCCAATGTGGCCGATCACCCTCTCAGGTCGGCTACGCATCGTCGCCTTGGTGAGCCGTTACCTCACCAACTAGCTAATGCGCCGCGGGTCCATCTTATAGCGGATTGCTCCTTTAAAGCTAAAGCCATGCGACTTCTACTTCTTATGCGGTATTAATCTTCCTTTCGGAAGGCTATCCCCCTCTATAAGGCAGGTTACCCACGTGTTACTCACCCGTCCGCCGCTAACTCCACTCCCGAAGGAGCTTTGTTCGCTCGACTTGCATGTGTTAAGCACGCCGCCAGCGTTCGTCCTGAGCCAGGATCAAACTCTCAATTTAAAAAGTTCCTTCGAATTAATTAATAATTCTGTATTAGTATTCTACTATAAACTACGCATTACTGCGTCAGCGTCGTCGTTCACTCGTTCACATACAAAGTATAGTTCACTCATTCACTCCTAGCTTCCTTGTCCTGCTCGTTTCTAGCGAATAGGAAACTCTTGCAAGTTTGATTACTAGCTTAGTACTAGTTTGCTGACATTTTATTCTACTATTAACTGCGCATTGCTTCGTCATCTACAAAACTCATTCGTTTTTTGCTTCCTCGCCCTGCTTGTTCCTAGCGAATAAATTATATAATGTCAATTTAAAGAATTAACTGGTTATATGTTTCTTCTGTTCAATTTTCAAAGATCATATTCTATCAATGTCACTACTCCGTCGCAGCGACATTGACTATTATATATTTATATTTTAAATTAAATTTATATATATTTGAGCATTATTTGAAATTATAATTATTTTTCTCGCTTTTTCTTAATTTTATAGTTATATTTCATTATTGATACACTTGGCATAGTTTTTTATTATTTTAATATTTAACCTTAAATTTATAAAAGAAGTATTATAGAATAGATAAAACTATCTTATAATACTTCTTCCTAAAATCATATATTTATATTAATCTCCAAAACATATACCTATACTTCTTGCAGTTCTTACTAACTCACCATCAGGATCTACATTTTTAGTTTCTCCGATGACATTTTCTAAAGATTCATATGAAATATTATTTCCTTTCAATGTTACCATTGAACCATATTTTTCTTCATTTATTAAATCTGCCGCTGCTACACCATATCTAGTTGATAATATTCTATCATAAGTACAAGTATTACCACCTCTTTGTATATGACCTAATACAGTAGCTCTAACTTCATGATTTACTATCCTTTCTAAATCCTCTGCTAACTTATTACCTATTCCACCTAATCTAATAGGATCGGGGCTATCTTCAACAATTTTGGCAATAACTACATCACCATTTTTAGGTTTTGCACCTTCTGCTACAACTATAATAGTGAATTTTTTTCCTTCTTCTTCTCTTGCTCTAACCTTTTCAGCTATTTTTTCTATATCATATGGTATTTCAGGTATCAATATAACATCAGCAGATCCTGCAATTCCAGCTTCTAGTGAAATCCAACCTGCTCCTCTTCCCATAACTTCCAAGATCATTACTCTATGATGTGATTCAGCTGTAGTATGTAATCTATCTAACGCTTCTGTTGCTATATCTATAGCTGTATTAAATCCGAAGGTTACATCAGTTGCGGCCAAATCATTATCTATTGTCTTTGGTACACCTATAACTTTTACTCCTTTTCTAGAAAAATCTCTTGCAGAAGTTAATGTTCCATCCCCTCCTATAACTACTAAAACATCAACTCCTTCTTTTTTCATATTCTCAACAGCTACATCAGACACGTCTTTCTTTACTATCTCTCCATTTTCTTCAACTGCATAATCAAACAAGTTATCTTTATTTGAACTATATAATATAGTTCCGCCCCTATGAAGTATTCCTGATACTGTTTCATTTGTTAATTTAATAAATTCGTTATTGTATAATCCCCTGTAACCAAATGTATATCCAATAACTTCATATCCATATTTTCCAATAGCAGCTTTTGTTAATCCCCTTATTACTGCATTTAGTCCTGGACAATCTCCTCCACCTGTTAAAACACCTATTTTTTTTATTTTTCTTTCCATATACATCCCTCCAAACCCCTTCTGGATATATTATACAATATATTTAGAAAATTTAAAATATTATATTTAATCCGAAAATTTAATTTAATATACTTTATTACTAAGATTTACTTATAACTATTTAGCTTTTCATCATTAAAAATTTTTATATTATATTAAAAAAGCCAGAAATCAATACAACTATAGCAAAACAAAATCTATATATAGCAAAAGGCTTCATAGAATTCTTTTTCAAATATCCAATAAATTTATCAATAACTATTATTGCCACTATAAAAGCTACTAAAAAAGCAGTTCCAAGGGCTAATAATTCTGATGTTGTAAGAGCTGTTAATCCTCCTATGCCAAATAACTTTATAGTTGTCATCCCAAACATAACTGGTATTGCTAAAAAAAATGAAAACTCAGCTGCAGCTACAGTAGATAATCCAGCTACCCAAGCTCCTATAATTGTTGATGCAGATCTACTCATCCCAGGAACTATAGACAAGCATTGAAAAATTCCAATTATTAGAGCTTGCTTATAGGTCACTTCAAATATACTATTTGTTCTATTATTTTTTAAATCTCTATATTTTTTCTCAAATACTATCATAGCAATTCCGCCTAAAACTAAAGTCAACGCTACTACTCTAGAATTAAATAAATTTTTTTCTACCCAATCATCGAAAGGTAATACTAAAGCCGCACCAGGAATACATGCTAATGCAATAATAGACCAAAAATGTAATCCGCTTTCTTTATATGTACTATTTCCGCAAATATTTACGTTAGGAATAAAAGTTTTAATAGTATTCCATATTTTGTCCCAATATATTACTATCACAGAAAGTATTGCCCCAAGCTGTATTACCATATTAAACATATCTATAAATTCCTGTCTTACTCCATTGTTAAACTTTATAATCTCTCCAAATATAACAAGATGGCCTGTTGATGAAACTGGCAAAAATTCTGTTAACCCTTCTACTATTCCTAATAATGCAGCTTTTAAAATAAATAAAATTTCCACTTTTTCACCTCCTTATTTAACTTTTCTTAATTATATCTATAACATTGATAAATCAGATATTCTGTTTTCTCTAAAATATTTTTGAAAATATATATTCTTATTTTTGAAAAAATGATTATTTTCTTGCAATATTCTATAAATCTTTAATATTGTCTAATAAACTGATTTTTTGAACTTTATTGAAGTATTAATGACTTTGTACATGAAAGTTGTCCATGTTAATATTAGAATGACATTTTTTAAGGAGGCTAATTCTATATGTATCTTTCATTAAAGCGTTATTCGCTTTTAACCATCGGCTGTTTACTATATTCTATTTACGCTGCTGTTTTACTACAGCCTAATGATATTGGAACTGGAGGTCTTTTAGGTATATCGCTTATACTTAACAAATTATTCGGATTCAAAATAGGGCTATCTACTCTTCTTATAAATATCCCTCTTTTTATTCTTGGATTTAAATTGTTAGGTAAAAACTTCGCTATTAAAAGTGGTATAATTGTATTTCTCTCTTCAACATTAATAGATATAATTCCTACTATATTTGATGTAACACCACTTAAGGATAAGTTAACTGCGGCAATTTTCTGTGGTGTTGTATCCGGTGCAGCTATGTCATTTATTTTTATGGGAGGCGGTTCCACAGGTGGTTTAGATATATCAGGCAAAATCATAAGAAAGATTACTCCAAATTTTCCACTTTCAAATATATTATTGTGTCAGGATATTTTTATATATATAATTGTAGGTATAACTCTTGGGTTAGAATATGTTATGTATGCTATTATAATGAGTTTTATTCGTTCTAAAACTATAGAGACTGTACAAAAAACTTTTTCTGCTTCAAAACAATGTATGATAATTTGTGATGATCCAAAACCAATAATAAAAGCCATTTCTCAAAAGCTTGGAAGAGGTGTAACTATCTTAGATGCTGTTGGTGGATATTCTGATAACTCTAAAAAATTCATATATGTAGTTGTTCAAACTAACGAGTTGTCATCACTAAAATCTATTGTTTCATCAATAGATACCAAGGCTTTTATAACAATATCAGAAGTTGAACATATACATGGTAACTTTAAAGAGCACTCCTTATCTGTATAATAAGTGAGTGTTTTTACTTATTTACATTAACACTTACTAAACGCAATTTAATGTTTTTTTATACTTTTTTCGCGTATAATTTACAAATTTATTGTTTTTTATAAGTATTACTAGTAATGCAAAAGTAAATATGTTACAATTTAAAATTGATATATCCTATTCTATAAGATTAGAATTTGACTTTATTATATGAAATAATATACATGAGAGGAGTTGTCTTAAATAGGTATTAGAAATTTTTTATCAATAATCGCTGGTAAAATTACAATAACTTTAAATAAAGCTATATTTAAAGGAGGAACTAATTTTCCTGGTAAAATTGCAATGAAAATTAAAAAGGATATTCTTAAAACCGTTGCTAAAGATTATAATATTATAGTTGTTACAGGTACAAATGGTAAAACTACTACTACATCTATGATATATAATATTTTTAAAGAAAATGGTTCAAAGGTAATTACTAATGGTTCCGGTGCCAACTTAATTACAGGAATAGTTACTACCTTTATAAAAAATTATAAGTTTTTCTCTAAAAATGAAGGCTATGCTATTATTGAAGTTGACGAAGCAAATTTAAAATTTTTTACTGAATATGTGTCACCAAATATAATTACTATAACTAATTTATTTAGAGATCAATTAGACAGATATGGAGAAGTATATACTACTCTTAATATTCTTATTGATGCTATAAAAAAATCTCCATCGTCTAAACTTATTTTAAATGGAGATGAATCTTTATTAGGTGACTTAGATTTACCTAATGAAATATTATATTATGGATTCAACGAAGGTTTTAACTCAAATACAAAAATTGATATTAATGCAGATGCAAAGTTTTGTAAAAAATGTGGTGCTATGTATAAATACAACTTTATAACTTATAATCATCTAGGAAGTTATTATTGTGAGTCATGTGGTTTTTCACATCCAACATTAAAATATGGAGTTGATAAAGTTTTAGAAACAACACCATCCTACTCAGATGTATTAATTAATGATAAAAATTTAGTTATTAATCAACCTGGTAGTTACAATATTTATAATGGTATTTGTGCTTTAGCAGTAGCTATGGAGAATTCAATTTCTTTTGACGTATGTAGTAAATCATTAAGTAAAATACAAAGTGCTTTTGGTAGACAAGAATCCTTAAGTATTAATAATAAAGAAGTAAAAATTATTCTTGTAAAAAATCCTGCTGGATATAATGAAGCTATAAATACTGTAATGCTTGAAAATCAATTAATAACAGTAGGTTTTCTGCTTAATGATAATTATGCAGATGGTACAGACGTCTCTTGGATTTGGGATGTTAACTTTGAACAATTGTCTACATTAGATATTAGTTCTATTCTTGTAGGTGGTATAAGAGCTTATGATATGGCTATAAGATTAAAGATAGCTGGCATGAATGAGAATTCTTTTGTTCTTTGTGAGGACTATGATAAACTTCTTAATTCTATAAAAAATACTGAAAGTGATAAAGTATATCTACTTTGTACTTATACAGCTATGACTTCATTTAGAAAATATCTTCATGAAAAAAAATATATAAACAATTTATGGTAGGAGGATGTTATGGAAATTAATATATGTCACTTATATCCTGATTTATTGAACGTATATGGTGATTTAGGTAATATACTTATATTAAAGGACAGATGCCAAAAAAGAGATATATCTGTTAATATTCATAATATCTCTTTAAATGATGAATTTAACAGTGATGATTTTGATATAGTATTTTTCGGAGGCGGTCAAGATTTTGAACAATCTATTGTTTCTACAGACCTTAAAGAGAATAAGAGAAAAGAATTGATGAACTATATAGAAAAAGGTAAAGTATTACTTTCTATTTGTGGTGGTTATCAATTGCTTGGAAAGTACTATACTGCTCCAAATGGAGAAAAAATAGATGGATTAGATATACTAGATATTTATACTGAAGCTGGTAAAAAAAGATTTATTGGAAATACTATCATTGAAAACTCTAATTTTTCTGAAACATATGTAGGATTTGAAAATCACTCTGGTAGAACTTATTTAGGTGATGGATTATCTCCATTAGGCAAAGTAATTGAAGGTTATGGAAATAATGGTGAAGATGGCTATGAAGGATGTATTTATAAAAATACATATTGCACTTATTTCCACGGACCATTTCTTTCTAAGAACCCTGAAATGGCTGATAGATTGATTGCTACTGCTTTAGAATTAAAATATAACAAGGAGATAGAACTATCTCCTCTTGATGATTCTTTTGAATTAAAAGGTAAAGACTTTATCATAAATCGCATAAAATCTAAAAAAACTAATTCAGGAATATAGAGAGAAAAGACTATGGCAAGTCATTTGCCGTAGTCTTTTCTTTATTAAATTTATTTACTACACTTTTCCCCATAAGTAATTTAATTTCTTCTTCACTAATATCATCATCCATACACTTAAATTCATATCCTTCACTTTTAAAATACTCAATTACTTTTTCTAATCCAGCAGCTGCTGTTTTATTCATTCCTCCATCATGCATAAGTACAACAGCAGTATTAGAATCCTTATTATACTTTTTTACATTACATAATATTTCATTTGGTGATAACATACTATGAATAGCATCCTCTGCTGAAACATTCCAATCTACATAATAAAGCCCATGGCCAACTATATATTGTCGTATATCTCTAAATGCAGCTGTTTTTCTATATTTATTAGATGATCCTCCTGGAAATCTAACAAACTTTGTTTCTTGCCATCCATAGGACTTTAATGTTTCTTTGCACTTTTCATAGTCAGAACGATAATTATCTTGTGAGCCATATATCCAGTTTGAGTGTCTATAACAATGAATATGTACTGGATTTCCAGATTCTAATAATTCCTTCAATTCATTTTGAAAGTATTGAAATTGTTCTCCTACAACAAAAAATGTAGCTTTAATATTATGCTTTTTTAGCACTTCCAATACAGCTGGTGTATTTTTACTTGGTCCATCATCAAAAGTTAAATATACTACCTTTTTTTCACTCTCGCTCTCTATATTATCTTCTGCTAGAACATTGTTCATAGGATAAAAAAATGTTATAAATAAAAGTGCGATAGCTATAATTTTTTTCATTTAATCATCTCCAAAATTAAAAGTTTCTATTATAGTATCCCACTTTTATTATTTTATATGTTATTGAACCATATATTTAAGATTTCCATTTTCAGCATCAATCTTAATTATTGAATTATTTTGTAGCTCACCTCTTATAATCATTTTTGATAAAGTTGTTTCTATTGTATTTACAATATATCTCTTAAGTGGTCTAGCACCATAATGAGGATCATATGCTTCATTGGCAATAAGATTTAGAGCATCATCAGTAACTTCAAGCTTTATATCTTTTTCTGCTAGTCTTGACTTAACATTTCTTAAGAATATATTTATTATTTTTCCTATTTGACTATTGTTTAATGGTTTAAACATTATTATATCATCTATTCTATTTAAAAATTCAGGTTTAAACCTTGATTTTAAAGAATCCATTACTAAATTCTTTACTTTATCATTAATTTCATCACCTTCATTTTCTAGTAAATAACTAGAACCAATATTAGAAGTCATTATAATTATAGTATTTTTAAAGTCAATAGTTTTTCCTTTATTATCTGTAAGTCTACCATCATCTAGTATTTGTAAAAATATATTAAATACATCTTCATGAGCTTTTTCTATCTCATCAAACAATATTACAGAGTATGGATGTCTTCTAACTGCTTCGGTTAATTGACCACCTTCTTCATATCCAACATATCCTGGAGGAGCTCCAACTAATCTAGATACAGCATATTTCTCCATATATTCAGACATATCAATTCTAATCATATTATCTACTGAATCAAATAACTGCTCACTCAATGTCTTTGCTAATTCAGTTTTACCTACACCAGTTGGTCCTAAGAAAATAAAAGATCCTATTGGTCTATTTTCTTCTTTCAGACCTGCTCTTGCTCTTATAACAGCATTAGAAACAGCAACTACAGCTTCATCTTGTCCAATTACCCTTTTTTTAATCTCTTCTTCTAAATGCAATAATTTTTCTTTTTCTCCTTCTACCAACTTAGATATAGGAATTCCAGTCCACATAGAAACAATATCACAAATTTCTTCTTCTCCTACAACTTCTTTAAGAAGTGAATCTTCTTTTTTCTCCTTAATTAGCTCTTCTTTTTCTTTAATAAGCTTTTCTAGTCGAGGCAATTCACCATATTTTAATTGTGCAGCAGTATTTAAATCATATTCTCTCTCGCATCTTTCTATTTCTGCCTTAACATTATTTAATTCCTCTTTTAACTTTTTAAACTCAATTATATCTTCCTTTTCCTTAGAATATTTAATAGATAATTCACTATCACGTTCTGATAAGTTATACAATTCTTTTTCAACTTCTTCTAATCTTTCTTTAGACTTTATGTCATCCTCATTTCCTAAAGCTTCTTTTTCTATTTGTAATTGCATAATTTTTCTCTTTAAATCATCAAGTTCTGTAGGCATAGAATCTATTTCACTTCTAATTTTTGCACAAGCTTCATCTATTAAATCAATAGCTTTATCTGGTAAATATCTATCTTGTATATACCTACTAGATAATTTTACAGCAGCTACTAGTGCATTATCTTTAATAGTTATACCATGGTGAATCTCAAACTTTTCTTTTAAGCCTCTTAAAATTGATATAGCGTCATCAACAGTAGGTTCTTCTACGGTAACTGGTTGAAATCTACGTTCTAATGCTTTATCCTTTTCCATATATTTTCTATACTCATCAAATGTAGTTGCCCCTATACAATGCAACTCCCCTCTTGCAAGCATAGGTTTAATTAAGTTTCCTGCGTCCATAGCTCCATCAGTTTTTCCAGCACCAACTATAGTATGAATTTCATCAATAAATAATATGATTCGTCCTTCACTACTTTCTACTTCCTTCAAAACTGCTTTTAATCTTTCTTCAAATTCACCTCTATATTTTGCTCCAGCTATTAATGCACCCATATCTAAGGAAAATATGATTTTATCCTTTAAACCTTCTGGAACATCTCCTTTTAAAATTCTATTTGCTAACCCTTCAATTATTGCAGTCTTACCTACTCCAGGTTCTCCAATTAAAACAGGATTATTTTTAGTTCTACGAGATAAAATTCTAATAACTCTTCTTATTTCTTCATCTCTTCCTATAACAGGATCTATTTTATTTTTTTTAGCATCTTCTATTAAATTTCTACCATACTTTGATAGTGCATCATATGTTCCTTCTGGATCATTACTATCTACTCTTTGATTGCCTCTTACCTCTGTTAGAACTTTCAATATTTTTTCTTCATTAATATCAAATTTTGATAATAAATTTCTAACCTTTCTATCTACCTTTATTAATGCTAAAAATACATGTTCTGCACTAATGTAAGAGTCTTTAAACTTTTCTCTTATATCTTCACTTTTATTAAATACTTTTTCAAAATCTCTAGAAGGATATAAATTTCCAACGCCTGTTCCATTTACTTTTGGTAGCGTCTCTAATTCACTATTCACTTCATTAACTACACTATTTACGTTTATTTTTAATTTTTCAATTAGAAGTGGAATTAGCCCATTTTCTTGTAGCAATAAAGCGGCTAATAAATGTATTGGCTCAAGCTGAGAATTGTTCAATCTTACAGCTAGACTATGTGATTCATTAATTGCTTCTTGTACCTTCAAAGTAAGTTTTTCTACATTCATTTTACCATCTCCTTTAATTATATTATAACTCTAAATATACTTAAATTTTACATAAAAATATAAGGTCACAAAAATTTTATAATTTTCATGACCTTATATTATTCCCTAAATTCATTATACTATATTATATTTATTTTTTGTTTTAAGCGCTGCATCAAAACACTTTGATCCTTCTTTAAAATCACCTATTTTATAATATAATTCACCCATTTCCATATATCTAGTAACGATACCCTCTTTATTATTAAGTCGCTTAATAAAATCTAAAGATATATTAAAATATATTTCAGCTTTTTGAAGATTTCCTAAAATAATATATATTTTAGCTTTTAAATAGTATATCATTTCAATTTCGTCTTCATCATTAGATAAAATAGATTCATTTAATACCTTATCAGCGTACTCCAATGCATCTTTATACTGTGCGTCTAAATATAATACTTCTGTTTTAAGAATGATGCTTTCTATACTTACTGTATTAACTTCACTAGCAATAATATCTAATATTTCTAAAGCATTTTTATATCTTTTTAAGTCTCTTAAGTTATACGCAATATCTAAAAGACATCTTTCTTTATCAATTAAATCATTTGTATTTATATATGAAATAATTTGATTATATTTTTCTACTTCACCAACAACTTTATAATATAAGCCTAAAATACTATATGTTTTTAATGATAACTCTTCATCAGCACTCTTGCTTCTTATAGATAGTAACTCATTAACAATATCATCATCTAAAGTATTATTTTCTCTTATATTACATTCTAATATCTTGCATAATAAATCCATCTCTTTTTTAGGATCATCTTTTTCATCTCTTAATGATTTTAAAGCATGTGAATAATAATTATAAGCTTGCATATATTCTTTTACTGCTAATATATAGTCTCCTACATCTTCATAATATATGTATTTATCTTTTTTATATTTAACAGATAAATCATAATATTCTTTTATCAAAGATCTACATTGATTAAATTTTTTATCTTCAACATATCCAGAAAATAATTCATGCATAACTAGATAAGCTATGTCACTTAGTCCAAATTCCATACAAGCTTTTAAAATTTCTTTTCTTCCCTTAACTATTTCATCTTTATCGTTTCTCTTACTTATCTCATCTAAATGTTCCAAAATTTGTTTATCAACATCTTTATTTAGATAATCATAATCCATATCTAACTTTTCTGCAATAAACTCCATAATCCATGGTTCTGGTTTTATTTTATCATTTTCAATACAGCTCAACTTAGATACAGATATTTTGTCTCCGCATATATCTTTTAATGTATATCCACCGTAGATTCTTGCTCTTTTTATTTTTTGTCCAATAGAAATAATCTCCATAAAATACTCCTATTCATAATTTATAGTATTCAGCATTCCAACTTTTTTAAAGCTTTCAATACCTTTAGTTAAATATTTTTTAGATTCTTCATTTTCACCTATACTAATGTAAAAATTACTTATTATTATATGTAGTTGCGCTGCTTCATATGTCATTCCTCTATTTTCTGCATAACCCACTGCAAGTAATAGATATGTTTCTGCCTCTTTTTCATTGCCTCTTAGCATTGACAATCTATATTTTATCATATTAATCTCAACCATTTGAGAATCAGTAATATACTGACTATATTCCTCAATTTCTTGAAGGACTTTTGAGCATTGGTCGACATCCTTTATATATATGTAATTAGTACAAATATTTAATAAAGTTTCTATAACCTTTTCTTTTTCATTTTTAGCTCTCAATTCTTTTGCCTTTTCATATCTAATAAATGATTCCTTAAGGTTATCATAAGAATAGAAAATCTTACCTAAATCATTTTCAATTTTTGAAACTAAAATTTCATTTTCAACCTTATTGAATTCTTCCAAAGATCTTTTAGAATATTTTATTGCAACATCTATCTTATCTTTCTTCATATATTCTTTTGAAAGAGTCATTAAAGTTTCTGCATATTCTCTTTTATTATCAAGTTGTTTAAACTTTTCAACAGCTAAGTTTGCATAATTTAATGCCTTTTCGCTGTCATCTACTTTAAAATATATTTTTGTTAAATAGTAGTATATTTTACCTTTAAGTAAATCATTTCCTACTTCATTATCTATAAAAATCTTTTCTGCTTGTTGAAAATAAGTTAAAGAAGAATTATATGATTTTAGAGTATACGTAATTGCTCCCAAATTCAAAAACGTATTAATAACATCTTCATAATTACATTCTTTTACAAAAATTTCATTAGCCATTAAAAAGAATTTTTGCGCTTCTCCTAAATCACCTTTTTCAAGATATATCTTCCCTTTTAGGTAGAAACTTTTTCCTTTTCTATAATCCAATTTGTATTTATCAGAATAGTGTAATGATTCTTCAATATACTTTTCTGCTTCATCCCATTCTTCTTTTATGCTATGTGCTTCAGCTAAATTTTCATAATAGTAGCATATTTTCTCAGCTTGACTTTCTTCACTTTCCATTAGATATTCAATACTTGTCCCCAATGACGCCACTAAATATTCTAATAAATCTATACTAGGATTTGACTTTCCCGATTCAACAAGACTTATTTGCCCTGGTGTAATTCTTTCTCCAGCTAAATCCTTAAGAGTCAACGATTTTTCTTTTCTAAGTCTTTTTATCTTTTCTCCTAAAGACATTATCTCCATAAATAACCTCTTCCTTTTCCCCATTTTATTACATTACTCTTCTTTTCTTTTTTAATTATAACATATTTTACACAATTATTCAAAAAAATTATAAAAAAATTCAAGTTTTCTTATATTTTTTGTATTTATAATAAATATATCCTTTTCTGTTTTTTCTATAAAAATGCATCATAATTTATATTATGATGCATCTTATAACTATATTCTATTATCAATTATTGAATAATATAAATCTTCAGCTTTACACGCTACATTTTTTCCCATTTTATTAATTCTTCTTTTTGTTTTTCTGTCTAAATTAGGAACAACAGTAGCCATTGCCATGGCTCCCAATATCATACCTACACCTAAAGTTGTAACTCCTCTCATTTTCATGTTAACTCCTCCTTTTAATAATATATATTTATTGTTTACATATTATTTTTTTATATTCTTATATATAAAAAGGAGTCACTATAAAAGTTAATTTTTAGGTTCATATTTATATCTTGCTAATTGATTTTCAAAATTTCCTTTTACTATATCAATATATTTTCTTCTTAATTTTTGTTGTTCTAATTTTTCTTCTTCATTAAGTCCTTCTTCTTTACTTTTCTTATATAAAAAATTTATTCTTTCTATCATCTTATCCATATCCATTATAAAATTCACTCCTATATAAATTATAATTCAAATTGTATTATAACCTAATACTAGTGTATTATCAATTTATATAGAAAAATAGGCTCTCGCCAACAAATTAGTATTTGTATTACGACAGCCTATTTTTTATAAATAATTTAAATTATTATATATTAAATAATAATTCAGAGTAAGTTGGTAATGGCCATACTTCAGAATCTACTATAGTTTCAAGAGTGTCTACATCTTCTCTTAATTCATTCATCTTAGCAAATACATCATTTCTATATGATGACGCCATTTCATATGAATCTTCAATTACTTCTGCTTTCTTAACTGCTTTTTCTAATGCAGAAACTTTTTCTTTTATAGATGCAGCTAAATTAGAAACTGAAACTAGTAAATCAGCTTGTACAGAAGTATTTACTTCTATTCCAGTAGCTTTAATTTCATTAATAGAAGCTGCTAAATTAGTAGCATAATCAACAGCTACAGGTAATATTTGTCTTCTAACCATTTCTATAGATGTTAATGCTTCAATATTTATAGTTTTAGAGTAATTTTCAAGAGTAATTTCATAACGTGATTGAGATTCTTCTCTAGTTAATACACCATGTTTCTCTAAAACAGCCATATTCTTTTCTTTTATCATTTCTTTAGTTGCTTCAACAGTGCTAGTAAGGTTTGGTAATCCTCTTCTTGCTGCTTCATCAACCCATTCATCAGAATAACCATTGCCATTAAAGATAATTCTCTTATGATCTTTAACTGTTTCTTTAATAATAGCTATCATTTCAGCTTGTACATCTGTAGCTTTTTCAAGTCTATCAGCAAATCCTTCTAAGATTTCTGCAACAGCTGTATTTAATACAAAGTTTGGTCCTGAAATTGACGCAGCAGATGGAGTCATTCTAAATTCAAATTTGTTTCCTGTAAATGCAAATGGTGATGTTCTATTTCTATCAGTAGCATCCTTAGGAAGTAATGGTAAAGTAGAAACTCCTATTTCTAAACTACTTACTTCTTCAGCTTTTGCAACTTTTCCTTCTTCTATTTCTCTTAATATTGAGTCTAATTGTTCACCAAGGAAAATAGAGATTATTGCTGGTGGTGCTTCATTTGCTCCTAAACGGTGATCATTTCCTGCACTTGCAGCTGATAATCTTAATAATCCAGCATATTCATCAACTGCTGCAATTACAGCGGATAAGAATAGTAAAAATTGAGTATTACTTTCTGGAGACTTACCTGGTTCTAATAAATTTTCACCATCATCTGTAGCCATTGACCAGTTATTGTGTTTTCCAGATCCATTTACTCCAGCAAATGGCTTTTCATGTAATAAACATACTAATCCATGTCTTAGTGCAACCTTCTTCATTATTTCCATTGTTAATTGGTTATGATCTGTTGCAATATTAGTTGTTGAAAATATTGGTGCTAATTCATGTTGTGCAGGTGCAACTTCATTATGCTTAGTTTTAGCAGCAATTCCAAGTTTCCAAAGTTCCTCATCTAATTCCTTCATATAACTTGAAACTCTTTCTTTAATTGTTCCAAAATAATGATCTTCTAATTCTTGTCCTTTAGATGCCATAGCTCCAAATAAAGTTCTTCCAGTCAAAATAAGATCTTTTCTTTTTTCATATAAATTCTTATCTATTAAGAAATATTCTTGTTCTGGTCCAACAGTTGTTATAACTCTCTTTGCTGTAGTGTTTCCAATTGCTTTTAATACACGCATAGCTTGTACAGATAATGCTTCCATAGAACGTAATAATGGAGTCTTTTTATCAAGAGCTTCTCCATTATATGAACAGAATGCTGTTGGTATGCATAAAGCACCGTCCTTTACAAAAGCTGGTGATGTGCAATCCCAAGCTGTATATCCTCTTGCTTCAAAAGTAGCTCTTAATCCTCCAGATGGGAATGAGGAAGCATCTGGCTCACCTTTTATTAATTCTTTTCCAGAAAACTCAAGAATTACTTTTCCATCATCTGTTGGATTTATAAATGAGTCATGCTTTTCAGCTGTTATGCCTGTCATTGGTTGGAACCAATGTGTATAATGTGTAGCTCCTTTTTCAAGTGCCCAATCCTTCATTGCTGAAGCAACAACATCAGCAATTTCAGGTGATAATGTTTTTCCTTCTTCTATAGTCTTCTTTAAAGCCTTATAAGTTGCCTTAGGAAGACGTTCTTTCATTACAGAATCATTAAATACATAAGATCCAAAAATTTCATTTAATTCACTCATACTAATCTCTCCTTATAACAAAAAGGCGTCCTCAAATAACGATAAATCTATATCCTAAATCTATCTGTTAATTGAAAACGCCATTGCTTTCATCGATTTTATCTTATGTATATATTTTAGCAAATAATGAGTCATTTGTAAAATACTTTTTTATATTTATTTTAAATTTATATATTTTAAAAAACAAAATTCATCATAAAAATGAAGTGAAATAAGCTGCCTGCCATTACGAATAGATGGAATATCTCATGGAATCCTAATGCTTTGAAACAATTAGGTTTCTCTAAACCATAAATTACTCCTCCTATAGTATACATTACCCCTCCTAAAAAAAGTAATAGTATTCCTTGAAATTTAACAACTTGCCATAATGGATATATAAACACTAAACACATCCATCCCATAAATATATAAATTCCTGTTGATAGTCCCCTTGGACATTCTATCCAAAATATTTTTAAAAATACTCCTGAGACTGCCATAATCCATACTATAGCCAGGCATACATATCCTAATACTCCATTTAATGTTATAAGACAAACTGGAGTATATGTGCCAGCAATAAGAACAAAAATCATAGAATGATCCAACTTCTTTAATACATTTATAACTTTCTCCTTAGCATTAACTGAATGATAGATAGATGATGCACTATACAATAATATTAGGCTGCTTCCAAAAATTACGGCACTAACTATCTTAGATGTACTATTGTTATCACTATATTGACTATTAATAATAAGAATTAACATACCTATAACTGATAATATTGCACCTATTAAGTGAGTAATTCCATTTATAGGTTCTCTAAATTTAGAATACATACCTTCCCCTCCTATACTACTTCATGTAGTTTTCATTTCTACGTCTTAATATATATACATAATAACATATGCATTCAATTTCTACAATATGAATTGTTATTTATTTTTTTTTATTTTATAATATATATAAATAACATACAGGTAGGTGCTTATATTTATGAACGAAAATGCAATATTTGAATTTCCAGAATCAATTTTTATTACAGACATCCCCATTGATGAAATACCTAGTATTGATTTATATATGGATCAAGTTATATCACTTTTTGAGACAAATTTATCCTCATCTAAGAGAAATATAGAAGATGCAATTCTTACAAAAACTATGATAAATAATTATTCAAAAAGTAAGCTTCTTATGAGCTCTAATAAAAAGAAATACTCTAAAAATCATATTATATTGATGATTCTTATATATAATTTGAAACAAATTTTATCTATTACAGATATAAAAAAACTTCTTAATCCTTTGGTAACAGATTATGAGAATAACACAGAAATTTTTGATATTCAAAAAATATATACAGACTTTCTTTTTATGAAAAATAAATATATACTTTCTAATGAAGTTGATTTTAATAGCATGACAGAAGAGATTAAAAGTTTATATGAAGACCATACTGAACAAAGTTTTTTAGAAAAGCTACTCTATATTCTTCTTACCTCTTCTCTCTCTATCAGATATAAACGAATTTCTGAATTCTTAATAGATTCTATTTAATAAATAAAATAAACTGCTTTGTAATATTTTTTTCTTTTACAAAACAGTTTATTTATTTTAATATAAAATTTTATCATTTCTTTAATATGTCATAGAAAATATATATTTGTCAGCCTGTTAATTCTTCAGTATATATTTTATTCAATGCTAATGATGGATTTGTTTCTAATCTTAATGCTAATCTAGGGTTTGTTTGTAAGTTTAATGCAAGTCTAGGGTTTATTCCTTCGATATATCCTATATTTAAGTAATCATTAGGTCCATAATAATTTAACTCACCATTTTTATATGCATTTAATAAACTATCTCCCATTTCACACCCCTTATTGTAATTTCCTATTTTTAATATATTCTACAGAAATCTATAAGTTACAAAATACAAAAATAAATAAGATAGAAAATATCTCTATCCTCTATCTTATAAACTTAATTTTATATTAGAATGTCTCCATATATTGTTGATACCATAACAGCTTTTATTGTATGCATTCTATTTTCAGCTTCTTGAAAAACAACAGAAGCTTCACTTTCAAATACTTCATCAGTTACTTCCATATCTTTAATTCCAAATTTATTATAAATTTCTTTTGATACTTCTGTATTCAGATCATGAAACGCTGGAAGACAATGCATGAACTTAACGTCTTTATTACCAGTTTTCTTTAAAATATCCATAGTGACTTTATATTTTTCTAATGATTTTATTCTGTGTTCCCATACTGATTTATCTTCTCCCATTGATACCCATACATCTGTATATATATAATCTGAATCTTTAACATCTTCAATATCATCCGAAATTATAATCTTACCTCCGGACACCTCAGCATTAGTATTACACATCTCTACAAAAGATTTATCAGGAACTAAATCTTTAGGTGATATAACCTTAAAAGTCATTCCAATTTTAGATGCACCTATCATAAGTGCCCTTGCCATATTATTACGTCCATCACCTAAATATGATAATGTTATCTCCTCTAATTTTTTGTTGGAAGTTTCTACTATTGTTAAGAAATCAGCTAAAATTTGTGTAGGATGATCTTCGTCTGTAAGTCCATTCCATACTGGCAATTTTGAATATAAAGCCAACTCCTCCACTGACTTTTGTGAATATCCTCTAAATTCAATTCCATCATACATTCCAGCCAATACTCTAGCTGTATCTTTTATTGACTCTTTTTTTCCAACCTGTGATCCTGTAGAACCTAAATATGTTGTATGTGCTCCCTGATCATATGCCGCTACTTCAAAAGAGCATCTTGTTCTTGTAGAATCTTTTTCAAAAATTAGTGCAATATTTTTCCCTCTTAAATATTGATTTTCACAACCTAATTTTTTATCATTCTTCAACTTTTTAGCTACTTCAAGTAAATATATAATTTCTTCTTTTGAATAATCATTCAGCGTTAATAAACTCTTTCCTTTTAAATTCATATATAGCCCCCCTTTATTAAGATATATATCGCTACTCTGAATATTTATGCATAAATAAATAATATTTATACATAATATATCATATCTTTCCTTTTATGTCAAATAAGATATTGTTTTGAAATAAACTTTATTGAATATATTAAAATTAGGATATAATTATGTAGGCAAATTAATTTTCATGGAAGAGTTCATCATAATAATTGTTATGAAAAATTGATTCAAATACGATGAATAAATGATAAATCTTTAAGACATTATAAAAGAAAGACTGTAGCATACTGTTATTTATTATGCTACAGTCTAATTGTTATTCCACTGTTACTGACTTGGCAAGATTTCTTGGCATATCTACGTTAAGTCCCTTATGCTTTGCTATATAATATGATAATAATTGAAGTGGTACAACAGTTAGTATAGGTGTAAATAAATCTATTGTTTCCGAAATTACTATATTAGTAAATTCCTTATGCTCAGTAGATGAAACACAGTAAATTTCCGCACCTCTAGTCATAACTTCTCTTAAATTAGAATGTGTTTTTTCTTCAATTCTCATTGATCCACATACTGCAATTATTTTTGTACCTTTTTCAACTAGAGCAATCGGTCCATGCTTTAACTCTCCAGCTGCATATCCTGTACAATTAATATAAGTTATTTCCTTTACCTTTAAGGCTCCTTCTAAAGCCACTGGATAATCATAATCTCTTCCCAAGAAAATTAATGATTGTTCATCTTTTAATTCTTCTGCTAAAGCAGCAATTCTATCTTCAGAATCAAGAATTGTTTCTATTGATTTAGGTAATTGATATAATTTACTTATATACTCTTTTGATTCTTCTTCAGTTAAAATTCCTTTAGTGTATGCCATCTCTATAGCAACTAAATATAATAAAGTTAATTGTGCAACATATGCTTTTGTTGATGCAACAGAAATTTCGGCTCCTGCTCTAGTATAAAATACTTTATCACACTCTCTAGATACAGATGATCCAATAACATTAGTTATTCCAATAACTGCAGCTGCTTTGCCCTTCCACTTTCTTACAGCTTCAAGAGTATCTGCAGTTTCTCCAGATTGACTTATTACAATTACTAAAGTATTTGAGTCTACTATTGGATTTCTATATCTAAATTCAGAAGCTACATCTGTTTCAACTGGAATACGTGCTAACGTCTCTATTGCCATTTTACCACTTAAACCAGCATGATAAGCAGTTCCGCATCCTACTAAATAAATTCTATTTATATTACTTAACATCTCTTTGTCAAAAGTAATTTTTCTAAAGAATCCAGTGTTTTGATCAATAACAGAATCTAAAGTATTTTTAGTAACTTCTGGTTGCTCATGAATTTCTTTTAGCATATAATGCTCATAATTTCCTTTACTAACATTTTCTTTTTTCCAATCCACTTTATAAATAGCTTTTTCTATTACATTGTTATTTCTATCTACAATCTTTATTCCTTCATCTGTAATTATTACAAATTCATTGTCATCTAATAAATATACATCAGTAGTATAGTCTAAAATAGCTGGGATATCTGAAGCTATAAAGTTTTCATTTTCTCCTATTCCAACTATTAATGGACTTTGCTTTCTAACACCTACTAATTTGTTATTATCTTTAGAAGATACAACTCCTAAAGCATAACTACCTTTTAACATATCTGTAGCCTTCATCACAGCAGTTTCAATATTATCTTCATAAAGATAATCTATAAGTTTTGGTATAACTTCTGTATCAGTATCAGAATAAAACTCATATCCTTTTTCAGCTAAAAAAGCTTTTAACTCTTTATAGTTTTCTATAATACCATTATGCACTACAGCTATAGTTTTATCAGCGTTATAATGAGGATGTGAGTTTATATCACTAGGTTTTCCATGAGTAGCCCATCTTGTATGAGCAATACCAACACATCCACTAACTGGCGTGCTCTCTAAAGCTGACTCCAAATTTTCAAGTTTTCCTTCTTTTTTTACAATAGATATACAATTTTCATTTACTACTGCTACACCAGCTGAATCATATCCTCTGTATTGAAGATTTGATAATCCGTTAACTAAAACATCTGTAACTGGTCTCTTTCCTAAATATCCAACAATTCCACACATAAATATATCTTCTCCTTAATTTAATTTTTTGTACTTAAAAATAAAACTAAAAAGAAAGGACACACCCGATTGAATTTGTTCTAAAAATCACTTTCTAGTTTTGCCAATCTTTTTCGGTAGTGTGATACCGTGGGACATCCGCCGAATATTCGATACTCCCCATCCTCGTCAACTTACAAATAAGTTCTGGCGCTATTATATACTTAATCCTTAATATTAGTTCATATATTTAAGATACTTATGTATTTTAACATATATATTTTTAGTATTCAATAACGCCTTTACAGTTTCCTGATTGTTAAGTTGTATTTTTACATTTTTACTACCATATTGTTAAGTTGTATTTTTACATTTTTACTACCATTATGTTATATTTTAAATATATTTTTTATATCCTCCAATGACATAGACGTAATTATTGATCTATCCATCTCTTCACCATCAATAACATCACTTATCAACATTTTTTTCTTTTCTTGAAGATTATATATTTTTTCTTCAATTGTGCCCTTAGAAATCAATTTAATCACTTCTACAACATTTTCCTGCCCAATTCTATGAGCTCTATCAGTAGCTTGATTTTCTACTGCAGGATTCCACCATGGATCCAAATGTATAACTATATCTGCTGAAGTTAAATTAAGTCCTGAACCTCCTGCTTTTAGAGAAATTAAAAATACAGGTATATTACTTTTATTGAATTCATCAACCATTTCTATTCTTGTCTTGGCTTTTATTTCACCATCAAGATACATCGATTTAATATCTAAATTTTCTAAAATTTTCCGCACATTTTTAAGTATAGATGTGAATTGAGAAAATACTAATATCTTGTGTCCATCATCTATTGATTTATCTAATATATCTATTAATATATCTATTTTACTGCTTCCGCCATTATATCCCTCAATTATACTGCTAGGATCACAACAAATTTGTCTCAATTTTGTAAGAGTACTTAAAATTAATATTTTTGTTTTCCCTAAATTAGATTTATCAGAATTATTATCAATCTCCTCATTAATAGAATTAACTAATGAAGTGTATATCTTTTTTTGTTCATCATTTAAATCTACTATAACTTTTCTCTCTATTTTATTTGGTAATTCTCCCAATACATCCTTTTTCTTTCTTCTTAATATAAATGGCACTATTTTATCTTGTAACTCTTTTAATAATTTTTTATCATTCTCTATCATTATTGGAATCTGAAATTGTTCTCTAAATTTCTTTTCATTTGATAAAAATCCAGGCATTATGAAGTCAAAGATTGCCCATAATTCTATTAATGAATTTTCAATAGGAGTTCCAGTTAATGCAAATCTACATTTAGCATTAATTTTTTTTGCACATTTCCAAGTAATAGATGATGAATTTTTTATTGCCTGTGCTTCATCTAATATACATAGATTAAAATTTATTTTTGATAATAACTCTATATCTCTTTTCAAAATTGAATATGAAGTTATTATGATATGTGAAGAATCAATACTTTCTACTAAATTACTTCTTTTCTCTCTATCACCATATAAACAACTAACCTTTAATTCTGGTGCAAACTTATTTATTTCTTGAACCCAATTAAAAATTAATGATGTTGGACATACTATTAGATTGCATTGATTATTTCCCTTTTTTATAACATTTTGTATGAATGCAATTGTTTGTATTGTCTTTCCTAAACCCATTTCATCAGCTAGAATTCCACCAAATTTATATTGATATAATGTAGAAAGCCATTTAACACCCTCTATTTGATAATATCTTAATTTATAATTAACATTTTCCTCTAACTTAAAATCATTTAAGTTAAAATTCTCAACATCATTTAATAAGTTTTCTATAGACTTATCTAATTTATTAATAAACATATCTTTTAAATACAAACTATGATATTTATTTAATAGAACATTGCCTTTATCTATGTCACTATTATTTATATCCAAAACTTCAATTACATGTGATAACTTTTTTATATCTTCACTTTCTAAAGATAAAAAACTTCCATCTTTAGCTCTATAAAACTTTTTATTAACTCTTATAGATTCAAGTATATTTCTTAATTCAATACTATCATAATTATCAACACCAAAAGAAAAATTTAACCACCCATCATCATTTAATGAAAGCATTGTCTTAACTTTGATTGAATTAACTTCCATCTTTTTAAAAGCTTCTGAATAATATATTTCTCCAAATTCTTTTAACACTTCTATACCATTAATTTGTAAATTTAATATATCCTTATCACTTTTCAATAAAAGATTATTATCATTTTTTATAAATCCTAATTTATAAATTTCTCTTAAAATTCTATTTTCTTTTTTTATATCTCGAATAACAGCCTCTTTGTAATCTTCTCTAAATGGATTTATTCTTATATTTTTATAATTAAAAAATACTGTTAGTACTACATTTCTCTCTTCTTTATCAAAATAAAATTCAGTTCTAAGTGGCTCGTCTATTATTATATTCTCTAAGGTATTTTCTAATGTTACCCTTCCTAAAGAATTGAATCTACTAAAACCATATTTAAAAAAATCATCCTTATCTTCATCTTCTATAATAATATAATTGTTATCACCAAATAAACTCTTGATTTCTGAATAAAGCTCATGAAAATCTATAGTTGTAACGTATAACTTATCATCATATAAATATATATTGGACTCATCTATGGAGATTGGCATTTTCTCTATAGTCAATGATAAATTTCCGTTAATGTTTTTACATATAAATTCTAAAGCAATATCATCATAAACTATATCCCCTTTAACTAATCTATTTTCTTCTTCAATGTAAAACTCTTTATATTTCAATAGCTCAATAATATCTTTAATTATCGTTCTATTAAATATAAAGTACTTTCCTTCCGTAGTTTTTTCATTAAAATTTTCATCTTCAATATACTGATGTAGTATTTTAATAATTCTTCTATCTGTAGGATTGAAACCATGATGATTTTTTTTCCATGTAAATTCTTTACCGAAAACTATTTCTTCGCTATTTTCTAAATCAAAGATAAAATTTTTAAATTGCCTTATAACATATTTTTTATTTTTACCAATTTTAAAATATCCTCTTACTTCTTTATTTACTTCTGCTATTATAATATCAAACTTTACGATACTCTCAGGCTCATCCTCTTTTATTGAGTTAAGAAATTTTCTCATAACAGATAAGTTTTCATAACTCTCTTTAGATTTTGCAACTTCGTTTAAATAGTATAAATAAGCTGCTACTACATGCTTACAATTATCATTTGTTTTCACCTTGTAAGGACAAGTGCACTGACCTTCTAAGAGATTATCACCTTTATCTACAACAAAATTAATTAAATATTCATCAAAATTTTCAGAAGCTACATAACAGGATAATCTTCTACTAAATTCATCTACTTCTCTTTCCCAAAAATCAAAAACATGATCTCTTTTATAAAAATAATATCCCTTATTTATATTCTCTAATATAGCTTTTTTTCTAATATTTCCTATCTTAATATCATTCACTTAATTCACCTTAAATTCATTTTATAAATAATCCTTATATTCTTAATAATATATCATTTATATCATCACTTACTCTATTTCTTTCTGAACTTATCCATTCCATATCATATGATAACCCAAATATCTTACAAAATGAATAATACATATTGATTTTTTGATAATATATCTCTAAATCATATAATGCCCCTTCATAACATTCTGGTTTTGATATTTCATCTAGTTTTTCTATAAATAATTGTTCTACATAAAAAATAAATGTTTCTAATAATTCTTCTTTACTTACATCAAAAGGAACCTTTAATAAATTCCATTGATCTATTTCATCTAACTTGTATCTTTTTATCTTTTCTAATATAAATAAGTAATCTGAAATATCCATCTTCTTATAATATTTTATTTTTTCTTCTCTACTGCTCCATAACGCAAGCTTCTCATTTAATGGTATCTCTTTAATATTAAGTATAGCTTCTGAAGGGCCTATTACTGCCTCTTTAATAATCAAATCATCTTCAGTTAATTTTTCTTCAATAAAATCTTGATTATCTTTAACTGTAGCTACATAACCATTATCATATTTACCTTTTCTACCTGCCCTACCAGCTATTTGTTTAACCTCTTGTGAAGTTAAAAATCTTACATCCCTTCCATCAAATTTCTTTATATTTAAAAATATAATTCTTCTTATTGGAAGATTTACACCCATCCCTATAGCATCAGTAGTAATTAGTATCTTAGTTTCATTATTAATAAATTGCTCATACTGTTTTTTTCTTACTTCCGGAGGCAAATCTCCATAAATTATACTAGTTTTTATTCCTTCATTAGAATAATTCTCTGCAATTTCTAAAACTCTTTTTTTTGAAAATACTACAATAGCATCTCCATCAGTAACTTCCTTATAAGAAAAATTTCTTTTTTCTACAATTAACGGAATTTCTCTTTTATACTCAATTATTTCATAATTATCTTCACAATCTTCTAATATCTTTTTAATTAGATTTTTTGTATTTAATGCACCACAAATATGTATTTCTTTTGCTCTTAAACCCAGAAGTGCTCTACTCCAAGCAGCGCCCCTTTGACTATCACCTATCATCTGTATCTCATCAATTACTGCTACATTATATTCCTTACTTAAATCTGCACGCTCTATAGTACAACAAATATGAGTTGCTCCATCATTTCGTATTTCTTCTTCACCAGTAAGCAAATCACAAACTATGCCTTCCTTATTTAACATTTCAAAATTCTCAAGTGCAAGTATTCTTAAGGGAGATAAATATATAGAGTTTTTTTCTTGTTTTAATTTTTTCATAGCATTATAGGTTTTACCTGTATTGGTATCTCCTAAGTGAACTATGAATTTTCTTTTTAACTTTCTTGCTAATATATATTCATCTTTAGGATTTTTAGGAAAGTTCTTTTCAAATTCTTCCTCTACTAACTTAGGAATATGCTTTTTTATTAATACTGTAAGTATTCCAGAATTGATAAGTAAATTATTGTTATCTTTTATTACATCTTCATATTTAAACGAAGTTTCATTCTTTTTATTGTAATTGTCTAATAATTTTTCAGATATATAATGTAATAATTCTTCATACCTAATATATACATCATCAAATCCCTTTAGCGATTCATTTTTCATAGTATTAAGCTCAATTATTTTTTTTCTTACTGCAGTTTCATGCTCTATTAGTGCACCAACTTTAGAATGATATACAATTTCTTCTATATTATTAATTTGACTTTTTAACTTTTTAAATTCTCTTTGAAATGTATTCTTTTTCATGAAACACCTCCAAAATATATATTTATATCTTATTATTATTATAGTAGATTATCTAAATATTATTAAGTTTTTATTTTTTTATACTTGCATAAAAAAATGTAGGATATGAAATATATTCATATCCTACATTATTAAAAATAATGATGTATATAATCTACTTTTTAGTATACTCATGTATAAAGCCTTTAATCTCTTCCACATTTGTATAATCTGGATTATTTTTTATTGTAAGTAATTCTGGAAATAAATCTATAGATTTACCTGCTATCAGCATACTATTATTTATTATTACTGATTTTGGCGAAAAATCATATATCCTTCCACTAGAATATATTATCGTATTATCAATTTGTAGTTCAGAATCTTCTTGAAATAATAAATCTCCATTTATCAGAACAACTTTCACACCATTAGTAAACTTTTTTGTATATCCTACAGGATCTCTTGATAATGAATAGTAAATTGGTAATACATTGCTGCTAAAATTAAAATCATCTGCCCTACTAATCTGAAAAACAGTAGGGCTTGAATTTCTTACACCAGTATTTTCTATTCTTTTTCCTCCTGAATATCCATTTTGATATCTACCACTAATACTATTTCTAATAATATCTACATTATCTTTACTATTAAGATCAATATTTGTTTTTTTCATTTGCTTAATACAATAATCTATACAATATTCATTATGATAGTAGAGAATTAAAATATTTCGATGCTTGGTAATTTATTCTTTTATATATGTACGTATAAACTCTTGAATCTCATCCATATTGGAGTAATTAGGTTTTGAATTTATTCTAATACATACTGTATCTAAATTTAAATTTTCCCCTACTATAAACATAGTATTACTTAATCTTAAATCTTGACATGTTATTTTTATACTTCCAGTAACATATAAAATAGTATCACTAAACTGATAAGAACCATCAGTTATTTCCAAATCTCCATTGAGCAAAACCACAGTAACTCCATTAATCTTCTTTCTATATCCAATAATATCTCCAGAACCATCTCCAGAATATATTTCTAAGCTTTGATGAGCATCATCAATAAGCATATTTAGTGCACTATTCCATACACCTTTTTTACAGTCATCAATATCTTTAATTTCAATCTTACTATTTTCTTCTTTATAATCATTAACAAATTCATCACTATAAACATTATTATTTATATTAATGTAAGATTTGTTATTTAAGTCTGTTTCTAAAGATTCCACATACCATATATCATTAGGTACCTTAGATTCATTAAGTGCAGTAGTTGTTGTAATAGTTATAGATGGTACATCGCTACCTAATACAGAAAAAACGTTCATTTTTCCCACTAAAGAAGCTATATCGCTTTTATAATTAAGATTTAAATATATATTTTGTGTTTCTTCCATTGATACACCTTTTTCATCTGTAGCAATAGATGTCAACTTATACATAGCTTTGTTTTTATCTAATTTTGCAATAACTGAATATGTATATTGATCATTTCCAACTACTTCTCTTACTTTATCATCAAAAATATATTCTTCTGGAAGATCATCAACTTCTTCAACTGTCCCTTTTAATTTTTCGATCTCTTTTTGTAACTCTGATCTTCCTATATTTAATCCTGATTTACTTGCCGCTTCAATATCATTATTTGTATTATATTTCTGATTATATGTATTCGTCTTAACTAATGTAGTCAATAGCACTCCTACAATAAAAATCATCACTATAGATATAACTAATACAGTCATCATAGTTGATCCTTTTTTCTTTTTCAACCATTTTCTCATTTTTCTCTTCCCCCATTTATTTTCCCTTTATCTTGTATATCTCACCAAGAATTCCTTTATTGCATCGGGATTATCATAACTTGGATTATTTTTTATAGTTAATGAATATGGCACTAGTTCTAAGTCTTGTCCTGCTACTAACATAGAGTTATTCATTTTTATATATACAGTACCAATTCTAAGTTTTCCTGCTGCATATATTATAGTATCTTCTAGATTTGCCTCATGTCCTACCACATTAATATTTCCATTAACCACTACCACTTTTACTCCATTATTAAATTTTTTCGTGTATCCTACTACAGATTGACCTGTAATATCTAATAATTCTTCTACTTCTTCATTATCTTTAAAAGGAAACCCGTTTTCTTCTAAAGAAATTTGATATGACATTGCATATGTTTTTCTTACTCCAGAATTTGAAATCAAATCCCCATCGCTATATCCATTAACATTACTACCAACAATAGTATTTTTAGGAATATATACATTAGTTTCACTATTCAAATCAATAGTTTTTGCTTGTACATACCATATATCTGTAGGAACTTCTGAAAGCTGACTAGGGATTGCACCTAATTCTGTTGCTTTAACTGAAAGTGTTCCATCTTCTAAAAGTAATGATAATGCTTTTTTCTCATCAATAATAGGAGAAATTCCAGGGCCTATATTCATATTAATTTTTACTGTTTCAACATCTTCTACTGAATTTCCTTTGCTATCTGTTACAATAGTCTTTATTTTATACTGACTACTTTCAGTATCTAAAGTTGCTTCTACTGAATAACTTAGACCATCATCCCCCACTAACCCTTTTACTTTATCTGTGAAATCATAAGATTGTCGTAATTCACTTAAATATATAACATCACCATTAACATCATTTATATTCTTTATCAATTGTGCTTTTGCAATATTATTTGCAGATTCCGCTGCTAGCTTCATATCATCATTTTTATTATACTGATCGTTTAATTGCATAGTTTTAGTTAAGGTATTCAACATAGATGCTGCCACAATAATTATTGCTGAAGATAATACTAATACCATCATCATAGCTGAACCTTTTTTCCTCTTAAAATTTAAATTAAGACATTTCAACTTGAATTTCCTCATTCTTTCTTAAATTTACAAGTAGTGAATACTTTTCTCTATATGCTTGTCCTTCTTTAACACCATAAAAATTTATACTAAGCATTTGCTTCTCAGTTCTTTCTGCTGAAACACTTTCTAAACTATTTATCTTTGTGGTTCTAGAAATTTCTTTTATTACAAATCCCCCATCAGAACCTATAGTATCCTCAGAATATAATTTATTAACATCATCAACTAACTTAAATTCTGTAGCTTCTAGAGCAGTGTTTTCTCCTTTATAAAAATAAATTACTTTATTTTTCTCTTCATCACTAGGTATGATTGCAAAAATGGGCTTAATATATCCATCGTCCCCTTCTATCTTTGCAATCTTCCCATCCTCATAAACAATTACCTTACACTCTTCTTTTTCTATCAAGTTATCGATATCCATAGAAATAGATCTTATATTATCTTCTATAATGCCATAATCTCTATTTTTATAAGCTGATTTGTAACTTTGTAAAAATAATGTAGATACCATAAGAGAGACCATTGTGAAAATTGACATTGCAGCTATTAATTCTACCAATGTAAATCCTCTCTTTTTCATTTTCATCACCTACTTATATAAATTTTCTTATCCACTTCATTACCTTTTTCATTATCTTTTACAGTGGCTTCAACTTTATATATATTAGACTCCTTATTTGATACTTTTATAATTGCTGAATAAGTAGTTCCATCTGTCCCAGTATACGTTCCAAGTATCTTTTTTTCCAATTCATCCATATTATCAAAACTAATAGTAACAACGCCATTATTTAAAAAATAATTAAACCGATCATTACTTATAGTTTCATTGTCAGTCCCATCTCCTCTTTTTACATCGAAAATATCCATCACTGCTTTAACATAATTGATATTTTCCAATCTATTATTAGATTTATTTTCTATTTTAGCTGAAGAAGTAAGCAAATTTCCAATTGACAAAGATAAAATTAGAAAAATAGCCATGGCTGCCATAATTTCAACTAATGTAAAACCTTTTTTTTTATTTTTAGAAGACATATTACTATTCATTACTTGATATCTCCTCATTGTTATTTGTATTATAAAATTTAATTTGAATATTTAGAGTTACAATATCATTTGATTTTTGAGTACTTACAGAGGCTATATCTAATATTCTTTCATAATCTTCTACATCCTCAATAAAATTACGAGTATCACCCTCTCCTCCAGTAAGGTTAAGTGTAAATATATTTTTATTAAGATTTAAATTACTAGTATTAGTTTCTACAGTATCATTACTTTCATTTTCTGAAAAAGACTCTTCCTTAAAACTATTCTTTTCATCTTCTTTAGTTATACTTATCGATTTAATCTCTAATGAATTATTTATTGCTAATTTCTTTATATCTTCTAAAAGTTGTCTTATATTATCCTTATCAGGTAATTTTTTTAAGGCTTTTTCGTATTCAGCTTCTAATTGTGGCATTTTACTGTTCATATCTTCATTTTTTTGCTCATATAATTTATAATTATTAGTTTCTCCTTTTAAATACGACAATTTCTCCTTATTATATGTAAAATTAGACATACTTGGCATCAAGATAAATTTAAAAGAGATTACTGTTACGATTATTATTGATGTTACACATAAAATGATTTTATCTTTATCACTTAAATTCTTAAAATAACTTGAAAGCCCTTGTTTTTTGTTATTCTTCTCCATTTTTAGAACTCACCTCTATTTCCACAGAAGCTTTGAACCCATTGCTATCAGAACTAATAGAACTTATATTTATTGACTCAAAGAAATCTGTATCTTCTACATTTTTCATAAACTTAGTAATATCATCATATTCCTTTGTAGAATAACTTAATTTTATACTTTTACCATCATCAATATTATATGAATCTATTGACCCACCATTTGGTATACATCCACTAACTTCTTTTAAAATCTTACTTACATTTGTTTTTGTACTTTTAATACTATCAATTTGTGATATAAAACTATTCATCTTATTAGTTTCTGCTGTTAATTTTTTATTTTCTTGTATAACATCATCATATTTATTGGCACTTATCTCCAACACCTTAATTTTAGCTATAATAAAAAGATTAATCCCTAGTGCAGCTACTGATACCAAAGCTACTACTAATACAGTTGATACTAAAGCTTGTTTTAATTTTTTATCTAATGCATTAACTTTTAAAGACTTATTTATTACTTCAGGATTTAAATTTAATTGCTTTATCATATTTAATCCCTCCTTAAGAACATTCCATAAGCACCTATATACCTATGAAAGCTTTCTTTTATCTTTATTTTTACTCCTAGATCTTCCGTTTTTCTAACAAGAACACATTCGGTACCAAAATAACTCTCCATATATTTCATTAAATTATCTATTAATACAAACTCTGAAATAATTATTATTCTACTTAATTTCTTATCTCTTTTCCCACTATTATAGAATTGAATTGTCTTTGCTATTATATTTAAAGCATTATCTAAATTAGTTTTAACTTTAGGATATTTATAAAATATATCCTCTAATTTTTCACCTAAAATATATCCTTCTTTCGCTCCAAACTCTACATCTTTTGTAAGATTATCTGTACCAAATATCAGTGTTCTTTCCAGTTTTAACATTCCTTCTTCCATAATAAAAAAATTAGAACTTCTTGCACCAAAATTAAACACTCCTACATCTTCTACCGCTTTAGATATTGGACCGTTTTTAATTACTCTTGCCATGCTATTTGATAAGATATCTATTGTTTTCACATTCATATTAAGAATAGAAACTAACTCCATAAACTTATCCATTTTTTCTTTTGGAGCTGCTACTAACAATAATCTATATACTTGATTCTTTTTATCTTGCTGACATTTTTCAAGTATTTCGTAATCTGTGTAGTACCTGTCCATTTCAGGAATAAACTGACTTAATTCATATTCTATAGCTTCCTTTAAAAGTTTATCTTTCATAACTGGGACTTCGATATATCTAGTTATTATATCTGAACCTTGAATGATAAATGATATATCACTTTCTCTTATTCTGTTTCTATTTAGCCATTTTCCTAATGCTGAAATGACTTCTCTTTGACAAAATAAATTTTCCTTATTACGTATTTGATCTTCATGAACTGTAATTGTCCCATAATCACTTATGTTGTTTTTACTTCCAACAATTACATGAGCATAAGTATTTCCTAATTCTACAGATACCTGTTTCTTCGCCACAATAATTTCCCCCTAAAACATACTAATAGATAAATACCAATTAAAAATATCTTCACCAAATAATATGGCAATTAAAGTTCCTAGTGCTATATAAGGAACAAAAGCTATATGCTTTTTTCTATATCCTTTCAAATAAATAACTGCAGATACAATTCCTCCAAAAATTATAGATAAAAATAAACTCACTGCAACTATCTTAGGTGATACATATAGAGAAATAAGTATAAATATCTCTAAGTCTCCTATCCCCATACCATCAAATTTTCTAGTCATCAAAATAATTAATCCTAAGATAACTAATGGGATAATAATACTTAATAAAACACTAAAAATATTTTTATTTATAAAAATCTCTACTATAGAAAATATTATTCCTCCTACTATACCTACTAAAGACACAGAAAAAAACACATATTGAGTCTTTAAATCTATAACTGCAGATATTATTAATATAGATATAAGAAATGTGTATTTAATAAACTCTATCCCAAAACCAAATCTTAGATATATAATAGTAAAAATGATTCCTGTTAAAAATTCAATTAAAGGATATTGTATAGATACCTTCTCCTTACAATAACGACATTTTCCTTTTAAAAATATCCAACTCATAATAGGAATTAAATCTAAAGGCTTCAATTTAGTATTGCATTTCCCACAATGTGATGGAGGATAAGCTATACTTTCATCTTCTGGTATTCTATATATACATACATTAAAAAAACTTCCTAAAATCGTTCCTATAACAAATACAAAAAAAGCCATATTTCCTCCTTTTTGAAATAAGGCTGTCATAGTGACAGCCTGTTTTTATATTTAATTTGATATAATATTAATTATTCGCTTGCTGGTTCTGTATAAGTAGAAAAATTAGTTCCATCTAAAGTTATATTCTTTATAGCATCAGAATCTTTATTTATTTTTCTAGCTTGTCCAATGGTCATAGATCCAATTCTATCAACATCTTCACTAACTATTATATCTTCATCATCAATTGTAGTAACTGCATCAGTAACTGTTGTGCCATCATCGATTGTTGTTGATGCTGTAGCATTATAAGTTTCTACAGCTCCTAATGCTATTCTCACTTGTGATATTATTGCAACCTTTTTACTTCTATTAATGTATCCTGACACTGTTGGTACTAATACAACTGCCAGTATTGCTATAATTGCCACTACTGCCATAAGTTCTACTAATGTAAATCCTTTTTTCTTTCTTTTTTTTGTTAAGTTGTTCATTTTACTTCCCCCTAATAATTTATATTTATATCTATATAAAAGCACTAAGCTTATATATCTTATTTTATATAGTCACTATAATCTTTAATATCATTTTCATATTTAGGTTTTTCACCTTTATACGTAGAAAACACTCCAGCTTCATCTATTTCTATATTCTTTAGTGCATCACTATCCTTAACTATCGCCATTGCTTGCTTAACTGACATATTCCCTAACTTATTTATATCTTCTATAGGAACTTATTCTTCATCTTGTACACTTACTATGAGATCCTTTACTATACAACAATCTGCATCTTCTTGTATGTAATAAGCACCAGTTCCTAAAGCATTACTATTTCTTACAGCATTAACTGCTACTCTTGCTTGTGAAATAATAGCTAGTTTTTTTGCCCTATTAATATATCCTGTTACTGTAGGAACTAATACTACTGCTAATATCGCAATAATTGCTACTACAGCCATTAACTTCCACTAAAGTAAATCCTTTCTTTTTCATTTCATCCTCCAATATAATTTCTAATACTTAAAATTTTAATGCTACATTTTTAATATTTATATTGAAAATCTTCCATTCCTGCAGCATATTGATCGTAATATTCCGTTTTCCCATTTTCATCTAATTTTAAATGCTTCAATGCATTCTCGTCTGATACAATCTTTCCAACGCCACAAAGACTAAAATCGTAAATTTCAGTAATATCTTTTTCATTTAGCAATTCTTTATCATTAATCTTAACTCTTGCTTCCTCTACTTTAGTATTATCATAAGGAATATAATCATCACCAAAAGCTGTCATATTATATGTATTAATTGCTTTTATTGCATGATGACATTGAGCTACAACTCTCAATTTTTTACTATTATTAATGTATCCTTTTACAGATGGAAGTAATACTACTGCTAGTGTTACAATAATAGCTAGAGAACACATTATTTCAATTAATGTAAATCCATGCTTTTTATTCACTTATATCACACCTCTATAATGTAATTAATATATTTTTTATAGAACTAAAATATTTAATTCGTTTATTTATAGTCATACCCATATTTGTGCATCGGCGTTTTTAATACCGACATATCACGGTCACGATTGTACCAACAAAAATTGCCATCTTTATATATCTCAACAAACTTTAATGCTTCATCATCTTTAACAATTAATTTTGCAGCACAAAGTCCTAATTTTTTTATCTTTGAAATATCATCTTCACTTAATAGTGTATCATCATTTATTATTTCCTTTGCTTCTAATATAGTTGTTTCTGACTCAATGTCCGCATAACGTATATAATCACTACCTGAGCTAAACATATTATGGGTATCGATAGCCTTCATCGCATTATGAGTTTGTGCAATAACTACTAACTTTCTTGTTTTAATAATATAAGCCCTTATATCAGGAACTACTACAAGAGCTAATAATGCTATAATTGAAATTGCACACATAACTTCTACTAAAGTAAATCCACTCTTTTTCTTTTGCATATTAATCCTCCTAGCTAAACTGATCCCATTGATTGGAACATCGGTAAGACTAATGCTACTATAACTATACCAACAACAAGTGCTAGTCCTATTATTACTACTGGTTCAATAAGTGAAGTAAATTTCTTAATAGCAAAATCAGATTCACTATCGTAAAACTCAGAAATTTGATCTAGTATACTGTCTATATTTCCACTTTCTTCACCTATTTTCATCATTTGAGTTAGTAATGTTGGAAATACTTCTTTTGCTTCCAAAGCTTCTCCAATACTTGAACCAACATTGACTAGCTCTTTACATTCTTGCAATAATTTTTTTGTATACTCATTTCCTATAGATTCAGAAACTATATCTATTGATTCAATTATTCCCATACCACCTTTAATTAGAATTGCAAAAGTTCTTGCAAATCTTGCCGTAGTAACTTGTTGGGTTATTGCACCAAGCTTTTTAGAATTCATTAAGAATTTATCTCTTTCATATATATAGTTTTCATTTTTATCTAAAATATATTTTTTAAATCCAATTATACCCATGACAAGAATCATTAAAATAATAAAATTATTTCTACAAAAATCACTTATTCCAATCACAATTCTTGTTATTAATGGTACTTCCCCTCCTGATGAAGTTATAGTTTCAACAAATGTAGGAACTACAAAAGTTATCAGACCAACTGTTATTAGTGACCCAAATGCCACTAGTACTTTTGGGTAGCTTAATGCTGACTTTATTTTTAGTTTTTGCTGATGTTGCTTATCATAATAAATTGACATATCTTTAATAATTTCATCAAGATACCCCGTTGATTCTCCTACTGCAAGCATAGCTGCAAACATGTTCGGTATTTCTTCCTTTTCTTTCAAAACATCAGACATATTTCTTCCTTTTTGTATCTCTTCTATCAATTCTTCTATTACAGATTTTAATTTTTTATTTTCAATATTTCCATTTATTATTTCTAGAGATCTAATCATAGGAATACCCGCTGACAAGGTAAAATAAAGTTCTTTACAAAACATCGATAAATCTTTAAAAGGTATTTCTTTAAACTTATCAAAACTTAAATTATTAGCTGCTACTTCTTCTTCTACTTTTATAAGAAAAAAGTTTTTTTCTCTTAAATTTTTCTGTAATTCTTCCCTGGTATCTACTTCTAACTTACCTTTTATTACTATTCCATCTATGTTTTTAGCTTCATAATTAAATACTGCCATCTATATACCCCTCTATTCATTAAGCATAGTAACTCTCATAAGTTCATCAATAGTTGACTTTCCCGCTAATACAGCTTTTGCTGCAGATCTATTTAGAGTATTCATACCATTTCTTACTGCTACTTTTCTTATTTCTTCTGCATTACCATTGTTATAAATAACTTCTTTAACATCTGCACCAATCTCCATTATTTCATAAATCCCCATTCTTCCTTTATATCCAGTATCATTACATCTACTACAACCAGTACCTCTATATAAAATAACTCTCTGGTCTGGTAATCCCAATATGGATTTTTCATAATCTGATGCTAAATATCCCTGTTTGCAATTAGGGCAAATTTTTCTTATCAATCTTTGAGCTATTATTCCTTTTACTGCTGTTGCTACAAGATAAGGCTGTATTCCCATATCCTGTAATCTCATTACAGATGATGGTGCATCATTAGTATGGATAGTACTTAAAACTAAATGTCCTGTTATCGCTGCTCTAATAGCTATCTCTGCTGTTTCAGCATCTCTAATTTCCCCGATCATAACAACATCCGGGTCTTGTCTAAGTATTGATCTTAAACCACTTGCAAAAGTTAACCCTGCTTTAGCATTAACATTAACTTGAGTGATTCCATCCATTGCATATTCCACCGGATCTTCAACAGTAACTAAATTTACAGATTCTTTATTTAAATCTCTAAGTAATGAATATAGTGTAGTAGTTTTACCACTTCCAGTAGGTCCAGTAACTAAAACTATTCCATAAGGATTACTCACTATTTTATTAATCTTCTCTAAATCCTCACCTTCTAGTCCTAATTGATCTTTTTCTACCATATATGCACTTCTATCTAGTATTCTGATTACTACCTTTTCACCATAAACAGCAGGCAACACAGATACCCGCAGATCGACATCGACACCATCAACTTTCGTTAATATCTTCCCATCCTGTGGTATCCTTTTTTCTGCAATATCCATGTCAGATAATATCTTTATTCTAGTTATCATTGCTGCTAAGGGCTCTCTAGATGATTCAAATTGTTTCTTTAGCTGACCATCTATTCTATATCTAACAACTACTCTATTTTCAAAAGGCTCAATATGTATATCACTGGCTTTGCTTCTTACAGCATTAGCAATGATTGTATCAATCAACTTAACTGTAGGAGCATTCTCAGTTCCGTCAATTTGCTCTATGATATCTTCTTCTTGTTCTTTTTCTTCTGAATGTGCCTTAAGATGTTCTGCTGTTTTTTCCATATAGCTTTCAGAATAGTACTTATTTATCATCTGCTTTATTTCACGTTCACTTGATAAAGCTATTTTTATCGGATACCCCGAAGCTATTGATAAATCTTCTTCTGCTAGAATGTTAAGTGGATCATTCATAACTACTACTAATTCATTATTTTCAATACCTATTGGAAAGGCATTGTATTTTTTTGCTAAAAATTCTGGAACTAAGTTTATAAGTTCTTTATCTACTTTAATCATATCCATGTAGACTCTATTTAGACCAAGTTGCAATTCTAGTACACCTAAAAGATCACTTTCACTTATAATTCCACTATTTATAAAAATTTCTCCAAGCTTTTTCCCCGTAGCCTTTTGAACTTCTAACGCTTCGTCTAATTCTGCATCAGTAATATAATTATATTCTAATAATAAATCACCAATTCTTTTTTTTCTCGCCATAGTACCACCTCAAATATTTCCAATTGAGTTTTTACATTTATTTCTTTATATTTTCTTTTTATACAGTATTATTTTATATTTTTATTTTTTTCTATATATTACATTTAAAAATTTGATATATTGTCTTTTTTTGTGCTCTTGATATTTATTATAATCACTTAAAATATAACTTTCAATACTTTTTAATCGAATTTTGTAATTATTTTGTTTTTGTGATTATTTTTTTACATTTTATTAAAAATAATTAATTTTACAATAAAATACTTGAAATTTATGCATTTTCATCATTGATTCCTACTATTTTACTACATAAATCTACATGTTCTATTTTATTGCTCAAAAACATCTAATTATTATTTCTAGAATAAACTTATTCTATTTTTCCATATACTTCTTTATAATCCGTCATATTGCATTTATTTTCTATGATATCATAATAATCAAAATTATTTTTACAAAATAAAAAAATCATATTTCAAATGAAATATGATTTTAACTGAAATCTATTTATTTTTACTTCATTTTAAAATATGTTATATATACTTTATAACATATTACTCTTTTTCTCTTTCTTCTGCTTATACATCTTACTATCTACATATCTAAATAAATCATTTATAGTTTTATCAAACTCTCTATTAAATTTCCCATATCCATAAGCTATAGATATTTTTTCTATATCAATATTATATTCAAATCTATCAATCATTTTTTTCATCTCAATATCCAATATATTTTCTATAATAACTACAAATTCATCTCCACCTATCCTAAAAACTTCACCTTTTTCACCAAAAGTATTCTTTATAACCTTCGCTACTTTAACTATAAGTTCATCACCTTTTTGGTGCCCTAGAGTATCATTTGTAATTTTCAGATTATTTATATCTAATATAACTAGATATATATTTGATGATACATTTAATCTTGTATTTAATTCTTCTAGCTTTATTTGAAAACAAGTTCTATTTTGTGTTCCAGTCATAATATCTATATAAGCTAATTCTTTTAATGCTTCAAGTTTAATACTTTCTTTATATATTTTTGATAGTACACTTATTAAATCTATAAATAGTAATAATATTAGTACAATAATCCCTATACGTGTATAAAAAGATGTATCTTTAGTCTTGCATATATTGTATTTAATTATATCCACAATACCACATGTAATAACTATTATATAACCTATTGAAGAAAATGTAGGTCTCTTTTTTCTAAATATATATTCTCTACACAATATAATAATAACCATAACCGATGCTATTATTCCTATAAAATGTGCTATAAATAAAGATTTCTTCAAATCAAATATGTTTAATAATTGTAATAAAATTATTATTACAAACGCAATGCACTGTCCTATTACTATAAAATCATATTTTCTAGCAAAAGTTTCTTGCATCTCTTCTTTTACAATCATAGTAAATGTTATTGGAATAAATGCAACTAATAACAACTTAATACAATATATTGTGAACTGTTTATCTGTAACTATTTGAAGTAAGGATGCATCTGACAAAGACCATATAGATACACTTACACATAATATAGCTACATATAATATACTTTTCTTAAATTGACGTACTATATGAGATGCAAAATATAAAATAAAAAAAGATATTCCCATTATAAAACTAATAATAGATAAAAAAACGTTAGAAATATTATCTTTTAATATATTTAAAATAATACTACTTCTAGTACCTATAAAAATTCTATTAGTATCATAAATTTCAAATTGATTATATGGATCTTCTAAAACTATTTCTAACTTTTTTCCTTCATAATCTTTAGGTAAATCAACTATATTCCATAAGTCTCCAGGAGTATTACCAATGGGAATGTTTCCATATCCACTTTGGTATATTAAATTATCATTCAGATATACTTTTACTTTTTCTTGATATGTCCTAAACCCCACAGTATCAACATACCCATACTTAGCAGATAATATATTTGATGAAACAATTCTATCTCCTTTATATGTACTTTCTTTATCCCAAAAATTATCTAACTCCATAGGTAAATCTATTTTTAATTTATATCCTTGATTGGGAAAAATTTCAATAGTGAATATTAGAAATAAAATAAATATCGCTATAGTAAATAGATAACATATATCTACTCTTTTATTTCTAATACTCATAGCAATTTACCCCTCTTATAGATTAGTATTTCTTATTTTGTTCCCAATTCCATGCATCTTTAATCATCTTAGTTATATCCTCAAACTTTGGTTTCCATCCTAATATTTCTCTAGCTTTCTCACTTGATGCTATAAGTTTTGCAGGATCTCCCGCTCTTCTTTCTGTCACTACAAGTGGTATTTCATCACCTGTAACCTTTCTTGCAGCCTCAATCATCTCATATACTGTAAATCCTTCTCCACTTCCTAAATTAAATACATCACTTTTTGAACCATTAAATAAATATTCAATAGCTTTAATGTGAGCATCCACTAAATCAATAACATGAACATAATCACGAATACATGTACCATCCTTTGTATCATAATCATTTCCATATACATTAATTTTCTCTCTTCTTCCTGATGCAACCTGTAATATTATAGGAATCAAATGTGTTTCTGGATTATGCGCCTCACCTATGTCCCCAGACGAATGTGCACCGGCAACGTTGAAATAACGTAAGCATACATATTTTAATCCATAAGCTTTGTTATACCACTTTATCATTTTTTCCATTGATAATTTAGTCTCTCCATATACATTGGTTGGATTTGTCTCATCACTCTCTAAGATAGGAATAGTTTTAGGCTCTCCATAGGTTGCCGCTGTAGATGAAAATACAATATTTTTAACATTAAAATCAACCATAGCTTTTAATAAGTTATTTGTCTTTGCTACATTATTTTCATAATATTTGTATGGGTTCTCCATACTTTCACCAACTAAAGAAAATGCTGCAAAATGAATAACACCATCTATGTTTTCTTCTTTTAATATATTAGATATAAATTTATAATCACCTATGTCACCTTCATAAAATTTAGCTTTTTCGTGCACTGCTTCTTTATGTCCAGTTGATAGATTATCTACAACTACAACATCAAATCCTCTTTCTATTAATAAATATGTTGCATGAGATCCTATGTATCCTGCCCCACCTGTTACTAAAATTTTCATACTTAACTCATCTCCCTAATTATCAATTAATTACGCTACAATAATATGATTATATCGTTACCTAAATGCTTAATTTAAAATAATCAATATAATCATATTAAAAATTTAATGATTTTACAACTTATATATTACATTAATTAAAATATATATTTGTATTAATCCTAAAAAAACAACAAAAAATCTTCTGTAAAACCTTAATTTTTTCCTATATCCCTCTAAAGTTATATCAATATTAATTTCTGCCATAGTAGTAATTAAATATATAACTATAATTACCGCTGGTATAAAGAATATTACCTCTTCCTTAATGCCTAAGCGAACTATATTACCACAGCCATTCCAACTTAATGGTACTATATCAGGCATAAAGCTACTACAAATAAGACTGATACCTACTATTATTAATATAAAAATCAAATCTACCCATTTTTTATCAATCATAGTATTCTCCTATTTCCAATTATTTAAATTATACCATTTATGAATATATTTTCAAACTGTTTAATATATATATATTGTACTTAAAGTGACCGCCACTTTTAGTGTTTATTTAAATCTATATGAAAGCCTCTATAAGTTTTTTATCTTATAGGGGTTTTTGTATAGACTCCTTATTTTGTAACTCCATTATTATCTTAATGTTTTTTATGTCATATAAATATAATATGCATTTTATAATTCTTATGTTAATTACTTCTCAACACAAAAAAGGTCATCTAAGTTTTACAATAATACTTAGATAACCTTACTTTTTAATTAAATCTTAAAACATCTTTCTTTATTTTCTTAAAAATAGGTGGCAAAGTTTCAACTATAGTTTTATTTTCTAAATAACTCAAAGTATCATCTAAATTCTTAAATATAAGTTTATATGCATATAAATACTGGAACTTTAATGCATATTTATTATCAAAATAAGAATTTAATTTTCTATCACCATATTTAGGATCACCAATAATAGGATTTCCAAGCTCCGCTAAATGCGCTCTTAGCTGATGGCTTCTTCCAGTTATTAAATTAATATCTAATAATGAATAAGCCCCAACTGTTTCTAATACTTTAACATCCATGGCAATTTTCTTTCTATCTTTGCCAGGCTCTCTATATACCTTAGAGATATTATTCTCTTCATTCTTTTTTATATAAGCCTCATGTAATCCTTCTTCTATTTTACCCTTAACTAACGCGATATAATATTTTCTAATATTATTTTCTCTTATAATTTTATTTATTCCTTTAAGACCTTCGTAACTCTTACCAAACACAACAATTCCAGATGTATTTCTATCTAATCTATTACATGGCGCTGGAGTAAAAGTTATCTCATTTTCTGGCTTATAGTCACCTTTTTCATTTAGATACGAAAGAACATAATCCGTTAATGTTGCTTCTCCTTCTCTACTATCTTGATGAACTAAAACTCCTGGCCACTTTTCTACTACAAGTATATTTTTATCTTCATATGTTATTTTTAAAGAACTGGAATCTATAGATGTGAATCTTTTTACTTTTTCTTCTTTTATTTCTTTTAATCCATCTATTCTAACATATTTATTTAGTTCTACTACATCACCCTCTTGAAGAATATAATTTTCCGCTGATTTTTCTCCATTAACTCTGATATCCTTCTTTCTTATATGTTTGTATATACCATTTAACGGTATATTTTTAAGGTATTTTTTTAAAAACTTATCTAAACGTTGACCACTTTCATTACTACTTATGTTTATTATCATTATTATGCTCCTATTTCTTACTTATTTAAAAAATTTAATGCAGCTTCACATTGAATTGCTACACCTATTGCTAATGCATTTTCATCTATATCAAATCTAGTACTGTGCGCTGGATAGATTATACCCTTTTCTTCATTTCTCGTTCCAAGAAAATAAAAAGCTGATGGTCTCTCATTAGAGAAATATGCAAAAGATTCAACACCCATACTTGGTGCCTTAAGTGAAATAATATTATCTTTTCCTATTACCGTTTCAGCACTTTCTTTTATTATATCCACCATTTTATCATCATTATAAAGACACGGATAGCTTTCCTCTATTGTTATCTCAGCTTTTCCTCTCATTGATTTAACTATTCCATCTACCACTTCTACTAATCTTTTTTTTACATATTCTCTATGCTCTGCTTTTACAGTTCTTATTATTCCTCCTAAAGATACTTCTTCAGGAATAATATTTTGAGATGTTCCACCATGAAAATAACCTACTGTTATAAGTCCTGCATCAGTCGGTGGAAGTTCTCTACTAACAATTGTTTGAATAGCATTAACCACTGTTGTTCCTATTACTATAGGATCAATAGTCGATTCGGGATGTGCTCCATGTCCGCCTTGCCCTTTTATAACTATTTTATATGGATTAGATGCTGCATTAAAAACATCGTATTTTACACCTATTTTTCCACAAGGAATATCCTCACTTACATGAAGCCCAATTATAGCATCAACATTAGGATTTTCTAAAGCTCCTTCTTTTATCATTACTTGTGCTCCACCTGTAGTTTCTTCTGCAGGTTCAAATAACATTCGTATAGTCCCTTTAAATTTATCCTTATGTCTATTTAATAATTTTGCAATTCCTAATGCAATTGTCATATGAGCATCATGACCACATGCATGCATTACTCCTTCTTTTGTAGACTTATATTCACATACCTTATTGTCACACAATGGTAGGGCATCCATATCTGCTCTTATCCCAATAGTTTTTCCTTCATCTTTTCCTTTGATTGTAGCACAGACTCCAGTTTCTGCTACATCAAAATATTCTATACCTTCATTATCTAAGAATTCTTTTATTTTTGTAGAAGTATTATATAACTTAAAATCCAATTCTGGATTCATGTGAAAATACCTTCTAAGTGAAACTAACTCCTCTTTAATTCCTAATGCTTCATTATAAAAATTCATATAATTCCTCCTATTGAAATTTCAACTCTATATTATCGCCATCATACAACGGAGAATAAAAAGATGCTCTTTCATTATTTAATATTAACATAAGCATCCCTTTATTACTTGTAAGATCAAACTTTATTTTATCAAATATATCTACAAATACATATGATTCTTTTCCTGACAAGATTACTTTTTCACCATTGACAGTAACAGTAATATTATTTGCTTCAAAATCATTAGTTTTGCTATTTTCAATTTCTTCAATTTCTTCAGTTTCTAATTTATCTTCTTTTATTTCACTGTAAATCCTGTCACCTTCATTTATTATATAATTATTTGAAATTATATTTTCTCTAATATAAAAGTTTTTTAATTCACCATCATTAATATAATAATCTTTAAAATCCCCTAAAGTCTTAGGATATATTATTTCAATATCATCCCCATCTTTTATTAACATATCTATATCACTTCTATTATCATTTATATAAACTCTTGGCTCTAAATATTGAATTTTATCATTATAATAAAATGAAGTACTTTCAAGTAAAACATAATCTTTAACTATTGGTTTCGCACTTTCTCCATTTATGGCAAACTCAACATTAACTTTATCACCTTCTACAATTTCCGAATCTAATGTAGCATCTTTACCATTTATTTTTATAATAGCATTCTTTCCTAATGATCCGAAAGCTATTTTGTTTCTTCCATTTAAAGTAAACCTCACATTGCTACCTTTCTTTGAGATTATATCTTTCGGATTAATACCACTTGCTAAAATTACATCCATAACTTTATGATTATTATAATTAAAGAGCGATACCACTTTATCATTTATCGATATATCTATAAAGTCTCCACCTATTCTTTTTATAGCTTCTAAAGCAATACCTAAAACAGTAACGCCAGTACTACCTAAAGATAAATCTTTTACTTCACAACTCTCAATATTACTTCTATCCTTAATAACTACTCTCTTATCAGAAAGTTGAAGTTTTTCTACCATATAATCTTTTAAAAGTGGAGTATGTGCTCCTCCCCCAACTAAAAACATAGCATTAGGGCTCTTCCCGCCATTTAACTCTAAAATCTTATTACATATTTCATCAGCTAATTCATTTACTTTTGAATCAATTAATTTTAATATTCCATCTCTTTCAACTTCACCTTCAAAGCCTAATACATCAGTAAATTTTATTTTATCATCAATAAATATTCTTCTTTTCATTTTCTCTGCAGTATTAAAATCTACAAGATACTCTTTTGCAATTACTTCTGTTATTTCATCTCCTGCTTTTGAGATCATTCCATAAGAATAAATTGTTCCATCTCGTGAAATTGCAATATCCGACGTACCAGCTCCTATATCAACAAGGCCTATATTAAGCATCCTTAAATTGCTTGGTATAACAACTTCCATAGCTGCTATCGGTTCCAATGTTAAGTTAGAAACTGTTAGTCCAACTTTTTTCATAACAGCATAAAGTGAATCTACCACTGATCTTGGTAAAAATGTAGCTATTATCTCAACAGAAATAGTATCTCCTTTATGACCTTCTAAATTTGAAATTACATATCCATTAAGATAATAATTCTTCACAGAGTATCCAACACAATAAAGAATGTTTTCAGAATTTTCATTTGCTATTTCTTCTGCCTTTTTAATTGTGGTAAGTTCTAACCCTCTTATCTGGTCTTTATCTATATCCTTATACTTTTCACACTTAATTTCATGATTCACTTCTACAGTTTTAAGAAATCTTCCGGCTGCAGCTATTGATACCTTTGTTAGAGTAATATTTAATTCCTTTTCTAGCTGATCTTTAATCTTCTTTACTAGTTTTGCCACAAGTTCTATATCATGAATTTGACCATCAATCATTGCTCTTTCTTCATGCTCCATTAAAACTTCGTGAGACACAATAAATTTTTTATCTTTTATATACCCTACAGTACCTATTACCTTCCTTGTTCCAATATCCAAGGCAAATATATAATCACTCATCTAAATCATCCTTCGCACAAAAATAACAATTATATTAATTATATAGCAAAAAATATATAATTAATAGTTATTTTTCACTATAATTCAGTTAGTATTAATCCACTCTCTTTTATAAATCTAGATGGATCCATAAAAGTTCCTCTTACAAACTTACATGAATAAACATATAAATTATCTATAGCTCTTGTAACAGCTACATAATATAATCTTCGTTCTTCTTCTACATCTTCATTATTACAATGAGGTAAGTTATCTTCATTAACATTAATCAAGAAAACATTTTTAAATTCCATACCTTTAACTCCATGAATAGTTGAAAGAATAACAGCATCTTTATCTTCAACTTTACTATTTTCTAATGTTTCAGTATATTCTTTAACATATGATAATAAGTTTATTATTGTTTTATGTTCAGAAGCTATTTCTTGAAATTCTCTTACTATTTCTAATAAATCATCAATATTTACTTTATACTTAATAGAATATTCTTTTAAATAATCGAGATAACCTAAATCATTTAAAATTGTCGCGATAGCATATGATAGAGACTTAGTATTTAAATACTGTATATCTATTTTTAAATCTACTAACTTTTTTTCTTGATATGGTGGCAAATCATTTCTATCAAAATAATTTTCAAATACATCACCTATCTCTAAACCTTTTATTTTTTCTAGAGAACTTCTACTAACATATCTAAATGGTTTATTTATTATTCTAAAAAAACTTTCTATATCATTGGTTTTTATTGATAATGATAAATAAGCTAGAATATCTTTACATATGAAATGATCAAAGAAATTATATGCTCGATCAAGATATCTAAAAGGTATATCACTTCTTATTAAATTATCTACTATAATTCTGCTTTCTTCATTAGTCCTATATATTATTGCAAAATCACTAAATGAAATCCCTTTATTTTCATTTTTTATTAATTTTATTTTACTTGTAATATCTTTACCTTCAATATCTTCTTTATCTGCAATAATGTATTTTACTACACCTTTTTCATTTCTATAACTTTCTATTGTTTTGTCATTTCTACTTTCATTATATTTTATTACATCCCTAGACAAGTCTACTATTGATTTAGCACATCGATAATTTTTCTCTAAAAATATTTTTTCACCATTATCAAAAAAATCTGAGAACCTTACCATCGGCTCAGGATAAGCTCCTCTAAATGAATATATACATTGATCTTCATCTCCTACAGCATATATATAATTTTCTTTATTTATAAGCTGTAAAAATTCTATTTGATTTTCATCACAATCTTGAAATTCATCTACCAGAATATATTTAAACAATTTTCTATATGACTCTAGTAACATTTCATTATTATATAAAAGATCTAAGGCTCTAATTTGTAAATCTTCAAAGTCATATAATCCTGCTGACTCCTTGAAATTCTCATAATCGTTATATATCTTTAAAAAAATCTCTTTATCTATTGATGTTTGAAATGACTCTTTACTATATCTTTTAGATTTATATGTACCAATAGCACTTATCATTTCTTTAATCTTATCTTCACCAACATCTTTTAAGTGTGTATACAAACCTTTTTTAACTATATTATATGTATCATTAGTAGAAATCATCTTTATTTCTTCTTTTCTACTTAAAATTTTATAAAACAACCCATGAAATGTTCCAAAAAATGGAGTCTTAACTTTTTTAGTTTCTTCTTTATATCGCTTTTTCATTGAAACAGCAGCATTTTTAGTAAATGTTAATATTATTATATTATTTTCACTTACACCTTTCTCTTCAATTAGATACTGTACCCTTTTTAGAATCACTGTAGTTTTTCCAGCCCCCGGTGCAGCAACCACTAAGGCATTACAATCCTTAAAATTTATAGCATCAATTTGATTTTTATCTAATTTCATCTATTATCTCCTAATAATATATTACTTTAGTATTATATTATAAAATTATAACCATTTTAAAGTTTATATAAATCATTTTATATAATTTCATTTTGAAATTTAGTGATTATTTGCAAATCTAATATACTTATGCTACACTTTCAACATCAAATATTTTAGGAGTTTACTATGAACTTAAATTTTATAATAAATGATTCTGCAATAACGGAGTTAAAAAAACTATTAAATAATAATCCTCAATATAAATATATTAGACTTTCTTTAGAAAAAGCATGTCACTCCAAATATACCGTCGGTATTACTCTTGATTATGAAAAAAGTGAGTCCAGTGATATTTATGTAGATTATTATGGTATATCTATTATTTATAATGAAAATATCAACAAATACTTCAAAGATATCACTGTTATTTTCGAAGAAGATACATTTAAAATTAAATCTACTGCAATAAATAATAACTGTTCATCTTGCAACTGCAAAAAAGGTTGCTCATCTTGTCCTTCTTCTAAAAATGGCAATTGTAGTGGATGTAAAAATAATAGATAGAAAATATAGAACTGTCGCACGGAAAAAGCTGCTACACTCTTCGTGCAACAGCTCATTCTTTATTATAATGAAATAACTTCTAAATCCTCTATCGCCTTATTCACTAGTCCTTCGATGTCTAACGCCTCTTCAGAAGCTTCTATATGTTTTAGAACCGGTCTTGTTTTAGGATGCTTTGGAACAAAAATCGTACAACAATCTTCATATGGTAATATTGAAGTATCATATGTACCTATTTCTCTAGATATATCAATTATATCTTCTTTATCCATAGAAATAAGTGGTCTAAAAGCAGGTCTATCTGAAACATTATCTGTAACTACAAGACTTTCCATAGTTTGTGATGCTACTTGACCTATACTTTCACCAGTTGTAACAGATTCAAACTTTTCACTTTCAGCAATTTTACATGCAACTCTCATCATGAATCTTCTCATAATTATTGTTAATTCATCTTCTCTACATTTTTTCATTATTTCCATTTGAATTTCAGTAAATGGTACTACAAATAACTTCATTTCACCTGTATAATTCTTAAGAATTCGTGCAAGTTCTACAACCTTTTCTTTAGCCCTTTCTGAAGTATATGGATGTGAATGATAATAAACTGCTGATACTTTCACTCCTCTTCTTGCCATAAGATATCCCGCAACTGGTGAATCTATTCCTCCTGAAAGCATAAGAACAGTACCTCCATTAGTACCATATGGCATTCCACCTACAGCTTTTACTTTTTTAGAATATACATAAGCTGCCTTCTTTCTTACCTCTATATAAATTTTATTTTCTGGTTCTCTCACATCTACAGAGAGACTAGAATCACTTTGTAAGATTTGTGATCCTACATATCTACTAAGCTCCATAGAATTCATTGGAAATTCTTTATTTGCTCTATTACTTTCAACTTTAAATGTTCCACCATTTAATTCTTTAGCACATGAAATTGCTGTATTACATATAGCTTCTAATTGAACTTCACATTCATCTACTATACAAATTTCTTTTACTCCAAAAACTTTGCTTACCTTTTCTACAAGCAAATCTATATCTTCAGAATATATAAATGTTCTTCCATCATCTCTAATAAATTCATAAGGAACATCCTTTAAAACTTTTTTTATATTTTCCATAAGCTTTTGTTCAAACTTATTTCTATTTAATCCCTTTAAAAAAATCTCTGATGCATATTTTACTAAAATTAATTTTCTCATCTTTTTATTCTCCTTAAAAATGTTAATGACTGTTTTAATATTTCTATAACTTTATCTACTTCTTCTATTTTATTATCTTCTGAAAATGAAAATCTTATAGCTCCTTCAATATATTTGTTATTCAATCCCATTGCCTTAAGAACATAACTTCCACTTCTTGCTGAAAGTTTAGATGTACAAGCTGATCCTGTAGCAACATATACATCTTCTTCTTCTAATAAATGCAATAGTACTTCTGCTCTAATTCCTTCAAAAGATACATTAAGAATATATGGAGAAAACATTTCATCTACTGGGCTATTTATATGTGAACCATCTATCTCTTTTAATCTACTAATCATATATTCTTTTAATTTTAATACATAATTAAAGTTCTTATCTCTATTTTCACTTACAATTCTAGCTGCTTTCTCCATACCTATAACTCCTGCTATATTTTCAGTACCAGCTCTTAGACCTTTTTCTTGACTTCCACCTTTAATAATAGAGTTTAAGTTTAACCCAAATTTAATATAACAAAATCCGACTCCATTTGGTCCGTGAATCTTATGACCTGATGCAGTAAGTAAATCTATGTCCATATCTTTTACATCAATTGTAATTTTTCCGAAACTTTGTACTGCATCTACATGAAATTTAGCTCTTTTACTACATGATCTTATCGTCGCTGCTATACTTTTAATATCTTGAATAGATCCAACTTCATTATTAACATGCATTATAGAAACTAAAACCGTATCTTTACAAATTGCTTTAGTTAATTGTTCTAAAGATATTTGCCCCTTATTATCTAAGTCAAGATAAGTAACCTTTACCCCGTATTTTTCCAACTCCTCTGAAACCTTAAGTACTGAATGATGCTCAAACCTAGTTGTTATTAAGTGATTTCCTGGTTTCAACAATCCCTTTAATATAAGATTATTTCCTTCACTTCCACCTGATGTGAAAAACACTTCATTTTTACCACAATTTATTATATTAGAGATACTTTCTCTACTTTTATCTAATCTTTTTTCGCATTTTACACCCATTTTATGAATAGATGATGGATTTGCAAAATACATTCTCATTCCATCTGCTACTTCACTTATTACTTCTTCATAAGGTTTAGTAGTAGATGCATTATCAAAATAAATCATATCTTTGCTCCTTTTTTATATTTCCTATAGGCTTTCTTGGTTATTAGAAAAAACTTATCTATTAATATATAATAACAGAAATTTATTATATATTAAAGTTATATTCATAACCTTATGTAACTTCGTGCATAATAATTCTATACATTATTTTAGGAGCTGTTATTAAGTGAAATTTTTTAATCGTGATAAATTCAAACAAATACTTTTCATATTGGTAGGATGTACTATTAATTCTCTAGCAATAAATATCTTTTTAGTAAACGCAAATCTCTTAAGTGGTGGCGTTTCTGGTATAGCTTTAATTGTACAGTATTTAACCTCTATTCCTGCAGGATATACTACATTAATTTTAAATATACCACTTTTAATACTAAGTTATTTTAAAATAAATAAGTCTTTCACATTCTTCACCATTATAGGCACATTAGGATCTGTTGTTACACTAATACTTACAACAAATATGCAAAAATTTATAACTCTCAAGGATCCATTACTATTATCTATATATGGAGGTGTACTACAAGGAATTGGGATTGGCATAGTTTTTGTTTATAATGGATCTACAGGCGGATTAGATATAATAACTGCCTTAATAAAAAAACATAAGGAAGATATTAACATAGGAACAGTTTCTTTCCTCTTAAATGGTATTATCGTTCTAATTGGCTGCTTTATTTTCGGGATTTCAATAGCATTATACACATTATTACTTATGTATATAAGCAGTTTTACTCTTGATAAAACCATTCAAATATTTAATAGAAAAAGACTTGTTTTAATAATTTCAGACAAAGAACCAGAAGTAACTAGGCGTATTATGGATAAAGTTCAAAGAGGTGTCACTCTACTTTATGGTGAAGGTGCTTATACAAAAGAAAAACGTAACATTATATATACTATTGTTGAAATTTCACAATTACCTGCTGTTAAACAAATAGTTCGTAATGAAGACATTAATGCTTTTATAACTGTATTAGATGTAAGTGACGTAGAAGGATTAGGATTTAAGAAAAATTTGCCGTTATAATAAGTTAGCCATCAAAGTTATTAATACTCTGATGGCTATATACTACATTGTTTTAAAAAATTCGGATAATATTTTTTCTTCAATATCAGAAAAACTATATTCTTTTAAATTTTTTTCCTTAATCCAACTGAATTCATTAATATCAGCACTGCATACTATTTGTTCTTTTAACTTTCCAGAGAAAACAATATTTTTATTATCTCCTTCTTCATATACTTTGTAAGGAAGCAAATCAAAAATGTTACACTTTAAATCCTTACCTACAGCTTTTGTTATGTACTTTTCAGGATCTTGTTTTTCTGTTATGTCTTTACTTAATATAGACCAAACTTTTGGCTCGAATTTTTTACTTTTTCCCTTTTGTACTATTAATACGTTCTTAAAATCATCATAAATAATAATGGAACTTTTTATTTTTTTACCCATATATGTATCCCCCTTTAATAAACAAGCTGCCCCTAGTTTAAAAAGTTACTCTCATATACATATTATATAATCATACAAGATAAATATAAATACTTTTTTAGAATTTTTGATTAATTTTTGGATAAATTTATTAACTCCTTAGAAAACTAAGGAGTTAATTGCTATATTATGTCTTTTTTGGAATCGATAAAAGTAAAATCTTCCATAATAATAGAAGTAGTATAAACTTTAATACCATCATTATTGAAATAACTTCCAGTGCTAATCTTACCTTCTACTGCTAACTTTTGACCTTTATGTACATTTCTTGATAGAATTTCAGCTTTTTTACCAAATGCCACTACATCGACAAATGTTGTTTTTTTCTCTTTAGTTGATATTACATATTCATTAACAGCTAATGTAAATCTTGTATATGGAATTTCTCCGTCCTTAGATTTACATAATTCCAACTCTCTAGTTACATTGCCTATAAGACTTACTCTATTCATATTCACATTCCTCCTTGAGATTACTGATATCTACATTATTAACACAAATGTATGTTCTCTATACACTTTTTTAAAAAAATTTTAAAAATTATTAATTCCGTGATAAACTTATTATATAAAATATAGGAAAAGGTGATAAAATGAGTAATATAATTAAGAATGTTACAGATATAATCGGTAATACACCATTAATGGAATTATGCAAACTTAACAAACTAAATAATTGTAACTCCACAATACTTGCAAAACTAGAATTTCTTAATCCTGGTGGAAGTATAAAAGATAGAATAGCATTATCTATGATAGAAGACGCTGAAAAAAAAGGATTAATTAATAAAGATACTACTATTATTGAACCAACTAGCGGAAATACTGGAATAGGCCTTAGCTGTGTAGCTGCATCTAAAGGATATAAAGTAATACTAACAATGCCTGATACAATGAGCATAGAAAGACGTACTCTTTTAAAGGCTTACGGTGCTGATGTAATTTTGACAGATGGAGATTTAGGAATGCAAGGTTCCATTGATAAAGCTAATGAATTGGCAAAAGAGATTGGTAATGCCTTTATCCCTCAACAATTTTGTAATAGTTCAAATGTACAAGCACATAAACTTAAAACTGCAGAAGAAATATGGAAAGATACTGATGGAAATATTGATTTCTTTATAGCTGGTGTTGGTAGTGGCGGAACTTTGACAGGGGTTGGTCAGTATCTTAAAGAAAAAAATCCAAACATACAAATAGTAGCTGTTGAACCTGCATCTTCTCCATTATTATCTGGTGGAAAATCAGCTCCACACAAACTTCAAGGATTAGGAGCAAATTTTATACCTGAAATATTAGATATGTCAATAATAGATAGAATTATACCTGTCTCTAATGATGATGCTTATAAAATGACTAGAGAAATTGCAAGAGTAGAAGGATTGTTAGTTGGTATTTCATCTGGTGCCGTAATGCATGCTGCATTATCTCTAGGAAAAAAATTTAAAAATAAGACAATAGTAACAGTATTTGCAGACTCTGGTGAGCGCTATCTTTCTACACCTAACTTATTTAAATAGAAATTTAAAAGGAACATATCTACCACAATAAATTTTCGTCATAGATAGTTCCTTTTTTAGAACACAAGATATTGCACAGGTTAGAAGGCACAGGGCACAAGTAAGGTTAATTTTCCCTATCAGGAATTTCATCCATACCTGTGCCTTGTGCCATCATACTTATACCCAAGCCTCTCTTTTCTTATAATTCATCATAATCATCTAAGAAGCTTTTTTCAATTCCATCTTTCTCATATCCAATAATAGTATTTAAATTCACATTATGAACACTTCTAAATATATTTAACTCTATGTTAGGATTCATTTTTCTAAACTTTTTGATAAGTACTTTCATCTCTTGTCTTTTTGAGCCCCCACCACTGTCACCTAACATACAATTTTCAGTTAATCTACAAGCACATTTTATAAATTTTAATTCATTACTATTTTGCCAAGTTATAATATCCTGTTCTCTTATTAAATATAGCGGTCTTATAACTTCCATACCTTCATAATTCTGACTATGTAGCTTTGGCATCATTGTTTTTAACTGACCGTTGTATAGCATACTCATCAAAATAGTTTCTATAACATCATCAAAATGATGGCCTAAAGCTATTTTATTACATCCTAGCCTCTGTGCATGCTTATATAAGTACCCTCGTCTCATTCTAGCACATAAATAACAAGGAGATTCATCTATTTCTGCTACAATATCATATATTTTTGTTTCAAATATAGTTATAGGAATATTTAATAGCTTTGCATTATCTTCAATAATCTTTCTATTATATTCATTATACCCAGGATCCATAACTAAAAATTCTAAATCAAACTTTATATGTCCATGAACTTGTAATTCTTGCATACATTTTGCAAGAAGCATTGAATCCTTTCCACCTGATATACAAACAGCTATTTTATCGCCTTCTTTTATTAGTTCATATTCTTTGATTCCTTTAATAAACTTAGACCAAATTTTCTTTCTATATTTTTTTATAATACTTCTTTCAACTTCTTTATACTTTTCCATACTACATCCTACTCATTTATTAATTTTTCATAACACTTTTTAAATTTTTCTAAAAACACTTTAATATCTTCTTCACTAACAAGATGACTAAGACTTATTCTTATTGCACCCATCGCTCTTTTTCTATCCTTAGTTATAGCAAAAACTGGTTTAGATACAGTGTTTGTTGCGCAACAAGCAGCTTTAGTAGCTATATAGATACCATTTTTTTCAAGTTCATCTTGAATCCTATTAGCCTTTATTCCTTTTATACTTATGTTTAATATATAAGGACTAGCTTTTTCACTACTATTTATAAGTACTTCTTTATATTTTAAAAATTCTTTTCTTAATATATTATTCAAACATTTTACATAATTATATCTTTCATCTAAATTGCTAATAGCTATATCTATAGCTTTTTCTGTTGCAAGAATCATTGCTACATCTGGTGTACCACTTCTAAAAATAGTAGTACTAGTTCCTCCATGAATTATAGGCTCCATCCTAATTTCTTTCTTTTTTATAACTACTCCTGACCCATTTAATCCATAAAATTTATGAGCTGTGAAAGTAACTAAGTCCATATTATTCATATCAATATTCATTTTACCTAATGCCTGAGTAGCATCTACATGTAAAAAACAATTTTCATATTTAGAAATCACCTTAGATACCTGATCTATTGGTTGAATAATCCCTACTTCACTGCCAACATAACATATTGAAACTAATATAGTATCTTTTCTAATCAACTCTTCTAAGTGATCTAAGTCTATAGTTCCATCACTTAATACATCTACAAAATCTATCTCATATCCCTGATTTTGAAGATCTACCATTGCCGCTGTTACCGATGAATGTTCTAAATAAGTTGTAATTATATGCTTTCCATAACTTCTATAAGCTTTAGCCACACCTTTAATAGCTAAATTATTGGCCTCTGTTCCACTAGAAGTATATATTATATCTCTTTCTTTTGCATTAAGAAGATTCGATATATTCTCTGTAGCTGCATCTATCGCTCCCTTTGCATCTCTTCCAAGCTTATGACTACTATTAGGATTACCCAAATATGCCTTTGACGCCTCACAGAATACCTGAAGTACCTCTTCATCTACTGGTGTATTAGCCGCATAGTCTAAATATATCATTGAACGATTCACCTCTTAACTTTAATAATTACTTCTTCGCTTGTTCTATTTTTTCTGCTAATTCATTTAAATAAGTCCATCTATCATACTTTTCACTAAGTTCTTTTTCTACTTGTTCTTTTTCCTTTAAAAGATCATTTAATGTTCCATAACTACTAGCATTTTCTTCTATACTTTTATCTAATTCTTTAATCTTTTCTTCTAAATTTTCTATAACTTCATCTATTGTTTCATACTCTCGTTGCTCATTAAAAGAAAATTTTAATGCTTTTTCAGACTTTGGTTTTTCTTTTTTTTCCTTAATTTCTGAAACTTTTTCTTCTTCTAATTGTCTAAACAATAAATACTCATTATATCCACCATGTAAAATATCAATTTCATTAGCTGATTTAAAATAAAAAATCTTATTACAGATCCTATCAATAAAATACCTATCATGAGATACTGTTATCACCGGACCATCAAATGAATCCAAATAATCTTCCAAAATTGTAAGTGTCGTAATATCTAAATCATTGGTAGGTTCATCCAACAGTAAAATGTTAGGTTCACTCATAAGTACTCTAAGTAAATATAATCTTCTTTTTTCTCCTCCAGATAATCTTTTTACTTCAGTATATTGAATCTCTGGTGTAAATAGAAATTTTTCTAACATAGCAGATGCTGTTATTTTTTCTCCACTAGCTGTTTCAAGATATTCTCCTACTTCCCTTATATAATCAATAACTCTTAATTCACTATCAATAAAACGATTTTCTTGTGAAAAATACCCTATTTTTACTGTCTCACCTCTAATAATTTCACCATTATCAACAGATAATTCTCCCGCTATAAGATTCATTAATGTAGACTTTCCTCTTCCATTCTCTCCAATTATACCTATTCTATCTTTTCTTAAAAGAATATATGAAAAATCTTTTACTATTTTCTTATCCCCAAAACTCTTAGAAACATTATTAATTTCAACTAATTTTTTACCTAATCTACTACCTTTTATATCAAAATCTACTTCCTGATCTTCACTATCATATTTTATTTCTGATATTTCTTTAAATCTATCTAATCTAGCTTTTTGCTTAGTACTTCGTGCTTTTGCACCTCGCTTTACCCACTTTAGCTCATTTCTTAAAAAGTTTTGTCTCTTCTCTTCTGAAGACTTTTCTAATTCTTTTCTTTCTATTTTCTTTTCTAAAAAATACGAATAATTTCCATCATAACTATATAAATTTCCTTTATCTAGCTCTATAATTCTATTAGTTACTCTATCTAAAAAATATCTATCATGAGTTATCATCAATAGTGATCCTTTTCTAGAGTTTAAGTACTCTTCCAACCATCCTATAGTCTCGCTATCTAAATGATTTGTAGGCTCATCTAAAATGAGAAGATCACAAGGCCTAATTAATGCTGATGCCAAAGCAATTCTCTTTTTTTGACCTCCAGATAAATTTGAAACTTTCTCTTCAAAATTTGTTATTCCAAGCCTAGTAAGTATAGTTTTTGCTTCTCTTTCCATATCCCATAAATTAAGATCATCCATAGGCTCTTGAGCTTCTATTAGTTTATTACTTAACTCCTCATAATCACCTTGTCCACTAGATAACTTAGAAACAATATTTTCATATTCTCTAAGAGCTTTCATTTCAATAGTATCTCCATAAAATACTGCTGTTAATACTTTATCTTCATCATTAAAATCAACATCTTGAGGTAAATACTCACATCTTAATTTGTTAACTCTAGTAATTTTACCATCATAAAATTCATCTAATCCAGCTACTATTTTTAAAAGAGTCGATTTTCCCGTTCCATTAACCCCTATAATTCCTATCTTTTCACCTTCATTAATACCAAAAGATATATTATTAATTATTTGTTTTTCACTATAACTTTTACTTATATTCTCTAAAGTAATTAAGTTCATTGTTTTCTCCTTTAATTATTTTTAATTATTCCAACTGCTTGCCCTATAATTCTAATTTCGTTAAGTCCAAAATTCATAGGAGCATAATTATCATTTTCAGAAATAAGCGTAGCCATACCATTAGCTATCTTTACAGTTTTAAGAGTAGCATTTCCATCTATCTCTACAGCACAAATATCTCCGTTTTCTACAGTATTATTTCTTTCAATTACAACTTTATCTCCATTGTTAATTCCTACATTTATCATAGAGTCCCCATCAATGGTAAGAATAAAATGTTCCTTATTTTTTGTAAGAACACTATTAGGTAGATACATTTCTCCTGTTTCTTCTTCTGAAATGAATATAGGCATACCTGCTGCTATATGTGAAAACACCTTAACTTTTGAAACTTCACTATCAGCAAGTTCTTCTTCTTTCCCATTAACATTTATAAGCATATTCTTCGGAGCTGATATATCTCTTAAAAGATTTATCACCTTATTCTTCTTACAATCCACATAAGTAAATGATTCTATTCCTTTATTACTTACAAATCTTCTATCTTCTAGCACTCCAACTGGAAGCTTATTTACAAATTTAGATTCTTTTCCATATCCAACCAAATATAGTTCATTTTCTGCCATAGATATTTCATCAATAAGAATTTTCTTTTCTTTTATAGTACTGTAATTTTCATTATTAAAATTAGTTACTATAACTACTTTGGAACTAATGCCTAATACATCATCAAAGACTGCTAATTTTATTTTATCTCCGTTACTATATAAAGAATTTTTAATTCTTCTACATGGTATCTTACTATTTATGAAGTAAAGCTTACCCTTTCTAAGTTCTTCTTCATTCTTAAATAAAACAATAATATCTTCATATTTATATCTTAAAGATATATTGTTTTTAATTAAATCTCTTATTGCTAAAAAACTCTTTCCCATATCATCGTATATAAGATGATATGGTATATTTATATTTTTCTCTAATATATTCTTATTACCTTTAAAACCTTTAATAAGATTTCTTATTTCTTCACTTGATCTTATGTTATTTCTCAAATTATAAGTTTTCTCAAAAGAAACATCTTTAATATTTCTTTTGGAAGTAATAGTAATTGTACTTATACTACTGTCTTTTCTTAAAGTATATATAAATTTCCTTTGCTTCTCTGTTAAAAATTCTCCATCATCAATTGCAATATGAGTATATATATCATTATTATCTAAAAACTTTTCTATAAGTTCTATATCTATTACATCTTTAATATATACATTATTTTTAAATATAAGCTTTTTAAATATTTCAGAAACATTAAAAAGTAATTCTCTATTATGTGAATTCTTTTTTGCCTTAACATAAGAAACTTTTCTTCTTCCTTCTATGTATTGTTTTCTACTTATGTTAGATGATAGAATTTCACATACTTCTTTTTCGATATTCTCAATATTACTAATTCTAAATATCTTACTATTTTTTAAATCTCCTTTTATACTATCTATTGCTTCTAATAATATCTCTCTTTTTTTGTCACCACTACATAAATTAATTCCTTTTACTTTTAATAAATTTTCTACTAATTCATCATAAGTATAAAAATCCACTTTTATATTAAGAAATGAAAAAAGAGTTTCTTCTCTTTCTTGTTCTTCAAATAATTTTAATCCTATAGATTTTGATAGTTTATTCTTAAATAAAACCAATATAGAATCTCCATCTTCTACAGAATACTTATTAATATATTCATTAACTCTATTTATAAGATAAGTGCTTTTACCACTTCCACTTACCCCTTTTACTAATATATTATTATATAATCTATCTTTACACATAAGCTCAATTCTAGAATTTAACATATTATCACCTCAACAATTAGATATATTATAACATATTATTTCTAGGTTCTTAAGCAGTTATTTTATTCTATTAGTGCTAATATGGCCATTAAATTATCAAATGAATATATTTCTTTATTTTCTAAATATCCAAATGCACCTTTTAAGTCTCCTTCATCAATTTTATATAGTGATAACTTTTCTTTTAACTTATTATATAAATTAGTTTCTCTACTATTTCTAGCTACCATTGCTACTACGGAATATATAGCAGTTGATTCAACTTTTGAGGTAGCCTCTCCTGTTTCTGAAGAATATGTACTACATAAAAAACCATCTTTATTTAACTTATCTTTTACCCAATATAAAAATTTACTTGTATCTTCTCCTACTTCACTTTTATACAAATAAATCATCGAAGTTAATAACAAATCATTATTTTCCTCCTTTGAATACTCTTCCTCATTTATATTATATGATTTTCTATAAAGTGGAATAGCATCTGAGATATATCCACCCTCTACTATTTTCTTGCTTTTTTCTTCTATTTCTTTATAGTCTTTATCTACATCGGCCAGAATAGAAAGTGCCCCTAAATCCATATATGATAATGTAACTGTATCGCTTAATATTCCATTATCATTAAAATCCACTAAACATCCTTTATATACAGAATTATTCTTTATACCCTCTGATAACTTAAAAAATACTTTTCTATATTTAGCATCATCAAATCTTTTATATGCTAAGGCACTAGCTTTTACTATTCTAAGATCATCAATAGTAGATGATACCATACTCTTCTTTTCTCCCCTAACTCTCCAACTTACTAAATTATTTTCCATCATCATATTTTCTATTATTTTTAAATGAGTATCAGCAATATCTTTATTACCAGTTTCTACTCCATATAACATCATCAATCCTTCTGATTCAGATAAAACATAATGACCTTTTGTTTCATCTCCTGCACTCTCTTTTTCTAAATAATTCGTATATATACCATTTACATCTGAAAGATTGTTATTAATAAATTTCACTGTATCTTCGACTTCCAAAATCTTGTTGTGTCCATTTATAGGTAATTTAAATTCTAATTTGTTATTCATCGCTATAATACTACCTATCCCCCCTAACATTACGATTATTGCAATAATAATTATTTTTTTCTTTTTCACAATCATCACCTTCTTTTATCATATTTTTTATTATATCCATAATTTTATGTAATATATTCTTTAACATGTATTTTATACTTCTAATACATCAAATTTAAAATATTAAAATCATTTAAAAGAATTAAAATTTAAAAATAATATTCTAAATATAAATAAGGAAAGGGTAGCGTTTGCCTTCGCTACCCTTTCCTTATTCATTCTTTTTTTTCTTAGTCAGTCTTTTTTTTATTCAGACAATTAATGTTCCAGTAAAAAAAAGATTGACTATTTGAATTTAAAACACGAATCGTTATAAAGATAGATGAATAGCGGTCTAAGAGGGAGTTCAAAAAAGAAAGAAAAGTCTGACAATATAATAAAGATTGAACAGAAATCAGGCTCTTTTCCTCTAATTTTTCTCTCTTTTCTTCCCTTTTATTATCTTTATTTTTTATTCATTATTCCTTCTCTTATATTTTCCTTTATTCCTTTCTAGCCCTTTATTCTTCTATGTTTTCTTTCTGTTTTTTTATTTTTGTTTTCATTATTGATTTCATTAAATTAGGGTAGCTCTTCTCAGAGCTACCCTTTCCTTATTCAGTCTTTTTTTTCTTATTCAGTCTTTTTTTTATTCAGACATAAAACTCACATTAGTAGTTATTTTCACACATATATGTAAATATGATACTAGGCTTTAATGAATATGAATCAGTTACAGATGTTGCATAATGTTGGAATTGCCATTTTTGCTTTAGTGGAGTTGGTGTAGTTGCATTAAACATATCCACCTCAAAAATAGATGGTCCTGTAGATCTATACCATGACTTACCATATACACATATACTTCTTGTCTTTCCAGAAGCATTATACTTATTAGTCTCAGTTCCACCTAAAGATATTGTTTTAACTATTGCTGAATCTGGAATAGATGATACATTGCTTAAATCAAAAGTTTGAATACTTGAGTATCTACTATATGTTGTTAGTTTTGTTGTTGAAAGAGACTTCGTATATGTCTTTGTTGTATAATCAGGAGCTCCTACTAACATTGTATATGCAACTTTTTCAGTTATTTCATCATCTGAAGAGATTCTTATATAATATGTACCTGCATTTGACACATCGAATTTTCCTTGTCTCTTAAGCGATTTACCAAATTTATTTTCATATACCTTACTTTTTTCAGAATTAAATACTGTAGCTGTAACTGTAACATATGGAGCATAAATTGTTAATGTTTTTGTTCCTTCTGAAAGATTAACTTTGTACCATCCAGCATCTCCTGTACTCTCTAAAAAACAACTTGATTCTCTCTTTGGAAATAGTCTCAAAGAATCATAAATTGTATTTTCTGTTAGTTGAAACGCTGTTTCCTGTGTACTATTGTCTACATTTTGAGAATCAGTATATACATATGCAGCAGATGCAGTTGTATTTAACATACTAGTAAATAATAAAAAACAGATAGATGATATCAATACCATTGTAAATATTCTCTTTTTCTTCATATTTTTTCCTCTTTTATAGATAATATACTATCATACAATGTATTATTTGTCTATATTTTTACGTTTTATGTAATATATTTAATTATATATATATTTTTTATATAATTTAGTTAAGTTTTCCTTTTTTGTTACGATAATAATAAAAACATTATTCTTTTATAACAATATATTATTTAGGAGAGGAGATAAAAATAATGTATATAAATCGCAATGTATGTAATAGTAATCTAATCAGTACTTACATGAAAAATTTAAATACTTCTAATACCACTAATTCATATAAAAAAACTACTAGTAACTTGTTAAGTAAAAATTCTAATACGTCAAATTTAAAATATTCAAATCGTTTAAAAGGTAATTTAACAGAATTAAAATTTGAAAATAATATTTTAAACATAGAACGAAATACTCCTTACAAAGTAAAAACTCTATTACATGGCTATTCAGACATAACAATTACTAATTCTGGAGTGGAAAGACTTTCTTCTATATTAAATCCAGATGTAGATTATAGAGATTATCTATCAACCGATGAAATAGAAGATTCAGGTAGAGTATTTGATTTTATCAACATATTAAACAAAAATATTTCATATGATGAAAAAATAGACTTAATTAGAATTTTCTTTCCTCAAACAAAAGAAGGTAAAGCAATTCTTGAAGGAATGGGGGCAGAAACAAACAATTACATTTCATTAGATGGTGGAGAAAATTATGTATATTTTGATGAAAGCGGTTGGTTATATACTAATGAAGAATTGATGAATTTAAGAAATGGTTATTTGAATGAAAACTTCTTCAAATTAGGATTTACTAAAGATTCAAAAATGATTATCGATGGCACAGAATACAAATTAAACGATAACGGATATATTACAGGTATACCAGAAGATGCTATTTGCACCCCTTCCCATGTAGAATTAATTAAGTAGAATATAAATATTATACAAATTAAGGGTAGCGTTTTGTAGCGCTACCCTTTCCTTATTCATTCTTTTTTTTTCTTAGTCAGTCTTTTTTTTATTCAGACAATTATGTTCCAGTAAAAAAAAGATTGACTATTTGAATTTAAAACACGAATCCTTATAAAGATAGATGAATAGCGGTCTAAGAGGGAGTTCAAAAAAGAAAGAAAAGTCTGACAATATAATAAAGATTGAACAGAAATCAGGCTCTTTTCCTCTAATTTTTCTCTATTTTCTTCCCTTTTATTATCTTTATTTTTTATTCTTGTTTTCATTATTGATTTCATTAAATTAGGGTAGCTCTTCTCAGAGCTACCCTTTCCTTATTCATTCTTTTTTTTTCTTAGTCAGTCTTTTTTTTATTCAGACAAATTAATCTAACTTATGGATAAATAATCCACTTCTAAGTTTAGGCTCAAACCATGTAGATTTTGGCGGCATTACTTCACCATTATCAGCTATATTCATTAATTCATCAATGGTTGTAGGATATAAAGCAAAAGCTACACCATTATACTTATCACCTAGTCGTTCTAGTTCCTTAAGTCCTCTTATTCCACCTACAAAATCAATCCTCTTATCTGTTCTAGGATCATTTATTCCTAGTATAGGACATAAAAGATTATTTTGTAGAATAGAAACATCTAATGCTTCTAAAACAGTATCTTGAAATGTATCTTCTTTTGCCCTAATCTTATACCATTCTTTGTTTAAATACATTCCAAACACATGTTTTTCTCTCGGTTTAAAACTTCCATAAGCTTTCTCTACATCGAATTTTTCCTTTACCTTCTCTAATAATTCATTAGCTGTTAATCCATTTAAATCTTTAACAACTCTATTATAATCCATTATTTTTAGGTCTGAGCTAGGGAATAACACTGAAAGAAAATAATTAAATTCCTCATCACCCTTATAACTTCTTACCAAATCTCTTCTAAGTTCACCAACTTTTACTGCTGATGCTGCTCTATGGTGTCCATCAGCTATATACGTACAAGGAACTTCTTTGAATAAACTCACAAGAGTATTTATTCTATCCTTATTGCTAACACACCATACAATATGTTCCACACCATCTTCTGCTAAAAAGTCCACATTTGGTTCTTCACTTGTAATTTCTTCAACTAACTTATTAATTTCTTCTTTATCTCTATAAGTTAAGAAAATTGGACCAGTGTGAGCACCACATATATTTACGTGATTAATTCTATCTAGCTCCTTATCTTCTCTTGTTTTTTCATGTTTTTTTATATTATTAGTCAAATAATCATCAATAGATGAACATGCAACTATTCCAGTTTGAACTCTTCTATCCATAATTAATCTATATATATATAATATACTTTTTGAGTCTTCAATAAGTATTCCATTCTCAATGAAACTTTTAAGATTTTCCTTTGCTTTTTCATAAACTCTTCTATCATATATATCAATAGTTTTAGGCAAATCTACTTCTGCTTTATCTATATGAAGAAAAGAATACATATTATCTTTTACAATTTCCCTTGCTTCATCTGAATCCATTACATCATATGGTAATGCAGCTACCTTATGTGCAACGTCTTTTCTTGGTCTATATGCCTTAAACGGCCTTATCATCACCATCTAAATCTTTCCCCCCAAATTCATTAATAATTGCTACTATTTCTTCTCCTATTCTCTTTTGAGCTTCAATAGTAGAACCACCTATATGAGGAGTTGCACTTACCTTTGGATGATTTACTAATTCTGCATTTTCATTTGGCTCTTTTTCAAATACATCTAACGCTGCTCCAGCAATCTCTCCGTTATTTAAAGCATTTAATAATGCCTTTTCATCTACAACTCCACCTCTAGCGCAATTGATTAAATAAGCGCTATTTTTCATAATGTTTAATTCTTTTTCTCCAATTACAGCTCCTACTGATTTTATAAATGGAATATGAAGAGATACAAAATCACTAACTTTTAATAATTCTTCTTTTTCTAAGAATTTATATTCGTCATATCCATCAACTTTTCCAGTAATATCAGTATAAACCACCTTCATACCTAATGCATTTGCTCTTTTTGCAGTTTCTCTTGCAATTCTACCAAATCCAATAAGTCCTAAAGTTTTTCCTCCTAATTCAAATCCTTCATATTTCTTCTTTTCCCATTTTCCTTCTCTCATTGTAACATTAGCTATGTTAATAAATCTAGCTAATGCAAACATATGTCCAATAGCAAGCTCAGCTACTGACGCTGATGAAGCAAGGGGAGTGTTTCTTACAGTTATACCATTTTCTTCAGCATACTTAACATCTATATTGTCTACGCCAACTCCACCTCTTATCACTAATTTTAATTTTCCAGTTTTTAAAGCTTCATCTATAAGTTCTTTTCTTACTTTTGTCGCTGATCTTACTACAATAACATCAACTTCTTTAATCTTATTAAATAAATCTTCACCCTTATATTGATTATCATCTACATCATATCCTAATGCTTTAAGATTCTCTAAAGCTTCTACTTCCATTCCATCATTAACTAATATTTTCATAACAAATAGCCCCCCAAAATTATCTATTTAAGATTTAAAATATCTTCGATATTCTCTAATAGTTCCTTAATATCATCTAAAGTCATTTCAGCCATATGTGCAATTCTAAATGTCTTTTCTTTCAAATCTCCATATCCGTTTGATATAGCAAATCCTCTTTTACCTAATTCTTTATTTAAATCAGCTACTGAAATTCCCCTTGTATTTTTGATAGCTGTCACTGTATTTGATAAGTGTTTTTCATCCCCAAATAAATCAAAATATTTTTTCGCCCAAGCTCTCACATACTTAGCCATTTCAATATGTCTATTAAATCTATTGTCTAATCCTTCTTCTAACATTAAATCAAGAGCATAATCTAAAGCATACATATGTGAAATTGATGGTGTTGATGGATATTGATAATCCTTCTTTTGAATAAAGTTATAAAGTTGTAAAAGATCTAAATAATATCCTCTAAATTCAATTGTTTTTGCTCTTTCTAAAGCTTTCTTAGAAAATGTACAAATTGCTAGTCCAGGAGGCAATCCTATAGCTTTTTGTGAAGATGTAACACAAATATCAATTCCTAATTTATCAACTTCTATCTTGCTTCCAGCTGCAGATGATACTGCATCTATGCAAAATACTACTTCTGGATATTTTTTTACTACTTCTGCAATTTCTTCAATAGGATTCATAATTCCTGTTGATGTTTCATTATGTGTTACAAAAATACTATCATATTTTCCTGTTGATAATGCATCATCTACCATTTCTGGTGTGATTGCTTCTCCCATTTCCACAGCAAATAAATCTGCTGGTACATTGTTGAATTTAGCCATTTCATACCATCTCTTACCAAAAGCACCAATTGAAAATACTGCTGCCCTCTTCTTAGTAGTACAACGAATAGCTCCTTCCATTAATCCACTACCAGATGAAGTAGATAATAATATTTCTTCTTTTGTATAAAATACCTTTCTTAACTTATCACTAATACCTCTTTGAAGTGCTGAAGCATCTTTACTTCTATGCCCTATCATTGGTGTAGCCATTTTTTCTAAAACATCTTTTCTAACTTCTACTGGACCTGGAATAAATAATTTCTTATGCATGAATTTTCCCCCTTAAATTTAAAAATAACAAATTTGCTTCATCATAAGTGTACTACCCCTAATATACTTATGATATATACTTTTATATAACAAAAAAGACATCCTCCCTAAAAGGGACGAATGTCTCGTGTTGCCACCCTAATTGATTACAATATGTTCATTTAGAACAAATTATAATCCTCTCTAATGTTTTAACGGTTTTCTCCGTATTACTCATCGTAATAAGCCTCCAAGGCGGATTCACATTGAACTTGTATCGATTTGCACCAACCATCGACTCTCTTAAACACCTTCTAATGTTACTATTCTCTTCAACAGCTAATATTCATCTTGGTAATATAATACATCAAAATACTGGCACTGTCAACATATTTTTGTATATTTATTCAATTTACCATAATATTGATTTTTATTAGATGTGTCTTATAGAAACACATATGTTCTATAACATAAAACTAATTTATTTTTTTTATTATATTTCTAATAATTTAATAACATATTTGTTTTTTTATTTAATAAAAATATAAATCAAAAATATATCTTTCCTATTTCTCCGATGGTATTTTGTATATAAATACACAAAATATACTTTTTACTCATATGTATCTTTTTAAAGAAAACAAAAATTAGTTTATAAAAAATACTCCAACTGAATATATACAATTACTTAAAACAATCATTATATAAAAAAATAATTTCCACCCAGAGTCACACTAAGCGGTGAAAAATAGGTGGAAATATACTCATATTAAATTCCTGGCTAAATAGCTTACTTCCTAGCTAATTTAACTACACTTTCAACATGGCTCGAGAGGACAGAATAAATGTCATTTGAGTATGCCCGTTCTCGGAAACATATCCACTGCGTTTTTGGGGCTATCGGTAGACGGGAACATATCGATAACTACATTACATCACTAATGACTCTTATACTTCCAACGCTTCCTTCGCCATCTGAGCATAGTCTTCAACACCAGATACAATTGCAAACTCAGCAATTGAAACTGGGTATGCAGCAACTAATTCAATAATATGCTCTTTCATCTTAGGCCAGTAATATCCACCAGCTTCTTTATAAGCAAAAATCAGAGCTTCTAGCCCCTCTTCTCCAAAAGCCTTATAATGAAAAACAAAGTCATTTGATATATCCGTAACCTTTGCTTCGGTCCAGTCGATTAATCCAATTACATTAGCATCTTTATCAATCATAGTATGGCCAGCATGAATATCTCCATGAATCAATCCAGTTTTCATTGGCCACACTTCATCATCATTAATCCATGCCTGCCATCTGTTCCATAGGTTCTCACCAACACCAAACTTTGCTTTTACATCATCCATACGCTGCTTCATTGATATTCTTACCTCTTCTGGGGTTTGCACTACTAGTCCAAGCTCTGTAGCCTTATCACTAGGTATGCTATGAAGCTCTGCTAACACTCTACCAAGAGACTTGTGGAATGATTCTGGAATATTGTTAATATCTATTTCCCAAACATAATTTCCTATATTATGGTCTATAGTTCCTGCTGGCACACCAGATAACTTCTTGTAAGCGATTAGCTCATCCGTATAAATAATCCAATTTGGTGCCTGAAAAGATTTCGCATACTGATTAACCAAATCTAATGCTTGTTTTTCTACCTTTGTTCTAGGCATAACATCTTCCCGCCTCGGCAACCTTAGAACCCAGTCAATTCCACTTTCATCTTGTGCAAATACAACTTGAAAATCAAGCCCGGATTCATTAAACTGCATTGTTTCTTCCTTTAGAATAATATTATGTTTTTTAGTTATTTCCTTAATTTGTTTCATATCTTTACTCATTAAAATCACTCCTATCTAAAAACTTTTTTCAAATTTCAGTTATAAAACTCGATACACGCTTTGATATTGCATTAATAATCTTATCCCAATCATTATAGTGAAGCTCATGCCCAGCACCCTCTAAGGTAACCAATACAGCATTTGGTATAACTTCAGAAAGATAAACTCCATGCTCATAGGGTATAATAGGGTCTTCTGTTCCGTGAATTACAAGTGTAGGAACATTAATTTCGCTGGTTCTAGATAAATACAAACCCCAACCTCTAATAAATCCATGATTATCTATACTCTGCAAATTACTAGCTCTATTAAATTCCTCTTCATTCAGCCTTCTTATTTTCTCTTCATCAAATATATTTTTAGACCCGACAAGAACTTTACTTTTTTTAATAAAGCATTCTATCACTTCATCTTTGTCTTGCCAATTTTTAATTTTAAGCTCACCTAAGGCTTCTGTTACTTTACTATCCTTTTTAGGAAGATTAGAATCAAAATTTGATGTCATAATTAATGAAATGGTTAGAACTCTGTCTGGGTGTTTAAGAGCTATTATCTGCGTAATAATTCCACCCATAGACATACCAACTATGTGAGCCTTATCAACCTTATAGGCATCTAGTACCTCAATTGCATCATCAGCCAAATCCTCAAAAGTATACTCTGGATGACCATATGCGTAAGTAATTGATTTACCTGTATCTCTATTGTCATAACGTATAACATGAAACCCTTTATTGCTTAATCTCTTACAAAAGTCTTCTTCCCAATAGATCATTGATGCAGTAGCTCCCATAATTAACAAGATTGTTGGATTATTAATATCTCCAAAGCTCTCAGTACAGATATGAACATTATTAAAGTGAATTATTTTTTCCGTCATAAATATCACCACTTTCTTACTTTCATCTGAAATTATCATTACCTATACCCCATTAAGGTCGAGTAATTTGATTAGTAACCGCCTCGAATAATAACTCTCTAATTTTTTCATAATTATATTGCTGCAAATCTCCTTTTTGAGAGCCTATTAGTAATGCCGATCTTAAAACTCCAGCTATAACGCCTGGGTCTTCATCGATAACCTCCTTAGAGTTTTGACGCGACTTTATAAACTCCATAAGAGGAACAATACTTCTTAGATGCTCCGAACCAACATACTCTGGATTTAGTTTTCTTGAAACAAGTTTATACTCCTCAATGTCGTAAACCAGTCTTTGAGTTAAAATCTTTGTTTCTAGTTCTAAAGCCATCTCATTTAAATATATCTTTATAGCTGAACGTATATCATTAGCAGCCAAAACTTTTGGCCAAACCTGCTTTTCAATTTGTTCTCCCTCATGCGCTAACAATTCCATATATAGCATTTCTTTTGATTCGAAAAATATATAAAAAGAACTCTTTGCAATGCCGACTGATGAAGTAATATCCTCAAGAGATGTACTTTTAAAACCTTTATCTATAAAAAAAACGATAGGAAACTTTAAGCAATTCCTTTCGAATTTTTTCTTTTTCTAACTCTGTAAATTTAGCCATAACATAATGTACCTCCATATAAAAACATAAAAACAAAATATTCATTTGTTTTTATGTTAGCATGGAGGGATATAAAAATCAAGTAAATTTAGTTTTGTTTTAACACAAAGGTTATATTTCTATATCAATTTCGATTCCTGATTTGAATTCAACGGTGAGCTTATCTTCATATATCGTAACCTTTTCAATGAGACGCCTTACTAACTGCTCATTATATTCCTCCAACTCGTAGGATTGTTCATTCAAGAAATCAGTTATTTCAGCTATTCGTTGCCTTTTTCCTTCTCGCTCTGCATTTTCAACTAGTGCATTTTGCTTTAATTCTCGAAGGCGGTAAATTTCATCAGCCACATCTTCATAGTCATTCTTGGACTTTGCTTGTATAAGAAGCTGTTGTTGTAATTCTTCCAATTTGCCATCAATATCATCGGTGGCATTATCATTTTCTTCATTAAATACAGTAGCTATGTTTTTCTGCAAGGTTGAGAGGAAGGGTTCTTTGTTAGCCAAAAGCTCGTTAATAGCCTTGACCACTGCTGTCTGCAATGTTTCCTCGTTTATGGTAGGAGCAGTGCATTCAGAGCCTTTTTCCTCTAAACGACTGACACATCTCCAAACAATAGACTTGTAGCCTCTGTTATTCCAATGTACCCGTCGGTAAATATCGCCGCAGTGTCCGCAGTAAACAATACTCGATAAAGCATACTTGCTGCTATAGACTCGCTTTTTACCGCCTTTGCGGCCACGAAGATTTGCTCTTCGAACCATCTCTTCTTGAACTTGCATAAAAAGCTCCCTTGGAATAATCGGCTCATGGCTGTTTTCTACATAATACTGGGGAACGATGCCGTTATTCTTGACCCGCTTTTTAGAAAGGAAATCAACCGTATATGTCTTTTGTAGAAGGGCATCACCGATGTACTTTTCATTCTGCAATATCTTTTTTAGTGTTTCTGGTCTCCATTTGGCTTTGCCTGCCGCTGTAAGAATACCGTCTGCTTCTAGTCCTCTTGATATTTGTAAAAGACTAGCTCCTTCAAGGTACTCTCTATAAATCCGTTTAACAACCTCTGCACCCTCGGGGTCGATGACTAGTTGCTTGTTTTCATCCTTGGTGTATCCAAGGAAACGCTTATGGTTGACCTGGACTTCACCTTGTTGATATCGATACTGAATGCCCAGCTTAACGTTCTGACTTAAGGATTGGCTTTCCTGTTGGGCAAGGGAAGCCATAATAGTCAGCATAATTTCACCCTTGGAATCCATGGTGTTGATATTTTCTTTTTCAAAGAATACAGCGATGTTTTTATCTTTTAACTGACGGATGTATTTAAGGCAGTCTAACGTGTTTCTGGCAAATCGGCTGATGGATTTTGTAATGATCATGTCTATTTTTCCTGCCATACATTCCTCAATCATGCGGTTGAACTCTTCACGCTTTTTGGTATTTGTACCTGTGATACCATCATCCGCAAAAATCCCTGCCAATTCCCATTCCTTGTTTTTCTTAATATAGTTTGTATAATGTTCAATCTGAATTTCATAACTTGAAGCCTGCTCCTCACTATCCGTTGAAACACGACAGTAAGCAGCCACTCGTATTTTGGGTTTGCTCTCACTAGTTTTATTATTTCCGACTCGTTTAATTGCCGGAATCACTGTGACATTTCTACTCACTGCCACTTGTTACACCTCACTTTCTATCAAACTGTAAGCATATTCTGCCTGCTTATATGGATCGTCATATTTTTGTACCAGAGGTTTTGCTTTGAACTTTACAGGATAATCCGTTTTTGGTACATCTTTAGGCTCCCATATCCGTCCAAGTTTTTCTGCTCGCTTTTGTTTTTCTAACCTTGCTTTTTCAAATATCTCCTCATCAATAATTGGAGGATAGAATTCGTCTCCAAGGTATTGCTTGTTCTGTAGCATCCTACTTACTGTGGCATGGTAGCAATCTATCCCAGCTTTTATTGCAGCATTCTTCAAGGATAATCCTGACAAGTAACCTGAAAATAACTCTTTTACTTGTTCTGCTGCTTTATCATCTACAACAGCCTTTCCATCTTCAATTCTATATCCATAGGGTGTGTGACCCATCTAATTCACCAACCTTTCCTTCAATGTGATTCCACATTTTAATTCAAATCCGACTTTCTCTCGTGAAAAAACAATAATCTTCTCTACGTAATTTTCAAACAACTCATCCTCATAAGCTGTGAGCATTTTGGACTTAGTGGCAAACTTAAGCAGACGGTCAACCTCATCTACCTTTGCAATATTGCCATTGACGGAACGAGTAAGTTGATCCTTTTCGGCAAGAAACCTTTCTCTTTCTGCCTCCAGTGCATTCTTTTCTTTATTAAACAGAGCAGGTTCCAGATACCCTTTGGCCATTAAACCTGTCAGTACCTGGCTCTGCTCCATGTTGTTTACAATTTTAGTTTCCAACTCTTCGATTCTACGAAAACTTTTCGCATTATTCTTGCTGCGCAACTCATCCAAAAGTGGCCTTAATATGAACTTGTGACCAAAAATGAGTTTATTCATCATTGTGGCAAATGCAGTCTTTATATCTTCATCTCGAATGAACTGCATAGAACATTCCGTTATATTGCTTATATGCTTACTGCAGCACCAAGCAATGTATTTTCTTCTAGATGAATGAACCCGTCTTTTGAAAGTACTGCCACACTCCGAGCAGATAATTTTGCTAGAGAAAGCATATCGGTTTAAATATTTGCTGTTGCGCTTTTCGATGCCTTTTTCCTTTGCTCTCTGATTGAGAACGGCATCCACAGCTTCAAAATCTTCATGGCTGATAATTGCCTCATGATGGTTTTCTACTAGGTACATATTTTTCTCACCGTAATTGGTGTGCCTGTTAAAATGGCTGTCAGTATAAGTCTTTTGCAAAATAACATCGCCAGTATATTTTTCATTGGTCAGAATCCCTCGAATGGTAGTAGCCGTCCAACGGCCACCTCTTTTTGATGGGATACCTTTTTGATTAAGATCATTTGCAACTTTCTGTGTACCTTTGCCCGATAATACTTCTGCAAAAATATACTTCACAACTTCAGCCTGCTTGAGGTTTACTATCATCTGACCGTCAATGTTTTGATACCCATATGGTGGGTAGGAAATTTTAAAGGTTCCGTTTTGAAATCGTCTTTGAATGGCCCACTTCGTATTTTCAGAAATGGAAATTGACTCACTTTCTGCAAGCCCACTTAAAATGGAGAGCATCAATTCACTTTCCATTAAACCCGTATTGATGTTTTCCTTCTCAAAATAGATATGAACCCCAAGGTCTATCAGTTTTCGAACCATCTCCAAGCAGTCTGTAGTATTTCTCGCAAATCGGCTGATGGACTTTGTAATGATTAGGTCAATTCTCCCAGTTTCACAGTCTGATAACATTCTAAGTAGGTCAGAGCGGTTTTCCTTTTTCGTGCCGCTGATTCCCTCGTCATAATATAAGCCTGCATATTCCCATTCCGGATTCGCCTTTATGTAGGTCTCATAATGGGCCTTTTGTGCTTGCAAGCTGACTAGCTGTTCATTACTATCTGTTGAAACTCGGCAGTAGGCAACTACTCGCATTTTTGCCTTAATAAAAGAGTTGGCTAGATTCCCTTCTATTTTCGTTATCTTTTTCATCCTCTCACCTCCTTCTTGGTATGTCACATATTACCTCTGAAACCCTTATATATCAAGGATTTCAGGGCATTATCTCAGCTAAAAAAGGGGAGAAAGTTTGGCGGTTGAGTGCATCTATCTTGTTAAATTCCACTTCAGTTATTAAGCCTTTTTCGAGCATCTTTCTCAGCAACTTTTCTGCCTGGATATAATCAAACTCACGTTGTAACTGTTCCTGTGAAACTCTCTTAAGTGCGGTGGTGCTTTTGTCTATAACCTCATCCGAGATCTTCGTAACTTTTTTATTCTCGTGCTGATTCACTAGGAATCACCTCCTACCTAATAGCCGTGGGAACAGGTCGAAGTTGAGGATTTGTAGAATTTAATTAAATCAAGGCATAAAAAAAGAGCCTGCAAGGGAAGAACCCTCACAGGCTACTTAAATTTAATAGTTTAATATTTTATTTGAGAGGCTTGATGAAATTTAAGAAATACTGTTTTTTTACCTGCTCTATTTGATTAATCATACTTAATAAATGCATCCGTAAAGCCTGCTTTTTTAGCTTTGGCAAGCTGTGCCTCAGCATTTGCTTTAACAGAATAAGCACCGATCTGCACACGGTAATATTTCTTATTCACCGTGTCTGCTGGTTTATTTTCGGCACTTAATAGTTTCTTTACATCCGCTCGAAAGGTGTCCATACTCTTCCCATGCTTAGGAAACCAGTGCATCACGTCTGCATGATTACTGGCAATGCCTCGTTTATAACCTTCGCTATGACAAATGATATCTCTTTCACTAAACCCATAAAGTTTGCAAAGATATACACAAAGCTCCACAGCTTCCTTATAAACAGCAGAAAAATACGAGGCATCGGTCAAACCGTCCTCGCAAATTTCAAAACCAATATGGGAATTATTAGCAGCTCCTCCAGCATGCCAACCACGATGATTCCAAGGCAATGTTTGATAGGTGGCAATAGATCCATCTGCTAATTTACCAATAAAGGCATGGACGCAGACTTCACGCCCTCCAGGTTTGCTTTGATTCCAATGGTTGTTATACTGGTTCTTTCCTAGCAAGCCATCGTCTGGACCAACGTAGCGTTTTAGGTTTGGGTTGTTAGCCCCTGTTGAGTGAACCATTATACCCTTCGGTTTTATTGTTTTACCTGCCTTGTAGCAGGCATTGTTCGTAAGTATTAATTTACGTAGATTCATTTATAGTCCTCCTTGTCGCTTCTGTTGTGAAGCTGCTCTAATATATCCTTGAGTTTCTGTGGCACAGGCAGACCAACATGAACAGCATTTTCAAGTATGGATATGCCTTCATTTGAAAGATAAAAAAAGATGACCGCTGTTCGTATAACAGAGCCATCTCCAATAACGTTTTTATCAATAATGTGACCGATTGCTACCAGTGAAAAGATGAGTACTTTCTTGAATATGCCGCGAAAGCCTACCTCACTGGATAGCTTCTTATCAAGCACAGCACACATCAAACCTGTGATGTAATCAATCACAACAAAAGTAAGTAAAGCATATAAAAATCCGTCCCATCCTCCGAGAAAATATCCGAGCCAACCACCAACAACAGCAAATGTCACTTGAATCCAGTTCCAAATTTCCTTCATTATCTTAACCTCCTATCATTTTGATTACATAAAAAAACGCCAACCGAAATAGGCAAGCGTATACTTGTATAGTTTATTTTTCCTCTATATTTGTTTTGGCAAAGCTTCCCATAGCCGCATATCTTCCTGTCCCAATGACCAGATAGCAATACCCCGTAGGTCCCAACGATAAGCCGCTTCGTTTGACCAGTAGACCAGCGAATCCACATCTTGATAGTACAAAATTGAAAAGCCATCTGCATCACCGAGAAACAACCGAGATATCCAGACGTTTATGTCCTTTGGTATAACCTTCGCTGTATAATCTGCATTGCATGGTATCTGCAAGAGATTACTATGATAAAAGTCATAATCCATGGAAATATCCTCACTTCTGGTGGAGGCTTCCTCTACATCAGCTGTAAGAGTAAATACATGAAACTTACTATCCCAAGTTACACCATTCCTAGCAATTCTGCCATACTGCATAAGTGATCCGTCTGGCATGGTGACATCAAAGGCTTCGTAAGGTTCATAAGTCCATGCATCGCCTAAGCGGAGAAGTTCACATTTAATTTGCCCATCGGACTGAATACCACAATAGCCACCCGTACTTGAGATGTTTGCAGTAAAACGAAGTGTGTTGGAATTCCCAGAGTAGACACGCACCTTATTTCCACGTTTCCTCATTTCAATGAGATACATATTCGGATTGGTGCGAATGTCAGCATCTGAAGTCTTATAGTAACTTGCCGGATAACTACCAAGTAATGTAGAGCCTTGGTATAGCTCCACTTGTTGGGTGTCAATGTTGATACAGCAAAACACATTCCCACAAAATATCCCTGCTCTTCCGCTACCATTCATAGGAAAGGCAATTCTAGCACGGATATGCACATCACGAAAGCTATCGTATTTCCAAGCAAGCTGACCACTTCCTTCAAGCTGAGAATACGGACGATTGCCATTGTCTTCAGGATTTTGCCATACACTCCAACTCCCCGATAACGTCTGCCAGTAGCTTTCTGGCAGGATGACGGGATCTCTAAAGTCTTCATACCAAGCTAACGCTGAATCCGGCTTACGGCGCAAAACCTCTGTAGTAAGCTTAAACCCTTTGTCTGGAACAGCCATGTTACCATTTACGTCTTTAAAGCTTCGTGGAGATAAACTGAAGGTTGCCTCTCCAGCAGAAGGATGTTCACTAAAATTAGAACAAACCCGGAAACCATAAAATTGAGTACCAACTACACCACCTTCAATCGTAATGCTATGTGTTCCTGCTAGGAGATTTACATTAGTGGCAAGTTCTGCCCAATAAGTTTTCCTCCAGTATGGCCACCATAGACGATTCTCTGAGTAGCTAACCACTGTACCGTCAAGTGCAATTGTGATACCATTCTTATCCCAGAACGGAAAGCAAAGCTGTACAACTACATCATAAGTACCTGATTTGTCAATTGTAAAGTTGTACTCCGCTTTACCTTCACTTGACGAAAGAGTGATCATTCCATTACCAACCACAACACCATCTGTGTAGCTGTTCGGTTCACCATCTCGGTTAACATATATAGTTCCAAACTCCGACTTTTGTGTTTTCCCGTAACAAGTAAGATATTTTCGCCGATTATATGTTTCAGCAATAATAGGAGCTTCTCGTGATACTGCGTCCCAGCCTTCCATATAATCGTAGACATGTGGCAGCGCCCATGGTACTTTATCGTGATCATCCCAGTAGGCAATGATTGGGATAAATGGTTGTGGAGGCTGATCATTTGTAAAGTTATACACCCCAGTCATCCAGTTCTTAGCTGCATAGTAAGTGTTCGATGTACCGCGATAAGTCTTACCTAGGTTGGATGGATAGTCGTAAATCTGCCAATTCCAACCGTAACCAGGTAAACCCATATATACTTTTTGTGGTGACATAGCTGTAATAGCATAATTGTAGATACCTTCAAGCCAGCTCCTTGGTGATACTGGACCTGGAGCTGAACCTGCCCATGCCATGCCATAACTCATGATTGCTGCCGTATCACAATAATCGTTAAGGTCGGCATAAACACACCAATTTTCTCCACCAACTGATCCTTGCACACCCGTCATTCCAGGTAAGCAGATATTGACCAGTTTTGATGAATCATAGTTTTTAACAGTCGAGTATATATCAGCGAATAGAGCATTTGCGGCAGCACGGTTCTCAAATCCGCCACCGCGCTCTAAATCGATATCTACACCTGCACACCAAGGGTATTTGTTCATAATACGCACTATTTCTGAGAGGAATTTCGACTTTGCACCACCTTCGTTATTTCTCAGAGCCGTAAATATGCTCTCTGTCCCATGGTTCATAATGGTAAGTAACCATTTGATATGTGGCCACTTTGTACGATATGGAGTAAGGGAAGAAACGCTAGTACCTGTTTCCGTTATCGTGCCTGTGATGTCTACCTCAAAAGTGAAAATACCAACAGTATCTAAACGGTCACCGTAATCGTTCAAAGCCTGATACATCCGAGCATTGCCCATGAAGGACCATACCATACAGCGTTTACCCTTAATATAATCTTTCATGGACGCAGATCCCCTTTCAGCATTTCTTTGTATTCGAAATATACCCTAGCAGATTTTCTGTCTTGTAGCTTTACTTGGTGCTTACTGTCGGTAGCGGCTGTGTATTGAAAGAATCCATGTTTCGGCGTGGGATAGCCGTTTCTCAAACACTCTCTTGTTGAAGCCTTAAGTGCAAATTCATCACCTGGGTAAGCCTCTGAATCAAATTTTACCTTATGTGAACCCATCCCCTGTGAAAGCTGAATACTACCAGCTTCCATAGCTTGCAGGGGGTAGATATAACAATCTAGCCCGCTTGAAGTTTCTCCGAGGTTAAAAATAATGATTGTGTCTCCACTACGGACTACACCATTGTGGAAACGTACCGGATTAGGCGAATGCTTTAGGAACGTTTCCGTGTGTAGCGTGTATCCTGTCAGCTTGTCACCCTCCTGAAGTTGTAGGTCGGTGAAATAAATCGAACCCGTACAGTTGGTAATAAGGGGACGCACAGTAATACTAACTATACGCTTTTCTGATTTTACTTTTATGACTTCCGCGAAACGTATAAAATTGCTTTCCTGCATAGCCATCACCTACCCGTCGTTCGTCCACTTGATTTCGCATACATGACCGACCCAGCCAGTGGCTATAGAACCTGCCTGCAGCATAATGTCAGTGAAATATACTTCTCCCGTGCAGTTTGAAACTACCAACCGAATGGTGATAGAGTGAAGCGTTCCATACCCTTTAGGTGTTGCATCACGAGCAATTTGTTGAAATACAGCCAAATCAATCACCATCCTTTCTTAAAACAGGTCAATAAATCTCGTTTCAGTAGTTCCATCTTCAAACTCAAATACTACCTCGATACCCACTTGTCCATCTATACCTTTTTGGAGATTATCTGATCCTATTTGTGCTGATATGGTGTAGTTACGGCGGGATGCAGGATATACTGTTTGAGCCATACTTTTTGTAGAGGTTGCAGAACCTACCGCTTTAAATGAAGCTGTACCTGTCACACCTTTTTCAGTGTCCACCTCAAAACCTGAATTCTGCCAGTAAGCAAAGCCATCGTCTGCTCTACTATTACGCAGATGGTTAAACGGCACCATATCTTTGATTTCCTGCCCAATGAGGTTGCTTTGGTCGAGCTGATCAGCGAGAATGCTAGAAGACGTATCACCAAGTTCACGAAGTTTTGATGATAATTCAAGTACAGTTTTCCATGGCTCCTGAAGATTGTATTGTCTGCGAACAACCCTTGTTTTGATAGTAAGATTCAAATCTCTATCATCCACCGTCACAATGTCGCCAAGTGACCACCTTTCATGCTCATAACCTGTCAGCACAGACAAATCCATCGCTGATAGCACATAGGAAACACGGGGCTTTGAAAATTCTGCGAGTCGCATATTCGTAAACTCAAGCATTTGATAAGGATTTGTGAAATTCGAAAGATCGAGTGTTGAAACCCGCACCTCATTGCAATATTCATAGTTTTCTACATATTCATTGCCACTATTGATCGTGGCAAAGGTCATGCCATCTTTACCATGGGCATATAACCTTGTCACCAGAGAGCGGGTATCAACAACTCTCTTGATACCTGTAAGGTTTTTCTTATAGGCAAATAATGCACCACTATCTCTACCACTAAATGTAAGTAAATTTACAAGACGGTTTCGACTATCAAATACTAAGTCTCCACCGTGAATCTGTTGCGTCATTCTGAGTATGGCCAATGCATTCTTCTCTTGGCATTGCCATGTCCGTTTGGTAGTGACATCAACTACACCAAGAGACCATCCTGTGCCTTCCAACGCATAACTCATTGGAACAGAGGGTAAATCGGCATTAAACTCTCGCGGCTGTTTTTCATCTGAAAAGGTCAAATCATAAAATGCTGCTTCCGCATATACAGTGGTCAGAATCCCTGTTCCATCTGCTCCTTTTTCATCTGTCAGTGTCCTTATGCGATAAATGTCATGTGCAACCTGAACCTGTTTTTCATTATCTAAATATACACGTTTGTTATCATTCCATGGCAGTTTGAATTCCAAAGTATCTGCGCCATTAATCTCTCCCGTTACGATGATGTCATATGCATTTTCAAGTACTGCTTCCCATGCGCCATTCTCGTCCAGCACGACAGGCCTAGCAAAACCCAGTTTTTCATATGGAGCTTTCGGTATGTCGTGAAGTGTGATATCCAAAAGTCTCGGTGTAACCAAGGGATCAATAGTTGAAAGTGTAATCCTATAACGAATAAAGTTACGGTTTGGAGAAACCAGTTCACCGTTGGAACCCACCTCCTGCCACGCCGACCAATCCTGCAAATCGTCTGACGTAGCCGTCTCTATAGTAGAAATAGAAGTCACACCTGCAGTATATTCCGAGGTTACAGACACCCGACCACTACCTGCAAGAGAACATTCTGCAGCTATAGTCGTAAGCTGCCCACTTTCAGGATATCTGTTGTTAGTATCCTTGAGGAGTGTTACCACACCTGGCTCTGTTATAGCATCAACCGCACCACTGGTATCACCACCGTTGGCAAGCATTGACTGCTTGAAATGTCGTTCTAAACCCTCAATTGTAAGCTGTGAATTCACTTCAATGAACCAATCATCAAATCCACCTGCATAATAATACTGATTTGCATGCATTCCAATCACAATATCGGCTGTGCAAGATGGGTTTAATGTTCCCGTGAATGTCCGTTTGGGTGCAATCCAGACCGTTGCGTCTGCTCGGTTACAAAGAATAAACTGCGATGTCTTGGCATTCACTTCAATAATTGCTGCAATAAAGTACCACCCACCATTAACCATGTTAAAACTTGGTGTTTCACTCTGGTCGAGAATCAGTGAACCAGAAGAGTTATATAACATCATTCGAGGTCTGCCCTGGTACAGGGACAAGTATAGAATAGGTTGACCCGGACCTTGTCTTGTATTAAACAGCGGAATAAAGGTCTGTCCTACAGAGTAGGTAGTTGGGTTTATCCATCCACCTACTGCGATTTTATCGCCTAAATTGGAGAAAAATGTACCATCATTCTTTGCAATCAAGTAGGTTTTCTCTGATGTCGGATTAACAATATTCTGACGAAAAAATCGTCCATAACGACCGCTTGGGAGACTTGCCGATGTTCCAGACCATCCCGATATAGTGACGTGCCGACCGTGGCCACTCGCATCTACAAGTTTAACATCGGAGTCAGGTCCAGACTCATTGAATCGCCAAAGGGCAAGGGTATTCTCACTTACAGGAAACTCACCCGTAAAGTCAGTTTGTGATGTCAATATTGATTTAATTGCCATTTGCATCACCTCCATCGGCTTTTTGCTTGTATTTTAAGTTCCGTAAAATCCGCTCCTACAGGAGTAATCGTCACAGTATTGTTACCCTTACGAAGTACAGGGAAATTGAGTTCTTGCATAAGCGGTAGACCGTTACGGAGTGTTTCGCCGCTAGTATCAACGACCTTTGCTGTGACCTTTCCTGTATCAATGATTAATGTTTCACCATCATACAAAGGGCCAATAACACGAATTTCTTCATTGTTAGTCTGAATGGAAACATATGTGTTTGTTCCTGATGGAATTATTCCTTTTACCAAGTACACAGGCTCAGAGTCGGCATTCCCTTTAAGCCTTGTAACGGTACTTTCTCCCATGACCGATATGCTATAGGTTTCATCCGTTAAAGCGTAGGCATGAGGATCTGGGCAAACAAACTTCAAATCAAATGCACCGGCTGAAAGAATGAGTCTGTCACAGTCCACAGCTTCTGACAGACGAGCAGTAAAATAACGGTCAGGTACATCGTCTAAAACGAGTTGTTGCACCCCACGTTCAGGATTTAGCCATTCAGCAAGGCTATCCATAACAGATACCAGTTTAGAAAATTTATATTGTGGGTAGACATTGCAATGAACTGTGATTATTTTCTCTGCAATATCGCTGCCAAAGTCAGCTACACCGGGCTTGCCAGGTATCGTTACAAAGGAGTTTCGCAATGAGGGTGATGCTTGCCAGTATGTCAGCCTAGCCTTGATACTCATTGATTGCGATGATATGCCGTTAAATGTGAACCCCATTTTCATCCTCCTTCCTTAAGCGGGATTGAAGCGTCCTTGCGCCCTCGAGCCAGTTTCCATCAAGTTGTACAGTTCCTGTGAAATCCTGCGGATATCGTCCTCGGATCGAACTATCATCTGCTGTATGGTGATAAGCGAACCACCAAAGCCCCCAGTACCGACTGACCCATTGATAGAGCTACTAAGGTTTATACCTGGTGTGTCAAAGTCTGTGGGGATATCGTTTTGCATATCCTCACCAACCTGCGCCATCGTCTTCTCAAAGCCTTGCCCAAGCCCCTGTGCCATATTGTCACCAAGTCCTGCAAAAAGTGCAGAAGGTGAGCGGATGCCAAAGAAGTTTTTGATTTTATCCACCACACCACCGAAGAAGCCGGATATTTTCCCCCAGAGCCATGCACCCGCATCAGAGATTCCCTGCCATAGACCCTTGATGAGATTGCCACCAACTTGAGCCATCTGCCCAATTGAACCCGTAAAACCCTTAACTAAAGCTGTGATTATCTGTGGGACAGCTTTGACAACCTCTACGATAATAGTAGGTAGGTTTTTAATCAGTGATACTAAAAGTTGTATACCCGCCTGAATTATCTGCGGGATACTGCCAATAATTGCATTGACAAGCGAGGTAATAATCTTAGGTATCGCTGCCACCACAATAGTAATGATGATTGGTAAATTTTGAATTAAGGCAATCAACAGATTCACCCCGGCATCAATTATTTGGGGGATTGAGCCAAGTATCGCCGTAACTAAACCATCAATTATCTGTGGGATTGCAGCAACTATTGCTGCAATGATTTCCGGCAATGCTTCAACTAGTGACACCAAAAGCTGTATACCTGCATCGATAATCTGCGGAATGGCGCCAATGATAAAGTCAACTAAAGCGGTAATGATGGCGGGTAATGCGGCAATTAACTGCGGAATAGCGTCAATTAGACCTTGGGCAAGCCCCATAATAAGCTGAAAGGCTGCCTCCAGTATCATTGGCAAGTTGTCAGTTAATCCTTGTACAATCTGTGTAACTGCAAGAACCGTTGCTGGTATGAGTTGTGGTAAAGCCAAACCGATGCCTTCTACAAGTGCAGTGACCAGTTCCACTGCGGCATTAATCAGGAGTGGAAGATTATCGATCAATGCCCCAACAATCGTCATTACAGCTTCAACAGTAGCTGGAATAAGTTCTGGTAAAAGATTCAGAATTGCCTCCAGTACTTGAGAAAACAGTTCTGTTACAGTGCCAAGAAGCATAGGAAGCAAGTCGCCTACCGCTGATAATATCGCACCTGTTGCCGTAGGTAATGCAGTTACGATATTCTCTAAAACTGGGACAATATTAGCAACAACCGATTGGAATGCATCTACAAGATTCTGTGTCAAATTCGTCATATCTGCATCGGCATTGCCAAGTCCTGCTGTAAACGAGCCGAGTGCGGCTTGGAGTAGACCCAGCGAACCTGTGACGGTTTCTGTTGATTCACGGGCAAAGTTGCCTGCATACTGCTCTGTGTTCTCAAAGAACATCTGCATGGCTACTTCAGCTTTTTCCGCTTGTGTTGCGGTGTTCCAAGTGAAATCCAGCCCTTTTGCAAGTGCGTAGGCTTCGATATTGGTAGCGTTCATAGCAACACCCAGGTTATCCATCATATCAAAGTTACCCTTTGCCGCACCTGTGACCGCCTCCAGTGCAGAGGACATATCGATACCCATAACAGATGCCATATCCGCCGCTCGTTGCATAGCCTTTTCAGTTAGCTCAAGACTTCTCTGTTGCTGTATACCAGAGCCTTGAAACAATGCACCCATTTTGTTTGCCGTAGCAAGATACTCACTTTGGGAAACACCTAGATTTTTGTAAGCCTCTTCACCAGTTTTTTGAATGGATGTGGCATATTGACCAAATACCGCCTCAGAGCCACCGAGATTCTGTTCTAACTCCCCGAACTGAGTAACTACCTCTTTCCCTAGCTTTATAGCAGCAGCTCCTGCTGCAACAGCAACTGTACCCATCGCCACACCAATGCCTTTAAGGACACCGCCTAGCTTCTCAAACTTGCTACCGGCTTCATCTGCACTATTACCTGTATCCTCAAGTTCCTCTCCAAGATCATCTGCTTCATCAGCAGTCTCTTCTAGCTCTCGTTCCATATCGTTAAGTTGAGCTTTTGCATTATTCAGCTGAATAGCCCAATTTTGTGTACGTCTATCGTTCTCGCCAAAACTCTCAGAAGCATTTTTTAGAGCGGCTTCCAGCGTAGAGATTTTATCCTTTTGTGCCTCAATGGCCTTGTTCAAAACTTCATTTCGAGCGGTTATCGCCTGAACACTTTTATCATTTCTATCAAATTCCGAGGACACGAGTTTCATCTCACTACCTAGAACCTTAAAGGACTGATTGATATCACGAAGGGCGTTCTTAAACTCTTTTTCTCCCTCAATGCCAATCTTTAAGCCAAAATTATCAGCCATATGTAAACGCCTCCTTTCTAATTCAATCCTTCGGGGATTATGTCCTCAATGAAGAGTTCTCGCTTCCGGTTAGCAAGTCCCAAGAACTGGCGATGACAATCCCACAAGTCCATGAGAAGCCCTAATGGTGTGAGCCATGTTTCTTCCTCAGTACGGTTAAGATGCACTGTTCCGTAATAAAGAAGCCGAGTAAACAATTCATCATCGCTTACTCGGCCTCGGTGTTTTTTGAGTTGTCTTCACTTTCAATATTTCTCTTTGTTCCTTTGAACATAGCTTCTGTAATGGCACTTTTATAAGTTGCAAGTTCTAGTGGTGAGGTGAGCAGTTCCACCTCATCCTCGGTCAACACATCCTTTGGAGCTTCTTTATTTTTCAGATTGTGAATGAGAATGGATTGGTTTGCTAAGAGAGTAATAAGCCATATTATCTCATCCAAAGCCATCTCAAAGTTTTCGGATTTCAGCAATTTCTCTCCCAGATTTTCCAAACCACCATAGCGGCGGGCGATTTCTTTTGTAGCTTTGGTCGTGAGGATAAGCTCATGTTGCTGTCCGCCAATATTAATCATTGCACTTCTTTCGTTATCCATCCTTATTCACCTCCGCCAGAAACAGCAAAAACAGGTTCATAGACTTCCGTATACCAACCACTGATAGTAGCTGGTAAAACTCCTTCATCATCTTCATTGACCTCCGCTTTCCACGGATGATTACCATTTCCGTCTAATTTATTTCTGCGCGATACAGTTCCCTCAATGGTTGGTGTAGAAAAAGTGATAGAATCTCCCTTTGTAGCCAGGTTGGTTGAAGGAACACCAAACTTTACCCTGTATAGCCAGAAGTAGCGGTAATGTCCATTTGCCTTTTTCGCTCGAAAACCGATAGCAACAGGGCTTCCTCCATCCTCACTAGCTGAAATAAGTACACCATTATCATCCGTAGTTGCTCCTGTGAGACTCTCAGCAGCTTTACGTCCAATGTCATCCACACCAAGAGATAGTGTTCCGTTTTTGAATTCTTTTATAATCTCTGCCGCTCCGTCATCAGCGTAAAGGGTAGCTTCCGCAAGCTCAATGGATAGCTCTGCGGAGATGGCCTTTGCCAGCATAACGGGCGTACCATAGGTTTCGTCTCCGTTTTCGTCCTCTGTAATGGGAGCATAATAGAGACGGTCAAGTCCTATCGTTGCCATAATCAAACCTCCTGTAATTCATATTCTTTTGCCACATCAATGGCATAATGATGGTAGTCCGTATCATCCTCATGTCCAATATAACGACGATCCGTCACGGTAAAGTCTGCATCTAGGAACGCACGAACAAGCTGATTCTTTCGTATTTGATAGTTGTTTTTACTAAATAACGATAGCCGTGCTTCCTGTATCTCAAACTGTGGACGATTGTCTGCGTGAATATCAAAGGTATCAGAAAGAGGTGTGATAACAACATACTCATCAGGGGCTTTGTCCTTGAACACACCAGTTTCCACAAGAATACCTAGACCATCCACAATTCTATTTAGTTCCAATAATATACTCATAGACTGTTAATCTCCTCCTCCAGTTTGGCAATCATTGCCTCCACACACTGCTTTCTTGATTTAGATTTTGCGGGTTTTAGAAATGGCCTTGCAGGCTGCCCATGTTTACCATATTCAATGATATTAGCAATTTTGGCATTACTACCACCATCGCTTCTCGGTTCTGAAAACCCAACCTTGACATTATAATTACCTTTACGGTCTTGTTTTGCTGAAGTAACACCAAGGGAGGATACAAGTTCTCCCGTGGATTTGGACGGGTATTTTGTTCCCTTTCCAACAACAGAGCGTAGATTATCTTTGACTTTAGCAAGCACAACTTCGCCACCAACTTCTAGTACCTTTGGGATAATCACATCAGTTTGCTCAGCCAATTTAGATACCTTAAGAAGAAATTCCTCAGGCATTCTTACATCCACTTTAGCCATTCGATGCCACCACCTTTTTTGCTAAAACCTCAATATACATTCCTCGGCCTTTTACATCTTCTACACCGGTAATTTCATACCGCCCATCACTATCTACAATGACCATTTTTGCTGTCACATGGATACTAGGGATCCTTCGAAAACAAAAAAGAGCGGTGGCTTCAGAAAATACCGCCCTGTTTGCCCATTTCTCATTACCATGTCGTTCTTCCTTATACGCACGAACCGAGGCAATAATAGTGTCACTGATTGTACCAAATCCCTCGCTATCCTTATCGTTTTCAACGGCAACTATATCGATAAAGGTATTCATTTTCCCATAACTCATAGGCTACACCTTCCATTCACGATCTAACCGAAGTAGTAGGTTCACCGTGTTCCAAACCTGCTGCCCCGCCTGTACGCTATCGGCGAAGAAACCAGCCGTCGAGCCATCTCTGCTTTCGTAGAAATGACTCGACAGCATGATAACGGCCTGTTCAGTAGTTGGGGGCATGGTATTCTCAGAATAAAATTCCTGGGGCAGGTGTTGATAGCTTTCAGCATATGAGATAGCAGCGGTGATGTACATTTTAAGAAGTTCATCATCAAGGTCATGCTTAAGAATTAGATTTTCTTTGACCTTTTCAAGTATTGTCATCACTCCACCATCCTTCCATTAAGGAGCGTCCGCAATCATAATCCCCGCGACTTTTAGTTTGGTGAGCAGATTATTAAAGTCTGTCACCAAAGTTTCTACACTATCAGCGGTACTATCTGCCTGATTTTCAAGAACAGGAAGCCCCGTAATCAAGGCCCCCTCTTTAATTTCTAAAACACCACCGATAACAGTTTTTTCTCCGCCTTGTTCGGTATAATTCTTCGTATTATAACTCATAATGCACCTCCGTTACGCTTTCTGTTGAAGTACCTTAACAGCCTCCGGTAAGATAAGCTTTCCATCAACACGCTGAGTAGCAATAAAGCCCACCTGTCCCGTAACAGCATAGAGTTCATTTAGTCGTTTGAATACTCGTCCTTGACGATCTGCCACCCAGTAATAACTAAAATCACCGAATACCACAGTCTTTGCACCTGCTTTTGCAGTAGGTACATATGATGAGGTATACAGCGGGCGGTTAAGAATCGTATCAGGTGTTCCCGCTTGGATGGAAGGTTGCCATAGGTATTGCCCATTACCGTCTTTCAATTTACGAATAGCCTTTATAGTGGCATCGTTCATTACGAATACTGCCTTATTACGATACGGTGCTTTTAAGCTGTAGAATAAATCTAAAACCTCATCCAAAGTGATGGCAGTGGCACTTGCCGCAGTAACACCCACTTGACCGCCGCCAGTAGCATTTAAAATCCCTGTTGGCTTACCTGTGCCATCACCTACAAAGAAGGCTTCCTCTTCCTTGTTACCAATGCGACGGGCGAATTCTCTTGTGATGTAGCTTTCGAGATTAAATACGGAATCATTTAGCAATTCCTCAGAGACTTTAATCATCGTTGCTAGTTTATAAGCACCGATGGATACTTGACCGAAGCTGTCATCACTTTCGGGAATGGCTCCTTCTTCATCGATCCAGCTTGCAGTGCCTTTGCTTGCAACAACAGGAATCTTGCGGTCACCAGAAGATGTCGTGATTACATTGGCCAACCTACGGAAGATATTTTCTTCCTCTAGGGCTTCTACAAGCGTACGCTCAAACTCATCTGGCACGAGGAATCCGCCTTCGGAATCAGTGCCAATCTTTAAAGCGTTCCTTACTTCATAGCTGACATTATCACGCATCGCATTCCAGAAAGCTTTTTTGTATTCAGCACTTGCACGACCAGTCTTTTCCTCTCCAGTTCTAGTAGGTTCGTTCGTAATTGGGTTACTGGTTGCTTTTGACAGTTCTAAGTCGATAGATGCTTGGCGTTCCAAACGTTCGATTTCCTTACCAAGTGCCACCACATCGGCTTCCATTTTTTCATAGGTTGTCGTGTCCTCAGCGGATAACAGTCCATCACCGCCACGTTTTGAATCAAGGAATGCCTTTGCTGCGTCCCATGCTTTAGCGCGCTTCTCACGCAATTCAAGAATTTTACTCATCGTTATTTCCTCCTTTAAATTAGTTCAAAATTAAAGAAAGCCGCTTATCCAGCGACTCAATGGGTGTACCTGTTTTCTGTTTTGGTTGTTTTGGCAGTTTGTTGATAAGCGAGTTAGTAACCGCCATCCTGCTAAAAATAAGACTATCCTTCAAATCTAGTGTTTCACTTTCCATAAACATGATTTTATCTGCAAAACCAAGTTCAATAGCCTTATTTGCATTCATCCATGATTCTGCATCCATCAGATGGGAGAGTTTTGTTCGGGAAAGACCCGTTTTTAACTCATAGGCATTAATAATACTTTCCTTGACCTCATCTAATAGGGCCTTTGCTCGAAGCATTTCCTCACTGTCACCGATCGCAATCGTTGATGGGTTATGAATCATTAGCATGGAAACCGGGGACATATATACATCTCCACCCGCCATTGCAATAACGGAAGCTGCACTTGCCGCAAGTCCATCAATCTTTACAGTGACTTTTCCGGTATACTCCATGAGCATGTTATAAATCTGAGCTGCTGCGAACACATCACCACCAGGGGAATTAATCCACACCGTAATATTGCCGGTGCCTGCCAGCAATTCATCTTTAAAAATCTTAGGTGTGACTTCATCGCCCCACCACGTTTCTTCAGATATCACTCCATTTAAATAGAGGGTACGCTCTTCATCAGAATCACGCACCCAGTTCCAGAACTTCCTCATTTACTGACCTCCTTTGGTTTTGGCAAACGCACCTGCGTCAGCCAGTTTTGTCATATTTCCGTTAACTAGATATAAGTCGCCACCTTCCTCAGCTGGTATGCGGTTCATATCCTCCAGTTCACGGATATCGTTGGCTGACATCCAGCCATTTTGTCGACCTGTAGCGTAGCCATTCATACGACTTTGGTAATCACCACGAAGCAGTCCATCCAAATTGAACTTAATAAATAGTGAAGTTTTCTCAGAAGGCAAAATAAGCGATTGCTGGAGACTTTGCTCCCATCGAACCACCCACGGATCGAGGGTGTATTTTACAAATTCCAACGATTGCTGCTCAATATTGGAGAAACTAGACTTTTCAAGATCACCCACCATATGGGGCGGCACTCGGAAAATCCTCGCAATCTCATTAATTTGGAATTTCCGTGTTTCAAGAAATTGTGCCTGTTCCGGTGGGATACCAATGGCTTGAAACTTCATGCCCTCTTCCAATACAGCAATTTTGTGAGCATTGCCTGTGCCTTGGTAGGCACTATTCCAGCTATCCTTGACCCTCTGTATATCTTTGATTACTCCTGGGTGTTCCAGCACACCTCCGGGATTTGCGCCATTGGCAAAGAATGCCGCACCGTACTCTTCAGTAGCAAGTGACATGCCGATTGCATTTTTCGCCATGGCGATAGGGCTATAACCAATGAGTCCATCAAAACCTAAGCCAGGAATGTGAAGAACCTCATCTTTACGGAGTGTGACATAGCCGCCTTTTGGATTTAGGCCACTTTCGTCCGTATCACGGTAATAGGTATAGACCAGCTCACCATTTGTTGCTCGACTAACTTGCATCTTGTTGGGGAGTAGGGGATAAAGCGCCACTGCCTGCCCACGACCGTTTCTGACCACCTGTGCAAAGGCATTTCCCCAAAGCAAAAGATGACTCATCAGTGTTTCTCGAAACACGAATGAAGTCATCTCTGGATTTGGTTCATCATGAAGAAGGTAATACAGCGGGTGAAAAGGAATCTTTTCTTTACCTCCATCTGAACGATATCTATATACATGAAGTGGCAGTCCTGCAATCGCTTCAGCTAGTATCCTTACGCAGGCATACACTGCTGTTGCTTGCATTGCAGTACGCTCGTTCACTGTTTTGCCAGATGACGTACCACCAAACAGGAAGGAAAATGCACTACCCACACGGTTTTGCGGTTTGTCCCTTGACCGAAACAGTCCTCTTATTAGATTCATAGGCGTCACCTCCGAATATAAACTTTGTGTTAACCATTAAGGTTTAAAAGACAATCAAACCTCTCTCGTCATACACTGAATCTCCGCTATTACCTGAGCCGCAACGGATAGCACGATCAAGTGCCATGATGGTCGCTACCGCACCATCTATCTTTTCTGTACTTTTTTCCTTATCCGGTTTCACGTTACCTGCTGGGTCAGTTTTTATAAAGATGTTGTCCATCATCCAACGAAGCACTGGATGCCCACCGTGCGCTATTCTTTCTTCTAATGTCAATTTCATTAGTTCTTTGGTTGGCGGTGACATATCTTTAAAGCCTTGACCGAATGGAACGACAGTAAAGCCTGCTCCTTCAAGGTTCTGAACCATTTGAACTGCTCCCCAACGGTCAAATGCAATTTCTCGAATGTTATACTTTTCGCCAAGTTCTTCAATAAACCGCTCAATGTAGCCGTAATGCACTACATTGCCTTCTGTGGTTAGAATATATCCCTGTTTCTCCCAAAGATCGTATTGTACATGGTCTCTTCGGACTCGGATGTCAATGTTGTCCTCTGGCATCCAAAAATACGGAAGAACAATGTATTTATCTGTTTCATCCTCCGGTGGGAAAACTAATACAAAGGCTGTAATATCTGTTGTAGAAGATAAGTCAAGACCTCCATAACAGACCCGTCCTTCGAGACTTTCTGGTATAACTGGAAATGCACAGGCATCCCACTTTGCCATTGGCATCCATCGGACAGATTGTTTAACCCACTGATTTAAGCGCAATTGCCGGAAGCTGTTCTCCTCAGCTGGGTTCTGCTTTGCACTTTCACAAGCAGCTCTTACCTTGTCAATTCCAACTGTAATTCCCAAGCTTGGATTTGCTTTTTTCCACACTTTTGGGTCTGTCCAATCATCCTCTTCTTTAGCTCCGTAGATTACAGGGTAAAACGTGGGATCGTATTTTCTGCCCTCAATAATATCAACCGCTTTCTGGTGTGTTTCGTAGCATATACTTTGGGTATCCGTCCCAGCAGTGGTGATAAGAAAATAGAGTGGTTGAGTTCTAGCATCCCCAGATCCTTTCGTCATAACGTCAAATAACTTCCGGTTTGGCTGAGTATGAAGTTCATCAAAAACAACACCATGTATATTGAAGCCGTGTTTAGAGTAGGCTTCAGCCGACAATACCTGATAGAAGCTGTTGGTCGGCAGGTACACCAATCGCTTAGTTGAAGCCAGCAACTTTACACGTTTATTTAGTGCTGGACACATGCGCACCATATCGGCTGCTACTTCAAATACAATTGATGCCTGCTGGCGGTCGGCGGCACAACCGTATACCTCCGCCCGTTCTTCACCATCACCGCAAGTGAGAAGAAGTGCAATTGCTGCGGCAAGCTCGCTTTTTCCCATCTTTTTAGGTATTTCTACATAAGCAGTGTTAAACTGCCGATATCCATCTGTCTTTAAAATCCCGAATAAATCACGGATGATTTGCTCCTGCCAATCGATAAGTTCAAAAGGCTTACCTGCCCATAAACCTTTCGTATGGGAGAGTGCTTCGATAAAAGCCACAGCGTAATCAGCAGCATCCTTATCGTAATATGACCCATCAGCTATAAAGGCGGTCGGCTTATATTTCTTCAGTTTCCGCATAAACACCGCCCCTTTTATGAAAAAGGACAAAAGAAAAGAGCCTCAATCCTATAGATGAAGCCCTTCTCCTTATCCTGTTTAATTTTATTTACTTATTTCCATCCACTTCCCCTGTCATTATGAAATGAGCATATTCCGCTTTATGGTCTATTAAATAGACTACCAATTCATAAAACCCTCGTTCATTTGCTTCATACTGGACTCGGTTCACATCAAACATATTTGTGACTCCACTTTTACGGATGGAAAGGATTTGTTCCTTAATTATCTCATTCATTGATTGCCTCCTCCGATTCAGCTGAATCGGTTGTCGCTTTGCGCAGGATATCCACATCGAAGCCCGCACTCTTATAACCTTCTAAAATGGTACTGTAATAATAACAGCTCGGTTGTCCAAGCGGTCTTCCGTCATTCATAATGTAGACCATCGCCTTGACGGTTTTGCCGTTCAATTTCACTTTTACGGTTTCCTTGCGATAAAGGAAAGGCCATCCTTCGTAGCGGTCAAGTGCTGCCTCATCAGCCGGTGTGATTTCCCACACCAACACGGGTACACTGTCTCCCTTAAAAGGCTCAATGGTTGCCACAGCGCCCGCGTGTGCCCCTCTAAATAACAAGCGGTGATTATCGATTTGGCTTGTTTCTACCACCTTCGCTGTGGGGCATCTGTTGGACATCTGCTCCAGGTTGAGGTTGGAGCCATAGGCAAGATATAATTTACTATTCATTGTCATCCTCCTTCTTAGCTTTTGGGTTTAAGGGCAGCTCAGGCCGCCCGAAACCGCCATGCAGCTGAACCCGAAAGTGCTGCGGTTAAATGTTCTCTGCAGTTTGCAAATTCGTCGCCAATAAAACCAATTCGGTTTAGGTAGGTTCTCATGGCGAATTTCTCATTCTCAATTTGAGGTTTCTTTGTCGATGCACACTTTTGCGTTAAGGCTTGGTGGTTAATGGCGAGTGCTAGAACAATGTAGCTTCTTATCCTCCCAGCATGAAGCTCGCTGTTAAACCCTCGAAGTTCAACTGTATGGTTTCCAGTAAAAAAGCTGTGAAGGTTGAGGAAATGGTAGCGGCTATTGTGATAGTGGGCGCTTCTACTCTCACTGTAACCTTCGTACCAAATGTCCTCAATTTCTCTCAAAGTTTTAGGCTTCTTGCGGTTCATTTTCTCAACCAAAATGCTGTCCATCTTTTTGCAGTAGTTCATTCTCTGCGGTGCAATTTGAAGTGCTTTGTAAAATAAGTCGTTTTTGCTTGCGATGATATTTACAAAGTTTCGAATACTTCTTGGTGTATGCTTAGCACCGTCTAGATGAATATGAATGCCGCAAGATGTATTTGTAAAGGCTCCGGCTTTGCGGAGCTTTCTCACCAGCTCTTGTAATGTTTCAATATCCTCTTGGTAGGTAAGAATGGGGCTGACTAACTCGACGCTGTATTCTCTGCCAGCGGCAACCTTCCTTCCACCTTCTTTTCTTTGGCAGTGGATGCTCCCGTCACTCATAAACTTCCAAACCCTACCGTCTGGTGCTGTTACCTTTTTCGTATCGTAATAGGTCCCGCCTTCAGCATAAGTACCTTGTAGAAATTCAGTAACAACCTTTGCTGCTCTTTCCCTTGTGATTCCTGTGAACTCGATTTCGATTCCAAATTTTGCGTTTAACATTTTTCTCGCTCCTTCTAAAGTGTGTGTGTCCTTTCGGCATGTACATATATCACTCTAAAAGGCTTTTATAGCAAGACAATTTCGCAATATAAATCTACATATTTACTGCCATATTTGGCTCGAAATGTGTATGGTTACTCTTCGATTTTCTTGCATAAATCCTCACCAAAGGTCACTCCAAGGGAACCACCGGAATCCCAACTGACGTGAATCGTTCCGATGTCATCAACACTAGTAACCGTGCCTTTAGCTCCAGGTTGAAGTTTTGTATATGGGTCGTTCATTCTAAGTAGCATGACACGGGTTCCTGGAGTGTAATAGCTTCTAAGTTGCTTTAACATTTCTGGGTGAATGATATTCATTGTTCACTCACCTCCTGCTTGGCCGCCCCGCTTTTGAAAGCAGAGCTACCTGATAGCTTGGAGAGGAGAATCTTTCGTTCCGTTTTATATTCTGGGCCGATGAAGCCAAGCCTGAGAAGGAAGCAACGAAAAGCGTACTTTTCATTCTCTACTGATTTCTCGGTGGAGTTGACGCGTGTCTGTTTTTTCGCCATTTCGCAAAGTGCTGTTATAAAATGGGTGTAGGCCTTAACTTCTTCTGTTGAGCACTCACCTTGAAACCAAGGGAAGGCGACAATTTCTTCAGTTACATTGATTGGAATGGAGTCCGTATCAAGTGCTGTCTTTATAAGAGCTGCTTTACTCTCTACCAATCCTTTTAAGTTCTCAAGGGCTGTGTCGGTAAAATCTGCCCGTGGCATTTGAATTATCAGATTGATAGATTCTTCAGTTTCATTCGCTTCTTTTTTCTGAGATGGTGTACCAAATTCTTCTGAAATTGGCTTTAAGTCGTGAAGTCCCAATAGATTACCAACCAGTTCAGAGTTATCTGGCCCACTGAGTACTCCGTTTTTGTCAATATTGTAGTCCGCCACCTCATAGGCAAATGTAGGTGCCCCGAGGTATTTAATAGGAACATTCAGTTCTTGGCTGATTGCGTTAACCAGTGCTTTTCTTTTGGGTCCTGTAACATTATAGTTAATCTTCATTTTCATACCGCCTTTCTATTTTCGGTACGTACATATATCACTCTAAAGGCTGTTAATATCAAGTCATTTAGAGTATCTTTCTGTAGAAGTTACTGTTTATTCATCGGCGGTATTTTGTGTAGATAACACAATGCCAGTCAACACAAAACAGACGCATGGAAGTGCTACACCATTGCCCCACATTTTGTATTCGGCTGAATCTGAATGAGGATTGTTAAGCCATTTTATAATCTGCTTTCTTGTTTTTGGTCTACTGCTTTTACCTATGATTTTGCGGTGGGTTTCCCAAACCTCCGTCCAGAATAAAATTTCATCTTCTGTAGGATTTTCCGTACCAAGATCATCACACCAATCATCGGGGAAGCCTTGCAATCTAGCACACTCGGTTGGTGTAAGCCTTCTGACGATATAGTCTGGTTCAACCAATCCGTTTTGATAACCTGGATTAGTGCCATTGATAAGCGCATTTGATGTACCATCCTGCCTATAGCATTGACTTTCAGCTTTCATCTGAGGGTAAAAGGATGCTGGTTGTGCCACTGCTCCAGGCCCCTTTGCCGTGAGTGTAGGTTGCTGTTCTTTATCTATTGAAGGTTTATATAGCGCGTTCTTTCCTTGATTAAAGGCTGCCCGATCAATACCGTAAGAAGGTTGAGTTACTACAGGGGCATCCTTGTAATCTCTCGACAATAAAGTTGGTGCTTTATCTTCTTCAACCTGTGCATAGGCTCCGGTTGTCATAACATAGGCAATAGCATGACGATCCGTGGTATTCAACGTAAAAGAAACATCTTCATCTATACCGCTTCCTTGGGGACCGTTTTTATCCTCTCTTCCAATCATCGAGCCTTGCAAAGCAACAACTGCAATACCACCTTGATTACATCCTGGATTTCCTCCATTGGCATCAATGGTTCGAGAAGTATCCGCTTCATATATACCGCTATGTGGATTGCTTGACTGCATAGAATTACTTTTATTAGAACAGATGCCATATGCGGTAGGTACAAAAACGGTCTGGTCATTATTGCATCCAAGAGTGGCAGACTTATTATCCTGTATCAATGCACCCTTACCGCCGCCTTCACAGCCAGAGCGGATTTTTAATGTTTTAGGTGTGTTCATAATAAGGGGTACATTCCCACCGCCAGTCCCCATCCGAGAGGTCAGCGTCTGTACTTTATTATCCTCTGACAGTTTTACACGACTATCAGTTGGATGATTTTCAATGACAACAGCCGTTTGGTTATCTCCCATGTTTGCACGAAGTGATCCACTTAAGTTTTTATCTGTATGGCCACCAATGCGTGAAACAGCACCAGGTTCAAAGGACATGACTGTACCTGGAACAACCCCTGCACGAAGGGTAGGAGAGCGTTCTTCCTCATAACCTACACTTCGGCTCTTGGCGCTGTGTTCGGTACAAAATCCACTTGACTGCATTACGCAAGGCTGATGTCCATGTTCCTCCGCCCGAAGTGTGGCGGTAATATCCTCCGAAACAGACATCACTTTCCCGCCTTGGTCATTTAGGCAAGTTATGCTATCGCCTGCTTTTCCAGTGCTGTTTTTAGCATTTCCGGCAGTTCTTTTCCACGGGCTGCCGCTCGGCGTAAAATCCCTTGACAAGCCTTCGGACTCAAATAGTATTTCTCCGGCACATCTGTCTGCAAAATCTGCGACAAGGTAGATTCTACGACGACGCTGGGGGACTCCGAAATATTGCGCATCAATAGTTCGGTATGCCACACTCCATCCGTCTCCCATGTAGATGTCTGCGTATGGCCATCGTCCTTTTTCAGGTAAAGGCACCGAGGTGTTCGGCTCTTTGACGCTGATGACCGTTTCGAGGACTGCCTTGAAGTCTTCTCCTTTATTTGACGAGAATGCGCCAGGGACATTTTCCCAGACTGCGTACCTTGGATATTGTCCATTGGTCTTACACCTCATTTCTTTAATAATTCGTATTGCTTCATAAAAAAGGACGGATTGCTCTCCGTCTAGACCAGCTCTTTTACCTGCCACACTCATATCGGTGCAAGGCGAACCAAATGTTATGATATCTACAGGCGGAAGCTCCGCACCATTTAGTTTATTGATATCCCCATAATGCTTCATCTGTGGGATGCGTTTAGTCGTGACCCTTATAGGAAATGGTTCAATTTCAGAAGCCCATAACGGCTCAATTCCACAAAGCAGAGCACCTAGAGGAAAACCACCACTACCATCAAAAAGGGAACCGAGTGTCAATTTACTCATCTGCATTCACCTCCGGCAGGTCACCATATCTAAATTTCGAACCATCTCTTAAAAGAAACACACCATCCGAGTTTCCGACTTGCTCAATATACCTTTTCACAATGACATCACAGTACTTTTCATCCAGTTCAATGGTGTAGCAAATTCTATCGGTCTGCTCACAAGCAATCAATGTACTTCCTGAACCACCAAAGGGATCAAGCACGATGCAGTTACTAAGACTCGAATTCATAATGGGGTATGCCACAAGTGCCACTGGTTTCATGGTTGGATGGTCGCCATTTTTCTTTGGTTTCTCAAACTCCCAGATGGTGGTCTGCTTGCGGTCTGAATACCAGAGATGCTTGCCTTTCTTTTTCCATCCAAAGAGTACCGGTTCATGTTGCCACTGATAAGGGGAACGACCGAGAACAAGGGATTGCTTCTTCCAAATACAAGTGCCGGAAAGATAAAACCCTGCATCGGAGAATGCTCTTCTAAAATTGAGTCCTTCCGTATCGGCATGAAATACATAAATAGAAGCGTCCTTTGCCATCGCTGCTTCAGTATTTTGGAATGCTGCAAGCAGGAAATCATAGAACGCTTCATTACCCATATTGTCATTTTTTATTTTTCCAGCAGAACCTTCATAGTTGACGTTATATGGAGGGTCCGTAACTACCAGATTGGCAGCTTTTCCATCCATCAAGACATCAAAGGTGTCTTTCCTTGTACTATCTCCACAGACAAGTCGATGCTGTCCAAGTATCCAAACATCCCCTAAATGCGAAATAGCGGGCTTTTTCAGCTCGCTATCTACATCGAAATCATCTTCTTTTATATTATCCTTAAGGGAATCCTTAAAAAGATCATCCAATTCTCCTGGGTCAAAACCTGTTAGAGATACATCAAAGTCAGAAGCATTTAGGTCTGTGATAAGTAGCGCCAATTTATCTTTATCCCAATCACCACTTATTTTATTTAGTGCAATGTTCAGAGCCTTTTCTTTTTGCTCATCCATTTCAACTACTACACATTCTATTTCATCCATGCCCATACTCAGCAGGACTTTCAAGCGTTGGTGACCTCCGATAACTCTTCCTGTGGTTTTATTCCATATAACGGGTTCTACATACCCAAACTCCTCAAGGGAACGTTTAAGTTTCTCGTACTCTGGATCACCCGGTTTTAAATCCTTCCTTGGGTTATAGTCAGCGGGGATGAGTTGTTTTGTTTTAATCTTTTCAATCAACATACTTTTCCACCGCCTTTCTAAATTCACTGTACTTATTTACATCCTCCCATGGGAACAGACAACTATTAAAGTGACCATAAACCGCTGTATCAGAATAAATCACATTTCTTAGACGCAGCTTTTCAATGATGGCCGCAGGTCTTAAGTTGAAAGTCTCCTGAGCAGCAATAGTTAGTATTTCATCAGAAACAGTTCCAGTGCCAAGGGTATTTACAGTAAAGGCTACAGGATTTGCCTTACCAATGGCATAGGAAATACTCACTTCACATTTCTTGGCATAACCGCACCAAACGATATGTTTGGCAATATACCGAGTCATGTAAGCACCGCTTCGGTCAACTTTGGTTGGGTCTTTGCCACAAAGAGCACCACCCCCATGGGATGCAAGCCCTCCATAGGTATCGACCATGATTTTTCTTCCAGTCAAACCCGTATCGGCAGCGGGACCACCAAGAACAAACTGCCCCGACGGATTGATAAGAAGCTCGGTTTCATCATCAAAAGGGAAGTCCTCAAAGCACTGCCATAAGACATTGTTAAGGATATCCGCCTTAAGTTCGTCCTGTGTTTTATTCTTATCATGCTGTACCGAAATCACAATCGTCTTTATTCTTACTGGAGTGTCATCTTCATACTCCACAGTTACCTGTGCTTTACCATCAGGAAGAATCCCTTTTATCAGTTTTCCTTTGCGACAATCATCCAGTCTCTTTACGATTCTGTGGGAAAGTACAAGGGGCAGGGGAAGCATTTCTCTTGTTTCCCTTGTAGCATAGCCATACATAGTTCCCTGGTCTCCAGCACCGATGGAACCGTACTGTTCGTTTATCCCATTTCGTGCTTCCAGTGCGGTGTTCACACCAGCCGCAATATCTACACTTTGATTATGTACATATACATAAATCAAAAATTTTAGAGGATTGTATCCCACATCCTTTAGTACAGTTTTTACAATGTCTCTAATATTCACTTTCTCGCTGCAGGAGATCTCGCCCGCCACGATAATTTTTCCCTTGGTTGCCATTACCTCACAAGCGACACGTGATGCCTTATCTTTACGTAGGCATGCTTCCAAAATGCTATCTGCAATAATGTCGCATAGTTTATCAGGATGTCCAGCACATACACTTTCTGCTGTTAAATATCTCTTACTCATTACATCATATCTCCTCATCTTTATTTTCCTCTGCGGGCAGATAGCAGTCGCTCCATCACATCGTCCTGTGGGTTTAAACCAGAGTACTCTGTAGCACAGTTCTCCCTAACGATTTGATATATCTCCATCCATAGCCTGTTTGTCTGACTCATAAAGCTTTGGCTCATTGCTACATAAGGACTTTGAATTGCATTGCCGGTTGTTGGATGCTTGGCTAGGAAACCAAACTCGGTTACCGCTTCCTCACACTGTATCCATCTGGCCGCACTCATGGCATACCGTTCTAGAAGCTGTGGAAGTACCAAATGGGCACATTCTCGCTCCTCAAGCCATTTCCATGTAATTTCATAGATTTCACTCGCTACTAGGGTTTTCCCATCCTTTTGCACTGCGGAGAGCATGGCCCTTGGCTTTGGCATTTCCTGCCCCTTCAGGTCAGCAGTATTCTTGAACTCGACGACTTCAAGCTTTCTTTTACCGGGATTTCCCTCTGCAATTTTGTCAGCAAGTGGTTTTTTCTTTTGACCGGAGCCTATACGGGCGCCGCCTCGATTTGTTCCATCTTTGGCCATTCACTCACCTCTTTTCATCGATGGGCCTATTACCTCGTTTGAAACCGCGAATTTTCACGCGTTACCCCACGCCCGTTACACAAATGAAAAGCTGTAGAGATTTGACTCCCCCTACCGGGTTCCCCAACGGTCTCCATCTCTTGCAGTGATTGCAGAGTGGCAAGGAGTACAAAGAGCCATCAGATTACTTCTATCGTGAGTTCCTCCTCTTGCAAGAGGAAGAATGTGATGCACTTCAGCCGCTGGGGTCAGCTTTCCTTGTCTTTTACATTCCTCACAAAGAGGATGGGCTGCAATGTAACGGTCACGTATCCTTTTCCAAGCACGACCATAACGTTTACGGGTTGCTGGATCACGCTGATACTTCTCATACCGTGCAGCTTCCTTCTTGCTATGCTCTTCACAAAAGCGCTTGTCAGTTAGCTCTGGGCAACCGGGGTAAGAGCACGGTCGCTTAGGTTTCTTTGGCATACTTGCACCTCCTTTTGCCCATACAAAAAGCCCTCGCAGGAGAAATGCTCCCGTGAAGGCTTCCGTTTACTAATATTCCATACTACCATTATATAACTTTCACCACGGACAAACAGTGTCATCATATGCCAAACTGTGCCAAAGTGTGCCAACTTTTATTTGGGGACCTTTAAGTGTTGCAAAGCGGATGAATGAAGTCTATGAACGGTTCTCATAGAAACATTAAGATTGACACAGATTTCTTCCCAGTTAAGAAAGTTAATGTATCGGTAGCGAAGGAGCAGCTTCTCATCCACGTTTTCCATCTGGTTAATCGCTTCACGGATATCTGATTTCAGCTTTATTAATCGTTCAACCTCATGTTGTATCTGTTGCTCCAAATCTATTATCCTAATCACATACTTTTCAAAGGGTGGGTCAGTACTCTTGGTTCGACTGACTTTCTCATCAAGCACAGGGGATGAAACACTTCTTGATAAATCCCTTAAGTTTTGCAACTCTTCAAGGTCTGAGTTAATCAATTCATTCAAACGGTAAGCCTGTTTTAAGAATTCCTTAGCTGTCATCATCGCACCACCTCCTCTTGTAGCTGTTGAATTAACATGTCAGGGTTGAGAGAGGTAAGGACATTGAACAATTCAGAATGAAGGAAGCACTCAACCTCACGTTTTGTATATAAAGCAGAATCATTGCGAGGGTGTTTTGCTAGTCTTTTTAAAGCAAAACGATAATCCTTGACTGCCTGTAGAATAATGGCATTTGCCAGTTTTTCAAATGCATCCATCATACAGCATCCCTCTCTTTCCCAAGATTTGCTTTGACCGCATTAATAAGATCGGATTGTGTCTTTTCCTTTCGTTTCAAGGCTCTCATCACATCTTCATCAATTGTACCTTTAGTAATGATGTGATGGATTACCACTGTCTCTTTTTGTCCTTGTCTCCAAAGTCTCGCATTTGTTTGTTGATAGAGTTCCAGACTCCAAGTAAGTCCGAACCAGATAAGCGTTGAACCTCCACTTTGTAAGTTGAGACCGTGTCCCGCTGATGCAGGATGGATAACTGCCACAGAAATATCACCGTTGTTCCAATCCTTAATATCCTTGGAATTTTTAATTTCTCTGACATTGAATTTTGCCTTAATACGCTCTAAATCGTGATTATACCAATAGGCAATAAGCACAGGTTTGCCGTTAGCACCTTCAATTAAATCCTCAAGAGCATCTAGCTTGCGGTCGTGGATAATACGGGGGTTTTTATCATCATCATAGATAGCACCGTTTGCCATTTGCAGGAGTTTGCCTGAAAGGACAGCTGCATTCATGGCATCTATTTCTTCATCGCCAAATTCAAGGACCATCTCTTCACGAAAGTGGTCATATACTGATTGTTCTTTAGCATTAAGATACACAGGCACTTCATTGATCACGCATTCAGGCATTTTTAGAAAATCTATCGACTTCATGGAAATGGTAATATCCGAAATGAGCCGATATATAGCATCTTCAGCACCTGGCAATGGTTTATATGAAAATACGATTTGCTGATTGCGTTTATCTGGTGTAAAGAAGGAATTGCGGTAGTGAGTTATGTATCTGCCGAGTCTTTTACCCATGTCGAGAATACGAAACTCTGCCCACAAATCCATTAATCCATTACTGGAAGGTGTACCTGTAAGACCCACAATCCGTTTTGCCCTTGGTCTTACTTTTAGTAAACTTTTAAACCTTTTTGCTCCATAGGACTTAAAAGATGAAAGCTCATCAATGACCACCATGTCATAATCAAAAGGTATGCCACTTTTATTTACCAACCAGTCAACATTTTCTCTGTTTATAAGATAGACACTTGCAGGTTTCCTTAGAGCCGCCAATCGCTCCTGCTCTGTACCGATTGCTACCGAAAACTTGAGTCCTTTTAAATGCTCCCACTTATTTATCTCAGCTGGCCAAGTATCTCTTGCTACACGAAGTGGAGCAATGACCAGAACCTTTCCAACTTCAAAACTATCAAGACATAGGTCGAATATAGCCGTTAGAGTAATGACGCTTTTGCCAAGACCCATTTCTAAAAACACAGCAACAATGGGATGCTCTAGAATGAAGTTCGTTGCATAGGTCTGATATTTATGAGGATTGTATTTCACCCAGCATCCCTCCAATCTGCTTAACATCATCAATGACATAGCAGGCAAAGCCTAACTTCTGTAATTGCTTTATTCTTCTAATCTGTAACAGGCGAGGTTTCTTTCCGGGAGCCTTTAATTCCACAAATGCCATCTTCCCATGCGGTAAAAGCACTAGGCGGTCTGGCATTCCATCTAAACCTGGGCTAACAAACTTCGCAGCGATGCCTCCCATCTTTTTTACCTCAGCCACCAGTTTCTTTTCGATATATTTTTCAAGCATAAATACCTCCCATATAAAAAGGCCGGAACAAGAAAACAACTTTGAACCAATTTTCCTATACGCGCGTGTATGCGTGTACGCACAGGCTCCTATTATTTCTTTTTACTATTTATAAATAAATAGGTTACTTCTTGTTCCACTTGTTCCGAACCGTTGATTTTCCTTATCATTACTAACTTTAGGGAAAGAACAAGTATGGGAACAATGTAAGGTACAACTTAGCGTTGTTCCTCGACTCGGGAATAAGCTCGTTGCTTTCCGTAGACAGGAAACGTTACGACACCATTCTTGTTCCCGGTGTACTTGTTCCACTCACTGATCTTTCTCATAATGGCACCGATGGCATAGGAATCTGATGGTTTTAACATGGATGCCTCTTTACCGAAACACTCACACCAAATTTCCATATTACAAACAAGGGTCCTTTTTACTGTTCCAACACGGGTGCCGCCGCCAAATTCGCTACCGCCGAGGAAATTTCTACGCTCGTACAAAGACATCGTGTCCCAATCATTCGGCAAGAGCGTATCCAGATAGGTACGAACCAGTCCTTCTCGTTCATCTGTTTCCATCGCATCTGCCTGTTCACTCGTCGCCATGGATACATCATCACCTTCAAGGTAGAGTTTTTCGCCCTTCTCATAAAGCACTAGTGCCTCTGCCCAAATCTGCTGTACTTCCTCTTTGGTCATCTGCCAAGCTTTCTTTTTACCGTTACCGTTAATGCGGACTGGCCAAAATCTACGATTGCCCGTAATATCTCGAAGAAATCCGCTTTCTGCATTCGTAGAACCTACAATTACACACTGACGGGGATGGCTTTCGACATTGACCCCATAACTGGCACGGTACTTATCATCCGCCCTTGAAATAAAGGACTTTACAACCTCCACATCCGTCTTACGCATTCCAGCAAGCTCTCCTAGTTCCAGTAACCAATATCCCTGAAGTTTCTCAGCCCCGGATTTATCCTTCATATCTGTAATAGTCAAACTATCTGAAAACCAGTCTCTAGCAAGCTTGGCAAAGAAGGTTGACTTACCGATACCTTGAGGCCCGTTTAAGATTAGAACACTATCAAACTTTGTACCTGGTCTATAAATGCGGGCTACCGCTGCAACCATTGTTTTGCGAATCACTGCTTTTGTATAGGAATTATCTGTTGCACCGAAATAATCAATGAGCAGATTTTCCACTCGGCTAATACCATCCCATTTTGGCAGGGAGTCTAAATACTCTTTAACAGGATGGTAGGCTCGTTCTGACGCTACCGCTAACACAGCATCCTTGGTCTTGGTAGGTGAATAGACTCCGTATTTGCTGCTTAAGTACACCTTAAGAAGTGCGTTATCCGAATCATTCCAACCCATCTTAATCTGTTCCCAAGGCAGACCACCTTTGGCATCGATCCCATCACGGTGGCAATTGAAAGCGATATGTTGTAATTCCTCATCATGCCGAATAATCAGAACGATGTTGTCTAAAGAGTCTTTTATCCGACCTTGCTTATCCAGCTCCAAACCTGTCTGCCAATCCTCATCACTAAACTCCTCTTCAGCCTGAGCCTGTCTCTCCTTTGCGAACTCAGCTTTTACCGCTTCATCTTTTATAGCAAACTCGCACATTGCCACAAAAGACGGCATCCTGCCAGGAGCCGTAGTAGTGGAAGCTCTATCATCTAAAGAGCCGAATTTATGAATACGAACGAGATCAAAAGCATTAAGAAGCAGGCCGCTTGCTGGATCAGTAGCATGGTGGCTGTATGCAAATTTATCATCATAGATAATCACACCCGCGCTACTGTCCGCTGGAATATAGTCATAGCGTCCTTCCATTACAGATGGTGCATAAACTGAACTTAAAAATTTATCAATTGCTTCACGAACGGAATAGGTGCGACAGAAAGTTCCTACCACACCTTCCTTTAAAATAGGATCTGCTTGTTCTTTCAGACTGCGATTAATAACTTCAGACTGCCTGCTTGATACGGGCCAAGTTGACGTATCTCGCCAATTTTCATATTTTGCAAGATAAATATCCGGGTCAAGTAATGCTCCATCCTGCTCTTCATAGACAAATTGACCATTAGAGGAAGTGGATGGCCAATACATAAGGCGATGGGCTTCATATGTCGTATCATCGAAAAGATCAATACCAATTTCTTTTGCCACCATACGTCCAACAGCTGCATATTCTTCTTCGCTGATCTCACGAGCAAGGGGAACGATAAGCCTGAGTCTCGGATTTTCCGGTGTGTGCTTATGGGTGGAGTAAACGCAACATTTGAAATCAAAAAGCATTGAGATTTGCTCCCAAATATCTGGTCTACCGTAATCCATGTCAAGGGTAAGCAAAGAACGACACAGAACATTGCCCTTCTTTCGCCTTCCTTCTTTTAAATGCCCTCCGACAAAGCCACCGACGTCTTTGATATCATCTTGATGACCTTTTTTAAGTTTCCGATATTCTTGTACTGTTTCTGTGGTCCGCTGTGTTGTCTTTACACGGGAGCAAAAATCCTCCCAGGAGATATCTTTGTTTTTCCATTTCCTGTCCATCCGGCTATTGCCCACTGCAATTTTCATAAACTTTCGACCTCCTCATGCTCCGGACTAAAATATCTAACCGTTTGTCTGCGTTTCTTGGCTACTTCAATTTCCCTCGCCATACCGTTTGAGATGGTATTGCCCAGCACCCACACCTCGGAGCATTTGCCCATAAGCACGATGTCCATAAATATGGCAAGCTCCCGTTCCACTGGATTTTCATCATCCATAAACTGCGGAAACATAAGGTGGGGAGCAATTGGGATACAATTACTCTCCAAGGCAAATCTACAAAAGTTACGGGCCTTTTTAACGTTTCCTTCTACATCACCGGAATAGGGAGAACAGATATATACAAGCGGCTTAAAGGCAGGTTTTTTCTCTGCCTTTTCCTTTTTCATTATGTTGGTCAGTGCTTCATGGGGAGTTGGGTCATGGTATCCTTCATGATTAAATTTGTTGATTCCCATTACGCACCCTCCATTTCTATCTGAGGCAAAATACCGTCCGCCTTCATCAATTCGTAAATGAAGAGTCTACCTTTTTGAGTCCAGTATGTATGGACCTTTGTATGCTGCTGCCCATTACTGCCAAGGTAGCTATGTGTCTTAGTGCTGGTGTAGCCTTTTTCCGCATACTTCTGATATAAAAGCCAGATACCACCTTGTTTAAACTGAATGCCCTTTTTATTGAGATAGCGGTTCATCCAAATAGCGGATTTGCCGTAATCTTTGGCAATTGCTGATGTGGAAATGAGGTCTTTACAATTTAAAACCACATCGTAATAAGAGACTTTCGGTTTCATTTCTGCAATTTGCTGATTCTGAACCGCAACCGTACCTTCAAGCACTTTATTTTGATTCCTTACTTGAATTAGTTGCTGATTGGCAAACTGTAAAGCCCTTGCCATAATGGCCTCGGGGGAATTCCAGCGTCTTTCTATTTCAAGAAAGTATTGACGGCACTCTTTCCCTTTTGGGGTACGCTGTATCATGCATAGCTCTTTTGCCATATCGATTGTTAACTGATGGTCTATGCTCGGTCTGCCTCCGGTACTTTCGCTCAAAAATGAGCTAAAGTCTGACCCTTCCTCAAATCCGTACTCACACATTCTTGGAAACCAATCTTTATAAGCGGTCTTTACTTCCAAGGCTTCATGTAAATCACGACCGAGTACGGTTGGTCGCTGATTTTCATAGTTGATTTTTACTAATTCGTCCATACGAATTACCTCCTGCGATATAGTCAGAGGAAAGTTCCTCTACCTAATAGCCACAGGAGGTAATGATTGTTGAGGATTTTAAAAAAAAAATAAATTATACATCCGATTGTTTTTCGGAATTTGAGTATGTAAAATAGATTTAACAGTTGATTCAGTAATTTTCTACTTTAACAAACGGACTAGATTGATAAACAAGAAATGGTAACGTAAACAGTAATAGACCTATAGTGATTTGGGGCTAATAGGAAAAGAGAAAAACAGTCATTTTGGTATCATATTTTATCTATGACCTGGATGAGTAAGGCTGGTAGAGTCTGAGGAGAATCAATTAAAATAAAAAATACAGAGCGAGAAATTCTCACTCTGTATTTTTTATTTTTGCATCGTTCACTTATCGCTTTTACTTGATGTTATTTTACGAGTGGCTAAAGCTATGATCCCACCAACTGCAATAAATACAATGTCCAAAACGATTTCCAACCCTTGAAACGCATCAATATAATTTACTAAAAACCAACTTTTTCCTCCATTAGTCAAATGATTGATTAATCCTCCTACTCCCTGAATAATAAAAAGTAGGCTGAGTCCACTGATAATTTCTTTCATGATGAACACCTCTTTAATATTTTTTCTAATTTAATATGCCTCTAAGACCGATATTAAAAAAAACTGCACCTATGACTCCTGTCGCTACCAAGAGTGAAGAGATTGGAGCTTCATTTAATTTTGACCTGATTTTATTAAGAAATTGTTGAAGTCTCTTTTTAAACATAATATTAACCCCTACAAGTAGTAGAGAAGGAAGCACCATTACTAGATTGTATCCAATTATAATTAAGATAGAAGGTGTAGTCTCAATTGTTTGATGATTCATTAAAAAGATTGAATAAAAGTAAGGCAATGCCGTTACAAATTCAATTAAGAAAACAATGATTCCTAGTATAATCATCCCTTTAATTGTTGTATTTTGGGGGATAAATGCAATTAAACGTTTTTTTGTAGTCTCTTTTGGTTTACTGAAGCTTATTAGAACAAGAACTACTCCAAATACGATATAAAACCAATTGATAAAGTCAAACTCTGTTATTTTTTCTAACCTCTTCAATAGTGAATTTCCACCAAAGTATAGTAATATCCCCATTATGAAGTAGCCTAACTGCGTAATAGACAAAAAAACAAGCAATCGAGAAGTTAATTGATTCTGTTGTGTCAATAATAAATAAGCCGTTACAGTAAGTACACCAGGACTTAATATATCAATTAATGCACACAAAGAAATAATCATTAATGCTGAAGAAATGTCTAATGATGAAGAAGGCATCAATGCTTCAATAGTTTCGATCAAACAAACTAGTCCTCCTTTAAATGTTGTGGTATTATCTATTTAACACATCGTGCTATAAAAAGATAATAACACACCGTGCTAAATAAAGGAAGTGATTTTTATAATGCCAAAAATTGTTGATCATGATGAAAAGCGCAAACAAATTGCTGAGGCTGCATGGAATATTATTAGAAAAGAAGGGGTTGAGAAAGCGTCTATACGAAGAGTTGCAGCTGAGGCAGGGATGTCTTCTGGTGCGTTAAGACATTATTTTTCAACTCAAGATGAAATGTTATTATTTATTATGAATTACTACTTAGAAGAAGGGGAAAAACGTTCTCAAAATAAAGAATGGTCAGAAAACCCAGTGCAGGCAGTAGAAGAAGTTTTATTAGAGCTAGTACCAATAGATGAAGAAAAGAAAATTGAAACGAGTGTTTGGTGGATTCTTGCATTACGTTCACTTACAAGTGATACAATAAAGGACAAAAAAGATGAAATGACGGACGGTACATATGAATTAGCAAATTCAATGATTGAAATCTTAGCTCTAAAAGGCGTATTATCAGATTCAATGAATGCAGAATTAGAAAAGAGTAGGTTAACGGCATTAATAGAGGGATTGTCGATTCATGCTTTATTAAGACCTGATGTATACTCTCCAGAAAAGGTGAAGGAAGTTATTCGTTATCATTTAGAGACACTCTGCAATAAAATCAATTAAGCTAATCGGTCGATGTATCAATTATTGTCCCATGTGTTTTTAATAGATTTAGTCTTACCCCTTGATTTAATTTATTATTAACTTTATAGAGAGAGGAGTCAAAATCGGTTCTTTCACTATATTTCTTCAAGATTCGAATTTTAACCTTTTATTCCACAAAAATGGAGCGTTTATTGAACAATCAGGATAGCACGTACCTAATCATAAATAGTGCTATCCTGTTTTCGTTGTTTAAAAGTTGAAGGTCTTTTAATCTTTTCCCACAAGATAATCCGAATACCCAATTAATTTAATCTTTTTGATAAAACTGGCATTCATAGCCATCAGCACTGAGTAACAGACCATGTGCCCAGGTAGGAGTCCTAGCCATCTGCTCACAGACAGCAGAAAGTGACATCCCCATATCCGCCTCGATGATAATTTCATCGTGTACATGAGCCACAATCGAACAATTCTTTAATGTCTGCATGGCATGACACAAGATGTCACGACTGATTGCCTGAACAATATTCTCTACAAATTTGGGTCCATAGCTTTCGATTCTTTCCCACTTTTTCGTCCCACCGATACCTTCATAAGTAACTGACTCGCCACCAAATACATTCTCTCCCATACGAGGTTTCACATAGGAAAGCCGCCTGCCGGAAGGAAGGACAATAAAGAGCATTCCACTTTGATATATAAATTTAATGCCGTGTGTTTCTGTAGGAGTTTTCTGCTTAACGCAGGTTTTTACAGCGCGGTCAACATCCCACCATAGTTTTGTAATATTGGGATTGGATTGTCTCCAAGCCATTACAAGAGGTTGAAGTTCCTCTTCTTCAATTCCCATCTCCAAAGCACCCATTGATTTCAACGCTCCAACAGATCCTCCGTAACCTAGGGCTAGTTCAGCAATTTTTCCCTTCTGACGAAGATGCCCATTAACACCGTTTTTCTCCACAGGTACGTTAAACATCTGAGATGCGCTTGCACAGTAAATGTCACCGCCATTTTGGAATACATCTAATCTCCATTTTTCACCTGCAAGCCAAGCAATGACGCGAGCCTCAATCGCTGAAAAATCTGCCACAATGAACTTCATACCTTCTCGTGGTATAAAAGCAGTACGGATAAGCTCCGACAGTACCTCTGGGATTGAATCATATAGTAAAGTAAGAGCATCAAAGTTTCCGCTTCGAACTAAAACCCGAGCCTGTTCCAAATCGGACATATGGTTTTGGGGTAGATTTTGTAACTGAATCAGCCTGCCAGAGAATCTGCCGGTTCTGTTGGCTCCGTAAAACTGAAACATTCCTCTTGCACGACCGTCACTACATACCGCATTCTCCATTGCTGTGTATTTTTTCACCGATGATTTTGCAAGTTGCTGACGAAGTTCTAAAACAGTGCCTAGTGGTTCAGGTGCTGTCTTTAACATCTCAGCAACCGCTTTTTTACCAAGGGTATCTGTTTCTAGCCCATTATCGGCAAGCCAGTCTTTCATTTGTTGTACAGAGTTTGGATTCTCCAAATTGGTTATATCCTGCATTAAAGCCATTAGCTTTTCACGGGAATGTTCATCCATCACAACAGCCTGTTTTACGAAAGTCATGTCAATGGCAATGCCACGATCATTGATTACCTGGTCGAGATGATATTCCTCCCAGATGTTCTCTGGCATCGGAAACTTAGATAATTTCTGTTGTATAGACATCTCGGCTTCCACATCGCGAATGTTATACACTTTAAACCGCTCCCATTTATCCATGTCGTGTTCTGGTAAATTACGAACTCGACCACCATTAGATTTTGTAGGGGAGCATGGTGTACAGAAATATTTGATGAGGTCTTTACCTTCAGTCAATTTTTGCTTTTCTAAACCTAAAACTACACCGACCCCTTCCAGAGATAGCGGAAGTCCCATATATGCCGACCAGATCATGGAGCATTTCCAAGATGCAGGGTCAAGATATCCTGTAAGATTAAGCCATTTTGATAGACACACACGCTCAAACATTGCATTGAAAGCCCACTTAGTAACGGAATCATCCATAAGTGCGTTTATGATTTCATCTGGGATTTCCTCTCCGCAAGCAAGGTCAACAACTTGTACTTCACCACCATCCACCGAATAGCCAAATAGTAAAATTTCAAAATCATCACTCTCGGCATAACGGTAAACACCAGACTTTTGAAGATTGGCGCTACTAAATGTTTCAATATCAATAAAAATAGAATTCATGTATTACCGCCCTTTCCAATGCAAACGAGGTGGCAGAAGAACAACCTCCACCACCTCGTCTGTATTTATTCTTTATGCTAGAAAATCATCATCTTCAATAGTTGTGAAATCGTCAGCTGCATTGGTTCTTCCGCCTAAAGGCTCTCCATCTCTTATCTTCTGGATGTTGCCAAGACCGCAAGCTACACCCTTATTGCCATTAGAGTTAAAAGCATAGAAATTTAGGGATACTCTTGCATAACAACCACTGTACACCTCGTTGCGATCTAGAATAGGTCTAACTGCTTTATCTACTATTTGGGGTGGAGTCTTGCTGTTGGCATTTACAAAATAATGCCCTTTATAAGCCTCATCATCACGTTCTACATCACCATCACGAAGTGGCAGTTTGATAGCCGCCTTATTCGGCTTTTTACCACCAAACTTTGCAAGGCCCTCTTCAATGGCTGCATCTACTGCTGCATTGATAGCATTGATAGTTTCCTTATCTGTTTTAGGAATCAATACGGATACGCTGTACTTTTCCGCTCCGCCATTGATGGATACGGGTTCCCAGCCGTGAAAGTAGCTGAGACGGGTGTTGACACTTGTAATAACCTTAGTTCTGTTTTGATTATTCATATTCCAATTCCTCCGTTATTTCGTTAAATTCGTTTTTTACGTTTGATATATTCATAGCTGGCCGCTTATCCGAAAATGGAACCAGCGTGGGCTTGCCCGGTGGTTTATGTATGAGACCACCAAGTATTTCCTCAAATTTCGTTTTACCCATCAGCTTCTGCATTTCCGTAAGGGTAATAAGACTATGGCGGTAGATATCCTTATAGCCGTTTGCCTTGGCTGCTTCAGCCACAGCTTCTTCGTCCTTATATTTGCGGACGGATCTGCCCTGGACCACCTTAAAACCACTCCACTCTTTACCGTGATTAACAGCAGCATCCGTGGCATAAGCAATGATTTCATTTGCCCACTTTGTAAGGTCGGACAATTTAGAAAGAACTTCCTCAATTTCAGAGTCCGTAAGCAGGGGTGGCAGTTTAAATTCCATCTGTGCTAATTTCAGCTTTTCTTCTGCTCTTGCACGGCATTTGACAGCCGCTCGACAGAAAGTACACCATTCACCTGGGAGGTAGTCACCTTCGCCTTCATAAGCTTTTTTAGCCTTTGGTTTCAGTTCATTTTCTGCCCAGTCTTTTAATTCCTTTACCGGGATTGTCCATGTGCTGACATTCTCCCTGCGTGGTTGGAAGATGGTCATAGAAACCTCCTCGATGTCATACAAGCTATCGTAGATTTCCAAAGCACCAAGGGCATACAATTTCATCTGCGGATTATCCACCGCATCTACCAACACACCCATGCCATACTTAAAATCGATAATATGAAGCTTTTTATCTCCAATAATAATGCAGTCACCAGTTCCGAACCCCTGTGGTACATAACAGGAAAAGTCAAGACGTTGCTCAATAAGTATTAACGGGTCCGTACAGCTTTGTTTCGCCAGTTCAAGCTGCTCCATTACAAATTCCACATAGGCATCGCTGTGTTCTTCCATCTCATCGGTGTTATAAACCGAGACCGGACGCTTACTCCTCATGTGAAGTGCTTTTTTAAGTTTATGTTCACAGAGGGCATGGGCGGCGGTGCCTTCAGCAGCTACATTGGATTCGCTATTTTCAAACTCCAGTTCCAATCTTGCAGATGGAAGGCAATTAAGCCACCTATGGGACCCTGATGCGGAAAGTACTGCGTGATCACTCATTCCCTAGTACCTCCGCATCTTTCAACATATCTGCATAATGTGTTGGGTCAACTTCGCTTAATTTAGAGCCACCGTATTTTTTGATGATTTCTCTCACTTGAGAAGTAAGACCGGCTTGACTCTTTTCAGCGAGTTTTGCTCTTACTTCCTCTAGAGTGATCTCCTTTTTCTTTGGCGCAGGTTCTTTTACAGGTGTAGTCGGTTCTTTTGCTTCGACAGGTTCATTGCCCGCCATTGCATCAGCAACCGCTTGTATGCTGTCTGCCAAAGAACGCATATCAGAAACCACATCAAGAAGTAGTTTGATTTTGCTCATGGTTTAATCCTCCCTCCTTAATCTCACTGATGGCGAGTTCCTGAACGGTGTCACCCGGAACAAGGATAGTCAGTTTCTGCTTATCACCAAGTAAGAAACGAAGGAAACGCTCCCTTATGGTGACATTACGACAGGAAACAATCCCGCCAGATTGTGGAGTTTTTGAAACACTGATTTTCAAGTTGTGTTTCATGTTCTTCACCTCTTTCTTGAGAGCGTTTATGTGTTGCCCTCTATCTATTAGCCGTGGCAAGAGGGGAAAGTTGAGGATTCTGGAAAAACTTTTTTGAAATTCTTCTTGGCTGTATCTAAACGGTGTGAAATGGCGCTTTTACTGACGCCTTCACGCTTTGCATACTCTGTTACCGAAACACCATCTAGGAATATAGCAATCAGTAACTCTGCTTGTTTTTCCTTGAGGGTCTTGCGGATAATTTCACAGAGGTATTCATACTCTTCTTGTTTCTCTCGAGTCACTTCATCGGTGTTATCAGGGAAATAGTCCATATGATCCGTTGCATCCTCAGATTCGTCATCTTTGCGGAATGGTTTCTTTGGCATCCCTCTGTGTCTATCAAATTTATGCCAGTTATTGTACTCGGGTTTGTTGAAACGCTCGTCCATAATCTCTTGTGGTGAACGGCGTGCTACAGTTTCCTTCTCCTCGACAGAAGATAGCCTGTCCTCGTAATCTGCATCAATCATTAAAGTGAAGTCCTCGTCTGGTACCTCTAGATAGATAGATTTGTTTTCGTGCTGAATTCTAATTTTCATTTTGCATCCTTTCCGCCGGACTGCATTGGCGGCAAAGGATACAAAAATAGGTCTGTGCCTCGAAGTACACAGACCCTTTGTCCTGAAAATGAGCGCAACAAGGTAAGGTACTTCTATTGCAACGCATAACAATCCTAAACGGACTGAAACGTAGCAATATGTATCCTTTGCCCTTATTGCAAATCAGGCATTTGATATTTTTTTGTAGACGAGGAATGGTCTAATTCTTGCTAACTACGAAGGACCTTTCCTTCGTCTAGTATTATTGTAAGAGAGAATTGGACAGCCTTGGCGGACACCTCATGCCCGTTAATTTCAGGCTTAAAATTAGGCTTTCCCTCACAAAAACACCTAAAAACGACAATAAAAAAAGCCATACACAAACCCCTAAAAGGATTCATGTATGGCTCACATATTTTGCAACTAAAAAACGGACATCCCGTGTCCGCTTTTTCAAAAATATTTTGATTTTTTATAATGGCTCTGCGCCATGTTCCTGTAAAAACTTTCTAATCTCATCCATCGATTTTGGATATAGGTGAGTCAATGCAAAATCATACCAAATATGACTATTGTTATTGAAGTTCAACGAAAATGGAGAATTGCTAATTATATGGTTGCTAATTTTAGGTGGCAGATGGAGTCCAAGGCAAATTAAAACTATGGAATTAATAGAGCCTGGTTCTTCACCATTAACTATTCTTCTTATGGTACGCTCATTGACCATTATTTCGTCTGCTAATTCGTTATAAGTTACTTTTTTCCACTTACGAACTATTTTAAGAGAGCTGGTATAGCTATTTGGCAATTCATTATAGATTCGCATTTCTTCAGCTATTGTTTCGGCTAGTAATTGGGCCTTCTTTTCTGGAGCCGCATACTCAAAACCATTACAATATTTTATATCAAAATCAATATTTGATGTCTTATCACGATTGAGAAAACATTCAGTATAGTATCTTTCCCTACACCCGGATTTGACTGATAACTCGAAAACCAAGCAGCACTCTTCCATATGGGTTCGAGCATAGTCAGTAAGTACGGTCTGTCCAAATATATCCTGTGTTATATATTTTGGATGGTTTAAAACAAAATGGGAATCTACATATATATAACTTCCGTCCCTAACTAAAGCGGCCATTTCTGGATTGGTTATGCTTTGGATGGCAGCATCCTCTGCGCCTATAGAAAAGGTCTGATTTCTTTCAAGCGCACCCTTCTTAAATCTATGTGGCTTGACGTAGCGACCATCTATAAAAGTAAAAGTTCCGATTGCTTCCTCATATCCAGCATCAATCATTCGGATTTTAGCCGCTGTCCGAGATACGCTGAAGAACGTTGCTAATGCGTCAATAACTGGCTCCATTACATCTATAAGTTCTGATGTTCCAAGTTCTGTACGGAATTGCTTTATAAACTTAAATGCTTGGGTTTTAAACATGGCTAGTGGCATTTGTATCTTTGGAGCAAGGGCATTCGCCTGCCATTCCATCCAGTCAGTTGCATCTCTGGTATTGTCTTTTATACCCCCGACTACCTGACACTTTATTCGTGTGACACTGCTGTTATATAACCGCTCCAATTCAAATGCTTTTCTATGTTGATCCCAATGAACACACTCATGCACAATAGTATTATTGACTGACCCCAGATTACGAAGGAAGTAAGCTTTAGGGTCCACGATTATTGTACGAGCATTCACACGGGTCTGTACCATTTCATCGCTATCTTCATCATAAAATTCTGCATCACAGTCGTGAAAGTATATCTGTCCAAAAACAGAGAAATCCTTTGTAATCTCTCGCATTTCTACTGTAAGGCCCATTTTTTCTGCCAACACCTGTGGCTCAACTGCCATCGGGGTTTTTAATGCTTCAGGGTAATGTCTTCTAAGGAAGTCTGTAACAACAGATTCTAGTTGTTCCTTATGAATGATAGGGACAAGGGAGTCTGACATAGGTTTCGGCTGCTTATTTTTGCTAGTATACTCAGTTATACTAGAGATTGAAAAATCGTCCAAATTGCAATCCAAATCACCTGAGCATTCTAGCATAAACCATTGCCGGCAATTTTCTGATTCATCATAACGATGATTTGATTCACGGACTTCGAATTCCGCTTCAACAGCAACATCAAATTCTATTTTCATGTCCGGTAAGTCATTAACAGATACGAACTTTACTTCTATATCTGATAACTCAATGCCGCCAATGTTTTGAACTCTGTATAACCGTAAGTCTAAATCTTCACAATTATCCGTTGCATAGGTTTGTATGGCAGAAAATATCTCATTATAGAATCTACCATCCACGTAATCTTTAAAAGAACGATTACCCGCCAAGGCACTCCCTCCTCACCCCATATGAAATTAATATCTTTAAGGATTTTTACTATTCAAACATTAGTTCATAGGTAAATTATAACATGTATTTTGATTGCCTCAACATTTATTTTACGTTTGCGAATTTTAATTGTTGCTTCGCTAACTTTGTGATAAACTTTATTTATTAACTTAGGCTAGGTACTAAGGCGAGGTGATATTATGTCCATAAGTTATAAAAAACTATGGAAACTTCTTATTGATAGAGATATGAAAAAAAAAGGACTTAAGAGAAGCAGCTGGTATTAGTACAGCTTCAATGGCTAAGCTTGGAAAAAATGAAAATGTTAATACTGACATTTTAATAAAAGTATGTAAGGCGCTTAACTGCGATATTTCAGATATTATGGAGATTGAAAAAACTACAGAAACCCCACCAAAAACAAAGGAGTGAGCTAATGAAACTGTTATATTCAAACATCCTACCTCTTGGAACATCAGAGGGTCAACAAACAATTATAAATTGTTTTAACGAGCAAATTGCAAAATCAGACCGTGTTGAAATTGCGGTTGGATATATTTCTCGTGCTGCCTTGGAAGAACTCGACAATCTGGTCGAAGAGCATAATATATCTAGTATATGCCTTACCATTGGAATGTACTTCATCGAAGGAATGCCAGAAGGATCATATAATACTGCTTTAGAAATCAACAAAAAATGGACAGAGACTGGTATAGGTGAAATTAAGATCGTAAAAGCATTCAAATATCATGGAAAAGTATACTGCTTTTATAAAGATGGGCAACCTTTTTCTGCTATTATTGGTTCCGCAAACTTAGGTGTAATCAAATTAGATGCTAATAACCGTAGGCAATATGAAATCTCATCGGTTACTGATGATGCTACTGAATGTAAAGAAATTGCTGAATTTTTAGAGAAGCTAAAGGCTCAGAACTGCTCTGGTAATATTGCTAACATTATAGGAATGCCAATAGTCAGGGAAGTTAACACATCACTTAGTGGCATTGATACGGTAACACAGATTCCCCAAACTGGTGTACAGCTTTATGAACAGCATAAAACAGACGTTTCTTTTGTACTGCCATTAAAAGTTCCTGCTTACGATGAGCGGCATATGGACGATGGTAAGCATTTCACAAAGTCGAATATAAATGTTAGCTATGCCGCACCACGAAGTAAAAGGAAATCCCGTGATTGGTACGAAACTCAATTGACTGTTAGCAAAGCGATAACTCGTTCAGAAGGTTACCCTGAAAAAAACAAGCCTTTTTTTGTTGTAACCGATGATGGCTATTGGTTTAAAGCTCATACCACAAGCGATGGCAATAAACAATTCAGTGCTGTTGGCGATGAACTCATTCTTGGTCGTTGGATTAAAGGTAGACTTGCAGCAGCAGGTTTAGTAACACCAGTTAATGACACCCAAGCTGATACTGATCGTGAGGGAATGATTACGAAAGAAATGTTACAAGCATACGGTTGCGATAGCCTTGTACTTTCAAAAACAGATCAGAAAGCATTGGACGAAGATGGCACCGAGCTTGATGTGTGGGTTTTATCGTTTGAAACAATTACTAACGAATGAGAGGTGTATCAATGCAATATTTAAAAAAATACTTGGAAAAAATAAAAGAGCGAGGTAACGAAAAATTAGCTGAGTCCATTTCCAAAACAGCTGAAGATATTGGCAATCAACATATTCGCAATTTTTCATTTATAAGTCATGAGATTGGCTTGTTGTTTGGTAATGTGCAATCTGGAAAAACTGGTCAAATGTTTGGCGTTATGTGCAAAGCTGCAGATTTAGGATTTCCCGCATTCATCTTACTCACAACAGACAATGTTGTCTTGCAACAACAAACCTTAGATCGAGTTAGAGACGACTTAGACGGCTTCTGTATTTGTGGCGAAAACGACTCAGGCTTATTTATTGAAAATAGCCTTGTTAAGCCAGCCATTGTCGTTCTAAAGAAAAATGCAAGAGTACTAAGATTGTGGGCAAATGTATTTAATTCTACAGGCTTTATGAAGGGCAACCCTCTATTCATCGTTGATGATGAGGCGGATGCGGCTTCCTTAAATACTCTAATAAACCGTAATAGTCAGTCATCAATTAATAGATATCTGGATTCTATAAAAAATGGAGCATCAAGTAGCTTATACCTACAGGTTACAGGTACGCCTCAAGCAATCTTATTACAGACCCTTGCGTCTGGTTGGCATCCATATTTTACATACTACTTCCATCCAGGGGATGGATATTTAGGTGGAGACTTTTTCTTTCCAACAAGCGGTAAACCTGAATGCATTGATTTTCTTGAAACAATCAAACGACCGACACGAAGTGTTGTTATACGCCACCTTGCTGTATCTGCTCAGATTTTAGCATCAAAAGGAAAAGTATCAAATTGCCTTCTACATCCGAGCGTACGACAAAATGTCCACCAGCGTTTTGCTGACGATGTCGCAAAGGAACTAGATTGGTGTATGGAGCATATCAATACCGAATTCATCACAGAATTACAAACCCACTATGATTCTTTAGAACCCAACAAAAGTGAGAAACTTTCTTTTGAAGTTATCTATAAAACTACTAAGGATTTGTTGGAAAACAAAGGGATAAAAATTCTTGTTATGAATGGAAAAACAGATGTTGAGAGTCCAGATTATGCAACAGGCTGTAATTTTATCGTAGGCGGAAACACTCTAGGCCGAGGCGTAACTTTTCCAGGGCTACAGACAATTTATTATACAAGAACCAGCAAAAAGCCCCAGGCGGATACTATGTGGCAACATAGTAGGATGTTTGGTTATGACAGAGACTCTGGCATGATGAAGATATTTATAGATGAACAACTCTATAAATTATTTGCGGACATTAACGCAACTAATAATGCCATTATCGCACAAGTAGAGCAAGGAATTGAAAACATAAAAATTTATTATCCAATTGGATTGAATCCAACTCGTAGGAATGTTATTGATAACAAACGAGTCAATATTCTTTCAGGTGGAACGAACTATTATCCGTTCTATCCAGATAATAACACCATAGATGATATAACAAAACTATTGGAGCCTTTCTCTGATGATGATCCTTATTACCAGGTAAATTTGAGGTTAATTAAGAAAATATTATCCCACATTATTGCCAGCCCGGATTTCAAGTTAGATGCATTCCTTTCTGTCATTGATACACTGCTTTCAGAACAACCAGCTGGACAGGGGATTTTGATTGTCAGAAGAGGAAGAGATGTTGCACAAGGGACAGGAGCCTTGTTGTCTCCGAACGACTGGAAACTAGGTGGCACTTTCCATGACAAAGTAGTTTTGACCATGTATCAAGTAACTGGTACTAAGGGGTGGGGTGGAAAAGCTCTCTGGGTGCCGAATATTAAACTTCCTCATGATACAATGTATTATGATGTGTCTGAGGATGATATAGAAGAAGCATAGGAGGGCAAGAATGGATGTTCACCAACAACATAGCAAAAAGGATTTTATTTGCCCCTCCACTCCAAGGAGCGGACACTTTATTAATATTAAGCGGATATGCTACCCCTAATATGGCATCATGGCTTATTAAGAGTTTTCAAGAACAAAATATGCACCCTCTAAATATTTCATTGCTTATTGGAATGGTTCCTTACGATGGATTAAGCGTTCCTATACATGAGGGCTTTATGGAACTCCATGGCAAAACATATCCAAAAGCAGTGGATAGCTTTTCATGTAGTTATGTTTGCGAAAACCCTCCAGTTCACGCAAATTTATACATTTGGCTAAAGGAAGAATCACCAGTACAGGCATATACAGGTTCAGCTGATTTTGTGCAGAATGCATTTATCCAATCCAGAAAAGAAATAGTTGTATGCTGTGATCCTAAAGAAGCTTATAAGTTTTATGAAGAAGTTGAAGCAAACTCAATTTATTGTAACCATGCAGAGGTCGAAGACCATATCGTTCTCCGTCCAACACATCAAATTCTTGATGCTGAAAACAAGCCTCTAACCACTTTGGCTGGCGAGGATATTACTTCTACGACTCTATCGCTTCTCACAAATAAGGCTGAAGTTGGAGAAAAATCCGGATTAAATTGGGGACAACGAAAGGGCAGAAACAAAAACGAAGCTTATATACATCTTCCTGCAAAAATTGCAAGAAGCGGTTTCTTCCCGTTAAATAAACAACACTTTACTGTTATTACAGACGACGGTCATACTCTTCTCCTAAGAGTTGAGCAACAAAACGACAAAGCAATTACAACACCTCTTAGCAACGCTCAACTCGGAGAATACTTCCGAAACCGTTTAGGTCTTGGAAATGGTGCGTTCGTAACAAAACAAGATTTACTAAACTATGGAAGAACAGATGTTACCTTTTACAAAATCGACGATGAGCAGTACTTTATGGATTTCCATGTATAAACAAAGCAGTTACTTTGCCTTCTCTACAAAGTAACTGCTTTTTCATTCTTTAATACTTGGCTCTACGCTCTCATATTCAATTCCAGCAAAACACTTCAATATTGCCTCAAAAATGATTTTTGCACCCTGACAAGGTACTGCCATTCCTATTTGTTTGCGTACACTCTCTTTACTTCCTACGAATCTATAAGCATCAGGGAAAGTCTGTAATCTTGCCCGCTCTCTGTTAGTCAATGCTCGTGGTTCTTCCCAATGGTAGATATGTGTTCCTCCACCACCGCTTCCCGTAACCGTATAGGAAGGCTTAGTTGGATCGAGCCTCTTATATATTTGACTTATTTTTGCTCCTCTAATATTAAGTCGCAAATCTTCTGGAAGGTCTGCCGTAAATGCATTTTGTCCAGGTAGAATATGCTGCAACCTTCTAACAACAGTTTCGGATTGTCTTGTCAATTCATTATTATATGCATCCTCTGGAATAGGGGGATTTTCTATTGCATTTTTGCAAGTATTATCGATTCCGACATAGGGTGCTGTCGATGGGACTTTAAATTCAACATCGATGTCATCCCGTATGCCAACGATAATCAAACGGTGCCTCGCTTGAGGGACTCCGTATTCCTCAAACTTGTAGAGATGAGGTGTAATTGTATAGCCAGCTTCCCTCAGTTCCTTGAGAATCTTAGTGAAGGCTTTCCCATCATTTGCATTTCTAAGTCCTCCAACATTTTCTGCTAAAAACCACTTGGGTTTAAACAGTTTTAGAGCTTTGACACCATACGAATACAAGGGACCGAATACCCCGTCCATACCTTTTTGCTCACCAACAACACTATAGTCATTGCATGGGAAACCAAATGCCAGTGCATCAATCGGGGCTAGTTTAGACATATCGAATTTGCGAATATCCGCATGGTAAACAGTATTAGGAGTATCAGGACAGATATTTAATCTATATGTTTCACAGGTATCTGCGTCATAGTCATTTGCCCACTGATGTACAATCGCAAAGTTTGGATCTTCAATACTAGCATTCATTGCACCCCAAGCGATCCCACCTGGGCCGCAAAATAATTCACCTAATCTAAATATCATAATATCACTCTCCCTCCTTTGAAATACCAATTTTATTACCGTTCCGCATAGTCAAAAAATCTATGAACAATTGCACCATTGCTACCCCGTCATCATCTAAGTTTTCTAAACCATGAATCTGGCAATTGGGATGCATATCATTTTCTGATATATAACCTGCGGCTAACAATATTTCAAACGGGTGAAAATTTAAAGCACGTGCGATTTCACATAATGTTGCCCAATTAGGGTTTTTTCTAGTTCCGTTCTCAATTTTCATTATTTCACTGTCGCTTGAGCCACAAGCAATTGCTAACTTTTTAAGAGAAAGCCCCATGGCTTCTCGACGACTTTTAATCATTTGTCCTATCTCAGGCATCCTCTCACCTCTGCATCATCATATCACCTTCGCTGCCTTTTGTCAAGAACATCTTACTTAAACGCTGCTCAAAAGCAGCAATGTAGTAATTTTCAATTTAATGCACAGCTCTTCTCCTATACCCAGACCACATCTATTCTATCTCCACAACCCTATGAAGTTATCTAATCTGTCAACTCAACCCCACGCACTTTATTACAGTCGACCTGTTTCCTCAATAAACAAAAACAAGGATTTTCAAGATTGAAAGGCACTGCCAGACATCAGACAGAAAATCTTCCAACCTCGGAAATCCTTTATTTATCAGTACTTTGAATAGACTTTATTTCTCAACCCTTGACATCAAGACAACACACTCAACGTGTGGAGTGTTTGGGAACATATCCATCAGTTTCACTTTTTCTACTTCGTATCCATATTCCTTAAATTGTACTAAGTTATCAACTAAAGATACAGGATTGCATGAAACATAAATAATTTCTTTTGCATTGAATTTAACTAAATAATCTAATGCTTTTGGTGATACACCAGCTCTTGGTGGATCTACTATTATAATGTCAGGTTTAACCTTCAATGTTTTAATTACCTCACCAACATCTCCTGCAATAAATTCAGTATTATTTAAGTTATTTAGCTTAGAGTTAATTTTTGCACTTTCTACTGCTTCTTCTACAAGTTCGATTCCGATTACTTTCTTAGCATTCGGTGCAACAATCTGTCCAATTGTACCTGTTCCACAATATAAGTCAAAAACTACTTTATCTTCACTGTCTCCCATAAAATCTTTTACAATTGAATATAGTCTCTCGGCACCTTTCGTGTTTGTTTGAAAAAACGACATTGGCGTTATCTTAAATTTAAGATCAAATAACTTATCATAAATATAATCTCTACCATATAATATGTCTAATTTATCTATTATAACTGCTTCAGATAAACTATCATTACTTGTATGTAAAAATGATACTAATTCATTTTTTAGTGGTAATGACTTTATTGTATTAACTAATTCAGAAAAATCAACTTTCATCTGTGTAGTAGTAACAAGATTAATCATAAGTTCATTTGTATTTTCGCCTTTTCTTACTACTAAATTTCTAAGGAATCCTTCTCTAGACATAATTCTATAATGTGGTAGATTATTTTCTTTAGCAAACTTTAAAACAGCATCAAGGATCAATCTAAAATCATTATCTACTAGTTGACACTTATTCACAGTCAAAATTCCAAAACTTTTTCCTTTAGCATGCATACCAAGGGTTAATTCTCCTCCTTTTTCAAGGTCACCAAAGGTAAATTCCATCTTATTTCTATATTCAAATTGTTTTTCACTTTTTTCAATTCCTAAATACTCATAAGATTCTATTTTCTTTTGATTAAATAAATTTAAAACAGCCTTTTCTTTAAATTTAAGTTGTGTGGCATAATCGATAAATTGATGTGAACATCCTCCACATCCATCATTAAAATGAGAACATAGTGGTTCTATCTTATAATCAACCTCTTCAATAATTTCTCTTATAGGACATTCTAGTCTACCTTTTTTCTTTCTTCCACCAGAGACCTTTACCTTCTGTCCAGGAATAGCACCTTTTACATATATTTCTCTATCGTTATGTTTTGCTACTCCCATTCCTGGAAATGCTACATCTTCTATAAGTACTTCATATTCACGTCTTCTTTTTGCCATTTACTCACCTTATCCTAATATTTTTGCTGCTAAAAAATTTCCAACTGTTCCTTTTAATTTTGTAACTGGTGTAATTGTTAAATATAAAAGTGATATTATTACATAACATAAGAAATTAGCATACACTTTATATTCTGATACAATTTTATAACCTATAATATTCAAAACTAAATTAATTAGAACCATAATTATAGCAGAAATTAATGCAATAGATATAATATCTATCAAACTACTAATGAAATTCCACCCTAATCCTCTTTTCTTTTCCATATATATTCCTCCTTTATATTAAATGTATCCCGTATTGTAAATCCTAAATAACATCTTCAGTTTTAATACCAAAACCTATAATTTTATGTCAAATATATTATACCATTTAAATATGATATATAGAATTATTTTGTTTAAAATTTATTTCATTGTCAATAATTAAAATACAGGAGGTAGATAAATTGTTTCAAATAATTTTTAAATATGTTCTAATTTTATTTTTTATAATATCTTGTAAACTTATACTGTCAATTTTAAATGAATTTTTAAATGAGATAAGCTCACGTTATAAAAAGAAAACGAATCTATATAAAGATATGCTTTTAATTAATACTATGTCACCATTAGAATCTAAGTTACATTCTCTAAATGATTCAGAATTTAAAATTTTTATAAAGAAATTCTTATTATCTATTGGATATAAAAATGTTTTAAATTATGATAAGTCAGGTTTTCAATTTTTAACATATGATAATAATTCAAATTATCTAGTAAAATTTTTAGAAGACTCTAGAGATGAAGATTTTAATGTTAATAACTTCATTCTTTCTACAGTAGGTGCCTTAGTTATAGAAAATAAAACAAACGTTATTATCTTATCTCGTGAAAAAATAGATGAAGATATAAAAAAAGAACTGTCAAAACAGAAAAATTTTATGATTTTAGATAAACAATCTCTTCTTAATCAATGTTTAATTAATAACATAAATATATGAGGTGAAATATGTATACTTTTTTAATAATGATATTATCTATAGAGTTTTTTTTTATTTTGTTAAAAATATATAAAATTACTTTAGGATACATGAAACTTAGAAATATCTCATCTAAAATATCAAATAATATTATTTCAGAATCGGATCTCTCTAATCTATCACCAATAGAACTCTATAATTGGAGCAAGAGTTTATTTACTTCTATGGGATACTTAGAATTAAAAGATTTAGATGATACTTATATTTCTATTTTGTCAAAAAATAATACTTCATTTGCAATACTTTGTAAGCACTACATTGATGAAAATGACTTTTATAAATTCATTGGATCCATGCATGAAAATAATATTAGTAATGGCTATATATTATCTATATCATCTTATGATGATATAATTTTAGATAAGCTTAATATGTTACCCTCAAATTTTGATATAAAACTTCTTTCTAGCACTGATATTATAAATCTAATGCCCAATAATTTTTATAAAATAAGTTCTACTATATAAAAAACGCTACAATAATTGTAGCGTTTTTTATACTATGGTAAATCTTTCAATTTAGTTATTTCATAATTTAATGTATTGCCATTATATATATAACTCATTTTTTCTATATGAGCAGCTATTTTATTGGGCCATCCTGCATCTGTTGCATATTGATGCCATCCATAAACAGTATCCCATTTCATTTTAAAAATAGTATTCTGATTATATTTAGAGCTATTAACATAATTATCACTTATCCACTTTGCTCCACCTTCAATCGCCGCATTAATAGAAGTCCACCCATTTTCAAAAGCAAATTTTGCACCTTCTCCATTTGGATTAGAGTCAAAAGCTCTTATTCCAAACAAATTATATGTCATTACTCCATTATATGTAATACCTTTCGCCAACTTAGATGTTCCATATCCTGTTTCATGAATTGAATGCGCTAAAAGATATAACGGATCAAGATTATATTTTCTAGCTGCATCTACAAAAGCTTGCCCTTTTCCATTTAAAACTCCTCCATTATACGGAGAATTTTGTAAATAAGTATTAATGCTATTAGCATCTACATTCTTAAACTGATCTATTCTTATAAATTGATTTATGCTAGGATTATGTAATAATGTTTTAGCGTTAACATAATTAGCAACTTCAGATACCGGAAGTTTACCTGAAACTCCAGAAGCTACATTTCTATCTGCTTGTCCCGCTAAAAAGTCATTATAACTTTTACTAGTAGTAACAACATCATAATTTCTTGCTATAGATAAAGGATTTGTTGATATCCTTATTCTAATAGCTTCAACACGTAAGGCTAAACTAGTTGTCCCAGCCATCTGACCATTCTCTACCCACTCTTGCCATCCTGCATTTTCAAGATGCACTTGGTATTGAATTCTATATTGACTTGGCGCACCTTCCAGCCAAATTTTTATAGCTTCTATTCTGTTTCCACTACCAGGATTTCCAGATACTTGACCATTTTCTACAGTAGATGTCCATCCTATATTCTGAACATGAGTTTGATATTTAACTTTAATATTACTTGGTAAATTTCTTGTAGAAATAGCTATAGACTCTAATCTTCTTTTCTCCCCTACTGTCCCAGCTATATTACTTCCACTTACTTCACCAAGCCATCCTATATCAGCAGCATATGTATTATATGCAATGCTACTATCAGATAATACCACTTCGTTTTTAGGTACAATTTTTATTTCTATTGCCTCTAACCTTAAAGATTTTCCTGTAGTTCCAGCAATTTGTCCATCTTCTACCCATGGCATCCAGTCTATATCTTGGACATGAGCCCTATACTTTATACTATAATTTTCAGACCCATTACCTTCAAGCTTAAATTCAACTGCCTCTAATCTTAGAGATTTTCCTGTAGTTCCTAATATATTAGTACTATCTTGCCAATTAATCCAACCTATATCTTGTACATGAACCCTGGCTTTCAGTTTCATTCCTTCAATTGGATTAGTCAATTTAACTTGTAAAGCTTCTAATCTCAAAGCTTTTCCCGTAGTACCAGATGTTTCTCCATTCTTACACCATCCCATCCAATCTATATCCTGGACATGAGATCTATAAGTTACACCGACATCTGAATACGCCAATACTTTTGTACAAGGTATTAATGCTCCTAAAATAATAACTATAATAATAAATCCACCAAGTAATTTGTGACCATATTTTCTATTCATTACATTGGCCCCCCAAACTATTTAAATATTCTATTATCTATATTTTTTAGCATAATACCTATACATATCCTCAGGGACTTGTTACAAAACAAGTTTCTATTGTTACTCTGAAGACATCTTAGTATTTTTAGTAACCGAAAAATTATTTTGTTTAATATTTCTATAATAATAACTTAATAATATCAATTCATTCTATATGTACATGATTCCTATATTCTAATTAAATACCTTGAGGGAGATAAATAGATTTAACATCTTAATATCTCTACTCTTCGTCCCCTAGATAATCTTTTACTTTTTAAACTATCATTTACATAATTAGCACATCCTCTATCTCTAAGACATGAGTACTAACGGATATATTTAATCCATTATCTGATGTAAATTAGATTTCAATATACTTTAGAATTTTAATTCTAATATCTTCAACACTTAGAAATTTTTCTATCATTTCTGTAATCTCAACATCATAGACCCATTCTTATCTTCTATATTTTAAAGTTGTACTAAAACTAACATTGTAATCATTAAAAATCCAACAAAAATACTTAATATCTTCTTCATTTCACTTTCTACATACTAAAGTAAATCCCTGAGATTAATATTAAGGTATTAGTGCTTCGACTATATTTTACATTATTTTATTTTATCTTACAATAATTAAATTTAATCAAGTTCTAATTTTAGTAATTTTTTAGTAATATTTTTACAATTGATAGTTTGTCTAACTCCTTTTTATGAATTTGATTTTCCTATATTTAATATGTACTTTATTGATATTTCTCTTCAGATAAACCTATTATAAAATCATAAAAACTTTCTTCCATAACCGGAAGTTTATTATTAATTATATTATCACTTAAATATGAGTTGGATAAACCTAAAGAAAAAGCTGATACACTTACTTCTCTAACCATCTCATTAAAGTTAAACCAACTACAAGAACCAAATAATATTCTTGGTTGTCCATCATTTATATTGTTTAAATCCATCATTATAACATCTCCCTCTCCGGTCATTGCTATAGTTAATAGTCCATATCTTAGAAGATAGGCTGATGGTGATATAGTGGTATTTACATACCTAATTTCTTTTATACTTAGCAAATCAATATATCCTGATAAATATGGTAAATCATTTGGTTCATATTGTTTATAAAACTCTATTATTTCATCAGGAATAGAATATTTCTTTATATTCTCTAATTCCTCTTCAGAATATACTATAGACATCTCCGCCATAGATTCATATAAATTCTCTAAAGTTATTATATCTATATCCTTAGCTCGTTTTAACGCCATTTCAATTTCAACTTCTGCTAATCCCTTATCTTTAAGCATTTTTTTAAATTTACTTATAGCATAAATATAATCCATAACTCTTACTCCTTTGTTAACTTCTATTTTTTATATTTTATCATAAATAATAATATATGATATAATAATATTAAGTTTATATTTTCACATTAATGTATTATTAATACATATTATATTTATCATATAACTATAAACTATGGAAGGACAGATGGATATGGTAGACCTAAAACGATATCATAGAATAGGCCGAATTCCCAAAGGTGTTTCTGCTATTGTTGGATTCACTTATTCTGGCAATGTTTATGCTTCTCCTGGAGTATTAAAGCACATTCGTAAACGTCACTCTAAGCAATTATCAAAAAAAATATTATGTAATTTGGAATCTACTATTAAAGATATTATTCAAAGTCCTCATTTTGTTGGAGTAAATGTTTCTAGTAAAGGTGTTAGCTTGGAGTTGATAAAAAAAATAGATTTGCCAATATTGTTAGCATTAGATATTGATAAAAAACAAAATTATATATATGTTGCATCCATGTATCCTATTTCATCTTCAAAAGTTGAAAATCGTATTCACAATGGAAAGCTTATGAAAATAAAATTTTAAAACACTTTATTATTTATGATTTATGTATTATAATTAATTAGTTGTTAACTTTGAGGTTGGAAATGGCACCCAATACGCTACTTAGTAGTAACCAGAGATACAGGATACGCCGCCCTGTCAAGGTTGTAAAAGATTGGCAAACATATAATTTTATGTTGCCAATCTTTTTATTATTTTACAATTTCATATATTAATTTATATTCTTCATATACGTCACTAATAATAATAACATCTTTAAGCTTACTTAAAACAGACTTTCCAGCTTCTTCGCTATTACAATAAATAGTTGCCAATTCCTCTCCCTTTTTCACTTTATCCCCTATCTTCTTTTTAAGTACTATCCCTACTGCTAAATCTATCTTTGAATCCTTAGTTTTTCTTCCGGCACCTAACTCCATAGCTAATAATCCCACATCTTCAGACAAAATCTTAGAAATATATCCTTCTCTATCACTATTAATTATTAATTTAAATTTACTTTTAGGTAGTAGTTCTTCATTATATATACTAGATGAATCTCCTCCTTGAGACTCTACTAACTCTTTTAACTTATTTAAAGCTTTGCCATTAGTTAAATTTTCTCTTAATAGTTTTTTAGCTTCTTCAACAGAATGTGCTTTTTCACTAAGCACAACCATCTGTGCTCCAATTTCTAAAACTAATTCCTCTAAATCTTTTGGTCCATTGCCTTTTAACGTATCTAAAGCTTCTTTTACCTCTAAAGCATTTCCTATAGCAAATCCTAGTGGTTGGTCCATATTGGAAATTATAGCTACAGTTTTTCTGCCTAGTTGTTCTCCGATAGATACCATCTCTGTTGCCAGATTCTTTGCATCTTGCAAATTCTTCATAAATGCACCATCACCGACTTTAACATCTAGGACAATTGCATCTGCTCCAGAAGCTATTTTTTTACTCATTATACTAGAAGCAATAAGAGAAATATTGTCAACCGTAGCAGTAACATCCCTTAATGCATACAATTTTTTATCAGCAGGTGCTAACGACTTTGTCTGTCCTGCAATTGCAATTTTTATATTATTTACATTATTTATGAAAGTATCATTGTCTAATTCAACAGAGAATCCTTTAAATGTTTCTAATTTATCTATAGTTCCTCCAGTATGACCTAAACCTCTACCACTCATTTTAGCAACTGGTATTCCTAATGAAGCCACCAATGGAGCTAAAACTAATGTAACACTATCACCTACTCCTCCTGTAGAATGTTTATCTACCTTAATGCCTTCAATTCTGCTCAAATCTAGAATATCTCCAGAATGAGCCATTGCCATAGTAAGATCTGCCGTCTCTCTTTTATTCATTCCCTTAAAGAATATTGCCATCATAAGAGAAGATACCTGATAGTCAGGTATCTCATCTTTATTAAATCCATTTACAAAAAAATTTATTTCTTCTGTAGTTAATTCAAGACCTCTACGTTTTTTAAGTATGATATCATACATTCTCATAGATATTAAACCTCCATAATAAACTCTTCAATTAGTTTAATAAACTTATCTTTAGCTTTATTGGCAGTTGCTATAACAGCTGAATGCTCTAATGGTTCAAGAGTATCCCATAAAGCCATATCTGTAATAACTGAAATTCCGAGGATCCTCATAGAACCATGACTTGCAACAATAACTTCTGGCACTGTAGACATTCCTACTGCATCTCCACCTATAATTCTAAGCATTCTAAGTTCTGAGGGACTTTCATAATTAGGTCCTGTTACAGCGGTATAAACACCCTCAACTAAATTAATTCCTAAATTAGTCCCTATTTCTTTAACTTTATTTATATATTCTTTATCATAGCAAGAACTCATATCTGGAAATCTAGGTCCAAACTCTTCTATGTTCTCACCTATAAGAGGATTATCTCCTGTCATATTGATATGGTCTGTTATAACCATTAAATCACCTGGTTTAAATTCTGGATTCATGCCACCAGCAGCATTAGATATTATTAAATTTTTAATATTTAGCTTCTGTGCCACTCTAATACCTATAGTAACATCTTTCATATTATGACCTTCATAATAATGAAATCTACCATTGAATGCCAAAACTTTTTTCCCAGATAACTCCCCTATTATTAACTCTCCTTTATGTCCAACTACTGTTGCTTTAGGAAATCCCGGTATGTCACTATAAGGAATAGTTATAGGATTCTCTATTCTATTTGCTAAATCTCCAAGTCCACTTCCAAGTACTATGGCAAAATCTATGTCGCCATTATATTTTTCTGCTATAAGTTCTTTTGTATTGTTGACTTTATCTAACAAACTCATATTATAGACTACACCTCTTTTATTATTTCTTTTATCAATGCTATAAAATCTTTTTTAACATTATTTGAAGTTTCAATAACTTCCTCATGATTTAATGGTTGATTTAATACTCCTGCTGCCATATTAGTTATACATGATATTCCAAGTATGTTCATCCCACAATAATTAGCTACCATAGCTTCTGGTGCTGTAGACATTCCTACAGCATCTCCACCTAAAATTCTTATCATCTTTATTTCTGCCGGTGTTTCATAACATGGACCTGATGTCATGTAATAAACACCTTTTTTCAATTCTAAATTTAATTTTTTTCCACACTTCTCAGTTACATCTATTAATCTATCATTATATATTTTGCTCATATCAGGAAATCTCGGTCCCAATTCATCATTGTTTTCTCCTATTAAAGGATTTACTCCTGCTCCATTAATTTGATCACTTATTATCATTAAGTCCCCAGCATTGAAGGTTGTATTAACTCCTCCTGCTGCATTAGTTATTACAATATCATTTACTCCTAATAATTTCATTATATATATTGGTAATGCAATAATTTCTGGATTATGCCCTTCATAATAGTGAAATCTTCCTTGCATCATAATTACATCTTTCCCCGAAAGTTTTCCTATAACAAATCTTCCTTTATGACCAACAACCTTAGATATTGGCATATGAGGAACATCTTTATAATCTATATAAATTGCATCTTCAACTTCTTCTGCAATATCTCCAAGACCACTTCCTAATATTAAAGCTATACTAGGAGTGGAATTTATTTTTGATTTTATATATTCTACTGATTCTTTTATAATTTCACTTTTCATTTTAATTCTCCCTATTTAACTAATTTATCTTTAAAAGATACTCCATTTAAATTATTATCTATATTTAATAAATCAAGTATAGTTTTTCCAATATCACAAAAACAGTCTCTTATTCCTAAATCAACATTTTCATTTATATCTTTTCCGTATACTATAAGAGGAATATATTCTCTACTGTGATCTGTTGATTCTGTAGTGGGATCACAACCATGATCAGCAGTTATTATCAGTACATCATCATCATTTATATTTTCCATTATTTCAGGCAATCTCATATCAAAGTATTCTAATGCACTTTTATATCCTTCTACATCATTCCTATGACCATATAGCATATCAAAATCAACTAAATTAGTAAAAATTAAACCTTTACTTTCCTTTTTCATTAACTCAATAGTCTTATTTATTCCATCTTCATTATTTTTAGTATGAATTGACGATGTTATTCCTTTACCACAATAAATATCATTTATCTTCCCTACAGCATCTACTTCCATACCACTATCTTTTATGTACTCTAAGAAAGTTTTTGAAAATGGCTCTAGAGCATAATCATGTCTTTTAGCAGTTCTTTTAAAATGTCCAGCTTCCCCAATAAAAGGTCTTGCTATTACTCTTCCTACAGTATCATCACCGATTAACATATTTCTAGCAATCTCACAAAATCTATATAACTCATCAACACTTATAACATCCTCATGAGCTGCTATTTGAAACACAGAATCTGCTGATGTATAAACAATAGGATATCCAGTTTTAATATGCTCCTCACCTAATTCTTCTAATATCTCTGTTCCTGAAGCTACTTTATTTCCTATTATTTTTCTTCCTATTTTATTTTCAAAATTTTTAATAATTCTCTCTGGGAAACCATTAGGGTAAGTCTTTAATGGTTTTTCTAAAATAACTCCACCAATTTCCCAGTGGCCTGTTATAGTATCTTTGCCATTTGAAGCTTCTGCACATTTACCAAATGCACCCATTGGACTTGATACCTTCTCTAAACCTTTAATACCTTGAATATTGCCAATTCCTAATTTCGAAAGATTTGCAAGATTAATTCCATTACATCTACTACTTATATTACCAATTGTATTACTTCCTACATCATTATATTTATTTGCATCAGGTAACTCTCCTATACCGACACTATCTAGTACTATTAAAATTACTCTATTTGTCACTACAATCTCTCCTTCCTTCATCTTTCATTTTACTACAATAATAATATAAAGCATAGCCTAAATAAAAGCTATGCTCTTGGATGATTTTTTATATATTCATCTACGATTTTTCTGTTTTTTATTGCTGATTTATAAACTTCAGCACTATTCAAATAAGTTAAACCTAAAAGTTCTTGAACAACTGATATATCTGCTCCATTTTCTAAAAGATGCATTGCAAAAGAATGTCTTAATACTGTACAGTTAATTTCTTTATCTATATTTATCTCTTTAGCATATTCCTTGATAATTTTCCAAAATCCTTGTCTAGTTAATGGTTCTCCTTTAACATTTAGGAAAACATATTCACTTTGAAATTTATCTAATTCTTTTCTATATGATAAATATTTTTTCATTATATTTACACAATATCTTCCAATAGGTATAAATCTCTCTTCTTCACTTTTATTAAAGAGTAAAAAATGATCTTTAAGGTTTATATTATCTAATTTCAAATTAATTAACTCTGTAACCTTAATACCTGTTCCATACATAATTTCAATCATTGCTTTATCTCTTATACCTTTTACTGTATTTTCATCTGGTGCATCTATAAGTTTTTCTATTTCATCATATGTAAGATATTTAATATCTATACGCTTCGAACTTCCTACAGTTTTTATAATAAAAGGATTTATATTTACTTCTCCTTTAGTTACTAAAAAGGAATAAAACTTTTTTAATGATGATATATTTCTTTTTATTGTATTAAGAGATTTCTTTGAATTTTTCAACTCTATAACATATCTATTTCCCCATTGTTCTGTTACATCTTTTATATCTAGATTTTTACTAATAATATACTCCATAAATAACTTTACATCTCTTTTGTAATTTTCTAATGTATTTGCAGACAAATTTTCTCTCTTTAAATAATTTTCATATTCTGATAAATATTCTTCCATATAATACTCCTAATTAAATAACTTAATGAAATTTGGTGAAACAAAAGTCTCATAAGCCACTCCTAACATTGTTATTCCAATAATAATAACAAATAATATAGTATACCTACCTATATTAGTTAATAATTTATTCCTCCATGAACCTTTATCCTTTAAAAGGGACATGGAAAATTGAATACTAAGTACTGATGCAACTATTAACATTAAGGTATAAATTATGTTAGGAATGATAGTAGTTAAAAATATAATTGCTATAGACTTTCCGCCTATTTCTGAAATAAAAAATACTGTAGTGAATCCTAAAGTAAATCCTTTTACAAGAGAAATTATAAGTGTAAAAGGAACTCCTATTACTGTTAACCCTAATAACCATATAAGTACTAAAATCATAAAATTGTTTATAAATGTTTTTATAAATAACTCTTCATAAGGTATATCTATTTTTCCTATACTCAAAAAAGAATTTATGTAACTCTTTAATTCTTGTTTTGAAAAATCATCCATATATAAAACTGTATATATACCTAACACAACACCTGTGCAAATAAAAAAAATAACAATAACATAACTTAAAAAATTATCTCTACAATGTTTTTTTATAAATTCATTAAACCTAATTCCTTTCATGACTTTACCTCCTATTGTTTTACTAAAATATATGTAAACAAGGAGATAAATATTCCATATTTTATAGGAACATCAATGCTGCAATAGTCTTTCCATCAATTATATCACCATTTCTTATCATTTTCTTTATATCGTTAACCTTTATTTTTTTTACATTAATGAACTCATCATCATCTCCACCTTTGAAGCCACTATTTAACTCTTCACACTTAAAATAATAAATATATTCATCACAAAACCCTGGAGCCGTAACAATTTTCCCTAGGTATTCAAATTTATCTGATAAATAGCCTGTTTCCTCTTCTAATTCTCTCTTTGCTGTTTCTATTATTTCTTCTTTATTTTCTATTTTTCCAGCTGGTAATTCTAAAGTAACTCTATCTATAGCTTTCCTATATTGTTCTACCATGATTAATGTCTCACTATCATAAAAAGCTAATACAGCTACACCACCTGGATGTCTTATCACTTCTCTATTAGCTATATTACCATCAGGTAGCTTTACTTGTAATTGTGATATATTTATAAATTCCCCTCTATAAACTATTTCTTCTCTTAAAGTATTTTCTTCTAATTTCATTACATTTCTACCTCTTATCAAAATAATATATTTATATTTTATCATAAAAATCAAATAAACTGTGCAGAAGTAAGGTATTGTAGTGAATGGTGAATAGTTTAGGTGAAAATTCCTCATAGGAATTTCCACTACAGTTGTGAATTGTAAATAAAAAAAAGGCTCTCGTCTACAAATTTTCATTTGTTATTACGAGAGCCTCTTATTTATTAATCTGTTAACATCATATTATCAATAGATTGACCTGGTGGAACTATAGGTGTTGCCATTTCTTCATGATTAATAATCACTTCAAGTAATCCAGGTCCATCATGTGCTACAAATTCATGTATAGCGCCTTTAACATCTTCATTCTTCTCTATTCTATTACTATATATTCCGAATCCATTTGCAATTCTTGCAAAACTTGTTTCTGGATACATTACTGTTGAAGATAATCTACCTTCATAAAATAAATTTTGCCATTGTCTTACCATTCCAAGTGAATAATTATTAAATACAATTACTTTAACAGGTAAATTATATTTAAAAATAGTATTTAATTCATTTATATTCATAAGTGATGAACCATCGCCAGCTATATCAAATACCATTTTCCCAGTACCAATATAAGCTCCAATAGCTGCACCTAGCCCATAACCCATTGTTCCAAGTCCACCAGATGTAATAAAGGTCTTTGGATTTTTATAATTATAACTTTTTGATGCCCAAATCTGATGTTGTCCAACTTCTGTTGCAATTATAGCATCACCATTAGTTTCCTTCTCTAACATTTGTAATACATAATGTGGATCGATAGGTCCTTTTGCACTTCTATCTCTATTCTTTTTCTCTATTTCAACTTCTATAAGTTCTCGTGCATACTCTGTCCATTCATTAGCATCTCTATTTTCCACTTTCTCATTTATCTCTTTTAGAATCTTTTTAACATCGCCTATTAATGATGTATATGCTTCAATATTCTTAGATACCTCAGCCTCATCAATGTCAATATGAAGAATTTTTGTATTTGTTGCAAATTTATTTGGATCACTAATAACTCTATCAGAGAATCTTGCTCCTAATACAATTATAAGATCAGATTTTTGAATTAATCTGTTAGCAGCTACACTTCCATGCATTCCAACATATCCTGCATTCATCTCATAATACCCATCTATAACTCCTAATCCCATCATAGTTTCTGTAATAGGACATTTTAGTTTCTTTTGCAACTCTAATATTTCCTCAGTACATGGTGATGCATTACAGCCACCACCTACCATCAAAACAATCTTCTTACTCTCATTAATCAAATTTAATGCCTTATCTAAAGATGCTTGTTCAATTTCTAAATTAAAATCATCTTTATTAATTTCTATTGGTTCATATTCTGCTAAATTTGCAGTTACATCCTTTGGTATGTCTATAAGCACTGGTCCTTTTCTACCAGTAGTTGCAATTCTAAAAGCTTTTCTTATGGTATCAGCTAAATCTTTAACATCCTTAACTATAAAATTGTGTTTTGTTATTGGAAGAGTTATTCCTACAATATCTACCTCTTGAAATGAATCTTTACCAATAAGTGATGTAGGAACTTGTCCTGTAATAGCTACCATAGGAACTGAGTCCATATACGCATTTGCAATTCCAGTGACTAAATTAGTGGCCCCTGGACCTGATGTTGCAAAAACAACCCCTACTTTTCCTGTAGCTCTTGCATAACCATCAGCTGCATGAGCAGCACCTTGTTCATGAGAAGTCATATAATGAGTTATATCTTTAAAATTATATAATTCATCATATATATTAAGTACTGCTCCTCCTGGATATCCAAAAACTGTATCTACACCTTGTTCTTTTAAACATTCAAGTAATATTCTAGCTCCTCTTACTTTCATGCTAAGCCCCCCTATACTACATTTATATCTTAGACTAGGGATTTCTCTGTTATAACTTACTTACAACTAATTCTCCCATTTCTTTTGTACCTACTTTTTTCATACCTTCAGCATAAATATCTGCTGTTCTATAACCATCTTTTAATACTTTTTCAACCGCTCTTTCAATATCTTCAGCTGCCTCTTTCATATCTAAAGAATACCTAAGCATCATTGCAACAGAAAGAATTTGTGCTAGTGGATTAGCAATATCTTTTCCAGCAATATCTGGTGCAGATCCATGTATAGGCTCATACATACCAAAAGAATCTTCTCTAACAGAAGCTGATGGAAGCATTCCTATTGAACCTGTTATCATTGAAGCTTCATCAGATAAAATATCTCCAAAAATATTGTTTGTTAATACAACATCAAATTGACTTGGTTTTCTTACAAGTTGCATAGCTGCATTATCAACATACATAAATTCAAGTTCTACATCAGTATACTCCTTATGAATTTCATTAACTACTTCTCTCCATAATCTAGATGATTCTAAAACATTAGCTTTATCGACTAAAGTTACCTTACCTCTTCTTTGCCTTGCAGATTTAAATGCTACATGAGCAATTCTTTTTATTTCATTAACATCATAACTTTCAGTATCATATGCAGAATCTACATCTTTTTTTACTCTTCCTCTTTCACCAAAGTATATACCACCAGTTAATTCTCTTACAACTAAAAGATCTACCCCTTCATTTACTATACTATCTTTTAGAGGACACGCATCTTTTAAAGCCTCATAAACTTTAGCTGGTCTAAGATTTGCATATAATCCAAGAGCTTCTCTTATACCTAAAAGAGCTTTTTCAGGTCTTTTTGCTCCAGGTAGGCTATCCCACTTAGGTCCTCCTACTGATCCTAAAATTACTGCATCTGATTCTTTACATATTTTTATTGTTTCTTCTGGAAGTGGTATCCCTGTAGCATCTATTGCAGCCCCTCCAAGTAAAGCATTTTTTGTATTAAACTTTACATTATATTTTTCTCCTATCTTCTCTAGAACTTCTAAAGAGGCATTTACTATTTCTACTCCTATTCCATCTCCATGCATAACTGCGATATTAAACTCTTTCATAAATTTACCCCCTTAAAATTCACCAGCGTCAACAGTATTTAGTAAACCATCATTTTTCATTATATTTAAAATAAAATCTGGGAAAGGTTGACTCTTATATTCTTCATTTAAATCTAAATTTTTAATTATTCCATTTTCAAAATCAATTTCCAATTTATGTCCATTTTCAGCAGCTAATACTGCCTCTTCACACTCTAATATTGGGAATCCTATGTTTATTGCATTTCTATAAAATATTCTTGCAAAACTTTTTGCTATAACGCATGATACCCCAGCATACTTTATAGCGATAGGTGCATGTTCTCTTGAAGAACCACAACCAAAGTTACTTCCTGCAACTACAATATCACCTTTTTTTAGTTTCTTTAAAAAGTCAACATCTAAATCTTCCATACAATGTTTTGCTAATTCTTCCGGTACAGATGTATTTAAATATCTTGCTGGAATTATTACATCTGTATCTATATTATCGCCATATTTTAAAACATTTCCTATTACCTTCATTACTATACCTCCTCCGGTGAAGTTATTCTACCTGTTATAGCCGATGCAGCTGCTACAGCTGGTGAACATAAGTAAACCTCTGACTTAGGACTACCCATTCTACCAACAAAATTTCTATTTGTAGTTGATAATGCTCTTTCACCTTCAGCTAATATACCCATATGACCTCCAAGACAAGGTCCGCAAGTTGGTGTAGAAAGAACTGCTCCAGCTTCTACAAAAATCTTAGCTAACCCTTCTTCTATTGCTTGTAAATATACATCTTGAGTACCAGGTATAATTATTGTTCTTATATCGCTACAAATTTTCTTCCCTTTTAAAATCTTAGCAGCAATTCTAAGGTCATCTATTCTCCCATTTGTACATGATCCTATAACAACCTGATCTATCTTAACTTCTTCATCTATCTCATCTATAGTCTTAGTGTTTTCTGGTAAATGCGGAAATGCTACCGTTGGTTTTAGTTCTGATAAATCTATTTCTATGACCTCACTATATAGAGCATCATCATCAGCAGTAAAAACTCTTGGTTCTCTATCAGTTCTATTTTTTATATATTCTAATGTCTTATCATCTACTGGGAAAATACCATTTTTAGCACCAGCTTCTATGGCCATATTAGCTATTGTAAATCTATCATCCATAGATAGTTCACTTACCCCTTCTCCAGTAAACTCCATAGATTTATACAGTGCACCATCGACGCCAATTTTCCCTATTATATGAAGTATTAGGTCTTTTCCACTAACCCACTTAGGTAGTTTACCTTTTAATACAAACTTTATTGCTTCTGGCACCTTAAACCAAGCTTTTCCTGTTGCCATTCCGATGGCCATATCAGTACTTCCAACTCCAGTAGAAAATGCTCCTAAAGCCCCATAAGTACATGTATGAGAATCAGCTCCTATTATTACATCCCCAGGAATAGCCAAACCTTTTTCCGGAATTAAACAATGTTCTATTCCCATTTGACCAACTTCAAAATAATTCTTTATTTCATTTTCTTTTGAAAACTTTCTTACACATTTACAATGTTCAGCAGATTTTATATCTTTATTCGGCGTAAAATGATCCGGTACTATTGCTATTTTATTTTTATTAAAAACTTTAGCATTATCTAATTTATTAAAAGCATCTAATGCAACTGGTGTAGTTACATCATTTCCTAATACTAAATCTAAATTTACAGTAATAAGTTGTCCACTTTCTACATAATCTAGTCCTGCTGACTTGGCTAGTATCTTTTGTGTCATAGTCATAGGTTTTATCATACTAACTTGCCCCCTTATATTATTTATTTCCCTTATAATTAAAACAAGCTTAGTAACCTAAGCTTGTTCAATTTTTTCAGTTGTTCAGTTTTATCTTATGACTATCATCTATAATACTCAATTATGTAAAACTGAGTATTACAGATTCTATATCTATAGATAATAATTTTAGAGCCTACAACGCAAGCTACAGCTCTAATTATGATGTACTATTTTTTTAACCAACACATCATCTTTCTTAAATCTGCACCAACTGTTTCAATTTGATGTTCTCTATGAATTCTTTTTTGTGCATTGAAATATGGTCTATTGATTTGATTTTCAAGTAACCAATTCTTAGCAAATGTTCCTTCTTGAATGTCTTTAAGAACTTCTTTCATAGCTTTCTTAGTATCTTCAGTAATTATCTTTGGACCTGTTATATAATCACCGTATTCTGCTGTATCAGAGATTGAATATCTCATAAGGTTAAGTCCACCTTCATTTATAAGATCTACAATTAATTTCATTTCATGGCAACATTCAAAATAAGCCATTTCTGGTTGATATCCAGCTTCTACTAAAGTTTCAAATCCAGCTTGAATTAATGCTGTTAAACCTCCACATAAAACTGCTTGTTCACCAAATAAATCTGTTTCTGTTTCTTCTTTAAATGATGTTTCGATAACACCAGCTCTTGCTCCACCGATACCAGCTGCATAAGCTAAAGCAATATCTTTAGCTCTTCCAGTTGCATCTTGATGTACAGCAATTAAACAAGGAACTCCTCTTCCTTCTAAGTATTGACTTCTTACAGTATGTCCTGGTCCTTTTGGAGCTATTAAGAATACATCAACATCTGCTGGTGGAACAATTTGTCCAAAATGAATTGAAAAACCATGAGCAAATACTAATGCCTTTCCTGCTGATAAATTTGGTAATATATCTTTCTTATATAATGCAGCTTGTTTTTCATCATTTACTAATATCATAATAATATCAGCATTTTTAACTGCATCAGCAGTAACCATTACTTTTAATCCTGCTTCTTCAGCCTTAGCCCAAGACTTACTTCCTTCATATAAACCTACGATAACATTAACTCCACTTTCATGTAAATTTAAAGCATGAGCATGTCCTTGGCTACCATAACCAATAACAGCTACTGTTTTATCCTTTAATAAATTTAAATTTGCATCGCTTTCATAATATACTTTTGCCATAAAATAGACCCCCTAATATATTTTGTTTATTTATAAGACAAGACTTCCTCGCTCCATAGCTATATATCCACTAGAAACAAGTTCAACTATATCTTCTTTAACTAATTCAATAAATGCATTTAACTTTTCAACATCTGCAGTCATTTCAACTGTTACAGTTTCCTTAGAAACATCTACAATTGTACCCTTAAAAATATTTGCTATATTAACAATTTCTGTTTTCTTATTATTATCACACTTTATCTTAATCATTGCAATCTCTTTACATATAATCATATCTTCTTCTAAAGCTTTTACTTTTTTTACCTCTTCTAATTTTGACATTTGTTTGCAAATTTGATCTACAACATAATCATTCTCAGCAGTTGTAATTAATGTTAATCTAGAAAATCCTTCTTTCTCAGTTTTGCCTGCAGTAACGCTATCTAAGTTAAAACTTCTCCTAGTAAACAACTGACAAACACGTGTTAGTACTCCAGGATTATCCTCCACTATAGCTAATAATACATATTTTTTCATAATCCTTCCCCTTTTTCATGTCATACTGTTTAATGTATATTATCACTGGAAATTTATACTGTCAACAACTTATATATAAAACCACATAAAGCACTCTAATTTACTGTTATATCTTTTCATTTCCATTGTTCTTTTGAAAGTTAACATGCATTTTTACTTTTATGTAAATAAGTTCTTTCAACATTCTTACATAAATATGTTCAACGTACAAATTAATCCAATAACCTATATTTACATTTTACTACAGCAACTTTTCTATGTAAATATTTATAATCACCTATGTATAAATAAAAATATCTTTTAGCAAAACTAAAAGATATTTTTATTCCCGTTATATTTTCATATAATAAAATTATTTCTGCCTACATTTTTAAAATTATATTAAATAAAATTTAACCTACTTTATTTTTTAGTCTTAATTTGTCGGCTATCATAGCAATAAATTCACTATTTGTTGGTTTACCTTTACCATTGTTTATAGTATACCCAAATAATTTATTTATTGTGTCTATTTGTCCTCTGCTCCATGCAACTTCAATTGCATGACGAATTGCTCTTTCAACTCTAGAGGCTGTTGTATTATATTTTTTAGCTATAGAAGGGTATAGCTCTTTTGTAACTGCAGATAATAATTCTACATTATTAACTACCATTGAAATAGCTTCTCTTAAATACATATAACCTTTTATATGCGCTGGTACTCCTATTTCATGTATTATTGATGTAATTTCTGTTTCTAAATCTACCGGTTTATTTTCTGTCACTTTTTGAACTACAGGCTCAGAATATACTTCTACAGATTTTTTATTTTCATTTGTAACAACATTATTATTGAACATATCTCTTATTCTTTTAACAAATACATCCATATCAAATGGTTTTACTACATAGTAATCTGCACCCAATGCAATTGATCTTTGAGTTATTCTTTCTTGACCTACTGCTGACAATACAATAACTCTTGGCTTATCTTCAGATTCTGTTAACATAAGTTTTTCAAGTACACCTAAACCGTCTAAATGTGGCATTATTATGTCAAGAATCACCAAATCTGGCTTTTTAGCTTCAATCATATCTAAAGCCTCTAATCCATCTTTAGCAACGCCGACAACCACCATATCTCTCTGATTAAGTAAATAATCATTCAAGATATTACAGAACTCTTTATTATCGTCGGCAATTAGTACGTTAATTTTTTGATTATCCATAAATAAATCCCCCAATTCACAAATTAATTTCCATTTCTTTACAACATTATATATTCGACATCTTTTCTTTAATCCCTTCTAAATTTCTTAAAAAAAAATTTTTTTTGAAAAAAAATTAATAAAAATAAACTCTTTCTTAAATAATAAACTATTTTATTCCTTTATTCAATTCATTTAACATAGTTTCTATAAAAATCCCATATCCTGCACATGGATTATTTACCAATACATGATTAACAGCCCCAACTAATTTACCATCCTGTATAATTGGGCTACCACTCATTCCTTGGACAATACCTCCAGTTTTCGCTAATAATTCTTCATCAGTTACTATTATCAACATATTTTTAGATGATGTACTAGCATTATCTAAAACCTTTTCAATTCTTATATTATAATATTTAGGTCCCTCAGCATCTACTGTAGTTAAAATTTGTGCATCTCCTTCTTTAATTTCACTAATTTTTGCAACCTTTATAGGTTCATTAAATTTTATATTTTCTAATGATTCTTTAGATATACCAAAAACACCATTTAAGCTATTCTTTTTAATTTCTCCTCTTATATGTGATTCATTTACAAATATTCCTCTTAATTCTCCTGGATTTCCTTTTTCTCCACGTTTTATAGATTTTATTTCTGCAGATAAAATATCTCCTTTTTCAATTGGCATAATAATATTAGTGTCACTATCTATAATTCCATGACCTAATGCACCAAATATGTTACTTTTCTTATCATAAAAAGTCAGCGTTCCCACACCTGCTGTAGAATCTCTAATCCACAATCCCAGCTTATAATTATTATCTACACATTTTACAGGTCTAACTTCTTTAACTAATTCTACGTTATCTCGTATTAATTTAATTTTTATTGTATCTCCTTTAGTTTTATTAACTATTTCTGTAATATCATTTGAATTTTTTAGTTCTATTTCATTTATTGAAATTATATTGTCCCCTACTTTTATTCCACCTTCACTAGCCGGTGAATAAGGCTCTTTCTCATAATTTTCTATTTCACTAAGAGATATTACTATAAAGCCTTTAGTCTTTAGTTTAATTCCTATAGGATATCCACCTAAATAAACAGCATCATATTTATCATCTTCTTTATTAACTAAATATGTTCTATCTAGGTTTTTTCCAAATATTATTAGAGGCGAATTTCCAAAAGCAAATATAAAAATAAAAAACAGTATCAATATATTACGCAATAAAAAATTTTTTGAATATAATTTTCGCAAAATTTTCACCTCCAAATCTTTTCTGTATTTTTAATTTTCCCTTAAGTAAAAATATTATTCTTATCTCTATTACTACAAAAAATAAGAAGGATTTTATTTATTCCTTCTTAATTTCACTTTTCATATCATTAGCAAGCTTTACTAATTCTCTTGCATTTTCTATAGTAAGTTTAGTTAAATCACTTCCACCAATCATTCTTGCTATCTCATTTACTTTTTCTTCTTCTTTTAATCTATTTACATATGAATAAGTCTTTTCATTTTTAACTTCTTTCGTTACAACAAAATGATTATCTGACATCACTGCTATTTGTGGCAAATGAGTCACAACAAATACCTGTGTATCTAAAGAAACATAAAACATTTTCTTAGCAACAGCTGATGCTATACTTCCACTTATTCCTATATCTATTTCATCAAAAATTATTGTTGGTATTTTATCTTTATTTGTGAAAACCACTTTTAATGCTAACATTATTCTTGAGAGTTCTCCTCCAGATACTACCTTATCTATTGAATATAATGGCTCACCTGGATTTGTACTAATCTTAAATGTAACCTTATTACAGCCTTTGTTATTAAGATATTTTTCATCAAATAAAACTTCTATAGAAAATCTAGCCTTTTCTAAGCCTAGTTCCTTTAACTGCTGATGAATACTATCTTCTAATGATCTTGCAAGATTATTTCTAGTTTTAGATATATCTTCAGATAACTTAATCAATAAACTATGCTGTTCTTCTATTTCTTTTTTTATTTTATCAATAATCTCATCCTTATTACATATATCATAATATTGTTTCTCTAATTGGTCTTTAGTTGCGATAATTTCTTCAATAGTTTCCCCATACTTTCTCTTTAATGAATCTATTAAAAATAATCTACCATTTAAATAATTTAACTCATCTTCATCATAAACTAATGAATCTTTCATATCTCTTATAGCACTAGAATTATCTTGAATTGAGTAATATGAATCTTCAATAGACGATATTATTTTATTTAATTCTTCGCTACAATTACCAAGACTTCTTAATTCTCTTACTACAATATTTAAAGAATCCAATACTGATAATCTTTCCTCTGATGATTCCTTTAATATATTATTTACACTTAAGAAGATTTTAGTCATATTTTCTGAATTTGATAACAAAGTAACTTTTTCTTCTAACTCTAAATCTTCACCTATCTTTAACTTTGCTTTTTCTATCTCATCAATTTGATAACTAATAAAATCTTTCATTTTTTCAGAACCATCATCTGAATTCTCAAGTTCTTCCAACTTTTTCTTTAGTCCTTTAAATTTATCAAACTCACTATGATATGTTTTTAGTGCATTCTGAAATTCATCATCTCCAAAATCATCAAGATAATTTATATGTAAATTTGTATTCAAAAGACTTATATTTTCATGTTGACCATGTATATTTAAAATAGTTTCTCCCAGTTCTCTAAGTTGGCTCAATGTCACAGTTCTATTATTTACTTTTGCTACACTTCTTCCTTCACTTAAAGTCTCCCTGCTAATAATTATACTTTCTTCAACAGGTATGTTAAGCTTTTCTAATATCTTAATGCTTTTAGTATTTGAAATTTCAAAAACACCTTCTACAAATACTCTTTCTTCTCCATTTCTAATAATACCACGATTATACTTTCCTCCAAGTATGTAACTGATAGCATCTATAAGAATTGATTTTCCCGTACCAGTTTCTCCTGTAAGAACATTAAACCCTTTTTCAAAATTGATAGATAAATTATCTATTAAAGCAAAATTACTTATATTAAGTTGAACAAGCATTTATTCCTCCTGAGCATTAATTATTTTCTTTATCTTAAAAATCATATCTTCAGCTTTTTCCTTATCTCTTAGCATAACAAAAATAGTATTATCTCCTGCTATAGTACCAGCAACACCATCTATATTAATTGAATCTAACGCTTCTGCCGCTGCTCCTGCAGAACCTGTGATAGTTTTAACTACAACAAAGTTATTAACTCTTTCCACTGAAATAACTGTATGTGCTAATATATTTAGTAATTTATCAGATAAGAATCCTTCGTTAGGAGAAATTGTTGCATACTTATATTTTCCTTCATTTCCCATAATTTTAATAAGCTTTAACTCTTTTATATCTCTTGACACTGTTGCCTGCGTTACATCGAAACCACTTTTTTTCAATATCTCCGCTAATTCTTCTTGTGTTTCTATATCCCTAGAATTTATAAGTTCTAAAATTTTAGAGTGTCTTGAAACCTTCATCTTTTAATACTCCTTACCGTTACTTAATATTTTTTTATTTAATACATTAAAATAATCATAATTATCTGTTCTAATAAATTTTATCTTCTTATCATAACTTGTTAATGTTATAATATCACTTTCATCTATCTTTACATATTCTTGACCATCTATAGTAATATATACCTTATCTTTAACTTCACTAAGATATACCTTAATTTTTGATTCTTTATTTAATACCATAGTCTTTATTGAAAAGTTTTGACTACAAATAGGTGTTATAGATATAAGTTCTAAGCTCGGCTCTATAATAGGTCCACCTGCAGATAATGAATATGCTGTAGATCCTGTTGGCGTAGATATAATAACACCATCACCTTTAAATCTACTATACTTTTTATCATTAACATCAATATTATATTTCACTATCCTTGAAAGAGTGCCCTTAGTAATTGTAACTTCATTTAATGCTATAAAGTTAAATTCATGTTTACCCTGAATTTTACAATGTAATACTAATCTCTCTTCTATATAATATTGTTTATTAATTATTTTCTTTAAAATTTCCTCCAGTTCTTCTAATTCCCCTGAAGTTATAAATCCTAAAGATCCAATATTTATAGGCAAAATAGGTATTTCTTTTTCTATTGCAGCTTTAGCACTTCTAAGTACTGTTCCATCTCCCCCTAATACTAAGATAAAATCTAGATTAGTGATTTTTTTCTTATGTATATTAGGGTCATCAAAAACTAGTATTTCTGCATTGTCATAGTAAATGCTTATTTTTTCTTTTACAAATCTAATTATTGCACCATCAATATCTTTAGAAGCATTTATAATTATACCTATTTTCATCCTATATCCTCCAGTACTATAAACTTATATGAGAATTTTCAATAACCTCATTAATGCTGTTTTCTATATCTATAGCATCTTCACAAGCCTTTTTAAAATACACTAAATATTCTCTATTTCCTTCTGGTCCTTTTATTGGTGAATACGTTAATCCTATAATACCAAAGTCATTCTCTTTTAAAAAATTAACTATATCAGTAACAACTTCTCTATGTGTCTCTTTTTCTCTTACTACTCCCTTTTTGCCAACTTTATCTCTACCAGCTTCAAATTGCGGTTTTATTAATGCAACAATCTCTCCATCCTCGCTCATTAATGATGAAACAACTGGTACAACTTTTTTTAGTGATATAAACGAAACATCTATAGATGCAAAAGATGGTATATCTTCAATATCTTCTTTTTTTAGATATCTTACATTTGTTCTTTCCATACAAACTACACGTTCATCAGTCCTTAGCTTCCATGCTAGTTGTCCATATCCCACATCTACAGCATATACCTTAGTTGCTCCATTCATTAACATACAGTCAGTAAAACCTCCTGTAGATGCTCCTATATCAAAGCACACTTTATTTGAAACATTTGTTCCAAATTCTTTTATTGCTTTTTCAAGTTTTAACCCACCTCTGCTTACATAAGGTATATCATGTCCCTTTACAACTATCTCTGCATCTGGATTTATCTTTTCACCACATTTATCAACTCGTATATTATCTATAAAAACATTTCCTGCCATTATAGCTCCTTTTGCTCTCTCTCTAGAAGCAAAAAAACCTTTATTAACTAATACTACATCTAATCTTTCTTTAGTCATATATACTACCTACATTTCTTCTTTTATTTTATTATATATCCCTTCAGAATCTAATTTATACAATTTATATAATGTATCAATATCTCCATGAGGAACAAATTCATCTGGATACCCTAAATTTTTAATACTTATTTCTGACGAATTTATATATTGGTTTACGTATGATCCAAATCCACCAGCTATCACATTATCTTCTACAGTTATTACAACTTTATAATGTTTCTTAATTTCATCCAATAAAGTATAATCTAGAGGCTTAACAAATACAGCATTAATTAACGTTATATTAATACCTTCTTCTTTTAATTTCATTACAGCTTCATTTGCAAATTGAACCATTTTTCCAACTGCTATTATTGCTATATTTTCGCCTTCTGTAATAATCTCCCACTTACCAAAAGTAAATTCTTTTTGTACTTTAAAACCTTCAGTAAATACATCTCCGCCTCTTGGATATCTTATCGCTAACGGTCCATTAAAATTCTTAGAATAGTATAACATATTTTTAAGCTCTTCTGTACATTTAGGACTCATTATTGTTATATTAGGAATCATTGATAAGTAAGATAAATCAAATATACCTTGATGCGTCTCACCATCATTTCCAACAATACCACTTCTATCTATAGCAAATACAACAGGAAGATTTTGGATGCATACATCGTGAAGTACCTGATCATATCCTCTTTGAAGGAAAGTTGAATATACTGCAAAATATGGTTTAATTCCAGTACTAGCCATTCCAGCAGCCATAGTAACTGCATGTTGTTCAGCAATACCAACATCAAAAAATCTATCAGGAAATTCCTTAGAATAACTAGTTAAAGCACAGCCATCTGGCATAGCAGCTGTTATCGCCACTATATTTTTTTCTTCTCGTGCCATATCTATTATTGTATCTCCAAAAACTTTAGAGTATGTAATCTTACCACTCTTATCTTCTACTTCTCCATTTTCTAAGTTAAAAGGCCCAATTCCATGAAATTTATAGGGATTTTCTTCAGCATAATCATAGCCCTTACCTTTTGTTGTTTTCACATGAATTAATACCGGTGCATCTATATTCTTTGCATTTTCCAATATCTTTGTCAACTCTTTAATATTATGTCCATCAATCGGTCCAAAATATTTAAAACCCATGTCTTCAAATAATGAACTTGGAAGTAATATCTTTTTTATAGAGTCTTTTAAATATTTCATTGACTTATTCATAGTTTTTCCTATACTACTTCTGGAAAAACTTTTTATTTCTTTCTTTAATTTATTATATTTTTTATCTCCCCTAAGTTTTGCTAAATGCATAGATAATCCACCAACATTTTCAGCGATAGATATTCCATTATCATTTAAAACTACAATGATTTTAGACTTGTTAAAGCCAATATCATTCAATGCTTCAAAGGCCATACCCCCTGTAAGAGCACCATCACCAATCACTGCTATAACTTCATGATTTTCCTTTTTAATATCTCTACTTCTAGCCATCCCAACCGCTGCAGATATAGATGTAGAAGAATGTCCTGTTTCAAAAAAATCATATTTACTTTCATTTTTTTTAGGAAATCCACTCATACCATTATATTTTCTAAGTGTATCAAAATTCTTTGCTCTTCCAGTAAGAATCTTATGCACATATGCTTGATGCCCTACATCCCAAATAATTTTATCATTATTAAAATCAAAAACTTTATATAAAGCTAATGTCAATTCTACTACTCCTAAATTAGAAGAAAGATGCCCTCCAGTATTTGACACCTTGTTTATCAAAAATTTTCTTATTTCATCGGAAAAGTTTTTTATTTCTTCCTCTGACATATTTTTTATATCATTTACATCTTTATATGAATCAATAATTTCATACATGTCTTCTCTTCTCCATTACTTTACTTTCTTTATTAATTATATCAAAGCAAAAAAATAGTAGCAACTTTTGTAATCTACTACCCCATCTCAAAACTTCGACAATTTTATATACTATATCTTTTATAGTTTATATCAATTCACAATAAATTACCATATAAAAAGTAAAAAGAGAGAATAAATTTTTCTCTCTTATTCCTCTCTATTTAAAAGATATCTAGTAATTTCATATAGTTCATCTGTGTTCTTGTCTATATTTTCTAAAATATCATAACATTTTAAAGTAAGTTTCTCTGCATAAACTTTAGATTCTTCAAGTCCGATAACACTAACAAATGTACTCTTATTATTTGTGGCATCAGATCCAACTTTTTTACCTATTTTATCTTCATTACCTGTAACATCTAAAATGTCATCTATTACCTGAAAAGCTAAACCTAAAGCATCACCATACTGCTCTAAAAGTACAATTTCTTCCTCAGTAGCTCCACCTATAATTGCTCCTGAGACTATTGATGCTTTAATTAAAGCTCCTGTTTTTAATCTATGCATCTTTTCTAATTCTTTTAGAGACACTGTCTTATTTTCATTTAAAATGTCAATCACTTGTCCACTAATCATACCATCAACACCAGACGAGTTACATAAATATTTTAATGCTTTAGCATGATGTGGATGATCTACTACATATTGAAATGCAATATTAAATGCTTCATTCAATAGCCCATCTCCAGCTAATATGGCCATAGCATTACCAAAAACTTTATGATTTGTAGGCTTTCCTCTTCTCAAATCATCATTATCCATATCTGGCAAATCATCATGAATTAAAGAATAAGTATGAATCATTTCAATGGCACAAGGTATACCCATTGGAACTTCACTATTTGAAAATATATTATGTGTAGCCATAAATAATATTGGTCTTATTCTTTTTCCTCCAATATTTGTAGAGTATGCCATTGCCTCGTATATGATTTTTTCTTCTTCACTATATTTTATCTTATCTTCAAAATAAAGCTTCAATTCCCTATCTATACATTTCTTATATTCTCCAATACTCATAGCTCTTCCTCTTCATCAATAAATTTCTTCTCGCCTTGAGATGTCAATACATTTATCTTACTTTCTGCAGTATCTAGCATATCCATAAGTTCTTTTGCTAGAAAGACTCCTTTTTCATATTCTTTCATAGCTTTATCTAATGTTAAATTTTCATCCTCTAAATTTTTAACTATCTGTTCTAATGCTACTGACTTCTTTTCAAAATCTTTCATTACTCTTTCCTTACCTTTATACTAAAATATTCACTACCATCTCTTAATGTTATCTTTACATTATCTTTCTTTTTCAAAGTATCAATTGAAGAAATTACTTTCCCATCAGATTCTATACAACTATATCCTCTTTTAATAATATTCATTGGGCTATTAGCTTCAATCAAATCAATCAAAGAATTTACTTTTCTTTTTCTACTTTCAACATAATGTTTTATATAAATATTTAAGTTCTTGTTTAAGTACTCAACTTTCTCTTTTTTCTGTAGTATTTTATTTATTGGGGAATACCTCTTAAGTCTTTCTTCGTTTTGACTTATAATACTTTTTTTATCTCTTATATATGAAGTTATATTAGTTTTCAACTTATCATTTGAATCTCTTAAAAAACCTTCCATATCGCTTAACTGTGGCACAATAATTTCTGCCCCCTGTGATGGTGTCGCACCTCTTATATCTGCAACAAAATCTGAAATAGTAAAATCTACTTCATGACCAACAGCACTTACAATAGGTGTATCACAATTAAAAATTGCCCTAGCTAAATCTTTATCATTAAAGGCCCATAATTCCTCTATTGATCCTCCACCTCTACAAAGTAAAATTACATCTATATCTTCTCGTGAATCTAATGTTTCTATACCTTGAATTATAGTTTGCGGTGCATTAACCCCTTGTACAAGGCATGGATAAATTAATATATCTACCTTTCTATTTCTACGCATAGATACATTAATTACATCTCTAATTGCTGCTCCAGTTGGTGAAGTTATCACTCCTATTTTTCCTGGATATCTTGGTATAGATTTTTTATATTTTTCTTCAAATAAGCCTTCTTCCATAAGATCTAACTTCAATTTTTCAAAAGCCTTATGTAACTCTCCTACCCCTTCAACTTCCATTTCTTTCGCATAAATAGTATAACTTCCATCTTTAGGATAAGAAGATATCTTTCCCGATATAACAACTTGCATACCTTCTTCAGGAATTATCTTTAAATCTTCTGCATAATTCGAAAACATTATTCCATTTATTTTTCCACCTTCATCTTTAAGTGAAAAGTAAATATGTCCTGATGAATGTACCTTTACATTAGATAGTTCACCTTTAATTTTTGAATTCTTTAATATAAAATCATTATCAAATACCTTTTTTATATAATTATTTACTTCAGTTACTGTAAGTACTTTCAAAAACATTTATTATAAACCCTCACATAAATTTTTTAATAGTATAGTAGTTGTTAAAGATCCTACCCCACCTGGTACCTTAGTTATATATGAAACCTTTTCTATTACATCTTCTAAATCAACATCTCCAGTAATCTTTCCTTCTACATCAGAAGTTCCTACATCAATAACTACTGCACCATCCTTTATAAAATTACTATTGATATATTTAGGTTTACCTATTGCACTTACTAATATATCTGCTCTTCTACATACTTCTTCTATATTTTTAGTTCTTGAATGAACAGTGGTAACTGTACAATTTGCATTAAGTAATAATTGAGCCAATGGTTTACCTACAACATTGCTTCTTCCTATTACAACAGCTTCTTTTCCTTCTAAATCCGTAACTGATCTTAAAATTTCCATTACTGAAAGTGGTGTACAAGGAATAAATGCTTTATTTCCAGAGTAAAACTGACCTATATTATGAGTTGTTACTCCATCAATATCTTTACTTGGACTCAATGCCTCTTTTACCTTATCACTATCTATTCCTTTAGGCATCGGCAATAACATAAGGACACCTGTTATATTATTATCATTATTTATTTCATTAACTACAGATATAATTTCTTCTTCTGACACATTTTCTTCTAGCAAAAATTCTTTAGGTTCTATACCTAATTTGTTTGATAATTTAACTACACTATTTCTATAAAAGTTACTTCCTCCATCTTTTCCAACTTGGAGTATACCTATAGATACTATTTCACCTTTATTTTTTTTCTCATTAACTATTGCCATAATTTCATTTTGAAATTTAGATACTAAGCTTTTAACATCAATAATAGCCCCCATATTATAATCTCCTCCTAATTTATTTTGTCTAAAATTCCATTTATGAAACCTTTACTTTTTTCCTCACTATATTTTTTCGAAAGTTCTAATGCTTCATTTATAGATACAGCTTTTGGAATATCATCTTCATACTTTATTTCATAAATAGCTACAAATAATATAGCTACATTTATTTTTGAAATTCTTTCAAACTTCCACTTTTGTGAGCTTTCACTAATATATCCTTTTAACTCTTCATTTTTTTCACATATATTTTTTAATTTTTCCTTAAGGTATTTAAGATCTATATCTTTAAACTTATCCTCTTTTCCTGATACCTCATTTTCTACGAAGTTTTCAAATACTTCATCACAATCAAATTTATGTATAATACTTTCATATACTAATTTAAATGTAAGTTCTCTTGTTTTTCTACGATTCATAACTTCCTCCTAAATACTTATCTTCATTTATATTATACATATAATATAATAAAATAAAACACCCTCTTTAAGAGGGCGCCCTATTCTTCTTCACTTATAGTTTCGTTTTCTGGCTTTGGAAACATAACATTTTGAACATAAACATTTATTTTATCTACTTTCAATCCAGTCATAGTTTCAACAGTTTTCTTTACATTTTCTTGTACTTTTATACAAGCATCAGTAATTTTTAATCCGTATTCCACAATAACATAAATATCTATTGTTGCATTGTCATCAGCAAAGTTAACCTTAACTCCACGACTAACATTTTTTTTGCCACTTAATTTAGATGTTATTCCTTCTACAAATCCAGTACTCATACTATGAATACCTTTAATTTCATTTGCTGCAAGACCAGAAATTATACCTACAACATCATCAGAAATTTTGATTATTCCTATTTCTTGATTTAACTCTTGTTCCATAAAAGATACCCCCTTATCTTGCCTGTGCAAAATATTTATCTTGAGATAATTATATCATATAAATATGATTTTACAAATGATTATTGTTTATACGTAATTTCAAAATCTTTAATATTTGCTATAGTTATAATTGACTTTTGAATCATTCTAGTTTGTTCATCAGTTAGTTCTTTATCACTTTTAACTATTACTGATGCCTTATCATTTCCTATAGTAACTACAGCATCTTCGAAACCTTTTCCTTTAAGATCCTCTTCAATTTTTGTTTCATTTTGTGCATTTAAATTAACACTTACATATTGATCTTTAGCCTCTCTTCTTGAGTCTTCTGGTAATGATTCATCCTCTATAATAGTTCTTAAGTTCTTTAATGTGTCTTCAGATTGTGATGTCTTATTTAACTTTGCTTGTGAAAAATACTCATCACCTGATTCAGAACTCTTTTCTACATCCTCAGAAGATGCTGTCTCATCAGTTGGAAAATATAAAGGACCTTGAACCCTTGTTGCTAAAACTCCTGCTATAACTATAAGTACTAGTAGAGACACAATAATTATGCCTTGTTTCTTATTCATTTTATTAACCCCCTAATATGTATTTATTAATTTATATGAATGTTTTAATTTAATTATGTTAACTTTTATTTGTTTTATAATATTCATTTTCTTGATAATTATTGTCTATTTATATTATTTAGTTACTTTTCATTGGATGTACATTAACTTTTGAAGATGGAATATCAAATAAATTACAAACTGTTTGTACAAGAGTCGCTCTTTTATATTCGTCATTGACCCCTTCTGCTACAATAACGATTCCTGTTATATCTGGTGCATCTACCCTTTTTATAAACGGTTCACTGCTACTTCCATTATTTCCTACAACCACAGAATTTCCTGTATTATTTTGATTAGTAGTTCTTTTACCTCCAGAGCTATCAGTCTCCTCTGTTGTATTTGCTGATGCACTCTCATTATATACAGGAACTTTTTCTTCTCCACTTTTTATATATACCATTGCATCTACTTTCCCTATACCATCAATCTGACTTAAAATATCTTCTAATTGTTTTTCTATTTTTTCTTTGTATTCTTCCTCAGTAGAAGATACTTCTGTAGTCTTACTATTTAGCTGATCTTCACCGTAAACTGTTGAAGTTTCTCCTGAAAAATACTTCCCCATGAAAATTATTAAAACTCCCACCATAATCCCTGCAATAGTTATAAAAGGTAAATTATTTTTTTGTTTCTTTAAATTTTCTTTTATTTCTTTAAACAATTTTTTCACCCCTTTATTATATTAATTTTATTTGAATCTATTTTTAGTTCATCACATAAAAATTTTTCAATATCAGTCCCTTCTTTATCTAAATGTTCATCCTTCTCTTTTACTTCACCTATAGTAACCTTTTCTATCGGTTTTACCATACCACTATAGTATGTAACACTAACATTCTCTATTAATACTTCTTTATCTTTATACTGAACTTTTGTATCTACTTCAAAATCTATATTCTGAAAATTTTTCTTTAATAAATTTTTAATTGATTCATCGAGGTTATTTTTAAATGTATTCATGGTTAAATCTTTATCTTTCTCAGCATATGTATTCAAAGTTGTATTACTATACTTTTTATCTAAATTATCATAAAAGTCATTTACTTCTTTATCTATAGATGTATTCAGCATAAATTTTGTTATAGGATCTATAACAATACCTATTAATAATAATCCAAAAACCAAATTTATATATTTCTTTAATGAATTGTTCGGTAATAATAACCTTACTGTAGAAAAAAATACAATTGCTACAGCTATTATTAATATGTAATTCTTTATATTCTCCAACATACAACTCCTCCTATATTGGTTTTGCAGATGCTATTATTGCAATCATTATAAAAAACATTAATGAAACAACTACAACACAAGATATGATTTGCATTAAACTATTACCTACTTCATTTATGGAATCAATAATTTTTTTATTGCCTATTGGTTCCAAAATAGCTGCAGTAAACTTATTTATTAAAGATAATATAAATAATTTTATTATTGGAGTTAATATTAAGAATACTATTACAATTAGTCCTACCGATGACAATGAATTTTTTATAAGTAATGAATAATTAGCTACAGATGTAACTGCATCGGATAATGCACCACCTACAACTGGCACAAAGTTATCTACGGCAAATTTAGCAGTTTCAACAGCTACCTTATCAAAAGTACGTGTAGTAACACCTCTAATTGTTAAAACTGTAATAAAAACTGTAAGCATTATACCTTGGGTATATTTTATTACCGAATTAAACAATGCCGTTAATTTTGTAAGCTTATCATCATCAGATAAATTATTTATAAGTTTCAAAACTGTTACCATTAGAATAGCTGGAAGTAAAAAATTTACCACTATTGTTACACAAATATTTACTACTGCTATTACAATAGGATCCATAGCCACTGCTTCAGTAAATCCTCCAATTCCTATAAGCATTGTAAGAAGCAGCGGAATCAATACCACCATAAAATCTGATAAAGATTTTATTATCTCTTTACACTCTTCCACACCAATTAACATATTTTTCATTAATAAAATCATTATCAATCCATAAATTGCATAGAAACTTATATTAATTAAATTATTTCCTGAAAAAGCTTCCTGTAAGCTCATTAAAAATGATGTCAGTAACACCATAACTGCAAGCAATGCCATAATCTTTATAGATGCATAAATTTCTTTTACTGTATACTTTATTAATGTTGAAGATATTTCTTTAATATTTAATTCACTAGTTCCATTCTTAAATGTATCTTCTATGTATTTGCTAAAATCTATATCATTTAAAAGATCATATCTCGTCTTAAAATTATTTATGTAATTATCAAATTCCTCTACCCCTTCAATATCATTAGGCTTAACCTCTTCCTCCCCTAATGCTATGGCAGATGGAAATAATAACAACAATATCGATATAATAAAAACTATTAATTTCTTCATAACCCTTCCTCATAACAATTTAACAATAGTATCTAAAAGCCCATATATTATAGGCACGGCTAACATTAGTATCATTACTTTTCCCGCTAATTCCACTTTACTTCCAAGTGAACCAACACCGGCATCTTTGCATATTTCAGATGCAATAGTAGTTATATATGCAATTGCTATTATCTTGAATGTGGTTGTAATATAAAAAGGTTCTATACTTCCTTTTTCCGCCAATCTTTTTATAAGATTTAGAACTTCTGATATTTGGGGCATAACAAATAATAGAATAGTTACTCCTATAGCTAAACAAAATAAAATGGCAATATCATCTCTCCACTTTTTTAATACTAAATATCCTACCATACCTACCATTGCTATTGACACAACTTTTAATATATCTTCCATTTTCCCTCCTTAAAGATTGAACATAGTCCTCACTGTAGTAAGTAATTTAAAAACTTGCTCTATCACCATAAATAATATTATTGTTATTCCTGCTATATTAGCTAAAGTTGCAAAATCATCTTTATTTGCAGCTTTTAATAATCTGTCCGAAACAATGGTTATTATCCCTATTCCTATTATCTTAAAAACTAACACTAACTCCATCTAAAATCTCCTCCTAAAATATAAAAATAACTATAATAAGGCCAATACATATACCTAAAGATCTATACATTTTTAAATTCTTATTCTTAAGTTCCTCTGATTCTTTTAATTGTCTTTCAATATTAATTAGTGTTAAATTTAATAATTCACTTTCACCATCAACATCAAAATTTCCTATAGAGGTGGCCATTGCACGTATTACTTCTATATCTTCTTTATTTAAATTATGACTTATCTCTTCTAAAGCTTTATCAAAGGCTTCTTTAACATTATCAACTTCCTTTGCATATATAATCTCACTTGCTCTCTTAAATATTAGACTTATAGACCCTTTTACATGCTTCGATGTAGTTAGTAAAATATTTTCTAAAACATCAAAAGAATATATCATTTCATTTTTTATTATATTTATTGCTTTTTGTAGTTCCATTAATTGCTCAAATCTTGCCTTAACTATATCCCCTAATATAAAGCCTGCTATAGTAGTGCTACCTAAAATAATTAATGATCCAATAATCTTTATAATCATAATAAAATCCTCTTATTTTTATAATCATATACTCTTTTTATCGTTCCAACTTTTGGATAATTAGTTAACTCTATAACTCTATCAAAAAACTTATTCTCCAGTATCTTCTTATACATGATTCTTTCTTCAACATCGCTTATATCATCACCATGAATTGAAGTAATAACAGATACACCACAATTTAATGCCGTTATGAGGCTATTTATATCCTCATCAGTACCTATTTCATCACAAACTATTACATCAGGGCTCAACGATCTTATAGCAATCATAATTCCTTTACTTTTAGGACATCCATCTAATACATCACTTCTTAATCCCACATCAAATTGTGGCACACCTTTGTTACAACAAGCTATTTCACTTCTCTCATCTATAATAGACACCCTGACCCCTCTAGTGATGTCACAATTCTCACCATTTGATAACGACCTTGATATATCTCTTAAAAGTGTAGTCTTACCACACTTAGGTGGAGATACAATTAACGTATTATATACTTTTCCATTTTTACATATGTACTTTAAAATCCTATTTGAACATTCCTTTACTTCTCTATTAATTCTTATATTAAGTGATGAAATATGTTTTATAGTTTTTATAGCTCCACCATCGGTTATATATTGTCCACCTATTCCTACTCTATGTCCTCCCTTTAAGGTAAAGTATCCACCTTTAATTTCTTCTTTATATGCATACAATGAATATGATGTAAGTCTATTTAGAGTCAACATAAATTCTTCATTAGTAATTCTTCTTTCACCTAAAACTTCTTTATTCTCTCCTAAAAGAACTACAGGTTTATCAATAGATAATCTTATTTCTTCAATTGATCTAATAAGTTTTTTCTTTATTAGCACTGCCACAGATTCTGGCAATAACAATACAACTTCTTTCCAGTTCTCCATTTTTTATCCTCCTTTACATAATTATTTTTATTACTGTAAATAATAAATTATGCAAAAATAATAAATAAAAAAAGTAGGACTGATTTCTCAGTCCTACTTTTTTATTTATCTTCATCATCAAATTTTACAGTATAAGAAATTGATTCATTATAAGTAGATCCACTATCTCCTTTAGAGCTACTCATCTTATCTCTAATATTAAGTGCTAAACTAGAAACTTTATTTTTTATATCCTTAGCACCACTTTCTATCAAAGCATTAACTTCTTTAATATTTCCTTCATCATCAGTTATCTCTATAACAACATTAGAGATAACACCTCCAATCACTGTAAGTGGAATTAATATCGGCGATATAGCAATCCCTAATAATCCTACAGCAATACCTCCATTTACAGGTATATCCACCAAAACTTTATCTTCTTTTTTTATTCTTATTCTTGAAACATTTCCTTTTTTAATAAGTTCCTCTAAATACTTTATAACACCATCTGTAGTTGTCTTCAAAACAGAATCTGGCTCATTTTCCTTTAATTTTTCTGCATAAACTAATGCATCTACAATATTACCATCACAAATTTCTAAAATTTCTTTAGCTTTGCCATAACCTATACCAGTTCTTTCTATTAATGTGTCAATTTTTTCAAGAGTAATATCTTCCATCTTTATTCCTCCCTTATAATATTTCTAAAAGTTCTAAGCTTTTAGGTTTCTTTCCTATACTTGTAACTATCAATTCTGAATTTATCTTTTCTATTTCAGAAAGTATATAATTATTTTCTTTTAGTATATGTATTTTCATAATATCTATATGATACAAATATTTCATAAAAGAGAAAACACTATATGATATATATATACCATTTTTTTTATTACAGTTACCACATACTCCACTAAATGGTGGATATATTATGTAATTACTAGATATAATCTTATTTCTACAAATTCCACAGTTTTCAAAATTCAAACTATGTCCTGTATATTTTAGCAAATCTAATTCAAATTTTCTTATCACAATTCTATCACTAACAGCTTTATTCTTTAGAAAATAAAATGATACAACTACATTCTTAAATAGATTAATATTTATTTCATCATCTACCATACTCATATCTATTAATTCTAAAATGTAATTTCCATAAGTTAAAGTATATATATCCTTTAACATCTCTTGAAAAGAATCTATTAAGAATCCTTCATTCAATGTATACATTCCTTTACCCTTAAATAAAACTAACTCACTATAAGACATCGGAAGCGTCAATGGCAGCATTTGGCTTTTATTACTTTTAACTCCCCTAACCATAACAGATATCTTTCCTAAACTTTCACTAAAGACGGTAATTATCTTATCTCTTTCTTTATAATCTATAGCTTTTAATACTATAGCTCGTGTTTTTATTATGGACAGAATATCATCTCCTACTTTAAGTTTTTATAACCTAGATCTTTTAGAAGTAAGGCATTATCTCTCCATTCTTTTCTAACTTTTACCCATACCTTCAAATTCACTCTAGCATCTAAGAATTTTTCAATATCTTGTCGAGCATAAGTAGATATTTTTTTCATCATAGCACCATTTTTACCAACAATAATTCCTTTATGAGAATCTTTTTCACAAATCATATTTGCATCAATATGATACATTCCTTTTTCATCCTTTTTCATTGATATAACCTCTACTGCTATACCATGAGGAACTTCTTTAGATAATAATCTTAATGCCTTTTCTCTTATTATTTCCATAACTACAAATCTCTCATTTACATCTGTAATCATATCTTCTGGATAATACATAGGTCCTTCATTAAGATTATCAACCATTAGTTTTAATAAGGTATCTACATTTTTACCATTTGATGCTGATATAGGAATAACTTCATCAAAGAAATTATATTCTTTGATAGACTCTAAAAATTCTGCCACTTTCTCTGATGGAGTTTCATCTATTTTATTTATTATAAAAATTTTTTTACCTTTTGTAGATCTTAAATCCTCAAGAATTTTTTTATCTCCAATCCCTAATTCTTTATCAGCTGTTGTCATAAATAATACAAGGTCAACATCTTTTAATGCCTCTTGAGCATTTTTCATCATAAATTCACCAAGTTTATGCTTAGGTTTATGCATTCCTGGAGTATCTACAAAAACTATTTGATAATCTTTAGTTGTGAGTATAGTCTGTATATTGTTTCTTGTAGTTTGTGGTCTAGAAGAAACTATAGATAATTTTTCTCCTACTAAATAATTCATCAAAGTTGATTTTCCTACATTTGGTCTTCCTATTATTGTTACAAATCCTGATTTAAACATATTTCCTCCTTATTTTAAGAAATCTTTTGTAAATGCTCCTGGCATAATTTCTTCAATAGTTTTAATTATATACTCTTCTTCATTTTTTGCTAGAATTATTTTGCTATCTTTTGAGCAAAATTCCACTATAACCTGCCTACATATTCCACATGGAGCTATAAGCTCCTCTGAATCAGCAACTATAGCAATTTCACTTATAACTTTTTCTCCTTCTTTAACTCCAGAAAATATAGCTGTTCTTTCAGCACAATTAGTTGCTCCAAATGATACATTTTCTATATTACATCCACCATATATATTTCCACTATCAAATCGCACTGCCGCACCTACTCTAAAATTTGAATATGGAACATAGGCCTTTTCTTTGTACTCCATTGCTATCTTAATTAAATCTTTCATTATAACTCTCCTTTAATATGTAAACACTTTAAATATAATTACTGTAATTAATATTCCAACAATTGCTCCAACTATTACTTCCCAAACTGTATGTACTTTAGAGTCTACTCTACTTTGTGCAACAATAATTGCTAATATAAATGATAATAAAATTACACTTTCATTTTTAGCAATTAATGATATCATAGTAGCAATAGCAAAACTAATAGATGCATGACCACTAGGCATACCACCTCTAAGCGGTGTTCCTTCTCCTATTACAGCTTTCAAAAATAATATTATCATACAAATTAGTATTAATACTATAAAAACTAAATATGTATCAGATTCTTTTATTATATTAACTAATTGAAAAGATAATTTTTTAAGTTTATCCCAAAATATTATATATCCTATAAATATAGCATTAATTGCAGTTACTAAAACTGCTCCTGCAGCTGTATTTTTAGCAATTTTCGCTAGAGGATGAAAATTATTTGTTAATATATCAACAGTAGCTTCTATGGCAGTGTTAATAAGTTCAGCAAATAATACTAATGTTATTGTTATTGATAATACTAATATTTCAGCTTTACTAAGTTTATAAAAAAAGCAAGCTGTAAGAATACCTAATGATGTAATTAAGTGTATCCTCATATTCCTTTGAGTTCTAGTAGCATATACTAGTCCTTCAATTGCATAATTAAAGGAATCTACTATGCTTCTAACTTGCTTCATAGTACCACCTACCTAGTTATTTGAAATTTATTTAGTATTTCCTCTTCTCGTCTTCTCATCTTTTCTTTATCACTGTCATTAATATGATCATAGCCTAACAAATGTAATACTGAATGTACTGTCAAATATGCTGCTTCTCTTAAAAACGAGTGTCCAAACTCTATTCTTTGTTCTTCAGCTCTTTCTAAAGATAGCACAATATCACCTAATATTAATACCCCATTATCTAGGTTTCTTTCTAATAGCTCTTTATCTTTATAATATATATCTTTATAAACTTTTCCTTCTGGATAACTTAACATAGGAAATGATAATACATCTGTCACCCTATCAATTTTCCTGAATTCTTTATTAATATTTTTTATTTCTTCATTATCTACATATAATAAACTTACTTCAACATCAACATCTACTTTTTCCTCTTCTATAGTAAAATTAATTACTTCTTCTAACAAATCATTTAGTTCATCTTTTACTTCTTTTTTTGATTGATTATTTTCTATATAGATCACTTTTCTCTATCTCCTTATTATTTTTATCTTTTGGATATTCAATTCTTTGATGATACATAGACATAAGCACTTTTATAAAAGCCTCCTTTATTCTATTTAAATCTTTTAACGTTAAGTCACAGTCATCTAATTGTCCTTCCGACAACCTATTTGTAAATATATTATTTACCATTTCAGTTATAGATTCTACAGTAGGATTCTTAATACTTCTCACTGATGCTTCTACACCGTCAGCAAGCATTATTATAGCACTTTCTTTGCTCTTTGGAATCGGTCCTGGATATTTGAATAAATTAACATCTACATCATCTGGATTTTCAGCATTATTTCTTTCTGTAATATAAAAATATTTAACTAAGTCTGTACCATGATGTTCTCTTATAATATCTTCAATAGCTGTTGGCAATGCATACTCCTTAGATAACTTTACCCCTTCAGTAACATGAGAAATAATAATCATTGCACTTATCTTTGACGACAAATTGTTATGTGGATTACTTTCATTTACCTGATTTTCTTTGAAAAATATAGGATTAGAAATCTTTCCTATATCATGATAAAATGCTCCTACTCTTGCTAATGTAGCATTAGCTTTTATTTCTTCTGCTGCAACTTCTGCTAAATTTCCAACCATTAAAGAATGATGATATGTTCCTGGTGCTTCAACTACCAATCGTTTTAATAATGGATTATTAGGATTTGATAATTCCAATAGCTTTATATTAGTAACTATATCAAACATGTTTTCAATAACAGGCAATGCACCAGCCGCAAAAATAGCTGATAAAACTCCCCCAACCATTAACAATGCCGAATTTTTTAACACCTCTATTAAATTGCTACTTATAACATTTCCAACAAAAATATTTATCATAATTGTAATTACAGATATAATAAGTGCGGAAGAAAAAATATCATTTCTAACATTTAACTTCTTCATAAACATAAAAGTTAAAATTATATTTAATAAGAAAACAATTATTATTTGCACATTAAAATTTACTACAACAGACAACAATATTGCATTTAAACAGTTTATTACCAATGACGTTTCTCTATCAAAAATTAAAACCATTAAAATTGCAGTAGCTCCTAATGGAATTAAAAATGGTTGAATAACAAGAATTCTAGCAAATAATATCTGTATAGTAATTAGGAAAAATATAAGTGAAAATTTTCTAGGCGAATAAAATATCTCCTTCCTAAACTTAAACAAATACCTACCTTGCATAAATGTAACTATAGCTACTATAGCTACTATAGATGCATATATAAAGAAATTATTTCCTCTAGATGAATTAAGAAGCCCTAATGATTCTAGAACTTTTATTTGCCACTCCTCTACAGGCTCTCCTTCTTTTACAATTGTCTGATCTTTCTTTATCATAACAGATTGAACTTTCTTTAAAGCTTCCTCTTCTAAAAGTTTCGTTTTATCTTCATCAACTACTGCATTAACTTTGATACAACTGCTATCTATTTTACTTATTATACTCTTTATTTCAGATGAAAGATTGTAACCTGATAATTTAGATGATATATTTTTTCTCACATTAGCTATATCCTCTGAATTATTATCTCTTACCACTATTGTTGATAATGAATCAACAGATTCTTTTAAATATGTTCTAAATGCATTGTAATCAGAATCATTAAGATTTATTATGTTATTCAAATCATCAATATTCAAATCATATGTATCATCAATTTTATTTAATATTTCTTCACTATTTTTATTTATCCTAAGCTTATCAAAAGTATCTATCAATGACTGAACCTTTTGTAACTGATCATTTTTAATACTGCTATCTACCTTATATACTTTAGATACAGATTGCAGTGCTTTTTCTTTATCTTTTTCAGTCGTAACTTTATCTTCTACGTCACGAGGAGATTTAATAGTTACTTTTGCAATATCCCCAACTTCTAAGTTATACTTTACCGAATAATACCCAGTACAAATTATTATAGATATAACGAAAAAAGCAATTATGTATATAAAAACTATACTGTTCCATTTTCTTTTGGGAACCTTTTTCTTATCTTCCATGTTAATTCTCCTTTAATTAGATATATCTTCTTCGCATTGAATAATCATTCTAATTTCACAACAGTCACCTTTTTCTTCTCTATATATTTTTTTATCCATTATAGTGCTATTTACACTTATATTACTTCTTATCTTATCTAGCAATTCACCTTCCGCTTTTTTTATTACAGATTCCTTATTAAGTTCTACTTCATTCTCAATAACTTCGTAATATTTTTCTATTACAAAAGGACCATAGTTTTCTTCTATTTTATCATATTTTTCAAACTTATTCTCAGATTTTTTTACGCATATTTTATTACCTGCTATAATTATGTATTTATTAGTTATGTATTTTCCAGTTTTCTCCCTATTTTTTTCTTTGTATGGGACAATTATTTTATCTTCATAAAAAGTTTTAGCCATTACAACACCTTTAGGAACAACTTCATATGAATGACTTTCATCACCTTCTATATATGATATTAATGAATCTCCATTCTTAACTACATCTCCTGCTTTGACAAGGGCAGTACCATTTGATGTATATACTCTAGATATTATTCCATCTTTTTTTGCTACTAAATCTTTCTTTGTATCATCTTTTATTAAACTAGGTGGTAGCTGCTTTTCCCTAACATCAATAAGTAATTTACTTCCATATGGTCTTATAGATACCCATGATATTTTTGAATGATCACTTTTCAACTTTTCCTCTAAATCTTCATAATTTATTTTTCTTTTAAAAGTCCCTTCTTTTATTCCTTCCTTATATAAAAGATTTCTTATTTCAAATGGCGAGATGTTCTTTTCTGTTTTAATATCTATTGACCAAATGATCTCATTAAATAGCATAAGCGATAAAAAGAATATTACTATTCCAATTACTAATGATATTCTACTCTTTAAAATATATATGGTTGTACTTCTTTTGTCTTTACCTATAACTTTATAAGTTCCATCATACTTTTCAAAAATTTCCTTAAATAACTCAAAATCTTTATACTGAATAGATAAAATTGCTGAGGATATAGATACTCTAGTTATGCTATCTATATCTATATCACTTTTTATAAGATTATTAATAAGCTCTTCTAATTCTATAACTTCTATTTTTAAAGTTAATCTAGCTTCATAAAATAAATTTAAAAATTGCCCTTTATTCATCATCCTCACCTACTGATATTCTATTAAGTTTCCCTTTTATAACCATTGTGCCTTCTGAAATATAACATATCTCAAAATTATCTCCATACAATGAAATATTATCTTTATGAGTAGCAATTTCTAAATATTCCTTTGAAAAGCTTATAATTCCCTTATGATTCTCTACAGTTATTTCTTCATTCCCTAGAATTGTTATTTTAGCTTTGACTCCAACTAACTCTTTAGGTATATCAAGCTTTTCAGAAAGAAACTCTGCTGATTTTCTCATTTTCTCATTCATATAGTATCAACCTCCTTCATATTAAATCTATGTTTAAAAAGTCTCAACTATAACATTTATTCAAAAAATGAAAATAGACCTCATATGAGGTCTATTTATAATTAACTTACATTATTTCTATTCTTTAGCTATCTACCCACTTTAAAATTAAAAGCAATATAATACAACTGCGCAGGAAGGCAACTCAAACAATTTTAACTGTACAGTTCTAAACTTATATAGTATTGAATTGTGGTACCTTCTATAATAGATAATTCTATTTAAATTTTCTCTTTCTTGCAGCTTCTGATTTTTTCTTTCTCTTAACGCTTGGCTTTTCATAATGTTCTCTCTTTCTTACTTCGGAAAGAACACCAGCTCTTGCGCATTTTCTCTTAAATCTTCTTAAAGCGCTATCTAATGTTTCGTTTTCTCCAACTTTAATTTCTGACATATATATCCCTCCCTCCGCTAGCCATTTAATAAAATAATTAAAATACAGCGGGCTTCAATAGCACATTGATTATTATACACTATATCTTAATTAATTGTCAATATAAAACCTTATCCAAGTGTAGTAATTAACTCTTTTCCTGCAAGTAAATGAAAATGAACATGGAATACTGTTTGCCCGGCATTTTTATTGCAATTACTTACAATTCTATATCCTTCTTCATCTATTCCTAACTCTTTTGCAATTTTATTAGCAACAGTAAAAATATGACCTATTACTGATTCATCATATTCTTCGATATCATTAATTGTGCTAATATGTTTTTTCGGTATTATTAGTATATGCACTGGAGCCATAGGTGATATATCTTTAAACGCATAAACTAGATCATCTTCATATACTTTTTCTGATGGTATTTCTCCTTTTATTATTTTACAAAATAAACAATCCATTATATCCTCTCCTTTATTAGGCTTCCCTCTAAGTATATTATGTGATTTTCCTTGATATCTACATCTAGAATTAATCCACTAATATCTTCAGTAGATTCTGCCATTACCTTAATATAATTTTCTGTATATCCACTGTAAAATCCTTCTTTTCCTTTAACTTTTTCTTCAAATAATACTTTTACTGTCTTTCCTACATATTTGTCAGCAAAATCCTCTTCATTTTTTCTGTCAGCTGCAATAATAGCTTTACTTCTCTCTTCCTTTTTACTTCCATGAACATCATCATCAAATGTTGCTGCTCTTGTTCCTTTTCTTGGTGAATATTTAAATACATGTATCTTTGATAATTTTATATCCTTAACAAAGTTTAATGTAGTTTCAAAATCCTCATCAGTTTCTCCTGGAAAGCCTACTATTAAGTCTGTTGTAATAGAAACATCTTTTATTTTTTCTCTTAAATTTTTAACTATATCTATATATTGTTCAACAGTATATCTTCTATTCATTCTCTTCAATGTCTTATCACATCCACTTTGAAGTGAAAGGTGATAATGAGGACAAAGTTTCTTAAGTTTACTAATTCTCTCTACTACATCCTTTGTAAAGTAAGTAGGATCAATAGATCCTATTCTTATTCTCTCTATTCCTTCAACTTTCTCTACTTCTTCTAATAAATCAGCTAATTCATATTCTTCTTCAAGATCCATACCGTATGATGCAATATGTATTCCTGATAAAATAACTTCTTTAAATCCATTTTCGCCTAAAATTTTAACTTCTTCTATAACTTTTTTAGGATCTTTTGAACATACAGCACCTCTTGCAAATGGAATAAGACAAAATGTACAAAATCTATTACAACCATCTTGTATCTTTACAAAAGCTCTTGTTCTATCTTGATATTCGCTAATTTCTAGTTCTTCAAATTGCTTATTTCTCAATACATCATTTACTTCAACAAATTGATTTTTTTCTGCCATAGCTCTATTAGCCCAATATACTATATCCCCTTTATTTCTTGTACCAAGAACTACATCTACTCCATCAATATTAGACACTTCATCTGGAGAAGTTTGAGAATAACATCCTACGACAGCTACTACAGAATCCGGATTAGCTTTTTTTGCTTTATTTATTGCTTGCCTTGATTTTTTATCTCCCATATTTGTCACTGTACATGTATTAATAACATATACATCTGCTTTATCATTAAAATCTACAACTTCAAAGCCCTCTTTTTTAAACTTTTCTGTCATAGCTTCACTCTCATAAGAATTTACTCTACATCCTAATGTTTGAAATGCTACTTTCATTATATTATACGCCTCCCATATCTCCTAATTCATAACATAGTAATGATGTTGCTACAAACCCTGCTGTCTCAGTTCTTAATATTCTTTTTCCTAAAGTAACTATCTCAGCGCCAATATTTTTCAACTCTTCTATTTCATCTTCTTCAAATCCACCTTCTGGTCCAATAACAATGGCTATATTCTTTATATCTTCCCTTTTAATATTCATACAAAGAGATTTTATTCCATAATCATCAGCTCTTTCATAAGGTACTACTATTAAATCATACTGTTTTAACTCTTCTTTTGTATTTTCAAAATTAATTGGCTCATTTATAGTTGGAATAATACTTCTCTTACTTTGCTTACATGCTTCTAATATTATTCTTCTAAGTCTATCGAGTTTTTTATATTCTTCGAAAGCTACATCAACTCTTTTTGTAATAATAGGTTGAAACTTTGATATTCCAAGCTCAGTTCCTTTTTGTACTATAAGGTCCATCTTACTCCCTTTAGGCATTCCTTGATATAAAGATATTTTTATAGGTGGCTCATTACTAGTTTCAAGCTCTTCTAAAATTTTTACTTTTACTTCTTTTTTATTTATTTCTTCTAATTCTCCAAGAAATTCATTACCATTACAATCATTTATTGCAACAATATCTCCTACTGAGAGACGTAAAACTTTATAAATATGCTTTACATCATCACCTATTATATTTACATTATTGCCTATAATATTAGAACTATCTACAAAAAACTTATGCATATATAAACTCCTTGATTACTTTGTTATCATCTTATGCTTCTTTGCAATTATGCAAATCCACTCACCTTGATTATTTATTTCCATAGGTTCAAATCCATTTTTAATTAATACTTCAATAACTTCATCTTTTTTATCTTTTATTATACCAGAAGAAATAAAATAACCATCATCCACAATATAATCTTTTACCATCGGTGTAAGGAACTTGATTACATCTGCAATTATATTTGCTACTACAATATCTGCTTTTCCTTCTACCACTTCCATTAAATCTCCATGTAGTATTTCAATATTATCTGACAATTTATTTAAAGCTACATTCTCTTTCGCTGAATCTACAGCTACTGGATCTAAGTCGACACCAACAGCCTTTTTTGCACCAAGCATTGCTGCACCAATTGCAAGAATACCTGATCCAGTACCAATGTCAAATACTGTTGTATCTTCCCCAACATATCTTTCTAATCCTTGAAGACACATTCTAGTTGTTTCATGAGTACCTGTACCAAAAGCCATACCTGGATCTAATTCTATTATTAATTCATGAGATTTTTTTTCATAGTCTTCCCATAATGGCTTTACTACTAATCTTGCACCAACTTTAGTTGGTTTATAATATTTTTTCCAATTATTTGCCCAATCTTCCTCTGAAACTTTACTAACAAATATTGTGCCTTCTCCTTTATCTATACCGAATTCACCTAAATTGTCTACTTTTTCTTTTATATATTCTACTATCTCCTCAATATTTTCTTCTTCTACATAATACCCCTTTACAACGGCACCCTCTTTTATATTTAAAATTTCTTCATCAAAATAATCCCAATCACCAGGATGTTTCTTTTTAAATTCTAAATCTTCACTATCTACCACTGATACACCTTTTACATCCGTTGTATATAAAATTCCTTGCACTGCTTCTACCGCTTCTGAAGAAGTTATAATTGTTATCTCTATCCAATCTTTGTTCATATAATCACCTTTTCCTAATCTTTAATTATGCTTTTCTATAATAAAATTCATACTTTTTTAATATAAATCATTGATGCAAGTTATATATTAACACACTTTATTATAATTTAACAATAAAAGAGATAATAAAAAGAGAATGTCACAGTAAGTTAACTTATCATGCAACATCCTCACAAACTATATTATTTCTTTTTACCAAATAATCTACTTTTAAACTTCTTTGTATGAACTCCATCAAGAGATTCCCCTGATGCTTCCATAAACATTTCAATTGCTTCATGTTGAGCTTCATTTAACTTCTTAGGAATATCAACTATAATTTTAACATACTGATCTCCTCTATAAGAAGTATTAACTTTGCTTACACCTTTTCCTTTAAGTCTAAAGGTTGTTCCTGATTGTGTTCCTGCTGGAACATCATACTTAACATCTCCATCAATAGTAGGAACTTTAACTTCAGCACCTAATATAGCTTTTCCAATTGAAATATGTTGTTCTATATATATATCAGAACCTTCTCTTCTAAATACTGAACTTGGAGTAACTCTGATTCTTACATATACATCTCCAGCTGGTCCGCCATTAGTACCATGGTTTCCTTGTCCTCTAAGTGGAATTACATTATCATTATCTACTCCTGCTGGTATATCTAATGTAATGCTTCTTTGTCTTCTTTCAATACCTGTTCCTCCACAATGTGAGCATGGATCTTTAATAATTGTTCCTTTACCACCGCAAGTATCACATGTTCCTGTTTGAACAAAAGTTCCAAGTGGTGTATTTCTTTGAATTTTAATTTGACCTGTTCCTCCACATTTAGAACATGTTTCTTTACCGCTTCCACTTTTAGCACCTGTACCATTACAAGTTTCACAGCTTTCATTTCTAACAATTTTTATTTCTTTTTTACAACCGAAAACTGCTTCTTCAAAAGTCAAATTGATTGTTACTTCTAAATCTGATCCTCTTTCTGGACCATTTCTTCTCTTACTTCTTCCACCACCGCCGAAGAAGTCTCCAAATATATCACCTAAATCAAAATCAAAACCGCCACCGCTACTAAAGCCGCCAAATCCACCAAATCCATCAAATCCAGCACCATCTGCGCTTCCAAATTGATCATATCTTTGTCTCTTTTCTGGATCAGATAATACTTGAAACGCTTCATTTATTTCTTTAAATTTTTCTTCAGCTTCTTTGTTACCTTGATTTTTATCTGGGTGATATTTTATAGCAAGCTTTTTAAAAGCCTTTTTTATTTCATCTTGAGAAGCATCTCTTGATACACCAAGCACTTCATAATAATCCTTATTTGCCAATTTCTTCACCACCCTACTTAAATTAAGGGAGGGGTAAAACCCTTCCCTTTAACATTTGACTTCTATATTATATACTATTTATCATCTACTTTAAAGTCTGCATCTACAACATTATCATCAGCGCTTCCTGCACCAGCAGCATCTCCTGCACCAGTAGCACCTTCTGCACCTTGTGGATTTGCTTCAGCATACATCTTTTGAGATATTGCATAGAATTCTTGAGTTAATTCTTCTTGTGCTTTCTTAATAGCTTCTATATCATCGCCATCTTTAACTTTCTTTAACTCTTCAATTTTAGCAGTTACTTTAGCTTTTTCATCTTCAGAAATTTTATCACCAAGATCTGTTAATGATTTTTCCATTTGATATACTAAGTTGTCAGCATTATTTTTAACTTCTATAGCTTCTTTTCTATTCTTATCAGCTTCTGCAAATTGTTCAGCTTCTTTTACAGCCTTATCTATTTCTTCATCAGAAAGATTAGTTGAAGCAGTGATAGTTATATTAGCTTCCTTACCAGTTCCTTTATCCTTAGCTGAAACATTAACTATACCATTTGCATCGATATCAAATGTTACTTCTATTTGAGGAATTCCTCTTGGAGCTGGAGCTATTCCTGATAATGTGAATCTACCAAGTGACTTGTTATCTACAGCCATTTGTCTTTCACCTTGAACTATATTAATTTCAACTGATGGTTGATTATCTACAGCAGTTGAGAATACTTGACTCTTCTTAGCTGGGATTGGTGTATTTCTTTCTATTAATGGAGTCGCAATTCCACCCATTGTTTCAATTCCTAATGTTAATGGTGTTACATCTAATAGTAAGATATCTTTAACATCACCAGTTAATACACCAGCTTGAATTGCAGCACCAACTGCAACAGCTTCATCTGGGTTAACTCCCTTTGATGGTTCTTTTCCTGTAAAGTTTTTAACAGCTTCTACTACTGCTGGTATTCTAGTTGATCCACCAACTAAAATTACTTTATCTATATCACCAATTGTCATTTTAGCATCTTCTAATGCTTTCTTCATTGGAGTTAAGCTTCTTTCAACTAAATCTCTTGTTAATTCGTTGAACTTAGCTCTTGTTAAATCTTCATTTATATGTTTTGGACCTGTTGCATCAGCAGTAATAAATGGAAGATTAATATTTGTGCTTTGTGAAGAAGATAATTCTATCTTAGCTTTTTCAGCTGCTTCCTTTAATCTTTGAAGTGCCATTTGGTCATTTCTTAAATCAATTCCATATTCTTTTTGGAAATTATCTGCTAAGTAGTTCATGATTTTTTCATCAAAATCATCTCCTCCTAGCTTAGTATCTCCGTTTGTTGATTTAACTTGGAATAATCCATCACCAAGTTCTAGAATAGATACGTCGAAAGTACCTCCACCTAAGTCATATACTAAAATTGTATGACTATCATCTTGCTTATCTAATCCATATGCTAAAGATGCTGCTGTTGGTTCATTTATTATTCTTAATACTTCAAGCCCTGCAATCTTACCTGCATCCTTTGTTGCTTGTCTTTCTGCATCATTAAAGTATGCTGGAACTGTTATTACTGCTTGAGTAACTTTTTCTCCTAAATAACTTTCAGCATCGGCCTTTAATTTTTGTAAAATCATTGCTGATATTTCTTGTGGTGTGTAATCTTTACCATCTATATTAGTTTTATGGTCTGTACCCATATGTCTTTTAATTGAAATTATTGTTTTATCTGGGTTTGTAATTGCTTGTCTTTTTGCAACTTGCCCTACTAATCTTTCTCCATCTTTTTGGAAAGATACTACTGATGGTGTAGTTCTAGCTCCTTCAGAGTTTGCTATAACTACTGGATCTCCTCCTTCCATTACTGCAACACATGAATTTGTTGTTCCTAAATCAATACCTATTACTTTTGACATTATAATTACCTCCAATTTTATTTTGCAATTAATTTGCTACTTTTACCATACTATATCTTAAAACTTTAGATTCTTTCTTGTATCCTTTTTGGAATACTTCTACAACTTCATTTTCTCCAAAAGAATCATCTTGTATATGCATTATTGCTTGATGAACATTTGGATCAAATCCTTCTTCTGTAGATATTTCTTCTACACCAAGTTTTGCTAATGAATCTAGCAAACTTTTTAATGTCATTTCAACTCCAGTTCTAAGAGAACTTTCATCGCCAACAGCTGATACAGCTCTTTCTAAGTTATCTATTGCTGGTACAATCTCTTTAAGAGTATCTACAACAGCATTATCATAAATTTCTTCTTTTTCCTTAGCTGATCTATTTCTATGATTTTCATATTCTTTATCTAATCTCATAAGCTTATCACGAAGGGCTTCTACTTCCTTTGAAAGCTTTTTACTATTTTCAGCTTCTTTAGTATATTTTACTTTATAGTAATCTTCTTCATTAATTACTTTAGATTCCTCTTCTGAATTATTTTCAACATTATCAGATTCTATATTTTCTTCACAATTGTTAGTGCATTCCTCATTTATCGATTCTTCTGCACAACTTGAATCTTTCATTTCTTCTTTCATTTCCTCATTATTAGTTGTCAATTACATCACCTCTCTACTCTTCACCTAATCTTTTAGTTATAGTTCTATTTAATTCATTAACAAAAGATGTTAATATAGATACTATTCTTGCATATGGAATTCTTGTTGGTCCAATAAGTCCTATGGTACCAAGTGGTCTATCACCTAGTTTGTAAGTAGCCTTTATAACAGAACATTCTTTTGCTCCTATTATTTTGTTTTCTTCACCGATAACAATATTAAAATCGCTCTCAGCTTTCAATAGGCTATTTACATTTTTGGTATCTTCTAATAAGTTGAACATATTTTTAACTTTATCAATATCTTTATACTCAGGCATAGAAAATAAATTTTGTATTCCTTCAACGTAAATTTCAGAATCATAATCATCTTTCATTTCATTAATAATTTGATTCATTAATGAATCAAATATTTTTTCATTGCCTGCAAAAGAACTTTTAAGTTCCACAATAACTTGATGATCTATAGACTTTAAATCTACACCTTGAAGAAATGAATTTAATATAGCATTTATTGAATTTACTGCGTTAATATCCACCTCTTCATCAACTCTAATCATTGCATTTTTTACGATTCCAGAGTCGCTGACCATAACTAAAAGTAACTTAAGCTTATCTACATATACTATTTGTAATGATTTAAGATAGCTTTTATTTAATGATGGTGTTTTAACTACACAAGTAAGTTTTGTCATATGAGATAATAACTCTGTTGATGACTTAATTATCTTACTTAAATCATAGATACTTTGATTCAAAACACTATGAATTAAATTTTCTTCTTGAGGTGTGATTATTGATGGCATCATAAGTCTGTCAACATATAATCTATATCCTTTATCGGAAGGAATTCTTCCTGAAGATGTATGAAGCTGTACTAAATACCCCATTTCTTCTAAGTCTGACATCTCATTTCTTATTGTAGCAGGACTAACACCTAAATTATACTTTTTTGCAATTGTTCTAGAACCCACTGGCTCCCCAGTACTTATATAGTCATCAACAATAGCTTGAAGTATCCTAATTTTCCTTTCATCCATTTCCATCATTATCACCTCTTATTAGCACTCATTATAATTGAGTGCTAACATCTTGTCTATAAAATACCACTTTGGAATATTATTGTCAATATTGATTTTTACCTCATAATTTACCCTCTATACTTAAAAAAATCATTTAGATTAAATTAGATACTATATTCTCCATTTTTCATATGCAAGTAATTTATAATATAAAATCACTCATTATATAGTTTGATACTTCTATTCCCCTTTTAGTCAAGAACATATTACCACAAGCAATTTTAAGCAGATCCATATTAGTATATTTATTAATGACATCACCATATATATCTTCTATTCTCTTATTATATCTTTTATAAAATTCCTCTATTGATATCCCTTTTATCATCCTTAATCCCATAAATACGAACTCTTCCATATCATCTTTTATAGAATTTTCTATTACTTCTTCTATTGCATTGCCTTTTTTATTTATCCTATCTATATATTCACCTATATTATTAACATTTTTTAATCTTTTATGAGAACAATATGATGCTGCAGAAGATCCTATCCCAATATAATTATTTAATGTCCAATAAACGATATTATGTTTACATTCCTTTTTTTCTTTTGAAAAATTCGAAATTTCATATTGATGATATCCTCCTTTCTCTAATTCCTCTAATGTAATACGATACATATCTCTTTCTACCTCTTCATCAGGTAACTTTAACTTATCATTATTATATAATTCATAAAATTTTGTTCCTTCTTCTATTATTAAAGAATATGCTGATATATGGTCTAATCCTAAATCAATTAAAGACTTTATAGACTTTTTATATTCCTGTAATGATTGTCCTGGTAGACCAAACATTAAATCTGCATTTATATTTTCAAACCCTACTTCTCTAGCATCATTATAATTTTTTAAAAAATCCTCATACTTATGTATTCTTCCTATAAATTTTAACAAGTCATTATTTGTACTTTGTAATCCCATAGAAAGCCTATTTACCCCAATATCCTTCATCATACATAACTTTTCTTTTGTAAGTGTTCCTGGATTTCCTTCCATAGTAAATTCGCAATTATTTGACATCTTAATATTACTTATAATATCACCTAATTTTTCTATTTGCCTTTCACTTAAATGGGTTGGTGTGCCTCCACCTATAAATATAGTGTCATAAGTATCTTTTGCCCTCGATTTAGCTTCTTTTTCTAATGCATTTAAATATTCTTCTATACTGTTTTCCATACAAGAATACGATGGAAAATCACAATAAAAACATTTATTTTTACAAAATGGTATATGTATATATAAACTGCTCATAATTCCTCCTATATATAAATCATAATTCACAATTCACAAAGCGCAATTCACAATTCATGTAAATACAACTTTCATTAGCTACCTATAAGACATAATTATAATATCAATTATAATTATAAAATAAGTCTCAATAACAAATTAACGACAATGCACTTATAATTCAAGAAATTCCGCAGGAATTTTCACCTTAATTGTGAATCGTAAATTGTGAATTTTAAAAAAAGAGGCTCGCAAACAAATTTTCATTTATCGTTGCGACACCTCTCTTATTTTTAATCTACTTTTAAAATAGACATAAATGCTTCTTGTGGTACTTCTACAGAACCTACTTGACGCATTCTCTTCTTCCCTTCTTTTTGTTTTTCAAGAAGTTTCTTCTTTCTTGAAATATCTCCACCATAACATTTAGCTAATACATCTTTTCTCATAGCTTTTATGGTTTCTCTTGCTATAATTTTTGCTCCTACTGCTGCTTGAATTGGAATTTCAAACATTTGTCTTGGAATAACTTCTTTTAATTTTTCCGCTATTCCTCTTCCTCTAGTATATGCTCTTTCTTCTGGGACTATCATAGATAATGCATCTACAACTTCAGAATTTAATAATATATCAAGTTTAACTAGTTTAGTTCTTGAATATCCTATAAGTTCATAATCAAATGAAGCATATCCTTTTGTTCTTGATTTTAATGCATCAAAGAAATCATAGATTATCTCATTTAAAGGAATATCATAAGTAAGCATAACTCTAGTTTCCTCTAAATATTGCATATCTTTAAATGTACCTCTTTTATCTTGACAAAGTTCCATTATGGCCCCAACAAAGTCTGCTGGTGTAATAACTGTTGCTTTTACCATAGGCTCTTCCATGTAATCAATTTCTGTAACTGGTGGAAGATTAGTTGGATTTGTTAATTCTATAATTTCTCCATCTGTTTTTATTACTTTATATATAACTGACGGTGCAGTTGTTATGATATCTAGATTAAATTCTCTTTCTATACGTTCTTGTATTATTTCCATATGTAGTAATCCAAGAAAACCACATCTAAATCCAAATCCAAGTGCTACAGATGTCTCAGGCTCAAAAGATAGCGCCGCATCATTAACTTGTAATTTTTCTAAAGCTTCTTTAAGTTCAACATATTTCGCTCCATCAACTGGATAAATTCCTGAATACACCATAGGAATTGCTGGTTTATATCCTGGTAATGGTTCCTCTGTGCCACCTTCAGCATAAGTTACAGTGTCTCCAACTCTTGCATCTCTAACATTTTTAATTGATGCAGTAAAATATCCAACACATCCTGGACCTAGTTCATCTACAGGCATGTAATTTGGTGCAAAAACACCTACTTCAGTAACTTCGTATTCTTTCTTCGTTACCATAAGTTTTATTTTTGTTCCTTTTTTGATCTTTCCATCTTTTATTCTTATATAAGATACTACACCCTTATACGAATCGTAAAATGAATCGAAGATTAATGCCTTAAGTGGTGCATTTTCATCCCCTGATGGAGCTGGTATTTTTTCAACAACAGCTTCTAAAACATCTTCAATATTTAATCCAGTTTTAGCTGAAATAAGTGGACACTCTGATGCTTCTATTCCTATAACATCCTCTATTTCTTCTCTTACTTCATCAGCCCTAGCAGATGGTAAATCAATTTTGTTAATTACTGGTACTAATTCCAAATCATGATCTAACGCTAAATATGTGTTTGCTAAAGTTTGTGCTTGTATACCTTGTGTGGCATCTACTACTAATATAGCTCCTTCACAAGCAGCAAGAGATCTTGATACTTCATAATTAAAGTCTACATGACCAGGAGTATCTATAAGATTCAATATATATTCTTCTCCATCACTTCTTTTATATACTAATCTCGCAGCTTGGGATTTTATTGTTATTCCTCTTTCTTTTTCAAGCTCCATATTATCTAAAACCTGAGCTTCCATTTCTCTTTGAGTTAAGGTTCCTGTCTTTTCTAAGAGTCTATCAGCTAGTGTAGACTTACCATGGTCAATATGGGCTACAATACAAAAGTTTCTTATGTTTTTTTGATTTATGCTCATTTTTCTTCCCCCACTCTATTTTTGTTTGGGTATTTATTCTATTCCGATTTATGCGGAATGATTATCTATTTATCAATGTTAAATTATATCATAGATTCCCCGATAGTTGTCAATATTATAGAATTATTTATAATTATATATTAATTTATATTTCAATTGTATATGCTAAAAACGTTATTTTTTTAAATATTCACCTATTGCACGAGCTATTATTCTTGCAGTATTTTTAGCTTCTCCTAAATTACTTGCTTCAGATCCCATCTCTATCAATATTGAATTTGTACTTAAATCTGCATTAAACTTACTTGACGTGCTTGTATAAACAAAATCATCTCTTCTTAAATTTGGAAAATCTCTGTCAATTATATTTTTTAGGCCTTCAACTATTCGTAAATTTTCATTTATATTTGGTACAGATGTATCATAAACAAACATCGGTCTTGCTAACGTAACTCCGTTAATATTTCCTGTTACTGCTGCCTTATTGGAAACAGCATCTCTATGTAAATCTATAATAATATCAAAACTATTATATGTAGTTAGATTCCTTTTAACGGTCTCTCTCGATGCGGCATAGGCAGCTATATAATTTCCATCATTTATAGTTTTATCATGAACAACATCAATATTATATCTGTTTAATTCTTTTGTTAATTCTTCTCCTACTGAAATTATATTTTCATTTTCATTTCTACTAGATGCTTGATATGGTACAAATGCTTCACCTGTATGAGTATGATAAATTAATACCCTAGGCTTTATACTACTATTATTTACAAATCTTTCATCAAAAACATTTAATGTAGCTTCTAATAATGGATTTCCTTCTTCTGATACTGGCTCCACTTGACCATTCTCTTTAGTTTTAATAACTATACTATCTGAAGCAAAGCCTTTTATCCCACCACTATTTGATATATTATCCTTATTAACCATACTTATTCCTATAAATTCTTTTCCTATAATACTTTTAGGATTATCTATAGAAAAATCAAACAAGAAATTTATTATATTTTTTAAAGTAAATTGATTTTCCACCATAGCTGTATTATCAAAATGAACAGTTTCTATAATTGGTACCGTTTTATTAACCATAGTTACATAAAATAAATTTCTATTTCCTTTCGAAATTCTATAATTAAACTCCATAAATTTCACAAAGCAAAACGCTATTAACAATAGCATCATAATGAAAAACAATATTATCTCAAAAATTGATTTTTTCTTCTTTAAGTTATCCAATCTATATCCCATAGTTATCCCTCCTCTTTTAAATCTATGAGGAGGGATTTCTTTTTATTACTAATTCAAATACCTATTTATATCACTTAATTCTAGTGCTGGTTGTAATGCTATATTTATTCCATTTGCTATTATTTTTGATATTGACTCGATCACATCATCTACTTCTTTTGGAGTTACAATTAAATCCCCTACCTCTGGTGTTAGAAGAGCAGTTATAAGCTTATGCTTATCTTCTCTATCTATACCTTTTAAAATTTTATAAAAATCTCCACCTTTAGTTGATTCTCTTATAAGATCATCTATAACTAAGTCAATAGTATCAGATGCCATTGTTGCTGCATCAACTACCGTTGGCACACCTATAGCTATAACTGGTATGCCTAAGGTCTTTTCTGATAATTCTTTTCTTTTATTACCTACTCCTGCACCTGGTGCTATTCCTGATGTTCCAATCTGAATAGTAGTATTCACTCTATTTAGTCTTCTAGATGCAAGAGCATCTATACAGATTAATACATCAGGTTTTACTCTCTCCACAATTCCTTTAACTATTTCACTTGTCTCCATGCCAGTAATCCCAAGAACTCCTGGAGATATTGCACAAACAGGTCTTATTCCTTCATCAATCTCATCTGGAACTAATTCCTTTAAATGTCTTGTTACCATTATTTTTGACACAACTTTAGGTCCCAATGAATCTGGAGTAACATTCCAATTTCCCAGACCCACAACAAGTACTACTTTATCTTCATCAATTTTTAACACACTTGTAAGCTCTTTCGCCAGTGACCTAGCTACTGATTCCTTAGTATCTTCATCATAGTGAACATGATCTGGTATTTCAATTGTTATGTAAGTACCTTCAGCTCTTCCCATTTTTTTTGCGCCTTCAGCATTTTTAATTATTACTGTAGTAGTTTTTACATTATCCTCCTCTTTCTCAGTTGCTTCTACACCTTCTATAGATTTTGGTCTAGATGTTTCTTCTATCATTTCCTTTGCTTCTACAGCTAAATCTGTTCTTATACTATAATTATACATATATATACCTCCTTCATATATGTATATTGTTTTATTTTCATATTTTTAATATTCATTATAAATATCTATTGAAAGTGTTGTTCTCAGATGTTATAATAGTATTCGTTGTTAAACGTATGTAAAGTGGCGCTATTCCCCAGCTGTTACTTTATTTTTACAAGGTGGTGAAAAACATGGCAAACATAAAATCAGCTAAAAAGAGAATTAAAGTGACTGAAAAGAAGACTTTAAGAAACAAGATGATTAAGTCTGCATTAAAGACTACTATAAAGAAGTTCGAAGTTGCTGTTGCAGCTGGAAACACTGAAGAAGCAACTGTTGCTTTCGGAGCTGCAGTTAAAGCTTTAGACATGGCTGCTTCTAAGGGCATTATTCATAAGAATAAAGCTGCTAGAGGTAAGTCTAGATTAAATGCTAAATTAGTAGCAATGTAATAAAAGACCGGTTTATTCCGGTCTTTTATTTTTTATAATGCTCCAAGAGAAATTAGTAATAATTCTAAATTATCTTCTGATGAAGTACTTTTTATAGCCTTTTCTGTCTCTAAAATCTTTTCTATACTCTTTTCTAATGTAATAAAACTATATTTTTTACTTAAAATATATAAATTATTACATACAAACTCATTAATTTTTAACTCTTTACTTATTGATTTGCTATCATATCCCTGTTCACTAAATGACTTTATTTTATATAATAATCTATATTGCCTAAGAATCATAAATAATATCATAGGTTCTTTCTCACCACGATTTATAAGTTCACTTAATATATCCAAAGCATCTTTTATTTTACGCTTACTTATAGAATCTACTAAATTAAAAATATCATTTTCATTTAAAGGTGGCATAAGCTTAATTATATCTTCTTTTGTAATAGGTCTATCTTTACAATAATTTATAAGTTTTTCTATTTCATTATTTATTACATCTATATTACCATCTAAAATTGATGATAGATAACTAAGTTCAGCTCTTCCTATCTCTTTTTCTTTTTCTTTAAAAAGACTTCTTAAAACTTTATTTAACGCTTCACCTTTTAATTGTTTAAATTCTACTAACTCTGAGTTCTTGCTCAAAGGCTTTACCTCTGACGGTATTTTTTCTCGTTTATTATCAAAAACGCAGTAGGTTATAAGTATTGTTGTACTTGGTATGTTTTTTATATATTCCTTATATTCTTTGAAATTCTTTTTATGCTCTTTATCTTTAGAATTTCTTAAAAAGTCTCCTCTATATATTACAACTACCTTCTTCTCATCAAAAAAAGGTAATGTTTCACAAGCATTAATCACTTCTTGAAAATCTAATTTAAATCCATCAAATTTAATATAATTTAGATCTAAGAACTCTTCTTTTACATTCTTTTTCACTATGTCTTCCACACATTCTTTAATAAGATGCTCATTAACTCCCATAAGAATATAATTATTCTTAAATTTATTATTTTTTATATCATCTTTAAGTTTGAAATAATCAATCACATTTACTCTCCTTCTAAAATATATGTATCAATAACAACTGGTGAAGATTGATAATAATAATTCTCTCTGCAATTAATTATATCAAATTTTTTATTTGCATTTGAATAAATTTCATTAACTAAAAGATATTTTTTTAAAAACTCTTCCTCTTTCATAGACTTAATTTTCCCATAATAATAAAAGGTACTATTCTTAGCTTCCCTCTCCACTATTCCATAACTATCCTTATACTTTATAAGTTCTACTCTATGTATTGGATTTAATATAAAAATATAAAATAATATTGTTGTCCCTAATATAATTCTCTTTACCTCGATATTTGATTTGTATAAAAAAGCTATAAAAATATATGCTATTAATAATATAGCTACTTCACTGCTGAAAAATATTTCATCTAAAGTGTTATAATATAGCTTATCTATCATATAATCAATAATTCTGGACACTATATTTATGACATAACATAGAAAATCTAATACGGGATTAAAGAAAATAGAAAATAACGATATAAAAATCAAAGCTATTATTAAAGAAAATATCGGCGCTAAAAATAAGTTGGCAATGATACAATTAACTGATATTCCTTTTATAGTTGCAAAAATAAATGGAGCTGTAGCAACTGTAGCACTTATAGATACTGCTATCGATTCTCCTATTGTTTCTGGTAAAAAAATTAATTTCTTCTTGAAAAAATCATTAAAAAAATAGATTCCAAAGACCCCAGCATAACTTAAAAGAAAGCCTAAAGAGTACAGCTTTATAGGATTTAATATCAATATTATAATAGCACTTATTATTAAAGCATTAACTCCATCATAATTTCTGTATAACTTATAGCTAAATATATTAATTAAAATCATAATAAAAGCTCTCAATACTGGTACTGGTGCCCCTAAAAATATTATGTATGATAAAATAAAGACTATAGATAAAGTTTTACTTGTAAATTTATCTAACAACTTAAATAATAACGATAAATGAAATCCCGATATAGATATTATGTGATATATTCCTAATGATTTCATTTTTTCTTTCTCAATACTAGGTAATGTACTTGTATCACCTAATAGTAAACTATCTATTTTCATAGCTGCTTTTTTATCTAACTTTTCACTATACTTATCTTTAATTATTCCTCTTAACCTTATTATGAAATATCTATATGTTTTTTTACATTCTTTTATATTTTCAACATCATATATTCCATAGTATCCTTTATTTAAATCTAAAGCCTTTGTAAATTTTCCTTCTAGTAAATACTCATAGCCAACTTTCAAGTCACTATTATTTACTAAAATAAGATGATTACCACTTTCTCCTATACTATTTATACCATTATTTTCAACAATACATAACTTATTCACATCACTATATGACAAGTAATTAATACATAGGAAAGAAGTAGAAAAAAATGCTACGATAAAAATAATAGTATATCTTACCTTATAATAACTAAATATAAATATAGTTACGATAAATAACATAATAGTTGTTATTATTTTGCAATCATTAAACCAATAATTTATAGATAATATTATAGCTAATAACGGAAATCCTCCTATATATTTTCCTTGTAATTTTTCTTCACAAAATATCTTTATAAAAGAAAGTATATTTTTCAAATAAAACACCTCTATTTAAGAATTCTTAACTCTTAAATAGAGGTTTAAACATCACATTAAAAAAATATATAATAAAATTATTATACTTGGCAATATTAATATTATATCTTGAACTTTACTCTCTCTATATCCATTTAATAAAGCCTTTATTGTATAAATTAATATAAATATTATCAATGACAAATATTTTTTTACACTAAACTGTAAAAAAGGAATTATAAAAGGAATTAATATAATTAATGTACTGATTACAATATCTTTTATATTTAATTTTATACAAGCTAAAGAATTATTAAATTTATATTTTTTATAATAAGTTACTTTTTCCGATTCCAAATTTAACATTAGATACCCAATATATATGGAAATACAAACTACATTCAAAATAAATAGCTCTATATAATTATATAAACTTCTTTCACACAATTTCATAATTATAATATTTGATAATAATACAGTTCCAAAAAATGATATAAAAAATCCTTGAATATAATTAAATCTCTTTATAATTTGTTTTGATAACTCCATTCCCTTTAGAATTTTAGTTAAATGATTATTTTTTATAGTAAAATCGCATACTTCTTTACATAGACTATTATTGTTATTTCCTTTATATATTGAAACAGATGATTCTTTTAGTATTCCTAAATCTCCGATACTATCTCCAGAATATAGTATGTTATACTTTTTTATTCTTAACTCCTTAACTATATCTTCAATTTGATCTTTAGTTACTTTTGATAATACCTTATATCCTTCTATATTTCTATTCATTTCATCTTTATCTATATTTTTTAGTTCTACTCCAGAAATTATATCACTTTCCTTATATATATTTCCAAGCAACTTACCTTTATTAAAAGCAACTAGCTTATTATCATTAGTATATGTTAATACCTTTATATTCATATCTCTTATTAATTGAATATTAGTTTCATAGTTACAATTTACTCTTGATTTATATACTAATACACCTACAAAAACCATGTTGCTTTCTATATTCTCATATTCTGATGGCTTATAATTAAATGCTCTATAAGAAAAAGCTACCGTTTTAAATCCTTTTTTGCTCATCTCTATATCTAGTTCTTTTATTTTTTCTATATAATCTTCTTCTAGTTTTACTTCTAATTCATTAGATATTCTAAAAGTCGAACTGTTAATTATAGTATTTATATTTCCTAAAGAATATGCTCTATACCCATTCTCTACCGCTATAACTTTTGTAACTACATCATTTTCTATATTATATGGTAATGTAAAAATAGACTTTATTTTAGATTTTGATTCATTATAGTTAAATTTCATATCGTCTAAAAAATCTATAATTTTTTTAGATATTTTATTATCAAATCCTTCTGGTACATCTAAAGAACAAATATGTAATATTTCAAAAGCTCTAGTAATCATATACTCATCTGGTGCTAATGATAATGTAGAATATCTTTTTTCATCAATAATTATCTCTATTATATCTATATCATCATCATAAAAACTATCTTTATCTTCTATAACAATATAATCTGTATTATTAAGCTTTTCTAAATCTAAGATACCACTTACTTCTATCTCATCTTTTCTAAACTCATTCTTTATGCATTTTATAAATAAAAGAATATATACTGGTATAAGTGGTAAAGTTATAGCTAATGATTTACTATAACTGTTTTTCATAAGTATTAACTCAAATATAGATATTATCATTGATAACACATATATTGGTGAAATCATATTATCAATATATTTTAATAACTTTAATCTATTATTTTCTATGACATGATCTAAGAGCTTTTCTCCCAGCTTCGTATTATAACCAACGGCAATAACTACACCAATTCCATGCCCAGAAACAATTTTTGACCCCTTATAAAGAATATTACTTCTTTCTTTAAAATCACTACTTTCATCTATTTCTAAAGAAAACTTATTTACAGGTACATCTTCACCATTTATAAAAATTTCTTTTACAGTTATGTTATTTCCCTGTATTATTCTTATGTCTGCAGGAGAAATGTCATCTTCTTCAATAAACACTATATCTCCTACTACCAATTCTGCTGATTTTATATATTTAATTAAACCATCTCTTTTTACTCTAACCTCTTTATTATTTACTCTATCAAAAGATATAGGATTATTAACTTTCCTAATTATTATAAATGCAATAAGCAATACAAATAATAAACTTATATAACATACAATTTTATATTGAGAATAAAACCATGTAAATACAGAATAAACTGTAGCTATTAAAAAAAACTTTGACATAATAAAATTTTTAAGATTATTGAAAATTTTATTTCTATATTCTTTAATAACATTATCTCCATATTTACTTCTTCTAGCATCAATTTCATCAGATGAAAGTCCTGTAGAAATTGTAGTATCCAAATTTCTTAACACTTCATCCCATCGTAAGCTATGCATATATCATCCCCCTTGTTAATCCAATGTGTATTATGGCACATACACTTTATCTTTAATTGTTTCAAAAGTCTTTTCTCCAATCCTTGCACCAATTGTTTTTAATTCATCAATGTTTTTATATGGTCCATTTTCTTCTCTATATTCTACTATTTTTGAAGCTCTAACCTCACCTATACCATCAATAGATTTTAACTCTTCAACAGTAGCTTTATTTATATTAATACATCCATCTTTTCTGATACTGCTATTTACTACACTATCTATAGTAGCATCAACTTCGCTTTCTCCAACTGAATATACATATATATAGTCTTCATCATTTAGCTTTTGAGCCAAATTTATATCTTTACTTTCTGCATTATCTAAAAATCCGCCTGCTACCTGTACTAAATCTTTTATTCTTGAACCTTCCATAAGTTTATATACATTAGGTTTCACTACAGCTCCACCTATATACACAAATATTTCTTCTTCCTTATTTTTTTCCGTATAGCTATCTTCAGAATCTTCTTTTATTTCTGTTTCTTTACTATACTTCTTAAAAGCATCTTCTTCATCATTTATACTACTATTAAAATTACTAAATATAAGTAAAAATCCTAATAAACATATCACTACTATTATTAAAATCTTATATTTATTAAAAAATTCTTTCATAAAACCACTCCTTATTCTAAGTAATATCCATAAAAAGTGATTTTAATCATCATTTTCTACTTAAGCTTATTTAATAAATTATTCATATCATCAGGAATTGGCGCTATAAATTCCATTCTTTCACCAGTCTTCGGATGATTAAATCTTAATTTATACGCATGTAAACTTTGCCTATCTATAAATTCTTTTTCTTCTTTTCCATATAAGTTATCTCCAAATATTGGATATTCATAATAAGCTAAATGAACTCTTATTTGATGAGTTCTACCCGTCTCTAGCTTTAACTCTATATATGTGGCATCATTCAATTCCTCAATGACTTTATAATGAGTAATACTTCTTTGTCCTCTATCATCAATAATACGTCTTGGCTTTGATTCTTCTGAAGCGTATATAGGTAAGTTTATTGTACCTTCACTATACTTCATCTTATTGTGACATATAGCCCTATAAATCTTATCAACGTGTCCTTCTGTCATATCTCTTTGAAGAGCCATATGAGAAAATTGATTTTTTGCTATAATTATAAGACCTGATGTATTCATATCTAATCTAGAAACTAACCTAACTATAGAACTATCACCATTTTCTCTAAAGTGATATAACACCCCATTTGCTAAAGTACCACTTTGGTGAGACTTAGTCGGATGTACAACTAAATTAGGTGGTTTATTTATAATAATAATATCACTATCTTCATATATTATATCTAAATCCATCTTTTCAGCTTCAATATCTTGATTTTCTTCCTTTTTTAAATTTATTTCAATTTTATCTCCTGCTTTTAAAATATATGATAACTTTACTATTTCACCATTAACTAGAATATTTTTATTTAGCGCCGCACTCCTACAAAATCTCGAAGATAAATTACATTTATACTTTAAATAATTTCTAATTTTTTCTCCATTATCTACTTCATCTACTATATAACTTATAAAGTTGCTCATTTTTCCTCCTTAAAAAAAGTCTGTGCTAAGAACTTTTATATTCTAACACAGACCAGTTTTTATTTCTATTCTGTAACTAATGCAATAACCTCTATTTCAATTGGAGCATTTTTAGGCAATTTAGCCACTTGAACACATGATCTTGCTGGCTGTTTTACTGCAAAATACTTTGAATATATTTCATTCATATCTTCAAAATCTTCCATATCTCTTAAAAATACCATTGTTTTTACAACTTTATCAAAAGATGTACCTGCTTCATCTAAAATTGCTTTTATATTTTCTAAACATTGAACAGTAGCCTTCTTTATATCATATTTAACTAACTCACCAGTACTTGGTATTAATGGTAATTGACCTGATGTAAATACTAAATTCCCTACTCTTATAGCTTGTGAATATGGTCCTATTGCTGCTGGTGCATTAATAGTGCTTATTATTTCCTTTTCCATTTTATTTCCCCCTTGATATTCATTTTATATATAAATATATTATACATCAAATACTATTTTATTAGTATATATTAAGATATTATATATCTTAATAATGATATTTATCAACCTTTTTTATAATCTATGATTTCACTGCTACAAATCTCACTTATTAGCATTTGAAACATACTAGTAACTACTATTACTAGAATTAGTACTAGTACTACTATTACTACTAGTATCTATAACTTTTTCTTTAAGAGTATAATTATTTATTATATCAATACTATTATTACCTAAAGTTACTACTATATCATATTTCGTATCTTCTGATTTTTCATTATGATTTATAACATTTGTCAAGAAATCATCTTTTATAACATTATCATACTTTTCATCTATTCCATAAACATCTAAAGAAGTATTTTCTACAACTTCTTCAGAATTATTTTCTATATTAACATTGTACTTATTATATGAATAATCATTAACTAATATAGTTTTAAGCTTATCTCCTATACCTGAATCTGAAGATTTATTTATAATCTTCACATTCTTATCATACCTACTAAAAAATTGTTTTCCATTTAAAGCTTGTAAAATATCTCTATTCCATTCTGGATAATATATGAAATAAGATGCTTCTCCTGGCTCCCATGGAGGTGTATCCCCTCTAAGTGTAGCAAATTCAACTTTATCAACACCCAACTTTGCAAAATTCAATGCATATTTCAATATATAGTCTCCATCCATATTAGTATATAGAACATTGCTAAGAGACTGTAATAATACTGGTATTTTAGTAACTATGCTTGGAGATGCTACTTTTTCAATAAAAGCTTTAATAAATACAACTTGATTATCAATTCTACCTAAATCTCCGCCATCTTTTTCATTGGCTATTCCTTCATTATTTTTTCTCCATCTAAAAAACTCTTCTGCCTTTTGTCCATCTAAAGTCACTACATCACCTTTTGTGAAGTTAATATGTAGATCTTGAACTGGATCATCGTATATCATAGTTTGAGGTATCGTAACAGTTACCCCACCTATAGCATCAATCATTTCATGAAATCCACTATAATCTATTTTCATATAGTAATTAATATTTATTCCTAATAATTCTTCAACTGTTTCTTCTAAATCTTGTATTCCTGAGTTATGCAAATCTCCATATGCATGAACCTCTGTAATCTTAATATAACAATTCTGTCTTTTACTATATACCTTGGTATCTCTAGGTATAGAAATCACTGTCATCTGATCTAACGATGGTTCATAATGTGCAACCATAATTGTATCTGTTCTCTGAGGATTAGATGCTGATCCACTTTCCTCACCTGGAGTTCCTATATCAACACCAGTAATAAGAATATTTACCGGATCAGTTATCTTCGGGATTTCTTCTTCTTTCTTAGTCTCAGACGATCCATATACATCACTTTTAAATATAAAACCTGAATAAAGATATGTCACTGCAGATCCAATACTACCTGTTATCACCATCATCATAACTAAGATATTTCTTAATATTCTTCCCCATTTATTATTCATTTAATACACACCTACTTTGTATTCATAATTAGATAATTCCTAGCCTCTATTGTACTTTTATGTATAATACTTCCTTTGCTTATCAAAAACTCTATTGTATTATTTATAGCTTTAATCAAAGCTTCATCAATATTTTTATCATATGCTAATACTCTAACTTCCTGAATTTTTTCAAAAGTTCTTCCTGGCTCAATATAATCAGCTAAATAAATTATTTTTTCTAGAGCTGTCATATTTCTTCTGCCTGTAGTGTGATACTTAATTGCATTTAAAATATCTTCATCATTAATATTAAATTCTTCCTTAGCTATTATAGCAGCTGCATAAGCATGCCATATAGGTTTACTATTTAAATCATCTTCAGTAAAAATCATATTCCCTTTTTCACAAATTTCTTTTAATTCATCATAACTGATATTTTTGGCACAATCATGAGCCAATGCTGCAATCTCAGCTTTTTCCTCATCTATACCATATAATAATGCTAATTTTTTCGCCTCATCTACTACCCTTATTGTATGATCATATCTATCTGAATTTAGGGTATCCTTTAATGCATTTTTTATTTTTTCTTTTAATATAAGCGTATCCCCCTTTTCATAAAGTCTAAACTTTTTTATATATTTTCTTACATATGAAGGTAATAAAAAAGAAACTTCCCTATTTTGATATATAGATTTTCTAATAAATGTAGAAGATATATCTATAACTTTATTATCAAGTAATATTATATCTGTATTGTATTTTTTTTCAATAACATCTTTATACTCCTTTAGTCTATTTACATTATTATCTGTTCTTTTAAAAACAACTAAAGTTGCATAATTCAATACTTTATCTGGATTTTTCCATTTTTCAATATTTAATAAACAATCTTCTCCGACTATAAAATACCACTCAGTATTTTTTTCTATATTTCTGAAATATTCTAAAGTTTCAAAAGTATAACTTTTATCTTCTTTTTCAATCTCATAAGTACTTAAAGATAATTTATCATATTTATCTATTGTTCCTTTTATCATATTAACTCTATGATAATTACTAGTTATATTTTTTTTATGAGGAGGATTTCCTGTAGGCACAAATATCACTTCATCTAAATCAAGCAGATACAATGCTTCAAAAGCTATATTTAAATGTCCTATATGCAACGGATCAAAAGTTCCTCCAAATATAGCTTTTTTCATATTAATCACTCCTCACTAAAACAAATTCCTCTATATTATGGCAATTCAATTACAGGTTTCTTTGAACTTTTCTTATAAAGTACTATCTTTTTCCCTATAGCTTGAACTCCATCACATTTTAATTTTTTACAAATTTCATCACTAGCTTCTCTAGCTCCATAGTCAGAATTATTTAATATAGAAATTTTAATTAACTCTCTAGCCTCTAATGCTGATTCTATAGCTTTTAACATATTATCATCTATACCACCCTTACCAATTTGAAATATAGGTGTTATGTTATTAGATAATGATCTTAAATAACTTCTTTGCTTACTTGTTATCATATTGCCTCCTATAATAGATATTCAAATTCAAAATCATTCAATCTTACCATATCTCCATCTTTGATTCCCATTTCTCTAAGTTCAGTCATAATACCTTTTTTCATTAAAACCTTATGGAAATATCTTAAAGAGTCTGGATCATGAATATTAACTGCTAATAATAATCTATCTACAAAAGTACCCTCTATTATATATACTTTATTATCTTCTTCGTAATCTTCTACTCTTATTTCATAAGTAAATCTCTTTTCTTCTGGAATATACATTTCATCTTCACTTATTTCTAAATCTACAACAGGTATTTTAGATAATTCCTCAGCTGCTACTTTTATAAGTTCTTCTACACCTGACATTGTTGCCGCAGAAATCTTAAATACTTTATCATATCCCATTTCTTTAAGTTTTTCTTTGAAGTTTATAAACACTTCTTCATCATATAACATATCACTCTTATTTGCAGCTATAATTTGTGGTCTATCCCATAGCTTAATAGAATATTTTTTTAGTTCTTCATTTATTTTAATAAAGTCATCAATTGGATCTCTTCCTTCAATACCACTAATATCTACAACATGAATCAATAATCTTGTTCTTTCTATATGTCTTAAAAACTCTAGTCCTAAGCCTACACCTTCTGAAGCTCCTTCAATAATTCCTGGAATATCAGCTATAACAAAAGGATTTATTCCTGGAAGTGCCACTACTCCTAAATTAGGTTTTAATGTGGTAAAATGATAATTTGCTATTTTAGGTTTTGCTTTACTTATAGTAGATAACAAAGTAGATTTACCTACATTAGGGAATCCAAGTAGTCCAACATCCGCTAATAGTTTTAATTCTAATCTTATGAACATTTCTTCGCCTGGCATACCTGGTTCTGCAAAATGAGGTGCTTGCCTAGTTGGTGTAACAAAGTGTACATTTCCTTTTCCACCCTTACCACCTTTACATACAATACATCTATCTCCCGGGTGAGCTAAATCTGCTATTATCTTATTACTTTCTTCTTCTCTTACTACTGTTCCCATTGGCACTTTTATGATTAAGTCTTCACCTTTTCTACCAAAACATTTAGATGTTCCACCATCTTGACCTCTCTCAGCAGAATATTTTCTCTTGTATGTAAAATCTAGTAATGTTGTCATATTAGTATCTACCTCTAATACTATACTTCCACCATTACCACCATCGCCTCCATCTGGCCCTCCAAGTGGAACATACTTTTCTCTTCTGAAAGAAATTGCACCATTACCACCATCGCCTGACTTAACAAAGATCCTTGCTTTATCTATAAACAAATTAAGTCACCTCTCTTTTATTAGTATTTCTTTTAATATTATTATCTTTTACTAGTCTATTTATCACATTAGTTATTTAATCTCTTAAAGAAAAAGACATCCTAAAAGGATGCCTTTTTGTTATTCGTTAATTGCTTCTTCTACAGCGATTGGATATACGCTTGCTTTTTTCTTATCTCTACCCATTCTTTCGTATCTAACTATACCGTCAACCTTAGCAAATAAAGTGTCATCTCCACCTTTACCAACGTTTGTACCTGGGTGAATCTTAGTTCCTCTTTGTCTAACTAATATGTTACCAGCTAAAACAAATTCTCCATCAGCGCATTTAGTTCCTAATCTCTTTGATTCAGAATCTCTACCGTTCTTTGAGCTACCTACCCCTTTTTTGTGAGCAAATAACTGAAGGTCAATGATAAACATTCCACTACACCTCCTTTATATGGACATTTACATAGTCTTTATAATTTACTTCTAAACTTTTTAATGAGACTAGCATTGTTTCCATCAATACTTGACATTTTTCTATCTCTTCATCACTTAAAGAACTTAGAGATATACTCATATGTCCATCACTAAAATCATAAGGTGCATCTATCTTTAATATCTCTGTAACACCATTAATAACAGCGCCTGAAAGCACTGAAACAGCGCTACATACTATATCGCGTCCAGATTCATCGAATCCCGCATGCCCACTTATGTTGAAAGAAATTAATTTGTCACAATGCTTTTGAAAATCAATCTTAATCATAATTAAGCTTCGATTTTTTCAATAACTAATTTAGTGTAAGGTTGTCTATGACCTTGTTTCTTTCTATAATCCTTTTTAGGCTTATATTTGAAAACAATAATCTTCTTTGCCTTATCTTGAGCAACAACCTTAGCAACAACTTTAGCTCCTTCAACAACAGGCTTTCCAACCTTGATTTCTCCATCCTTGCTAACTGCAAGAACTTTGTCAAGTTCAACTGTAGAACCAACCTCTGCTTCTAATTTTTCAACAAAGATTGTGTTTCCTTCTTCAACTTTATACTGTTTTCCACCAGTAACAACAACTGCGTACATTAAATACACCTCCTCTATCCAGTCTCGCCATAAAGGTACATAAATGTTTCAACCTTTTCTGTGCGGTCTACAAACGATATTCTAACATAACTTTTATATCTTGTAAAGAATTTTACTTCGTTATTTTAAATTCTTCTAGTTTTTTTCTCATATTTTCAAAGATTATAGGTTCTACTTTATATGTATCAATTTCATTTGTATATGTGATATATATATCACACTCTATCTCCCTATACTCATCAATTAATAATTGTTTTTTATTTTCAATAACATCTTTATATGCTTTATTTATCGCAATATGAAATTTTCTAACCGTATATTCCTTCATTTGCCTTACTATTTCATTTCTCATAAGCATTTTTAAATATGAAAATTTTAAAATAGTTCCCTTACCATGACAAATAGTGCATCTTTCATCTATATATTCCAAAATAGACTTACCTTTTTTCATTCTGCTTATATGTACAATATTTAATTCATTAAAATTTACTATAGAGAATTTATTATCATCCTCATGCAAATATTTTTTTAGAATATCTATAATATTTTTTTTATATGTTTTTGAGTTCATATTTATAAAATCAATAGCTATAATTCCACTTATATTTCTAAGTAAAATTTGTCTTACTATCTCTTTTGCAGCTTCTACATTAGTATCAAAAATTGTTTTCTCTGCATTTTTACCTTTTATATTTTTCCCAGTGTTTACATCTATCACTGTCATTGCTTCTGTTCTATCAATTACTATATCTCCACCGCATGGCAATTTCACTTTCTTATTTCTTAACTTTAATATCTCGTTTTCTATTCCATACTTTTCAAATATAGGTATATTTTCTTCATAATAATTGATATCATATTTTTTATTCATTTGCAAAAATTTCATTTCAATTATTCTATTGTAGTCATTAATATTATTTAATGTTATTTTTATATCATCTTCTACAATATTTCTTAATACCTTACCAATAGTTCCTCCTCCATCATATATTTTTGATGGTTTTAAAGAAAATTGTCCCTTCTTAAGTATATTTAAATAAGTATCATATAATAAACCTATTTCTTCATTAATATCACTAACTGATACTCCTATGGCTTTTGTTCTTATTATTACACCTATATCTTTTGGTTTTAATATTCCTTGTACTATATTAACTTTATTTTCTTCATTATCAATCTTTGAAGAAAATCTTAATTTATCTGAAGAAGAATCTAGAACTATATATTTCCCTTGGATAGAAAGCATATTAGTAACTTTAGGCCCCTTATCTCTAGTCCCCTCTTTTAATATCTCTACTATAACTTCATCTCCATTTTTAATTTCATTATTGTTAAACTTATCATCTATGTACATATAAGCATTTTTTTTAAATCCTATATCAATAAATGCACTTCTTAAATTTGGTATAACTTTTTTAACTATTCCTTTATATATCTCACCTTGTATAGGCTCTTTTTCCTCTTCTTCAATATATAACTTTTCTAGTTTTCCTTTATTCTTTATAGCTATTCTAAGTATATCTTTATCCCTATCTATAAATAATTCTTTCATATTTTTCCCTTCTACACTAAAAAGAGCCATCGCATTAACGATTTAAATTCGTAAGCGATAGCTCTTTTAATTTTAATTGTGAATTATGCTTTGTGAATTACCAATTATATAAACGAAACTGAGACATACATTTATATGATTTATTATGCAACAGTTCCTTTATACTTTAAACTATCGCTTTATTTAATGGAACTAACTTTTTATTTTTCATACCATACAACTCTAATCTTCTTATTTCTATAAAAGCATCACTTACTGCATTTGACGTGTTTTCTTTTATAAAGTTACCTAAAAGATCTGCTGAAAGATTTTCTCTTGAACCACATGCCACTATAGTTTCTATAGTTAATAAATTATTTTCAATAGTATATTCAAATTCTTTAATCATTGGCTTTATATCTACAAGTTTTTCGCCTTTTTTACTTTTCTTTATCGTTTGCCAATTTTCTTTTAAATATAAATCTTGTAGTTCATCTTTTAATAAAATATCATCATTATACTTTATCTTTATAATATATTTAGCTCCTTCAACTGCTGCCATAGCTGTCGGTGGCTTTTTGGTGTTTTCTTTTTCAACAATCATCTTAGCATCTAGAAACTTTATTCCACTAGGAGCGGCCATATTTAACTTATCAATAACAGTTTTTTCAGAAATAATCTCTTCCAGTTCAATATCTAAATACTCTGAATCTGAATATACCCCAACTGATAATGGTTGAGCAATTGACATTATCATATGAGGATTAAATCCTTTTGAATATTTTGCTTTTATTCCACTTCTTCTAACAGTTCTATGAATTGTTCTCATTAAATCTAAATGAGATATGAACTTTATATTACTTTCCTTAGTAAATTTAATTAAATAACGCACCTTCAAAGCACTCTCCCTTCGCAAATGCATTTCTATTAACTCCACATCCTGTACATCCTAATCTACAATCTTGTGTTAATGCAGCTTTTTTAGCTTTTTCATTTTCTTTCTTCAAATAGTTTTTAGTAACTCCAATTTCAATGAAATCCCATGGTAGTATTTCTTCATAATCACGCTCTCTATGAACGTAGAATTCTGGATCAACATTACACTCTTTAAATGCTTCCATCCATATATCATAGTTAAAGAATTCAGACCATCCATCTAATCTAGCACCTTTTTCATATGCTTTTATTATGACATCGCATATTCTTCTATCTCCTCTTGCAATAACTGCTTCCATGTAACTTACAAGAGTCTCATGCCAATTGTATGATATCGCTCTACTTTTTATTTCTCCTCTTAAAGCTGCAATTTTTTCTCTTACATTTTCTAAATTATCCATTGGCGCCCATTGGAATGGAGTAAATGGCTTTGGTACAAAAATAGATGTAGATATAGTAACTTTAAGTCCTCTATTTCTTTCATTCTTCGGAATCTTATAATATTCATCTACGACCTTTTCTCCAAGATGAGCAATTCCTTTAACATCCTCAACGGTTTCATATGGTAATCCTACCATAAAGTATAATTTTATAGTACTCCAACCATTTTTAAACGCATCAGAAACAGATGTTAATAAATCCTCTTCATTTACACCTTTATTTATAACATCTCTCATCCTTTGACTTCCTGCCTCTGGAGCAAAAGTAAGGCCTGTTTTTCTTACTTTCTGTATTTCATTTATTAAATCTACAGAGAACGAATCTATTCTAAGTGAAGGTAATGACACACCAATTTTATCATCTTTATATCTTTCAACCATTGATAAAACTAAATTTTTAACATCTGAATAATCACAAATTGATAATGATGTTAATGATATCTCTTCATATCCTGTAGCTTTTAATAATTTATCAGCTTGCTTCATAAGTGTCTCTGTTTTCTTTTCTCTAACTGGTCTATAAATCATACCCGCTTGACAGAATCTACAACCTCTTGTACATCCTCTCATAGTCTCTAACATTATTCTATCATGTACAATTTCTGTATAAGGAACTACTAACTTATCTGGATACTCTACATCATTATAGTTATTTATAACTCGTCTTTTAACCGTCTTTGGAACATCTTCATACTTTGGTTTAAATTCTTTTATTGTATTATCTTCATTATAAGTTACATCATAAAGAGATGGAATATACGTACTTTCTATATGAGAAGCTTCTCTCAAAAATTCTTTTTTACTCATCCCTTTAGCTTTACACTTTTTATAACAATCGATAATTTCATTTAAGTGATCTTCTCCTTCCCCTAATGAAAAAATATCTGCTATATCATATAAAGTTTCTGGATTTGTAGAACATGGTCCACCCATTAAAACTATTGGTTCATCTTCTCCTCTTTCGGAAGCTCTTATTGTAATTCCACCCAAATTTAACATGTTTAATATATTAGTATAACTCATCTCATATTGTAATGTAAATGCTACAAAATCAAAGTTATCTATTGAGTCTTTTGTCTCTAAGGTAAATAATTTAATTTCTTTTTCTCTTAATAGTTTTTCCATGTCATCCCAAGGGGCAAATACTCTTTCACAAAATGTATCTTCTCTTTGATTTAATGTATGATAAAGAATCTTCATCCCTAAATGTGACATACCAACTTCATATACATCAGGAAAACAAAATGCAAATCTAATATCAACATTATTTAAATCTTTATTAAAAGAGTTATATTCGCCTCCTATGTACCTAGCTGGCTTCTCAACCCTATAAAGAATATCATCATTTATTCTATTCATTTTACTCCTCCTTCGCTACGTACATTTATTCTAACATAGGGAATATTCTTTATCAATGTAATTAAATTCTAAGGTAAATTAATATATTCCTTTATTGTTATATCTCCATATTCTTTAACTCCTTTTAATACTTCTTCTTCAGATATAACCTTAATAACATTCATACTATCATCTAAAATATAAAATAAAGTGTATTTACCCTTATCTATTAAAGTTAATACACTAAGTAATGACTTGTTATATGAAATTGAAACTACTATACTCTCTATATATCCTTTTTTAAAAAACTTTTCTCTCTTCTTCATTAAATCCCCCATAACTACATATACTATTCTTCTTTTCTCCCTATATGAACAATATATTATTAATATACTAATTAGTAACAAACTTATATTAAATTTAAATTCAATTCCCAATATAATAGCTGTTACTAAAAAAAATACTCCTATAACCATACTTATATAAATTGTAATAACATTGGCTTTCTTATATAAATACCTTTTAGTTAAAAGATTCTTTAAAATACGTCCTCCATCTAATGGTATAACCGGTATTAAATTAAAAAAGCCTAAAATATAATTTATAATCATCTCTTCATATAGGCTTAATAAACAAAAAATTAATCCCATAATAATATTGATAATTGGACCTGCTAAGGAAATAATGATGTCTTCTTTTATAGACATATCCTCTATATCTTTATAATGTAATCTAGCACCCAATATATCAATTTCTATAGTATATCCTTTATATTTAAAGCATATAGCAACTAGTAAATGTGCTATTTCGTGAATTATTATAAACAGAAATGAATATAGTATACTTAAACTTCTTGTGGCTATTACAATTATAATTACATAAATAAAAAATCTTTTATTTATTTTTATCATCGTATCACCCCATAACAAGATTCTAATTTAAGCTATCTATTTAAGTATATTTGAATCCTTGTATGTATATGTACTAATTTTAAATAAAAAAACTTTATCATGTCACAGGGACAAGTAAGGTAAAAACTCCTCTTTGCGAGGAATTTTATTATAGTCCTGCAGATATATTCAATGCTTCATGAAAGTGCAACTTTCATGAGCTTTATGCAACGACTTTTATATCAACTGTAATCTAAGTAAGAAGCATAGTCTAACTTATAACATTCAACTCAACATTTAAAATTTCAGAAATTCTGTAAGAATTTCATCTATCCCTGTGCCTTGTGCTTTACTTTTTACTCTATCAAGCTTAATGAAAAAAAGCTGTCACACCCTCCCGTGCAACAGCTTCTTACCACTCTAAAAATTAATTTTCTTACGTCTCATTCCTACATTTAAAACTAAAGCCAAACTCATGAAGTAAACTAACATAGAACTACCTCCATAACTCATAAACGGAAGAGTTATTCCTGTTATTGGCATTAATCCAACATTCATTCCTGCATTTTCTAAAATTGAAAATAACATCGATCCCGTAACACCTGCTACTAATATTGATCCAAAGACATCTTTCGATTCTCTTGCTATATTAATCATTCTAAAAATCATAATTCCATATAACGCTAAAAGACCAACAGATCCAAGAAGTCCCCATTCTTCCCCAACTACAGAAAATATGAAATCTGTCCATGCTTCTGGAATAAATCCTCCTTTAGTTTGACTTCCATTCATATATCCGCTTCCAGTAAGACCACCAGACCCTATAGCAATTTTAGCCTGTATTACATGATAACCATCTCCTAATGGATCTCTAGCTGGATTAAATACAGTGATTATACGATTTTTTTGATAGTCTTCTATAAGCCCACTATTCCATACTACTGCAATAGCGATAAATAAAGCTAAAAATCCACCACCGATAATCTTCCAATCCAATTTTCCTACTACAACCATTCCAAGTACAGTAAAGAATATTACCATAGTCATCCCCATATCTGGTTGGATTATAACTAAAGATGTAGGAATTATAGCATATATAAAAATTATAAACAGCTTTTTAAAGGAATCAATTTTACCATCCATATCTTCTATTTTTTTTGCTACTATAATTATTATAGCTAGTTTTGCAAATTCAGATGGTTGTATTGCTCTAGAACCTATTTGTATCCAAGAATTAGCTCCCTTACTAACTGTTCCAGCCACTTTATTTATAAGCAAAAGTATAATAGATGCACCATAAAAAACATATGCATAATTTCTAAAGAAAGAGTAATCAATAGTTAAAATAAAATAAATAGCTATAAGGCCTACTCCGAGCCACATTAGTTGTAACTTTGCATATTCAAACCCAATTGGTACTCCATCTAATGTCTTGTTATATGTTGCCGAATATATATTAAGTACTCCGAAAATAACAATAACAATTGCTATCATTAAGATAGTAAAATCTATTTCTCCTAATAATTTCTTATTTATTTTAAGATTAGATAACATTCTATCCATCTTAGAATTTTTTTTCATTTTTTCACCTCAATAATCATTTTGTAAGTACTACATAGTCATTTTATTATATCATATAGAAGTTATATTTAACACAAAAAACAAAGAATAGTTACATTAAGCAACTATTCTTTCAGTTTTTTGATAGGTATATTAGCTATTAAGGCTGGGCCACATCCATCCATATTATTATCTGTAGTTAATTTTACATCCACATCTGCATTATCTATCTCCACATATTTAGATATGACTTCTAATATCTCATTTTTCATTTTCTCTAATATAGTTGGACTTAGATCTTGTCTATCATGAATTAAAATTAATTTTAATCTTTCCTTTGCTACATCCTTAGGTGCTTGCTTCTCTGTAAAAAATTTAAAAAAGTCCATATCTCCACCCCCTTAACTTATTTAGAAAAGATTTTCTTTATCGAAGCTAAAAATCCTTTTTCTTCTGCTTTAAGTTGTAAAAATGGTACTTCTTCTCCAAGTATTCTTCTAGCTATATTTTTAAATGCTCTTCCACTTATTGCACTATCTTCTAGAACTATAGGTTCCCCTTTATTTGTAGATACTGTGATACCTTTATCATCTGGAACTACTCCTATTAACTTAACTGCTAAAATTTCCACTATATCATTTACATTAAGCATATCCCCACTTGCTGCCATAGCTGGATTCATCCTATTAATGATAAGCTTGTGATCCTCTATACCTTTTGCATCTAGCTTACCAATAACTCTATCTGCATCTCTCACTGAAGTTACCTCTGGATTAACTACAATCAAGGCTCTATCAGCAGCAGCAATAGAATTTTCAAAACCTTGCTCTATACCTGCAGGGCAATCTATTAAAACATAGTCATACATTTTTTTCAGTTCCCCAACTAAAGAGACCATCTGTTCCATGTTTATATCTTCTTTGTTTCTAGTTTGAGCGGTAGGTAATAATGCTAAATTTTCGAATCTCTTATCTTTAATAAGTGCTTGTTTTAACCTACATTTTTCTTCAATAACATCTAATAATGTATAAACTATTCTATTCTCAAGACCCATTAATACATCTAAGTTTCTAAGGCCTGTATCTCCATCAACTACTACAACTGATTTACCTAGACTAGCTAGTGCAGTTCCAATATTAGCAGTTGTAGTTGTTTTTCCAACCCCACCTTTACCTGATGTTATAACAATTGCTTCTCCCATAAAAAAACCTCCACTATATGAATTTATTTGGTGAATATGGTTCAACTATAATAAAATTTCCTTTGATTTTAGCTACTTCTGGATAATTGGGCTTCATCACATCATCTGGAGATCTTGTAATCATATTCGCTATCTGAATAATTTTAGGTTGCAATGAAAAAGCTGCTATTATTGCTTCTTTATTACCATCACTACCTGCATGAACATCTCCACGTAAAACTCCTAAAACTACAATATTCCCCGTTGCATATACTTCTGCGCCTGGATTTATGTCTCCTATTATAATAAGATTTCCATCAAATCTTATTATTTGACCACTTCGGATAGTATTTCTTATAAATTTAGTTTTTCCTTCTTTAATTCCTTCAAAAACCTTCTTATTATTTTCTTCACTATCTTTAAATATACAATCCTTTATCTCAAATTCAGAAAAAAGTGTATTCTTAAACATCCTCATTTCTGATTCACTAAAATACTCAAGTTGAGATGTTATAATTAGAGTGCTTCCTTTAAAAAATCTCTTCCCCTTATTTAATCTTGCAACTAAATTTGTCATCATTTCATCAAAGCTTGCAAATCTACTCATATCAATTATAGCATTTAACCCATCTTTATTTCCTTTTAAAGTAATCTTTCTAGAAATCGGAAACACCTCCATTTAGAAATTGCATCATTATATAATTCAACAATTACACCAAATTTTCCTTCTTTTTTTAAAAATATTCTTATTTTTCATTACATATTTTTTATATTAAGTTATTTTCATCATAATTATATCAAAATATATATTACTGTAGAAGTTTAAATTAAGAAAAAACTATCTACAAAGTAGATAGTTTTTTCTTATTATTTATTTTCAAAATATGCTTTTAATACTTCATAATTAATTTCAGCATTATTTTTCCCAAAATGTCCATTGAAAGTTACTGATACAACTACAATCTCAGGATTTTCTGCTGGTGCATAAGTTACAAGCCATCCATAAGCTTCTCTACCATATGCTAATTGCTCATTATCAAAAGTAGCTGTTCCTGTCTTTCCGCCAACTCTAACAGGCAGTTTACTATATAAACTATTAAATGATGATGAATTATAAATAACTCTTTCTAAACCAGCATTTATACTTTTTGATATTTTAGGATCAATATCCATTTTATCTATAACTTCTGGTTCATATTCAGACACTATATTTCCATCTACATCTGTTACCTTATCTAATAGATGAACTTTATATCTAGTTCCTCCATTTAAATAAGTAGCATAAGCAGAAGCAATCTGAAGTGGTGTAACATTTGTAGCTCCTTGACCTATAGAAGCATTATATGAATGATATTTAGCAACAAATTGATTATATCCTTCATATTTTATTTGATCTCTAATAAAATCCAGTAAATTCTTATATTCATTATCACTTGGTTTTCTTCCATTATATTCTGGATCCGTATCATTTAATAGTCTAATATTTTCTTCAAGAAGTTTATTATCATAAGTTCCATTACATAGTCCTTCTAAAATAATAGATTTTATTTTTAACTTTAGTGATTTAACTTCTTCACTATCTACTTCTTCATTTATACTCAAATTTATTGGTATAAAAGTATATTTTGTTCTTCCAGTGTATTCTCCTGCCTTTAATCTATCAGCTAATGATATATACATTAATTTTGACTGCGAACTTATCCATGAATAATGATTATATACTTGCCCAAAATTTTCACTTATTTCTATTCCTGTAGATGTTATAGCATTTTTGTCTTCAGGATCTGCTCCAAGTCCAAATCTCCATGCATAGGAAGCAATTCCATTTTCTTTATACTTTACTCCTGATGATTCTCTATTATTCTCATCTGAAAACTTTTGGTATAATCTTTTAGATATCTCCATAAAATATGGATTTGAAGATTTCTCCAGAGCAAGTTCTATATCTGCATTTCCAGCCTGAGGATCTTCTGGGAAAGTTGTCCTGAACCCTTCTCCATCTTCATAATATCCTCCATCAAAAACTGTACTAGAACTATCTACAACGCCTTCAGCAAATCCAGCATAAGCTGTAAATGTTTTGAAAATCGAACCAGGAGGTATCAATGATTGTGTTGCATAATTAATAGTAGGTTTTGGTACTAAATCCTTAATATCTTCTCTTTGACCATTTTCATTTTTCGGAAAAAGCGCTTCAAACATATTCTTTCCATTAAGAGGATGACTCTTATCCTTAGTGGAAATAGTTTTATTATCCCATCCTTTTTCCTTAGCTAAATTTTCATAGAACTCATTATCAAAACCATAATATTCATTATATTTTTCTGTACTAAGCCCATTAACAGCTGCAAAGTCATTAGGATCAAATGTAGGTTGTGATACCATAGCTATCACAGCTCCTGTATTTACATCTAACGCTACTACAGCTCCTCTGTCAGGAGGATCTATCACTGTTCCATTTAATAATGTTCTAGATTCTGTCATGTTCTTTGCTAAAGCATTTTCAGCAGCTTCTTGTACTTTCCAATCTACTGTTAAATGAACATTTTGACCTTGATAAGCTTCTCTTTTAGCCAGTTCTGAAATAGGTCTTCCAAATCTATTAACTTCTACAATAGATGCTCCCTTAGATCCTCTTAATCTATCTTCGTATGCTGCTTCTATTCCTGAAGCTCCTTTTATATCTGTACTAGCATCATATCCCTTTTCTACATTTTTATCATCATCATTAACTTTTGATACGTAACCTATAAAAGCTGCTCCCATTTTTCCATATGGATAATATCTTTGGGGTTTAGTTTCAACATTTATACCCGGTAATTCGTCTAACATTTGTTCAAAGGTAAATGCTACTTCTCTATCAAGAGCAGAAGCTATAGTTATAGGTTTATATCCTGAATACCCTTGAAGTTGAAGTGAATTTTTTACAATCACCATTCTTCTTTCATCATCTTTTGAGTATACACCTTTAGGTATACTATACTTTTTATCTGATAATAAAAAATTATAAGTATCTTCTGCTGTATACTTTTCTGCTTCTTTAATGACAGCTTTAGCTTCATCATCTTCTAATTTTGAATAAGACGCTCCATCAAACATCTCTCCAGCTAAATAATCCATTAAACTGATATCAATTTTAAATTGCCTTTCTTGAAGCTTTTTACCTTCCTCATCTATAGCATTAAACTTAAACTCATATTGATCTCCATTAAGCTTTATGGGAAAGTCATCATCTATATCTAATTCATTTTCTTTTAAAACTTTAAAGACTTTTTCCATTGTATCATAAAACTTTTCATTACTTTCTGTAGCTTCTGTAAATGTAAGTGCAAAGTTTTGGATATCATAAGCTATTACTGTTCCATTTTTATCATATATATTTCCTCTCGGAGCTTGTTCTTCTACAAATCTATGTGAACCTGATTTTGCACTTTCACTATAATAACTATGATTAAAAACTTGTATATTTAATAAACCTATTCCTACATAAGCACTTACTGCAACTACAGATAACTTTAATACTGAATATCTTGTAAATTCATTTATAAACGATTTTCTTGTTACCGTTTTTCTTCTTTTGTTTTGTTTGTTCAATATATCAACTCCTAAAACTCCCAGTCCCTAATCATAAAGCTTTTTTGAGATAAATCATATATCCATCCATAAGCAATTATAGCTATTATCATATTATAAAAAGAACCGAAAAGAATGTTTAAAGAATTATATTTTGTACCTAAAGAATACATCACTATAAACACTATGGCATATTTTAAAGCACTTAAAAAAAATATAATTATTACAGGAAATAACCTTTTCTCTCTGAATATTTTTGTCCCGATAACTGAACATATAACACATGCACCCATATTTAAAAATCCATTAACACCTAGTACTCCATGAAAATAAACATCTTGAATTAAACCTGAAAAAATACCTAAAAACATAGCATCGATAGGATCAATCAAAATTGCATATCCAAGGGTAAATACTAATAGCAAACTAGGGCAATAACCACCAATAGAAAATAAAGGCACTACAGAATTATCTAAAATAAATAGTCCTATGATTATTAAAAATAGGGTGAGTATTCTTTTCATTAATACTTCACCTCTCCATCTACACTAACACCATCTTTTGGTATAACGATTAAAACTCCATTTAGTTTGTTAAATTCAACATTTGGCACTACTGTCGCTACTTTCATACCTTTTCCTGTTTCCTCTTTAACTTCCAAAACTTTTCCAATAACAATATCCTTAGGATACAATTTTCCAAGTCCAGAAGTTAAAACTAAGTCATCTTTATTAACATCACTTTGTATAGGTATATAATTAATTTCAGCTCTTGGATTTGTTTGTTTATTTGTACTAATTCCTTTTAAAACACCATTAGGTGCATCATTGACACTTTGATTATCTGTATTATCGCCATTATTTTCATTATTTGTATCATTAATATCTGCTGTAACCTTAGAAATATAACATGCTATAGAAACATTAGGCGATGTTACTGTTTCAATTTCTGACCAACTTTTACTTACATTTTTAATAACACCTACCAAAGACCCATTAGGAGATATCGCTACTAGACCTTCTTTCATTCCATCGTCACTACCCTTGTTTATTATAAAACTTTGTAGCCACCCTTCTCCAGATGAACCTGTTATATCAGCTCCAACATAATCATATTCTCCACGTGTCTCCTTGAACTCTAACATTTTTCTAAGTTCTTCATTTTCTTCAATTAAATTATCATATGCAACAGCTTTTTTCTCTAATTCTGTATTTTTTAATTGAAGTTCTTCATTCTCACTCTTAATTGAAGAAGCATAAAATATATTACTAAAAAAACCTTTTATCTCACTACCAACTGTATAGAAAAATCCCCCAATTTTTCCTGTTCCACTGCCCACTGAGTTTGCTATTATATTATTATTTTGTGTCTTCGCACTATAAGTTATTAAACTTAAAAAGGCAACTGACAGTATAATTATAACAACTGTCAGTTTATTTCTTAAAAACTTTTTCATAATTAACCTTGCTCTAGCACTCTATCTCAATTTATCAAAGTGAGCTAATGCTTTTCCTGCTCCTAAAGCTACACAATCAAGGGGATTCTCAGCAATGTTTACTGGCATATGAGTTTCTTCATTTATTAACTTATCTATACCTCTTAATAATGCACCACCACCAGTTAACATAATACCTCTATCCATTATGTCTGCTGCTAATTCTGGTGGAGTTTTTTCAAGAGTTGTTTTAATAGCATCTACTATAGAACTTACAGGCTCACTTAATGCTTCTCTTATTTCAGCTTCTCCAATTTCAACTACTTTTGGAAGTCCTGTTAATAAGTCTCTTCCTCTTATCTCCATCTTTTCATCTACATCTGAAACTTTATATGCTGATCCTAAAGTAATTTTTACAGTTTCTGCTGTTCTTTCTCCTATCATTAAGTTATACGCTCTCTTAATATAATTAATTATAGCCTTATCTAAATCATCACCAGCTATTCTAAGAGATTTTGCTGTTACAATTCCTCCAAGAGATATTATAGCAACTTCTGTAGTACCTCCACCGATATCTACAACCATAGATCCTCTTGGTTCATCAGTAGCAAGGCCTGCTCCTATCGCCGCTGCCATCGGTTCTTCTAGTAATTTTACATCTCTTGCTCCTGCTTGTTTAGTTGCTTCTTCGATAGCTCTCTTTTCTACTGCTGTTATTCCAGATGGGAAACATACCATTACTCTTGGTGAAGTAAACGCACCTTTTGGACATACTTTCTCAATAAACATTCTAAGCATTCTTTCAGTGACATCAAAGTCTGCTATAACACCATCTTTTAATGGTCTTATTGCTACAATGCTACCTGGTGTTCTACCTATCATTTGTTTTGCTTCATTTCCTACAGCAAGTACAGCCTTACTATTAGTATTAATAGCTACCACCGATGGCTCATTTAAAACTATTCCTTTACCTTTTACATATACTAATGTGTTAGCTGTTCCTAAATCAATTCCCATATCTTTTGTCATACCAAATAAACCCATTACTATTGCTCCTTCCATTTATACATTAAAGTATTCCTTTTTCTTTTAAACTTACATATGTGTTCTTCCCAATAATTATATGATCTAATAAATTGATTCCTAAGAGTTCTCCACACTCCTTTAATCTTTTTGTTATATTAATATCTTCCTTTGAAGGTGTTGAATCTCCACTAGGATGATTATGAGCTATAATTATTGATGCACTACTATTCTTAATTGCTTCATGAAAAACTTCCCTTGGATGCACTATAGATGAATTTAATGATCCTATAGAAACGTCTCTTATTCCAATCACAATATTTTTCACATTTAACATTATAATTTTTAAAACCTCTTTATTCAATAGGCACATCTCATTATTTATAATATTTACACAATCTATAGCACTTGAAACTTTAAGTTTATCTTCATAATCAACAATTGTATATCTTCGTATAAGTTCTCCAAGTGCAAGTATTTGTATAGACTTAACTTCTCCTATACCTTTAATTTCTTGAAGCTCATTTAAACTCATGTTAAATAAATTTCTTAATCCCTTTGATTTTGAAAATACCTTCATAGATACATTTATAATATTATCATCTTTTATCCCACTACCTAATAGAATTGATAAAAGTTCAATATCTGTAAGGTTTTGTGCCCCATACATTTTAAATCTTTCTCTTGGTCTATTGTGTTTTGGTAAATCTTTTAATCTAAAACTCATTTGTCCTCCTAAAGATTTACCCCCATGCCCCTAAGCTCTTTATTTAGTAAACTAATTGGTAGCCCTACAATATTAAAATAATCCCCTTCTATTTTCTCAACAAGAAGAGCACCTTTCCCTTGTATTCCATAACCACCTGCTTTATCAATATACTCATCAGTATTTATATACTCTTCTATTTCTTCTTCTGATAAAGTATAAAATTTAACAGCGGTCTTACAATAATTGAATTTGTTACAATTATTGTTTTTATCTATAATAGTGTATCCGGAATATACATAATGAACATTTCCACTTAAGCTTTTCAAAAATTCTATTGCTTCTTTTCTATCTTTAGGTTTTTCTAGAATCTTCTCTTCAAAAAATACTACAGTGTCACATCCTATGATTATTCCTTCTTCTCTTTCACTTACTTCTTTTGCTTTTTCATAAGATAATTTTCTTATATACTTAACTACATCTCCATCATATTCTATAGATGATTCATTAAAGTTACTTGGACATATAGTTATCTTATCTGATATAGTTTTTATCAGTTCTGCTCTCCTTGGAGATGATGACGCTAAGATAATCTTCATTTAAACCTCCTATAATCTTTTGTACAATACAACCACAAGAATTATCCCTATTATAGTCATTATATTAATATCAAAGATTAATGAAAAAGTAATCTTAAGAATTCCTAAGTCTAAATATAGTGGTTTTGAAAAACCTAATGAATATGTAGACTCCATGAAAGAAAGTACTTCAAACTTTGATCCTAATATTTCTCCAACTAACGTACCAGAAATAGCTCCCATGAATACTAATAAACACAAAAGTCCAATTCTATTCTTTTTTATCTCTCTCAAATTTCCCGCCCCCATCATATCTAATATAGTTTACCATTTACAATAATTTTAAACAAGTAAGATGAATAAAAAAAAGGAGCTATTAAGCAAAATACTAATTGCAAAGCCCCTTATTACTACACTATACATTGATATATTTTCTTATTTATTTCACTAATTTTAGTTTTATCTATCTCATCTGGTAATTCTTCTATATATTTTCTTAACTCATTTGCCTTATTTGCATTTTCTTCATTTGCATCACATTGTTCTAACTCTTTACACCATTTCTTCAATGACTGAATTTCTACACTTGATACTGAATTATCTTTAAGCTTATCAACAACACTTATAAGACCTTTAATCATTTCACCAATTTCCTCATCACAAATGTTTGAATATGTAATTTCTTTTTTAATTTTCGCTACTGCCACACCTTTTGATTCTATCATAGCCATAATTTCATCTTCATTTCCGCTATTACAAATGGAGTAAATAACTTTATATTTTCCACCTTCTTCAGAAATAAATGACATTCCCTGTGAATTTAAATCATTATTCACTTTGTCTGCATTTTCTTTAATTCCAAAAACTCCACATTGAATAATATAAAATGTAGTAACACTTCCTTCTTTAGCTGTATTGTTTTCTACATTTCCTGATGTCATAGCAGTTTCATCATCTTTAAAATTATTAGAAAATGCACTACTGTCTTTAAGAAAAACATTAAATAATGCTGTGGCAAATAAAGTTGAACCTATAAAAATCACCATCAATGTAAAAGTAACTACTATAAGCTCTCTTCTAGATGTTCTCTTTGCTTTTACTTTAGAATATCTCATTTTATCCCCCCCAATGTATATAGTAAATCTATATTCATTAAGAGACATATTTATTCTTATCTATTTAAGATAATTAAACTATGATTTTCATTTCCAAAAGTAAAGTAATTTTTCAATATTCTACTTATAGAGAATCCACAACTTTTTAGAAAAAATAATGTATTATCTTCACTGGATACACCTATTTCTATTTTATATATACTATAACTCTCACTGACTCTCTCTGTGAAATAGTTGAAAATTTTTTTCTTCATTTTTTCTGGTATATCATCAGAAATTTTGAATAAAGAAAGCCATAATCTATTATAAAAATCAAAATCTATTCTTCCTCTAATAATCCCTATAACTTCTTCATATTGATTTTCGATTTTTAAAAACAACTCTCCCCTACAATATAATGCTTCATTTATTTTTTCCTCAATAGAATTAGATGTTAAATAACATTTTAAATCAATATCATTTTTTATTATAAAATTATATATAGATGGTATATCTTCCTTTAATACCCTCGATATATTGTAATTATATAAATCTGATATTTCACATAGCATCCTCTCACCATCCTTTAAATAGAATATTCTCTATATGATGAGAAATTCCTTCTTACTCCATAGCTATTAATGAAACACCTAAAATGTTATTTTCTATTTTTAAAGTTTCAAGTAATGCATATAAGTCTGCCTTCAATGATGATATATCCATAGTAATGGTAACATTTGCTGTATTATTTATTGGAATATCTTGATTTATAGTTAATATATTTCCACCACATTCAGCTATAATATCTAAAACATTTGATAAAGTTCCCCTTTTATGCCCAACAGTAACTCCTATAGTTGCTTTTTGAATTATTGCACCATCAGATAACTTGAATACGCCATCCTTATATTTATAATATGTGCTTCTACTAATTCCTACTAGTTTAACTGCTTCTGATATATCTTTTGCACTTTTAGAAGATAATATCTCTTTAACTTTTAATACCTTAGGGAGAACCTCTGGAAGCAACTTCTCATCTACTACTATAAATCTACTTTTCATTCTAATCCTCCAAAGTAATCTTTTTATATTTTATATTATTTATATTTAGTAATTCTAATGCATAATCATCTACTCTATAATCGTTCAAATAATATATGCTCTCAATTCCTGATTGAATTAATGCTTTAGTACAATTAAGACAAGGGAAATGGGTTACATATATACTACATCCTTTAACAGCGATACCTTCTTTTGCACAATAACAAAGGCAATTAAGTTCTGCGTGCTGCGTTGCTATGCAATGTCCATCTCTCATTACATGACCTATATCATCACAATGAGGTGTCTTATTTCCTACAGAACCATTATATCCTGTTGCTACTATTCTATTTTCTTTATTTGTTATAATTGCACCTACATTCGCTCTGTCACAAGTACCTCTTTCTGCTGCAAGAAGAGCTAAATTCATAAAATAATTATGCCAGCTTTTTCTTACTCTTATCTTATTACTACTTTTAACTATTTCATAACTTTTTTCACTCATGATATACTCCCCCACGACTTTTATTTAACATATATTATTTCATAAATAAAATTAAAACACAATTTTTTATTAATTTATTATATATTTTTTTATTTTTATTCTCATTTCTTCTACTCTATCATAAACATTATTAAAAACATTGTAAAATTCTTTAGAATGGTTAGGTATCTTTGTATGACTTATTTCATGAAATATAACATATCTAATGTACTCCTCATCTAATTTAACTAAATTGCAATTAAGGACTATTTTATTATCTTTTGGATAATATGCCCCCCATCTTCCTTTATAAAATTTATATTCTATTCTTGGTCTAATGCTACACTTATCTTCTACAAAACTATCTAGACATTGCTTATAAATTGGTGTTATTACTTCAATACACTTATTTTTATAGAAATTCTTAAACAATTTTATTTTTAAATTTTCATCATCTTTCTTCACCGATATTATTATAGTATCATCAATAATCTCAACATTATTCACATAAGAGTTAATAACTTCCACTTTGTAACTTTTTCCTAGAAGCATTGCATTGTTACTCTCTAAAAAATGCTTTTCTCCAATATCAATAAGATTTCTATTTTTATTTATTATTCTTCTAACTTTATTTATATTTTGAAAAAGTATTTTTTCTAATTGATCTTCCCTTATAAATCCTGGAGCCTTCACCACCAAAAAATTTTTTTCTATAGATATTTTTATTGTTTTTCTATTTTCCTTTTTTATTTTTACTTCATATTCATCAATTTTCATAAATCATCCTAAATTGCTCGTTGTAAATTTTTTACCCAAATAATTAAAAACAAGCTTTCTGACCTCATCTCCTTCATAGACTATACTCTCTAAAACACATCTTATATTCCTTTTATAAAACTCATCTCTATAAAAATCTTTTAACCTTTTATCAACATCTTTTTTTGATTCAATTATTTCCTTCATTTCTTTTTTACACTCTTTAGAAACAATTTTAATAAGATTTTCTTTTCTCCATCTTTCATTATCTTTTTTCATCTTATATAAAATATTATCTAAATTATCTCTTAAAAAAACAGGACCTTCTAAATCTCTTTCATATTCTTTAGTTCTATATGAATTTCCATCCTCTAAATTACTTAACACAAATAAATATCCATAGTCATAAACACTTCTAAGCAATCTTCCAAATATTTGTTTCATTTTTATAATACTTTGTGGATAATTTAGTGTATTATAATTTATCTTTTTCTTCTCCATAATAGATGAATATAATGGATCTCTCATTGGAATATTGGGTATTTTCTCCATTACTACAGTAAACAAACCATCACCTGGTATATCTACACCCTCAAATAATCCTCTAGATCCAAAAACTACGGCTTTAGTTAATGGATCTCTTAATTTATTACATTGTTTCTTATTATCAAAAATATCATACTCTAGATCATTTAATTCTTCAATAATACTTTCTTTTACTTTTTTCATCCTTGAAGTTGATGTAAATAACACCAAAATATTACCACCAATATTTTTAGCAATTCTCAATATAACATTGCTAACACTTTTTACAAATTCATCCTCTCGATTGTATGAATATCTCTCTATATTAGTAGGAATAGCTATTACACTTCTATTTTTATAATCAAAAACTGGTTTTTCAATTAAATCTTCTAATAACTTATCTTTATCTATCATTGAAATACCTAATGAATTTTTAAAATTATCTAAAGTACTATCGATTCTTATTGTCGCTGATGTCATTACCAAACTACTACATTTATCTAAAATTTCTTCTTTAAATAAATAATTTACTGATAACGGAATCTTTCTTAGCGTAATTCTAGATAAATCTTTTGAAATATCTATAACAGCACAATAGCTATCGGTAGTCTCGCCTATGACAAAGTTTATAGTTTCCTTAAAAGTTCTTATCTTATTATTCAGTAAAATAAGTGGATGTTCTTTCGCATCTGTTTCTTTAATAACTTCATCTATTCGCATATATATTTCATCTAGTTGAAGTACCAAATTTTCTAATACACTTACGATAAATTGAAAATCTTTATAAGTAAAGACACTATTTATTCCCCAAAAATTATCCATTGACGAATACCTATCTCTAATTAAGGTCATCATCTCTTCAATTGTTTCATATACATTAATTATTTTAGATTTCACATACTCTACATTTGCTAAAGATAAATTATTCTTTACTATAAAATCCTTTAAAAATCCATAATTTTTATTAGTGTTATATACCTCTCGTAAAAGAGATAATATATCAAAATTACTTACCTCTTCAGTAAAAGCTTTAAAGCAATTATCATTTAAATTATGTGCCTCGTCCAATACAATATTTTCTATTTTTATTTCTGGATAAGGCCACTTCAAAAATAATGAATGGTTTATCACTACAATGTTACTATTTTCAAGTTCATTTATTTTATTGTAATAATAGCAACTTGTACCTTCATTACACTTTCTTCCTGTACAAGTTTCACCATCACTAGTAAGAAAATTTAGGTGATAATCTAATTTCTTAAAATGTTTTCTTGCCCAAAAATTAATTTCTTCAACATTACCATTTATCGTCATTAACCTACTTATAAATAATATAGAAAGAATATCATCTAAATCTGGCTCTATAATTTCTTCTAAATAAGCTTTAATTTTTTTATTGCATAAATAATTACTTCTACCCTTCATGCAAGTATACCTTATTTTTTCTTCTAATCCTAAAGTTGATATTAATCTAGGAATATCTTTTTCTATTAATTGATCTTGTAATTCTTTTGTTGAGGAAGATATAAATATACGTTGATTATTTATATATGAGTAAATTATACTTGGCAATAAATATCCTATACTCTTTCCTATTCCTGTCGGAGCTTCAATTATGGAAATCTTTTTATTTTCTAGTGTTTTTCTTACATGTTTAGCTAAGTTGTATTGACCTTCTCTAAATATATATTTAAATGAAGGAGTATCAAATATTTCTCCTTTTTTTAATAACTCCTCGTATTTTTTATAATCTATACTTTTCTTTTTTCCCTTTTCAACTATAGTTTCTTCATTTATTCTTACTTTTACCATATATTCATTAATATTTTCTGGCGGTAGTAAATACTCACACCATTGCCATCTATTATTATCATCAAACCATGATGATATTGATAAATAATCTAATGTGCTATTAAAATATTTTATAAGTACACTATTAACCACATATATTGTATCTATAGAGTCTTCTAATCCTCTATGCATTTCATCTCTATCTATAGTTGTAACTGATTTAATCAAGTAATCTAAATTATATTCTTTGAAGTAAGGAAATAAAATAGCCACCAATTCCATAGAATCTAAAAACTTATTACTTATATCTATATCTGGTTTTATATAATATTTTAAAAAAGTTTTTTCAAATTCTGCATTATGACAAACTAAAGGCATATCTCCAATGAACTCTAAAAATTCATCTTTTACTTCCTCTAGCGTTGGAGCTTCTAACAACATATCCATAGTTAGTCCTTTACATAATTGAAAAGTAAACTTAGGCACAAATCCTACTGGTCGGATAAGTGTTCTATATGTATACACTTTATCATCTAATACCTTAACAGCACCTATCTCGATTATTTCACCTTTATGCTTTACCCCATCGTTTAAACTAGAGTCTAATCCAGTAGTCTCTATATCCATAAATATTACATTTTTTAATATGCTTTTTATTTCTATTTCTTGTATTGTACCTTTCATTTAAATTACCTCAATAATTTTTCTTATATTTTATCACAACTAAGGATATTCTACTATTATCATAATAATTTTAAAAGGAGGCCACAATGAAAAAATCTTTATCAATTTTTCTAACAATAGTATTAATTATATTTAGTTTCAAAGAAATCATCTACGGATCTCAAACTTTAGATACAAAGTTAAAAAATTTTATAGAAAGTTATTTTAATAGCTATTTTGAAGATTATATAAATTTAACTGAAGATACATATAATAAATATACTAAAGAAAGTAACAGCACATTAATATATAATACTATCCATAAAAATAAAATATATCTTTATAAAACATTAAATACACCTTTTGAATCTTTCAATATAAATATTGTATATAAAAACATATATACAAAAAAAAATACTATAGATATAGATTTTCTTCTTTCAGTATCATATAAATATAAAAATGCTACTTGCCAATCTAATTTATGTAATATACCTTATAGACTAGAAATTATTCGTGAACCTGAATTAAAAATTTGTAACATAGAAAGAATTTTCTCTGAAGATGAATCATTTTTATATTCGATGGATCTTAGAAGCGAAGACATTCCCATTGAAACCTTAAAGAACTATCTTGATAAACTAGAAATTAAAGAACAAAAACAAATAGATAACATAATAGATATATCTAAAGAAAATGTCAGATCTAATTCTGAACTAACAAGAGAATATTCAAATTACTCTCCTGATAAAGGTATTTTATATGCAAAAACATTTTCTAAGTCATATAATCCATTATTTTATAGCGCACCTGGTGATTGTTCTAATTTTGTATCCCAATGTATATGGGCTGCTTATGGGGGATATGACTTTTCAAGTACTGAAACATCCTATGAAAATATTAGAAAAAAATATCGCATGGTACCAGGGTCCTGGCATGGTAATGAAGGTGGTGGAACTATAAATTGGGAATCAGTTGAAAATTTATACAACTATTTGTGTAAAGAAAAAACAATTGGTCCTAATGGCGTTGGACTAAATAATAAAAAAACTTATGAATCTCTATCTCCTTCTTCAATAAACTTAGGAGATGTTTTACAATTTGGCTCAATTAATAAAAGGTACAGCCACTCAGTTTATGTAACTCACATTAATGGTAACGGATCTAAATATAGCGATATATATATATCGCAACATACTGCTGACTTATATAATAGAAATCTTTTAGAACTCATTTATCTTTTTGGTGGTACAGATTGTAATATGAGATGCATAAAACTTAAAAATTCTAACTTTAGTAAGTAATATAATAAATGCATTTAAAATAAAGAACTGTCGCATATTGAATTATATAAATTTATGTTTGACAAGGTGCTTGTAACAAGGCACAGGTATAGATGAAATTCTTACAGAATTTCTAAGATTATAAGTATTATGTCATTAATGTGATATATAGACTTATTATATAATTAAACTAGAAAGCATAACATAGTCTTCCAGGAGGCTAATGAAAGTTTTACTTTCTATAGCTTGGGATATAACTGTGCGATATGATAAGGTATAGTTAATCTCATATTAGTACCTGTTCTAGTTAAGTAGTGGTGAGAATTGTGTGGTTTCAATGGTACTCTTATTACAGATTTAATACATAAGCTATATAAAAATGACAATTTTCATTGATTTCTCCCAGCCACACTAGCTATCTGCAGGACTTTAATATTTTTCTTACAATCGAAAATTAATCTTCACTCTTACTTATTCACAAAAAAACAACTGCTCCACAATATTTATTGTGAAACAGTTCCTTGGATTACAAATTATAATATAATTCTTGTACCTATAGTAAATATGAAAACACTTTGCCATTCACACAATCATAATAAAATTCCTCTAAAAGAGGAATTTTCACCTTACTTGTGCCTTGTGCCCTAATCCCTGTGACCTGACATACAAATTTTCTTTTGTTATTGCAACAGCCTCTTTAAAATATATTTATATACAAATTATGTATTATTCAATTATTTCTTCAAAATTTTCTTCTATCTTATCTGAATTCTCTGATATAACAAAAAGAACATATTTTCCTTTTGTTACTACTTTTCTAGATTTAACTAAATCATATTGCTCTGGAATATATCCTTTCCAATTATTTTCTAATATTTTGCTTCTTTTTTCTATTCCTTCTTCTACTTTTTCTATATCCTTCTTATCTTTAACCTCAAATACTGCACATTCATTAGCATATTTGTCTCCTATTGGTACTCTAACTACATAACTCTTTAGTATTGATTTATCTATCTCATAGTTATCAGTAAAAAAGTCTGAATCAATATCCATTTGATTAGGTTCATCTATATTCATTGTTATTTTCTCTAAAATTTCTTCTGCTGTTAGTGTACTTGAATCACTATCATTACCGCCAAATGAACATCCTGTAAAAGTCATCACTACTGAAACAATTATACCTATTGCTAATATTAAACTTCCGATTCTTTTTTTCATACAATTCTCTCCTTATATACTAAAAATTATAATATTCTTTCAATATTAATTGTATATAATTTTTCACCAAAAGTCGATTTATTTCTTCGTAAAATATGAAAAAAACTGATATTTTTTATAAAATTGTAAAAAAATCTATCTTGTAATGTTTTACAAGATAGATTTCTTTTATCTGGTGCAGGTAGCGGGACTTGAACCCGCACGAAAATTCATTCACTACCCCCTCAAGATAGCGCGTCTGCCATTCCGCCATACCTGCATTTTACATTTATATATTTCATTATATATACATAATAGCTATTGTCAATACTTAAAACTAAAATATAAGTTCCTATCTATATAGGAACTTATATATATTATAAAAAAAGTTTACCTTCTCAACATATTTATCTGTTTCAACAAAAGGTATATTATCTAAGTCTTCTCCATTTTGAGAATAACTTGAATCATTAAGCCATTTATCTACGCTACCAGGGCCTGCATTATAAGCAGCAATAATCAAATTAAGATTTCCATCAAATTGATTACTAAGATAATTTATGTACCATATACCATACCTTATATTTGTATCTGGATCAAATAATTTATCTTCTTCAAAGATCTCCTCATTAAGTTTCTCAGCTATCCATTCTCCTGTTGACGGTGTAACTTGCATAAGTCCGAGAGCTCCTTTATTTGACTTGGCATCTTTATTAAAATTACTTTCTGCTTTTATTATAGACATAATAAAAAGTGGATCTACATCATTTTCTTCAGAATATTCTAAAACAATATTTTTATACTTTAACGGAAATATAAGTTTCATAACAGGTTTAAATGATATATATACCAAGACTAATATTAAAAATAATATTATAAATCTACATAATTTTTTCATACCCCACTCCATCTTTTAATATACTAACGATCTTATGATATGTTTCTTCAATTTCACCATTATTTTCTAGTACAAAATCTACATATTTAACCTTATCTTCCTGACTCATTTGAGCTTTTATCCTATTTAATACTTCTTCTCTAGATATTCCATCTCTTCTCATAACTCTAGATATTCTTGTTTCTTCATCTAATGTTATTAATATGTTATAATCCATAGATTTATGAAGTCCATGCTCTATCAAAGTAGGTGCATCAATAAATACTATTTTTTTACCTACAGATCTTAGTATATCAATTCTCATTTCAATTTCTTTAATTATATAAGGAATAGTTATAGCCTCTAACTGCTTCCTCTTTTTATCATCATTAAAAACTATAGTTCCTAATTTCTTTCTATTTAATTTTTCATTTTCAAAGATATCATCACCAAAAGTATTCTTTATTTTTTCCCTTACTTCCTTATATTTATCTAATATTTCTCTACTAATAATATCTGCATCAACTACATCAAATCCATTTTCTTTTAAAAATGATGAAACTGTAGATTTTCCACTTCCTATAGTCCCTGTAATTCCTATCTTCACTATTCTATTTTGCTTCGTACCATGTTTTCCCAACATTTTCATCCACCTCAAGCTTCACTGAAAATTCAATTACATTTTCCATCTCTTCTTTTAAAATTACCTTAACTTTTTCAAGTTCTCCTCTCTTAGCATTAATTATAATTTCATCGTGCACCTGAAGTATTATAGAACTTTCTAATTTTTCTTTTCTAAGTCTCTTCCACACATTCACCATAGCAAGCTTAATAATATCTGCTGCACTACCTTGTATTGGTGCATTCATTGCTAATCTTTCTCCTAATGCCTTAACTATCTTATTACTAGATGATATTTCAGGTATGAATCTTCTTCTATTTAAAATAGTTTTAACATAAGAATATTTTTTCCCATCTTCCTTTAGCTTTGATAAATACTCACTAATCTTAGGATATCTTTCAAAGTATATATCTATATATTTCTTTGCTTCTTTTTTAGATATCTTTAAATCTTCACCTAATGCAAAATCTGACATACCATAAATAATACCAAAATTAACTGCTTTTGCTGCACTTCTCATTTCAGATGAAACCTCATCTTCTTTTACTCCAAACACCTCTGATGCTGTTTTTGTATGTATATCTAAATGAGAGTTAAAAGCATTAATCATATTCTCATCTTCAGACATATGAGCTAGCACTCTAAGTTCTATTTGAGAATAATCCGCTGATAAAATTACACTATCATTATCAAATGGTACAAATACCTTTCTAATACTTCTACCCATTTCAGTACGAATCGGTATATTTTGAAGATTAGGCTCTGTTGATGAAAGTCTTCCTGTTGTTGTAACAGTTTGATTAAATGATGAATGTATTCTACCATCTTCATCTATAACATTTTTTAGGCCCTCAATATAGGTAGAATATAATTTAGCCACATGTCTATACTCTATAATCTTTTCAACTATAGGATGCTTATCTTTAAGCTTTTCTAATACATCTGCATTAGTTGAGTAACCTGTTTTTGTTTTCTTTATAACTGGTAAATCAAGCTTTTCAAATAGTATTTTACCTAATTGTTTTGGAGAATTTATGTTAAATTCCTCTTCACTTAAATTATATATATCTTTTTCTAAAGTTATTATCATATCTTTAAATTCTTTCCCTAGTTCATCTAACTTATCTTCGTCTACCTTAAAACCTACTTCTTCCATAGATGATAAAACTTCCACTAAAGGTAACTCTACATCATAATAAAGTTTTTGCATGTCTAATTTTTCTATTTCTTCTTTTAATTTTAAATATAACTCTTTTAAATAACTACATTCTATATTTTCTTCGATTTCTTCTCCCAAAACATTAAAAACTATATCCTTAATATTATAGTTTCCTCTAGAAGAATCAATTATATATGCAGCTATTTCTGTATCAAAAATAACATTATTTAAATCAATATTATGTTTTCTTAAAATAGTATAAAGATTTTTAGAACTATGTATCACCTTGTTATTTTCCCCTTGAAAAATATCTCTAAGCTCTTCTATATCTATTAAATCCAGATCAAAATTATAGACTTTCCCATTTATAAACATTTCTAAATTGCTTAATTCTATTGTTGAGATTTTATCTGAATTTTTAACACCATAGGTTATATATAACTCATCACTTTCATTTATACTTATATCTTCAACTTTTGTCACTGATAAGACTTCTATATTTCTATCTTCCTTGTCTTCCTTTGGCAACTTTGATAATAATGATTTAAACTGCAATCTAGTAAACTCTTTTCTTAGTCCATTAACATCATATTCTTCTTTAGACTTAATTTCTTCTAAATCTATTTCAACAGGCACATTGGTCTCTATTGTTGCTAACTTCTTTGAAAAAATCGCTTGTTCTACATTATTCTCTAAATTCTCTTTCATTTTTCCTTTAAGTTTATCTAAGTTGCATAATAAATTCTCTATACTCTTATATTCTTTTATAAGTTTATATGCTGTTTTTTCTCCAATGCCTGGTACTCCTGGGATATTATCTGAGGAATCTCCCATTAATCCTTTTACATCAATAAACTCTGTTGGCGTTACACCATATGTTTCCATCATTTTATTTGCATCATAAATTTCTTTTTCACCTTTGTTTTTTGTTAAAACGACTTTAATATTATCAGTAGCTAATTGAAGAGCATCTCTATCTCCTGTTACTATGTAAACCTCTAACCCATTACTTTCAGCATAATTACTTAAAGTACCTATAAGATCATCAGCTTCAAAACCATCTATTTCAAAAATATTTATAGCCATCATTTTTAATATATCTTTTAAAATAGGAAATTGCATAGCCAATTCTTCTGGCATCTTTTTTCTTCCAGCTTTATATTCTTTATATTCTAAATGTCTAAATGTTGGTGCTTTTCTATCAAAAGTAGCCACAATATAATCAGGCTTTATATCCTCTTTAACTTTATCTACCATATTTAAAAAACCATATATTCCATTTGTATGTGTTCCATCAGCTATAGTCAATGTAGGAACAGCATAAAAAGCTCTATTCATCAAAGAATTTCCATCTAAAATCATTAATTTTTCCATACTTACCTCCAAGGATTTTAATCTATAATATTATAACAGATTATAGATTATAAAAATTATATTACTGAAAATTTATATTTAGTAGTTCTCTTATATACTTCATTTTTCCTCAAGATTGAATTTTCCTTAAACACCTCATTTTCACCAATAGGTAAATTTTGAGTTTCAAGACATAAAGCTATCCTTCTATTTTTATCTTTTTTACTAAAAGGTGTTTTCTTCATAAAACAATTACCACTATAAAATATAACAGCTTCATTATTAGTTGTAATCTCCATATGTCTACCTGAATTACTTTCCCAAAGCTCTATTTTCCCTATTTTATCATCAAATAATAAAGGATGATCATATCCGTCTGCAAATGTAAGTTGCTCTAATTTTTTATCTATATCCTCACCTATTAATTTTCCTTTTCTAAAATCAAAAACTGTATTTTCCACAGTATTTATCTTCCCAGAAATATCTCCATTCTTATAAATTGGCAAAAACCTATCTGCATTAATTTTTAGATAATGATTCAATATATTTTCTTTAAAATTTCCACTTAAATTAAAATAACTGTGATTAGTTATGTTTACAACAGTAGTTTTATCAGTAGTAGCTTCTACTTCAAATTCTAATTCATTTTCATTATTTAATGAATAAACAACTTTTGTCTCCACTGTCCCTGGAAATCCCTCTTCTCCATCTAAAGAAATATATCTTAACTTAACTCCTACCTTATCTTCTTCATAAATCTCTTCTGTATCCCATACTCTTGAATGAAATCCATTTTCTCCACCATGTATATGGGTATCATTTAAATTTAAATCTAGATTATAGGCTACATCATCTATTGTCAATTTACCTTTATATACTCTTCCTGCTACTCTACCTATTACACTTCCAAAATGGAGAAAGTTCTTTAAATACTTACTTTTGTTATCAAATCCTACTACCATATTTTCTAAATTCCCATATCTATCTGGAGTTATAATTTTTGTTATAGTAGCCCCAAAGTTTATTATTCCTATAGCAATTCCATTATCATTTTCAATAATATATTCCACAATATCTATACCACTTACATTTTCAACTATTTCTTTGCTTATATTCATATTTTTCCCCCTTAAAAATTTCTTATTTTCATTATAATTTTTTTCATCATTAAACAAGAGTCTTTTATTTTAATATATAAATTTTATAAATAGAAATAGGGGCTATGCATTTATTTTATGCAGTAGCCCCTATTTTACTATAGAGATACAAAACTATTTGTCTCTCCGTCATATTTATAACCTACCGTTAATAATCTTTCTTTTAAAAGTTCCTTATCTACACCTATATCCTCACAATAGTCATCCAAATTACTATAAAAATCCCTAAGCTTCATATTTACGATACTTAAAAGCATAAATGGATCCATTGTTTTCAATTTATTATTGTCCATATTTTCACGTCCCTTCTAGATATATGATAATAGATTTTTAGTAATATTTAAAGTTAATACATCACTTATTATATTCATTTTAATAATTCTTCGTATATTTCATAATTTTCTTCGTCATATGCTACAAATAATACTTCTTCTATTGTACTATTCTCGCTTAAAAATTCCTCTACTGCTTTTAAAGCTATCATAGCTGCTTCCTTTTTAGGATATCTATAAATACCAGTACTTATGTTTGGAAAAGCAATTTTTTTACACTCTAACCTTACTGCTTCTCTCAATGAATTAATATAGCAACTATATAATAATTCTGCTTCTTTTTTTTCTCCACCTTTCCATACTGGTCCAACAGTATGGATTACATACCTTGCATCTAGATTTCCAGCATCAGTTACAACAATCTCTCCTGTCTTACATCCACCAAGTCTTCTTCTAATATCCATACATTGCTGATCAATAACTATTCCCCCAGCTTTATGTATATCTGATGCTACTCCAGAAGTACCTATTAATGAAGTATTTGCAGCATTAACAATAACCTCTGTAGAAACTTTAGTAATATCTCCTTTAATAAGTTTTATTCTATGACACATGATCCCATCCCCTAACCTGAAATCGGTATTATAATTATATTACATATTCCATATTTTAACAAGTTCTTTTATATTAATTTCATAATTAATTTTTTTTAACACATACTAACTTATGAAAATATTATAAGGAGGCTTATTTATGAAAGATAAAATTTATTCTTTTCGGAATGAAAATGGTGATCTATTATCTTACATAGTAAAAGAACAATTATCTGTCAATTCCAATGATTACATTATAATGACACCAGAAAAAAACAAAAGCAAGATAGAAGTCTATAAATACAACTATGATGAAGATAATGAAGCATTAGAACTAGTAGATGATGAAAAAACTATCAAAATGTTAAAAACTATTTCTAAAGTAATGTAAAAAACTAATTATTTAAAGAAGCTATTGCAGAAGCGATAAATTAATCGCCATGCAAAGCTCCTTTTTTCATAATTATTAATAGGTGGTTATGAATTTCACTACCGTTATTCCCAACTATCCCATATCTCTTTTTTGTATCCTACAGTAGCTAACTTACCGTTTCTAACTATAGGCGTCTTTAATAACTTATAATTTTCAAGTAAAATATCAATTTTCCCCTGAGTATTTCTTATCATAGATATATTACTTTTCTTGTATTCTTTCGAATTAATATTGGTAATCTCTGCTAATGACACATTTTTTAGTACACTCTCTAATTCACCTTTACTTATATTCTTTTTAGATAAATCTATATATTGAAATGGAATTTTTCTTTCTTTAAAATATCTCTCAGACTTTTTAGTATCAAAACACTTATTTATTCCAAAAACTTGTATATTCATAATTATCCCCAATCTAAATTGTATTATAAATATATTATAATACAATTTCATATGTTGAAAAACAAAATAGAACTACAAAAAAGTATATTCACCACACACATTAGTATTTTCCTTGAATACACAGTAAAGAAATGTTATTATTTATATATTAAACAATATTTTTTATTATTAGGGGGCTAATACATTATGAATGAAACAATCGTAACAAAATTTGGGGGAAGTTCGCTGGCAAGCTCTGAGCAATTTCAAAAAGTAAAAAATATAATAATGTCTAATAAAAATAGAAGATATGTTGTTCCTTCTGCACCAGGAAGAAGAAACAGTAAAGATTATAAAATAACAGATCTTCTTTATTTATGCAATGCTCATGTTAATAGTGGTATTGCTTTTGATGACGTTTTTAAGTTAATTGAGGATAGATATAAAGGAATCGTTGTAGACCTTGGACTAGATTTCGATATATCAACTCCATTAAATAAAGTGAAAGAGGATATTGCAAATGGTGCTTCATCAGATTATGCAGCGAGTAGAGGCGAATATTTAAATGGACTTATATTAGCAGAGTATTTGGGATTTGAATTTATAGATGCCGCAGAAGTAATTGTTTTTGATGAAGGCGGCAATTTTAATCATGAACTTACTAAAAAAGCCATATCAACTAGACTTAAAGATACTAAATGTGCAGTAATTCCTGGATTCTATGGTGCTGATACTAATGGAGAAATTGTAACATTTTCAAGAGGTGGATCTGATGTAACAGGTTCATTAGTAGCATCTGGCGTTGATGCAAAATTATACGAAAATTGGACAGACGTATCAGGATTTTTAATGGCAGATCCAAGAATCGTTAATAATCCAAAAACTATTAAAGAAATAACATATAAAGAACTTAGAGAATTATCATATATGGGCGCTTCTGTTTTACATGAGGAAGCTATTTTCCCTGTGAAAGAGGCTAATATTCCTATAAGAATAAAAAATACTAATAGACCAGAAGATGAAGGTACTCTAATCGTCAGCGATGTTCATGATTTGAGCACACTTGGAACAATAACAGGAATTGCCGGTAAAAAGAATTTCTCTGTTATTGCAATTGAAAAGGCTCTTATGAACTCAGAGCTTGGATTCTGTAGAAAAATTTTATCTATACTTGAAATGTATGGTGTATCATTTGAAAATATGCCATCAGGAATAGATACCGTTTCTCTTGTAATTGAAGACTCACAATTAAAAGGTAAAGGCGAAAAAATTGTAGAAGAGATTAAGAAACAATGTAATCCAGATTTCATAGAAATTCATCCACATATGGCAGTAATAGCTACTGTTGGTAAAGGCATGGCAAGTGCTCCTGGAATAGCAGCAAAACTCTTTAATGCTTTATCTAAAGAAGACATAAATATAAAGATGATAGATCAAGGTTCTAGTGAAATGAACATTCTTGTTGGTATAAATACAGATGATTTTGAAAAAGCAGTAAATCTAATTTACAACGCTTTTAATAACTAAAAAAGTGAGGATTGCACTTTAGCTATGCAATCCTCATTTTTTATATTCCTAATCCTTTTTTAACCCTACTTCCAAATTCTTTGTCAGCAATAGTAAAGTATTCTATCATTTTTCGTTGTATTTTTTCACTCACTCCGCAAAGGTCCATTACAATATTATGAATTAAATTATCTTGCTCTTTCTTTGTAAAAGATCTATATCTTTCTCCAGCTTGTCTAAAATTCTCTTCTTTATCTATCACTTTTCTGACTATTTCACCTTCTACATACATAAAATCATCTTTATCACAAATTGCTTCTTTTTTTGGGTTCTTTTCTATAGAGCTTGGATAATAATTAACCTTCCCTTTATTAGGATAATAATTCATACTGCCATCTTGCATATTATTGTCTACCTTAACCCTAGGCTTATTTATTGGTAGTTGTATAAAGTTAATTCCAATTCTGTATCTTTGAGTATCTAAATATGAAAATCCTCTTCCTTGCAACATTTTATCTGCTGAAAGTTCAATACCTGGAACTACATTCGCAGGACAAAAAGCTGCTTGCTCCACTTCTGCAAAGAAATTTTTAGGATTATGTGTTAAAGTCATCTTTCCTACCTTAATAAGTGGAAACTCTTCCTCTGGCCATATCTTTGTATCATCTAATGGGTTAAAATACTGATTACAAGCCTCATCTAATTCCATTATTTGAACACATAACTCATATTCAACTACTTTTCCACAATCCAATGTATCATATAAGTCTCTAACAGCTATATCTGGATCTGTTCCTGCTAGCCTTATAGCTTCTTCTCTCGTTATAGTCTCTATACCAGCCATAGGTTTCCAATGATATTTTATATATACTCGTTCTCCATATCTATTTTTCCATATATAAGTGTTTACCCCAAATCCCTCTATTTTTCTATAACTCTTGATAGTACCTCTATCAGAAAATAACCAAGTTAACATATTAGTTGCTTCTGGAGTATTAGAAAAGAAATCCCAATATCTCTCTGGATCTTGTATATTAGTATCTGGAGATGGCTTTAATGCATGAATAACGTCAGGAAACTTTATAGCATCTCGTATAAAAAATACAGGAAGATCATTCCCTACTATATCGTAATTTCCTTCTTCAGTATAGAATTTAACCGCAAATCCTCTAGGATCTCTTACAGTATCTGCTGAACCTCGCCCTCCTATAACTGTTGAAAATCTAACAAAAACAGGTGTTTCTTTTCCTTCCTTACAGAGAAATTTTGCTTTTGTATACTTTTCCATAGACTTATAACACTTAAATTTTCCATGAGCTCCTGCACCTTTTGCATGAACCACTCTCTCAGGTATTCTCTCTCTATCAAAATGAGCTAATTTTTCGATAAGTTGATTATCTTGTATCAATACCGGTCCATTCTTTCCCACTGTCAAAGAATTATTATCATCACAAATAGGACTTCCTTGGTTTGTAGTTAAATACCTATCATTTTTACAATCTTTAGAAGACATAAACTCCTCCAATTATTTATTCTTCTATATTATATTAATAATATAGAAACTATATAACATTATATAATTCACAATTTATAATTCACTATTAAGGTGGTTTTCCTAAAAACAACTAGTGTAGCTAATAACTCCACTGTAAGTTTACATTTTTCATATCCTTTTCTACATTAAACGTAAATAAACTCTCACAAAACCTAATTGTCTTGTGAGAGTTATCTACGTTAATCTATATAATTTTATACTATATATAGATTATATGAAATTAATTCCTCATCTTCACAATATACTCTTAATGCACCAAAAGGATCTCCTTTTTGTGGCTTAAATTTCATAATCTTTTCTGGGACTATAACTTCAACTTTATATGATTTATTCTTATTTTTAGGTATAATTATATCTTCATTAACTGACAACTTATAATTTGTACTTCCATAAGAAACTTCTTTTATAATATCATCTTTATTATAAATTTTATCAAATATAAAATTATCCTTTACATAGTTATGCATTTTCACAATTTGATTGTATCTGTCATTACAATTTAAAACTACTTCTATAAGTTCGTTATCCCCAACCATAGAAGCTCCTACTAAACATTTTCCAGCATTTCCTGTATACCCCGTTTTAACTCCTGTTGATTCATTTAATTGATATAATAGTTTATTTATATTTCCATAGTCTCTTGTAAAATTATATTTATCTTTTGATATCTGTTTTGTACTAACTATTTCATTGAACAGAGGAATCTTTTTTGCTTCTCTAGTAACTAATGCTAATTCTTTAGCAGTAATAAAATGTTCTTTCGAATCTAATCCATTAGGTGTTTCAAAGTTACAATTAGTAAGTCCTAATGTTCTTGCTTTTTCATTCATTAGCTTTAAAAATTCCTCTACTGAACCGCTAACACCTTCTGCAATAGCTATAGCTGCATCATTTCCTGATCTTAACATTAATCCGAATATTAATTCTTTTAAAGCTATTTCTTCATTTTCTTTATAACCAACTTTACATCCATTAATACTAATAGCCCTTTTAGATATTAATACCTTCTTATCTAAATTTCCTCTTTCTAAAGCTACTAATGATGTAATAATCTTCGTTGTCGATGCCATAGGTATAGGATTATTCTCGTCTTTTCCATATAGAAGTATTCCAGTTCTTCCATCTATAACAGTAGCACTTCTCGCTACAATATTTAAATTTTTATTTTCACTTTTAGCTAAAACTACACTATTTCTAAACAACAAAATAATTATTAATAATAGCGATATACTTTTTCTAAATTTCATACTACCACCTCTAAATTTATTTTGCCCCAAGGCTGTAAATAATATTATTATAAAAAGTTAATAAATTTTTTAAATATGGCAATACTATTATTTATAATACTTAGGGGGTAGGTTATGATTTATGTTTTTTTTATTATATTATTGTTACTACTTATACCAATTAAAATAAATATTCGTTTCATATATGATAATAAAAAAATTACCTTATTTTTATGGAATCATAAAATTAACTTAAATAAATTTACTAAGAAAAAAAGAGAAAACTCCTCTACAGTTATTAATGATTCTACAAATACAGAAAATTCAAGTAAAAAGAATAAAAATTCTTTTATATCCAACTATAAAAAATTCAAGTTATATCATAAATTTTTTAAAAAACTTTTGCCAGTTAATACTTTAGATATTAATCTAAAATATGGTTTTGAAGAACCAAACATTACTGCTATAACTTATGGATTTAAGGACCTACTAAATAGTTATCTTATAAATATCTTAAATTACTTTTTAATAATTAAACATTACTCAATTAATATAATTCCAACATTAAAAGAAAAAAATTTATATCTATCTATAAACAGTATAATTTATATAAGTATTGGAAAACTTATATTTATAGGTAGTAAGTTACTTTTAAAAAAATATAAAGGAGATTTACAATGAACCCATTAGATAATCTTATTAACAATACACTTGAGAATTTAAGAGATATAATTGATGTAAACACTATAGTAGGAGACGCAATTCCCCTAAAAGAGGATGGTGTTATTTTACCAATATCAAAAGTAAGTTTAGGCTTTGTATCTGGTGGAAGTGATATACCTAATAAAGATACTCCTGAATATCCTTTTGGTGGTGCATCTGGTGCAGGTGTATCTTTAAAACCAGTTGCCTTTCTTGTTATAAAAAAAGACACTATACGATTATTACCTTTAGATGCTAGTACTACCATCGACAAGTTAGTCGATAGTGTACCTCAATTAATTGATATTATAAAAGGCAAGACTGATAGTGATAATTCAAATAATTCTCCATATAAAAAAGAAACAGAGCCTACGGAGTAACCTCTGGCTCTGCTTCCTCATCATTATTAGATGTATAAAAACTATCTAAGTTAGGTAATTCTTTAATTGATTCTAAATTGAAATATCTTAAAAATTCATCTGTAGTTGAATATAATATAGGTCTTCCTGGGACATCTAACCTTCCACAATCCTTAATTAGATTTTTTTCCATAAGTGTCACTATTGCTCTATCACTTTTAACCCCTCTTATTTCATCAATATCTACCCTAGTAATAGGCTGCTTATATGAAATTATAGATAAGGTCTCTAACGCTGCTTGTGATAATGATTGTCTACTATTTTTCTTTAACAATTTTTGTATATAGTTGCTATTCTCATTCTTTGTTACAAGTTGATATTTCTCATTTACTTTAATTATTTTTATTCCTCTGTAACTACTTTTACTATAGTTTCTAATCATAGCTTCTATAGTAGCCTCAACTTCATTTTCTGATATATCTAATATATTAGCTATATCTTTTTTATCTAAAGCATCACCACTTACAAATAGTAAAGATTCGATTATTGAATATCTACTATTATTTATGTTTTCTATTTCTATTTGATTATAATTTTTCATTTCAATTTATCCTTTCAACTATAATATCTTGAAAATTTTCTGATTGTAACAATTGAACCTCTCTCAATTTAGCTAACTCTAATAAAGCTAAAAAGGTAACTACTACTTCCATCTTACATACAGACTCAAAAACAATCTCACTGAAAACTACCATCTTCTTATCAGTAATTATTTTTCTTATCTTATCTATTTTATCTTCTATTTTAAAACTATCTATAGGTATTTCTCTTTCAATTACAGTTATGTTTTGCTTATTATAATAACTATTTAAGACTTCCTCATATATCTTAAATAGCTTTAACATAGTCACACCTTTTAATAATTCCTCCGTAGATACTTCATGAGTATCTTCTATTATCTCACCTTTTTTACTATAAACAATTTCCGAACTTTTTTCTTTTTCTTTTAAATACAATGCAGCACCTTTAAATTTATTATATTGAATTAATTTATTTATAAGTTCCTTTGAAGGGTCTATATCATCAGCATTGTCGTCATCATTTTTTTCCTTTGGTAATAATGCCCTAGATTTTATTTCGATCATTGTTGCTGCCGTTATTATAAATTCAGAAGTTACTTCTAAGTCCATCTCTTCTAATGTTTTAATATATTCTAAATATTGAGTCGTTATTTCATATAACTTTATATTATATATATCCATCTTATTTTTTCTTATTAAATGCAAAAGAACATCAAATGGTCCTTCAAAATCCTTTATCTTTACCTTAAGTGACATTATTCTTTCTCCTTTAACTAATAAAACACTCTATATATTTTAACATATATAGAGTGTTTTTTTCTTCTAAACAGCACAATTAAATAAATTTTTTATATAATCCTTAAAGTTTTCAAATATAGAACCTTTAGATATATCTCTATCACAATATAAATCTACTTTTCCAATTAGATTAGAACCATTATAAAATTCACATGATCCAATAATCTCTCCAGCTTTTGCATACTTTTTCTTTTCATCTAAAATAATTTTTTGTTCTAACTTAAAATCTTCTCCTCTTTCTACAATTGTTTTAACATCATCAGCACTTTTTAACAGATAAAACTTTTCTCCATTTTTATCCAAATCTATTCTTTGTACTTCTGCATCTTTTTCAACAAGCGTCTTACATTCAAATTTAGAAAATCCATAGTTCATTAAATTTGATGCATCTCTATTTCTAACTTTGAAAGATGGTGCTCCCATAATAACTGTTAACATTCTTACGTCATCTCTCACAGCTGTAGCTGATATACAATACATTGCTTCTGAAGTAAACCCTGTTTTTAAACCATCACAACCTTTAAAAAATCTCACTAATTTATTGTGATTAACTAGCTCTATAGGAGTCTTTCTACCTTCACTTATTGTCTCCATATATGTACCTGTATATTTTAATATTTGAGGATGTTTTAATAGTTCCATTGACATTTTTGCTATGTCACTTGCTGTTGTATAATGATCTGGTGCAGAAAGACCAGTACAATTCTTAAAAGAAGTATTATTCATTCCAAGTTCTTGTGCCCTCTTATTCATCATAACAACAAATGCCTCTTCTGAACCAGCTAGATATTCTGCCATAGCAACTGCAGCATCATTTCCTGATGCTATTCCTATTCCTTTTATTATTTCTTCTACTGTTCTAACCTCGTTATTATCTAAAAGCATTGAAGATCCCCCCATGCTTTTAACTTTTTCAGAACATGTTATTTTATCATCTAATTTGATTCTACCACTATCTACTGCTTCCATAGCTAATAACATAGTCATTATCTTTGTTACAGATGCTGGTGGATACTTCTCATTAGAATTTTTTTCAAAGATTACTTTTCCAGTTACAGGTTCTATTAAAATTGCACTTCTACATTCTGGTTCTAAAGGATTATGATTTTCTTCATTTTTTCCACCCTCTGCTAATGCAACAGATCCAAATGGAAATAATATGACAAATATCAATACAAATGATATAAATCTTAATTTTTTCATTTGTTTTACCTCCTATATAATTTCTATAACCTTATTTTTTCCTTTAATATAGAAATTATCACAGAGCTTATTAATTTTTCATTGTTAACTTAGTTATAATTAACCAATTATTCTTCAGTGCACAGTGCACAATTATCAGTTCACAGTAAAGGTTTATTTTCCCCTGCAGGGAAAATATTGTAGTCCTGCGGACGGCAGAATGTTTCCATTTTTATTCTATATTGAAAATCATGTTATAGTTCCAAGTTCTAACTTACATGATTATTTTAAGAACCTACAACTCAAGCGACATGCGAGTGCACCTGTCATAAGCCTTCTATAACAACCTATTAAAAAACTTAAACTTATTAAGAAACTTAGAACAAATTATGAATTGTGTCTCCGCATTTATATTCTCAGAAATTCTGCAAGAATTTCAACCATCACTGTGCACTGTGCACTGAAAACTGTGAACTGAAAAGAGGCTCTCGCCTACAAACTTTCATTTGTTATTGCGATAGCCTCCATTTATAAATATTTATTTTGATAATGATTTAATTCTATCTTCTCCACTTACTATTGACGTAATTCTAACTCCAAAGTTTTCATCAACGACAACAACTTCACCATAAGCAATTCTTTTACCATTTACTAAGATTTCTACTGGTTCCTCAGCAAGTCTATCTAATTCAATTAGTGAACCATTTCCAAGTGCCAAAATATCTTTAATAGTTTTTTTAGTTCTTCCTAGTACAACAGATATATCTAAGTTAACATCCATTATTAAATCTATATTATTTGGTAAGTTTTCTCTTGGAATCTCTCTTAAAGGTTGAAAACTAGCTTTTTGTACTGAAACAGGTGTTGGATTTTCTATAAACTCCTCATGAACTGGTGATTTAAATTCAACTTTTTCCTCAAGATACTCTGGCGTAGCCTTAATATCATTATTTTGTGATTTTTCTTCTTCACCCATCATAATTGAGCATATGTATTTTGCAGTTTCTACAGGATAAATTTGCATTATGTTAGAATCAACTAAATCTCCTATTGTAATTCTAAAAGATACCTTTACAATTTCTTTTTCTAATTCAATACCTGATTTTACAGCTTCTTCCGTATTATTCCACACTTCTGATACTGGTGGTGATATATTTACTTCTCTTCCAAGCATTGTAGCCATAGATGTAGCTGCAGACCCTATCATTTGGTTCATTGCTTCTTGAACTGCAGATATTTCTATCTCTGTAAGTTCAGAAACCTCAACCCTTCCATCTCCACCCATCATTAAGTTAGCAATAACACCTGAATCCTTAATCTTCATAACTAAAAGATTTTGCCCAACTATTCCAGATATATATTTTATATTTAATGCAAGATTAGGTATATCAAACTCTTCTCTTAAATCCTCAAATGTCGTAGATGTAACTACTGGTGTAGTTATATTAACTTTACAATTTATGATTTGAGATAATGCTGTTGATGCCGTTCCCATGGAAATATTTCCAATTTCACCTAAAAGATCTTTTTCTATATCTGTTAAAGTGGTATTTTCTTTTTTTTCTTCATTTTCTATTTCTCCATTTAATAGAGCATTTATTTCATCTTGTGAAAGGAATCCTTCAGTCATCACCATCCACCTCCTCATTATTTACGCTTATAACTTGAACTCCTAATTTTTTACCTACAACTCCCGGTTTAGCAATATAATGAACCTTATTATCTACTAAAACTTTTAAAGGATCATCACACTTAGTATCTAAAGTGATTACATCCCCGGTCATTACACTTAAAAAGTCATGGACGGAAATTTGACTCTTACCTAACAGAACGTTTATAGGTACTTCAACCTTATTTAAGTTTTCTACTATCTTTTCCTGTGTTTCAGCCTTGTCATTTTCATCACTTTCTTGATACCAATAACTAAAAACTAGCTTATCGAGTATCTTCTCTACACTTAAATACGGTATACACATATTTAAAAATGTACTATTTTTTCCTATCTCTACAGATAAGGTAATAAGTACCACTGGTTCATGTGGTGCTAATGTTTGATTCAGTGCTGGATTAGTTTCTATTCCTTCAAACTCTGGCTCTACTGATAATACATCAGACCAAGCAAGCTTTAGATGTGCAACTAAAGCTTGATTTATTTTCATAATTATATTTCTATCAATATCAGAAATACTCCTAGTCTTATATACACCTTCTCCTTTTCCACCCAATAAAATATCTATTATTTGATATGTAAATTGTTGATTAGTTTCAAACAATAATGTTCCACTAAGCGGTTGCAATTTAAATAAATTTAATATTGTAGGATTAGATATAGAATGCATAAATTCTTCATATGTAGTCTGTTCTATATACTCCAAATTTACTTTAACAGTAGTTCTAACTTGTGCCGCAAGATAATTAGCAATTATCCTAGAATAATTATCATATATAAGCTCCAGTGTTCTTATATGATCTTTTGAAAACTTCTGTGGACTTCTAAAATCATATAATTTTACTTTCTGCTTTTCTTCTTCATTTGTAATTTCTTCCGGCTTTAATTCTCCAGAGTCTAAGGCTAATAATAAGGCGTCTATCTCACTTTGTGACAATACATCTGCCATATCATTCCCTCATTTCTATTACTTATAATAATTCCGCTACATCAATTAGTGTAACAATTCTATCCTTAAAATTCAATATCCCTTTAATATATGAATTTTCATCTTCTACTGAATTTCTTTCAATTACATTTTCATCTACTTCTAAAACTTCTTTTACTTCATCAACAGTAATTCCAATTTCTTCTTCTTCTAATTTTAATATTATTGTGTTCGTTGATTCATTATCGTTATCTATTCCAAGTAACAGATTAATATCTAATAGAGTTATTACATTTCCTCTTAGGTTAACTAATCCTTTAATGAATGCTGGAGATTTAGGAACCCTTGTTATGCTCATATTATCCCCTATATTTTGGACCTTTGAAGTTTCTACTCCAAATTCTTCATCCTTTAGTTTAAATACAACAACTTGCATATTATCACCTATCCTATAGCTTTATTAAGTGCTTCTAAAACTCTATCCGCTTGGAATGGCTTAACTATAAAATCTTTTGCTCCTGCACGAATTGCATCCATTACCATAGTTTGTTGTCCCATTGCAGAACACATAACTATTTTTGCATTTGGATCAAAAGCTTTTATTTCTTTAACAGCCTCGATTCCATCCATTTCAGGCATTGTTATATCCATAGTAACAACATCTGGTCTTTCCTTCTTATAAAGTTCTACCGCTTTTAACCCATTTGGTGCTTCACCAACTATTTCAAAACCATTCTTCCCTAAAATATCCTTAATCATCATTCTCATAAATGCAGCATCATCTACTATTAACACTCTAGCCATTTTTGTTACCTCCTAAATTTAATTAATTTTTAATTTTTCTAATATATTATCTAATGAACCTGGAACTGGAATAAAATAAAATAAACAATCTTTCTTATCATCCTCTATTGTAAATTCTGTATCTAATTCTAACACAAAATCCTCATGTTGTCCTGATTCTATAAATATTGTGGATAAAATTGCTGTTAGCATATCATAACATAAAGCTGGAACAGACAAGGTTAAACTTTCCTCTGTAAAATTGGCAAATTTAGCTATTGTTTCTAAAAATGTTCCAGACATAATATTACCAATTTCACACATAAGTGAAGTTCCCATTTCATCAAATATATTTTCCTTACTTCCAGTTAAACTTTCAATAAGATTTTTAGCTATTTCTTCATTAAAAATAACTAAAATATTACCTTCTATACCTTCTAATACTCTTACTACAACTGCAATAACAGCTCTATCTTCCAACTTATCATATATGCTATCATAAGATATAATCCTTGCACATGGTACACTCATATCTACTTTTTTATTAATAAACTTTGATAGCGAAGTAGCTGCATTACCAGCCCCAATATTACAAATTTCTTTTAATACATCCAATTGTAGGTTTGTTAGTCCTATATTCATAATCTCCTCCTAAATCAATGCAGCTATATCTAAGATTAAAGTTACTAGACCATCTCCTAAAATTGTAGCACCTATATATTGTTTTAGATTCTTTAATATCTTACCTAATGGTTTAATAACAATTTCTTGTTGTCCCATAAGTGAATCTACTAGTATTCCAGCAGTTTTTTCGCCTACCTTAACTATAACAACAAATCCTTTGGATTCATTTTTAGCTTCAATATCTAACTTTTCATTTATTCTTATTAAAGGAATAATTGCTCCTCTATAAATTATTACTTCTTGATTATTAGTCTTTTTGATATCTTCTTCCTTAAACTCAACTATTTCATTAACATAACCTAATGATATTGCCATAGTTTCTGATCCTACTTTTACTAATAAAGCTTGTATAATTTGTAATGTTAATGGAAGCTTTATTATGAAAGAAGAACCTTCTCCTAATTCTGATATCAAATCTACAGTTCCACCAAGAGCAGCTATTTTTGTCTTAACGACATCCATTCCTACTCCTCTTCCGGATATATCTGTTACTTCTTCATTCGTAGAGAACCCTTGATTAAATATAAGGTTTCTAATGTCAGTATCATTCATTCCTTCTGTAGATATGCCTAATCTCTCTGCCTTAGCTTTTATTTTGTCTACATTAATTCCTGCACCATCATCTTGTACCTTAATTACGGCCTTAGTTCCTTCTTGATACGCAATAAGTTTTATCTTTCCTACAGGATCTTTTCCAGCTGCTTCTCTTTCTTCTTTGCTTTCGATTCCATGATCTGCCGCATTTCTAATTAAATGAATTAAAGGTTCACCTATTTCATCTATTACAGTTCTGTCTAGCTCTGTTTCCTGTCCTTCTATAATAAGTTCCATTTCCTTATCTAATTCTACACTTAAATCACGAACCATCCTTGGAAATCTATTGAACACAGTATCTAAAGGCAGCATTCTGATCTTCATAACTAAGTCTTGCAAATCTGATGTTGTTCTTGCAACTTGCTCTAATGTTTCACTTAAATCTAAAATTCTATATCCACTTGCTATTTGTTCTAACCTTGTTCTATGAATAACTAATTCTGAAACCATATTCATAAAATTATCTAATCTTTCAAGATCTACTCTTACTGATTGGTGAACTTTTTTATGCTGATTAGACTTCTTTTCTTCTTTCTTTGTAACCTTATTTGTCGCAGCTTGTTTACTTTTTTCAACTACTGGTTTTGGGTTTACTTGTACTGTAGGTTTTATTTCTAATTTCTCTTTAAAACTATCATTTAAAAATTTCACTTGTACTGATGCCACTTCTGAAATTCCTATTATTGATTCATATACCTCAGTATCTGTTTTTTTGCTAACATATATTGCTGTAAAATCCAAATCAAAATTTTCATTTTCTATATCTTCTGTTGAAGGATGTATCTTAATTATGTCACCACTATCTTCAAGAGCCTTAACTATAAGAAATGCTCTTGCAGATTTCAATAACGTTTTTTCATCTAAAGTTATATTTATTTCATAAACATTGTAGTCTTTTTCGATAACTTGTTTAATAACACTTATATCATATTCATTTAATACAATAGAACTTACTTTATCACTTTCACCTTGTTTTTCTTGTTCTGATGATAATGGCACTTCCATACTTTGAGAATGTAAAGATTCTAATTCCTTAATTATTCCTTCTATTTCTCCTTCTTCATTACCTTCTGATATAGCATCCACCATTTGTTCTAATTTGTCTAAACATGTGAAAAGCACTGTTACAACTTCTTGAGTTACATTTAAATCTCCATCTCTAAATCTTGATAAAACATCTTCCATCTTATGAGTCAATTCTGCCATTTTACTATAGCCCATTGTCGCTGCCATACCTTTTAATGTATGTGCAACTCTAAATATTTCATTTACTTTATCTATATTTTCTGGCTCTTGCTCTAATTGCAGTAATGACTCATTTAATGCTTGAAGATTGTCCATAGATTCTTCTAAAAACATTGATAAATATTGTGATGTATCCATGGTATCCCCTCCTATATTTTTCTATAAATAAATGTAGACACTTTTTCAAATCCATAATTTTTGTAATTATATATACTCTCTGTGGCGCCTACAAAAAATATGCCGCCTTGCTTTAATGATTTAGCGAACTTATTGTATATTTCCTCTTTTACTTCTTGCTTAAAATATATAACTACATTTCTACATAAGATGCAGTCAAATCCCTTTTCATAATCATCTAAAATCAGATCATGCTTTTTAAAACTTACCATTTCTTTTATATCGTCATTTATGTAGTACTTTCCATTATCTACTTTAAAATATTTATTTATCATAGTAGAATCCATATTTTTCATTTCAATGTTTGAATATTCTCCAATCTTAGCCTTATTTAAAATTGTGGTATCTAAATCTGTAGCTAAAATACTTACTTTTTTTCTTGCGTTAAATTCTTTTATAATCATTGCTAATGAATATGGTTCGCATCCTATAGAGCAAGCTGCACTCCATATCTTGTAGGTTCCATTAGAATTATTTACGCCTTTTCTTATCTCATTTTTTAGTTCATCGAACAATTCAGGATTTCTAAAAAATTCTGTTACATTTATTGTTATAAAATCTAAGAAAATTTGTCTTTGTTTTTTATCAGTCTTTAATACTCTCGAATACTCTCCTAAATCTTTTATATTGCATTTATTCATTAAAGAAAGTATCCTTCTATCCAATTGAACTTCTTTATATGCAATTAAATTAATATTAAATTCCTTAAAAACCCAGTTCTTAAACTCATTTATGTTCAAATTAATGCTCCCCCTTAACATATGATACAATCCCCTTAGCTATATCTTGTAAGGGTATTACTTCATCAATTTTTCCAATTTCATATGCAGATTTAGGCATACCATAAATTATACTTGTTTCTTCAGATTCTACTAATACAGTACCACCTCTTGACTTAATATCTAACACTCCATTAGTTCCATCTTTGCCCATGCCTGTTAGCACTATTCCTAGCAGTTCATTTTTATAGGTTTTTGATGCTGATATAAATAAATTATCCACTGATGGTCTAACCCCACGTACATGCGGTTTCATATTTAAACTAATTCTTTCTTTTGAAATTATCTCCATATGTTGTCCACCTGGCGCTACATAAACATAATTGTTTTGTATCTTCATCCCATCTTCAGCTTCAACTACATTCAATTTACACTTATCATTTAATCTATTAGCAAAACCTTTTGTTATTCCTTTGGGCATATGCTGAACTATAAAAATTGGCACATCTAAATTATTGGGAAGGCTCATTAGAATTTTTTCAATTGCCTTTGGGCCTCCTGTCGATGCTCCAATAACTATTGCTGATATTCTTTTCACTTTTATATCTCCTTACTTAAAACTCCTAATGTTTTAATTTCAACTAAGCCACTTTCTAACTTAAAAATCATAGTTCTCCCTTTTGTCCCACCAATTTCTTCAGCTAAAATAGGAATTTTATAATAAGACAATATTTTTTTAACTGCATCACTATTTCTTTTTCCAATATCCATTTTTATTTTTTTATCACTAAAATTAAACATAGATGCTCCACCAGCTATTTTTGCTGTAATTCGCGAGATGTTAGCTCCCATTTTTTCCATCTCCTTTATAACTAAAGGAATTCCTGTATCAGCATATTTATATAAATTCTCTACATTGTTAAACTTACTGCTATCAGGAAGCATTATATGTAATAATCCACCTATCTTAGTCTTCTTATCATAAAAAGCTACTCCGATACAAGATCCTAATCCTATTGTAATTAATCTATTAGGACTTATTGATATTGCAGCATCCGCTATCCCAACTTTTTTTTCTTTTAGTTTTAAAGCATCCATATATCACCTCTTTTATAAAAGTTTCTTTTCATCATCTGTTAAAATTGTATACAAATTAAGAAGAATTACTATTTTATCCTCTAATTTTATTAAGCCTTTTATATATCTTTCAGATATACCCTTAACTATTTCTGGTGTCTCTTCTACGATATCCATAGATATATCTTTAACTTCTGAAACTAAATCTACCATAACACCATATTTACATTGATCTTGTTTTGATACTATTATCTTTGTCTCATCTTCATTACTTCCAACTATATTGTTCATAGAAAACTTCTTTTTAAGATTTATTATCGGAAGAATATTTCCTTCATAATTAATAACTCCTTCAATAAAGTTGGGACTATCTGGAATTTCTGTCAAAGGACTAAATGATAGTATTCTTTCAACTTCCATTATGTCTATTCCAAAATACTCATCATTTATTAAAAAAATCAATATTTTCATTTCTTTATTACTCATCATATACCCCCCTCTACATAACTAATCGTTCCACTACTATATCTCCATCTTTATCTAAAAAACAATGAACATCCTTGCAATTCTCATAAATTAGATATTCCCTAGTTCCTACTACAAAACAAGTATTTATATAAGCTAACTTTGCATATATATGTCCCTGCTTTCCAACAACAATTTTAGTAGGAACTCCTGATTCATTACCAACTATTCCACATCTAACTTCAGAATCTGCCTTAATTATTCCCCCTCTAGCAATACTACTATCGTCAGTGAATATAACTTTATCTTTAGCAAACACATGTGATATATATTCACCTTTTCCATGTATATGTATATCTCCTGTGCTTTGTATCTCTGACTTTTGACAATAACCTATATCCACTGTTTTTATTGATTTTATTGACTCCTTTAGTATAGTAACTTCTTTATTCACTTCATTTAAAATATCGTTCAATTCTACATAGTTCTTTATATTAACTGAAGCAATTCCTATTAATTTTTCTCTAAAAAGAATATATATTTTACTATTTACAGGAGAATACGCATTCATTAGCTTCAATATAATTGAAGTTATTCCTTTAAATTTATTTTCTATTAATATTTTGATCAATTCTCCATCTTTATACTTATTTGTATTCTTTTTAATTTGCTCCACAGCGGAATATAATTCTTTTAAACTCAACTGCAACTGCTCTAGTAATTTTAATGCTTTAATCTTATCTATATCTCCCCCACCTGCAACTACCTTTGAATCTATTACATTTTCTCCAATATGTACGCTTCCTCCTGCACTTACCTCTCCGCTTAAAAGATTCTTGTATACATTTATATCATTCTGTGAAGTAACCTTCATACCATCTTTTATGTCACCTAATATTTCTACATCACCTACAAAAGTTATGTTTCCAGTTTTCATATCTACATCACCTTCTATTTGATGCAAATTCCTAATACTTACTAACTTACCTTGGATGTATGGCTTTCCATCTATTGAGGCAAAATATTTATCTCCTATAGAATATACATTTTCATATATCTCTAATTTCTTATCCTGCTTTATTTTATGCTTTATAACATTACCAAAAACATCTAAGCCATCTTTCCCTTTATTTCCTCTAATAATTTCCCAAACTAATTGATTTTTTAATACTGGTTCAACATATCCAATATTTTTATAATCTATTCTATCACTATACTTATCTTTATCCTTTTTATTCTTATAGTGTTCTACTATTTTATCTTCTTCATCATCTATTTTATCTTTTCCCCTAGATATAAGAAGGTTTTCTATATTATCTTCTATTACATTTTCAATGCTCTCTTCGAATATTTCTGTATATATTCCCATCTCTTTTATTTGTTTTATCACTTCGTCTTTATTGTACCTTTTTGTTGGTAAAACAACATCTTCCTCTATATCTAAATTTAATATATTATTCTTTTCCTTTTCATTACAATCTTTTAATTTATATCGTATTCCATCATTATATTCAACATTTAAATATGCCTCTAATTTATCTTTAGATATGTTGATATTAATCTTCCTTTCTCCCATTAAATTAGGTATTTTAATATCAATATCATCACTAGACTGCACCATAACTGAATCATATGATTCTTCTCCATTTACTTTTATTTTTATATTACTATTAAATTTTATTCTGGCATATTCAGTTCCTACTTTGGGATCTACAACAATAAGCTTTCCTGATTTTATATACGCATATCCATAAGTAACATCTTTTCTTTCAATACTACTAATACTCTTTTTATCTTCATTATTCATTAGTTTTGTACTTATTTTTATCTTGTTGTTAAAAATCGTATCTATACTGCTTACTATAGAATATTCAAATTCTTTACCATTGTAGAAATTGTTTGCTTTTTCTATTGCTTCATCCAATGTTTTTCCTATAAATTTTGCTTCCTTTCTCACTTTATCACATCCTAACTATACCAGTGGTATTATATTTATCGACTTTTAATTACTTTTCTTTATAATTGGTATAAGTTAATTCTAAAAAACTAATACTAAGTATAATAAAAAATAAATAAATGAACATAAAATTTTCATTTATAATTGATAAGTTTTCGTAAGTAGGCTATAATGTTTACATGAAACACTATTAATTATATATTCGCAGAATTGAATGGAGGATTATTATGAGCAGAACTAAAATTTCTATCATTGGAGCTGGAGCAGTTGGTTCAACTACTGCATACGCATTAACTTTAGCTGGATTAGCTTCTGAACTAGTTATCGTTGACATCAATAAGGATAAAGCTGAAGGTGAAGCTATGGATATAGCTGATGGTGGTGCTTTTGTTAAGCCTGTTGAAGTTAGAAGTGGAGACTATGAAGACACTAAAGACTCAAACATCGTTGTTATTACAGCTGGTGCTGCACAACAACCTGGTGAAACTAGACTAGATCTTGTTGGAAAGAACTACAGAATATTCTCAAGTATTATTCCACAAGTTACAAAATATAGTCCTAATGCAATTTTATTAGTTGTATCTAACCCTGCTGATGTATTAGCTTACATCACTTATAAACTTTCTGGATTCCCTAAAGAAAGAGTTATAGGTTCAGGTACTGTTTTAGATACATCTAGATTAAGAACTGAACTTGCTGATCATTTTGGTATCGATGCTAGAAACGTTCACACTTACATCATGGGTGAACATGGTGATTCAGAAGTTGCAACTTGGAGTATTACAAACATAGCTGGTATGAGCATCCAAGAATACTGCGATTCACATTGCCAAACTTGTGAAGACACATTAAAAGAAGAAATACATCATAAAGTTGTAAGAGCAGCTTACGAAATCATCAATAGAAAGGGTGCTACTTTCTATGCTATAGGTGTAGCTGTTAAGAGAATAGTAGAAGCTATCTTAAGAGATGAAAATTCTATTTTAACTGTTTCAGCTTTACTTGAAGGTGAATATGGTGTTGAAGATATATATCTTGGAGTACCTTGTATCGTAGGATCTACTGGAGTTAAGCAAGTACTTAACATTCCATTAGCTAAAGACGAATTAGAATTATTCCAATCATCTGCTAAGACATTAAAATCTGTTTTACAAAATGCAGAAAAAGAATTTAATGCAAACAAATAATTAAAAAGGAGTTGAAATCAACTCCTTTTTTCTATGTATTTTTCTGTCTCATCTTGAAATTTTTTCATAATTATTTTCATAAGTCTTTCATTACTTGAATTATAAATGATATCATTTACTTTGCTTATTGGTAAAGCATCTGGAGACGTACCTGTCATAAATACTCCTTGGAATTTCCCAAGTTCCTCTACTGACACTTTTCTTTCTATTATATCTACAGATAATTCTCTACATATATTAAATATCCATTTTCTTGTAATACCAGGAAGAACACTCTCTATAGGCGACGTAATAATTTTATTATCTATAATAAAAAATATATTACTTCTACTTCCTTCTGTTATGAAATTTTCTTTGTTAACTAATAAAGCTTCATATACGTTATTATTTTTAATTTCTTCATTTACAGCTTTTCTTAAATCTATATCTATTATCTTTGAATTTGGATCCTTTCTCTCAGCATAATATAAAATAGTTTCAACTCCCTCTCTATATTGCTGTTCAGTAGGATAACTATGCCTTATAAAATAAGTTATAAAATTTTTATCATCTTTATTATAATTTAGTATAACTTTTATATTTCCATTTTTAATATCATTAATAGCGATCAATTTCATAATTCTTGATATTATTTCTTCAATAGATATAAATAATTCTAACTTCTTCAATTTTAACGTCAATAACACTCTATCCATATGATCCTCTAGAAACATAGGAATTCCCTTTTTTACTTTTATAACTTCATATACAGACTTTCCTTGATAAATATATCTTTCATCAAATTTGTCTTTACTCTTTGTTTCATTATTTAATACGAAATATTCAGAGCTACACTCCATATATATACCTCCATTATAATAATAAAGAAAATAAAGCCGTAAATTACGGCTTTATCCATTATAAATCACTAGCTTTTAAACTTTCAAAATAAGCTACAGCTTCATTAAATTCCTTTTCTTCAGGAACTTCATAAGCTAACCCTTCTTCATCTTCTACTATTCTAAATAAGTAAACTGATCCATCGTTAGGATTTTGAGCTAAAGCATATTCTTTATCTTCAAATTCAAATCCTTCAACTATTTCACATAATATCTCATTTCCTTCTTCATCTTGCAATGGAAGGAATAAGGCTTCTTCTTCATGACCACCACAGCCACATCCGCATGAATGCTCTTCTTCATGTCCGCCACAGCTTCCACCACAACATCCTTCTTCTTCATGATGATGGTGTTCTCCACATCCACAACCATTATTTAATAAATTATTTTCATCCATATATTTATACCTCCTTTAGGTCTACACTTCATTTTACCCTCAATTTTAGTAAATTGAAAGTATTTTTTTCTTTTGAAATAAACTTATTTAAAATTATAACCTTAAATCCTTTAATTATACAATATTAATCCATTGCTAATCTCTTGTATGATGCTAATCTATCCATAGCATCCTTTTTAGTTTTCTTAAAAAGTTCATCTGCAACATCTGGGAAAGATTTCTTTAATGATGCAAATCTTACTTCTCCCATCAAGAAATCTTCAAATTCATCCCATTTCGGTTCTTTTGAGTCTAATATAAATGGATTCTTCTCTGTATCTTTTAATTCAGGATTATATCTATATAATGACCAATATCCACAATTAACAGCTCTTCTTGTTTCTTCTTGAGAACTTACCATACCAGCTTTAATACCATGACTTATACATGGAGCATAGGCTATTATTAATGATGGTCCATCATATGCTTCAGCTTCTGCAATTGCTTTAAGTGTTTGATTTTTATCAGCACCCATAGCTATTTGAGCAACATATACATAACCATAACTCATCGCCATCATTCCTAAATCTTTCTTTTTAGTTCTCTTACCTGATGCCGCAAATTTAGCTACCGCTGCTGCTGGTGATGACTTTGATGCTTGCCCTCCTGTATTTGAATATATCTCTGTATCGAATACTAGTATATTTACATTTTCTCCTGATGCAATAACATGATCTAGACCACCATAACCTATATCATATGCCCATCCATCGCCGCCGAAAATCCATTGAGATCTTTTTATAAAGAAATCTTTATCCTTATATATTTCCTCTAGTAATGGATCCTTATCCTTTTCTACTTCCAAGATTGAAATTAACTTTTCAGATCTAAGTCTAGTTTCATTGCTATTATCAATATTATTTATCCAATCCTCCATTGCATCTTTTAATTCCACTGATATATCAAGGTCTAATGCTCTTTTAACTTTTTCACATAATCCATCTCTTACATGTTTTGTACCTAGTAACATTCCTAGACCAAATTCAGCATTATCTTCAAATAGAGAATTTGCCCATGCTGGTCCATGTCCCCTGTCATTGACTGTATATGGAGTTGCCGGTACAGATGCTCCCCATATAGAAGAACATCCTGTAGCATTAGCCACCATCATCCTATCTCCAAATAACTGTGTTACTATTTTAGCATATGGAGTTTCTCCACATCCTGCACAAGCACCTGAGAACTCTATAAGTGGAGTTTCAAATTGTGAACCTTTTACGGTTTCTTTTTTCATTGGATTTTTCTTTACCTTAACTTCATTTTTTGCATAATCCCATATCTCTTGTTTATCCATCTGAGTCTCTATTGGTTTCATTATTAATGCTTTATCTTTTGCAGGACAAACTTCTGCACAATTTCCGCATCCAGTACAATCTAATACATCTACTGCTATTCTATAATTTAACCCTTTAGCACCAACTGCATTTTTAGTTTCAAAACCTTCTGGTGCATTCTTAATTTCCTCTTCATCCATTAAAAAAGGTCTTATTGTAGCATGAGGACACACATATGAACATTGGTTACATTGAATACATTTATCTATTTGCCACTCAGGAACATTTATAGCTATACCTCTCTTTTCATAAGCAGCTGTTCCAGCTGGTAATGTACCATCTACCATTCCATTTTTAACAAGATCTCCTACTGTTATTTTGTCTCCTTCTTGCTTATTTATAGGCTGTAATATATTTTTTATAAATGAAGGTACTTTCTTTGCCTCAGATATTTCTATATCTTTTGCCTCTTTCCACTCTTCTGGTATACTTATGTTTACTATAGATTGAACTCCCCTATCAATAGCTTCGAAGTTCATATCAATAACTTTTTGACCTTTTTTACCATAAGAAGTTACCACAGCTTCTTTTAAATACTTTATTGCTTCTTCTATAGGAATTATATTAGATAATTTGAAGAATGCTGATTGCATTATCATATTAATTCTTCCACCAAGGCCTATTTCTTGAGCAATTTTAACCGCATTTATTGTATAGAACTTTACTTTCTTATTTGCTAAAACTCTCTTGTAATGAGCTGGCAATTTACTTTCTAATTCTTTTTCATTCCATACTGTATTTAATAAGAAAGTTCCACCTTCTTTTATGTCGTTCAATATATTATATTTATATACATAAGATTGATTATGACATGCTATAAAATCAGCTTTATTAATCAGATATGGAGATTTTATCTTGTTTTTTCCAAATCTTAAATGTGATATTGTTATTCCTCCAGATTTCTTTGAATCATATGCAAAATAACCTTGAGCATACATATCTGTATGGTCACCTATAATTTTTATAGCACTTTTATTAGCCCCTACAGTTCCATCTGATCCTAATCCCCAGAATTTACATGCTTTTGTTCCCTCTGGTGTTGTATCTATATCTTCGCCACTATCTATAGATGTGAAAGTAACATCATCTACTATACCAACAGTGAAATAATTTTTAGGTTCATCTTTAAGTAAATTATTAAATACTCCTATAATGTGAGCAGGTGTTGTATCTTTAGAACCAATACCATATCTTCCTCCCACTATTATTGGTGAATCTTTCTTACCAAAGAAAGCATTAACTACATCTAAGTATAATGGTTCACCTTTAGATCCAGGTTCTTTTGTTCTATCTAATACCGCTATTTTCTTAACAGTATTTGGTAATATCTTTAATAAGTACTCATTAGAAAATGGTCTGTATAAATGAACATTTATTAAACCTACTTTTTCACCATTTTCATTTAGATAATCAACCACTTCTTCACATAATTCGCATATAGATCCCATAGCAATAATTACTCTTTCTGCATCTTTTGCTCCGTAGTAATTAAATAATCCATAACTTTTCCCTGTTATCTTATTGATTTTTTCCATGTATTTTTCTACTATTGCTGGTAATTTGTCGTAATACTCATTACAAGTTTCCCTTTGTTGAAAATATATATCTGGATTTTCCGCACTTCCTCTTGTAACAGGATGATCTGGATTTAATGCTCTTCTTCTAAAATCATTTACAGCATCAACATTAATCATTTCTTTCAATTCATCATACTCTAAAACTTCTATTTTTTGTATTTCATGTGAAGTTCTAAATCCATCAAAGAAATTAATGAATGGTATTCTTCCTTCTATAGATGCTAAATGTGCTACTGCTGATAAATCCATAACTTCTTGAACTGAAGATTCCGCAAGCATTGCAAATCCTGTTTGTCTAGTAGCCATAACATCACTATGGTCTCCAAAAATATTCAATGCTGATGTAGCAATAGCTCTAGCACTTACATGAAATACACAAGGTAATAATTCCCCAGCTATCTTATACATATTAGGTATCATAAGCAATAATCCTTGTGAAGCAGTAAAGGTTGTAGTCAATGCTCCAGACTGTAAAGATCCATGTAATGCTCCTGCCGCTCCTGCCTCTGATTGCATTTCCATTACTTTTACTTTTTGTCCAAAAATATTTTTCTTTTCCTTACTCATCCATTCATCAAAACTTTCAGCCATTGGTGATGATGGTGTAATAGGATAAATTGCCGCTACTTCTGTAAAAGCATACGCTATATATGCTGCAGCAGTATTTCCATCCATTGTTTTCATATTTCTCATGAATTCCACCTCTTTATATTAAACTTCATTGTTTTTAATTAATAATCTTTATTAATTAATAATACTATATTATTACTTAAATAACAACTATAAAAACGAGACAAATTTGCCTCGTTCTTATATATATTTATCATTTCCGTATATATTCTATCTTTTATCTTTAATACTCTCTTTAATAATATTTACTATTTTATCTATAGCTCCTTGCAATTTAGATTCTCTCATATTATTAATATAAGTAGCTTTCTTTTCCTCTAATAGATTAATCTTATTAAGTAAAATATTACTATTTAATTCTTCCTCTTGAATAACAATAGAATAACCTGACTTTTCAAAAGATGCTGCATTTAAAATTTGATCTCCTCTAGATGCCGCCCTAGATAAAGGAATTATTATATTAGGTTTCTTTAAAGCTAAGATTTCAAATAAGCTATTAGATCCACCTCTAGTAATAATCATAGAAGACAAGGCCATTATATCTTTTAATTCTTCATTTATATATTCAAACTGCCTATATCCTTGTTTTCCATTTAATGAATCATCTAAGTTTCCTTTTCCACATAAATGAACTATATCATACCTACTAGTTAATAAATCTAAATTATTCCTTATACTTTCATTAATAACTTTAGATCCTAAACTACCACCCATTATTAAAATAACTGGTTTCTTACCAGTAAAATTTAGAAATTTTAAAGCTTTTTCTGCATTTCCTTTAAATAATTCTTCTCTTATAGGTGTACCAGTAACTACCCCTTTATTATCCTTTACATATTTAATTGACTCAGGAAATGTTACACATAGCTTGCTAACATATGGTTGTGATAATTTATTTGCAAGTCCTGGCGTAATATCTGATTCATGTGCTACTACTGGAATTTTTAACATACTAGCTGCTATAACTACTGGCACTGCTACAAATCCACCTTTTGAAAAAACTACATCTGGCTTTTCCTTTTTTATAATAAAAAATGCTTGAGATAAGCCTTTAACAACTTTAAATGGATCTGTAAAATTTTTGATATCGAAATATCGTCTCAGTTTTCCTGAAGATATAGGATGGTATTTTATTCCTGTCTCTTCTATAAGTTTTCTTTCTATGCCGTTAATAGATCCTATATAAAAAATATCGAAATCCTCTTGTTGTAATCTTGGAATCAATGCTAGATTTGGAATAACATGTCCACCGGTTCCCCCACCTGTCATCAATATTTTATATTTACTCAAAACACCATCTCCTAAATATTTTTACCTATTTATATTATATAAATTCAAACTTTTTTTCAATAAAAATCATATACTACTCAATAACTGAAAATTCAACTTTTACTTTTCTAGAAATTTGATCATATACTCCTCGTTGTATCATATCATCATCTTCAGGACACTTTTCAAATCCCAATGATATATTAAAAGTAGTACCACTACCATATACAGAAGATACCTCTATTTTACCTCCCATTGCTTCAACAAATTTTTTTACAATAGCAAGGCCTAATCCTGTACCTTCCATTTCTTTTTTCCCTTTACTTACTTCTACATATTGATTAAAAATCAATGGCAGCTTTTCTTCTTCGATCCCTACTCCTTCGTCTTTTATAGATATGTATATTTTTGACATTTTTATGTCTATAAATAAATTCACAAATATACTCTTTCCACTAGGAGTAAACTTTACAGCATTTGATAAAATATTAAGGATTACTCTCTCTAATTTTTCACTATCTATACTAATATATAATTCCTCTATATTAGTATCAAAGATAATATTTATATTTTTACTTTTAGAAAAAGATATAATGGAATCTACTAATTCTTCAATAAAACTTACAACTTCTATATTTTCTTTATTAATCACTAAATATCCTGCATCGATTTTAGACATATCTAATACATTGTTAACTAATCGCATAAGCCTTCTAGAATTGCTATTTATAGTTTTAAGTATAGAATCAAACTTATCATTTATGCTATCACTATATAATGTATCTATAAGTTGAAGTGAAGAATATATTACTGTAAGAGGAGTCCTAAGCTCGTGGGATATCATAGAAAAATATGAATTTCTTATGTCCTGTAATCTTTCTTTCTCATTGAATCTTATTACTTCATCAGTTATATCAATAGTATGTACATACATAACTGATACTTCTTCATTTTTTCCTATACAAGGATAGAAAAATATTTTCTTATATCGATTTTCATATTTAATTTGGTCACAACAACATTTTTCTCTTGTTTGTAATGCCTTACTGTAGTATGGTATCATCTCTGGAACTGAATATTTCTTGAGGTTACCTTCAAACACACCAAATTCTTCCTTCATTTTATAATTAGAAAAAATTATGTCAGAATCATTGCAATCTATTACAAGAATAGGTATATCTATATTGTTCAAAACATCATTAATATATTTTTTATTCTCCTCTTTTACCGCTTTTATTTCAGTATCCTTTGTTACATCTTTAAATGTAATTATTGCATTACTTTTTCCACTTTCATCTGTAGTATAAGAAATATAAATTTCTATAATCTTCTTAATATCATTTTTATTTACTTCTAATTGATATCCATTTAATTCTTTACCTTTAGAAATATAATCAGCAAGCATTGTATTTACTCTATAATCTTCACTCTTTCTATTATTGAAATCAAACCAAGTGTAAATACTATCTCCATTAAAATCTAGAATTTCATATACCCTATTACTACTAAAAATTATATTATATGTTTCATCATATAATATATAACCTACTGATACATTACTCATTAATTTATTAAATTGGTTCATATTTACTCTATATTTTTCTTTAATCTTATTAGATACATCTAGACTAGCTTTCAACGCAATAATACTTTGTAATAATTCATTGGAACCTAATATATCATTTTCAACCTTGCTAGTAACATCAAAAAAATTAATAACTATAGCAATGTTAATGCCACTATCTTGTAAGGAATATATATTAAAATCATATATTTTACCTCTTATACGAATATATTGATGCACAGCAAAAGGCTCATTAATTTCAAATGTTTCTATAAGTTTGTCATACTTTACTTCATATTCTTCTCCAGCAAAATCTTTTAATTCAACATCAGCACATATAGAATACAAATCTTTATACTTTTTATTATTGAAATATTTTTTCGCGTTACTATTTAAATATAATACTTTGAGATTTCTATCTAAATATATCTTATTATAGGGTGAATTTTCCAATTCTTTTTTTAATAAGCTACGTTTATCCATAAGTAACATATCCCTTCATAGAATAAAATCACTTATATTATATATGAAAACTTGAAATATAGCAAATTATGTAACACATTCAATTATACTTTCATTTTTCTATAATCTACTATTTTTAATTGTATATTAATATTTCCATTATATTTATTAAATGTTGGAGAATATAGTATATCCATTTTACAATTTTCAGGTATTGTTATCGTCTTATACCTATCATAGCTTATGATTTCTCCATATTCCTCTCCATACCACGCTTTTATATTATCGCTCACTTTTTCGACATTTTCAAATATCATTCCATCAGGATTATTTCCAAATTCAAACTTTATTACATTACTTTCTTCACCAAATGCTATTATTTTACTTACTTCTACAGCTTTATCCCCTAATATTGGTCTATTATTCCCTTTTCCAAAAGGTTCCAACATCCCTATATCATATACCAATTGGTTATTAATATTACCAATCTTAAATACACAATCTATTGTGTATTTTTTAATTAAATCTTTTTCTTCAAGAAGACAGTTTTCATTTAATTCTCTTCTTAGTTTATCTACATTATCACCTTGTAATGACATTCCCGCTGCCATAGGATGTCCTCCAAATTTCGAAAAATTATCTTTTACTTTTGTAAGTTCCTCAAACATATTGTATTCTTCTATAGATCTTCCTGACCCCTTTATGCTGCCATTACTACCTAATGTCAATATTATTGTTGGTCTATTATATCTCTCTTTAATTCTTCCAGCGATAATTCCAGCTAAGGATTCATGAATTTCTTTATCTAGTACTACCAAAACCTTATCTTTTATAATATCACTATTCTCTATTTGTTCAATTACAGATTCTACAGCTTCTTCTGTCATCATCTTTCTCATTTTATTTAATTCTACTAGTTTCTTTGCAATTTCACTGCATTTTTCATATTCTTTAGATACAAATAAATCAACAGCCATTTTTGCTGTTTCTAACCTTCCTGAGGCATTTATACATGGACCTAATATAAAACCTACAGAATATGAATTAATCTCTTTATCATGTAAATTACATGCATCAATAAGAGCTCTCATACCAACATTATTTACAGTACCATTTAGTGCATCGATGGCATATTTAGCGATAATTCTATTCTCATCTATAAGATCCACAACATCACATATAGTTGCTATTCCTGCAAATACTATCAATTCCTTTAACATTGATATATCAATATTCCTTTTTATATATAGAGCTACCGAAAATTTATAAGCTACAGTAGCGCCACAAATTAATTTGAATGGATAATTACAATCTAATCTTTTAGGATTTATAATTGCATCTGCTTCTGGAATAATCACTTTGCTATTATCTCCATCTTCATATGGTAAGTCATGATGATCCGTTATTACAATCTTCATTCCAAATTCCTTGCACTTCTTAACTTCATTAATAGCAGCAATTCCATTGTCACATGTTAAAATAGTTTTTACTCCTTGCTCCTTTAATGAATACAAAGATTTTTCATTTAATCCATACCCATCTTTTTCTCTATCTGGTATATAATATATCACATTGGCTCCTATCTTTTTTAATGCAATATATAAGATAGTAGTAGAAGCGACCCCATCTACATCATAATCACCATATATAGCTATCTTATTTCCTAATGATATATCTTCTGATATAATCTCTGTCCCTTTATCCATATCCTCCATTAAAAATGGATCATGTGCATCATCTACACTAACCTTTAGAAATTTCTCGATTTCTTCTGTTGTAGATATACTTCTATTTACTAGTATCTTTGCTATTACTTTAGATATAAATGATTTTTTTGATAATTCCTCTATGTTAATCTTATTATTTTTAATTACCCACTTTTTCTCCATATTTCCTCCTATAAAAACGAGGGTGTTACACGAATATTGTTTGCACCCTCCCTTTTTTAATTATATTTTCTATATTCTATCCTAATTGAGTTAAAAATAGCAATTAAGGCTACCCCTACATCTGCAAATACTGCTCCCCATAACGTTGAATGTCCTAATATTCCTAATAATAATATAGTAAGCTTCACTCCAATACACATAACTATATTTTGTAAAACTACCTTTCTAGTAACCTTAGCAATTTTTATGATAATTGGAATCTTACTTAGATCATCTCCCATTATTACTATATCCGCAGCTTCTATCGCAATATCAGAACCAAGCCCTCCCATTGCTATTCCAACATGTGCCATAGACAATACCGGAGCATCATTAATACCATCACCTACAAATGAAGTAATTTTATTTTTAGATAATTCTTCAAAAGCTTTAATTTTATCTTGTGGTAATAAATCACTTAAACCTCTATCTATAGATAGTAGATTTTTTACATCTTCCACATTTTCTTTGCAATCACCTGATAAAATATATATATCGTTAATTCCTAGTTCTTTTATATCATTTATGGCTTTATAACTACCTTGCTTTATTTTATCATTAAATATAAGTTTACCAATTACTCTTCTATTCATAGCCAGATATATAGATGTACCCATTTTACAATTATCATCAATTTTAATATTGTACCTATTCATAAGTTTACAGTTTCCTATAATAATATCCTTTCCCTTATAAGTACACCTATTCCCCATACCTACATGTTCGTGAAAATTAGATAACGAGTTTATATCTATATTCATATTATAAGAATTTCTCAAAGTTTTTGCTATAGGATGATTTGAATAATACTCCGCAGCTACTGCTAACTCTATAAGTTTTTCTTTTGGTATATTGATAAATGGCACTATTTCTGTTACATGGAACTTTCCTTCAGTAATTGTTCCTGTTTTATCAAAAAAAATACTTTCTAGACTACAAATGGTATCTAAATACTTAGAACCTTTTATCATTATTCCATGCTTTGCCGCTGCACCAATACCTGAAAAATATCCTAGTGGTATTGACAATACTAGTGCACAAGGACATGATAATACTAAAAATATTAATGATTTATAAATCCAGGCTACTAATTTTCCTCCAAATATACTATAACCAAGTATAGTGGTCATAAATGCTATTATAAGTATAATAGGTGTATATACTTTTGAAAACTTTGTTATCATTTTTTCACTTTTGCCTTTTTTTAAAGTTGAATTTTCAACTAAATCTAAAACCTGCTTTATTGTAGAATTTTTATATTCGGAGTCTACCTTTATTCTTATTGGTTCATTAATATTTATAATACCACTTTTTATACTTTCACCTTTTGTATATACCTTAGGAACCAACTCCCCTGTGAGTGGTGATGTATCACATATACATACTTTATCAATTAAACTCCCATCTAATGGCACCTTTTCTCCTGACTTAACTAAGGTTACTTCACCTATTTTTATTTTTTCTATTGGCTTTGTTACTATCTTATTCTCTTCTATACAATTAACTTTCGGTTCTTTTAACTTTAGCAATTCTTTAATAGAATTTCTTGATGATTCTACTGAAAGATTTTGTATCATTTCTCCAATACTATAAAATAGCATTACTGCTACTGCTTCTTTATATTGATTTATTCCTATTGCTGTTAGTGTAGCTAGTGACATTAAAAAATTCTCGTCAAAAACATTTCCTCTAATAATATTTTTAATTGATTTTACTATAATTTTATATCCTATAATTATGTAAGCTATAATTAATAAATAAAAAGAATATTTATTATCTAAAATAATCCCTGTCAGAAACATTGTAACTGCAATTATGTACTTCATTATATCTACATTAGCTATTTCTTCTTCGTGCATATATTTTCTTTCTTCAATAATACAATTAGGTTCTACAGAATGCACAGTTTTTTTCACTTTCTTATCCAGACCCCTTATATCTTCTTTAGTTTCGATATAGATTTTTTTAGTGATAAAATCAACTTGTACATCTTTTATAAAATCTATCTTCTTCAAACGTCTCTCAATCTTTTCTCCACAGTTTGTACAATGTAAGTTTTTTAAATAATATTCTTTTTTCATTTTTTACCCCACAAAAATACTAATTATTAATTAATATGGAGTAATTCTTAATTCTATCACATAATTTAAAAAGTAATTTTTTATTTATTATTTCTATTTCATTATCCACCAATGAATTTTCCTCTGAAAACATAATATCTTCTGCAGATAAATCTTTAGCCTTTTGAATCTTTCTCTCCCACCTTATTGTTTTACTCATCTTTACTTTCTTAATATAATGCTTTATTTCTTCTTCATCAATATCTGATATATAGTTCTTTAAGTTATCTAATATTTCTTCAACCTCACTAGCCACATTTTCTCCCTTATCTTTACTTGTCATAGCATTAATTAAATATATCTCTACTCCAGAATCAAATCTAATTTCTGTTTCAACATCATAAACTAACGCTTTATCAGTTCGAAGTCTATCATATAAAATAGAGTTTGTACCAATGCCTAAAATGTAATCTAAAATCTGCATGCAATACTTTTCTTCTTTACTTAAACCATGTAAATCAATTGACACAAATACTGTAGCTGTATTACTATTCTCACCGCTTGCAGTAATCTTCTTCCCAGATAAAACCTCTCTTTCAGGGTATATAAAACGTTTACCTTTTTTCATATATGCAAAATTTTCTTCTAAACATTTTAAAATTATATCACTTTCTATTGATGTAACAACAGAAATAGTACAATTTTCAGCTACATATATATCATTATATTTTTTTATTACACTTTCCCTAGTTATCTTTTTCAAACTTTCTTTATTTCCATGAATTATATTTTGCAATCTACCATTGAAAATTTTTGAAAATAATATGCTTTCACTTTTTAACTTTTCATTTTGTAACCATTCATCAATTTCTGTATAAATAATATTTTTTTCTCTTTCAAGTTTTTCATCAGGGAAAGTAGGATTTAGTAATATATCACTATATAATTCTAGTCCTTTTTCAAAATCTTCATTAAAAGTTGTTCCATAAAAAACTACATAAGAATAATTAGTCATAGCATTATAAAAGCCAAAATACTTATCAAACTCTACATTTATCTCTTCTTCACTTCTATTCTTGGTCCCTAGAAACAATCCATGTTCAATATAATGACATATTCCAAGCTCTTCATTATCTTGTAATGCCCCACCATTAAATCCAATAGTAAAACTAGTTAATTCTCCTTCCGTCGGTTCAATTATAACCTTTATACCATTTGATAGATATTTAATCATATATTATCTCCTTCTTGTAAATTTATGCTTCACAGAGCACAAGTATGATGGCACAAGGCACAGGTATAGATGAAATTCTTGAAGAATTTCTGAGATTATAAGTAATATGTCATTAGTTTGTTATATAGACTGACTATATAATTAAAATAGAGTTAATACCATAGTCTTACAGATGGCTAATGAAAGTTGCACTTTCATATAGCTTGGAACATAACTGTACGATATCATAAGGTATAGTTATGTTAATATTCATACCTGTTCTAGTTAAGTAGTGGTGAAAATTAAGCTTCACTCTTACTTATTCACAAAAAAGAACTGCTCACAATATTTATTGTGACACAGTTCTTGTATTACGAATTATAATATAATTTTTGTAGCTATAGTAAATATGAAAATACTTTGACATCCACAGCATTATAATAAAATTCCTCTAAAAGAGGAATTTTCACTTTACTAGTGCCCTGTGCCTTATTCCCTGTGCCCTGACATACAAATCTTCATTTGTTAATACGACAGCCCTTATTATTTATATGTTTTTATTGTAGAAATTAACCATCATACCTTCTCTTAATGCATCTGCCTTATCTTTTAAATCCATGGCATTAAGGATATTATATGCAAATTCCAATACTGTCGCTGGTCCTCTACTTGTTATAAGATTTTCACTTCTAACTACAATCTCATCTTTATAATTAAACTTTTCACTATTTTCTAAAGATCCTGGATATGAAGTTATTTCTCTATCTCTTATTACTCCAGCTCTCTCCAATACAATAGGTGCGGCACAAATCGCAGCTATAAGTTTACTTTCTTTATCAAAACTTTTAACAAATTCAATAATTCTTTTATCATCTCTTAAATTTGTTGCCCCTGGCAGTCCACCTGGTAATACGATGCATTGATACTGATCTATATCTATATTCTCTATTAAAATGTCACTTTTTATTGTTATATCATGAGATCCTGTAACATATTCTCCATTGAGAGAACAAATATCAACGTTAACTCCTGCTCTTCTTAATATATCTACAACAGCTAACCCTTCTATCTCTTCAAAACCTGTAGCCAAAAATACTACTACTTTTTTCATCTTATCACCCCTGATTTATTTTATTTATATAATCATCCATATTTACCGTAAAAACACTTTTTCCTCTTGTAGCTCTATTTTGTGTATTCAATTCTTTAGTATTTATAATCTTTTCTTCTTTATTCTTTGAAATCATCTTTATATTATATTCTTTACTTACAGTATTACAATAAATAACTTTATCTTCATCTCTTAATGATATGGCAATAACTCCAGAAGCTACTTTTCCCATTTCACTTACTGTACTAGTATTAATTCTTAAGGCCATACCTTTTCTAGTAACCATTACATAATCAACATCATCTTCTATAATATCAACATGTACTAACTTATCATCAGCAGTTTTAAGCTTATACCCTATAGTTACTCCTTCATCTTTTTTAAATTCTTGAAGTCTTGTTTTCTTTATATATCCAAGTTCAGTAGAAAAAATCACTATTCCATCAAATTTACTTATATAAACAACTTTGATTATTTCATCATTCTTTAAAAATCCATCATAATATTTGCTTAAGTCATAATTATCTTTTAAATTTTCAAATAGCACAGCACTAATCTTTAATACTGTTCCCTTACTAGTAAATAATAATATATCATCATTAGAAGTTATCTTTTTACCACTGCTCTTTCTTTTTATAATACCTTTTTTACTTATATCAATAGAAAATTCAGCATAAACTCCTTCATTAACTATATTTGCATCAATTATCTCTTCTTTATTCGGCAAACTTAAGAACTTAGAAGTGGCAGCCATTCTTTCTCCCTCTTGAACCTCTGGTTCTTCCACAATAAAGCTTAATGAACTCTTTAATGTTACATTTAAAAATTTACTTTCTTCATCTTTTGAAACCATATCCACCATAACTAATGTTTCATCATTTTTAAGTTTAAGTGCCGCAATTTTTGAATATGCTGTTACATATTTATCTATTGAAGTTTTTTTATAAAAACCTTTTGATGTTATAAAAATAAAATCACTATTCATATTATTTTGACCAATAGTAGTGGCATAAACTATAGACTCTTCATCTAAAGTACAACTTTTAATAATTTCTGAAATTCTTTCACCCTTTTCTTTCCACCTCATCTCTTTAATATTATTTACTTTAGTCTGATACATATTCCCTTTATCAGTGAAAATCATAAAAGTATCCTTTGTATTAGATTGTAGCAAGAATCTATTAAAGTCTCCTTCTCTATACTCTATATCTTCTACTCCTGATGAAAGTCTATTAAAACTTTTTTGAGAAATTCTTTTTATATATCCATCATTAGATAAAGTTATTACTACATCTTCTGAAACGATAATATCTTCTATATCAAATTTTGTCTCTTCTACACCATCAAGTATTTTAGTTTTTCTCTCTGTACTATAATTGTTTTTTACTTCTTCTAGCTCTTTTTTTACGACAGTTAATAATTCTTTCTCATCGCTTAATATTTTTCTTAGCTTTTTAATTAATCGAGATAATTCTTTATATTCCTTTTCAAAAGCTTTTATCTCAAGTCCTGTTAATCTATACAGCATAAGTTCAAGAATAGCATCACTTTGTACATCTGAAAACCCGAATTTATTCATAAGATTTTCTCTAGCATTGGCTTTTGACTTAGACTCTCTTATAGTTTTAATTACTTCATCCATTATTCCAATAGCTTTAATAAATCCTTCAACTATATGATATCTTTTTTCTGCTTCTTGCAATTCTTTGGCTGTTCTTCTTGTTATAATTTCTTTTTGATGATTTATATAGTGTTTTAAAATACTCCTTAAAGATAACGTTTGAGGTTTTCCATCTGCAATAGCAACCATATTAAATGGAAGATTACATTGAAGTTCTGTCTTCATATAAAGATATTTTAAAACTCTTCTAGCCCCTTCTTCATCAACTGATTTTTTAAATTCAATTACAGCTCTAATACCAGTTCTATCAGATTCATCTCTTATATCCATTATTCCATCAAGAATTTTTGCGTGTTTCTTATCCCCAGTCATTTCTGATATAGTTTGAAGTAATTTAGCCTTATTCTTTCTATATGGAAATTCAGATATAACAATACACCATCTATTATTTTCATTCTTTTCAATATTAGTCTTTGCTCTCAATGCTACCTTGCCTGTACCAGTTTCATAAGCAGACAATATAGAATCACTTCCTATAAGTTCTCCTCCTGTTGGCAAATCAGGTCCTTTAATATATTTCATTAACTCTTTTGTAGTTATTTCTTCATTATCTATATAAGCTAATATTCCATCTATTACCTCTCCTAAATTATGAGGTGGAATATTAGTTGAAAGTCCTACTGCAATACCAAAACTTCCATTAACTAAAATATTAGGATATCTACTTGGTAGTACACTAGGTTCTAGTTCTGATGCTGAATAGTTATCTACCATATCTACTGTATCTTTTTCAATATCTCTTAACATTTCTAATGCGATATTTGAAAGTCTTGCCTCTGTATAACGCATCGCTGCCGCTGAATCTCCATCTATGCTTCCCCAATTTCCATGTCCATCAATTAACGGCTCTTTTGTACTAAAATTTTGTGCTAATATAACCATTGCATCATATACAGAAGAATCTCCATGTGGATGATATTTACCTAAAATATCACCTACAATTCTCGCCGATTTATAATATGGTTTATCTGGAAATGCTTTTAATTTATATGCACCATATAGTATTCTTCTATGAACCGGTTTTAATCCATCCCTAACATCTGGCAATGCTCTTTCCTTTGCAACTTCTACTGCATAAGGTAAATAGTTATCTGGCATTGCTTCTTCAATAGGTACTTTAATGACGTGTTTATCTGTCGGTATGTTAATTTTCTTTGCCATATCGTAAGTCCCTTTCTTTAAAATTCAGCATATTTATACATATAATTCTTTCTAGGTTCAACTACATCTCCCATAAGCAAAGATACCATCTTCTCTGCTTTTGCAGCATCCTCTATAGTAATTTGCATTAGATTTCTAGTTTCAGGATTTAAAGTAGTTTCCCAAAGTTGTTCTGGATTCATTTCTCCAAGTCCCTTATATCTTTGTATTAATGCACCTTTACCAATTTCCTTTTTTACTTTATCTAGTTCTTCTTCATTATATGCATATTTAGCAACTTCTTTTCCCTTTACAACTTTGTATACTTTATAAAGAGGTGGTTGTGCCATATATAAATGTCCATTGGCTATAAGTGGTCTCATATATCTATATATATATGTCATCCATAAAGTTCTTATATGATATCCATCCACATCAGCATCAGACATTATTATTATTTTATCGTATTTAAGATCTTCTTCATTATAATTTGTAAGAATACCAGTACCAATTGCCGTATTGAAAATTTTAAGTTCTTCTGATGCAAGAACATTCTCCAATTTTTGCTTCTCGGTGTTCATTATCTTTCCTTTAGACGGCATAACTGATTGAAATCTTCTATCTCTTGCTTGTTTTGCTGATCCCCCTGCAGAATCTCCCTCAACTACAATAAATTCATTATACTTTCTATCCTTTGAAGTACATATAGCTATCTTCCCAGCAAGAGGTGATGTTCCTTTTCCTACTTTTTTTCTTTCTAATTCATTAATTTTCTTAATTTTATCTTTTCTTGCAGCAGCTGCTATGGCATTATTTATTATCATTGTAGCAACTTCTTTATTATCTTCTATCCATTGAGAAATTTTAGTATAGGATAAATCATTCATCATAGTGTATGCTTCGCTATTTCCAAGTTTAGTCTTTGTTTGCCCCTCAAAAATAGGATTAGTTAAGGATATTTTTATAATAGCTGTAAGACCTTCTCTTAAGTCATCACCTTCAAATTCCTTATCCTTTTCTTTTATAAGGTTCAACTTCTTAGCCCATTCCTTAAAGGCTCTAGTCATACCAGTTTTAAAACCACTCTCATGGGTTCCAGCCTCAGTAGTCGGAATATTATTTACATAGCTCATAATATTTTCTGAAGTTGAATCAGTAAACTCCATGCATATTTCTCCACTCATCTTTATATCGCCTATTTCTCTATCTCCAGAAAAAGTAATAGGATCCTTATGCAATACTGTTTTACTCTCGTTTAAATATCTTATAAAATCTAAAAGTCCATTTTCAGAGTAGTATAATTTTTTAACTTCTTCTTCTCCTCTTAGATCAATAAGTTCAAGGGTTATGCCTTTATTTTGGAATGATAATTCCATAAGTCTTTGATCTACTATATCAAATTTTATATCTATTGTAGAAAAAATATCTTTATCAGGCATAAAAGTAACCTTTGTACCTTGTTCTTCTGTATCTCCAACGATTTTAAGATTACTAACTGGAGTACCTGGCATATCTTTCTTTAGGTCTTTATCAAACCCATATTCAAATCTCTGCTTGTATATTTTTCCTCCTTGAAACACTTCAACCTCAACCCATTTAGATAGTGCATTAACGACAGCAGCTCCAACTCCATGTAATCCACCGGAAGTTTTATAATTACTATTATTAAACTTTCCACCAGTATGAAGTTCTGTAAATACCATTTCTACACCACTTTTTTTCTTAATAGGATGTATTCCTGTAGGTATACCTCTTCCATTGTCCCTAACCGTTATACTTTTATCTTTATTCAAAACTATTGTTGCTTTATCGCCATATCCATTAGATATTTCATCAATAGCATTATCCAATATCTCCCAAAGGCAATGATGTAATCCTTTTATACCTGTAGATCCTATGTACATACCTGGTCTTACTCTAACAGGTTCAAGCTTTTCTAAGGAAGTTAAATCCGTTACTTCATAAGTATTATTACTCATAGTCTTTCTAGCCTCCTATTTTTAATCCATACTTGATATTTTATATTATTTTATATCGAATAGTAAATAGTATCGAACATTTATTCTGAAAAAAATATAAAAAGGCTGTTAATAACAGCCACTATTTTTTTACTTCATTATACTATTAACTTTTACATTTAGCAAAAATTCACAAGATTATTTGCAATATCTATCTATAATTTTTTCTAAGCCATTGTAATGAACCTAAAATACTTCTCCATGCAGATAAAGAATACCAACAATACATTATTGCTTCTTTTTCATCTCCTGCTTCACAATAATCTGGTAGTGACTTAGGCATAGATTTATATCCTAATAGATAAGGTGGTATAAATGAATTTACTTTTACAGCTTCTTTTAGCTCATCTTTAGCTTTATCTAAATCACCATATTTATAACTTAAAAGTGCTCTAGCATACTTAAATATAGCAGTTGCATCATCACTATATGTAGCTAAAAGTTTTTCTACCTCTTCATCTTTATTCATTTCTAATAACCAGTTTATTAATATATATCTAATTCCTTGAGAATCACTACTATTTAATTCAATCATCTCTGTATATTCTTTTATAGCTTCTTCTTTTTCTCCTAAAGCCCACAATAAGTCTCCATAAGAGAATTTTGCAAGCATATATGGTTGAGTTTCTTTTATACTCCAAAAGTTTCCTCTAAAACTTTCAAAGTCTTCCTTTATCTCATCATATCCTGCATCTAAAGCCAGTTTATATGCTTCTTTTTTCTTATTTAAATCCATTATTTCTTCATCAGCTATAATAAGCATAGCATCAACACATCTATCATATAAACTTAAAGCAAAATATGCTTCATTTATTCTCTCTTCATAGTTTTCTATATATATAGCCTCTCTAGCAATATTATATGCTATCTCTTTTAAGGTACTTCTATTCTCTTCTGTAACCCAATCTTTTATGTCAGCACCTATTATACCATCTCTTATTTCTTTAGATCTACTTAATGCAGTTGAAGAGCTTATATTAAAAGATTTATATAAGTCTGAAGCTTTAACATTTATTTTTGAAAACTTTTCAAAGTAGAAATTTACTCCAGCAAGGGCATGAACAGCTCCACAAGCCCACCCTTCTAATCTTCCTTTTGAAAATCCTTTTTCATTTGTTTCAATAACTTTATCTATTGCTCTAATACATAAACCTGCAAATTCTTCACTTAAATTTGTTTTACAATATCCTTCTATTAATCCTTTAACTTCTTCGTACCTTTTTAAAAGATTATCATCCATAACTTTATTCATCCCATTACTCCATTCTAAAATATAATCGCCATATTATAATATAAACTATATTTATAGATTTGTGGAGTATATTTTTTACAAAACCATATCTTACTATATTTATCTTTTCATTTTTAACCTATATTCTATGTATATTAACTGCCGTCAATCCTATAGAGCCGCCAATTACATAAAACTTTACTTTTTCACCTTAATATAATCCATATTGTTATCATTAAAATACAAATCATTTACAAAAATATTTATTCCATATTTTGTTTCGACAAATCCACATCCTATTTCATTATTAAACCATTTAATAACTCCTGTATTTTTAGACATTAATATCAGCTCCTACCAGACTTTTATTTTATATTATTAGCAAAATAAAATAATTTATCCAAATAAGAAAAAGAGAGACATTTGACTATAACCAAATGTCTCTCATGTACGACTAAAACTATAAGCCGAGTTCTGTATTTGACGGTCATCTATCTAGGTTTATTGTTACCAATAAACTCAAGCGATACTTCTGAAGCGAGCGAGCAACTCATTGCTTCAAATCGATCTTGCACCAAATGGGGTTTACATAGCCGCAAAGTCGCCATTGCGCTGGTAAGCTCTTACCTCACCTTTCCACCCTTACCTAGAATATACTCTAGGCGGTATATCTCTGTTGCACTTTCCTTCAAGTCGCCCTGACTGGGTGTTACCCAGCATTCTGCTCTGTGGTGCTCGGACTTTCCTCTCCCTAAAACTTTAGGCAGCGACCATCTGTTTTACTCGCATATGTATATTAACATAATTAATATTTTAAATCAATTAATTTTTAATAATTCTTATATGGAGATTTACTTTTTTCTGATAATAAAACATCAACTCCATACTTTTTTAAATCTTTTTTTATATTTTTTGATATCTCTATAAAAGGTATCCATTCTGAATAAAAGTGTTCCATATCTATAATATTAATTTTTTCTTCATTGTAATCTGATACATAATGATATGTAGTATCACCAGTTATAATTAAATCACATGATTGCTCCTTAGCATATTTAAAGAAATCTTGTCCTGATCCATTCAATAGTGCTACTCTATTAATTTTATTAGTTAAATCACCACAATACCTTATATTATTTATTCCAAATTTTTTCTTTATTTTATCTAATATATCTTTTAATGTTATATCACCACTAGTGACACCTATTCTTCCAATACCAGCATCACTACTAAGAGGATTACTACTTAATAATGTCATATTTTCAAGTTCTAATATTTGCCCTAAAGTATCTGTTATTCCACCATTAACACTATCTAAGTTTGTATGAGCAGAATATAACGCAATATTATTTTTTATAAGATTTCTTATTTTAATACCTTGTATTGTTTTATTTGTAATAGAACTTGGTTTACTAAATATTAAAGGATGATGTGTTAAAATTAAATCACATTTTTTTTCAGCTGCTTCTTCAATAACTTCAATAGTTCCATCTAAAGCCACTAATATTTTAGATATTTCATCTTCAAAGTCCCCTACCATTAATCCAACATTATCAAAATCTTCTTTTAAATATGTAGGTGCTATCCCATTCATATATACTTCAAAGTCTTTTATTTTCATTTAATATACTCTCCATAAAATCAATTTTATCTTGAATCTCTTTTTTTCTTATAAGTGATGCTTCTGTTTCTTTTGTTATATAGTTTATGATTTCTCTAAAATGATTTATTTTATGATTTATATACATTATTTCCTCTTTACTAGGATTACATATTACCTTCTCACCTAACTCATATACTATATCAGAAAATGATTTTTTTTCATTCTCTCCATAAGATACTTTAATTATAGGATAATACTTTTCTTCATCATAAATTACTTTTTCTTCTATTAAGTTGTATCCTTTTTCATAAATGTATTTTCTTACAACTTCTACATTTTGAACTGGTTGCAATACTAGATAATCCATACTTTTAAAGATATCCAATGAATCCTCTATTATATCTCTTATAAGATTTCCTCCCATACCTGCTATAACAGCTACATCTATTTCATTTTTTTTAAACACTTTAAGTCCAGGACCAACTCTAAAGGAAATATCATTAGTAAACTTAGATCCTTTAACATTAAACATCGCTTTTTTTAGTGAATCTTTACTAATATCTGTAGCAATAACATTATTACATAGTTTATTCTCTAACGAGCATAATCCTATATATCCATGATCACAGCCTACATCTCCTAATGTATCACAGGAATCTATAAATTCACATATTTCTTTTATTCTCTTTGAAACTAACATTTTTTTCTCCTATGTATTCTAAAAATAATATATTGAAAGTATTTGAATTTGCATAAATAATAAAACAACTGCTACTATTAAAGGTAAATATATATACTTATAACATGATTTTCTATCATATTTAGAGTATACATTAGAAGTTAAAAACATACATAGCAGTATTCCTGCTGTAATAAGCCCATAAGAAATTTGATTTACAGCAAACTGTGTATATGTCCCCCATTTAATCGGTTCAAATCTCTCATTAAAAGATAAAGGCATTGAATTTAATGCATAATTATCTTTCATTCCTAATAAAAGTGGTATTATCATTAATACTATAATAAGAAATGAAGCAGATATAAATGGTGCTAAAAAAAATTTATCTTTATATAATGGACTTACTTTTTTATCTTCAACTTTCTTTGAACCTTCTATAGATATATCATCACAAATTCCACCAATATCTATTGGAGAAATTGCAAAATTACCCTTAGTAGTTTTTATAAGTAAAACATTTTCAAAATTAGATATGTATGCTCTTGTAGCACCTATATTTTCTATATAAATTATCCCAAAGGCAAATTTTTTCATTCCATATCCATCTAAAACCATTCCATCTATTTTATTTTCTTCATGTCGAAGTTCTATTATATCCTTCATTGATATTTTTATATTCCTTAAATAAAAAAATGTATTTATTGTTACAGAATCCTCATTTACTATATATCTAGTTGTAAACGATATAACTATATAATACATTTGATATATATCAATGCATATTAAAGATACCAATCCGAATAAATTTATCATATAGGATTCGATAAACATTGAAATAAATAATAAAGCAAAATTAAGAATCACCGTCATAAGTATTAAATAAAAGCTTCCAATTCCTGGTTTCTGCTTGTAAACCTTCATAACATCTCCCCCTTATAATATATATAATTATATCATAATAATTAAATAGCACCAATAACAAAAGAGCATCATAAAGTGATGCTCTAATCTAAATAATCTTTAAGTTTTTTACTTCTACTTGGATGTCTTAATTTTCTTAATGCCTTAGCTTCAATTTGTCTTATTCTTTCTCTTGTTACATTAAACTCTTTACCTACTTCTTCAAGGGTTCTCGTTCTACCATCATCAAGACCAAATCTAAGTCTTAATACTTTTTCTTCCCTAGGTGTAAGAGTATCTAAAACATTAATTAACTGCTCTTTTAACATTGTAAAAGCTGCTGCTTCTGCCGGTGCTGGTGCTTCATCATCAGGTATAAAATCTCCAAGATGAGAATCTTCTTCTTCACCTATTGGCGTTTCTAGTGATACAGGCTCTTGAGCTATTTTCATAATTTCTCTAACTTTCTCAACTGGCATATCCATTTTTTCTGATATTTCTTCTGGCTGAGGTGCTCTTCCTAATTCTTGTACTAGTTGTCTTTCTACTCTAATAAGCTTATTTATTGTTTCTACCATATGCACAGGTATTCTTATAGTTCTAGCTTGATCTGCAATAGCTCTAGTTATTGCCTGTCTTATCCACCATGTTGCATAAGTTGAAAACTTATATCCTTTTCTATAGTCAAATTTTTCTACAGCCTTAATTAAACCTAAATTTCCTTCTTGTATAAGATCTAGAAATAACATTCCTCTTCCTACATATCTCTTAGCTATAGATACAACAAGTCTAAGATTTGCTTCTGCAAGTTTTTTCTTTGCAAATTGATCTCCTTCTTCTATCCTCATAGCTAGTGATATTTCGTCTTCTGATGATAATAAAGGTACCTTACCAATCTCTTTTAAGTACATTCTTACAGGATCATCTATAGATATTCCTTCAGGAATTGATATGTCAATTTCTTCAGTTGCTTCCTCTACTGCATCTTTATTCTCACCAATTACTTCTATTCCCATAGATTCTAACGCTTCATAAACCTGTTCTATTTGTTCTGGGCTTAATTCTACATCTTCAAGCTCATCTACTATTTCACTATATGTCAAACTTCCTTTTGATTTACCAGTATCAATTAATTTTTTAACTATCTTTAACATTCCAGCCTTGTCTTTTGGATTCACCTTTTCCATGCTAGACCTCCTCTCAATATCCCTAGAGTTCTTTATATTGTTTTTGTTTCTCTTTCATCTTCTTCAATAATGTTATCGTCTCATTCACTGAACCTAACTTCTCTTTTTCCTTAATTTCTTCATTTAAGAACTCTATTTCTTCTTCTAGCTTAAATTTTTTAAGTCTTCTTATACAATCAAATATAAGCTTATCGTCTTCATATCCATCTGTAATAATTGGTTCCTCTCGAACCTTTATAAGTGTCTTCAAAGTCCCTTCATCATTACATTTTGCCTCTATATCTTTAGTTATATCAACTTTCCCACTATTGTAAAGCTCTTTAATTTTTTCAAATAAAGGTGCTGTTTCTCTTGAATATAAGTTCTCCTCATCATTATGCTGTAAGATTAATTTATAATTTTCAATATTTTTTAAAGATAATTTTAGTAATATTCTTTCTATTCTTAAACTACTCTTCTCTAAATGTATATTTTGGCCAATATACCCCGAATTATTCACTTTTTCATAATTACCTTTAAAATTCTCCATTTTTCTTAATGTATCTATTATAAATTCTTCTCTAACTTTAGTTATCTCACTTATATTATGTATAAATTCATCTCTTTCTAAACTAGATAAATCTATACAAATTTCCTTTAGAGACTCTTCTATAAAATGTCGAACATCTTCTGATTCATTAAGGTCATACTTTTCTTTTATTAGTTCCAGCTTATACTCATTTAATGACATAGATTTTTCAACAAGATCTATAAATTTATCTCTACCATTTTTCTTAACAAACTCATCAGGATCTTTTCCATCTGGGATTCTTAAAATTTTTATTTTAATTCCCATATCCTGCAATACCTTAAATCCTCTTTCTGTAGCACTTTTTCCAGCTGCATCAGCATCATAGCAAATTATAACTGTATCCACAAACTTCTTTAAAAGCTTACCTTGATTAACAGTTAAAGCTGTTCCCAGTGAAGCTACTACATTGGTAATATTGTGCTCATGAAGAGTAATTACATCCATATAACCTTCTACTATAATTATTGACTTTTTCAGTCCACTTTTTATAGCAAAGTTTAAGCCATATAAATTGTCACCTTTTTTGAAAATTAAACTTTCTGGAGAATTAAGATATTTAGGTTTAGAATCATCTAAAACCCGTCCACCAAAACCTATTACATTTCCTCTATAATCAAAAACAGGAAAAATTACTCGGTTTCTAAATCTATCATAGGTGGATTTTTCACTTTTTATTACTAACCCTAGCGCTATTAAGTCCTCTAATCTATAACCCTTTCGTCTTAGATTATTCATTAATGAATGCCATGAATCTTCGGCATAACCCAAACCAAATTTCTTAATTGTTGCTATATTCAATTCCCTATTTTTAAAATAATCTTGTGCTTTTTTACTAGTTTTTAAATTATTAAAAAATATTCTTGCACTATCTTTATTAATTTTAAGAAGTTTATCTTTAAACTCCTTCTTTTTTTTGGATTCCTTATTGCCTTCATCAATTTCTATGTTGGCTCTTTCCCCTAAATACTTTACTGCTTCAACAAATGGCAGATTTTTAGTTTTCATTACATATACAATTACATTACCTGCTTCTCCACATCCAAAACATTTATATATTCCTTTTTCAGGTGTAACTGTAAATGATGGAGTTTTCTCTTTATGAAAGGGACATAATCCAGTTAAATATTTACCACTTTTTTTGAGTCTGACACCACTTTCTTCTATCACACTAGCAATATCATTTTCGTCCTTTATCTTCTGGATTAATTCATCACTTATCAAATAAAAACCACCTCTATTTTTTTCGTACAATTAAATTAATATTCGACACTGAAATTATATTTCCTCTTTTTATTTTTAATTTAAATATATTAATTATGTTATTCTTTTATTATATTATTACATACTTGTAGCTTACCTATTCTTAATATATTACAAACTTAGGAACATACAATTCATTGAACAAATGAATACAATAATCATCACTCATGCCGCCTATGTAATCACACACACCTTGGTAAATTCCTTCCTCTTCCGCAATATCTCTATAAAACTTAGGAAGCTTATCTTGATTTTTAACATAATACATAAATACTTGTTCAAATACAAACTTGGCTTTTTCTCTCTCATTTCTAAGTATATTTCCTTTATATACTTCCTTAAACATAAAACTTCTTAATCCAGTTAATGCATAACCAACCTCTTCACTTAAATTAACTTTTATATTTTCACTTTCTAAATTATTTATAGTATTATATATAATATCATGAACTAATCTATTTATTCTATCAGAATTAGTATGTCCTAGAATATTTATGTATTCACTTGGAAGATCTTCTTCAACGATTAAACCTGCTCTTATTGAATCATCAATATCATGATTTACATAAGCTATTTTATCTGCATATTTTACTACTTGACCTTCTAATGTAAAAGCTTCTTTACCATTTTTATCAAATCCAGAGTGATGTAGTATTCCATCCAATACTTCTTCTGTAAGATTTAACCCTGCTCCATTTTTTTCAAGACGTGTCAACACTCGTATAGAATTTATATTATGTTTAAATCCATTAGGCATAAGTTCATTTAAGACTTCTTCTCCATTATGTGCAAAAGCCACATGGCCTATATCATGCCCTAACGCTATAGCATCAACTAAATCATCATTAAGTCCTATACCCTTAGCAATAGTTCTTGCAATTTGAGCTACCTCTAATGTATGTGTTAACCGTGTCCTATAATGATCTCCTGATGTCCTTATAAATACTTGTGTTTTATGTTTTAATCTTCTAAAAGATTTCGTATGAACTATTCTATCTCTATCTCTCATAAAACAAGTACGAATATCTTCTTCTTTTTCAGCAACACTTCTTCCACGAGTATTCTTAGATAATACAGCATGCTTATTTAATGTAACTTCTTCTCTATTTTCTATAGTTTCTCTTATATTCATATAAATCCTCCTGATTAATAATACTTCTTTATAAAATTCTCATTTCCTCTTTTTATATTATAATATTTTTAATTTTCCCTTCATTTATTAATATACTTCATGCATAAATATATTATTTCTTTAATACTCTTATACTATAATGATTAAGGAGATTTTTATATGTCTAACTTAACTTTGAGTAATAATTTAATTTTTGATTTAGTTTTGAAAGAATATAATATTAGAGCAAATTCTATTGAACTTGTCAAAGCTAAAGCTACTGCAAAAGATAGAATGGTGTATAAAATAAATACTGATTCCCAATCATATTGTCTAAAGAAAGTCTATTATGATGAAGAAACACTATTATTTATTTACTCATCAATAATATGGTTAAATCTTCATAATATATCTTGTCCTACTCTTCTTACTACTACTAGTGGTGGACGATATTTTAAGTATAATAATATGCTTTTTATATTAACTCCATGGATTAATGGTGTAAAATGCAATTATGATATTTTAAATCATTTAGAAATTTCTCTAGAGAATCTAGCTAATATGCATATATCTGGCAAAAACTTTTCTCCTATAGAAGGTTCTAAATTATTAACAGGATTTGATAACAGCTCTTTTTCATACGCTAAGCATTTTTCTGACTTAAAAAAGTATATTGATATCTGTAGTAATAAAGATGATATTTTTTCAAAAAAGATTATAGATTATAAAGATTATATTCTCAATACAGGCTATATAAGTGTCATATATTCTCAATTAATTGATACTAATTTTCTTCCTAAAACTTTATGTCATAAAGATTACGTCAATAAAAACATAATCATTGATAACAATATGAATCCTTGGGTAATTGATTTTGATAAATGTAGAATTGATTATAGAATTACAGACCTTTGCTATTTTTTTAGGCGTTTTTTAAGAAGAGAAAATACAAAATGGAACTTCTTTCTTTTCTCATATCTATTAAATATATATGAGAAAATATCTCCTTTAAATTTTAATGAACATATTTATCTTTTTTCATATCTAAGCTTTCCACAAAAGCATTGGAGACTATGTAGAGATTTTTATAATACATCAGAGCTATCTTATGAAGATTATAATACTCTGTTAAATAAATATAATAATCAAAGCGAAAATCACATGAATTTTATATTTTCATATAAATTTTATATTTATAATCGCTTTAAAAACGAAAGAAAGAACAGATTTGAAATGCATAAAGAAATTAAGCAATAATAGTAAAATTCAAAATATATGGTAAGAAAATAACAGTTTTCTTGATATTATGGCTAGTTTGTACTGGTACCAATATTAAAGTATAACTAAATTTCTTAAATAAAATTTTCTCGGCTTGTCTAAGAGACAACCTTTTCTCTTATTTCTTCACTATTTACTCTTACCTATAAAAAAGGAGCCTAAAGCATAATATTAATTTATTGTACTTTAGACTCTTTTATAAACTATTTTTTAATTATCTAGGATTTTTAATTTGTGCTTGTGCCGCTGCAAGTCTAGCTACTGGAACTCTATATGGTGAACAAGATACATAATTTAATCCAACAGCATGACAGAACTCTACTGATGATGGATCTCCACCATGCTCTCCACAAATTCCAAGCTTAATATCTTTTCTTGTAGATTTTCCGGCATCTGCTGCCATCTTCACTAATTTTCCTACACCATTTTGGTCAAGTTTTGAAAATGGATCAAATTCATAAACCTTTTTCTCATAATAATCATTTAAGAATTTAGCAGCATCATCTCTAGAGAACCCAAAAGTCATTTGTGTTAAGTCATTAGTTCCAAATGAGAAGAACTCAGCTTCCTTAGCTATTTCATCAGCTGTTAAAGCTGCTCTTGGTATCTCTATCATTGTACCTACTTTATATTTCATATCTATTCCACTATTTTTAATAAGTTCATCAGCAACAGATACTACAATATTTTTTACATATTTTAATTCTTTTACTTCTCCTACTAATGGTATCATTATCTCTGGTACAATGTCATATCCTAATCTCTTCTTTACATCTAATGCAGCTTCTATAACAGCAGTAGTTTGCATCTCTGCTATTTCTGGATAAGAAACACTTAATCTACATCCTCTATGTCCCATCATAGGATTAAATTCATGAAGTGAAGCTATTGTATTTTTTAATTCATATAAATCTATATTCATCTCTTTTGCTAAAGCTTCAATATCTTCATCTGCACTTGGTAAAAATTCATGTAATGGTGGATCTAAAAATCTTATTGTAACAGCTTTTCCTTCCATCGCTTCATAAATTCCTATAAAATCTTCTTTTTGCATTGGCAAAATCTTATCTAATGCTTTTCTTCTTTGATCCTCTGTCTTCGCCACAATCATTTCTCTAACTGCAGCTATTCTTTCTTCATGGAAGAACATATGCTCTGTTCTACATAATCCAATTCCTTCTGCTCCAAATTTCACTGCTTGTTTAGCATCTCTAGGTGTATCAGCATTAGTTCTAACATTAAGTTTTCTTATTGAATCAGCCCACTCCATAAAAGTTCCAAAATATCCTGTTATTTCCGGTGTAGTTGTTTTTATAGCCTTTCCATATACATTTCCTGTGGAACCATCTATTGAAATATAATCCCCTTCTCTATATATACTATCTCCAGCTTTAAAATATTTTTCTTCTTCATTTACCTCAAGTTCTCCACAACCTGCCACACAACAAGTTCCCATTCCTCTTGCAACAACTGCAGCATGAGATGTCATTCCTCCCCTTACTGTAAGGATACCTTCTGAAACAACCATTCCTTCAATATCTTCTGGTGATGTTTCTAAACGTACAAGAACTACCTTTTCTCCTCTATCTGCTGCAAATTTGGCATCTTCTGCAGTAAAATAAACTTTTCCGCAACCTGCTCCTGGTGATGCAGGAAGCCCCTTTGCAATAACTGTACTCTTCTTTAATTCATCTATATCAAAAGTTGGGTGAAGTAATGAATCTAATTGTTTTGGTTCAACCTTCAATATTGCTTCTTCTTTACTTAGTAAACCTTCTTCTACTAAATCTACAGCAATCTTTAAAGCTGCTTGTGCTGTTCTTTTTCCATTTCTAGTTTGTAGGAAATATAATTTACCTTGTTCTATAGTGAACTCCATATCTTGCATGTCTCTATAATGATTTTCTAATCTATGTGCTATATCCATAAACTCTTTATAGCATTCTGGAAGATCCTCTTCGAGTTTAGATATAGGTTGGGGTGTTCTTATTCCTGCAACAACATCTTCCCCTTGAGCATTAATTAAGTACTCACCATATATTTTGTTGTTTCCTGTAGCCGGATCTCTAGTAAAGGCTACCCCTGTTCCTGAATTTCCTCCCATATTACCAAAAACCATAGATTGAACATTTACAGCAGTTCCCCAGTCAGATGGAATATCATTAAGTCTTCTATATACTATAGCTCTTGGATTTTCCCATGACCTAAATACTGCTTCTACTGCTGCTATCAATTGATCAAATGGATTATTTGGGAAATCTTCTCCCATCTCTCTCTTATAGATATCTTTATATCTAATTACAACTTCCTTTAAGTCATCAGCAGTAAGTTCTGTATCAAACTTTACTCCTTTTTCAGCTTTAACATCGTCTAATACGTTTTCAAAATATCTTTTTTCTATCCCCATAGCAACGTCAGAAAACATTTGAATAAATCTTCTGTATGAATCATAAGCAAATCTTTCATTACCTGTTAACTTTGAAAGCCCTATAGTAGCATCATCATTAAGTCCTAAATTTAAAATAGTATCCATCATTCCTGGCATAGATACTCTAGCACCACTTCTTACTGAGAGTAATAAAGGATTTTCTGTTGACCCAAATGTTTTACCTGTTATTACCTCTAAGTTTTTTATAGCTTCCTTCATCTCATTTTTAACAGACTCTGATATCAATTTACCATCATCATAAAACTTTGTACATGCCTCTGTAGTAACTGTAAATCCTTGAGGCACCGGAATTCCCAAATTTGTCATTTCTGCTAAGTTAGCACCTTTTCCTCCTAAAAGGTTTCTCATTGAAGCATTTCCTTCTTTAAAAAGGTACACATACTTATTATTATCCATATAACAACATCCCCTTTGTCATATTAATCTATATCTAACGGGTTTTACCCGATAGTATCATTATTATTTAGATGCCGCTTCAACAAATAACTTAGTTATATTAGTTTTAGAAACCTTTCCTACTACTTTATAGCTTTCCTTTATATCTTTAATTTCCTTTCTTACGACAGGAAGACAATCAACCTCGTGATCTATAATTTTCTTAGCCGCTGAAATAACCGTATCATCTTCTTCAACAAAAACTATATTAGGCATTCTTGTCATGATAATCCCTACTGGTACCTTATGCATATCACTACTTCCTATAGCTGTTTTTAGGAAGTCTTTTCTTGATGCTGCACCAACCAAAAATCCATCATTCTCAATAAATAAAGTTCCGCTATCATTAAGAAATAATTCTAATACTGCATCATATACCATAGTATTTTCTCCTACTACTACAGCCTTAGACATTATATCTTTTACCTTTGTGGTAAGAGTATTTTCTCCAATTGAAATCTTATTTTCTCTATTAGAAAAAACATATCCTACCTTTGGCTTAGCATCTAGCATACCACTCATTGTAAGTATAGAAAGATCTGCTCTTAATGCTGCTCTGGTAAGATTTAATTTCTTGGCTATTTTTTCACTAGTTATCGGTTGAAACTCTTTCACCAATCTCATAATCTCTTCTTGTCTACTTGTAAATTTTATTGTAGTCACCTTCCTTCTTGCGACCATATTTGTATTATAGCACTATAATTTTATAATTAGTATAGCACTTAAGGGTATAAAAGTCTAACTGGAAGAAATTAGTATTTGATATTTTCCAATTACTCTGAATATCTTTAATTTTCTTAATATTTCAATTTTTATGTAAAATTCCTTCTATCTAAATTAATTTATTGATCTCTAACACATAATAAAATAAAGAAATCACTATCTTTCTTTTTAGAGATAGTGATTTCTTTAATATTAGCTCTTTATAAAAGTAATTAAATTTCCACAATTAGGACAATCAAAATTTTCTTCACTTTCATAAATTTCCTTATCTATATATAGAGATTCCTTGCAACTATCGCAACTAACTTGAATAAATTCTTCTTCATCAAAATTATCAATTTCTAATTCATCATCTTCTACAGAAAGCACTGATTCTACTTCTCTTAAATCCTCTTCTATAGTATCAATATACTCTCTTAACAAATGATTTTCGTTGCTAAGATTTTCTATTTCATCTTGCAAATCTTTTATAATGTCTATAAATAATTTCACTTCACAAGATTTATTTTCAATATTTTCAAGAGTAGATATTTTCTCGTTAATATTCATATACTCTTCCTCTCTTAAGGAAAATTAAACTCTTTCCATATATTCTCCAGTTCTTGTGTCAACTCTTATCATGTCACCTTCATTTACGAATAATGGAACTCCAATTTCAGCACCTGTTTCTAATGTTGCTGGTTTATTTACATTAGTTGTTGTATTTCCTTTTACACCCGGCTCAGTACTTACAACTTGTAATTCAACAAAGTTCGGTGCTTCAACTGAGAAAGCTTCACCTTTATAGAACTTAATTATAGCAAACATATTTTCTTTTAAGAACTTAATAGCGTTTTCAACTTGATCATAGTTTAATGGTATTTGTTCATATGTTTCTCCATCCATGAAGTAGTATAATTCTCCATCTGAATAAAGATATTGCATTTCTTTTCTTTCAATTACTGCTTCTTGGAATTTAGCTGTTGGGTTAAAAGTAGTTTCTGTAACACCACCATTTATAACATTTCTAAGCTTAGTTCTAACGAATGCAGCTCCTTTTCCTGGCTTAACATGTAAAAAGTCTATAACTGTATACACTTGTCCATCTTGCTCAAACGTAGTACCTTTTCTTAAATCTCCTGCTGATATCATTAATATCCCTCCAAAATGATTTTCATTATTATTATAACCTATTTAGTTAATCTAATACTATATTTTTAATATTTATTCTTAAATTATAGTATACATACGCAAACAACAATGATATTTTATCAAAACTTATGATTATTTGCAAATTAAATACACTAATCTTTAATGTACTGATACTCTATATTTTTTTCTGTATAAATAATAGTTCTTCTTTCCTTTATGAGTATATTAGCTATCATAAATTCTAACATAATCATTACACTCATAATAATAACTATCCATATCATAATAAAACCTCTTTTTTTATCTTTATACAACGAAAGTTTTCCTCCCCACTATTTGATTTTAAATATATATATAATAACTCCTCAGAAGGTTCATATGTGAATCTACACTTATCTATAGAATTACTTATAACTACATTAGTAGCCTCAGAATCAATTACTATATATTTTAAAACTCCACCATATTTACTTATCATATATCGTTTTCCATTATATAAATAACTTATAGATTCTTCTTTAACTTCAAACTGTGATATTTCATTATCTAACATGTAAACTATTTGATCCATAGTACAACTTATATCTATATACTTTCTATTTTCATCAATATTACTGATATAATGATTTTTTACACTATACATATATCTTAAAAGGAATGTCATAATTATTACATTAATCATAAGTAGAATTAATAAGTTAATAAGTATTGAGCCATTATATTTAGTTCTTAACTTTATATACTTCATACCCATCTTCCACTCTCTCATATAAGGTAATATCCATACCACCACTATATTTATATACCTCTACATATTTGTCACCTTTTTTGCCACTTAAATCAATAACTTTATTACTTGTAAGTCTATTAATTGTCAAATTCTCTTCTGGAATCATTATATGATAGTCTTTTTCACTATCTACTAATACCTTCTCTCTAATGACATTCAATATTCTCATATTATTTTTAATTCTACTATTATCGATTCCAACCTTCGTATTTTTATCAATAACCTTTATCACCACTATAGACAAATATAAAAAGAGTGCTATAGATAGTAACATATCTATCACAATAAAACCTTTTTTCCTATTCATAAAATATATTGCTCACTCCTACTCTAATAGAAACATCATATTTGTTATCATACTTATCTTTAAATCTAACTTTTATCGAAGACTTTATATTTCCCTTACTTCCTAAAATAATCTCTTGTTTTTTCATTGTTGAATTTTCTATAAACTCAAATTCTTCTTTAAGATTATATTGATCTATTACTTCTCCATCTATTACTAAAATCAATTTGTTATTACTAGTTTGAATAATTATTGTTCCTTCTCTCTCTCTTCTTTTAGATATTTCTTTTCCTCTAAAAATGAAATCCCCAATTTCATTTTTTATTGTTTCTCCTTTGTATATTATAGATCGATGCTTATAAACTTTTATTATCGACCCTATAGGAAGCAATAATGTTACGATAACAGCCACTGCTATTATTGTTTCAATTAATGTAAATCCTTTTTTAATCTCCACTGTAAATTACTTTCCCTTCTAAATATAATTTATAAGTAAACTTCTTATCATCTAATACTAATTTTAATTCATTACCTTTATCTTTGTATTTCACAGTTTCAATACCTTTTCCTCCAATTGTAAGTTCTACATCGGTAACAGATATATTACTTTCAATTGCTACTTTTAAATCACTTAACTTAGTAAAAGTATTCTTTTCATTATGAGCTTTAACATAATCATATACCAGTACAGAATTTAAAATATACTTATTCTTATCTATGTTTTTTCTTAATTCACTATAATTAGGTACTACTATAGACATTAATATAACTAATATAGATAAAGTTACTAAAACTTCTATTAACGTAAATCCTTTCTTCACATAATTCCCTCCATATAAGAAAACATAGTCTCCATAATAGATACAACTATAGATAATACAATGGCTCCCATTATCACAAGCATAATAGGCCCTATTTTTTTTACTACTTTATCTAATTTCATATTAAAATTTTCTTTTTCCATTTCTGAAACTTTCTCTATAGTCTCAGGTAAATATCCGCTTTCTATGCCAGTTGATATTAGAACCATAGATATATCATCAAAAATATACTTTTTATTTAAGGCAGTAGCTAAATCATTTCCATTTTTTATATCTATCAATATATTATTTAAAATATCTCTTATAAAATTGCTTTTACAATCATCTACAATATTTTCTATAGCCGTAGTAATAGGTACCCCATTATTTATCAATAAAAATAATGATTCATATATCCCTATTCTTAAATTTGATAATATTAGTTCTCCAAATATAGGTATCTTAATTCTCAATTTATCATTTTTAGCACTTATTTTTTTATATATTTTGGCTAATAAGCCTCCAGTTAAAAACACCATAAAATTTATTAATATATAATTTTCTTTAAAGTGCATGGAAAACTTTACCAAGCTAGATATTTTACTTTTATCAACGGTAATGGTAGAAGACAATGATGGCACGATTATTATAAAGATTATATTAAACAAAATATAACATATACTAAGAATCACAATTGGATATGTTATAGCTTGTAATATATTTTTTCTTGTCTTAATTTTAGACTCCAAATTTTCATAAATATTATTGAAAATCTTATCTATACTACCACTTTCTTCTCCTACTTTTATTGATTGTATTACATATGTATCAAAAACCTTTCTATTTGAAAAAGCCTTATATATGCTATTTCCTTTCAATATTTCTTCATTTATTTTATTTAAAATGTATTTGAATTTCTTATTTTTACATTGTTTGCTTATAATATCTAATGAAGTAACTATAGATATTCCTGCCTTAGATAAAATACTTAACTGATAAAACAAATTGCTTATTTCTTTTCGTTTTATTTTTTTTAAATTAATAAAGATAAATATTCCTCCTTAGGTATAATCTTTTTCTCCCACAATCCCTTACAATATTTTCTTAACGGTATTTTATTTTTACATAAATAATCTTTAGATAAATCATTTTCAATATCATATCTATCGTTTACTATATATTCTCCAGCAACAACTTTACCTTTGTATCCTTTTCCTCCACATATCAAACATTTAGACTTATTTTCACAGTTACACTTTTTCTTCAGAAGTCTTTGATATATTACTGCTATAAGAGTATCTTTTATAAGTGTCTTATCAATCCCCATATCTAAAAGTCTATTAATAGCTCCATAACTATCATTACAATGTATAGTTGATATAACTAAATGCCCTGTAAGAGCTGCTCTAAGAGCTAATCTAGCTGTCTCTTCATCTCTAAGTTCACCTATAACAATAATATCTGGATCTTGTCTTAAAACAGATCTTAGTATGTTTGAAAAATTGAAATTAGCTTTTTCATTAACTTCCACTTGATTTGCATTAGGTATTATATACTCTACTGGGTCTTCAATAGTTATAATATTTTTTCCCACAGTATCTATAGAATTTATTATGTTGCACAAAGTAGTTGTTTTTCCACTTCCTGTTGGTCCACCAATTAAAAAAAGCCCACTATTAGCACATAACAATAAATCTAAAGTATCCTTAGGTATAAATTTTAATGATTCTAGAGAATATGCTGTTTTATTTCTTAGCACTCTAAGATTAATTTTTTCTCCAAATATTGTTGGCAAGGATGAAACTCTAATGCTATATTCTTTATCTTTTAACGTAACATTAAAACTTCCATCTTGACAGATTCTTTTTTTATCTAACTCCAATTTGCTTCTTACTTTAATTTTTGCAACAAGACTTAGCACCTCTTCTTTTGAAAACTCTTTCATTTCTTCAAGTTCTCCATTAGCCCTAATTCGTAAAATCCCCTTATCCTTTTTTTGTTCTATATGTAAATCTGTTATATTTTCATCTTCTATATATACTTCTAATTCTTTCATATTTTCACCCCACTTAAATTATTTACCATATTTTCATTATTAATTCACATAAACAAAAAAAAGTAAGAATGTTTATGTTTTTACATTCTTACTTTTTTATTTTACCTTTACTTCATCAGAGTAAGCATTATATATAGTTACCTCTCTAGATTCAATATTCAACTTATATAATTTATTATCATCAAAACTATTATCTCCACCTATAAAATATATATTATCATCATCATAAGCAATTCCTCTACTTGCATATATATTCTTCGGAAACTCAAAGGTCATTGTTCTTTTTTCATCCGATGATATAATTTCATATATTCTAGTCGTATCGTCTTGTGCTACCCCAACTATATAATATTTATTATTTATATATAAAAAATCTTCTATTTTAGTAAAATCATTTCTAGATATCACTCTTTTGTTATCCTTATATATATCTAACTTATAATCCATGCCATCAAAAGTTAATATAATCTCTGAATCTCCAATAACTTTATAGTAAACAACTATACCATCTACATTAATATCTCTTTCTTTAACTTGATCTTTTTCAATATCATATTGATACAATCCGGCTTTATTTCCTTGGTTATGTACACCATAAAAATATACCTTATTATTTGTAATTGAATAATTGTCACCTGAAATAATATATTCACTTGGAATTTCTTTTTCTTCTCTAGTCTCTATATCAAATATTTTTAGACCATCTATAACTTCTTCATCATTATAACCATAATATCCTAAATATCTTCCATTATCACTTAACTTTATATTTGAATAATTCTTAAAGTCCTTCAGTGTTATTATATTATCCTTTGTATATATATCAATGTAATTATTACCACTTTCTTCTTGCTTTATATTTACTACTACTAATGGTTCATTATTATATAACACATCTATAGCATTTTCTTCTGTATATAACACCTCATTTAAATCATCAAAATTATAGTATTTTACTCCCTTTCTATCAAAACCGACGATAATATTCTTTTCAAGTTTTAAATATTTACCATCATTTTTTTTAGTATTCTTTGAAGTACATCCTTGTAACATCAATAATAAAATAAGTGTTAAAGCCATTACCTTCCTATAATACTTTAGCCTCATTTTTCCATTCTCCTTCTACTCTACATACTATATAGTACAATGACTTTTTTGAATTATCAATAGTACTTTATTTTAATTTTTATCAATGTTATACTAATAACCAAAGATAATAAGGAGATGATATCATGGCATTTGACGGTTTATACCTCCATTATGTTATAAATGAACTTAAAAATACAATTATCGATGGTCGAATTAATAAAATAAATCAACCTGAAAAAGACGAAATAATTTTCACTATAAAAACTAAAAATCATGGGAAGGTAAAGCTTCTAATTTCATCTTCCTCATCTTATCCTAAAATACATATTACAAATGAGATTAAAGAAAATCCTTTAACACCTCCGTTGTTTAATATGGTTCTTAGAAAATACTTAAATAACTCTAAAATAATAGATATTGAACAAATAGGAACTGATAGAATAGGAAAAATTTCTTTTCTAACAACAGATGAACTAGGATTTGATAGTAAATATAATTTATATTTCGAAATAATGGGACGACACTCAAATATAACATTAGTTAGAGATAGAGATAATATTATAATGGATTCCATAAAACACATAACAGAAGATATAAATAGGTTTAGAACTATTCTCCCTTCTCTAGAGTTTGTTCTACCACCATCAACTAATAAATTAGATCCATTTACCTTTACAAAAGAAGAATTTGAAATTGTTTCTAAAAATACAGACTTTAACACAAACTTTGCATCTAAAGTGTTTATGGGTATAGGTAAGGATATATCTAAAGATATATATTTAAAATATGATGGTGACGATTTATTTTCTTGTATAAAGAAATACTTTAATGTATCTCCAGAATTTAATATATATATTGAAAATGGCATTCCATTTAATTTTTCCTCAATGCCACTTTCATTAGATAATTCAACTATAAAAAACTATCCTTCTCCATCTCTACTTCTAGAAGATTATTATAAGGAGAAGGATAAAGCAGATAGATTAAAAAATAGAACTTTAACTCTTCAAAAGCTTATTAATAATAATATTGAACGTTGTATAAAAAAAGAAAAAATACTTCTTAAAACTCTTGATGAAACTAAGGATAAAGATATATTTAAACTTTATGGTGAATTATTAACATCAAACATTTATTCTATTAAAGATGGAGATAAAGAAGCTAATGTATACAATTATTATACAAATGATTATATAACAATCTCACTGGATCCTAATAAATCCATATCTTATAATATTCAAAAATACTATAAGAAATATAATAAACTAAAAAAATCTGAAGAAATGGCTAATATTCAATTAGAACATAATAAAGTTGAATTGGAATATCTAACATCTGTTTTAACAAATATAAACTTAATTGATAACTATAATGAAATAGATGATATAAAAAATGAACTTATTGCTGAAGGATATATTAAATTTTCTAAAAAGAAAAATAAATCTACTTCAACAAAACCTTTAAAATTTACTTCTCCAGATGGAATAGATATTTATGTTGGTAAAAATAATATTCAAAATGATTATTTAACAACAAAATTTGCATCTAAAAATGATATTTGGCTACATACTAAAAATATTCCTGGTTCTCATGTAATAATAAAAAGAACCTCCAGTGATATTCCCAATACAACACTTGAATACGCTGCTAACTTAGCTGCATATTATTCAAAAGGTAGATCTGGTACTAAAGTTCCAGTAGATTATACAGAAATAAAAAATGTTAGAAAACCTAATGGAGCTAAAGCTGGCATGGTTATTTATTTAACTAATAAAACTATTTATATTGATCCTAAGCCAATTTAAAGAAAGGACTGTTACATAATAAAAAAATTTTATGTAACAGTCCTTTGTTATAGCTTAATAAATAATATGCAAAAACTACTTTCTATTTTTATCTATCAATAAATAATCCTTCTCCCTTTTATCTCTCCTATCAAAAGGATTGTTTATTACAGCTTTTAAAAATAATTGAGGATAATTATTTTTAAGATATTTCATGTATCTTACCCATTCTTTAGCTAAATATTTATATGCTTTTGAAATATCTGATGAAATATGAATTATCTCATATTCTTCCATAGATTCACTACATCTACTATCTAATTCTTCTCTTAGATGCATAATAGACATCATCATTTCTGTAAATTCTTCATGTTCTAATAACGTAGGATTAGTAATTAGATTTATAAGTAAATCTTTTTCGTAATCAAGAAGGTCTCTTAAACTCTTTAAATCCACCTTATCCATATTTACTACATAATTATGATTTTCTACAATTGTTTCTAACTGCTTAAAAGTTGTTTCACTACAATTAAGGTTCACTACTGCATTTTCTTTTAAGTCCTCTATATCATCATCTGATTCTGCAAATCTATACAATAATCTTGTACCTACTTCTGTATAAAATACTCCAATAATCATATTTAGTTTTTCAAATAAATGTTGATTTTGTCTTTTTTCTAAAAATTTATCTAGAACTAATGTTGTAAAAAATACTTCCATAGGTATAAAAGCTAAATCCGCAACTAAAAATATTAATGTATGATGTAAGTCCTGAAAAATAAGATAATGCCCATAATGTAATAATAAAGATAATGCTATTAAAGCTCCTCCTATTATCATCGTTTCCTTTGTTCTTTTTTTCATTAGTGCTCTTCCTCTTTTCTTTATCAGTAAAATGTCAATTGCTTAAGATTATTACTTTCTAGTGATGAAATTGTAAGTCCTATAAGCCTTATATCTTCTTCTATAACAACTTCATCCAAAATCTTACACCCCTCCTCATAAATATCCTTCTCTAGATAAAGATATTTATTAAAAGTTTTACTTTTAGTATGATTTTCAAAAGACGCTGTTTTAATTTTTACAGTTAAAGTTTTTCCCGATATATTATTTTTTTCTAAATACTTAGATATAAAATTTGCAAATTCTTTTAGATAACTTTTAAGTTTTTTTATATCTTTAGTATCTTCTTTTAATGTTATTTCCCTTCCAACAGATTTTCTTTCTCTCTCTGTAACAACTTCTCTATTATCTATTCCCCTTATTCTATCATAGATTTCCACTCCAAATTTACCAAAATACTCACTAAAATATTTTTTAGGTAAACCATATAAATCTTCTATAGTGAAAATCCCTATATTATTAAGTTTTTTTACAGATTGTTTTCCAAGGCCATGCACTCTTTCTATAGGCAAAGGAAATAATATCATCGGAACCATTTCCTTTGTTATTATCTTTAAACCATTAGGCTTTTCCCAATCTGAAGCTAACTTTGCTAAAAACTTATTATAAGAAATCCCTACAGAAATAGTTAATCCTAAAGTCATTAGTACTTTGCTTTTTATTTTTAATGCTATTAGCTTTGGATCTTCATCTATATCTGTAACATCTAAATATCCCTCATCTATACTAACTTTTTCTACATGGTCTGTTATACTAAATAAGATTTTAAATACTTTATTCGATACTTCTACATATCTACCATATCTCACCGGTAAAAAAACACCATTAGGACACAATACTTTTGCTTTATAAATAGGCATAGCTGATCTTATCCCATATTTTCTCGCCTCATAAGAACATGTAGAAACTACACCCCTTTCTGACTTTCCTCCAACAATTATTGGTTTCCCTTTAAGTCTAGGATTATCAGCCACCTCTACCGATGAAAAAAAGGCATCCATATCTACATGAAGAATTACCCTATTCACATTTTCACCTCATATAAAATAATCACTTTACTCTTATACCTTTTTTATTCAATTTGTTATTTGTAGCATTTCTAACTAATTGGTATATTACACTTACAGTAGGAACACCTATAAGCATACCTATTAATCCAAAAGCACTTCCTCCTACAGTTATAGCTACCATAACCCATATAGCAGATAATCCAACAGAACTTCCAACAACTTTTGGATAAATAATATTGCCTTCTAATTGTTGAAGAACTATTATAAATATAACAAACCATATCGCTTTTATAGGACTAATTATTAAAATTATAAATACTGCAGGAATTGTTCCTATAAAAGCTCCAAAAACAGGTATTAAGCTTGTAACTGATATAAGTACGCTTATCAGTAATGCATAAGGCATTTTAAATATATTCATTCCTATAAAACACAATATACCAAGTATTATAGCTTCAGTGCATTGACCCCCTATGAAACTAGAAAATGTAACATTTGTAAGCCTACCAACTTCCAATATTTTATCAACTACATCTTTTTTTAAGAATGCATATAATAATTTCTTACTTTGTAATATTAATTTCTCCTTATTTGCAAGCAGATATATAGCCAAAACAAGAGCAACTACAAAATTAAATATCATATTAGTAATATTTACTGTAACACTTAATATTCCTGTTAAAGACTTTCCTATTAATTGCCCTGCTATTTGAAAGACTTCCTTCCATGCATCAATAACACTATCTTGAATCGCTTTCATTACCTCTATAGATGAAAAATGCTTATCAATCATTGCTTCAAAGGAATTTAAATATCCAGGTACTGCATCAATTAATGTTGATAAACTCTCAATAAACTGTGGAATTACAAATAAAGTTATTCCTACCATCATTCCAATAACAAATAAAAAAGTAGCTAATATAGATAATGGTCTTTTCAATTTTCTTAGAAACTCACTTTTTTGTTTATCTAAAAAGAAAAATATTTTATTTTCAAAAATCCTCATCAATATGTTTAATACAAATGCCATAGCCAATGCTATTATGATAGGTTTAATTATAACCATAATATTACCTAATATCATAGTTACCCCTTTTAAATTAATAAGTAAGAAAGCCAATAGAACAATATATGTACCTACTATCATACTCTCTTTCACTTTATTTTTTATTTCCTTCAAAATAAAATCACACTCCACCTTAAAATTTCCTATTTAGAGTTATTATACATACTTTCATCTCTTGATACAACAAATCACTATACTATTTTCAGTATATTTATTTTTTATTTGTGGATACTATTTCTAGTATACAAAAGTAAGAGGTGACGATATATGAAATTTTCATCAGAATTCGAGAAAAATGTCTCTGAAATTCGTTCTAGGCTACCCCTAGAAAAAAGTTTTGATATCTTAGAAAGAAATATACTTATTCATAACAAAAAAGCATATTTAGTATTTTTAGATGGATTAACAAAGGACGATGCTCTTAGATCACTTATGAAATCTATATATTTCTTAAAAGAAGATATTTTCAAAAATTTAAAAACATCTAAAGATTTCATAGAAAAAGTTATTCCAAATATAGAAGTTGCAGAAGAAACAGATTTTGATAAAATAATTGATAGTTTACTATCTGGTCAAACTATCATGATTATAGAAGGTTACAATTCTGCAATTATATTAGACATCCGTACTTATCCTGCTCGTGGTCCTGAAGAACCAGATAAAGAAAAAGTCCTTAGAGGAGCTAGAGATGGTTTTGTTGAAACTATAGTGTTTAATACAGCTCTTATACGTCGTAGAATAAGAGATACAAATTTAACTTTTGAAATGACAACTATAGGTTCATCATCAAAAACAGATGTAGCTATAGGATATATGGGGAATTTAGTAAATAAGAAAGCTTTAGATACCCTAAAAAAACGATTAAGTTCATTAGAGGTAGATGCTTTAACAATGGGCGATGAAAGTTTAGTAGAATCTCTAAACTCCAATAATTGGTTTAACCCATTTCCTAAAGTTAGATATACAGAAAGACCCGATGTAACAGCGGCACACATACTAGAAGGTAAAATTATATTATTAGTGGATAATAACCCTACAGCAATGTTAATTCCAACTTGCATATTTGATTTTTTTGAAAATATTGAAGATTATTATTTCCCAATTTTAACTGGAAACTATTTGAGAATTATCCGAAATTTTATATTCATTGCTCAAATTTTTATTACTCCATGTTATCTTTTACTAGTTCACTATCAAAATTTAATACCAACATCATTAAAATTTTTACTACCATCAACTTCATACACCGTTCCACTGATATTTCAATTTTTACTATTAGAGATAGGGATAGATGGTTTAAAACTCGCCTCTCTTAACACCCCTAGCTCCCTTGGAATGTCCTTATCTGTTATTGGTGCATTGCTCTTAGGGGAGTATACAGTAAACACAGGATGGCTTATACCTGAAACAATTTTATATATGGCTATAGTCGCTTTAGCTAGTTTTACACAACCAAGCATAGAATTAAGCTATGCTATAAAATTTCTTAGAATTATAATATTAATTTTAACTGGTTTGTTTAATATATGGGGTTTTATTATAGGAATTATCTTCTCAATAATTATTATGGCTTCTACAAAAACTCTAACTGGAGAATCTTATCTTTATCCATTAATTCCATTTAACGGAGCTGCTCTTAGAAAGTTACTATTTAGATCTAAAATTAAATCTAATAAATCTTAAAAAGTAGGCTATCGCAATAACGAATAAATTTTCGTGAGCGATAGTTCCTTTTATCATTGCACAGGTTAGAAATGCTAGTGAATAGATAAGAAGATTATTCTTACCCTTAAGATGAAAATATTATAACTCCTGCGGACAACACAGTATTTTCATGTTTAATATAAAATGTAATTTGTAACCACAGCTTCATGGAAGTGTAACTTTCATGAGCTTTCTGTAAAGACTTTTATATCAACTGTTATCTAAAAGAGAGACATAGTCTAACTTATAACATTCAACTTAACATTTATAATTTAAGAAATTCCGCAGGAATTTCCTCCATACCTGTGCCTTGTGCCATCATACTTGTGCCCTGATTTTTACTCTATCAAACTTACTGAAAAAAGCTGCCACACTCTTCATGCAACAGCTCCTCTTTTAGTGCACAATTTTCAGTGCACTATAAATCTATTTTCTTTTTCTTTGGAAGAATTAAATTTAACATAATTCCTACTATAGTAGCTAATGCTATAGTATCTATTGTTACTGGTATAGCTCCTATATTAAATTCTAAAACAGTCTTTCCTACCCCTAATATCATTATTACAGACACTATAATTAAATTTCTTTTATCTGAAAAATCTATTTTATCATCAACAAATATTCTAAATCCAGATGATGCTATTATTCCAAAAAGTAAAATCCCAACGCCACCAATAACTGGACTAGGTATATTTTTTATAAGAGCCGCTACAGGTCCAATAAAGGACATTATTATAGAAAGAATTGCTGCACCAGCAATTACCCATACAGAATAAACTTTAGAAATAGCCATAACTCCTATATTTTCTCCATAAGTTGTATTAGGAGGTCCTCCCACTAATCCTGCAAAAGTTGTAGCTAGTCCGTCTCCTAAAATAGATCTATGTAATCCTGGATCTTTTGTAAAATCTCTTCCTACAACACTATTGACTACATATAAGTGTCCTATGTGTTCTGCTAATGTAACAAATGCTATCGGTGCCATTATAACTACTGCATTTATTGAATCTCTATTGAACTTAGGTAAAGTAAACTGTGGAATTTGAAATATTGGCGCAGATACTATTTCATGTATTGCTTCTTCTGGTACTATTCCAACTATAAAAGATAAAACATATCCTGATATCATAGCAATAAGTATTGGTATTACCGAAAGGAATCCTTTAAAAAAGGTAGTACCTATTATAGCAATTGACAATGTAACTATTGCTACTAAAATAACTAAAGGTCTATTTTCTACAGACGAAGCTAAAGAAAAGCCAGCCATTTCTACTGCTGTGCCTGCCAATGACAGCCCGATTAAGGCTACTACTGACCCTACAACTACTGGAGGTAATGCTTTATCAATCCATTTAACTCCTACCAATTTTATAATTCCTGCTACAATAATATATACTAGTCCTGCAGCAATCACTCCAGATAGCATTACTGATGTTGAATATTTATCTTTTACTAAAATGATAGCTCCTATAAATGCAAAAGAAGAACCAATAAAAGATGGTATTTTCCCTTTTGTTGCAAATATATATAATAATGTTCCTATACCTGAGCAAAACAAAGCCATAGCTGGTGGTAGTCCTGTAAGTTGTGGTACTAATATTGTAGCACCTACCATTGCAAATAAATGTTGAAGTGACAATGGAATTGTCTTACCTATTGGCAATTTTTCTTCTACATCAACATAATCTTTTTTATTCATATAGCTTTCTCCTATTCATATATACTAACTAAATCTTTTTTATCTATTTCAACAAGAGATACTTTTATCATCTCGTGTCTAGATGTCGGTATATTTTTTCCAACATAATCAGCTCTTATAGGAAGCTCTCTATGACCTCTATCAACTAATACAGCCAATTGTATTGAATTAGGTCTTCCCACTGCTATAATAGCATCTATTGCAGCTCTAACCGTTCTTCCTGTATAAAGAACATCATCTACCAATATAACTTTTTTATTCCTAACTTCTACTCCTAAATTCATATTTTCTATCGAACTATCACCTAGAAACGTATTTAAATCATCTCTATATAATGATATATCAACATCTCCAACTGGTATTCTATTTCCTTCAATATTCTCAATAAAATTAGCAATTCTATTGGCTAAAGGAACTCCTTTTCTTTTAACTCCAATTAGGACTAAATCTTCTGTCCCTTTATTTTTTTCAATTATTTCATGAGAGATTCTTTTTAGTGTTCTTCCTATTGCTTTTTCATCTAAAAGTTCCGCTTTTAAATTCATTTAATCACCTCAAAGTTTTATTTTATAAATTAACTAAAAAAGCCTACTTCTCGCGAAGTAAGGCATTACTATACAAACTTATAATTAGGTTTTACTAGTTTAACCTTGTGACCTCACGGGATCAATTAAAGATTAATTCTAGTGTATTATATCAAATCTTTTCTACATCATCAAGTGTTTCCTAAAACTTGCAATATTTTTGCAAAATAATCTGGCACATCACTAGTAAATTCCATGTATATTCCTTTTGTAGGATGTATAAAACCTAATTTAGCAGCATGAAGCATTTGACCATTAACTTTAAATTTTTGTTTTTTATATCCATATACAGGATCTCCAACTAAAGGATGTCCTATTGATGCCATATGAACTCTTATTTGATGAGTTCTTCCTGTTTCTAAAGTACACCTGACCATCGTATTATTCTTAAATCTTTTTTCAACAGAATAATGTGTTACAGCTTTTCTTCCACCTTCTACAATAGCTATCTTTATTCTCTCTTTTGGATCTCTAGCTAATGGTTTATCTATTGTACCACTATCATTTTTTATTATACCTTCTGTAATAGCTATATATTCTCTAGTTATAGAATGCTTTTTAAAATCCTCACTTAGCTTCATATGTGCAAAATCATTTTTAGCTATTACTAGTATTCCCGAAGTATCTTTGTCTATTCTATGAACTATTCCTGGCCTTACAACTCCATTTATACCAGATAAATCTTTACAATGGTATAATAATGCATTTACTAAAGTTCCAGAATAAACACCTGGAGCTGGATGTACAATCATTCCTTGAGCTTTATTCACAATTATTACATCATCATCTTCGTATAATATATCTATTGGAATATTTTCTGCTTCTACACTTCCTTCTACTGCATCGGGAAATTTTATTTCTACTATATCATTTTCTTTTACTTTATGGTTACTTTTTCTTGTATTACCATTTACTTTAACTAAATCTTCTTCAATAATATTTTGAAAAAAGCTTCGTGATTTATCAGTAAATATAGTTGTGAGAAATTTATCTAGCCTACTATTATTGTCTTTTTCACTTACTACTACTTTTTCTTCTTTCATCTATTTCTTCCTTTATAACATATAAAATTAAAAAACCTGCTCCTATACATACCAATACATCCGCTACATTAAAAATAGGAAAAGTATACTTATTATAATAATGTAATTTAAAAAAATCTATAACATATCCTTGAAAAAACCTATCATACATATTTCCCAATGCTCCAGCAATTAGAAATGATAATGATAAATCGAAAATCTTGTTTTTCTTTCTATACTTTAATAGTATAACCGTCATTAGTATAACTGCTATTAATGACACAAACGCTAATAGCATTGTTTTAGAAGAAAGCATAGAAAAAGCAGCACCAGTATTTTCATAATATTCTAATGAAAATATACCTTTTATAATTTGTTTTTCTTCGCCTCCACCTAAAACATTAAATGCCATTACCTTCGTAACTCTATCTAAGATAAAGCCTAAAACTATTATTATTAATTCCATGTTTCCCCCAAAATTACAATGTTCGTTTATAAAATTCATTACTTATATTATCTAATGGATCCACAACATCTCCATAATCAACATCTTCATCAAATTCATAGATATTATCTATTTGATTAAAGGATTCCACTGCTTCATAGTATTCTACAGGATTTGGTGCAGCAGTATAAGTATCTGCTACAAATGGTGATGATTCTTTAAACCTATCAAACTCATTCCTATCATGAAAAGAACTAGCTTTTTGGCACTCTACACAATACTCAGCATAAGGTATAAACTGTAGCCTCTCTTTATTTATTTCTTTACCACAAATTTTGCATATACCATAACTTCCATTGTCTATATCCTCAATTGCATTATCAACTTTAGCTAATATTCTTTCTTCATTATTTTTTAGTGCAATAGACTTAGATGTCTCTGTCACTTCACTGCCAATATCTCCTGTATGATTATCATATAGAGACAATTCTGAAAAGTTCTGTGCATCTTCTCCAATTGTCTCATTTTTATTCATAAGTCCAATTATACCTTCAATTCTATTTTTTTCTTCTATCAATTTATTCTTAAAATATTTCTTTTCATCATTAGTTAACATAATTAATCACTCCTTATACAATAATATTGTTATCTAGTGATTAATTTTTTATAACTTTATAAATTTACCATTACATTTCTGATATCATAGTCTTTAAAATATTGGTAGAATTCTTAATAGCTATATCTTGGAACTTATCATAGTCCAAATGTGCCCCATTATCTGCATTGTCAGAAATGCTTCTTATAACCACAAATGGTACACTATTTAAATAGCATACGTGAGCAATACTACCACCTTCCATCTCACATGCTATTGCGCCAAATGTTTCTTTTATCCATCTTACCTTGTCAACAGATGCTATGAATTGATCTCCAGTAGCAATCTTACCTGTGAAGCACTTGTGATCTAGATTACCTTCACAAGCTTTTCTTGCTAATTTTATTAAATTATCATCGCATTTAAATTCTAGGGTATCTAATCTCGGTATTTGACCTAATTCATATCCAAAATTAGTAGCATCTACATCATGTTGTACTAAAGCTGTACCAATAACAACATCTCCAGGACAAACATCCTTTCCAATTCCTCCTGCTATACCTACATTAACTACTTTATCTACTTTAAAATCATCTACTAAAATTTGAGTACATATTGCAGCATTTACTTTACCTATTCCACATCGTACAACTACTATATTTTTATTGTCTAATTTACCTATCTTAAAATGCATATCAGCCTTTACTATGTCTTTCTCCACTTCCATAAGCTCTAATAATATTGCTAATTCTTCATCCATTGCGCCTATTATACCTATCATTTTATGTAAATCCTCCTTTAAGATAAAAAACCACTTAAGGCAAGTGGTTATTTATCATCTTCTACAAAATAATTTTTTACATCTTCTAAGTTAGCAGTAAGCTCAAGTTCTGGAATCGCTTTTACTTCTTCAGCAGCTACTTCCTTAAAAATATCTTTTTCTTTTATTTCTTTTTCATTTGCTTCTTTTTCTTTTATATCATCTGATATAACTTTTGTATCTATTGTTTCTATAACTTTGTCATCTTTTTCATTTGTAGCTATATTATAATTCTTTAAGAAATCTTGTTCAAGACCTTTAAACATATCCATTTGAGTTTGTAAGAAATTATTATATTTTGCTCTAAACTTCATAAAGTCTTGTTTTATAACTTCATAATCATCATTTATTTTTATAACTTCAAAATTAGCTTTATCTATTATTTTTTTTGCACTTTCATTAGCAGAATTTAAAATCATTTCTGCCTCTTTTTGAGCTACTAATTTAGCTTGTTCAGCAGCATTTTGTGCTAATAAAAGAGTATTTTGTATTGTTTCTTCAATCTGCTCATAATGTTTTATTCTATCATTATTAGCTTTTATTTTTTCCTTTAATGATGAGTTTTCTTTATATATAAATTCATAGTCCTCTACTATTTTATCTAAAAACTCATCTACTTCTTCACAATCAAATCCCCTTAAAGACTTTTTAAATTCTTTGTTTGTAATATCCATTGGAGTTAATCTCATTTCTACACCTCTTTAAACATATTTCTTTATCTTTACCTTAATTCTTCCACTTTTAGTGCTAGATATCACTTCATCTAATTTAAATTTACCATATCCTCTTACTGTAATTACATCATTAATCTTCACTTCTTTACTTTTGTCTCTGTTATCTAAATAATTTATCTTGCAATCCCCAGAATTTATAAGATCCACTGCATAACTTCTAGATTTATTACAAATTGAACTAACAACTGAGTCAAATCGAAGTGAAGATACAATTTCTATTTTTTCTTGAAACTTTTTTTCGAAGTTTTTACATTCCTCTAAATCTAACGTTTCAATCTTACAACTAGCATTTTTAATTTTTACTAAATTTGATATTATATATTCCTTTATATCTTCATGTACAACAACTAACCCACAAGATTCTTCTATAATTAAATCTCCTAATTTCTCTCTCTTTATTCCTAAAGACATTAATGCGCCTAATATATCCCTATGAGTAACTGATTGAAATTTTATAGAGAACTTAATTTTTATAAGCTCCATAGGGTATGGAGTTTTATAAAAATTATTAAAAGATACCATTGCTCTATCACAATTATTAAATCCCCCGAAATATTCTGCAGTAACTCCCATAGATTCCGCTATATTTACTATCTCTCTACACAATAACTCTGGCAAAAATTCATTGCTAAAAGTTATAATACCTGACTTTTTACTAAGGTTAATTTTTTCAAAAATATTACTTAATAAATTTGTATCTTCCCCTAAAAAATGTTCTAAAAAAGCTTTTTTATTCACTCTTTACTCCTCAGAATCTAAAAATCCTCTTTTAGAAGCAAAACTCTTGCCTATTTCTTTTGACACTTCCACATTAGAAGGTGATAATACATATACACCTTTCTCTACTTCTTGAATTTCCCCATTTACTGCATAACATGCTCCTGATATAAAATCTAATAATCTTTGTGCTACTTTAGTCTCTAAATTACTTGTATTTACAACGACTATTCTTCTATTTCTTAAATCATCACATATAGCAGTTGCTTCATCATAATTATTAGGTTTTGAAATAACTACCTTCACTGATGCAGATGTATGTATATTTACAAGTTTATTTTCTCCATAAGAATTACTTTTCTTTGTATTAAAAATTGTTTCTCTTTCTAAAGAATTAACTTCTTCTTCTTTTTCTCTATTTTCTTCCATCTCTTCAATGAAGTCTTCTTCATCTTCTAGGCCAATAATTTCTTTAAATTTGTTAAACATAATATCCTCCTTTATCTTTCACCAAAAATTTTTCTACCCACTCTTACCATATTACTTCCTTCATCCATGGCATATAGATAATCATTAGTCATTCCCATTGATAAAAATTTCATATCAATATTCTTAAAGCTCTCTTTACTTAACTTATCGAACGTATTTTTCATATCTTTAAAGTACTTTCTCAATATTTCCTCATTTTCTTTAGGTAATATAGCCATTAAGCCCTCTATTTTTATAAATTCACTTTTTTCAACCTCTTCGATTATATCATAAAGATCTTCCTTTAGTACTCCAAATTTACTTTCTTCTCTACCGATATTTATTTGTATTAATCCTCTACAACTTCGTCCTTTGTTTCCATACTTCTTTTCTATTTCTCTTACTAAGTCAACAGAATCTATAGAATGAATAAGACATTCTCTATCAACTAAATATTTGACTTTATTTTTTTGGAGATGTCCTATAAAATGCCACTTTATTGGATAATCTTTCAGTATATCCATTTTTGCAATCAAATCTTGTACTTTATTTTCTCCAAAATTTCTTATCCCACCGTCAAAAGCTTCTTTTATCATCTCCACTGGCTTAGTTTTAGATACTCCTATAAGTGTTACCCCATCTTTAATAGTATTTAAAGTTTCTATACTATTTTCTTTAACTGTCATATCATCGCCACCTCAAAAGAAATAATTTTAATAATATATTCTTCAAACAAATTAAATTTCCTTTAATTTTTAAAATTTATTAACACAATAATATTACTTAACTTCCTTCATATACTTGTAATTTCTATCATCACTTAAAGCATTTATAACTATATCATTTTTCTCTTCAAATTCTCTTACAAGTCCACTTCTATAAAATTCTAAAGCTCCAAAATAATATTCACTACTATTAATTGCCTTAAGTTTCTCTATATCTCCAATGGCTTCTATAGTAAATGGTGCTGGAATAACTATACCATTAATTTTTATTAATGCACCATAACATTTAATCTCTGTTGTATCTAAAATCCTAACTTTATTTATTGCAATAGCTTCAGCGCCTAATATTTTTAAATCATTTACTATATATCTAAGGTCACTATCATGTATTAAATCATAATTAGTTGCATACACATCCTTAGCATCATCTAATGTTATAACTACTCCTGGTCCTCTTATATCAGCCATTCCAGTTAGACCTTTGTATGTTAATAGCTCCCTTTCTAATTGTCTTTGTACTTTGGGATCTTCTACTCCAATATCAGTATATAATTCCTCTTTATCTTTCAATTCATTATATTTCTTATATAAATCATCAATTTCATTTATTAATGATATTTTTTTATTATACTGATTACTATACTCTTTACTATCTAAATAATTAAAGGTACTACCTTCCCCAATTTTCAAATTAGATGCTATAAGGAATCCTATAAGTACTGAAGCTATCAAAATAAATATTGTAGCTTCATTTTTTTTCATCTTTTCACCTCATTATGTAATCTCAGTTTATCTATTATTAGTCTTCTTATTATAGCGAAATTATTAAAAATTCTTCCACCAAATACAATTACAGCTGCCAAGTATACTGGTATGCCTAACTTATCTCCCAAAAATACTAATGCTACTGCAAGAATTGCATTACCAAAAAAACCAGAAATAAAAATATCCGTTCTAAATGTTTTTTCTAGTGTACCTCTAAAGGCACCAAAAACCGAATCTAAACATGCAAAAATTGCAACAGATAAATATGGTGATAAACTTGGTGGTATACTTATATCCCAGAATACTCCTACAGCAATTCCGATAATCAATCCTATTAAAGCTATCATTATTTCACCTCTAATCGCCTTTTATTACTTTTGAATACTTAAATTCACTTGTATAATTACTTTTTTCTATACGTACACTATCCTTTTTTTCCACAGAACAAGTATAAGATCCCTCTATATCTTTAAATGTACCATAAAAATTCATAGCAGCACTTAATTGATCTTTACTTCCAATAGCCTTAATGGTTATTGTTTCATAAGGGGATATTCTTTCATTTCCTATATATATAGTTTTTACACCATCAGATGAACGAATTCCCTTATTACTTGTTATTCGATATCCATTAATAGAAATCGCTTCTGCACCAGCAAAATTTAATTCATTAACATAAGTTATTAAATCCTTGTGTGTTATAATAACCTTGTTAGTGCTATCCACATTTAAAACTTTTGGTGTTATAGTAACTACTACACCAGGTCCTTCAACATCAGTTTCTCCTAAAAGCATACGACTTTTCTCTAACTGTTCATATAATTGTTGGCTATTACTATTGTTTTCTGCTGCTTCCTTCTCAAATTCTGATACTGTCGCTTGAAGGGCATTAACTTTTTCAGAAAGTTCCTCTTTCTCTTTTGATAATTTAGATACTTCACTTGTTATATCTACATCTGATGTATTTTCATATGCATTTTTTTCTTCTTTTGAAATATACTTAAGTTGATATGCTATTATAAATCCTAAGATTCCAAGGACTACTGCTATAGCTAATTCTCTTTTTAACTTTTTGTAATCCAAACTCTTTCCCATTTATCCTCCTACCCTTCTATATGAACTGCTGGTAATTTATAATAACTAACATCTATATATCCTATAGAGTTTTCAAATTCTTTTTCTTTAATAATCTGAAACGCTTTATTCAACTTGTCTAAAAGCTCTTCATTTTTCCCAAGCTTTATTGTCAAATTTTTATACTTAAAAGAACAATTAAAAAATTCTGGTATCTCTATAAGCGATATATTTTTTTTATTAAAACTGTCATCTATAGGATTTGACATATTTAAATATAAATCTGATATATATTTGACTTTTCTCTCATTATCTTTATTAAATGCAATCGATTCACCTATGGTTATATCACCTAAGTCTAATCCTACTACTTCTGGTACATCTAAATCTATTATTGTATCTTTAATATCGAGCAGTAATGCATTTTCAGAAAAAATGTAATATTTACCTTCATTATTAACATAGAAAAAAGGATCTCTCTCATTTATTTTTACTGTAATAGTTGAAGGTAATTTTCTTGATATTTCTACGCTTTCTATGTAAGTATTTTTCTTTATTTTCTTCTGTAAATTATCTAATTTTGTATAAAAAATATTTTTTCCCTCTACTTCTTTGCATATTGAATATATATCGTCACTAGAAACTATATTATTATTTTGAATTTTAATATGCTTAATATCAAAGTAAGGTAATTTGTACACTAAATTTAATAATACTATTACTAAAATCAATAGTATCACTATATTCCTAAACTTTTTTTTCCTTTTCCTCTGACGTTCTTTTTTCTGTATAAACTTATTTGCACCCATATCTAACACCTTATATTTATTTTGTATTGTCTAATAACTATAATATCATATATTAATTGGTAATTACATAATGTTTATAGTATTTTTATATAATATTAAAAAAATACGAAAGTTACTTATTTTAGCTTTCGTACTTTTTTTATATTACCTTTTTTTATTTATTTTACGCTTTTTACTATGTATCGATATATTTAAAAGTACCCCCGAAGCAAATAAATTTATCATAAGAGCTGTTCCACCATAACTTATGAACGGCAACGGTACCCCGGTAACTGGCATCGCTCCAGATACTACTGCAATATTAATAATTGCTTGTAATCCTAAAACACAAGTTATTCCTAATGCTAATAACATTCCATGAGTATCTTCTGCATTTAAAGCTACTTTAAGTCCTCTTGTTAATAGCAGTATTATAAGCATTATAAGTAGAAAACATCCTATAAAACCAAACTCTTCTCCTATTATAGCAAATATAAAATCATTGTGAGGTTCAGGTAAAAAGAATGCCTTCTGTCTTGATTGTCCAAGTCCTTGTCCAATTACTCCTCCTGAAGATAAAGCAAACCAGGATTGTATAAGTTGATATCCTTTCCCTTGAGGATCTTTAAAAGGATCTAAAAAGAACATTACTCTGGCTATTCTATACGGTTCTACAAGTATAAAGAACACACCAAATCCAATTGCCCCAATACCTAAAAGTGCAATATGAACTATCTTAATTCCTCCAACAATTAACATTATTATCGTAGTACCTAAAATAATAGTTGCAATACTAAGATTTTTCCCTAACAATACAAGTCCAGCAAATATTCCTGCTACTGCTAGATAAGGCATTACTCCATATGTAAAACTCTTCATTCTCTCACCTTTTCTAGCTATAGAAGCCGCTGAAAAAAACACAACAATATATTTTGCTAATTCTGATGGTTGAAATCCAAGTGGTCCTAATCTTACCCATCTTCTTGCTCCATTAACAGCAGGAAAAAATAATGCTGCTATTAATGATACTGCTGTTATTGCCATACCCCATAAAAGAAACTTCTTTTTTCTGTATTTCCTATAATCTATTCTAGAAACAAAAAACATCATTATTACTCCTACAAATGCGAAGGCTCCTTGTCTTAAAAAGAAATACATCTCATTATTTCCATATGCTTTAGAATGTAATGATATATAGGATGATGCACTAAAAACCATTATTACTCCGATTGAAACTAATAATAATATTGTTGCAAGGAGCACAAAATCTACTGATCCCCTATCATCACATAACTTTTTAATTTTTTTTATCATAAACTCCCCCCTTACTTACCCTAAAAAGTAAAGTATAATGCAAATATCCCTAATATACATAAGACAAAAGTTGCGACTGTAAATACTGTAACTACTTTAGTCTCTTTCCATCCTAAAGCTTCAAAATGATGATGTACTGGTGCCATTTTGAAAAACCTTTTTTTCGTTTTCTTATAATAAGTAACTTGAATTATAACTGAAAGAGCTTCAAAAACATATATTCCACCTACTATTACTACAAATATAGGCATCTTTAAAACCATAGCTGTAGCCCCTACAACTCCTCCTAAAGCTAGAGATCCAGTATCTCCCATAAATATCTTTGCTGGATAAGCATTATTTTTTAGGAATCCTAATAAAGCTCCTATGGTAATTCCTGCAAATATAACTATATTTAACTTTCCAAACATAAATGCTGCAACAGCAAAAAATGTCATAACCATTAATGTCACTGATGTAGCAAGACCATCTAACCCATCTGTTAAATTAACAGCATTAGTTACTGCAGCATAATAGAACACCATTAATAATACATATGGAATAAATCCAAAATCTATTGTATTTTCAACAAATGGAAACTTTAAATCAGTCCCAATAACTTTAGCTCCTAAAACACTTAGAAAAGTAGATACAACAAGTAGTAATACCATTTTTTCCATTGGTCTTAGACCTTCATTCTGCTTTTTAATTATCTTAATTGAATCATCTAAAAGCCCAATAATACCAAATCCAAATAATGCAAATACAGGTATCATTCCATCAATCTTTAAAAGTTTAAAATTTAAAACCATAACTATAAGAATTGATATCATAAATGTAACTCCACCCATTGTAGGTGTTCCAGCTTTCTTTTGATGACTCTTTGGTCCTTCTTCCCTTATTGGTTGCCCGAATTTAAATTTATGCAAAATTGGTATCATTCTTGGACATATAATAAGTGTTATCATTAGTGCTAATAATATATCAAATAATAATGTTAAATAAAAGTTAATATCCATTGTTTCTTCCTTTCCAGCTAAATTAAATTATTCACTATTTCTTCAAATTTACTTCCTCTAGAAGCTTTTACTAATACAGCATAATTTTTATCTAAAGCTTTCACATAATTAACTATAGACTCTTTATCTTCAAAGACTACAGTACTTTCACCAAATCCGTCTTTATATGCCCTAGAATATTCTCCGGTAGTTAATAACAAATCTATACCTTTTTCCTTGGCATATTCTCCAACATTTTTATGTGCATTATAACTTTCATCACCAAGCTCTCTCATATCTCCTACAATTATAATATTATAAGACTTCTTTAAGTTCATGAGAACATCTATACCTGCCTTCATTGAGTCTGGGCTTGCATTATAGGTATCATTAATAATAATATTGTTATTCTTCTCCTTAACATCAAGTCTCATAGATGTAGATTCAATATTTTTAAACCCTTTGTTAATTTCTTTATCGCTAAGACCTAGCTTCCTTCCTACTGCTATAGCTAAAAGTCCATTAAGTACACTATGATATCCTAGCTGTTCTACTAAAAACGAAGATTCATCTACAGTAAATTCTACACTATCTTCACAAATTTTTATATCTTTAGCTTTAATATCATAATAATCATCATCGGCACCAATTTTTATAACTTCATAATCTTTTCTAGATATGGTCTTTAATAAATCATTTTCTCCATTTATAATAAGAACATTTTCCTTATTAAATCCTGTTGTTATTTCCATCTTAGCTTTTAATATGTTCTCTCTAGTTTTTAAATTTTCTATATGAGACATTCCTACATTAGTTATAACTGCTATATCTGGTTTACCTGCCAAAGCTAATCTTTCAATTTCCCCTAAATTGCTCATACCCATTTCTAATACTGCAATATCATAACTATTATCAATGCTGAATATCATAAGTGGTACGCCTACTTCATTATTAAAATTACCCTTTGTCTTAAAAACCTTGTATTTACTACTTAGAGCTGCTGCTACCAAATCCTTTGTTGATGTTTTCCCAGTAGATCCAGTTATTCCAACTACTTTTATATCTAACTTTCTTCTATAATAAGCTGCTAAATCCAAAAGTGCTTTTCTCGTGTCCTCTACTATTATTATATTTCCTAACCCTTTAGTTTTTAAGACATCAAAGGCTATTTCATCTATTATTACTGCTGAAGCACCATTTTCTAATGCAACATCAGCAAATTTATTCCCATTAAAATTTTCTCCTTTTAATGCTATAAATAAAGCACCTTCTTTTATCTTTCTTGTATCTGTTTCTACATAAGTTATTTTTCTTTCACCATTATATTCTAGATATCTTCCATTAACAGCTTCTAGTATTTCATTAAATGATAAATTTTCCATTAGAATAACTCCTTTATTAATTCTTTTACGATAACTCTCTCATCAAAAGCTATAGTTTTATCTTTTAGTATTTGATAATCTTCATGACCTTTTCCTGCAATTAATAAAACATCTTTCTCTTTTGCCATCAACATACCTTTTTTAATAGCCTCTAATCTGTTTTCTTCAACAACATAATTATCACTGCTTATACCAGCTAATATATCTTTTATAATTTCTCCTGGTTCTTCTGTTCTTGGATTATCTGATGTAACAATTGCTATATCTGATAACTCTGTAGCAATTTTACCCATAATAGGTCTTTTACTCTTATCTCTATCTCCACCGCAACCAAAAATAGTTATAAGTCTTCCTTCTGTAAGCTCTTTCAAAGTTTTTATTATATTTTCTAGTCCATCTGGTGTATGGGCATAATCTACTATTATATCAAAAGGAATATTTTCTCCTAAAGATACTAATTCGCATCTTCCTGGTACTGCTTTTAATTCTTTCATTCCATCAGCTATCTCTCTTAACGTCATTCCTTCTGTTAATGCTACCCCTATAACACCTAAGGCATTTTCTACGTTATACTTTCCAGGAATATTTATAGATATATGCTCCTGTTCATTTCTATATGTTGCGTAAAACTTAACACCTTTTGAACTTATCTCCATGTTAGTAGCATTTAAATCACCATCTTTATCAATACTATATGACAATGCATCTTTATATTGACCTTTTAGTTCTACTCCATACTTGTTATCTACATTAACAACTCTCTTTTTAGATACTTTAAATAGCTTTTTCTTTTCATTAAAATAATTTTCAAGAGTTTTATGAAAATCTAAATGATCCACTGTAAGGTTAGTAAATACACCAGTGGAGAACTCTATACCATATACTCTATCTAGAGCTAAAGAATGAGAAGATACTTCCATTACACAATAATCTATATTTTCTTCTACCATATCATTAAATAACTTATATAACTCAAGTGATTCTGGTGTAGTTCTTTCAGCTTTTAATTTTTTATCTCCTATCATGTTACATATAGTTCCTATTAAACCAACCTTATATCCCTTAGATTCCAATAAAGATTTCATCATAAATGCTGAAGTAGTCTTTCCATTAGTCCCTGTTATTCCAATTATCTTCATTTTGTTTTGTGGATTATCAAAATAGTTTTTTGCTAAAATTGCAAGAGCTTTTCTACTATCTTTTACTCTAATGTATAATGCATTTTCTATAGATATATCATCTTCTCCCACTATAACCTTTGCACCATTAGCAAGTGCTTTATCGATAAATTTGTGTCCATCTACACTAAATCCTTTAATAGCAACAAAGACATCACCATTTGTCACTTTTCTTGAATCATATTGTATCTCATTAATCTCTTCATTATATGTTTCCTTTAGATTTAAATCTTTTAATAAATTATCTAAATTCATCTATATCCCACTCCTTATAAAGAAACACAATACTTTCGTATTGTGTTCCAAATTAGTCTCCTACTTCTTCTAATGTTAAACTAATAGACGTTCCTACAACAACTTCAGTCTCTTTACTGATACTTTGATTAACGACTATTCCACTGTTTCCAATAAAATTATACTTAAGACCAATAGAATCTAAAGTCTCTATAGCTCTTTCTTTACTGTAACCTCGTAGATTAGGTACACCTACCATATTATTATAATTTTCATCGTCACTAGTGTAAAGAATAATTTTTGATCCTTCCTCTATAGAAAAACCTGGCTTAGGATTTGTATCAGATATTTTAGTACCTTCACCTTCTATTTGATATTTTAATCCTTTTTCCTTTAATATCTTTATTGCATCTTCTTTTGAGATTCCACGAATTTCAGGAATCATAACATCCTTTGTAACTTCTGGTTTAAAATCATATGAACTTGGTCCTAATGCTAAATAATTGAATATATCACTAAATAGTTCTCTTCCTACTGGAGCTGCTATTTGCCCTGCATAATATTTAGCAGGATCAGGTTTTAAGATAGATACCATTACTGTAATCTGAGGATTTTCAGCTGGAGCCATTCCTACAAAAGTTGAAAGATATTTACCTGGTTCATATCCACCACCATTAGGATTTGGTATCTGAGCTGTTCCTGTTTTCCCAGCAATATTATATCCTTCTACATAAGCATTTCTTCCTCCACCTTCAGAAACTACTTTTTCAAGACATTCTCTAAGTATTTTCGTTGTTTCAGTACTTAGTATTTTTTTGTTTATTACTGGTTCATATTCTTTTTCTACTACATCATTACCTTTACTATCTTTTCCAACTATTTCTTTCATAAGATGTGGAGTTATATACTGACCTCCATTAGCAACAGCATTAAATGCAGCCATATATTGTACCATAGAGTTTGTATCTGCTTGTCCAAAAGAAATTGTTGCTGTATCTATTGGATACATATCGCTAGCTTTTTTAACTATTCCACTAGTTTCTCCTGGCAAATCTATTCCAGTCTTACTTCCAAATCCAAATAACTTAGCATATTCTTCAACTTTCTCAGCTCCAAGTTTTTCTCCTATAGAACCAAACCCTGGATTGCAAGAATTTTGTAATATCTGCTCAAAGCTTTGTGCTCCATGTCCACCATGTTTCCAGCAATGGAAGCTACTTTTACCTACATAGTGAACTCCTGTACAATTAAAATCAACCTTTGTTACATCTGTTACAATACCTTCAGCAAGGGCTGCATAAGCAGTTATTACTTTATATACAGATCCTGGTTCCATAGCATCACTTACTGCTCTATTTCTCCAAAGTTTTTGCAGTTCATCTCCATCTACACCATCAACCCAAGGATCATTAAGATCATATCCTGGTGCAGTAGCCATTGCTAATACTTCACCATTGTTAGGATTCATAACAATAATAGATACTGCTTCAGCACTATTATTAGTAAGAGCTTCATTAGCATACTTCTCTGCAAATCCTTGAATAGTTTCATCTAATGTTAATACAACATCTTTTCCATCTACCGCTGGATAATATTGAGCTATTCCATAAGGTAAATCTTGTTGTATATTATCTCTCTCCGTTAATATCTCTCCCGATATTCCTGATAACTCATCATCATATTGATATTCTATACCTGTCAATCCTTTTCCATCAGAATTAGTATGTCCAATAACTTGTGATGCAAAATTACCATTAGGATAATATCTTTTTGTATCTGGAGAAATTATTATTCCGTTAGCTTCCTTTTCTAAAGCTAATGCTTTTAGTTTATTAGCAACATCATCTTCTATTCTTCTTTTTAGAATTGAATACCCTAAATCTTCTCCCTTAGATCCCTTTATTGTAAGTTTTTCATAAACTTCTTCTTCTGTCATATCAACTATAGGTGCTATATCTTTTGCAAGTTCTTCCAATGTAAATTTCTCTTTTTTCACACCATCTCTTAAAGTGTTCAAATCTAAATCTACTCTAAACAAGTTTCCTGATATAGCTAACTCTTTACCTCTACGATCTAAAATACGACCTCTTTTAGCGGCTATTTTTACCTTTGAAGTCCACTGTCTCATAGCTTTTTCCTTAAGCCCTTTAGAATCAAGAACCATAACTCTAAATAAAACAGTTGTTAATCCTATAAAAAGTAAAATAAGTATGCCATAAATACCTATAGCTCTCCTTTTGGATATGTACCTGTCACTATATTTTTTTTTACTCAAAATTGATACCTCCGCTAGAATAGACCTTTAATTTTGTCAAATATACTTTCTTTTTCGTCTACCTTTGTTGGCTCAGCGAATGTTTTTTCATTTCCTTCCAACACAATAGCTGTTCCCTTTTGTGGAAGAACCATATTATGACTTTCCTTTGCAGTATTTAAAACATCCTTTTCTTCTGCAACTTTTAGTAAATCAATTTTTAATTTTTCATTGTATCTTTCTGCCACTCCTAATTCATCTTTAGCATCAAAATACTGGTCCTGCAATGAATATATTATACTGTACCTAGAAACTAAAAGTATTCCTGTAACTAAAACCATAAATATACTAAGTAATACAGATACTCTTAACCTAACTAAATTCTTTTTAGCTTTTTGTTTAGACCTTACCCTTTGCTCCCTAAGCTTCTCATATTCGTTTTCCCTTTGTACTTCAATAGCGCTTTGTTTTAAAGCGTTGCTGCCTTTAATTATATATTCCTCTTTCTCCACTAACATATTTATTCCCCCCTAGTGCTATTTAGAACTCTTCTTCTCACAAATTCTAAGTTTTGCACTTCTACTTCTATTATTAAGATTTAATTCTTCATCGCTACATTCAATTGGCTTTCTAGTAATGATTTTTACTTTAGGTTTCTTACCACATACACATATAGGAAATTCACTTGGACATGTACATGGTTTTTCATTATCTCTAAAAATATTCTTTACTATTCTATCTTCTAAAGAATGGAATGTTATTATAGATAGCCTTCCCCCGTCGTTTAATCTATCTATAGAATCATTTATTGCCTTATCTAAAATTGATAACTCACTATTTACTTCTATTCTTATAGCTTGAAATGTTTTTTTCCCAGGATGTCCATCCTTTCTAAACTTAGCAGGAATAGATTTTTTTATAATTTCTACTAGTTCAAATGTAGTTTCTATAGGCTTAATTTCTCTATCGATAACTATATGTTTAGCAATATTTTTTGCAAATTTTTCTTCACCAAAATCTCTTATAACTTTATATAATTTTTCTTCACTATATTCATTAACTACATTATATGCTGAAAATTCTTTTTCTCTATTCATCCTCATGTCAAGTGGGGCATCTTTATGATAACTGAATCCTCTTTCTGCTTGATCCAATTGTGGTGATGATACTCCTAAATCCATAACAATACCATCAACTTTTTCAATTCCTAAACTATCCAAGACCTCAGATATATTATAGAAATTATTATGTACATATTCTACGTTATTAAACTTACTTAATCTTTTTTTTGATGCTTCAAGAGCCATAGTATCTTGATCTATACCTATAAGTTTTCCACTTCCATCTAGTCTTTTTAAGATTTCTTCAGAATGGCCTCCTCCACCTAAAGTACAATCAACATAAATTCCGTTTTCTCTTACATTTAAGCCGTCTACTGTCTCTGAAAGCATTACTGTATAATGACTAAACTCCATTGTCTTTCTCCTTCTATATTCCTAATTCAGACATTTTCTCACCAATTTCATCCATATTTATGTCACTTTCCGTATAGCTGTTCCACTTTTCCTTACTCCAAATTTCAATTCTATTGGATACGCCAATAGACACTACTTCTTTAACTATCCCCGCATATTGCATTAAGTTTTGTGGAATTAAAGTTCTACCTTGCTTATCAAAAGTCATTTCGTTTGCTCCTGAAAAAAAGAATCTTACAAAAGCTCGAGCATCTTTAGATGTTAGTGGTAATGACTTTAGCTTTTCTTCTAGTATGGCCCATTCATTTCGTGGGTATACATAAAGACATCCATCAAGACCTTTTGTCATTATACATGAGTCACCTAAACCTTCTCTAAACTTTGAAGGGAGAATTATTCTGTTTTTAGCATCAATGGCATGTCCATATTCACCTATAAACATTCTTTCACCCCAATTTCATAACTTCGAACCACTTTAAACCACTTTAAACCACTTTACTTATATTTTATATTCATTTTCACATCTATTCAACCATATATGCAAATTTTATTTAAATTTTATAACATTTTTTATATGAATACGTTAATTTAATACTTTTATTCCTTATACTGTAATTTATCTGAATTAAAATATTAATATGCTAATAGATTTTTTCTGTTATCATTTTTTTCTCAAATTCTATCTTTCTTGAAATATAATACGCCGTAAGATATAATCTATAGTTAGATATTATATGTATTTAGAAAGGATATTTTAAGATGAAATTAGGTATAGTTGGTCTACCAAACGTAGGTAAAAGTACATTATTTAATGCTATAACAAAAGCTGGTGCTGAATCAGCTAACTACCCATTCTGTACAATTGAACCAAACGTTGGTGTTGTTAATGTTCCAGATAAAAGATTAGATGTTTTGGAGAAAATTTATAACACAAAGAAAAAAGTATATGCTAGCATAGAATTTTATGATATAGCCGGACTTGTTAGAGGTGCTTCAAAAGGTGAAGGATTAGGAAATAAGTTTTTATCACATATAAGAGAATGTGAATCTATTGTTCATGTTGTTAGATGCTTTGACGACGAAAACATAGTTCACGTTGATGGTAGTGTTGATCCTATTAGAGATATTGAAACTATCAACTTAGAACTTATACTATCAGATTTAGAAATGGTAGAAAGAAGATTAGAGCGTACTATGAAACTTGTTCGTTCTGGAGATAAAAAGGCTAAAGCTGAATATGCTCTTCTAGAAGAATTAAAGGAACATCTAGAGGCTGAAAAACCTGCTAGAAGTTTTGAATGTGATGAAGAACAAGCCGCTTTCTTAAAATCATTATTCTTAATAACTTTAAAACCAGTTTTATATGCTGCTAATGTTTCCGAAGATGATATAATCTCAGGAGAAGAAAATCAATATGTAGCAAAACTTAGAGAGTATGCTGCAAATGAAAATTCAGAGGTAATGGTTGTATGTGCTTCTCTTGAAGAACAATTAAGTGGTCTTGATGAAGAAGAAGAAAAAGAAATGCTTGCTGAATATGGTCTTGATGAATCAGGACTTGATAAGCTTATAAGAGCTTCTTATAAATTGCTAGGTCTTATGAGTTTCTTAACTGCTGGTGAAATAGAAGTAAGAGCTTGGACTATCAAGATAGGAACAAAAGCTCCTGCCGCTGCTGGTAAAATCCACTCAGACATAGAAAGAGGATTCATTAGAGCTGAAATAGTATCTTATGATGATTTAGTAGCTTGTGGCAGTGAAGCTGCTGCAAAAGAAAAAGGATTATATAGACTTGAAGGTAAAGAATATATAATGAAAGATGGAGACATCGTAAACTTTAGATTTAACGTTTAATTATCAAACTAGGACTGTTGCACAAGAAATTAATCAATGTGCTACAGTCCTTTTTTTAATTCACGATTCTCAATTCACAATTGTGGTGGAAATTCCTACAGAATTTCTGAGATTATAAACATGCTGTCATTAATTTATTATAAAGACTTATTTTATAGTTTGAATAGGGAGCTTAACGCAGTCTTACTTGGTGCTAATGAAAGTTGCACTTTCATATAGCTTTATAATATAAATGCATAATTGAAATATAAAAATGTTAATTTTCATTACTCATAAACGACTACACAGGCCGTCCGCAGCACTATAATGTTTTCCTTAGGAAAAAACACCTTAATTGCAAATTGTGATTTGTGAATTTTATTACAATTCTTTTACATATATTTCATCATTTCTTTCCTCATAATATTAATTACTTGATCTCTCTCATAGTTACTAAACATTATTTCTATAGCATCATCAATATTCTCCATTATATATAGAGAAAATGTACCTTCTCTTATAGCTTCTTCAACATCATTATTTAAAACTAGGTTTCTAACATTAGCCCTAGGTATAAGTACCCCTTTATCTTCATAAGTGTCTACTAAGTTACAGGCTTTAAAAAAACCTTCTATTTTCTCATTTACTCCACCAATAGGTTGTATTTCTCCCATTTGATTCATTGATCCAGTTATAGCTATATTCTGCTTTAATGGAATTTTTGTTATAGCTGAAATCATAGATAAAAATTCAGCTACTGAAGCAGAATCACCTTCTAAATTACTATAGAGCTGCTCAAAAGATATATGAAAATCTATAGGTAAGTTATAATATCCATCTAAATATCTTAGAATTGCTCCCTTAAGAATTAAAATTGATTTGCTGTGAATTTTACCACTTAAATAACTTTCCTTATGGCTATCTAAAATATTTCCTTTCCCTTTAGAACAAACACAAGTTACCTTTATAGGTTTTCCAAAGGAGAAATCGCCTCCATCAATAACAGATAATGCATTAATTTCTCCTATCTTTTCTCCTTTTACAGAAATAAATACATCCTTATTTTTATAGCTTTCAAAATACTGTTTTTCTATTTCATCTTCTCTGAAAAGATAATCATATACAGATTTATAACTTAAATTGTTATCTTCGCACGCTAAGAATGCTATATTTTCCAAAAACTCATAATCAAATACAATCTTCTCTTTACTTTCATTTCTTCTCATAAAACTTTTTAATATCAGTAAATAAATACTCTCATCTTCTATTGTAATAGAGTTCTTTTTACATATCTCTTTGAACTTCTCTAATATGATTATAAAGTTTCTTTTCTCTAATATTTTATTATTAAATATTTTTATCCTAAATATATTTTTAAAATCACTATCAATGTTATATAAAGTTTCAAATGTATCATAATCACCTATAAGTATTATCTTTGTATTTACTTCAATTTCTTCTGGCATAAATCCATTTAAAGTCATATAGTCTATTGATGATGTTATTTTATATCCTACTTTTCCACTATATAAAAAATTTTTTAGATATTGATATGCTTGAGGATAACTAATAAGGTCATCGGCCCTTAAAATTAAACATCCTTCATTAGCCTTTAGTATAGCTCCAGGTCTTAACATAGATATATCTGTAATATAAGATCCATTAACACTTTCTGATTCAAATCTACCAAATAAATTACTTATATTTGGATCATCTTCAAAATATACTGGAGGGTGTTCTTTTTCACTATTATCCACTATTACATTAATATGAATTCTTTTTAATATATCAGATAATACCCCACTCTCTTCATCTTTAAAAGCTTTTTTCTCTATTATTTCACCAATTATTATACTAAGAATATTTAGTAAATATTTTTTTCCTTCTGACTCATCAATAAATTCTTCTTCTATTTCGTCTTTACATATAATTTCAAAATCACTAATTTCCTTTATAAATATATCTTCTAGCTCTTTATTCTCCTTGTCATCTATATCTCCAATATCTTTTACAATACTTTCTGTTACCGCTTTCAACTCTTCCAAATTATCTAATATATTTTCTCTATTTTCTTCATCTAATTTATTAAATTCTTCTTCACTGAGTAATTTGCCATCCAAAACTGGTGTAAAAGCAAATCCTTTATCATTAAAATCTAATTCAAACCCACTTTCTTTAGATATATTTAGCAATTTATCTATTAATAAATCTCTATCATCCTTATATTTTTCTACTATTACATTCTTTTCCTCTATATCTTCATCAGATAAAAAATTAGTTATAATAGATTTTAGCTCTTCTTTTATATCTTCTATTTTATTTTTTATTTTTATTCCATATCCATTTTTAACTTTCATTCCATATGGATTCTTACTTCCTTTTAACACAACATAACATATATCTTTAGGTGCCTCTTTTTCACTGTAGTACTCTTCTACTATTTCTATCAACTTTTCTCTACAATAATTAGAATAATTGTCTATAAAGAATAAATTGAAGCCCTTTTTATTAACAGATAAAGCCTTATTAATTTCATTTTTCATAGAATCATAATAACTTTTATCCTCATCTTTGCTTATTGAAACTTTAAGGGATATATCATCATAAGATAACTTTTTCATATAACACCCTCCCTTCCGTTATTAAAATATATATTCAAAATTAAATACTTTAATTCCCTACAATTTTTATTTTTGAAAATAAAAAAGTTACAGTTTAAAATATCTTATTTAACCTGTAACTTTTATCTTTATATTAATAATTCATTTCTTTAGTGTTATCAACCTTATTTACTATATTTATAGAAGCTGATGCACCAATTCTAGTAGCTCCTGCATTTATCATTTTTATAGCATCATTATATGTTCTAACTCCACCTGATGCCTTAACACCCATATCCTCTCCTACTGTTTCTCTCATAAGTCTTATATCTTCTTCCGTAGCTCCTCCAGTTGAGAATCCTGTAGATGTCTTCACAAAGTCAGCTCCTGCTTTTTTACTTAGTAAACAAGCTATTTTCTTTTCCTCGTCATTTAAAAGACAAGTTTCTAAAATAACTTTAACTAAAGCTTTTCCTTTTGCCGCTTCTACAACAGCTTCAATATCTTTTAAAACATAATCATAATCTTTTTCTTTTAACTTTCCAACATTTATTACCATATCTACTTCAGTAGCTCCATCTTCTATAGCTACTTTAGTCTCAAATCTCTTAACTTCAGTAGCATTGGCTCCTAATGGAAATCCTATAACTGTACATACCTTTACCTCAGTTCCTTGTAACTCTCTATTCGCTAATGAAATATGAGATGGGTTTATACATACTGATGCAAAATTATACTCTTTTGCTTCTTTACACAAGGCTTGAACTTCTTCTTTAGTTGCATCTGCCTTAAGTATTGTGTGGTCTATCATTCTGCTTAATTTATCTTTTTCCAAAATTATCACTCCTTGCATTGATATTTTATATCACTATTTTAATTAATACAATATACTATTATTAATTTTCTTTCCTTTTTCTTTTAAATACATTTAAAATATGATATACTTGTGGTGTTTATCAATGAATTATTTTTATGTAAAGGAGCAATTCTATATGGGATTTAGAGATAAAATTCAACAATACTATATCAACTCATATATGAAAAAATACGGAGATAGATTAACTCAAGTTCAAGGTAAAGTTCTATCTTGCAAAATTGAAAAAAAATCTATTATCGGTATATTTCATAAACTAAAAGTTACACTAGTTGTTAAAAACGATCATTCTCGTTCTATCGCTAATTGTGTATATACAAAAAATAAGTGGTTTAAGAAGCCAACATTTATACATATATCTCAAGGTAACTCAATATTAGTTCAAGGTTTAAAAGGTAAAAAAGATAGTTCTAAGAAAAACAATATTTCCTCTGAAATATTAGAAATTATAAATGTTAGAAACTTTACTACTAAAGAAGATTTATCTCCAATAGATGGGGGTCCAACAAGTCCACAAACAGTTCAACCTAAATATAGAAATAAATAAAAGACTTAGACAATTCTAAGTCTTTTATTTATTTATTTATTTCTCCTTCTCAATCATATTAAATAAGGAATTAATAAATGAAATTATTAAGGAGAAAAATAATATTATTGACCATTGCATTAATGTTAGCTGTGATGTATGAAATACTGTTGATAAAAATGGTATATAAATTACTGCAAGCATCATCAAAATAGATGATAAAACAGCAAGTACCAAATACTTATTGTTAAATATATCTATCTTAAATAAAGGTAATTTCTCACTTTTACATTCAAATACATGAATTAATTGAGACAATACTAATGTTGTTAATGCCATTGTTCTACAAGTTTTCAAATCAAAATTGAAGTATGTTCCAATTATAAAACTTAAAACAGTACATACACCGATAAGAACACCTCTTACAAGAATTTTTTCCTTTAAACCTCTAGCAAATACTCCTTCTTTTTTATCTCTAGGCTTTTCATCCATTATATTTTTTTCTCCTGGATCTAGCCCCAGTGCTATTGCTGGTAATCCATCTGTAGCTAAATTTACAAATAATATTTGTATTGGAAGTAACGGTGTTGGTAATGCAAAAAGGCTAGATAAAAACATAGTTAGTACCTCTCCTAAATTACAAGATAATAAGTACCTAATAAACTTTCGTATATTTCCATAAATTACTCTTCCCTCTTCTACTGCTGAAACAATAGTATTAAAATTATCATCTAAAAGTACCATAGCAGCAGCTTCTTTAGTTACATCTGTACCATTAACTCCCATTGCTACACCTATATCCGCTTCTTTAATTGCTGGAGCATCATTAACCCCATCTCCAGTCATTGCTACAATCTTATTTTTTTTCTTAAAAGCCTTAACTATCCTTAATTTATCTTTTGGGCTAACCCTTGCAAATATCCTAATATTATCCAACTTCTTATTCAATTCTTCTTCTGATAATCTATTCAATTCAACACCATCAATAACTTCACTACTATTGTTACATATATTTAAATCTTTCCCTATAGCATAAGCAGTTTTTCTATGATCACCTGTAATCATTATAGGTGTTATACCTGCTTTGATACATTTATCAACAGCTTCTTTTACTTCTTTTCTTGGTGGATCTATCATTCCAATAACACCTACAAAAATTAAATCTTCTTCTAAATCACCTTCATTATATTTAAAAGCTCCAGCTAAGCATCTAAGAGCTCTCTCACTCATTTTATCAATGGCATTTTGTATATTTTTTTTATCCCCTTGAGATATAGGTCTTATTTTCCCATTTATATATATTTGTTTACACCTATCTAATACTCTTTCCGGTGCACCTTTTACTAAAGTAATTCGATTTCCTCCTTCATCAATTCTTATACTCATCAATTTTCTAATTGAATCAAAAGGATTTTCTTTAATTTTATTAAAAGATGATACTCTTTTTTCAAATTCCTTTATATCATCATAATATGCTAATACTAACGCTTTTTCTGTGGCATCACCGATTAAAGCATCTTTTATTGATTCTTCAGCAATATCTATATTTAGATCATTACAATATGTAAATATTTTCTTCAACATTTCATTATTATCTAATTTGTTATCATCTATCTCTTTAATTTTGTCATCATAGTAAACTGCCTTGACAGTCATCTTATTTTGTGTAAGAGTCCCTGTCTTATCAGAACATATAACAGAGGTACACCCTAATGTTTCCACTGCTGGTAACTTTCTTATTAATGCATTCTTTTTAAGCATCTTAGATACCCCTAACGCTAAACATACTGTTACTATTGCTGCCAATCCTTCTGGAATTGCTGCTACAGCTAATGATACCCCTAAAAGAAACATTTGGTACTTATCCTGACCTCTTATAATACCCATTACTGTTACTATTACACATATAGCTACACAAATCACTACTAATACTTTACCTAGAGATGTTAATTTTTCTTTTAAAGGTGATTTTTCCTCTTTTATATTGTTTAATAAATGGGCTATTTTCCCCATTTCAGTACTCATTCCAGTATTAGTTATAATACCTTCACCTTTACCATTTATAGTTGTAGTACCCATAAAAAATTTATTTTCATCTGCTATGTTTTTTTGTACTCCTACAGATTCTCCCGTTAATAGAGATTCGTCTACTGACAATGATGCTTCCTTCACAAGATAACCATCAGCAGGAATTTTATCCCCACTTTCAAATACTATGTAATCACCTGGCACTAAATCTTCTGCATTAACAACTTTTATTGATCCATCACGAATTACTTTAGCTGTTGGTGAAGCTAATCTTTTTAATTCCTCCAGAGACTTTTCAGTTTTAAATTCTTGAACAAATCCTAAGATTGCATTCATTATTACAATTATAATTATTGTAACTGCATCAGCAACTTCGCCCATAAGCCCTGAAAGAATAGTAGCTCCTATAAGTACCCATATTATAAAATCATTAAATTGAGCAAGGAACATACCTATCGCTGATTTTCTCTTACTTACCTCTAGAACATTATGACCACACTCTTTAAGCTTTTTCTCAGCTTCAGCTGTCGTCAATCCCTTTTCTCTTATTTTTAGTTGTTCCATATTCCCCCTCCTAGAACTAAATTATACTTAAATATATGAACCTTTATTTTAAATTATGAGTATTATAATCATCTTTAGTACTTTACAAAGATTTTATTTAATTATAAAATTTAAAAGTATAGTAATAAACATAACGATTAAATTTAGGAGGGTATTTTTATGCATAATACAATTTATGTAAGTGGACATAAAAATCCAGATTCTGATTCTATATGTGCTGCAATTGCTTATGCAGAACTTAAAAATAGAATGGCACTTGGCAAAACATATGTACCAATAAGACTTGGGGAAGTTTCAAGAGAAACTCAATATATATTAGATTATTTTGATGTAGATGCACCTAATCTAGTAAAAACAGTTAGACCACAAATTAGAGATCTAGATATAGATCAAATTACACCAATCTCACCAGAGATTTCTCTACAACAAGCATGGTCTATTATGAAAAAGTATGAAGTTAAAAATTTACCAGTAGTAGATGAAAACTCAAAACTACTTGGTTTAGCATCTGTTTCAAATTTAACAACTAACTATATGGATATTTGGGACAACAATATAATAGGAAAATCTAATACTACACTTGAAAACATAGTAAATACTTTATCAGCAAAAATTATATATGCAAATAAAGCTACAAAGAAATTTGCTGGTAAAATTGTAGTAGGCGCTATGACTCCAGAAAGTGCAGAAGAACATATTGAAGAAAATGATATTGTAATATGTGGTAATAGAACAGACACTCAAAACGTTGCAGTATCTTCAAAAGCTTCTCTTCTTATTATTACTGGAAATTTACCAATTGAAGAAGAGATAATAGAAAAGGCTAAAGTAAGTGGTACTACAATAATTTCAACACCTCATGATACATTTACTGCATCAAGAATTATTGTACAAAGTATTCCAATAGATTATGTTATGGCTAAAGAAAATATTGTATTCTTTAGAAATAATGAATTTGTTGAAGATGTAAAAGAAATTATGTTACAAACTAGATATAGAAGTTATCCTGTTCTTGATGAAAATGATAGAGTTATAGGTTCTATATCAAGATTCCACTTAATTTCTCAAAATAAAAAGAATATAATCTTAGTAGATCATAATGAAAGAACACAAGCTGTAGATGGAATAGAAGAAGCTGAAATACTAGAAATAATAGATCACCATAGAGTAGCTAATATTGAAACTTCTAAGCCAATATACTATAGATGTGAACCTGTTGGTTCTACTAGTACAATAGTTGCTAATCTTTACTTTGAAAATGGAATTAGACCATCTAAAAAGATAGCTGGGTTATTATGTGGTGCATTAATATCAGATACATTACTTTTAAAATCACCAACAACAACTTTAACTGATAAACATACTTTAATGAAGTTAGCTGAAATAGCAAATATTAATATTGAAGAGTTTGCTATGGACATGTTCAAAGCGGGTACTTCTCTTCAAGGTAAAACTTTAGAAGAGATATTCTATCAAGATTGCAAAACATTTGAAATGAATGGAAGAAAAATTGCTGTTGCCCAAGTAAATACTATGGACATTGAAGGTTTCGAATCAATGAAAGCCGATATGTTAAACTTAATGAATACAACTGCTGATCGTGATGGATTTGACCTAATATTATTATTATTAACAGATATAATAAAAGAAGGTTCTCTTCTACTTGCTGTAGGTAGAGATACAGAAATAGTTAATACTGCTTTCGGTGTTAAACTAGAAAATTCTTGTGCTTATAAAGAAGGTGTGGTTTCAAGAAAGAAACAAGTTATTCCACCTCTTACAACAGCAATAGAACAACTTAAATAACGTAATAAAAAGTGGATTGTTAATTGAAACAATCCACTTATTTATTATTAATCATCTGATATTATTATATCTACTCTTCTATTTCTAGCTCTTCCTTCTTCTGTACTATTATCATAAACAGGTCTATATTCACCATAACCAACAGCTACAATATTACTTTTAGGAATTGTTGTATTATTAGATAATAGCTCTGCAACATTACTTGCCCTCACAGAAGATAATTGCCAATTTGAGCTAAATTTATCATTATGTATAGGTGTAGTATCTGTATGTCCTTCAACATAAATTTTCTTATCAAATTGTGATATTATATTGCCAATATCAATAATATGATTTTTAAATTCTTCCTTTATAGTATCTTCTCCCAAATCAAAAGATAATGTATCTTGAATTGATAGTCGTACACCTCTATCATCTTTATCTACAGTAACACCCTCAGATATATTACTCTCTTTTAAATATTCTTCTAGCTTACTTTCGATAGAATCCTTTTTATCAGTATCATTGAGAAGCAAATTGCTACTTTCTATATTATCACCAGAAGTACTAGCAATAATTGCAGTTCCTTCTCCAAAAGCTCCATTAAAAGAATCTGATATTTCTTTGAATTTTTTCGCATCAACATTTGAAGTAGCAAACATTATAACAAAGAATATCATTAGTAATGTTATTAAATCTGAATAGGTTAAAAGCCATCTTTCACTATTTTCGTGTTCCTCTTCTACTGGTTTAAGCATAACTAATCACCTTGACCTTCTATATTTGTAAACTTATTTACGTAATTTTTATCAATATATCCAATTAATTTATTAGTTATAGCTTGAGGACTTCTTCCTTCTTGCACCGCTAGTACACCATCAATAATCATTGAATTTCTTTTTAATTCATCGCTATCTAAATTCTTTAACCTAGAGCCTATAGGCATCCATAATATATTTGCAGAAAAAACCCCATATAATGTTGCTACAAAAGCTACAGCTATCTTTGATCCTAATGTTGAAGTATCATTCATAGAACCTAATACATGAATTAAACCTAAAACCGTACCAATAATACCTAACGTAGGTGCATATCCACCAGCTGAATCAAAAATTTTAGCTCCTGCTCTATGTCTCTGTGAAATCATCGTCGCTTCTACCTCTAGACATTCTTTTATAACTTCTGGTTCAACGCCATCTATAGCCATCTGTAATCCCTTTTTCATAAAAGGATCCATATCTTTATTATTAATAACTTCTTCTAATTGCAACAATCCATTCTTTCTTACTTCCCCTGCAATATATTTAAATTCTTCTAATGTTTGTACTAAGTCTTGATTTTGTTTTTTAAATATTACAGCAATCATTTTTGGTATTCTCTTTATTTCTTTCATTGGAAATGATACACCAACAGCTCCTAAAGTACCACCAAAAACAATCAAAGCTGCTGTTGGTTCCAATAATCCACCGATGCTTCCACCTTCCAATACAAATCCTAAAATAAGAGATAAAATTCCTATAAATAAAAATATAATTGAACTAATGTCCACTAAGTCGCCCCCTAATACTTATTATTTATTATTTGTTATTTTTTATTTTCTAAGATTATTCACCATTCCGTACATTTCGTCTCCAGTCTGAAGCATCTTTGAATTCATTTGAAAAACTCTTTGAGTTATAATAAGATCACTTAATTCATCAGCCATATCAACATTAGAATTTTCTAAATAACCTTGGTACAATTTACTGCTTTCATCTTTATATACATTACTTCCATCTACTGGTATATATAAAGAGTCTGCCACTGAAACAAATCCACCACTTCCAATAGAATTATATAAACTTATATTTCCCACTTTAGTAGTTGTGTTTTCATTTGAAACATATATATCCCCATTACTTCCTATTTCAAAATTATTTGCCGTAAATTTTGTATTCTCATATCCTGGTAGAAAATCTATATCTAAAAGATTGCCTTTTTCATCAACTATGTCACCATTTACATCTACTTGAAATGATCCATTCCTTGTGTATCCATATTCTTGTCCATTTATAGGAGTACCTAATTTCACTCTAAAATACCCCTCTCCCTCAATAGCTACATTAGTAGAAAGTCCCGTAGCTAAAAGAGATCCTTGTGAATTATTTCTTACAGTTGAACTAATTCTTACTCCATTTCCATGACTTGGAGCTGTTAAATTATTATCTCTTGAGTTTGGTACTCCTTTTCTATCTATATTTTCATATAATAAATCACTAAAATTTGCCTGTACTTTTTTATATCCTGTAGTTGAAGAATTCGCTAAGTTATTTGATATAACTTGCAATTTTTGTTCAGAGGCATTCATTGCACTTCTTGATGTCCAATATATTGTATTCATAAATTTCTACCCCCTTACACTTCCTACATTATTTATCAATTTTCCGAGACTTTCATCCATAGTTTGTACTAATGTTTGATTACTTTCAAAATCTCTCATTACAGACATAAGATTTACCATTTCATTCATTATGTTTATATTAGAACCTTCTACAGACTTATGTTGAACTCTAGCATTTATATCTACGGCACCTTCTCCAGAATATAAATTATCACCAACCTTATTTAGTGTTGTATAGTCTTCAAAATCTACAACAGCAAGAGAATAGTTATTTACTGTTCCATTATTATTTTCTATAGATAAATCACCATTTTCATTAGCAGTAATTTTTCCATCTCCTACATATATCTTATTAGAATTTTTGTCTAATACATAATCACCATAATTATTTACTAAATAACCTTGAATATTTACTTGGAAATTACCATCTCTAGTATAGTATTCTTCTGCTATACCGTTACTTTCTCTAGATACTTTAAAAAATCCATTTCCTACTATAGCAAAGTCAGTATCATTTCCTGTTTCTTTTATAGTTCCTTGTGAAAAGTCACTATAAACCCCTGCCACTGATGAACCTAATGACATTGTTCCAAGTTGTACTTTTTGTGATCCTGATGATGTCCCTTTATCATGATTTATCATCATAACATCTTTAAATGATTTTGCAATTAAGTTATCACTTTTAAATCCAACTGTTTCTGCATTAGCTATATTATTACTTATAACATTTTGCTTATTTTCTTGAACAATCATCCCTGATACGGCTGTATACAATCCTCTAATCATTTTTTTCTTCCCCCTTAACATCGACTTTGTAATTCTCAGGATATTCCATCCCCATGGCACGTGCCTTATTTTCAATCTTACCTGAATCATTTATTTCTTTAAATTTAACTGGGAGCATTAATGTAGAGCCTATAATCATACCAATACCAATACCTAAAATTATCTTTTTATCAATAAATTTAGTATATTTTTTTATTTTCTCAACTATTGTTTGTATAAATCTTTTATTAATAGTACTTCCCCCTTTCCAATAGATAATATCTTACATATATCATCTATAGAAACATCTTGTTCTATTAATCTTTTAACTTCTTCTACATTATTTGATTTTCCACTATTAGAAAAATCATTTTCTATAATACTCTCTTCTATAACTTGTGTACCTTTTAAATTATCGATGTCTTCACTTAAATTCTTAATATCCATTTGTAGAATACCTATAGTTTCTGCAAAATCTCTTCGTAGATTTTGTATTTCGATTTCTACTTCAGTTATTGTATCAGTTTTATTAATCAATACTTCTTTAAACCCTGAACTTTTTACTTTAAACTCTTTTCTATTTATCCATATTAAAAGTATCCCAATTGTAACTATTAATATATAAATAATCATATATCTCACCTAATCATATTTTAACTTTTTCATATTAGCTCTAAGATGAACTATAGCTCTTGTATGTAATTGACAAACTCTTGACTCTGACACTTCTAATATTTTACCAATTTCTTTTAATGTTAATCTTTCTTTATAGTAAAGATTAAGAACTAGTTGATCTTTTTCATTTAACATATCAATAGCTTTATATAAATGAATAATTTCTTCTTTTTTCTCCAAATTCTTCTCTGGGCTTGGACTTTTCTCATCTTCAATCTTTCCTATTAAAGGCATATCATCATCTTCTGAATATATTAATTCCTCTAAAGATACCTGTGAAAGATAGCCAATGTATCCTTCTACTTCTTTAACTTCATATATTGTCATTCCAAGTTCTTTTGCAATTTCTGCGTCGCTTGGTTCTCTCATAAATTGATTCTGTAATCTCTCTACAGCAGCATTATATCTATTAAGTTTATCCATTGCACCTTTAGATATAGGGCTATTTTTTCTAAGCTCATCTATCATTGCTCCCTTTACTCTTATAGATGCATATGTAGAAAATTTCATTCCTTTTGATTCATCAAATTTATTAAATGCATCAATTAATCCTACTACTCCATATGATACTAAGTCTTCATATTCTATATGTCTACTCTTCCCGATTATTACTCTTGATGCTATATACTTCACTAATGGAAGATATTTCTCTATTACTTCTTGTTTATAGCTATCAGCTTGCATTATAGCCATAAAATTCCCCCCTAAACCTTATTGTTATTTTTTTCTCATTGCTTCAAATATATATTTTATAATTTTATCCCTAATATTTTCTTTCATACATTCATATTCAATACCGTAAATATGTCGATTCATATCTTCATTCAAAATCCTAACTACATTCCCCATTATATTTATCTCTTCATCATTTATAAAAAATGATAATATTACCTTGGAATTTAAGTTCAACTTTTGAGATATATTTATTCTTAATCCCCCACCACTCAAATCAACAATATTTCCTACTAATATACTAGGCACTTTTAAATACTCTTCCAAAGACTTCTTTTCATCATCTACTATCCAACCTTTAACCTTTATGGAGGTTTCTATTCTTACAAATTCTCGTCTCTGAATTTCAGTAACCTTTGTAGGAGCTTTCAACACTATTAGTGGGATTCCTTTTATTTTCTCTCTTTTTACTACAATAGTAGAAAAAGAATATTTTTTATTTTTACCAACATAGCTTATATCAACAACATCATTTTGATTTGGTATATAATATTGACCTTGGAACATTGGAATAGTAATTGAAAAAAAATCACTTGAAATGTCTCTTATGCTACTTATATATATCTCTTCATTATGCATAACCTCTATCACACTGTTCTCTTCAATTCCTATACTCAAAACATATAACACCCCTTATCTAAACAATTGAAATATATTTTTAAATAAACTATTTGCTGATTTATCTCTTCTATTCAATACTCCATTATCATCTATCCTCTTAGCTATAGACGATATATTTTTACTTACTTTACTATTAGGAAATCCAACTACTACTGGTACTTGGTTTCTAACAGATTCCAATAACCTTCTATCTTCTTCAATGCAGCCGATAAAATTGCATTTAATAGACAAAAACTTAGTACTAGCATTTTTTAGCTTTAAAAAAGTTTTTTCTCCTTCTTTCTCATTATACACTCTATTAACGACAATTGACACCATATTTTTAACATTGAAATATGACACAGTTTTTAATAATGAATACCCATCCATTATTGCTGTAGGCTCTGGTGTAGTTAATAAAATAAACTCATCACTAAAGGCTATAAAATTTATTACTGTTTCATTAACACCTGCTCCTGTATCCATTATAATGTAGTCATAATCTTCTAGCTTTTCTAACTTACTTAGTAATATTCTTCTTTCTTCATCTTGTAACTCTTTTATCTTATTTAAGCCTGTACCACCAGATATTAATTTTACTCCCTCCGGTCCTGTTATCATTATATCCTCTATATCTAGGTTCCTAATAATACAATCAAGTATATTATATTTAGGAACAAATCCCATAAGAATCTCATCATTAGCCATTCCTATATCTGCATCAAAAATCAAGACTTTCTTTCCCATCTTTTGAAGCATTATAGATAGATTTACAACAAAATTACTTTTTCCTACTCCACCTTTACCTGAAGTTACTGTTATAACTTTAGTGGTTTTTTCACTTTGCTTAGCGCCTCTTGCTAACTCTCTTAACCTATCTGCCTGATCTCTCATATAATCTTATCTCCAACTATTAAATCAATAATAAAGTTTTTAGACACTTTCTTAATATCATCTGGAACACTTTGCCCTAATGTCATATAACTTATAGGCTTATTACCATCTATTAAAGCATCTATTAATATCTCATAATTTGATGTTTCATCTAACTTAGTAAAAATAATAGAGTCAAAATCTATGACACCATATCCTTGTAAAATAACTTTTATATCTTTATTCTTTATAGTGGAGCTAATAACCAAATGAATTAACTTGTTAGGAATTTTATTAATATATGCTCTAAGTTCTGATATTTGCATAGTATTTTTTGCACTTCTTCCTGTGGTATCGATAAAAATACTATCACAATCCTTCAATTCTTCTAAAGCTTTATCCATCTCTTTTATAGAATATACAACTTTAAAAGGTATATTCATTATCTCAGAATATGTTTTTAATTGTTCAACGGCACCTATTCTATATGTATCAATAGTAATAAGTCCTACTTTCTTTTTCTCTAGTAACGCCTTCCTACCAGCAAGTTTTGCTATTGTAGTTGTTTTCCCCACTCCTGTAGGCCCTATAAGAATTTCTATCTTTTTCTCTTTATCTTCATACTGTGGAAAAATTTTATCTAATGCCATTTTAAATTTTTCTTCTATTTCATTATCTGTATCTATTTTTAATATTTCTTCTATAATTCTTTTTTTAGATTCTGTGGATATATCTAAGTTATCTATAAAAGAATCAATGACATTATCTTCTTTATCCTCTATTGCATTATTATTCTGCAATTCTTTTATCATCTTTTTCATCTCAATAACTTCTTTTATAATACTACTATTAGAATTATCAGTATTTTCAATCCTTTTATCTTTTTGAATAAATTGTTCTTTAGCAATCATTGCCTTCTTCTGCTCTTCTTGTTTGTTGTATATTAGTGCTTTTATAGAATCCATAGACTGCCCTTCATTATCTTTATTATATCTATCTAATGCAGCAGTAACCTCTATTAACTTTGGTGTAAAGTATCCTTTTATGCCTTCTTTTCTTATTTTCCTTTGTGAAACTATAATTGCATCTTTTCCCAATTCATTTCTTATTCTAGCCATTGCTTCGTTCATATTTTTAACAACGTATTTCTTTACTTTCATGCTAATTCAACTACACCTCCAGTTCTAATCTCAACATTATTTGGAATTTCATTTAGAGATAAAACCATTAAATTCGGAAATACCATTTCTACTAATCTCCTAAAAGCTGGTCTGATTTTTGGAGATACTAATATAACTGGAATATTATTATTAAAATATACTCTCTCTACTGTATTTCTTATACCATTTAAAACACTTTGTGTAGTTTGAGGATCCAATGCTGGAAAAGTTCCTTGAATAGATTTTTGAAGGTTGTTTCCTATAAGTTCCTCTATTTCTCCATCTAGTGTAACCACCACCAACGCATTGTTCTCATCTAATAAAGGCATAGTTATTGTTCTTCCTAATGATATTCTTACATATTCAGTTAATAATTCTATATCTTTACTAGTTCTAGATTGATCTGCTAACGTTTCTAATATAGTAACCATATCTTTTATTGGCACCTTTTCCATTAAAAGATTTCTTAAAACTTTTTGTACCTCACCTATAGTCATAAGATCTGGTATTAATTCATCTATAACTGCTGAATATTGATCTTTTAAAGAATCTATAAGTTCTTTTACTTCTTGTCTTCCTAAAAGTTCATATGAATGTGCCTTTATAGTTTCTGTTAAATGAGTAACCATTACTGTTGTTGGATCTACTACTGTAAGTCCTTGTATCTCAGCTTCTTCTCTACTATCTTTATTTATCCATAATGCAGGTAATCCAAATGTAGGTTCTACCGTCTTAATTCCTGGTAAATTTATTTCATTAGATGTAGGATCCATACAAAGGAACATACCAGGCATAAGTTCACCTTTTTCTATAACAGTTCCTCTAATCTTCACTACATATTCATTATTCTTTAATTGAAGATTATCTCTTATTCGTATAGGTTGTACTACAACTCCCATCTCAATAGCACATTGTCTTCTAACAGAAGCAATTCTTTGAAGTAAATCTCCACCTGTAGTCTCATCAGCCAACGGTATTAAGCCATATCCTATTTCTATTTCCATAGGCTCTACCTTCACTAAATTCATAACATTTTCCGGCTCTTTTTGCTCTGTTTCTATAATTTCCATTTCTTTTTCTTCAATTACTCTCTGTTTTTCGCTTTCTTCTTCCTTATATAATATGTAGGCTATATATCCAGTTATCGCTGACATAACTAAAAAGACTAATGTAGGAAGTCCAGGTATTATAGCAAACACTAGTAATACAAAAGACGCTATTGCTATTACCTTTGGAAAAGTAGTCATTTGTTTGACAATAGTATCCCCAAAATTAGATTTGTTATCTGAACGAGTTACTAAAATACCAGAAGCTGTAGAAATAAGTAATGCTGGTATCTGAGATACAAGTCCATCTCCTACTGTTAATTTTGTAAATAACTCTGCAGCTTCTCCTACACTTAATCCTTGCATCGTCATTCCTATAACAATACCTGCTATAATATTAATTGCTGTTATTATAAGCCCAGCAACAGCATCTCCTTTTACAAACTTAGAAGCACCATCCATTGAACCATAAAAATCTGCTTCCATCTGCAATTCTTCTCTTCTCTTTTTTGCTCCCGCCTCATCAATAAGCCCTGAATTTAAATCTGCATCTATACTCATCTGCTTACCTGGCATTGCATCCAATGTAAATCTAGCTGTTACTTCTGATACTCTTCCTGCACCATTAGTAATAACCATAAATTGTATTATTACAATAATTAAAAATATAATTATACCTACTACATAACTATCTCCTACAACAAAATCTCCAAAAGCCTTAATAATTTCTCCTGCATCACCCTCACTTAAAATAAGTCTTGTTGAAGATATATTAAGTGCTAATCTAAATAATGTAGTAATAAGTAATATAGATGGAAAGACTGAAAATTGAAGGACATTAGTTGTAAACATAGTTATAAGTAAAATAACTAATGAAACTGCAATATTAAATGCTAATAATATATCTAACATCCATGTTGGAAGCGGTATAATTATCATCATTACAATCAAAATTACTACAAAAGCTACAATTAAATCTAAATTATTTTTTGCTGAAAAAGAAAATTTCTTCTTTTCTTCCATTCTCCCACCCCACTATTTTTCATTGATAACTACTGCAAGTATTTCAGCCACCGCTGCATACATCTCAACAGGTATCTCACTTTCTAGTTCTACCTGGCTATATATCATTCTGGCTAAAGGTTTGTTTTCTACTACTGGAACTTTGTTATCAATAGCTATCTCCTTAATTTTTAATGCTAAGTTATCTGCTCCTTTTGCAACTACCTTAGGCGCATTTTCTCCGCCTTCCTCATATTTAAGTGCTACTGATATATGAGTTGGATTTGTAATTACCACCGTTGCATTTGGTACTTCTGCCATCATTCTCCTTCTTGATAGCTCTCTCATTTTTTCTCTTCTTTTTGCTTTAACTTCTGGATTTCCTTCCATCTGTTTATATTCTTCTTTTACTTCTTGCTTAGTCATTCTCATATCTTTTTTATACTTCCATTTTTGATACACAAAATCACCTAAAGAAATAACAACCATAGCTAAACCAATAAGAGAAAATAACTTTACTCCTATGGAAATCATTTTCGACGGAATTTTATCTATAGATAATAAAGAAATTCTCATAACATCATCTAAAGTAGAAGTATAAAATTTAACTGCTATAAAACCAATAACAGATATTAATAAAATATTTTTGAATAAACTTACTACACTTCTCATAGAAAATATATTTTTAAATCCATTTATAGGATTCATTTTCTTAAAATCAAATTTTAAAGGTTCTGAAGTTCTAATAAAACCTGTTTGTGCTATATTTGCCGCAACACCAACTATCATTATTATTGCTGCAAATAAAATTACTATTAAGAGTCCTTTCCCTATATACGATAATACAATAGAGGAGAGAGATGCTTCACTTAATTCTGTTATAGTTGTTGAATTAAATCCATTAATCATAATGATTTTTAATTGTTCAATTAAAAAATCACCAAAAACTAAAAACATAAGTGTCGCTGCAAGTAATGTAAATGTTAAAGATATATCTCTTGATTTCGCTACTTGACCCTTTTTTCTTGCATCTTGTAACTTCTTTCCCGTAGCTTCTTCAGTCTTTTCTCCTCCAGATGATGAAAAGATAAATATTATAGGGAAAGCTTTATACAGATTTCTAAATGCCCCAGGTAATTGTTCAAATGCATATTGTATAAGTTTAAGTGTTACAGGGAACATTCCTATAAGCAATGCCAATGTTATCAGTAATTTTACTGGCATTCCTAAAATCATAACATTCAGTTGAGGAACAGTTCTTGATACTATTCCAAGTACTATCTCTGTTAATAACAATACTAAGATTATTGGTAATGCAATTCTAAAGCCAATCTCAAAGAAGTTAACAAACACTTTCATAAATGAAGATATACTATCTTGGCTTACTACATTTTTTCCTAATGGTATAGTATTGAAAGTATTAATGATTGCCTTCAAAACTATATGATGTCCATCAAATACAAATACTATTGTTAAAGCCAAATACGAATATATCTTTTCTACTAAAGCAGCATTACTCCCTGTCGTAGGATCAAACATACTCATCATTGAAAGTCCGGCTTGGAAATCTATTAATGCTCCTCCGAATTTTATCGCTTCAAAACACATATAGGTGACAAATCCAAATATTAGCCCTGTTAAAACTTCATTAATACATACGATAATAAAAGTCATATTATTTTCAATAACTCCTTCTATACCATCTAAAGACACTAATGGAGTTATAACATATGAGATTGATACTATAAAAATTACTTTTACTATATTGGGTGTAGGCTTCGGTAATAATATTTGTGATGATACAAAAAATGCACTTATTCTCAACATTACTAAAATAAAACCTACTAAATAAATCATATTTATCATAATTTCACCTATTTAGTTATATTTGAAATAATAGAAAAAATTCTTTCTGTGAATCCTTCTAGAGTATGTAACATAAAACTTCCAAGTAATAAACCTACTAAAGCTACACATAAAACCTTAGGTAAAAAAGTCAATGTCTGTTCCTGAATCTGAGTCGTAGCTTGAAAAATACTTACAATAAGTCCTACTACTACAGCTACTATAAGAAGTGGGCCGGCGACAATAATTGCTGTAGTTATTGCATCTTTTAATATAGAAATAACCATACTTTCACTCATTTACTATCACCTCGCTAAAATCCCATTATTAATGACTTTACAATTAGATTCCATCCATCAACCATAACAAATAATAATAATTTAAATGGTAATGATATCATCATTGGTGGAATCATCATCATTCCCATAGACATTAAAATAGATCCCACTACTATATCAATAATCAAAAATGGTAGATATAAAAGGAATCCTATGGTAAATGCAGTTTTTAATTCTGAAATTATAAAAGCAGGTATAACTGCAGTCATAGGTAAATCTTCATTTTCAACCTTTTCTGATACTCCATTTATGTCCATAAACATTTTTAAATCTTTTTGCCTAGTTTGTTTAAGCATAAATTTTTTTAAATAACCTGTTCCTATATCTATAGCTTCCTCTTGTGATATAGTCTCCTCTGTATATGGCTTAATTGCATCATTATTTATTTTAGTAAATGTAGGTGACATAACAAAAATAGTTAAAAATAATGATAATCCTATTAAAATCTGATTAGATGGAGCTTGCTGTGTTCCTAATGCATTTCTTAAAAATCCAAATACTACAGATATCCTTGTAAAACTTGTCATTGTTAAGATAAGTGAAGGTAAAACAGAAAGTGATGTTAATAACAAAAATATTTTTATATTCTCTACATACTCTTTAGGACTTTCACTTCCATCAACAGATATATTTATGTCAGGTATAGTTAGATTGGTAGGCTCTGCATGGGCCACTAAAGATGTAGATGCTATTAAAATAAATGTAACTATAAAAGTTAGAATTATATATTTCTTTTTCATTTCTTTTCCTCATTTTTTCTAAATTTAGATTTTATATCGTAAATAAAATCCTTAAAACTATCATACTGTGGTATTTCCTTATTTTCCTCTAACTTAGTACCTTCATCTTTAGATAATTCTTTAATAATTTCAAATGATCCATTGTTAGAAGTTGCAACATAATACTCTTGTCCTAACTTTATAAGATAAATATTATTATCTTTATTTAAAGGAACTCTTTCTATAATTTTTATATACCTATTTTTATTTAGAGTATCTAATTTTCTTCCTCCAACTTTTATTGATATATATATTAAAATTAATATTATAGGAAGTACTAAAAACAATTGAAGTATTGAAATAAATATATCCATGTGTCCTACCTCTTAATTCTCTAAGTATAAATTATATCTCCTAACCAGATATCTACCACTTCACCATGTTCAAGTAACGGAGCTATAGCATTTTTAATTTCTTCCTTAACCTTAGCTTTTCCGTCACCTTTAAAATCATTAACTGTTTTAGATGAAATTACAGTAATTACTGCATCTCTAAGAGGCCCATCTTTCTTTTTCTCTAATTCTTCTGGCATTTCATCATCGCCTCTATATCCCATTTGCAAAGTCAGCTGTACAAACTTACCTTCATCTGCAAGATTTAACTTAAAGTCCCCAAGTGAATAAAATTCTACACCATCTAAAGCATGCTGACTTACTTCTTCATTAGGCTTCTTAAATAATAACAAGTATGAAGTAAATCCTACTGAAACTATTAATAATAAACTTAGTGTTATTACAACTACTTTAAGTGCTCCACCTTTTTTTTCTTCTTTAGCCATATTTAATTCCCCTTCCCACTTACTTCAATTAATATATTAACTCTTCTATTCATAGATCTATTTTCATCGGTATCATTAGGTGCTATTGGTGAAAACTCTCCCATTCCTCTGTAATTTAATCTATCGCCTGGTATCCCCTTACTTCTATAATAATCTAATACTGCATATGCCCTTGCTCCTGATAAAGAAAAATTATCTTTATATGAAGAATTTGATATCGGTACATTATCAGTATGTCCTTGTATTTCAATAGTATTTGGCAACTTAGCAATAACTTCATAAATCTTATCTAACACAGGAATAGATATCTCCTTTATTTCCGCTTTTCCAGAATCAAATAAAATCTTATCCTTTAATTCTATTATTACTCCTCTATTATCTTCTTTAACTTGAGCTACTTCTTGAAGATTATTTTCATCTATAAGTTCTTCAACTGCACTGTAAATTTCCTCATATTCACTATTATGACCCTGCTCCATGCTAATTTCTGCTTGTGCACCTGTTGTATTTTCAAGTCCTTCTGATAAAGTATTCTCAAAAATTGTTGATCCTGACTCTCCTGCTAAAACAGATTTAAAAGCATTAGCTAAAGCTTCGAATTTCTTTGCATCCATCGTAGACATTGAAAACATTAAGATAAAGAAAGTTAAAAGTAATGTAACCATATCGGCATATGTATTTAACCACTCACTACCACCACCTGAGTCACTTCTTGGTCTCTTTCTTCTAGCCATTATCTATTTCTCCATTATTATTTCCATTTAATAATTCTCTTTCTTTTGGTGGTAGATATGTTATTAATGTTTCCTCAATAATTCTTGGATTTACACCTGATTGAACTGCTAAAATACCTTCAATCATAAGTTCTTTTGTTTCTATCTCTACTTCTGTTTTATGGTTCAATTTATTAGCAATTGGTAAAAATACTATATTTGCAATTAATGATCCATATAATGTTGTGATAAGGGCAGTAGCCATACCTGTAGATATTGTAGACGGATCATCAAGTTTTACTAACATATTAATAAGTCCTATAAGAGTACCTATCATACCAAAACCTGGAGCAAAAGTTCCTAGTTTATTGAACATATCTGTACCTATTCTATGTCTATCTTCTATTTTTTGTAGTTCTAACTCTAATATATCTTTTATATGATCTGGTTCAACTCCATCTATTACCATTTGCATTCCTTTTTTAAGGAACTTATCTTCAACACTGGCCATAGAATCTTCTAATGATAATAGACCTTCTCTTCTTGCTTTTTTAGAAAAGTCACTAAACATTGTTATTATATCCACTTTAGATATAACATCTTCTTTCATTGATAATGCAATAAATGTAGGTATTTTTTTTACTTCATTTAGTGGATATGCAATAAATATCGCTGCAAAAGTTCCTCCTACTGTTATTGCTAATGATGGTATATCTATAAATGACGATATTGTTCCACCACCTAAAATTCCATAGATTATAAGTCCTATTGCTAATATTATTCCCACAGGCGTCATTATATCTAGTTTAGTCATTAGTTCCCCCCCCTTAAATTAAAACCTTAAATATGTATCTTTCTTTTATAATCTATTACCTTTTCTATCACTTCATCAACGGTATCCTTAACTATAATCTTTTTTCCATTAACTAAAGTAACTAACGTCTCTGGGACTTCTTCTATTTTTTCAATAAGCTCACTGTTTAAAACAATCTCTTTACTATTAAAACCAATTAACTTAATCATATTGTCTCCTTTTTGCAAATCTCAATTCACGATTCACAATTCACAATTTTGGAGGAAATTCCTAGGGAATTTCTTTAATTAAAGTATGGTAACACATCTGCACCATGATAAAATAAACCGTCTGCAAGACTATATTGTTTTTCCTAAGGAAAAACCACCTTAATTGTGAATTGCAATTTGTGAATTATGAATTATATTAATCTATCTTTTCAAGTTAACTAATTCTTGCAATATTTCGTCTCCAGTTGTTATTGCTTTACTGCTAGCTTGGAATGCTCTACTTGCAACAATCATTTCTGTAAACTGTTCTGATAAGTCTACATTAGACATTTCTAAATAACCATTTAAAGCTGATCCAAACCCAGATGAGTTATCATTAATCTCTTCACATCCAGTAGCACTTCTTACAACTGGATTTCCTGAGTTTGATGAAACAGAATATAGATTATTTCCTTGTTTCTCTAATCCTGCTGGGTTTTTAAATGATGCCATAGCTATTTGACCGAAAACTGTAACTCTACCATCTTCAAGAACCCCTTTAATTAATCCATCTTTTTCTATAGAAAAGTTTCTTATCTTCTTATCTGCTTCTGCATATACAACCAAATTAAAAGAGTCTTTTTTTGCTGCATTTACATCTGTTTGAACTCCTGTATAATTATCTAATCCATCAATAGTTATACCTAAATCAGCTAATGTAGTTTCTTTTCCATCTACAGTTATTCCTGTTTTTGCAGTTTTATAACTATCTTTATTTTCTATACTTACTGGTGTATTTCCATTAACAGACAACATATACATTTTACTTTCTGCATTAAATGATACCGTAATGTTTAAGTCACCATCATATTTATAAGATCCACCAGTAGATACTGTAATAGGGTTTACATCTGCAACGACTCCTGATCCTGTATATGTCATTTCCACCTTATTATAGTTGCTAGCTGAAACATGCACTGTATCAGTAATTTTTAATGGTACTAAATTATCTGAAGAAGCCGCTATTCCCTTTTTAGAATCGGCATCTACAAAATTACAAGTACCATTACTAGCATAATCTATACTTGCTACATTTCCACCTTTTTCAGATATTGGATAACCCATAACTCTATATCCATCTGAAGTTAATAAATTTCCTTCAGAATCTAGTGCAAAAGAACCGTCTCTAGTATAACTTACTTCAAGACCATTACCTGCTCCCATAGTATGATAAGTTGAATCTACACTAACACTAGAATTGTTAGATACCGGAGTTGCACCTCTCGCTACGATAAAAAATCCATCTCCATCTAAAGCTACATCAAGATTACTTCCTGTTGTTTGTAAATTCCCTTGAGCCATATTTGTTACAATAGATCCAACTTGTACACCTAATCCTATTTGTGATGCATTAGTTCCTCCAACACTATATCCTGGTGCTGATGAACTATTTAAAGTTTGACTTAATGCATCTTTAAAATTAACACTTTGAGATTTAAAGGATGTTGTTCCTACGTTTGCTATATTGTTCCCTATAACATCAAGCTTAGTTTGATTCGCCTTTAATCCCGTTATTCCTGAATACATACTTTTTATCATTTTTCTTCCCCTCCACTAATTACTTCGATGATTTTTTACTTCTGTCATTCAGTAAAAATTAGCCTCCAATAAGGTCCAGCTATAATAAAATCACCGAATCTATATTTGTAAATATATTTTCTTCCCCTTTCGGCATAGCTGTAATTATAGTTCTATTTTTAATAGACGCTACAAAAGCTAAATCCTTATACAAAATAACTGAATCTGTTGCCCCTTTATTTTCTGCTTTATCAAAAGCATCACTTAGTTTCCCCATATCCTCATCAGATAGTGTTATATTTCTTTCAGTAAGTCTTACATTAGCATGTTTTGATATATTTATATCTTTATTTAGCTTTTCATTTAATATCTCGCTAAAAGATGTTGTACTAGCATCTTTGTTTACATTAGCTCTACTGCTCTCTATATCTAATGGCTTTACTGAAACAATATTTCCATTTACAATTCGGTAAGTCATCTACTAACTATTCTCACCATTACTATCTGTTTCTGTTTCTGTTTCTGTTTCCGTTTTATCTATAACTGGAGCATTCGGATCCTTAACACCTATAATATTTTTAATTCCTATGGTAGTTTCTGTGAGTTCTCCATCTTTTTCATATTGTACCTTAGCATAGATACCATCATATCCATTGATAACTTGTGTTACTTTACCTTCTAAGAAATTATTATTGGAATCTACAAGATTAGTTATTACTGTTTGTCCAACATATTTTTGTGATTCAACTAAAGTATCACCATTTACTACTTCCTGTATATCGCTAACTTTAAATTCAGTATCTTCATACCCTTCTAGAACTACAGTAGTTTCACTACCTCGTCTACTAACATAAAGTACTGTTCCTGATATAGGTACATTATTATCATCTACATATTTTGTCATAACGAATTTGCCAACCATATTAGTAGCACTCATATATGACATGGTTTCATTAAGATTTGTCATTTGTTCAAGTGCTGTAAATTCTGCCAATTGAGATACATACGCAGTTGAATCTACAGGATTTGTAGGATCTTGATTAGCTAATTGTGCTGCAAGTATTTTTACAAAAGAATTTTTATCTAAATCGTTACTACTAGTTGTTATCTTTGTACCATTAGATGTTTTTCCAGTAGTAGATGATGCTAATGTACTTGCTAAACTTAAATCTGACATATTTCCCCTCCCTTATGCAAGCATGTCTATATTAGAGTAAATTTCATCACTTGTTTCTTCAATTACATCATCTTCTATACTAATAAAGGATGATTTACCATTTCCCTGAAAACTATTCTGATCATTACCTTCTTTATTTTTTTCACCATACTCACTATTATTCATATAAGTTAAGTCAAAACTTTCTACCTTAAATTCGTTTAATATTTTATTCATTTCTTCTATTTTTGTAGCTAATAAACTATAGGTCTCAGCATTATTTGTAGCAACATTAGCTTTCATAACACCTTTATCCATAGAAAGAGAAATTACTACCTCTCCTAAATTCCTTGGAACCACTTTCAATACAATCTCTTTAACAGATTCATCCCTGATATATTTCACTGATTTTATTATATCTTCCACAATATTAGTTTTGTTTGTCAGTGCAGGTGCTGATTCCTTTACATCTTTTAATGGTTCAAATACCATCTTTGGAACTTGCATCAAATTCCCTTCACTTTTTACATTATCATTTCCTTCTATTAATGATGTAAGAAATGTATCTTCTTTATTTGTTTGTTCCTGATTTTTACTTTCACTGCTAGTTTCATTATTTTCACTATTTAAATCGATATTATTTTCATCTATAGAATTTATTAAAGTAGTTTTATTTTCTAAGATATCATTATTATCAGTATTAGTTTCTTTTATTACATTTGCTTTAATATAATTTAGAATTTCTTTAGGCGACTCTACCTCACTACTATTTCTTTTTACTGACTCTAATATACTATCTAACGCTTCTTTATCTACAGATGAATCATTTTTCAACAATTTCATAATATCAGCTATAGAACTTTCGCTCTTACCTTCAATCAAAGTTTTGTCATTATTTTCAGTAGAATTATACATAGAAAATAAATCTAAAATCATAGTCTTAACTTCTTCTGACAGAAATTCATTTTCACTAATTACTTTTTCGTAATCATAGTTATCATTTATTTTACCATTTAAAAGCATTAATAATAACTCTTCAATAGCATCATATTCCTTACTATCACTTTCTTCACTATCTACTTTTGATGGTTTATCTTCTATAGAATTTTTTCCATCATCTTTTTTAATTTTGGCAGTATCGTCTATAGTATTAGAATTTTTTACAAAAAAATCTTTTTCTTTGCTATTCTCATTTTTAATACTTTTATTTTTTGTATCTAAACATTCTTTGAAACTATTGCTACTTTTAATATTTATATCTCTGCCAGTAGATTTTTCAGCTGAATTCATATTATTAATCGTATCTATAAAGCTTGCTATACTATTCCCTATTTTTCTCACCCCCTTTCAGTATTTCTAATAAACCCATATAATGCGAATTCATCATTATTTTTTTGCTCTATGGCTTGAACTTCCTTAACATATTCTAAATACTTATTTTCCCTTAACTTTTCAACAGCTTGTCTATCTCTTTGTTTATCTATTAATTCTTTTCTTTTTTCTTCTACTGCTATCGTTTTATTCTTAAGATTTATTTTTTCCTCTGCTATCCTTTTATCAAGAAAATTCATATAATTATTAACTATCTTATATTCTAGAATTGTAGAGCAATTTTTATTTTTAGAAGTTTCTTTATACTTATCTTTCAAATTTTGCAACTCTTCTTCTACTTTTATTTTTTCATCTTGAGCACTTTTAAATTTTCTTTTACTTTCATCTTCTAAACTTCTTCTTATTTCCAATAATTTTTCTAATCTAAAATGGAATTTTTCCATCTAAACTTCCCCCACTTAAACAGAAATGCTTTTTGCTAATTTCTCTTTGACTTCTTCAAAAGAAGTACTTTCATCTATACCTTGCTTTAAAAATCCTAAAATTGAATCATGACATTCTATAGCTTTATCTATATTAGGATTACTCCCCTTTACATATGCTCCTATATTTATCAAATCTTCAGAATTTTCATAAGTAGCTAAAAGATCTCTAAGTTTTGATGCATCGTTTTTATGATTTTTATCAGCTATCTCACTCATAAGTCTCGATACTGATTTTAATACTTCTATAGCTGGATAATGATTTTTAGCAGCAAGGGATCTTGATAACACTATATGTCCATCTAAAATACCTCTTACTGCATCAGCTATAGGTTCATTAAAGTCATCTCCATCAACTAAAACAGTATAAAAAGCTGTTATTGATCCTTTATCACTAGTTCCAGATCTCTCCATAAGTTTAGGTAACATTGAAAAAACTGATGGTGTATACCCTTTCGTTGCTGGAGGTTCTCCAATAGCAAGACCAATTTCTCTCTGAGCCATAGCAAATCTTGTGACAGAATCCATCATCAAAATTACCTTTTTCCCCTGATCTCTGAAATATTCAGCTATAGCTGTAGCTGTGAAAGCTCCTTTAAGTCTTACTAATGCTGACTGATCAGAAGTAGCACAAACAACAACAGACCTTTTCATTCCTTCTTCACCAAGATCTCTTTCAATAAAATCTCTTACTTCTCTTCCTCTTTCTCCAATAAGCGCAATTACATTTATATCTCCCTTAGCTTCTCTTGCAATCATTCCAAGTGTAGTACTTTTACCTACACCGGATCCTGCAAAAATCCCCACTCTTTGACCTTCACCCATAGTAAGCAGTCCATCAATGGCTCTTACTCCTGTGGGAAGAATCGTTGTAATTCTTTTTCTTCTTAAAGGATCTGGTGGCATTGCCTCTAATGGATATGGAACACCCTTTTCATTATCTTCACCATCTAAAGGATTTCCAAGTCCATCTAATATCTTACCTAATAAATGCTCTCCACAATTAACTGAAAGAGGATGCCCTAGTGGCTCCACCTTACAACCTGGAGCTATTCCTGTTAATTCACCTAGTGGCATCAATATTACTGTATCCTCTTTAAATCCAACTACTTCACACTTGATTACATCTTTTTTTATATTATTGATGATACATACCTCACCTACAGCTGCTTTGATACCTTCTGCCTCTATAGTAAGTCCTACAACTCTAGTTACTGTTCCTTGATATTTATAAGGAGTAATTTTCTCTATTCGCTTAGCTATTCCTTGAAAATCAATATTAATCATCCTTATCCCTCTTAATAATTCTCAATTACATTTTTTATTTCATCCAGACTACTATTTAGATTAATTTCAACTTTACCTTTTTCACCTATAATAATACCTGCACCATCCTCTATATGGTTGTCTTCTATTATATTAATCTCCATATTATGAAGTAAATGCTCCCATTCATTTTTCTTTTCTATAAGATGAGAATAGTATTTTTCATTCACCTTAATATAAAAAACTTCGCCATTCATTGTTTCTTCTAATTGAGAATATAAAATATTATCAAGTATATCCTCTTCATTAAAAGCTTTAAGAAATATATTTTCATATCCTTCAATGATAATTTTTTTTATATCATCTTCCTTACTAGATAAATACTGCTTATAGACAACATTAGCATTTAATACAATCTCATCACTACGCTTTTCTGCCTCTGAAATAAGATTTTTAGCTACTTCATTTCCTTCTGCTATGCCTTTCTCATATCCTTCTTTATATGATTTCTGTCTTATAATACTAGCTTCATTTCTAGCCTCTTCTAAAATTTTATTTTTTTCTTCTTCAGCTTTTTCTAGTATTAATCTACTTTCATTTTCTGCATTCTTAAGCATTTCTTCAATGATTTCTGTTGATTCACTTACATCATCATGCAGTATATCCATTTCTTCTTTTGTTATTTCTAATTCATCATTTAATACAATTTCACCTTTAGTAATAATCTCCTTTGGTTCTCCAATTGAAGTATTTCTAATAACATTAGATGATAACAGCATCTTCCCCACCTCTAGCAATTACAATTTCTCCATTTTCATCAAGTCTTCTTATAACCGCTAAAATCTTAGTTTGTGCCTTTTCAACATCAGCAATTCTAACTGGCCCTAAGAATTCTATATCTTCCTTCATTGAAGCAGCAGCTCTCTTTGATTGATTTCTGAAAATAACTTCTGATACTTCCTCTGAAGATCCTTTCAATGCTAACGCTAAATCTTTTCCATCTACTTCTCTTAATATTCTTTGAATTGCTACATCATCAAGAGCAATAATATCTTCAAAGACAAACATTGATTCCTTAACTTTTTCAGCAATTTCTGGATCTTGTCTTTCTAATGCTTCCATAATATTCTTTTCTGTACTTCTATCAACTTGATTTAATATATCAACAATTGATTGTAGTCCTCCAATTGATGTAACTTCATTTCTTACTATTGATGACAATTTCATATTTAATGTTTTTTCTACTTCCTTTATCACTGTAGGCGATGTAGTATTCATAACCGCTATTCTATACGCCACTTCCTCTTGTACTTCTTGAGGTAATTCTGATAAAATCTGAGCTGCTTTATCTACATTTATATGACAAAGTATCAATGCTATAGTTTGTGGATGTTCATTTGAAATTATATTAAGTAATTGTATTGAGTCAGCTTTTCTAGCAAGTGCAAATGGTCTATATTGCTGAGTCTCTTCAGATACCTTATCTAAAATCTCTTTTGCCTTCTGATTACCTAACGCCTTACTTAAAAGATCCTTAGCATAATCAAATCCACCCTCTAAAATATAATCTTTAGCTTTATTCATTTGAATAAATTCTTCAAGTATCTCTGACTTTTCTGTAGTGCTTACTGTAGTAGTATTTGCAATTTCATAAGTAATTCTTTGAATATCTCTTTCTGGCAATTTATTTATTATATTGGCAGAGGCTTCTGGTCCTAAAGTAATAAATAAAATTGCTGCTTTTTGAACTCCTGTTAATCCTTTATCTTTAGCCACCAATTATCACCTCTCATCACTAGAAATCCAAGATTTAATTATCTCTAATACTTGATCTGGCTTTTCTTGTGCATATTTCTTAAGCTCATTTTCTAATACCTGTTTATTATTTGGTTCATCAAAGTTCACAGGTTTATATACTTCTGTTTCATCTATTTCATCATCAATAATTGCATCAAGAGTATTTTCATTTTCCATTACTACTTCTTCATTATTCTTTTTCTTCTTTCTCATTACAATTATTAAAGTAATTAATAATACTAGTACTACAGCACCAATAATTGAATATCTAATAATTTTTTCTCTCTTTTCCTTAGCTTCTGCTTCTTCCATCTCTTTTAAAGCCTCAGCTGCTAATTCTTTTGTTTCAGAGTCAAATTCTTTGCCCATAACTACTGTATTTTCAGCATTAGATTGTCCTATAGTCTTATTTACCACTGATTGTATATCTTCTTTTTCTACCAATCCTAAACTTGGAGTATCGATTATTACAGAAGCATATACATTTTTAACCTTTCCTGGAGCTTGAACTCTATTTTCTTCAGTTTTCCCAGATGTATTGTAATTAGTTATAGACTCATAATTTGTTACAGAGCTATCATTAATTACTTCATCCTCAATCTTATTGGACATATTCTCATCTACCGGTGATTGTGATACCGCTCCACCTTCACTATTATCCTTATTTATTGTTATTTGTTCACTTTCTTTTGGTGGATCTTTTTCTGTAGTAACAGAATTTTGTGTATAAGTATCAAAATCCATATCTACATTTACTTTTACTTTTACTTTACTTTTACCATATACAGGTTCTAATTGACCTTGTACTTTTTCTTCCAAGTATTTTTCATATTTTGATTTATCCTCTAATTGCTTCTCTACAGAACTACTTGAACTTGAACTAGAATTTCCATTTTCATCATATAATCCATCTGTTAATAAATTACCATTTGTATCTGCAATAGTTATATTGCTTGTTGGTAGATTTTTAACTGACATTGATACTAAATTTACTAGAGCCCTTACTTGGCTTTCTTCTAAACTTTCCCCTGACTTTAGTTTAACAACTACTGCCGCTGTTGCATTAGTAGGATCCTTAACAAAAGTAGAGTCTTCAGGCATAACTAAATTAACCTTAACATTTTCCACTTCTTCCAAGTTTTTTATAGTTCTTTCTAATTCCCCTTGAACTGCTCTTTGATATTTTACAGAAAACTCTGAATCTGTAAGTCCAAACTGACTTGATTCATCAAATATCTCAAATCCGATAGATCCATTTGACAACTCAGAAGCTAGACTTAATTTAAGCGTTCCTACTTGGTCTTCTGGTACTAAAATCGAATTGCTACTATTATCTACTTTATACTTAACACCCTTACTATCTAAGGATTCAATTATTACTTTAGAATCATTTGCATCTAAATTAGAAAACAAAGTAGTATATTTTGTTTTAAACATATATGTACTAAGTACGGCAATAGTCCCTATGAACACTAAAGTTAAAATTATATATGCAACTTTTTTAGTAACAGATAAAGCTTTGAATTTATCTATAAATGTTCCAAATAATTTCTTTATCTTATCCAACTTATACACTCCTTACTATAGTTGCATTGATAGTATTTCTTTATACGCTTCTACAAGTTTATTTCTTACTTCTACTGCCAATTGAAGAGAGCCTTTTGCTTCCTCTGTAGCAATCATAACATTATGAATATCTTCTTCTTCCCCATTTATAAAGTTAATTGTTGTTTCTTCAGATTCTATAATTTTATCATTAACAGCTTGTATCTTTTCTCCTAAAACATCAGAAAAACTTATACTTGATGTATTTGTATCACTTTCTTTATTACTATTTGTTCCTATACTATTTACTTTATTTAAATACTCTGTTGGTATGTATTTATTTACTATCATTTTCCGTCTTCCCCCTACTTACCAATTTCTAATGCTTTTAAATACATATTTTTTGTTGTACTTATTACTGTTGTATTTGCTTCATATGCTCTACTAGATGCAATTAAATCTGCCATTTCATTCAATATATTTACATTAGGCATTGCTACATATCCATTCTCATCTGCATCCGGATGTGTGGGATCATACATTGTTTTAAGATCACTAGTATCATCAACAATAGCAGACACTTTTACCCCATTTCCATTGAAGCTACTTTTATCCTTTGCCGCTTTTAAATTTTCTTCAAAAACTGCTATTTTTCTTACATATGGACCACCAGATTCCGTTCTAGTAGTATTTACATTAGCAACATTTGAAGCTATCGTATCCATTCTTAATCTTTCTGCCGATAAACCGGAAGAACTTATACGTAAAGTATCGAAAACTCCTAAAGTCATCTTTCCCCTCCTATAAAGTCTATTAATTTCCTCTAGCTATCTTATTCATAGCAAACCTACTATTTAATGCTGTAGTCAAAGACTCATACATCATATTATTAGCCGTTAAATTCACCATTTCAGTATCAATATCAACATTATTTCCATCACTTCTTGTTGATGTACTATTATCTGTAATAATTCTTTCATCCCCTGATTCATTACTACTAGATATGTGTTTTTCACTAGTGGTCTTTAATCTTACTGATTTTATCGTATTTTGTAAAGTATCCTCAAAAGATACATATTTTCTCTTATATCCAGCTGTATTAATATTGGAAATATTATTAGCTATGACTTTGTTTCTTAAAGCTGATACATCTAAATCATCTTTTATAAGATTGTATGCGACACTTGAAATATTATTAGACAATTTTACCCCTCCCTACGTTATACATTATACACTGTTTTTTTTCTCCTTTAAACAAGTTATATCAGCATTTGCACCACATTTTTTTACAAATTATTACTTTTAACCAATATTATAGCACCAGCAAAAGAATTCACTTATTTTTTTATCATTTATATAAATTTTATTATAATATACATTATTAAGTTTACATATTATGTATTAATGCTTTGTTTTTGTCGAACGATTTCTTGTTTTGTATAGCTCACTCCTAATTAAATTTAATAATCTTAACAAAAAAATAGTCATAAAATGCAGTAAAAAAAATCATATAAAAAGCAATCTATCAACTTTTTATATGATTTGTATGATTTAACTATTTTTTTGAATTACTTCTTTGTTAAGATTATCTATATGACTTTCATCAATATAATGTACTATATTATTATATTGTAAATCTTCCTTTTTTATATTTTCTATTATATTTTTTACAACCTGAAAATCTTCAAAAGTATCAACACACACCCTATAGTTTCTATTAAATTCTTTTTCTCCTATAACATACCCTATATTAAATAACTCTTTATTCTCATAAATAAATAAAGTTACATGTTCTTTATATTTATTTATAACACCTGCATATTTTTCGCTAACAATATTATAAGTTCTAAATAAACTTTCCTTAGTAAATACCTCAATATCAAATCCTCTAATAAAAGTATTCGGTACATCTAACCTTACATAATCATATTTATACATAATAAGTTTTGTAATTACGTTATCAACAATAATAGGATCTATAAGTGGACAATCTCCAGTAATTCTTATTATTACATCTCCATTATACTTTTCAGAACACTTAACATATCGTTCTAATACATTTTCTTCACTACCTCTAAAACATTCTATTTTATACTCTTTGGCTACATCAACCAACTTATCGTCTTGTTTTTTATTAGATGTAGCTAATATTATTTCATCTATATACCTACTTCTTTTTAATCTATCTATAGTATATCCAATCAGAGGTATTCCTTTTATTGGTTTTACAACTTTCCCAGGCAATCTTTCCGAACCCATTCTGGCCTGTATTATGCATATAATTTTCATAAAATCCTCCTAAAAAAAGAGGTATCTTATAGATTACCCCTCTTATTCTTATTAAATTCCTTGAAGTATCCTTAATACATCTTGCGGAAAATTATTTGTTTGTTGCATTATAGAAATCCCAGCAGTAACAAGTACATCATTCTTTGCTAAATTCATCATTTCTGTTGCAACATCTGCATCAACTAAAGAACTATCTGCTGCCTCTAACCTTATAGAGATTTCCTCTAAATCATTATAACAACTCTCAAATCTATTTGATACCCCTCCAAGTTTTCCTCTATGTAAGCTTAATTTATTTATAGATTCATCTATTATAGATAATGACTTTTCCATATCATTTACATCTACATCTTGCAAATTCATATCAGAGTTTTCTCCTGAGGGAAATGCATCTAAATTCATATTAATTACAGGAATCTCAATAAACTCTCCTGAATTAGCTCCTGAAGGTACTTTTAATGATTTTTCCAAATCACCATTAATTATATTCACATTATTCATACTTGTATTATTCACAAGATCATTAATACCTTTTTTCAACTGTTCAATCTCTTTTGATATCATCTCTTTTTCATCATCTGTCTTTGTTCCGTCGCATTGAATAGTTAGCTCTCTCATTCTTTGAAGGCAATTTGAGACTTCATCTAATCCACCTTCAGTTGTTTGTATTAATGAAACACTATCCTGTGCATTTCTAGATGCCATTTGAAGGCTTCTTATTTTCATCTTTATGCTTTCAGATTTAGATAAAGCACTAGGGTCATCTTTAGCTGCACTTACTTTTAATCCCGTGGAAATATTGCTTATACTATTAGATTGAGCTGTTAGACTTTTTTTATATGTCCTATAAGTGCTTAACGATGCCATATTATGCATTAATCTCATTTAATCCCCTCCATTTACAATGTATTTATAATCTATTTCATAATTCCACTCTAAATTAATATATATATTAATATTCGATTTCTTATTTTTTTTCTTTAGTATATTTATAAAACAAAAAGGAGTTGTCAAAAATCAAATTTTCATTTGATGACAAACTCCAGCTATAATTTATTTATTTTTCTTAACAGTTTGTAATGAAGTCTTAATATTGCTTGTTCCTTCTAAAACTTCATATTCAAGAACGTCTCCTAAAAGGTTATAGTCACTATTTTCAAAAGCTTCTATAGCCAATTTTAATTTTTCATTTACATCTTCTATATCTACCTTACTAGTTTGTAAATCTTTAGTTCCTGCTGCAACATCTATAACCCATTGTATTGCATCTAATATCTCTAATAAAAGTTTAGAACCATCTGCTATTTTATCGCTTCTAAAAAGTTCTGCACCATTTGATATAGCCTTTTCTAGCTTATCACAATATTCAATAGCTTTATCTACTACTTCTACTAATTCCTTGTTATCCATAATAATATCCTCCTAAGCTTCTATACTATAGTATTTAAATACCTTATCTAATGCTTTAATTACTGATATCACATCATCTCTATTCATTGATACATGTAATGGTAACGTAATTATTCTTTCATAAAATTCTTCACATACTGGGCAAATTCCTCTTTTATATCCTAACTTTCTATAGTAAGGATGAAAATAAACAGGAATATAGTGAACATTTACTCCTATATTCTCTTTAATAAGTGCACTAAATATTTCTCTTCTCGTACAATTAAGTTTTTCTAAGTTCAATTTTATTACATATATATGTTCAGAGTTAAATCCATCTTCAGTATCCTCTAATAAAGTTACATACTGATTACCTTTTAACATACTTGAATACAATGTAGCTAACTCTTTTCTCTTTTCAATAAAAGAATCTAATTTTTTAATTTGTGAAGCTCCCAGTGCTGCATTTATATCTGGCATTCTATAATTATAACCTAAATCAATTTGTTCATAATACCAAGGATCATCTTTGTTTTCCATTATATCAACATTTCTTGTTATTCCATGTGATCTTACTTCTATAAGTTTTCTATAAAGTTCCTTATCATTAGTAGTTATTGCTCCTCCTTCACCTGTAGTAATATGCTTTACAGGATGAAAAGAAAATATCGTCATATTTGCATTATTACCAACATAACTATCTTTATACTTAGCACCTATTGCATGAGCAGCATCTTCAATAACAATTAAATTGTGCTTTTTTGCAATATCCATTATTTTATCTATTTTTACTGGATTTCCTCTATAGGATACAGCAATTATTGCTTTAGTCTTATATGTTATCTTCTCTTCAATTTTGCTAACATCAATATTTCCTGTGTTTTCTTCAATATCAACAAATACTGGTGTAGCTCCCACATATAATATACAATTAGCTGAAGCAGCAAAAGTCATCGGTGTCACTAATACTTCATCACCTTTTTCTAATCCTGCTGCTAATGTAGCACAATGAAGTGCTGACGTACCACTTGTAACAGCCACAGCATATTTTGACCCTACTTTATTTGCTATAGCCTTTTCAAATTCTCTAACATAGGGTCCTGTAGTTAAATAATCACCTTTTAAAACTTCAACAACTTTTGAAATATCTTCATCATCAATATATTGCCTACCATATTGTAAAAATTCTTTTCTTACTGGAGTTCCTCCATTTATTGCTAGCTTCTCTTCCACTTATCTCATACCTTTCAAAAATCTATATGTCTCTTCTATTCCTTCTTCAAGACTATATTTAGGTGACCATCCCATTATATTTTTAGCTTTTTCATAATTACATTTTAATTTCATTATTTCACTTTGCGGATGTATATGTTCTACATGATTGATATTAACTAAATTTTTTGAAACAATATTCGCCAATTCATTTATAGTAACATCTCTACCAGTACCAGCATTTATAATTTGTCCATTTGTATTATCATTATAACCCGCATTTACTACAAAATCTGCACAATCTTTTACATATAAAAGATCTCTTGTTTGCTCTCCACTACCATATATATTTATATCTTTTTTATCTATAACAGCATTAACAAAAATAGCTACAACGCCACCTTCTCCACCAGTCTTTTGAAATGGGCCATATGTATTAAAAGGTCTTATAACTGTTGTAGGTAGTTTATAAGCATTATAATAAGATAGAACCATATTTTCTGCTGCAATCTTACTTCCACCATAAGGAGATATTGGATTTGTTGGATGATATTCATCTATCCCTTTATCATCACATTTATCATATACCATGCAAGTACTCATAAACACAATTTTAGTGCTATGTACTACCTCACTTTCATCAATACTCCACTTATCTCCAATCATTTTAGAATTTTTACCAAACATCTGTATTTTTGCTTTTTCTAAAATATTAAATGTTCCTACAGTGTCATTATAAAAAGTAGTTTTAGGATCATCTATAGAGTCTTGAACATTTATAGATGCTGCAAGATGATAAATAATATCGTACTTTTCTTTGAATACCTCATCTAGCTTTTCTAAATCCTGTATATCCCCTTCAATAAATTTAAACTTCGAATTACTTTCAAACTCCTCTATATTAAATAATCTACCATTACTTAAGTTATCAAATGCTGTAACTGTATGATTTTCATCTAAAAGTTTTTTTACTACCCATCTTCCTATAAATCCAGCTCCACCTGTAACTAATATATTCATATATAAAATTCCTCCATTATCTAATAAGGTCCCAACTCATAGGAGTACCTTTTTCTATATCTACCTTTGCTTCCCTTCCAATTATATCATCAATATACTTAGTTTCCATACCGAAACCAGGTCTAATGCTTCTAACGTTTTCTTCTGTGAATTTTTCTCCACTCTTGATATCTTTAACTACAAAAAGAGATCTACTATGCTCTCTAGAGTTTCTTTGCTTTTCTGTTAATTGGTACGTAACCTTCCCTAAAGCTTTTTCCATTTCTCTAATTCCATCTACCATAGATTTAAATTCCTCTGGTTCCATAGAAAACTTAGAATCCGGCCCTCCATCTTCCCTTCTAAGAGTAAGATGCTTTTCTACTATCTTAGCCCCCAATGCCACAGCACCTAAGCTTATTGTGTTACTCATAGTGTGATCTGATAATCCAACTACTATATCAAAGGTTTCTTTCATATTAGGTATAACTCTTAAGTTTATATCCTCCAATGGAGATGGATACGCAGAAGTACATTTTAGCAATGCAATATTATTGTTACCAACTCTTCTGCAAGCATTAACAGCTTCTTCAATATCCTTTAAAGTGGCTATACCTGTTGACATAATTACAGGTTTTCCCTTTGATGCAATATACTCAATAAAAGGTATATCATTTATCTCAAAAGATGCTATTTTATATGCGGGTACATCCATTTTTTCAAGAAAATCTACTGAAGTGTAATCAAAAGGTGATGAAAAACATATAAGACCTTCTTCTTCTGCAATTTTCTTCAATTTAGGTTGCCAATCCCATGGAGTATATGCTCCTTGATATAACTTATGAAGTGTAGTACCATCCCATATAGTGCCTTGTTTTATTTGAAAATACTCATTATCGCAATCTAATGTTATGGTATCAGGAGTATATGTTTGTAACTTTATCGCATCTGCTCCCGCCCATTTTGCTGCTTTTATAATTTCTACAGCTCTATCAAAATCTTGATTATGATTAGCAGAAAGTTCTGCAATAACAAAAGTTCTATCTCCACCTATCTCCTTATTATCTATGTAAAAACTATTCATTGATACCCCTCCATACTTTTTCTATAACTATTATCGTAATATAGTACTTATCCTTGAAACAACTTTTTCTAATTAACAAATAAAAAAGATATTATAAGACATAAATTATATCTTATAATATCCCCATTATTTCACTAATGACTCTTCTATAACCAATACCATCTATAATACTCTTACCTTTATTACTAAAAAAACATCTCTTTTCATAATCTAAACTCAAAATATTCTTTTTAATATTATTAATATCGGAATTTATTATAATATTATTTTTAGATAAATATTTCCCTAGGTTTACTTGATTTTCTGCTAATACAAGTCCTATAATTGGCACTCCTAATTTTAACCCCTCGTAAATAGTGCTTCCGCATCCACATATAAGTATATCACTTTTTTTCATGACGTCACTTATTGATGGATTTTTATATAATATAACATTATCACTTTCATATTTTCTTAATGCTGCTTCATGTATAAAGGCTTGACCAATAATAATATGTATAGTAAATTCTTCATCTATTAACTGTTTTATTATTATTTCAGTTAAATTTCTATCATCACTTCCACCTAAAGTTATCATTATATTTTTCACATCACTATTTACTTCTATCGGTGTTTTCATCCTAAACTCTTCTCTAAGCAAAGTATAATCATTTCCAAGTAATAACTTAGTACTACTATTACATTTGTATTCTAACTCTTTAGCATAAGCATTTTGATTTAATACTATGTTTCCATAGTAAAAATCTAAAGTACAATTATCATCAAATATAATAACTTTATTATTTATTGCTAATTTGTTGTAATAATCACTACTTAGATTATATTTATCAACAATTATTATAGAATTTTCTATCTTTAATATTTCTTCTTCGTCTAAAATTAGTTTAACTTCAAAACCTCTATCTTTTATAAACTTTATTCCATTTATATAATTTTTATCATCTAAACACACATAAATTATCTTATATTTCTTTTTTAATTCATTTGCAAGGATTATCGTTCTCATTATGTGACCCATTCCTATTGATGATCCACCATCTGCTCTAATATAAATAACTTTTTTATTCATCATTTTTAATCACCTGAAGTTCTACATAAATTGTATATGATTAATTATTAATTATTTTATTTAAATCAATATAGTCAAATGAACAATTAAGAACAAAATCACTAAACTTACTTATATTTTTATTTCTTGCAATTTCTCTCCACCCGGTAAAAGAATGTACATTATTACTTTTGTACTCTATATCCGTTATTATCAACTTTTTCTGAAAATTACTAGTTAATATAGTTTCAATAATATCTTTATTACTAGTTGTACATTCTAATAATATATTATCTTTATTAATTTTTAATGCCCTTGAAATAAACTTTTCATATGCCTCATCACAAGTTTTATAATGAATAAATTGAAGTTTAATATCTTTAAGGGTTCCTACAGGATATCCTAACTTCTCATCAAATATAACTTCTAATGAATTAACATTATCCATATATTCATTAAAATTTGAAACTAGTTTCTTATAATCATTATCTTCAACTGATAACCAAATAAATGGTGAATTATATTGAATTCCTAATAATTTGTATAAATATGCCCCCCAACAATGATTAGATATAATTGTAATATCATTCCCTATAATATTACGGTTTTCTTTTATTTTTAATAAGTTTAATATATTATGATATCCAAAGTAATTTATAATCTTATTTTCATCAATATTTTTTTGTATTAATAATTTTCTTATTTCACTAGAATATTCACTACAACTAATTATATAATCATATTCTATATTCATTTCTAATATTTCATCTATATTTTTTACTATGTATCCATCAATCTGTTTACCACTTTTATATGAATCGACTAATGCTACTATATCTATAAGTGAACTATTAATTTCTTTAAATTTTTGATATGAACTCCCAACTCCATATAAAACAACTTTCAACATAAAAAATCACCATCACTTTTATCTGAAATACTCTTTATATCACTAATCATATTATCACTTTATCATACTATTTAATACTTTTGTAAATTTCGTTGCTCCATCTCCATTTAAATGAGATACATCTACAAAATCATCATCAGTAAATAATTCTGATCTAAAGTAATCAATATATTGAAAATCATATAACTTACCTATTTCATTTATAATACTAAAAAACTCATTTTCTATTCTTTCTGAAAAGTATTTTGTATAATATTTTGATACAGTAAATATCACAATAATTGGCTTTATATTCTCTTATACAGATTTAAATATTTATTATAACAACTATCTAATCTATATTTACCTTGAAACTCTTTATAACATTTTCGTGACATTAAAATATATTGCTCTGTATCTTTTATCTTTACAGCATCATTTATCTTTGAAGCCAAGCTATCTTTATCATTTAGATTAAAGATAAAACCATTTTTTTTATCCTCTATCATTTCTTTAAATACATCAATATCACTGACAATAACAGGCTTACCAGCTCTAAAACTTTCTAATACACTTAAAGGTAGTCCCTCGCTTAAAGAAGGTAATATAGTGTAGTCAAAATTATTAATATATAAATATCCTTTACTTACATATCCATAAAATTTTATCATATGAGAAATTTTATATTCTATTGCCTTTACCTTTAATTCCTCAATCGATTCACCTTCACCAATAAAGATAACTCTTACATTTGCATCCTTAATATTCTTTAATGCCTCTAAAATAGCAAGTTGATTTTTTCTTTTGCATATAGAGCCAATACATCCTATTATAGTATACCCTTCATTCTTTAATTCTCTTAATTGAAGTTCAATATTTTTATCAATATTATTAATATCTTCTATATCCCCTATACCATTATATATAACATCTATTTTACTTTTAATAACTCCTTTTGATATCAATAATTCTTTATCTGTATTAGAAACCGTTACTACTTTATCTACTAAATTTAGAATAGATACATCCATTTTTTCATGTTTATCATTTTTATTTGTACCCCATCCATGCATAGTTTGTATGATAGGTATTTTCTTATCTATATTACTCTTTGCAATCATTGCAATCATTGATGGCGTTGTAGCATGAGAATGTATTATATCAATATTTTTTTGTTTAAGGACATTATTTACTATTGTTGAAGCATCTATATTTAAATATATGTCTCTCTTAAAAGTCGAATCTACAAAATAAAAGTCTATTTTATTTTCTCTAAGATCATTTATATACTCTTTATAGTTTTCATAGCCAACTTCATTTTTACCGTTCATTATTACCGTAACATTATGACCATTTTCTTTTTGCTTAAATACTAAGTCTCGAATAACTCTACCAGCTCCACCTTGCATATAGGTGGTAATATGTAATATGTTCATGTTCTCCCTCGCTCTATATAATCTAAATTATTTCTAATATATTTGGTGTACATACAAAAAAATGCTTATATTCTTTAAAACCATATTCTTCAAGACACTTGGCAATATCAAAATAATTAGCATAACTAAATATTAGTATAAATATATTATTTATATCTTCTTTTAATAGTACCTCTGGTGATAACACAAGCTTACCCTCTATCTTTGTCTTTTGAATAGATTTATTTGAATCTACTAAATAATCAATATTGTTTTTTATATAATCTGTAGAATTTTTATAACAATCACCAGTTCCCCAACCAATAAGCTTTTTATCAATAATCCACTGATGATTCCACTTCTCTTGAAAATATTCACTACACTCCTCAATTGTTGCTCGTCTTATATCTCTTCTTAGAACATCGCTTATTTTACCTGATGTAGTAACCCCACCACTTCTATACTTTATTAGCTTTCTATCATAAAATCCAATATTACATCCTCTTTTTGTAAGACTTAAATATCGAGGATAATCTTCTAGATAACAATAACTCTCATCTAAGTATCCATATTTATCTATCAAATTTTTAGAAAAAGGTGTATTAGACCCAGAAATAAAAGATCCTTTACATAAACTTTCATATAAAACTCTTGCATCTTTTTTCTTTAATATTTCTACTTCATTATCTCTAGGTAATGTTTTAATATACTCATTTAAATCACTATTATAAACATCTTTATATCCTGTAAAGATTAATTCTCCAGTTTCTTCAAAATAATTCACAACATCTTTTATTACATTTTTATCATATAATACATCATCTATAGCTAAATAAAAAATATAATCTCCTTCGCTTAACCTAATAGCTTTATTGTAATTTTTTACTATGCCCAGATTATGTTCATTAATATTAATGGTGATTTTTTTTATATTCTTAGATATATTAGAATATATATAATTATAAATTTCATTTCTAGGAAAATCTAAACTCCCATCGTCACTTATTACAATTTCTATATCGCTATATGTTTGACATAATATAGAGTCTATACATTCTTTATAATATTTAAAATTATTATAAGTTAATACTATTATACTTATCCTCTTGTTCATAGCTACTCCCTACACAATTCTCTATCTTCTAACTTCTCTTCGCCAAGTAATTGTCTAATAATATTAATTAAGTTATTTGAAAATGTATCATATTTAAAATTTTTATCATATATTTCACGAGACTTTTTACCAATATACTCGATTTTATTTCTATTTTCTATGCAATAAATCATTTTCTTTGAAAGTTCTTTATAATCTTCTGATTGAAATGTAAATCCATCTTCACCATCTCTAATAAGAAAAGAAGTTCCTGTATTCTTAGAACATATACAAGGTTTAGAAAACATCATTCCTTCTGATAATACTACAGGCATAGGATCATCTCTTGAAGTACTTACAATAACATCAGAATCTAAATAGTATTTATACATCATATTATTAGGAACCTCATCAATAAATTCTAATTGATTTATTTCTGATGACATTTTTACCAATCCTTCATAATATTCCTTATCATTAATTTTTCCAATGATTCTAAATTTACATTGCTCTCTAAATTTTAATGGCATATTTAGTATTGCTTTAATAAAAATATCTTGTGCTTTTCTATTATCGATAGTACCAACTATAGAAAAGATAATTTTATCACTTAATCTATATTTCATCGTGCTATTATATAAATCTGGCATACCATATAGTAATATTTCTATATTAAAATTTGTGTAAACTTTTTCCCATATATTTTTAATATAATGACTAACACAATACATAACTATATTTCCAGTAATTCTTGAAACTGTGTCTTTTTTTGTCATATTATAAAAAGACTCTCCTTCATGTATCCACCACAAAATTGGTATAGATAATTGTTTTAAAAGTCCATGCACTAAATTACTTAAGTGCATGGTATTTACTATAATTAAATCAATATCATCTATTATCTCTTTAAACCTTCCATATTTAAGTGAATAACCACTTTCTAAAACTACATCTATTCCCATATTTAAAAATTCATCTAATAATGGTCCTGAAGATGGCGACATTACTATAGGTATATCACCATTTTCTTTTATTACTTGCACAGCATACTTAAGAGCTATTGGTGCACCAGTACAAGATAACTCGTGAGAAATTAACAATATTTTTCTTCCATTGTTTTTATTCCTAAACTTTATAGGATAATATTCTTTTGTTACCTTTATACACTCACTTTCATATACATCATAGACATATATATCGTCTATATTAACACCTAATTTTAATAGTTGATTTACCATTTCATACTTAAACATACTCATAATAATTATTTTGTTATATTTTATATTAACAACTTTTTCAGGTTTAAACACATTAACTCCCTCAAAAATTGCATTTTTACCTTTGTAGTTATTATCTAAAAATCCAATTATCTTGTATCCTAATGAAGCAATTTTTTCTTTATTGTCCTGGTAATATTTTCCTGTCCCAAATACTATCACTTTCTCCATATAAATTCTCCTTCAATTCATCAATGTCATCTATTGTATCTCTAATCTTCGTGTCCTCATCACTTAATGAATATAATTACCCTTCTTTTTAATTACATTTAAACTAATTTTGTCACCTTTCTATTCACTAATTAATTCTTCGATAGTCACAACCTTATTTTTTGTGTTATTAACTATAAAATTTTTTATTTCCTCTGTATTTGTTGGAATAGATAATAAAATGACACTATTATCATTTATTTTAACAATATTATTTTCTACCTTTATAAACTCATCTTGATATTTTTCATTTTTATCTACTATAAAATTAGGAACAAGTCCTTCATTTTTCAACAACTTATATACTAATTTACCACAAGTTCCAAATCCATAAATACCAAAACTATTGTTATTTTTATTTATATATTTTATTATCTTTGACTTATCTTTTTCCAATAGATCACCAATAATAAGATTTATTAAATCGTAGTTATTTACTTTTGCCTTTTGTGTATTAATTAACAAGCTTTTTCTAAATTCTTTTACTCTTAAAAAATCTTCATTATAAACTTTATTAGTGAATATATTTAGATTATCTATAATTTTCATATATTCATTTACAAAAAATTCATCTTCTTTAGTAGTTGCAGCAGTACTACAAGATTTATATCTATAAACTGACATATATCTATTTATTCCTTTTAACTTTCCATAGTATAAATTTAAAAAGAACAATTGAATATCTCCAACAACTTCTGATGCTTTTAGTACTTCCATACATTTTTCTAAATCTTTTATCAAAAAGTTCCTAAATACTAATGAACTTATATGTATAGAACAATTATGTCCTATTATCTCTTCTATTCCTTCTCCTATATTATTTATTGATTCGACATATTTAGGAGGATATACTCCAAAAAATTTTCCATTTGTACAATTATATATCTTAGTATTATGAAAACATCCATTATACTCTAAATTATCTTCTAAAAAATTCACTTGGATTTGTAATTTGTTTTCATCTGTCCAATAATCATCACCTTCTAACATTGCAATATACTTACCGGTACAATTTCTATATACATCAATAACATTATTAGTGACTCCAATATTCTTATCTCTTAATATAAGTTTTATTTTATCTGGATATTTTTCTTTATATAATTTAAGTATGTCTCTTGTTTTATCAGTAGAATAATCATCACCTATTACAATCTCATACTTAAAATTTACTTTTTGCATAAGAATAGATTCTAACGCTTGCTTTATATACTTTTCATGATTATATGTAATCATAAAAACACTTACTAGTATATCTTCCATTACCTACTCCTTATTAAATGTATTTCTTTAAATCACTTCCAATAATCCACGAATCCTTTTTTATAAATAAAATATTCTCTTTGTAATTCTTCATTTATCTTATATATACATTCTTCTATATTGATCTTCTCTTTCTTAAATAATATCCAGCATTTAGAGCTAGGACAATATATCGAAGATATATATCCCCATTGCCTCATTAGTATTTCCATACTCTTATTAGTATGAAAAGCACAATGTATTGGCAATAAATAAAACCACTTAGGATCTTTTGGTACATTTTCAGCAATAACTGTATGTAAAATTAAACATCCATCTTCCTCTACATAAGAATTTATTTCATCTAAAATATTTCTATTAGTTACATGTTCAAATACTGCACTTGAAATAACCGTTTCATATTTTCTATTTTCTATAATCTTGTTACTATTCATATATTTATCATAAGTTAAAATATCTATATTATAATATTTATTTAAAATATTTGATAACGTTCCAATACCAGCTCCCCAATCCAAAATTCCTTTTTCATCAATAATATTATTTCTAATTAATAAATTTATCATAGTAGCTTGTTCTAAATAAGGTGGCTGATTATTCTTTCTCCTTTTAAGCGTCGCACTTTCAATTTCCATATGTCCCTTAATATTTAAACACTCCCATTGCTTTTTATCCATTTCTGCATGAGTTTTTGAAAAAACAAATCCACATTTAGGACATATTAAATACTCAACATCATCTTTTAATACAGAATTATTATAAAATGCCTTGTTAAAATAAAATATTGCATCTGTATCACAAATAAAACACTTCATATACTACTCCATTTAAAAATATAATTACCAATTATATTTTCTTTCCTTTATTTTATTAAAATTGTTTATATCAAACTTATTCTCCGATGCTAATCTATTCTTTTCAATGATTCTCTTCTTTAACAAATCAACTAACAAATAGTAATTATCTCTAATATCATTTAATTGTATTTCATCAAAACAAACTTTAAAATGTCCATGTGCATCTTTAAATTCTTTTGCCTCTAATATATCCTTATCTTTAAATTCAAAGAAATTTAATAAATTATTATGATTAAATGGATCCATTTCATAAGCATACATTTCTAATCCATTTTTACTAACAATAAGAGTATACATGTTGTTAGTTATAGAATATGACTTAAGTAGATATCCTTTTTCTTCTGACTGATTAGCTAACAAATTATGCGAATAAGCATATCCATCACTATTAAAAATAGACTTACCACTATACTTAAAGTTATTATTTGCTTCAACACCTATTAAATCCAAAATAGTGTTTTTCATATCTATAGTAGAACATACTGTAGTTAAATTAATAGGTGGAATTTCCATTGAATATATAAATGCAGGAACATGTATCATATTACTATATGGCTCTATTCCATGAGCAAATCCACCATTAAAATTATGACTCCAATAATCATCTCCGTGATCACCGTAACAAATTATGATAGTATCTTTTAATATATCTTTTTCTTCTAATATCCTTAAAATATTTTCTAACGTATTATCTACATTTCTATATCCCCATTGCAACTTATTTATATGAGTAATTTCATCTGGCTTATTCCACTTTTGATATATTAAATGAGTTCTTGCATCTGTAACATACATAGCAAATGGATTTTCATCTTGATAAATAAAATCCCTTATACCATTTACAAAGTCTCTATACTTATTTTTAGATGTATACGTCTTGTTATGTGATATATTTATATCATTAATAGTATTCTTATCATCCCAATATATTGTTGATAAAGTTCTGTAGTTATTTTTTTCTAAAACAGAAAAAAGATTTTCTTCTATATTAGATACTGGTATATCATCATATAGTTCTTGCTTTTTATCTAGTTCAAAATCATTTCCATAAAAAAAGTAACTCATAGTCATATATGTTGAAGTTGCACTTGAAAAAAACTTTGTCAAATTTATTGATTTTTTTTGTAATTTCTTTATTGTTTTAAAAGACTCTAAATTATGATTTAATATTTCTTGTGATATACTCTCTAAATGATATATTATCACATTCTTTTTTCTTCTATTTTTTGCAATGTATTTTTTTAATTCATCAACCCTAAGACTATATAATCTCTCTTTAATATATTTAGCTGATTTCACATTATAAATCTTATCTTCCATTAACTCCAAATAACAAATCTTTTCCTTAATATCAACTATATCTTCTACAGAATTTTTTATATGATTATATAGAATTTCTTCTATACTATGTAAGTTATAACATATGATATTCTTACCATCTATTATAGAGTCTAGTTGACATCTAATTTCTTTATAGTACATGCTAGCTATAATAATTATACCTTCATAATTATTATCTATTAGTACATTTGGAGACTTAACTTCTCTATCTAAAAATTTTTGATTATATTTTTCTTTATTATTATCTAAGAAAAATTGTGGTTTCTTATCTAAAACTCTAACTACTTCTTTACTTCCTTCCCCTGTACCAAAAATAATATAATGATTTTCATCAATATATTTTCTAATTATATCTACCTCAAAATCATTAAATTCATTAATTAATTTTATCATTTGTTTAACATCCTTTATTACTTATTCTTATTTAATTAAACACTCTATAGAATCAATATCAAAAACAGGTATTCCTATATTATCTTTAACATCCTTTCTCTCTATATATGAATCATCAATAAAAATTGATTTTAAATTTTTAATATGCTTATGCTTTTTACTTCCATCATTTATTACTATAATTTCATCAAATATTTCATAAATTCTGTATTTTTTTAAATGATCTTCTAAATCACTTTTTAAATGTCTTGTTATCAAAGTTATTCTCTTTTTTTCATTAATACATTGAAATAAAAACTTTATCAAATTAGTATTTATAGTTTGTCTCATAATTATGGTATCATCTAAATCTACAAACAACTCATCATATTCCAAATCTATCTTATATTTATTTTCCAATGCTCTATCTAAACATATATTAAAATTATTCTTCATTATCTCAATGTCAATATTCTCAAAATCAAATAATGTTATAAGTGGTAAGTTAACTCCTATAGATCTATTTATCCCCATAGCACCAGCAATCCTAGGTTCAATTTCTAATAAAACTAATTTATTGTTCCTATCTCTCTTTACTTGAAAAAACCAAGCTCCTCTAATTTTTAAATTTTTATTTATTTTTTCAGCAATATTATTAAACTCTATGCTTTCTACAGGATATGTATTCACACTAATTCCATTTCTTACTCTTCTTCTCTCTCTAGGATATATATACTTTAGCTCACCATTTCTATCCGTAAAACAATCAACTGTATATTCCTTTCCTGGTAAATACTCAAGAATCATTAACTTACTATTTCTATTAACATAAAAATCCAACTCATCCTTATTATGAACTAAGTATGTATCTTGACTACCTTGTCCGATATTAGGTTTCAGAAACACAGGATAGATATCTATTTTGTCTCTTAAATTGTAAATCTTGGGAACTTCTATCTTATCTTTAAAAATTTTATATGTCTCCATTTTATCCCTACATATTTTACAAGTCATATATTCTGATGCTACAACGATACATTTTATTTCATCTCTTATTCTACTTAACTCTAAAAGAACTGTATCATGTGCTGGGTAAATATAATCTATCTTGTATTTAATAATTAACTCATTTAAACTCCCCATAAAATTATCATCTGTTACATATGGTAATTCTCCTATATAATCATCAAAAACATAGTTCCCATGATTTATCTTCTCACTAGATGCACCAAATACTTTGAAAAACTTAGAGTTCTTAAGTGCCTTATTAATTTCCAATCCTATTTCTGTTCCACATGGAAAAACTAATACATTCTTCATATCTTATACCTCTAATTTTTAATGTTTTTCTTTACTATATCAATTATTAACTCTTGCTCTTTAGTTGTTATACCTGGATATATCGGTAAACATAGTATTCTTTCACTTATTTTCTCTGATATAGGACACTGATCTTTTTTATTAAGATAACTCAATTTATTTAATGATGGATAGAAATACCTACGTGGATATATCTCATTTTTATTAAGTTCCTCCATAACCTTAAGTAGTATCTTTTCACTAATAAATACAATTGAAAAGTAACTATAATTATAATGAAGGCAATCATGAATTTTTTGTAATGCTACTCCTTCTACACATGATAATTTATTTACATAGTATTCATATATTTCTTTTCTTTCTTCTATTAATTCATTTATATTATCTAGTATAGATAATCCCATCACTGCTTGAAATTCATTCATTTTTGCATTTATCCCCAAACACTGAATATCTTCTGGCCCTTGTATACCAAAATTTATCATAAGCTTAGCTCTCTTATATAACTCATCATCATTAATTATTAATGCCCCACCTTCAATTGTATGAAAAATTTTTGTTGCATGAAAACTTAAAACAGAAATATCACCATACTCTAATAAACTCTTCCCCTTATAATTAACTCCAAATGCATGAGCAGCATCATAAATCACACTTAAATTATACTTTTTAGCAATATAATCAATTCTTTCTACATCGCAACAATTACCAAAAACATGAACTGGTACTATGGCTTTAGTGCTATTTGTAATTTTATCTTCTATCTTGGAGGGATCTATACAAAATGACTCTTCATCAATATCCGCAAAAATAGGATCGATTCCTTCCCATATAAGACTACTAGCAGTTGCAACAAAAGAAAAAGGTGTTGTTATAGCTTCCCCCTTTACTCCTAGTAACTTATAAGCTAGTTGTAATGCTAATGTTCCATTACTTACTAAAACTAAATTTTTTACTTCTAGATATTCTTCTAATCTTTTTTCCAGTTCACCCAAATACTTTCCATTATTAGTAATCCACCCTGATTCAAATATATCTTTAACATAATTATTATACTTTTTTATATCTGGTAAAAAGGTCTTTGTAACATTTATCATCTGTATTAACCTCACTTTTGATACTATAATTACTTAGTATCTTGGCACTGCATAGCATACAGTTTCCCATTCATTTTCATCATTATGATGTCTAATATATATTTTATAATTTAACTCTAATCTTCTAATATATAGTGGTATATTCCACAAATCATTAATTTTATGATATATACATATTGCAAGTTTAGGTCTATTTTTGTTAATAATTGATTTTGCACCTTTTAATGCTTCTAGTTCCGAACCCTCAATATCCATCTTTATAAAGGATACATTTTCATCTTCAACAAATTTATCTAAACTCACAACATCTATGTAACTATTTCCACAACTCGAAATTGTAGATCCAGCACCTAATGTATCATCAAACAATAATCTTTCGCTGTCACTATATAATCCTAACTTAAATATTTCAATTCTATCATCATTTAAATTATCTTTCGTATTCTGTAGTTCCTCAAATGTTCTTTCTCCTGGCTCAAAACTATATATCTTTTTAAAATTTCCATTAGTATGTTTTATAAATTCCTTTAAAGTATCTCCCGTGTAAGCCCCCCCATCAATCATAACTTCATTTTTACTTAATTTAATTATCTCATTAGGAAAGTAATGAACCTCTTCATATATTTCTTTAAGATATTCTTTATCTTTAGTTATTCTATATTTTATGATATTTTCAATACTTTTTATTGATTTCTCATCTTCTACCATATTTATTAATTCTTCTATTTTATCTACATTATTCCAATATTCTAGCATCTCGTAACGCATTATAAAATAATTACTAACACCTAAATTTAACAATTGTTTTTCTATCTCGTTATAATATTGAGATGCAATTATAATTTTTCTATCAATTTCGATTGCTAAATCATTAATATTTTTAATTTCTATTCCGCTTAAAAATTTTCCTTGCTTGTTTATATCATTATCAATAAATACAACATTATCTTTCGATATACCTATATTCTTAGTAAGAAAGTCTAGCACCTTTAAACCAAATGTACTTGCTCCAAAGATTCCGTATTTTCCCATTTGATTTATTTCCTTACTTTCTATCCACTCCATAATAAATTTTCTCATCACTAGTCTCCTTTTCTTTTGTTAATGCTCTAAGAGATTTTATCATTTTATCTACCCCATGATCTTCACTTGACTTAGTATTCATATGATCTCCTTCTTCTCTGATTATTCTTACTGTATTGTAATGAAGTTTTTTTGCCCCAATAAAATCTTTATTAGGATTATCTCCTACATATATAGCTTCTTCTCCATCAATTCCAAAATACTTAATCATCTCTTTGTAAGCTCTTGTATGTGGTTTCCAAAACTCTCTTCCAAAATCGTCTGTTACAATTATCTTATCTACTTTCTCTTCCAACTTAAGAGCCTTTATTTTACTCCATTGAACAGCACTCATTCCATCTGTTATAATTCCAGTTTTTATATTATTTTCTTTACACCAGTTAAGAACTTCTTCAGCATCGTCATATAGTTCTATTTTAGGCTTGTAAAATCTATATTTATCTATCAAATTATTTATATCTTCTTTCAAATTATATATATCTATAATTCTATTGAATATTTTACCTCTACCTTCTCTGTAAAATATATCTAAAATCTTTTTATATACATCATTCTCACTTAACTTATACTTTTCCGAAAGATACAACGATACGGCTTTAAAACCGCCAAATACAAAATCGTACTCCTTATATAAAGTATCATCCATATCAAAAATTATTGCTTTTATCATTTTATCACTGACCTATCATATCTAATTACTAACTTTTCATCAAAATTCCCTATTATTGGTTCCAACTTTTCTTTTTTTAAGATACTTTTTATCATAAAGCTATAATCAATTCCTGAATAAATGCTTGCTGTAACACCACCACCAAATCTTGGGTTTATTTCAATGAAGAATATATTTCCATCATCGTCTTTTATGCATTGTATAGTTATAGGTCCGAAAAATCTTATTTTCTTAGTTATAGCAATTACTTCTTTAATAATATCCATATCCTTTACTGTTGATGTTTTAGAAACTTCACCACTTCTTACCTCTATTCTTTTTCTTGGTATAACTGTAATTGCGTCTCCATCTATATCGCAAAATAAATCTACTGTATATTCCTCTCCGTTAATAAACTTTTGAGCTATAGGATTCTCAACATATTTATAGAAAAACTTACCTTCTTCCTTATTATTGGCTTTAAAAACACCCCTACTTCCCATACCATCCCTTGGCTTTATAATAATAGGATAAATAGATTCATCTTCTAAATCACCTTCTGTATACTTCTGAGGAGTCTTTATATTATTATCTAAAAAGAACTTGTCCGTATTTTCCTTATCATTAAATGTTCTTATCGTCTTCTCATTACTTAAAATGAGTTCCACATTATTCTCTCTTAGAATCTCTCTATTCTTATTCAAAATATCAAATTCTTTCTCAAATAAAGGTATTATTCCTTGCACCTTTTCTTTTTTGCAAATTTCCAACAAAGAACTTAAGTAATTATTACTGTCAAATTTGGGTACTATATAAAATTTATCTACAAATTCCTTCGCCGCTACATTATTATTTATATCAACGCCTATTACATATAAATATTTCTTTAAATGCTCTATAAGCTCTACTCTTCTTCCAATAGCAGTAAGTAAAATTTTCATATATATACCTCCTATTCTACCTTCTCACTATTACTTTTATTACAATAAATTTTTTATTAACTTTCTTACTTCTTCCTTCTTTATCGGTTCAATATCATTTGAAGAATAGCACCCTATACTACACTTTTCATATTCTTTATAAATCTCATTAAAATATTCCTTACCATAAGTTGTAGGAAATACTACATACATATCTCCTAAATCTCTTCCATAATGAGATTCTTCCTCTGTCATAAGCTCTTCATAAAGTCTTTCTCCTGGTTTTATTCCAATAATCTCTCTTGATATATCTTCTTCCTGTTTATTACTCTTTCTACAAGTTTCCTCTATTACTACATCAACTAAATCTCCTAAATTTATTACAGGCATCTTTAATACAAAAAGTTCACCACCTTTTCCTATTTCACAAGCATTCATCATAAGTTTTACTGCTTCTATCGATGTCATCATAAATCTACTCATATTAGGATCTGTTACCGTTACTCTATTTTCATTAATAATCTGTTTCTTAAATAAAGGAATTACTGAGCCACGAGATCCCATAACATTTCCAAATCTCACTGCTAAAAATTTAGTTTTTACATCTCCTTTAGAATAATTAGCTGATTGTACTAATTTTTCTGCTAGCATTTTTGTAGCTCCATATGTATTTGTGGGATTAATAGCTTTATCCGATGAAGTAAAAACAACAGCCTCAATATTATGTTTTATTGCTGCTTTTATAACATTATTCATACCATCTACATTTGTTTTAATTGCTTCTGTAGGATTATATTCACAAGAGCCTACATGTTTCATTGCAGCTAAATTAAATACTATATCTATTCCATTCATAGCTCTTTCTACTCTTTCATAATCCCTTACATCACCTATTAAGAATCTAAAGTTTCCATACACATTTACTATCTCAGAATGTTGCATCTTAAACTGTTTATATTCATCTCTACTAAATATTCTTATAACCTTCGGCTTGCATTTTATAAGTTCTTCAACAAGTTTTTTTCCTATAGTTCCTGTACCACCTATAATAAGAATTGCTTTATCCTTAAAGTAGTTCATTTTTATTTATCTCCTTCTAATTCCTTTAATGCCTTTTCTACAACCTTAATACTTTCTTTTATTATTTTCCTAAGTTCTGTATATAAAAAGCTGTTTCTGTTATAATACTTCTCAACCCTTATAGTTTCTTCTTCATTAGAGTTAATAATATAATCTTCGTTATTAGCTAATTGATATGTTATTGGATATATAACATCATTTATAAATTCTACTTTAGAACAAGTTTCTTCTAAAACTTTATCAATTAAATTTAACTTTTTTATATCCTTGTCTATTTTTTTCCCTAGCTTCACATTATTATAGAATTCCTCTAATAAAACTATACCTTTATTGCAATTATCTATAATAATATTAAAATTACTTATATATTCTCTTAAGAACTTTTTTATCTTATCCTTTCGTTCTTTTACATCTACATCTTCAAGCTCTATATTATTATTTATCTTATTTTTTCCATACTTACATAAAACATCTTTTAATGGCATCTCTATAGTTCCTTCAATTCTTGCCCCACCTTCTGTAGCATTAATAAATACTATATCTTTATTTTCATATACAATTGTCTCCATATATCTTCTGAATCCATCTAAAACAATACTAGTTCTAACTAATCCACCATCTACTGAAGGTACATAAGAATCTCCTATATCTACTTTTATCTTACCTACATATTCACCATTATGATAAACCTCATCAGCATGAAGTTTATCTCCTGTATATGCACAATCTTGTCCTATAAATATTATTGGATTACATCCCATTTTCAAAGCAAACATTGTAGAAATATGAGCTACTGATCCTCCTGATGATAAATTTCCTATATCCTTATTTAATACCCTATTCAACTCTTCTTGTTGTGTAAATAATATTTTTTCACCTTTATGCTTTTCAAGCACCTTCTTATTAGTACCTTCATAACATACTAAAGGAGTATCAATTTTCTCAATTACATCCTCCACCAAAGTATAAGATATTTCCCCTGGATCAACTATTGTTAAAAAGCTTGGTTTTACGCCTATATCCATAAGATGTTTTACAGTTCTTCCTCCTGGTAATATAAGAAAGTTACTATCAACTTTTTGTAACTCTTTTATATTCTTTGATAATGACGGTCCCGCTGAAACTATTATTGCTGGTATATTTTTATATTTATCTTTATAATCACTTACAAAATGTTCTGTAGCAAAAAATTTTAAACCTGACATCAAAGAATTAAACCATGTTTTTCCAAATTCTAATCTAGTATTTTTTTGCACATTTTTATCTAGTAATAATGACTTATATACTTCATAAAATTCATCAATTTCTTTTCTAAAAATAGATGAATAGTTTGCATATACTTGCACTACCACTCCATTAATATCTCTCTCAGAAAAAAAAGCATTTAATTCTTTATAAATTTCTTTTTTGTTAAAGTGCACTATCTTGATATTATTATTTTTTAAAATATTAATAAAATCATGATCTTTATTCATTAATTCTACAATAGATTCACAAGGCTCTACAATCAGTATATCTATATCTGAAAAATTTCTTCTAATTACTTCTTTTATATGTTCTCCTGCAGCTAATCCAAAAATAATAAGTTTTTTTGTACTTTTTTGTTCTTCTATCTTTTTTATAAAATTATCTATATCTCTTTGAACATTATATTTAGATCCAACATAAAGCTCTCTGTTATCACTTATTATCTTTATTACCTTTTTTCCATCTTTACTTTTTTCTTCTACAGCTTGCATTTTTTCATATTTTTCCATTTATTTATCTCCGTTTTATATTATATTAAATTATCGTCTTTAAAAAAATTTTCTTTAATCGTATATTAAGTTTTATAGTTAAAAATCATCTATTTATTTCTTTTGGAAATTTTATTGCTTATACAATCTATAATATATTTACTTCTATGATGATATGTATGATTATTAATAACTATATTATAAAGCTCTTCTGCTATCTCTTTCCTTTCTTTATCATGAGTTAAATAATATTCTCCCTTTTCTCCTAATTCTTGAAAATTTTTAAATGTAACTTCCTTATAATGATCAGGAAATATAATTTCCATATCTTTTTTATAATCACTTAATAAGAAATTTTTACTTCCAAAACAATCAAAAGGTCTATTATTTACTGATGTTTCCAACTGAAATGTGGATAAATTTAGATTTATACAATGGCTATTATATATCTTACAAAGTTCTTCCCCATATTTAACCGGATCTTTTATATGAACATTATTTTTTATAATGTTACACTTACCATAAATATAAAAATCAACATCTTCAATTATTGATGAAACATATTTTCTATACTCTGTTCCGCCTTTAACATGAATATTTAAGTATATTCCTCTCCAAAAATCATTTTCTTGATTTTTATATATTCTTTCAACTAATTTATATTCATCTATCTCTTTATATAAATAGTCACATATTTCTAACACTGGAACATCAATATTATTTATCTTTAATTTAATTACATCATCAATAAAGTTATTACAAATAGTATTACCTGTAGAAAAATCACTTAAATCTTCTGGCATAGATCCTACAAAAGACAATGATTTTTTAGCATATACTTTTTCCATAGGATAAAAATTTTTCTTATCTAAAGCTAACATTATTTTATATCCATTAGGTAATCCTTTGTCGTTATATAACTCCAAAAATTTTTCATCCCATATAAAAGAATAATAATACTCAGGATAATTTTTCATTTCTTCTTCAAAATCTGGATTTAATCCAAAAAACAAATTATCATAGTATAAACATACTACTGGTATTTTCATATATCTAAACAAATACCCTTTTGTAGCTTTCAAAATTCCTATATTTCCATAAAAAATAATAAAATCAGGCTTAAAATCTATAATGCTTATAATATCATTTTCAGTATATCCTTGTGCAAAACTTTTTACATAGACTCTATGTCCTAAATCTATAAATGCATCTCTATAACTTCTCATGATACTTCTTTCAAGTAAATTTTCTCCTACAATTATTGCTATATTCATTATGCCTCCAATTAAATGCCCATAATTAAAATATCTTTGTTTTTATTTATCGTTCATTTTATATACTAACTTTATAAAAAAATAAAAGGCTACTCAAAATTTATTGAGTAACCTTTGAATTTTATTTATTATTGTAATAAACTTAATACACCTTGTGGTGCAGAATTAGCTTGTGCAAGCATTGATTGTGCTGCTTGAGATAAGATGTTAGTCTTAGAGAAATTCATCATTTCTTTAGCCATATCTACGTCTCTTATTCTTGATTCTGCTGCTTGTAAGTTTTCTGCAGTATTATCTGTAGAGTTTATCGCTGACTCTAATCTGTTTTGTACTGCACCAAATGCTGATCTTTGTGTTGATACAGTGTTGATTGCTGCATCTAAAGCTGTTATAGCATCACTAGCATTAGTTTTATCAGTAATATCAGCCCCATCTAAGCTTAATCCCTCAGCATCCATTCTCTTTAGTTGTACAGTAATAGTTTCGTTTGCATTAGCTCCTACTTGGAAATCTACATCAGTACCATCTGCATCTTCTGATAATAAAGATTGTTTGTTAAATTGAGTTTGACTTGCTATTCTGTTAATCTCTTCTTTTAATTGTTGGAATTCTTTATCTATAAGTTCTCTATCTTCACCTATATTAGTATCATTTGCTGATTGTACTGATAATTCTCTCATTCTTTGAAGAATTGAGTGAGTTTCATTTAATGCTCCTTCTGCTGTTTGGATTAATGAAATACCATCTTGTGCATTTCTTGAACTTTGTTGTAAACCTCTGATTTGTCCTCTCATTTTTTCTGAGATTGAAAGTCCTGCTGCATCATCTCCAGCTCTGTTTATTCTTAAACCTGAGCTTAATTTTTCAATTGACTTTCCTTGATTTGTGTTGTTGATTCCCATTTGTCTGTTTGCGTTCATCGCATTTAAATTGTGATTAATAATCATTTGTATATTCCTCCCTGATTTTAACTTAGTGGACTTCCCTGTCCTATTATTATTATCGACACAATATATTATAACTTTACAACTTTTTTATATTTTTTATTAAAATGTTATAAAAAAAATAAGTTTATGGCTTAAATACCATAAACTTATTTTTTGCGAAACAAATTATTGTAATAATTGTAATACACCTTGTGGTGCAGAATTAGCTTGTGCAAGCATTGATTGAGCTGCTTGAGCTAAGATATTAGTTTTAGAATAAGTCATCATTTCTTTAGCCATATCTACGTCTCTTATTCTTGATTCTGCTGCTTGTAAGTTTTCTGCAGTATTATCTGTTGAATTTATAGCTGACTCTAATCTATTTTGTACTGAACCAAATTCTGATCTTTGTGATGATACAGTCTTAATTGCTTCATCTAAAGCTGTTATTGCAGAATTAGCATTAGTCTTATTTTTAATATCTAAAGAACCTATTGATAATCCAGTGGAACTCATATCTGCTAATTGGATTGATATAGTTTGACCTGCATTTGCTCCTACTTGGAATGCTAATGCATCACCGCTTGCTGCATTTGATGATAATAAAGATTGTTTGTTAAATTGAGTTTGGCTTGCAATTCTGTCAACTTCTTTTGATAATTGTTGGAATTCTTTATCTATAAGTTCTCTATCTTCACTTATATTAGTATCATTAGCTGATTGTACTGATAATTCTCTCATTCTTTGAAGAATTGAATGAGTTTCATTTAAAGCTCCTTCTGCTGTTTGGATTAATGAAATACCATCTTGTGCATTTCTTGATCCTTGTTCTAATCCTCTGATTTGTCCTCTCATTTTTTCTGAGATTGAAAGTCCTGCTGCATCATCTCCAGCTCTGTTTATTCTTAAACCTGAGCTTAACTTTTCAATTGACTTTCCTTGATTTGTGTTATTAATTCCCATTTGTCTGTTTGCGTTCATCGCATTCATGTTGTGATTAATTATCATTTTATATTCCTCCATGACTTTAAAATATTATTAGACTTCCCTGTCATTTAATATATTCGTTACACTTTACTATAACTTTACATATTTTTATAATATTTTACTGTATTTTTTTGTAACATCTTTCGACACTTTTCACTTTCATTTTTCTCAAGGAATTTTTGTATGTAAAAAACAACTACTTTGATTCTTATTTACACTATCCTATTAATATTTATAATAAATAAAAGACTCAATCAATATTGCTATTGTTTTGAGTCCTTTTTATTTTATATCTTTTTATTAAAGATACCACTATTTGTAAAATTTGCATTACTATAAGCACCTACAGCATTTTTACTAATAGCAGTATTTTTTATTTTATTTTTAACTTCTTCTTTTTTTTCTTTTATAACTCTCTCTAACTGATTTTCTACATTAACCAAATCAATTTCTTGAGCATATCTCTTAAATTCATCTGCAGTGTATTTAATATTATCTATCTTCCCAATAATAAGATCTTTTTCTTTTAGTAAAATATTTAACTTCTCAACATCATCTTTCTCAACAGCTTCTATGCAGTCAATATTTAATTTATTATACTTTTCAAGTAACTCTTTAATCATTATGATCCACTACTAAACTGTTGAGTTAACCAAGCTTGTTGAGAATTTAACTTTGACATAGCTGTTTCTAATGCTGCAAATTGCTTATAATACTTATTTTCTGCATCTGTCAATTTTTCTAATAATGTATCTATATTTTCTTGTATCTTAACAAGATTTTTAGATAAAGTATTAGTTGAATCTCCTTCAAATCCTGCTATATCTACAAGATACCCCTTATTTCCACTTTCACTTCTAGTTGTTCTAAGCGCATCGTTAAGAGCATCACTTATTCTATGGAATATACCACAATTATTCATTCTATCTTTTCTCTCATCCGCTGTTAAATCAGATGTATATACTGAAGCTTCAGCATTATTTTGTGTAAATAAACTAACTACCGCATCACCATTTTCTTCTAGTGCAGCTTTTAATTTATCTTCATCAAGAACTATAGTTGGTGCACTAGTATAATCTGTTGAAAAAGAAATCCCTACGTCACTCATACTTATTCCAGCACCTTCAACAGGAGTATTTACAGCACTTCTTAATGCTGAACTTAATTTATTAAGATATGTATCATTTCTTAATAACCCTTGCTTTGCCTTAGTCTCCCACAGCTCTATTTCCTTTTCTGTCATCTCTTCTTTTTGTTCATCTGTTAATGGTGAATATGATGATAACTTCTTTTCACTAGTTAATGTGTACATTTTTGTAATTAAAGAATTATATCCATCAATTACTTCTTTAATATTCTTAACTGCCTCATCTACATTACCTTCCACAGTAAAAGTTTCTGTATACGGTGTTCCTTCAGGATCTTTTACTAAATTTATTTCAATTCCATCAATTGTAAAGTTATTTTTGTTTTTTTGTAATGTCTGTTCTCCATTTGGTGTTTTCATTACAATCTCTGCATCTGATCCTTCTACAGTCTTATCTAGTTGACTACCATCACCAAATAATGCTCCTAAGAAGTTTCCGTTGGTATCTTTAAGTGTTATAGTTGAATCTGATCCTGTATTTTTTGAAGACATAGTAAAGCTTTTTGTAACTTCTGAATAATTTACATTAACCCCTGCTTTGCTTGCAATGTCCTTTGTTATTTCATTAATTGTTTTATTAGCATCTGCTCCATCAAAGTCATATTCAAATTTTACATCATTAATTTCAAATGATACTTTCTTATCTGTTACCCCCATAGCATCAAGCATATCAGACATCTTTGTTGAAGTATTACCTTTTACTTCAAATCTACTATCAAGACCCAGCGTACTTGTTGCATTTCCTGTTATTATTACTTGTTCTCCAGTCTCTGCTGTTACAGAAAGTTTCCCGCCATTGTTACTAAAAGAAATATTATTTATACCTTTTTGCGCCAATTGATCATTTAGATTTTCTGATAACTCAATCATAATTTCTTCATTTGTTTTTAATGTCCCATCTGGATTCGTGAAATTTTTTGTAGTATCAAGTTTCAATTCAATTGAAGTATTTCCTCCAATTGATATTTTTAATGTATCATTTACACCATCTACTATTTGTGGTGTATATTGCTTTTTGTTAGTAATATTTTGAGAATAGTTAGTAGTTCCAACTTCAGCATTATCTTTATTAATAACTATCTTTTTATCATCATTTAATGCAACTTTTATATCCTTAAGATTTTCATCGTTGCTTAAATCATTATCATTTTTTATAGCTTTATTCAATGCACTTTGAATTTTACTTGTAAGCTCTTCCGCTGTATAACTTCCTTCTTCTAATTCAATCTCTATATCTTTTCCCGATACCGCAATAGTTTCTTTATAATCTGCACCAATTTCTATCTTTTTTTCTATTTGTATTGAATTAGTTTCACTATCAACAGTTGCTACATATTTTCCTTTTAAAGAATCATCGTTGGATATTGCATCATTATAAGCTGAAGCTACATCAGAAATAGTACTATATGCTTTATTATCTATTGTTATATCTGTTCCTTCAATGTTTATAGTGTTATTTGAATCTGTTACATTTACAGGTATTTTACTAGTACCACCAGTAGCAAAAGCAATAGTTTTACTACCTTGAACCGTTGCTTCTTTTGCCAAACTATTAACAGTAATAGAGTATGTACCTTTAACAGATCCTGTACCAGGTTTAACTGTTATTCCCGCAGTACTGCTTAAACCACTTGCTTTAAATGTAGATAAATTTTTAGAACTTAACATGTTACTTGAGCTAGTTACGTTAAAATACTTATTTTTAAATTCATTAGCTTCTTTCATTAAATCTCTATAAAGTGTTTGTTTCCACGTTACAGTTTGTAGATTTTGTTTTGCCTTGTCTACTCTACTTTGTTGAAGGGATACCATACTTTTTACTAATGAATCTACATCCAACCCAGTAGCTAGTCCTGTTATTCTAGTCATATTGTTATGCCTCCTTTATACTTTTTTCATACGCTTCATGCCATAAATTTCTAACATCTATCACAAGGGATAGTACTTTTTCCATTTCTTCTTTAGATTTAGTTAAATTAGCCTTAACTAAAGATTCTACAATGAACCCATACACACTTCTTAAGTTTTTAGCCCATTCTCCTCCAGCCTCTACATCTAAAGTAACTATAAGTTCATTAAATATATTTTGTGTTTTTATAAGATTTTCGTGAGCTAACGATACATTTTTTTCTTCTATTCCCTTTAATGCTAACTTTGAAAATTTCACAGCTCCATCTACTAACATTAATAATAATTGATTCTTAGATGCATAGTTTACAGAATTATTTCTGTAAGCATTGTATCCCCCTAAATTTTGCATAAATATCCTCCTATTCTAGACTATCAAGAAATCTTCCTCTATCCTTTTCATTAGTTTTTCTAACTGCTGTAACTATATAATCTTCACTATCATCATTATTACTATTTAGTTTATTATCATTTCTCTTATAAGCTTTTATATTATAGGAATCTAATTTATGAACTTTATCTATTTTAGTTGCCTTCACAATTTTTTCTCTTGTGCTTCGATTAATCTTGTTCAAAATATATTCCATTAAATCACATCCTAAGCTTTCTTATCCATAAATATTCCAGCTCTTTCACACATTTTAGCAACCATATCTAGTATCTTTTCTGGTGGATATTCAGCTATAACTTCATTAGTTTCCCTATCATGTATTTTTATCATTATACTACCTAGTTCTTCATGAACTTTATATTCTGCATAAGTATCCTTTTCTTCTATATATTTATTAAGTTCTTCTACGACTTTTTTCGCATCATTTTGACTTAAATTTAATTCTGTCGCTGAACAATTACCTTTATCCTCTCTATATAAAGATACTTCATATGTTGAACCAGACAATTCTAAGGTAACTTGTTCCCCTTGATGAATTATATTTACATCCATATCCTCCATCCCTTTCATATTACTTCTTTAAGATACTAAGTAAATCTTTTTTGGTGCTTATGGCCTTCTTATTTTCTTCTTTTACCTCTGCTAGCAATTCTTTTCTAAGTATAGTAATATCATTTGGAGCCTTTATAGCTAGCTTTACTACACCATCTTTTGAACTAACTACAGTTACTTCTATATCATCACCTATCAAAATTGTTTCTTCTTTTTTACGAGTTATAACTAACATAAGTTACTCCTTGAAAATTTTTTCTTTTATTTTATATCTAGAATCATTAAGTATAATCTGTTTACCTTTATTATTTGCCACATTTATAATTAATGGGGCCATAAAATTTGATGTAAAATCTTCTTTTTTTTCACCTAATGTAACTGTATTAACTATTAATACTTCTTCTTCTTTCTTTATATCTAACTCTTCTACAAGTTTATCATCCAATTTAACTTCATAATCTTCTTTCAATGTAAATGGATTTATAACAACAAAAGCTAATTCTCTATCTTCTTTATTTTGTAACAAATAAAATACTCCATTTTCTTCTATCATTTCAAGAGCATAAGTCTTATATTCTTCTAATCCTAAAAGACCATCTTTAAAGAATATATCTGTGTTAAATATGCTGTCTATATTTGCCATGAAAACCTCCATAATTATACGTAATCAATTAACGTTGGTTGTAGTACCTTAGAAGATACTTGGAGTGATGCTTGATAAACAGATTGCAGTGTCATAAGATTTATTACAGTCTCTGCAAAATCTATATCTTCAGTCTGTGATAAAATTTCAGTCATATTATATGTTTCATCTTCATTTTTAGACTGTGCATCCTCCATTCTATTTTGCATAGCCCCTACTTCAGATCTTATTTTTAAAAGATGATTTTGAAAATCTTGAATATCAGTAAGATTTTCACTCGTTAATTTTTCTAAATCATCTGGATCGTCTGAAGCTAAATTATTCATTATATTATCCATAATATCTCTTATATCTTTTGTTTCACCTTTACTGTTAGTAAAAGTAAAAAGATCTGTTACTGAGTTCGTATATTCTAATGTAACCCCTTGTGATACTTCAACTACTAATTTTGTATCTAATTTCTTAAGCTCATTTGCATCATCGCCACCAGCTATAGTTAAATGATTAGTACCAGTATCATCTTTACTTACTTCAACAGGTTTCTCTCCTGTTCTAGTTCCACCGAAAATATATTTCCCATCAAAATTTGTATTTAAAATCTGACCCATATGACCAATTTGCTCATTAATAGTGTTTCTTATAGCTTCTCTTTCCTCAGTTGAATATGCACCATTTCCTGCCGCCAATATATTTTCATTTATACTTTTTATAACTTCATTTAATTGTCCAAGTGCAGTATCAGCAGTATCTAAATAATTTATAGTAGATGATATATTTTTGTTATATTGTTCATTTGCCTTTAAATCTCTATTAAGTTGCATTATTCTTGAAACTTTTAGAGGATCATCTGATGGCTTATTCACCGTTTTTCCACTAGTCAATTGTTTTTGAATAGTCTGCATATTACCTAAATTATTTTGTGTATCTCTCATAAATTGATTTACTAACATACTATTTGTTACTCTCATTTAAAATACCACCCTTATTTCTTTAATCCGTTTATTAACACATCTAATAATTCATCAACTGTAGATATAATCTTAGCATTTGCTCCATATGCATGTTGAAACTGTATTAGATTTACCATTTCTTCATCTAAAGATACTCCAGATACTTGTAACCTTTGATTCTCAAAATCACTAAGAAGCGCTGTTTGATTAGTAACAACTCTATTAGCTTCTTGTGTTTGAACACCTAACTTGTTAATTATGTCTTTATAGTAACTTTCCACTTTCATTCCTTTTTTATCAGAAGCTATTGTTAAAACACCATATTCATTTTCTTCTAGAGTTCCTACAAATTCTTCTCTTGTAGTACTTGAGCTCATATTTTGTATCATCATCATAGTATCCATGATTTGTGCTATAGCAAGAGCTCTTTTTCCATCTCCCTCACCACTAGTTTCATCTTTCCCTGCATTAATCTTCATAACATCATTAAGAATTTCCTTATTAATACTTATGTTTCCTGCTGTTATATCTTTTTCTGCAGCCAATACTTCATCAAGATTTTTTAGTGTTCCATCTTCATTATATTTAGCGACATCACTATTAACAAAGAAAGGCATAGTGTCTGTACTTCCATCAGCTGAAGCGCTATGCACAGCATTAACTGCTAAAGCCATAGCCTTTGCTACATTATTTATTTGTGTTATATACTCATCTAATTGTTCTTGTACATCTTGATGACCTTTTAATTCTCCAGAACTTGGTTTAAATATATTAAGTTCAGAGAAATCGACAACTTCATTTTCTGAAATTGTTTCACATCCATTTTTAATTGCTTCTCCATTTTTATCTGCCCAAAGAACTCTTGTCTGAGAAAGTTCCTTTGCTTCTGCCTCAGTCATATTTACTTTTATAGTTCTAGCATTAGTATTACTTGTCATATCACCGTGTGTATAATACGTAACTTCATAAGTATAAGTTCCATCAGCATTAGCGGTACCTGTTTTATCTATATTGGCTACATAAGAAAAAGATTTTATTTCTTGATTAAACACTGATTTAATAAGAGTTGGGTCTATAACACCATTACTATCTACAGGAGATACATTTTCTCCATTAAAGTTTTGATTTCTATCTACATTTATATTCATCTTTGCGCTTAATTGATCTAGAAGTAAATCTCTTCTATCCATTAAGTCATTTGGTGATTGTCCAGCTACAGACACTTGAATTATTTCTTGATTTATAGTATCTATTTGGCTTAACAATGAATTAACATCATATACTGTTTGTTTTATACTTTCACATGCATCTTCTTGCATTTTAGTTAATTGATTATAGTAACTATTTAATGCCCCTGTTAATGCATCAGTTTTTTGCGCCAATACAGTTCTTGCATTAGAATCAGCCGGACTATTAGAAACATCTTGCCACGCCTTAAAAAAATCTGACATGATTGACGTTAAGCCACTATCACTTGGTTCATTTAGTATTCCTTCAACTTTGCTAAGTGTTTCATATTTTATTTCATATTCACCTTGCTTAGATGTCTCATTTCTTACCTGATAATCTAAAAAATGATTTCTTACTCTAGTAACAGAAGCAACTTCTACTCCTGTTCCAAACTGACCAGGTCCTGCCATAGATGAAAAGCTTGGTGCTGAAAATGGCGTTGTAGTTACAAGCTTAGCAACTTGTCTAGAATAACCTTCCGTATTTGCATTTGATATATTGTGGGATGTAACATTGATATTTACTTGTGTAGCATTAATCCCCGATTTTGCTGTATTTAATGTACTCATTAATCCTAACATAATTTCACCTACCTATTTAACTTTCCGTTCCCGTTATACACATTTACTTCTCTATTTGGATTTATAAAGCTTAACATTTTGTTTGTAAACATTAAATTTTGTTTTATTAATGCATCATTAGTTCCTCTTTGTAAATCACAAAGATTTATTGTTGAATCTAACTTATAATAAATTTGTCTACCATCATCATCTAACATTTCAAACATTTCTTTTTTTGTCTTGCCTACAACTAAATCTCTTCTTTTCTTCTCTACTTTAGCTACCTCTACTGAAGCATCCTTTATTAGTTCCACATCTTTTTCTAACAATAATGGATCTTTTCCAAATAGATGTTTATGCTGATTTTCTAAAACTTTAAGCAAATTTTCTAACGCAGTAACTTCTTCCTTCATTATAGCTTTTAGAGTTTCTTTCATTATATATCTGTTCCTTTCATAAAGTCTTTCATACTTTCAGCTAACTCTTTACTATCAACCTTATAAGTCCCATTATTAATTGCTTTTTTAATTGCCTCTATATCTCTATTCATATATTGGTTATTATCCTCATTCATAGATCGAATTCTTTTAGCATCTTCTGATATTTCTATACGATCACCTTTTTTACTGACTTCTTTTTCTTCTATATTACTTTTAGCATTATTCTTATATAATCTATCTATATTAACTACTGTTAATCTATCTATTTTCATTTCACACCTCTCCTATCATCTTACATATTTATATTATCGAACTAATACTATTTTTATTTAGCACATTTTAAGTGTAGTTTTTATGTAGATTTATATTTGCTCCATATAGTATTCCTTTTATATATAATGAATATTTTAGAGTATATTTAAAAAGCTGCTACAAAGCAATTTTCTTGCTCTGCAGCAGCTTAATAATATATTATATCTTAACTATACATTTATCTCTACTGATATTTCATCTAAAAATTCTTTATTATCTTCTAATAAAGGATTTACTGTTCCTTCTATAAAATCAGTTACTTGTGATGGTGCTCTTCCTATAAAATTCTTAGCATCCATAACTGCATTAAGTTCATCTAATGTAAGTCCAAACTCTTTATCATTTGCTATCTTTTCAAGTAAGTTATTATTTAACCCTTCTGATTTAACTCTAAATGATGCTTCATGAGAATATACTCTTATCTTTTCATGTAATTCTTGTCTATCTCCTCCAGCTTTAACACCTTCCATAATTATATTCTCTGTAGCCATAAATGGTAATTCTGCATTTATGTGAGTTTCTATAACCTTTGGATATACAACAAGATTTTCTGAAATATTTATATAAAGATTTAATACTCCATCTAAAACTAAAAATGCTTCTGCAACAGATAATCTCTTATTAGCTGAATCGTCTAAAGTTCTCTCGAACCATTGTGTTCCTGCAGTTATAGCAGGATTTATACTATTTGCAATAACATGTCTTGAAAGAGCTGAAATTCTTTCACTTCTCATTGGATTTCTCTTATATGCCATTGCTGATGAACCTATTTGATTTTTTTCAAATGGTTCTTCCATTTCTTTCATATGTTGAAGTAATCTCATATCATTAGAAAATTTATATGCACTTTGAGCAACTTCACTTAAAGTATTTAATATTATTGAATCAACTTTTCTAGTATAAGTTTGACCAGTAACCCAGTAACTTTCACTAAAATTCATTTTAGAACAAACTAATTTATCTAATTCTCTTACTTTTTCTTCATCACCGTTAAATAAATCCATAAAAGATGCTTGTGTACCAGTTGTTCCTTTAACTCCTCTAAATCTTAACTTTTCTATAACAAAATCTATATTTTCTAAATCTAACACTAAATCCTGAATCCATAATGTAGCTCTTTTACCTACTGTAGTTAATTGAGCTGGTTGAAGATGTGTAAACCCAAGTGTTGGCATATCTTTATATTCCATTGCAAAATCTGATAGATTTTTTATTACTTTTAAAACTTTTTTCTTTATAAGATATAAAGCTTCTCTCATTATTATTAGATCTGTATTATCTCCTACATAACAAGAAGTAGCTCCTAAATGGATTATTCCTTTAGCTTTAGGACATTGTAATCCATAAGCATATACATGACTCATAACATCATGTCTAGTTTCTTTTTCTCTTTTTTTTGCATCTTCATAATTTATATTATTAACATTAGCTTTTAACTCTTCTATTTGCTCTTCTGTTATATTTAATCCAAGTTCTCTTTCACTTTCTGCTAAAGCTATCCAAAGCTTTCTCCATGTAGTAAACTTCTTATCATCTGAAAATATAAATGACATTTCTTTTGAAGCATATCTACTATTTAGTGGTGTGCTATATAAATCTCTCATAATTACCTCCGTACATTTATATATTAGAAATTTCATCCGTTTATGATTATAACATATATTATTATGTAAAGTAACATCTTTGTTCGTAATTAATAATTTTTCATATTTACATTTTTTATGAATATACTTTATTGTATTAATTAATAAAGGAGATTTCTTATTGTTTAAATTATCTACCTCTATGAAGATTGCATTTCTCTTTATACTTATTGGTTCTATAAATTGGGGAATAATAGGTATTATAAATATAGATATCCTTGCTACAATTTTTGGAGTATATTCTTATATTTCTAGAATAATATATATTCTTATAGGTGTAAGTGGAATATATATTTCTTCTTATATAATAAATTACATATTTCGAAAGAAATAGAGAAGAAGCAATCGTTAATAATAAATAGATTATGAAAAAAGGAGCCTGATGCACAAAATTAATTTATTGTGCAGCGGCCCCTATATTGTGAATATTATTCTTCAATTGATTCTATTAACTTAGCTACTGCTTCAGCTGCTGCAGCTTCATCATCTCCACTAGCTGAAACCTTAATAGCTGCTCCGCTAGTTACTGCTAATGATAAAACTCCGATTAAGCTCTTAGCATTTGCTTTTTTACCATTGAATTCTAAACTTACATCTGACTTAAATCCTGATGCTTCCTTAACTAATAATGTAGCTGGTCTTGCATGTAATCCTGTTGCGCTTTTTACAGTTACTTCTTTAACTACCATTTTTTCTCCCACCTTTATCATAGTATCTTTAAATATCTACTTTAGTTTATCATATTGCCTATAGATTTTAAAGACCTTTTATAAATTTTTCGATTCTTCTTATACCTTCTTCTATATTTTCCATAGAAGTTGCATAAGAAAGTCTTATATAATTATCATTTCCAAATGCTATCCCTGGTATCACCGCAACTTTTTCCTTTTCTAAAATTGCCTTTGAGAAGTCCATTGAACCTTCTATCACTTTACCATCACATTTTTTTCCGAATACTTTACTTACATCTACCATCACATAAAAAGCTCCATTTGGATGTAAAGTTTCTAATGAATCAATACTATTTATTGATTGTATCATATAATTTTTTCTTCTCTCAAATTCTTTCACCATGAGCTTTATCTCATCGTCATTTCCTTCCAATGCCGCTAATGCTGCATATTGAGCTATAGCATTAGCATTAGATGTAGTATGACTTTGTATATTTATCATTAACTTATTTATTTCTCTAGGTGCTGCTGAATATCCAATTCTCCATCCTGTCATAGCATAAGTCTTTGATACCCCATTAATAACGACAGTTCTATTAAAAGCATCTTCACTTAAACTTGCAATACTTATATGCTTTTTACCATCATATATAAGTTTTTCATATATTTCATCTGATATAATAATTAAATCTTTTTCTTTTGCAAATTCAGCTATAACCCTTAACTCTTCTTCGCTATAAACTGAACCTGTTGGATTATTCGGCGAATTTATTAAAATTGCTTTTGTTTTATCTGTACAATTTTCTTCTAATTCCTTCAATGTAAATTTAAAAGAATTTTCTTTTTTAGTCTTAATAAAAACAGGTACTCCTCCATTTAATTTAATTAATTCTGGATAAGTAACCCAATATGGTATATTTATTAGGACTTCATCACCTTCATTTAATATTGCTGAAAACACATTTGCTAACGATTGCTTAGCACCTGTAGAAATTAAGATTTGATCTTCACTATAGTCTAATCCATTATCTTCTTTAAACTTTTTTATTATTGCTTTTTTTAATTCTGATATTCCTGATGTAGCTGTATATCTTGTATGATTATCATTTATAGCTTTTATTGCAGCCTCTTTAATATAATCTGGGGTATTAAAATCCGGTTCCCCTGCACCAAAAGATACTACATCTATACCTTGCTTTTTCATTTCATTGGCTTTCGCTGTTATTTCTAACGTCAATGAGGCTGCTAATGCCTCAGCTTTTCTTGATAATTTCAATGCTATTACCCCCTCTTAATGTCTTTATTATAATAAAAGGACTTGTATTAAACAAGTCCTTTAGTAAACATTTTTATCTTGGTTGAACTATAAGCTTTATAGCAGTTCTTTCTTCCCCATCAATTTCAATATCTGTAAATGCAGGAATTACTACTAACTCAATTCCAGACGGAGCCATAAACCCTCTCGCTATTGCTACTGCTTTGATTGATTGATTAATTGCTCCTGCTCCTATAGCCTGTATTTCTGCCCCATTTTTTTCTCTAACGATTCCCGCTAAAGCCCCTGCTACTGAGTTTGGATTTGATTTTGCTGAAACTTTTAATACTTCCATAATTACCCTCCTAAAAATAAATTCAAAATATAGTGTTGTGATTAAACTGCTTATATATTTACAATTCTACAAAAAATCTAAAATTCCTTCAAAAGATTTTTTTTAATCTCTTGAAGGAAATTTTTTTCTCATTTATTATTTTGCATATTCAATTGCTCTAGTTTCTCTTATAACATTTATCTTAATTTGACCAGGATATTCTAATTCTTCTTCTATCTTCTTTACAATATCTCTAGCCATTTGAACTGATGATAAATCATCAACAACTTCTGGTTTAACCATAATTCTGACTTCTCTTCCAGCTTGAATGGCATATGACTTTTCTACACCCTCATATGAATTTGCTATTTCTTCTAAATGCTCAAGTCTCTTTATATATGCTTCTAAAGTTTCTCTTCTAGCTCCAGGTCTAGCTGCAGAAATGGCATCTGCCGCTTGAACAAGAATAGCTTCTATAGACTCTTGTTCCATATCTCCATGATGAGATCCAATAGCATTAACTATTATTGAAGATTCATGATATTTTTTAGCTAGTTCAGCTCCGATAACAGCATGTGGACCTTCCACTTCATGATCTACAGCCTTTCCTATATCATGCAATAATCCAGCTCTTTTTGCTAAAGTAGGATCCATTCCTAATTCAGAAGCCATAAATCCTGCAAGATAAGCTACTTCTATAGAGTGTTTTAAAACGTTTTGACCATAAGAAGTTCTATACTTAAGTCTTCCTAAAACTTTTGTTATCTCTGGATGTAATCCATGAACTCCTGTTTCGAAAGATGCTTGTTCTCCTTCTTCTTTTATGTTGTTTTCAACCTCTCTCTTGGCTTTTTCCACCATCTCTTCAATTCTAGTTGGGTGAATTCTACCATCTAGTATTAACTTTTCTAATGCAATTCTAGCAACTTCTCTCCTTATCGGATCAAATCCAGATAAAATTACTGCTTCTGGTGTATCATCTATGATTAAATCTATACCAGTTAGCGTTTCGATAGCTCTTATATTTCTTCCTTCTCTACCAATAATTCTACCTTTCATTTCATCATTTGGAAGAGCAACTACATGGACTGTAGACTCTGCTACATGATCAGCTGCACATCTCTGAATAGCCATAGTAATAATTTCTCTTGCTTTTTTATCTGCTTCTTCCTTGGACTTTTGCTCAGCATCCTTTATCAACATCGCTGATTCATGTTTCAATTCTTTTCTAAGTTTTCCCAGAATCTCTTCTTTGGCCTCCTCACTAGTAAGCCCTGATATTCTCTCTAACTCTTTTGATTGTAAAAGATATGTTTCTTCTACTTTCTCTTCTTTCTCAGCAACTTGAGATAACTTTTTCGCTAAAACATCTTCTTTTTTCTCTAAGCTTTCACTCTTTCTATCTAGAGATTCTTCCTTTTGAAGGTTTCTTCTTTCAAGCCTTTGAATTTCATTCCTTCTTTCCCTAAGTTCTCTATCTAAATCAGCTCTTAACTTATGAACTTCTTCTTTTGCACTTAAAATAGCTTCTTTTTTACTAGAATCTGCTTCTTTTAAAGCATCTTCAATAATTTTCTTTGCTTTTTCATCAGCATTGGATAACTTATCCATCGCTGTACTCTTTTTAATCTGAATGTCAATTAATATAGCGATACCAGCAATAACTATTGCTATTACTGCAAATACAACATATTTCATTTCCATTGCCGAACACCTCCTTGCTTATTTGTACAAATTTGAGAGCCGAAAAGGTGTCATATTTATTCATTTGGCAATAATACTTATATGATAAACCAGTATTTGTATTTAATTTTATATTAAATACAGTCTACTGTCAAGATTTAAGGACTTCAACTATTAAAATATTTATTTATTTACTCAGAAAATAGGTAATTTTATACATTAAAGTAAATATCGTTATGTATCATTATTGCAATTCGTTATTTTTTGTATTTTTTTCTGATATTTTTTATTGTTTTTTCATAAATTACCTTTTTATATAATAAATTAAAGTAGAGCGTTAACTCTACTTTAATTTTTAAATATATATTAAAATTAACAATTATACAAATTTTATTCTTCTTCCATGTCTACTTCTACAGCATTAGTAGCTAATGGCAAATTATATTTTTCTCTAATTTTATTTTCAATTTCTAATGCTATATCAGGATTTTCAGTTAAGAAAATTTTTGAATTTTCTCTTCCTTGACCCAATCTAGTATCTCCATATGAGAACCAAGCCCCACTTTTTTGTACAATTTCTTCCTTTACGCCGATATCTAATACATTACCTTCTCTTGAAATTCCTTCATTATACATAATATCAAATTCCGCTTGTTTAAATGGAGGTGCTACCTTATTTTTAACAACTTTAACTCTAGCTCTTGATCCTAGAACTTCATCACCTTGTTTTATAGTATCTATTTTTCTAATATCTAATCTTACAGAAGCATAGAATTTTAATGCTCTACCTCCAGTAGTTGTTTCTGGATTTCCAAACATAACACCAACTTTTTCTCTTAATTGGTTAATAAATACTATGACACATTTAGATTTATTAATTGAACCTGTTAATTTTCTTAATGCTTGAGACATTAATCTAGCTTGTAATCCTACATGAGAATCTCCCATTTCACCTTCAATTTCGGCCTTTGGAACTAAAGCTGCTACAGAGTCAACTATTATAATATCAATAGCCCCAGATCTAACTAAAGCTTCTGTTATTTCTAATGCTTGTTCTCCTGTATCCGGTTGAGAAACTATAAGACTTTCTGTATCTACTCCTAATTTTCTTGCATAAGAAGGATCTAAAGCATGCTCAGCATCAATAAATGCCGCTGCTCCTCCAGCTTTTTGTGCTTCTGCTACCATATGTAAAGCTACAGTAGTTTTACCTGATGATTCTGGTCCATATACTTCTATTATTCTTCCCTTTGGTACTCCACCAATTCCTAATGCAAGATCTAGAGAAAGACATCCTGTAGGTATACAGTCTACATCTAATGTAGAGTTCTCTCCTAGTGTCATTACTGATCCTTTACCAAATTGTTTTTCTATCTGAGACATCGCTACTTGTATTGCTTGTAATTTATCATTATTCATAAGCCCTTTTCAGGTCACTCTCCTTTCAAGAACATTTGTTCTATTTGATTATATATCATTTAACTATTTCAGTCAATAATATAAATAAAAGTTCCTATTATAAGGAACCTTTTATTCATATTTTATCCATAATATTTTCTTTTAATCACATACTACCTTTAAAAACGCCAGAATTTTTCCAAAAATACTCAATTCCAGATATTATCGTTATAATTACAGCGATAAATATAGCTACATTACAAAACATTCCTAAAACATTATTTTGTACACCTACTTGTATTAATGATGCTATAAGAGCAATCATTTGAACAACGGTTTTAGTTTTTCCTAATTTACTAGCAGCTATTACTATGCCTTCAGATGCTGCTACGCATCTTAAGCCTGTTACAGCAAATTCTCTTGCTATTATTATCACTGCTGCCCAAGAAGACAATCCCCCTAATTGAACTAAAGCTACTAAAGCAGAACTTACCAATAATTTATCCGCTAGCGGATCCATGAATTTTCCTAAATTCGTTACTTGGTTTCTACTTCTTGCTATATAGCCATCTAATTGATCTGTTATTGATGCTATAATAAAAATTCCTGTAGCTATAAAGCTACCATAAGGTATATCTTCACCAGCAATAAACACCATAAATACTGGCACTAAAATGACTCTCAGTACAGTCAACTTATTAGCTAAATTCATTTTGAACAACTCCTATTAAATCATATTCTTCTGTATCAATAATTTCTACATCGTAAAAATTTCCTATGGTTAATATTGTATCACATTTAATTAAAATTGCACCATCAATATCTGGCGCCATAGCATAATTTCTTCCTATAGCTATATTATTTTCTATATTTTCTACTAAAACTCTATATTTCTTACCTATTTTATTTTTATTTTTATTAAAGAAAATTTTACTTTGTAATGTCATTATTATTCTTTTTCTCTTCTCTTTAACTTCTTCATCAACTTGATTATCCATTTCTGCTGCTAAAGTATCCTCTTCTTTTGAATAAGTGAATACTCCTAAATTATCTATTTTATATTCTTTTACAAAATCCACCAATTCATTAAAATCTTCCTCTGTTTCTCCAGGGAATCCTACTATTAAAGAAGTTCTAAGCGCAATTTCTGGTACTCTTTTTCTTAACTCATCAATTTTAGCTGTTATTGTTTCTTTCTTAGTTCTTCTTCTCATAGCTTTTAATATATTATTACTTATATGTTGTATAGGTATATCTAAATACTTAACCACTTTAGGATTATTTGCAATTTCATCAATTAATCCTTCATATAATTCTTCTGGATAACAATATAATACTCTTATCCACTCTATACCTTCAATTTTAGATATCTCTTGTAATAAAACATGTAACCTTTTTTCTTTGTATATATCAGTTCCATATCTTGTTGTATCTTGTGCTACTAATATTAATTCTTTTACACCTTGCATAGATAATTCTTCAGCTTCTTTTAAAATGCTTTCAATAGTTCTACTTCTATATCTTCCTCTTATCTTAGGAATAATACAATATGAACAAGTATTATTACATCCTTCTGCTATTCTAATATAAGCACTTGATGTACCTGTAGTTAATATTCTCTTTCCTTCATTTATTCCAGTGTCACTATATTCAACTTCATAATTAAGTTCTTTATTATCTAATTTACTTTCTAAAAGTTTTAATAAATCACCATATCCATTTACTCCTAATATAAAATCTAACTCAGGCATAAGTGCTAATAATTCTTTGCCATATCTTTGAGTTAAACACCCTGTAGCTACTAACACTTTACAATTATATTTGTTTTTATATTCACTCATTTCAAGAATTGTATCTATAGATTCTTGCTTTGAAGATTCTATAAATCCACAAGTATTTACTATTATTATATCTGCTTTCTTTGGATCATTAGTAATCTCATAATTTTCGCTTAAATTTCCTAATATTATTTCTGAATCTATTCTATTTTTATCGCATCCAAGACTAACTAATCCTACTTTATACTTTTTCACTTTATTTCCTCCTAGGTCAAAACTCTTATTATATTTTAAATTACGGTTATATCATTTACAAGAAATTTATTATGTTTTTTACGTGTATTTTATCCCATATTCTCTACTAAAATAATAATTTTATCATTAAATTCACTAACTAACTAGTATATAAGAAGACTCAGACCTATTTTAATTATTCATCTTCCGCTACTCTTTTTAATACTGTTCTTGGTTTACTTCCATCTTTTCCTGATATTATTCCTTTTTCCTCCAAAGAATCTATCATTCTAGCTGCTCTATTATATCCTATTCTCATTCGTCTTTGTAGCATTGATGCTGATGCTTGTCCCTCTTCTAACACAATTTTTATAGCCTCTCCTAAAAGCTCATCATCATCACTATTATCATTGGAAGATCCTTTTGTATGTGTACTATTTATAGCTTCAATAATTTCTTCTTTATAATCAACGGTTTCTCCTTGTGATTTTATATATCCCACAACTTTTTCAACCTCTTCCTCTGTTATAAATGCACCCTGAACTCTTATAGGCTTTGATTCTCCTACAGGATAATATAACATATCTCCTTTTCCTAATAACTTTTCTGCTCCAGATGAATCTAATATTGTTCTTGAATCTATTTGTGAAGATACAGCAAAAGATATTCTTGATGGTATATTAGCTTTAATAATACCTGTTATTACATCTACAGATGGTCGTTGTGTAGCTATAACTAAATGCATACCAGCAGCTCTTGCCATTTGTGCAAGCCTTGCTATATAATCTTCTACATCACCTGGGCAAACCATCATAAGATCTGCTAACTCATCAATTATTATAACTATCCATTGCATTTTATTTTCTACTTTTCCCTTTTCATAGAGTTCATTATATCCTTCTATATTTCTTACACCGGTTTCAGCAAATGTATTATATCTTTTTGTCATCTCATTTACTGCCCAATTTAATGCTCCAGCAGCTTTCTTCGGATTGGTAACTACTGGTATTAAAAGATGTGGAATTCCATTATACACATTAAGTTCTACTACTTTAGGGTCAACCATAAGAAGTTTAACATCATTAGGTGAATACTTATATAATATAGATATTATAAGGGTATTTATACATACAGACTTTCCTGATCCAGTAGCTCCAGCAATAAGTAAATGAGGCATCTTGGTAAGATCTGCTACAACGCAATTTCCACTTATATCTTTTCCTAACGCAAAAGCTAACTTACTTTTAGTATTCTTAAACACATCAGAATCAAGTACTTCTCTTAAGAATACCGCCGATGTAACCTGATTTGGTATCTCTATTCCAACAGCAGCCTTTCCTGGTATAGGTGCTTCAATTCTTACACCTTTTGCTGCTAAACTTAATGCTATGTCATCACTAAGATTTATTATTTTAGAAACTTTAACTCCTGCACTTGGTTGTAATTCATATCTTGTTACAGAAGGGCCTTTAGATACTTCTATAACCTTAGCATTTACTCCAAAACTTTTTAGTGTTTCTTCCAATTTTGCTGCACTGGCAAGTAATTCCTTCTTGTCATGCTTATTCATCTTTATAGCAGAATTTTCTTTTAAGAAACTAGTATCTGGTAGCTTATACTCTTCTTCTAGATAATTGTTTATTTTAGTTTCTAATTCCACACTAATATCTTCTGCAGACTCTTCATCTATATTTTGATTCTTTGTAGAAACTTCACCTTTAACTTCTTCAAAATTCTTTATCTTTATCCTATCAGTTTTATCTATACTATTAGCATCAATTTTAACTTCTTTTTCTTTATTATCTTTGATATTACTTTTTTCATCTTCCACCCACTTTTCACTTTTAGCAGGTTTTTTAGCAATTATATAACTAAATATTTCTTTTATACTTGTATCAAACATAACAATATAAGAAGTGAAATATAATAGTATCAAAAGTATGTAACTACCGACTTCACCAATAAAAGATCTAATTGGTGTCATCAATATATATGCTATCATTCCTCCATGAAAAAAAGATGTAGTATTAATAAAAGCTTTCACTCCTCCACCATTATAAAAACTTTCATAACTTATATCTGAAAATAATAATAAAGTAGTTGCAAAAAACATCATAAGTCCAATAAATCTTTTAGTAAAAACAACTTTTCCTTTACTTTTAATATATGTGTAACCTACAATGGATAATAATAAAGGTAATACTAATATCCCTAATCCAAATAAGGATCTAGTGATAATCATAGACCACTTTCCAAGTATCCCTGTAAAACTAGTATTTATATATGTAACAAGTAAAAACACACCTATTGCTATTAACGTAATTCCTAATAAATCACTATTTATCTTTTTTTGTTGCTGCTTTTTCTTTCTACTACTTTTATTCTGAACTTTTTTCTTTGACATGTTATCACCCCATTTTATAATTTTACACTATTAGACGAACACTTTAAATAAATAAAATAAAAAATTGAGATGTTTTTTAGTACTCGGTGCGCTAAAAAAGGCTCCCGCAATCAAATTTTTATTTGCTATTACGACAGCCTCTATATGTTCTTTATTAAATTTCTCTTCGTTTTTATAATAGCCCATTATTGTTAACATTCTACTTATACTTGCCTATTATTTATGATGTTCTTTGCCATCATCATTAGAATTTACATTCTCAGCTTTCTTATCAATTAAACTTTCAAGTTTATTCAAAGCATCACTTATTCCACCAACTTCATCTATTAATCCTAATTCTACTGCTTGTTCTCCTATAAGTATAGTTCCCATATCATTTAACAATTCATCTGTTTGCATCATAAGACTTGTTAAAGTATCTTTATTCATTTTTGATGTCCTTACAATAAAATCTGATATTCTTTCTTGCATCTTATTAAAATATTCGAATGTTTGTGGTGCTCCTATTACAAGACCATTCATTCTAACTGGATGTATAATCATAGTTGCAGATGGAGATATAAATGAATAATTAGCAGCTGTAGCTAAAGGAACTCCAATAGAATGACTTCCTCCTATTACAAGAGATACTGTAGGCTTGCTTATACTTCTTATCATTTCTGCTATAGCAAGACCCGCTTCCACATCTCCTCCCACAGTATTTAATATAATAAATACTCCTTCAATTTTATCATTAGTCTCTATAGATACTAATTGTGGTATACAATGTTCATATTTTGTACTTTTAGTTTGTGGTGGTAATACATTATGTCCTTCAACTTGACCTATAATAGTAATAAGGGCAATTCTATCTGACATTGAAGGTATCTTATCTGTACCATACTCTTTTACGTTTTCCTCTACCTTTTTTTCTTCAGCTAACTGAAGTTCTTTTTCCTTTTCATCCATAAACAAAAACCTCCTAAAGGTATTATTCCAACCTTAGGAGGTTTTATACTATTTAAAACTCTTCCCTATCCAAGTTAAATTCCCTATGCAGACAGTTAATAGCTTTTATAAGATCACAATCTCTTACAAGGCACCAGATAGTCATATGTGAATCAGCTGTTTGTAACACTTCTACTTCATTATCTGAAAGAATAGCAATTATTTTTGCCATTACCCCTGGTACTCCTCTCATTCTATTGCCAACGATGGAAATCTTAGAACAGGATTCCACTATAGTATATTCGAGATTTTCATTTTCTAAAATCTCTTCAATCTTTCTTTGATCTCTCATATCTATAGTAAAAATACTTCTTGCAGGAAAAATATTAATAAGATCTAATGAAATATCATTTTCAGCTATCTCATTAAATAGTTTATCCCAATGTCCTTTACCATCTTCTACTGTTACTTGAATTCTATCTTTCATATGAGTTATTCCAGATATTATTCCTTTTTTGCTTTCATCTACAGTAGCTTTTATTACTGTTCCTTTGCAATCTACAAGAGTATTCTTTATTATAAGAGGTATTCCTGCTTTCATAGCTACTTCTACCGCTCTAGGATGTATAACTTTAGCCCCTTGTTCAGCTAATTGAAACACCTCATTATATGAAATTTCATCTATTAAAGATGCTTTTTTAACAATTCTAGGATCTGCAGTCATTATTCCATCAACATCTGTATATATTTCTACTTTCTCCGCCTTTAGTGCCGCCCCTATTATTGCCGCTGAAGTATCACTTCCACCTCTACCTAAAGTTGTAAAATAACCTTTCTCTGTTACCCCTTGGAATCCAGCGATTACAGGGACTTTTCCTTTTTCTAATTGTTCTAAAATAAGTTTAGTATCTACTTCTAAAACTCTACTATCACTAAATTTATCAGTAGTTAATACGCCTGCTTGTCCTCCTGTTAATGGAATAGCATCTATCCCCTCTTCTAACAAGTCATTACTCATTACTACTGTAGATATTATTTCACCTGTACACATTAATAAATCTGTAGCTAATTTATTTTCTTCTTTAAATTCTTCAGTAACTAATGATAATAAAGTATCTGTAGCATAAGGTTCACCTTTTCTCCCCATTGCAGAAACTACTACTACTGGTAAAAATCCTTCTTTTATAGCTTCTCTAATATTTTTTATAACACTCTTTCGTCTATCTTTCGTGGAAACAGATGTACCACCAAACTTCTGTACAACAATTTTCATATTCATGTCATCCTCTTCTATATCGAAATTACTTTATAATTGTATAATATGATATTACACGAAATTACTATACTTTTCTATACAAAAAAATAAAAAGGCTTTCGCCCTTTTACTACTAATTATCATCTTGATTCTTTTCATTATCTGAATCTGAAAGTGCATCTTTTCTTGAAAGATTTATTCTTCCTTGACTATCTATTTCTGTTACTTTAACTAATATTTCATCATCTACAGAAACAACATCTTCTACCTTATTTACTCTATTTACGTCTAACTTAGAAATATGCACTAATCCTTCTTTTCCAGGTAATATCTCTACAAAAGCACCAAAAGTAGTGATTTTTATAACTTTACCTAAGTATATTTCACCAACTTCTACATCCCTAGTTAAGTCATCAATCATCTTATAGGCTTTATTAGCTCCTTCTGCTTCCGGTGAAGTAATAAATACCTTTCCATCTTCTTTAATATCTATTTTTACACCAGTATCTGCAATAATTTTATTGATAACTTTTCCACCAGGCCCTATTACATCTCTTATTTTTTCAGGATCTATATTCATAGTAAGCGTTCTAGGTGCATACTCTGAAAGTTCTTTACGTGGTTCTGGTATACATTCTTTAATTTTATCTAATATAAACAGTCTAGCTTTTCTTGCATCAGTAATAGCTGTTCTTATTACATATGGTGATAATCCAGCAATCTTAGTATCAACTTGAATTGATGTAATACCTTTTTCAGTACCAGCAACTTTAAAATCCATATCTCCAAAGAAATCTTCAATACCTTGAATATCAGTTAAAACTTCTTCCTCTGTTAAATCTTCATTTGTAATAAGCCCCATTGCAATTCCCGCTGCAGGTCTCTTAATAGGAACTCCAGCATCCAATAATGCTAATGTACTACCACAAACTGAAGCTTGAGAAGTTGATCCATTTGAACTTAATACTTCTGAAACTAATCTTATAGTATATGGGAATTCTTCTTCACTAGGTATTAATGGTGCTAATGCTTTTTCCGCTAATGCTCCATGACCTATTTCTCTTCTTCCTGATCCTCTAAGTGGTCTAACTTCACCAACTGAATATGCAGGGAAATTATAATGATGCATATATCTCTTAGATTCTTCTTCACCAAGTCCATCAATAACTTGAACATCTCCAATAGCACCTAATGTTGCCACTGTCATAACTTGAGTTAATCCTCTATTAAATAATCCTGTTCCATGAGTTCTAGGTAGTAATCCTACTTCACAAGAAATTTTTCTTATTTCATCAAAATTTCTTCCATCTGGTCTTCTTTTATCTACAAGCATCATATGACGTACTATTTTCTTTTGAGTGTTATAAACTACTTCCCCAATATCAGCTATATTATCTGGATATTTTTCATTAAACTCTTCAGCTATTTTAGCTTTAACTTCCTCTAGCTTAGCATTTCTTTCATCTCTATCTGTTATGTACATTGCTTCTTTAAGCATATCAAAAGAAAAATCTACTACTTCTTTTTCAAGATTTTCTTCAACTTTATACAGCTTTGGAACATCTTTTTCTTTTCCAAACTTTTGCATAGCTTCTTCTTGGAAATCAATTATTTTTTGTGCTTCTTTAAATCCATAATCGATAGCGCTGATCATAGTTTCCTCATCAATTTCATCTCCGCCAGCTTCTATCATCATAACTCTCTCTCTAGTAGCGCATACTGTTAAATCAAGAATACTTTCTTTTCTTTCTTCAGCATTAGGATTTAAAATAAATTTTCCATCTATTAACCCTACTGATACTGTACCTACTGGTGTAGTAAAAGGTATGCTTGATAAACATAATGTAAGTGAAGCAGCATTCATTGCTAATATGTTAGGTGCATTATCTTGTTCTACTGATAAAACTGTACATACCACTTGAACATCATTTCTATATCCTTTTGGAAATAATGGTCTTATAGGTCTATCAATAGCTCTAGCATTTAATATAGATCTTTCTGAAGGTCTTCCTTCTCTTTTTATAAATCCACCCGGTATCTTACCTACTGAATAAAATCTTTCTTCATATTCTATAGATAATGGGAAAAAGTCGATTCCGTCTCTTGGTTCCTCTGATGCATTAGCATTTACCATAATCACAGTGTCACCGTAACTAACCATTGTTGCAGCATTAGAAAGCATACCAATTTTTCCAAATTCAACTTTCATCTTTCTTCCTGCGATTTCAGTTTCTAATATGTGATTCATATTTACCCTCCTTCCAAAGGAACAATTTAGTATTTTTTGATATTTTTTAAAATAATAGAGCGGATTTCACCGCTCTAATTATAATTACTTTCTTAAGTTTAAAGCCTTGATGATAGTTCTATATCTTTCGATATCAACTTCCATTAAGTAGTTTAATAAACCTCTTCTTTGACCAACCATCTTTAAAAGACCTCTTCTTGAGTGATGATCTTTCTTATGAGTTTTTAAATGATCATTTAAGTGGTTTATTCTTTCAGTTAATAAAGCTATTTGAACTTCTGGACATCCAGTGTCTCCTTCATGTTTTCCGTAAGCTTTTATTATCTCTTCTTTTCTTGCTTTATCCATTGTATAAAACACCTCCAAAATTTATCCCCTTACTCTAAAGGACAACGTCGGTTACTCGTATACCTTCGAATAGGTTCTTATTAATTATATCAGAATAAAATATAGTTGTAAATTATATTTATCAGTATATTACTTCTTTTTCTGCAAATTTATAGTCTAATTTTAATCTCTCTTTTAATTCATCTATAGAATTAAATTTCTTTTCACTTCTTATCCTCTTAAAGAAGTATACTGTTATTTTTTCACCATATATATCTCTATCAAAATCGAGAATATGCGTTTCTACAGTTAAATTATTACCATTTACCGTTGGATTATACCCTATATTAGTTATACCTTTATAAAATTTTTCACATACTTTTACCTTAGTATAATATACTCCACCTTTAGGTATAATTTTTTCTTCATTAATAGTTATATTGGCAGTAGGAAACCCTATTGTTCTACCTATTTTCTTTCCTTCAACTACGACACCTTCAATAGAATACGGTCTTTCTAAATAATTAACAATTTCTTCTACTTCTCCATTATATAGTTTGTTTCGTATTAATGTAGATGATATAACCTCATCATTATATGTAACTCCATCTACTACTATAACCTCAAAACCATACTTACTACCTAGTTGCTTTAACAAATTAGTATCACCAATATTCTTATATCCAAATCTATTATTAAAACCTACTACAATACCTTTCATATCATAATGTTCTATCAATTTTTTTATAAAATCTTCTGGAAGAATTTTCATATAATCTTTATCAAAGGTTGCAAAATTTACTATGTCGATTCCTAATTCATCTAACATAGAAATTTTACTTTCTAATGTCATAATTTTTTTAGTATCATTTTTTTCTTTAATTATATCCCTAGGATGATTCTTAAAAGTATATACCATAGATTTCACATGATACTGATTACTAAGTTTTTTTAGAGTATTTATAATTTTTTTATGTCCTCTATGTATACCATCAAAACTACCTAGCGCTATAAATGTAGGTTCTCTAAGATACTGATAAAAGTTATCATACATAACCTTCATATTATAACCCCCTTTAGAGAAAAAGTTTCTCTATCTTGAATCCTATTGAATCCTTTAATCCTAACCCTATAAATAAATCTTCTACATAGACTCTATATAATATTCCTTCTTTTACATTTCCGATTAATCTTGGATTTCCTATCTTAACTCCATTAACAAGAAGCTTCTTAGCTTCCTTGGTGAATCTTTTTTCAGGATATTTCTTCAGTGAATCCTCTATTGATATGATTTTATCTTCAATTGAATTTTCAATTTCTCCAAGAGTATATGAATTAGAAATATTAAAAGCTTCTCCACTTTCAACTCTTTCTAAACTTGTCATTATAGCTCCTGTTCCTAAACCTTCTCCTATATCATCGATTAATGTTCTAATATATGTTCCTTTTGAACATTTAACTTTAAATCTAACATATGGGATTTCAATACTTTCTATATCAATATTATATATAGTAATAGTTCTCCCATCTCTATGAACTTCTTTTCCTTCTCTTGCTAATTCATAAAGTCTTTTTCCATTTACTTTGAGAGCAGAATACATTGGTGGAACTTGAACTATTTCTCCTATAAATTTTTCAAATTCTTTTCTTATTTGCTCTTCATTGCAACTTACAGGTTTCTCAGATAAAATCTTTCCTTCACTATCTAGAGTATCACTTTTTAATCCTAACTTCATTTCAGCTCTATAAACTTTATAATCACCCATTATATAATCTACTAATTTAGTTGCTTTACCAATACAAATAGGAAGTACTCCTGTTGCCATTGGATCTAATGTTCCAGTATGCCCAACCTTACCTGTTGCAGCTATTTTCTTTATTTTTCTTACTACATCAAACGAAGTCATTCCTGACTCTTTATATACATTTATTACACCGTTTATCATATCTTTAACTCTTTTTCTATAATCTTTAGTAACAGTTCTTCAGATTCATCTATAGATTTCATTATTCTTGCCCCTGATGCTCTTACATGTCCGCCACCGCCAAAATTTTCTGCAACTTTTCTAACATCTACTATATTCTTTGATCTAAGGGATACTTTTGTTCCTTCTTCTCCTTCTTTAAGAAGAATCATTACATCTACTGACCCTATCTTCATTCCAATATTAACAATATCTGATGTATCTTTATCTTCGATAGCAAAGTCTTCAAAATCTTTATCTGTTATTTTTATAATTCCGACTTTTCCATCTAAAGTTAATTTTAATGATTCTATAGCCCTGCCCATAAATTTAACTCTATTAAATTCTTTATTATCAAATATTTGTCTATGGATTTCTGAAAAATCTATACCTGTATCTAATAATTTTCCTGCTATATTATGAGTACGACTAGTAGTATTGGAATGTCTAAAAGAACCAGTATCAGTAAGAAGTGATGTATACATACATTTCGCCATATCTTTAGTTACTTCTATATTCATAGCTTCAAGAATCATAAATACTATCTCCCCCATACTAGAAGATTTAGTATCTACGTAATTTAAGTCACCATATAAATCATTTGACATATGATGATCTATGTTAATTAAAGTATAATTTCTTTCACTTAATTTTGAATTTGTATTTACTCTTTCTAAATTGCCACAATCTAAAACTATTAAAATATCAGTACCATCTTTAACAACATCACAAGTGCTAGTTATCTCATCAGAATATGGTAGAAATTTAAATGTTTTTGGCATATCTTCTTTACATACTATATATACTTCTTTCCCAAGAGTTCTTAACCCTTGTAAAAAAGCCAGTGATGACCCTAATGAGTCACCATCTGGAGATGTGTGAAAGCTCAAAGCAATTTTTGAGCTTTCATTTATTTTTTCTATGATTTTATTCATGATTTTCTTTCTCCTTTATTTTTGAAAGTAACGAATCAATATGCAGTGCTCTATTAATTGAGTTATCTAATTCAAAAATAAGTTCCGGAGTATTTCTAAGTTTAACTGCTGAGCTTACTTCTTTTCTTATAAATCCAGCAGATTTTTTTATAACTTTTAATGCTTCAATTGTCTTTTCTTCTGACCCAAAAATAGATACGAAAACTTTCGCATACTTAAGATCCTTAGTCACTTCAACTGCAGTAACTGATATCATTACATCTTTAAGTCTTGGGTCCCACATTTTATTCATTATAATATTAGAAATTTCTTTTTTTATCTCTTCGTTGATTCTTCCACCTCTATAATTTGCCATTTCCATTCCTCCTATAGTGAAGAAGGTTTTATTTCTTCCATTGTATAGGCTTCAATAATATCTCCTTCTTTTATATCATTGAACTTTTCTATAGTTAATCCGCACTCATAGTTTTGTGCAACTTCTTTAGCATCATCTTTAAATCTCTTAAGTGATGATAAAGCTCCATCAAAGATTACTATTCCATCTCTTACTACTCTTACAGATTCATTTCTAACAACCTTACCACTAGTTACATAACATCCAGCTACAGTTCCCACTGAAGATATTTTATATGTCTGTCTTACTTCTGCAGTTCCAAGAACTACTTCTTTGTATTCAGGCTCTAACATACCAATCATAGCTGCTTTAACATCATCAATAGCATCATAAATAATTCTGTATGTTTCCATATCAACTTTTTCTTTTTCAGCTATTGCAACAGCATTGCTATCTGGTCTTACATTAAATCCTATTATTATTGCATTTGATGCAGCTGCTAATGTTACATCTGTTTCACTTATAGCACCAACTGCACCGTGAATAACTCTTACCTTAACAGCATCAGTAGATAACTTCTCTAAAGATTGACTAAGTGCTTGAACTGATCCTTGTACATCAGCTTTAACAATAATTGATAATTCCTTAACTTTACCTTCTTGAATTTGGCTGTATAAATCTTCAAGAGATACTTTATTAGTATTTAGGTAAGCACTCTTAGCTGCTTCTTTTCTTTCTTCAGCCATATTTCTAGCAGTCTTCTCATCTTTAACTACTTCAAATTTATCCCCTGATACTGGAACTTCTGAAAGACCTAAAATTTCAACTGGTACTGAAGGACCTGCTTCTTTAACATTTTTACCCTTATGATCAAACATTGCTCTTATTCTACCATAAGTATTTCCTACTAAAATTGAATCTCCAACATGTAATGTACCATTTTGAACTAGTAATGATGCTACTGCACCTCTTCCTTTATCCAACTTAGCTTCTATTACTGTACCTTTTGCTTCTCTATTAGGATTAGCTTTTGCTTCTAACATTTCAGAAGTTAAAAGAATCATTTCAAGTAAGTCATCTAGCCCTTGTCTTGTTTTAGCTGATACTGGTACTGATGCAACATCTCCACCCCAATCTTCTACTAAAACACCTTCTTCTGCTAATTCTTGTTTTACTCTATCAATATTAGCACCTGGTTTATCAATCTTATTAATAGCTACTACTATTGGAACATTTGCAGCCTTACAGTGATTTATAGCTTCTTTTGTTTGTGGCATTATACCATCATCTGCTGCAACAACAAGTACTACTATATCTGTAACTTGTGCTCCTCTAGCTCTCATAGCAGTAAATGCTTCATGTCCTGGTGTATCAAGGAATGTAACCATTTCCCCATTAACTTCTGCCATATATGCACCAATATGTTGAGTTATTCCACCAGCTTCTCCTTCTGTTACTTTAGCACTTCTTATAGCATCTAAAAGAGATGTTTTACCATGGTCAACGTGACCCATTACAGTAACTACTGGAGGTCTCTTAACAAGATCTGCTTCATCTTCCTCATCCATAGTATCTTTTTCTATTACTTTTTCTTCTTTTCTAACTACTAAAACAGTTAATCTATCTGCTAGCTTTTCTGCTAATTTTTCTACAGTTGCAATATCAATCTCTGCATTTATAGCAGCCATAACTCCCATAAACATAAGTTCTTTTATTACTTCTATAGATGGCATCTTTAACATTTCTGATAATTCTTTTACTGTAATAGTATCTTCCATCTCTATTACAACTTCACCACTACTATTTTCTTGTTCATCTGATACAGATTCTTCTCTATTTTTGTTTTTATTTCTGTTCTTTTTAACTTTTATAGAATCGTTTAGCATTTCTTCATATTCATCAACTAAACTTTCCCTTTTTTCTTTCTCTTTATTTTTTTCTTCTTCAATTAAATCCTTTATAAGTTCTGCTTCTTCATCTTCAATAGCACTCATATGATTTTTAACTTCAATACCAAACTCACTGGCTAATAATTCTATCAGTTCTTTACTTTGAACATTTAATTCTTTTGCTAATTCATATATTCTTACTTTTGACAATAAGATACACCTCCATTAATTACTTTCTTCTATATTCAGTTCTAAAAGTCTATCGCCTATCTTCTTGTCTAAGATACCTATAATATTTATTTCTTCTCTTCCTAAAATAGCTCCTAGCTCTTCTTTGCTATAATCTTCGATAATAGGCACTTTAAATTTTTCACAATATACCTTGAACTTTTTCTTTGTATTATCTGATGATTCTTTAGACATAATTACTAAAGATAATTTCTTTAGTTTAATAAATTCCTCTGTCTTATTATATCCTTCACATACATTTCCTGATCTCTTTGCTATACCAAGAAATTGTATAAATTTATTCTGCATCGATTATCTCCTTCTTTAATGCCTCATATATATCATCTGTAAATTTAGTTTCTAGATTTCTCTCTAATCTTTTAGACTTAATAGCCTTCTCAAGACACTCTGCATCATTGCATATATATGCCCCTCTTCCTGGTTTTTTACCAACTAAATCTATAGAAACTTCACCTTCTTTATTTCTTACTACTCTAATAAGTTCTTTTTTAGGTTTCATTTCCATACAACCAGTGCACATTCTTTTAGGTATTTTTTTAACTTTCATAAAAATCCACCTACTTTTATTCTTCTACTTTTTTACTTTTTATATCTATCTTCCAACCAGTTAACTTAGCAGCAAGTCTTACGTTTTGACCTTCCTTACCAATTGCTAATGATAATTGACTTTCATCAACAACAACTACTGCTTCTTTATTTTCTTCATCTGTTATAATTACTTCCAATACATTTGCAGGAGATAACGCATTTGAAATATATTCTTCTGGTAGCTTACTCCATTTAATTATATCTATCTTTTCATTTTTTAATTCATTAACAATATTTTGTACTCTAGTTCCTTTAGGACCAACACAAGCACCCATTGCATCTACATCTTCATCATTAGAATAAACAGCAATTTTTGTTCTAGAACCTGGTTCTCTAGCTATAGACTTAATTTCAACTGTTCCATCATATATTTCTGGTACTTCTAATTCAAATAATCTTTTAACTAAATCCTTATGAGTTCTTGATACAACTACTTGTGCACCTTTTGTTGTATTTTTAACTTCTACAACATATAGTTTTATTTGTTCATTGAACTTATAATCCTCACCTGGAATTTGTTCATTTGGTCCTAAAACAGTTTCTATTTTATCTAAATTTAATAAAATAGTATTTTTATCTTTTCTAAGTACTGTTCCTGTTATTAAGTCATGTTCTTTTTGAATATAATAATTATATATATTAGCTCTCTCAGCTTCCTTGATTCTTTGAATAACCACTTGTCTTGCTGATTGTGCAGCCACTCTACCAAAATCTTTTGGAGTAACTTCAATATTAACTACTTCACCAATTTCATATCTTGGATCTATTTGTTTAGCATCTTCAAGGGAAATTTCACAAACATCATTTTCTACATATTCAACTATATTTTTTCTTGCGTAAATATGATTTTCTCCTGTCTCCCTATTTATTTCTATAACAACATTTTGATTTCCTTCACCATTTTTAGATGAATAATTTTTCTTATATGCTGCAATTAATGCATCCTCTAAAGTAGTAAATATAAAATCTTCACTTATCTCTTTACTCTTAGCAATTTCTTTTAATGCCTCAATAAACTCTGCATTCATTTTTTTACCTCCTTAATTCTCCCCACTAAAACTAAAGTTATTTAAATTAATTATTTTTATCTTTTCTCTTGGAACTTCTAAATTCTCACCATCTACACTTAAAATAACATTATTTATATCAAAAGATTTTAATATTCCTGTAAATTTCTTTTTACCTTTGAATACACTCTTAGTTTTTATATCAACTTGTTCTCCTGTATATCTTTTTAAATGTTCATCGGTAAATAATGTTCTAAAAATTCCTGGAGATGAAACCTCAAGAAAATATTTATCTTCTATAGGATCATTTTCATCCATTAATTCGCTTACCCTACGACTAACCATTTCGCAGTCACTAAGGCCTACACCACCATCTTCTTTATCTATGTAGATTCTTAAATAATTTTCGCCTGCTTCTTTTACATACTCAACATGATATAAAATATATCCTCTTTCTTCTACTATTGGTTTAACTAAATCAGTGATTCTTTGTAAAAATACATCTCCGTTCATATTTATCCCTCCTTACTATATAGCATTTACAAAAACCCTATAAATATTTAACAAACAAACAAAAGAGCGGGATTACCCACTCTTTATGTCATAACTTATATTCGTTTTTATTATTTCCATAGTAACACATCTATAAACAAATATCAACCCTTTTACTATTTATAGACTAAATAGTGATAATTGGTTAGTATCTGGAAGTCCTTCTAAGCATCCATGTTCATCTAATGTTTCAATAACTGTTTTAGATACTTTAGCTCTATTTCTTAGATCTTCTTTAGAAATAAATTCTCCATCTTTTGCGGCTTCAAATATACTTTTTGCAGCATTTTCTCCTACTCCATTTAATGCGCTTATAGGCATTCTTATACTATCATCTTCTATAATAAACTTATTTGCATCAGATTTATATATATCCACTTTTAAGAATTTTATACCCCTCTTATACATTTCATAACATATTTCAAGAGTTGTAAGCAATCCTTTATCTTTTACAGAAAGTTCAGCAGAATTATTAAATTCATCTATTTTTGCTTTTATAGTCATTTCACCTTTTATTATTAAATTACCATCAAAATCATCGCCTCTTACTGTAAAATAAGTGGCATAATATGCCCTAGGGTAATATACCTTAAAATACGCAATTCGAACTGCCATCATACAGTAAGCTACTGCGTGCCCTTTAGGGAACATGTATTTTATTCTTTTACAAGATTCAATATACCAATCAGGAACATTATGCTCTCTCATTAGTGCTTCATTTTCTTCTGATAACCCTTTACCTTTTCTTACCTTCTCCATTATATTAAATGCTTCTTTCGGCGGAAGTCCTTGGTATATTAAATACACCATAATATCATCTCTTGTAGCAATACAATCTTTAAGTGTTGTATATCCTTCCTTTATAAAGTACTGAGCATTATTAAGCCATACATCTGTTCCATGAGATAGTCCTGATATTCTCACTATATCAGCAAAAGTATGTGGCTGAGTATCTACAAGCATTTGTCTAACAAATTTAGTACCAAACTCAGGCAATCCATAACTTCCCACTTCACATTCTAATTCCTCTCTAGTTAATCCTAAAGCTTCTGGTGATGTAAACAAACTCATAACTTTAGGATCCCCAAGAGGAATAGATTTAGGATCTACTCCTGTTAAATCTTGCAACATCCTTAGTACCGTAGGATCGTCATGACCAAGTATATCTAATTTTAATAGTCTTCCACTTATAGAGTGATAATCAAAATGAGTAGTTACAATATCTGAAGTTGGATCATCTGCAGGTCTCTGCACTGGTGTAAAGTTATAAATTTCATTATCTGCAGGTACAACCATTATTCCACCTGGATGCTGCCCTGTTGTTCTCTTAACCCCTGTACATCCTTGCGATAATCTTTCTATCTCTGCTGATGAAACAACAATCTCCTTTTCGTCTAAATACTTTTTAACAAACCCATATGCTGTTTTATCTGCTATAGTACCAATTGTCCCAGCTTTAAAAGTATGTCCTTCTCCAAATAATACTTCACAATATTTATGAATATCACCTTGGTTATCTCCAGAGAAGTTAAGATCTATATCTGGCTCTTTATCACCTTCAAATCCTAAGAATGTTTCGAAGGGAATATCGTGTCCATCCTTATTGAGTATTGCTCCACACTTAGGACATTCCTTATCTGGCAAATCTGCTCCTGAAGCTACAGAACCATCATCAAAAAAGTGAGAATATTTACACTCTGGACATACATAATGAGGTGGTAATCCATTAACTTCTGTAATCCCTGACATAGTAGCTACAAAGGAAGATCCAACAGAGCCTCTAGACCCAACTAAATATCCATCTGAATATGATTTAGCCACTAGTTTCTGTGCTATAAGATACAACACTGCATATCCATTATTTATAATAGAATTTAACTCTTTATCTAGTCTCTTTTGCACTATATCCGGTAAGTTATCTCCATATATTGAATGAACCTTATTTAAAGTCATTTCTCTAAGTTCTTCCTCAGCACCATCTATTTTAGGTGGAAAAGTCTCATCTGGAATGGGCTTAATAACCTCAACAATGTCCGCAATTTTATTAGGATTTTTTATAACTACTTCATAAGCTTCATCTCTACCTAAATAACTAAATTCATCTAACATTTCATTAGTTGTCTTAAAATAAAGTGGTGGCTGATTTTCAGCATCAGAAAATCCTTTACCAGCCATTAGTATTTTTCTAAATACACTATCTTCTGGATCAAGGAAATGTACATCTCCTGTTGCCACTACAGGCTTATTATATTTTTTACCTAAATTATATATTCTTTTATTAATTTCTCTAAGCTCATCAGCATCTTTTACTATACCTTTCTCAATCATAAACTCATTATTACCAACTGGTTGTATTTCTAAGTAATCATAGAAAGATATGATTTTTTCCATTTCCTCATCACTTCTGCCGAGCATAATCTCTTTATATACCTCACCAGCTTCACAAGCTGAACCAATCATCAGACCTTCCCTTAAAGAGGAAATTACTGACTTAGGCATTCTAGGTGTCCTAAAGAAATACTTTAAATTTGACTCTGAAATAATCTTATATAAATTTTTACATCCCAATTGATTTGTTGCAAAAATAATTATATGATGACTAGGTAACTTTTTCACATCAGTATTACTTATATACTTATCGTTTAAGTCATTTAAAGAAATTATATTATCTTCTTTTAATACCTTAAAAGAATGTAGTAATATTTCTGCTGTAGCCTCTGCATCATCTACAGCTCTATGATGATTTTCTAAAGAAATTCCAAGATGTTTACAAATTAAATTTAATTTGTATCTCTTTAAATCTGGATATAAAAATTTACTTAATGGAATTGTATCCATTATCCCATTATCAAAAGTTATACCTAAATCTTTATAATTTTTCTTTATAAAAGATGTGTCAAAAGGAGCATTATGAGCCACTAAAATAGTACCTTTAGTAAATTCTCTAAACTTTTCCAAAACCACATCAATAGTATCAGCATCTCTTACCATATCATCAGTTATTCCTGTAAGCTCTATTATTTTTGCAGGGATACTTACCTCAGGGTTTACAAAATGAGAAAATCTATCTACTATACTACCATTTTTAACTTTTACGGCACCAATCTCTATTATCTTATCATTAATTGATGAAAAGCCCGTAGTTTCTATATCAAATACTACAAATTCACTATCAATGGTCTCATTTCCAGGATTAATTACAATAGGCTCCCCATCATTTACAACATATCCCTCTACACCATATATCACCTTTATATTATTTTTCTTAGCGGCATCCATAGCTTCTGGAAATCCTTGAACTACGCCATGATCTGTCAAAGCAATTGCTTTATGTCCCCATTTTGCTGCTCTTTCTACTAACTTGCTTATAGGAGTCATACCATCCATAGCACTCATTGTACTATGGAGATGCAATTCTACCCTCTTTTCTGTTGATGTATCCATTCTCTCTACCTTTTTAGAAAGATTTATATCTCTACAAGAAACAGTAACTTCTCTTGCAAAGGAATCGTAGGCAGCTTCACCTCTTAATATAAGATGCATACCTTTCTTTATATTTTCTAATAACTCATCAGCGGTATCTCCTTTTGGAAATACCTTTACTATAATTGATGATGTATGGTCTGTTACAAATAAAGAGATTATTTTTCTTCCAGCTTTAGTTTCAAAAACATCAATTTTGAATAAATCTCCTTTTATCGTTACATAACCAGATCCCATATTTATATCTGCAATCTTAGTTATTTCTTCAACAACAATCTTTTTACCATATAAAGTATTTTCATCTTTTGGTTCACTCTTACGTCCTTTTTGCATATATGGATTTGAAGGTTTTTCTTTACTTTGAGTATTTTCTTTACTCTTATTTTCCTTTTTCAATTCTCCTGCAGATTTTATAACCTTAGATATAATTTCTCTGCTTTCCTCTTCCCTATCCTTTATATAAATTTCCATAGCTTTCTCATCAAAACTAAAAGAAAAACTAGTATTAACTCCAAATAACTCTTTTGCTTTTTCTTTTAAAAATAAATCAATCCTATTATCCTGCAAATATTGAAATATAAACTTACTATCAACAATAAGTTTAACATCATCATCATTAACTACTTTTTCACAGCAACTTAAAGCCCTATATAATACTTTCTTTTTTTCCAAAGTTAAATGTATAAAATCACTCCAGTAGTTATTTGTCAATTGATCTAATGTTATGTTACTAAGATCTTTAGAATATAGAACATCACAATCATCAAATATTCCTATATTCTCTATAACTATTTTTTTTACAGCATATACCACAGTATCATCTATATCATCTTTACCTTTTAATAATACTCTTAGGCGCTGGCTCTTTTTTAAAAATTGAAACTTACTTACCTTGATATTTAATGCTTTTAAAATTTTATCTTCATCTATTGCTAAATTAACTTTTTCAACCAGCCTTTCCATACCTCTCCTCCATTTGTAAATCTATAGAGCTTCTATCTCCTTCATTAGTTCATCTACCAATTCTTCTTCTTTACATTTCTTTACTATTACACCTTTTCTAAAGATTATACCCTCTCCTTTTCCTCCAGCAATACCAATATCTGCTTCTCTTGCTTCTCCTGGACCATTTACTACACATCCCATTACCGCTACTTTAATATCCTTATTCACAGCTGCTAATTTTTTCTCTACTGTATTAGCTATTCCTATTAAGTCTATCTCTGTTCTCCCACAGGTCGGACATGATATAAATTCAAGGCCACCTTTTCTAATTTCAAGAGCCTTTAACACTTCAATAGCTACCTTAACCTCTTCTGTTGGATCTCCTGTCAAAGATACCCTAAGAGTGTCTCCAATTCCTTCACTTAATAATGCACCTAATCCTACTGATGACTTTATAGTTCCCCTAAAAGGTGTACCTGCCTCTGTCACCCCTAAATGAACAGGATAATTACTTTTTTCTGAGAATAATCTATAAGATTCTATCATCATTTTTACATTAGCAGATTTTATAGATACAACTATATCATCAAAATTCACATTTTCTAGCATTTCTATACTTTTTAAAGCACTTTCCACCAATGCTTCAGCTTTTACTGAACCATACTTATTTAATATATCTTTTTCTAAAGATCCTGAATTTACCCCAACCCTTATTGGAATATTTTTCTCTTTAGCTGCTTTTGCAACTTCTTCTAGCTTCCACTGAGCTCCTATATTTCCTGGATTAACTCTAAGCTTAGCAACACCATTTTCTATAGCCTTTAATGCTAATCTATAATCAAAATGAATATCAGCAACTATAGGAATATCAATATTAGATGTTATAATTTTCAAAGCTTCCGCTGCCTCCATATCTGGAACAGCACATCTAACTATATCTACTCCCGCTGCTCTTAAAGATCTTATTTGCTCTAAAGTCTTATCTGCATCTCTAGTATCGGTATTTGTCATAGATTGTATTGAAATAGGAGCATCTCCCCCTATATATAAATTCCCAACTTTAACTTTCTTAGTAATTCTTCTTTCCATTCTATTCACCTTTATATTAATTATTTTTATTTTAAAATCAATTGTATATAAAATTATATAGTTTATTTACTATAAATTCAAATCATAATATAATTCACAATTCCCAATTCACAATTTGCAATTGTTGTTAATTTTCCCCTGTGGGAAAAATATTATAGTCCTGCGGACAGCAAAGTATTTTCATATTTACTATAGATTCAGAAACTTTAATCCAATCTTCATGAAAGTGCAACTTTCATTATGGCAATATATTTATGTGTTTTACACGTATATATAACTATTATAATTAAGTGTTGTTTTTTGATACGATACTATAAAAATACTTGTCCTATGTAATCACCTCATTAAAATTACCACCACTTAACTATAACAGATATTAATATCAACATAACCATATATATGATTACAAATATTAATCTATCAGCTACATGAAGGTGCAACCTTCATTAGCCCCCTGTAATGTCCCCTCTAGCAAATGTAACTAACTTAAGAAAACTAGTCTAATCTACACCCCTAACTTAAGCACTTACAATTCAAGAAATTCCGCAGGAATTTCCTCCTTCACTGTGCACTGTGCACTGAATCTACGCACTAAAAAAGCTGCCACATTCTCTCTGCGACAGCCTCTATTCATCCTGTTTCTATATTATTGTAAACTTACAGGAAAAAATATATCTTTTATTGTAACTAGTAACATGAGCCCCATGAGAATTGCAAATCCAACACTGGTTATCTTCTGTATAGTTTCAATTCTAAATCTCTTACCTGTTATAAGCTCTATTAAGTATATTGTTGTGCTACCACCATCTAATGCAGGAAATGGAATAAGATTAAATATTGCTAGTTGAAGACTTATTACTGCTACTAAATATAATAAATTTATCCACCCTGCTTGTGCTGATTCTACACTAAGTCTTACTATTGTAACTGGCCCACCAAGATCAGTTTTGAAATTTCCATGACCAGTTACTAAATTTCCAATTGTTTTAAAAGTAAGTTTAGTAAATGATATCATTTGATTTCCAGCCCTTGTGAAACTTTCTCCTACAGTTAAGTTTCTTGCAGTCTTAAATGTAATTCCCATGATATATTTATCTTGGTCTTTATCAAAAGTAGGTTTTATAGTAAACTCTTTAACTTCATCACCACGCTTTACCTCAATATTTATATCTTCCCCATTATTTTTAGAAAGCTGATCTTGTAAATCTTCATATATTTTTATACTAGTTCCATTAATTTTTGTTATAGTATCTCCTGATAAAACACCTGCTTCTTTTGCTGGTGAAGTTTCTGAAAAACCGTTAATTTCTAAAGAAGGATATCCTCCAATATTAAATGTTACAACAGTCAACAATAATAATGCTGTTACTAGGTTCATAAACGGCCCTGCAACGGCTATAAAAATCTTCTTCCAAGGATGCTTAGTAAAATGTGAATCTTTTTCATCTATCTCATCATTCATTCCATACAATTGGACATAACCACCCATTGGTATCCAACCTATTGAATATTCTGTTCCGCCCATAACCTTGGTAAAAAGAGGTCTACCAAAGAAAATAGAAAATTTCTCTACTCTTACTCCAACAAGCTTTGCTGCAACTAAATGACCTGCTTCATGAATAAGAATCAAAAAGCAGAATGCTAACATAGCTTTTAATATATTTAATACTACCAAAAAATCACCCCTTAATATGTACTTAATAAGTATTCTCTAACTTTTCTCTCAGTTTCTAATATATTATCTATAGTTACTTTAGAAGTAAACTCTATAGTATTTAAAGCATCTTCTATAAGATCTGTAATTTGAAGAAACTTAATTTTATCTTTTAGGAATAAATCTACTGCTACTTCATTAGCAGCATTTAAAATAGTAGGAGCATTTCCTCCCTTTTTTCCTATCTCATATGCTAATGCTAAGTTCTTAAAAGTCTCCATATCTGGTTCTTCAAAAGTTAAGGTATTATACTTAAATAAATTTAAGTATTCTGTAGATCCTTTCACTCTATTAGGATAAGTAAAAGCATAATGGATAGGTAACTTCATATCTGTACTAGCCATTTCTGCCAATATACTACCATCAACATACTCTACCATAGAATGAACTATACTTTGTGGATGTACTGCTACCTTAATTTTATCCATCGGCATATCAAAGAGCCATTTCGCTTCTATAACTTCTAATCCCTTATTCATCAGTGTAGCTGAATCTATAGAAATCTTCGCCCCCATAGACCACTTAGGATGTTTTAATGCTTCATTTTTAGTTACATTAATTAAATCCTCTCTTTTTTTACCTCTAAAAGGTCCTCCTGATGCAGTAACAATAATGCTTCTTACAGCTTTTTTATCTTCTCCATTAAGACATTGAAAAATAGCATTATGTTCTGAGTCTACAGGTATTATTTTAGCATTATACTTTTTAGCTTCCTCCATAACTATCTCACCACCAACAACTAGAGTTTCTTTATTGGCTAGTGCTATAGTTTTTCCTTTTTTTATAGCTTCTAATGTTGGCACTAATCCTATCATACCAACTACTGATGTCAAAATTATGTCACTTTCATCTATTGTAGCTACTTTTATAAGTCCTTCTATTCCGTATGCTACTTCTATAGACTTGTCATATTCAACACAAAAATTCTTAACTTCTTCAAAAGCTTCTTTCGTATACATTGCTACAATCTTAGGATTAAACTCTTTTATTATTTCAATAACCTTTTTTACACTAGTATTAGCTGATATACCTAATAAGTTAAACTCTTCTCTGTTATCTCTTATAACTTCTAAAGCCTGAGTACCAATTGACCCAGTAACCCCCAATATACATATGTTTTTCATTATATTTTTACCTCTTTTTCATATATTTCTTTTGCTACTACTATACATAATGGACCTATAAACAAACCTAATGCACCAAAAATATTAAATCCAATATATATAGATATTATTATCGATAAAGGATGTATAGATAAAATATCGCTAATAAATTTCGCTTCTAATATCTGCCTAATAATTTCTAATAATATGTACACAAAAATTAGACCAATTACAACAAAGGTTTTTCCCATCATTATTTCCTTGGAAATTAAAAATAAGAAAACTATAAATGTACCTATATAAGGTAATATATCTAATATACCACATATAACTCCAAACACCACAGCATTATTAATACCTAATATATAGAAACTAATTATTGTTATTATTGTAGTTAATAATACTAACTTTATTTGTATAGTTATTATAGAATATATTTTTAAAACTATATCTAAAACATCCTCAAAAATATTACTTGGAACTAATTTCTTTGCAATTTTTAATATAGCATATTTATCCTTTAAAATAAAGTACACAGTAATATTAGCTATAAAGTATGATAATAAAAATTCAGAAGTATACTTTATTCCCTTCGTTACTACCATTACATTTAGAAACTCATTGTATAGACTAGTTATAAATTTGCCCATATCTCTTATATCGATACTTGTTAGAGCAAAAACTTTATCTCCTATGGCTTTAATTTCTAAAATTGCATCCTTATTTTGTACAAAAGAATAAAATTCTCCTGCAATAAAATACGAAATCATAACTATTATCATAACTATTGATATATTTACTATAAATAACGTCAATATCGCATTTATACTTCTTGACATCATTGTAAAACTATTTAATTTGCTATTTAGCGATAATGATAGAAATAATAAACATAATATAAAAATTGCTGGTGGAAAATACATTTTTAGCAATAGAGTAAATATACATATAATTAATACAATTATTCCAATAACCTTTATTTCATCTTTTACTAATTTCACTAATACCCCCATAATGAAATACTATCATTATATATATATTAGTTAAGTTATAAATTTAGATATATTTATTTAAAACAGTGCACTGACATCTCCCTGTGCCTTGTGCCATCATACTTGTGCCCTGCTTTTTCTTCTATCAAACTTACTGAAAAAAGCTGCCACACTCTTCGTGCAACAGCCTATTAATTAATTTTATATACCTATTATGTATGTTAAATAATAAAATATTACTACTGCTGAAAATAAAATAGAATCAAATCTATCTAATATTCCACCATGTCCTGGTATCAAATGAGAATAATCTTTAACTTCTGAATATCTCTTTATACTTGATGCCGCTAAATCACCAAATTGTGAAAATACTCCTGCTATTGCAGCCATAATAACATAATGATATAGTTGTATATTCACATGACTTTTTATAATAATTCCAAATACTAAGCAAAAAATTACTGCTCCTAAAAGTCCTCCAATAGATCCTTCTATTGTTTTCTTTGGACTTACCTTTGGACATAATTTATGCTTTCCAAATAATCTTCCACTATAGTAAGCAAGAGTATCACATCCCCAAGATGCTAAGAATACAAGCCATAATAAGAATCTACCACCTTCTTTATAGCTTATCTTACTTATAAATGAGAAAAATACTGATACATAAATAAAACCTAAAATAGTTACTGCTACATCAATATAATTGTACTCTGGCTTTATTGCTGGTATACACATTAAAACCATAGTAACTAAAAATAATATAATTGCAACTTGTTCAAATTCTATATTGTTTAATAATAAATAGTATACAATAGTAGCTATATAACCAACAATTTTAAATGGTTTAATTTCTCTCTTCTCTACAACTGAATAAAATTCATAAAGTCCCATAACTGAGGCTACTAATAATAAATATTTTAAAGGCTCTCCACCTAAAAATAAAAATATTACTATCGGCGCTAATATAAGTGCACCTAAATATCTATTATTCATAAAATTTCACCTATTTAACCTTTCCAAATCTTCTATCTCGATTTTGATAATCAAAGATAGCTTCTACAAGATTTTGTTTTGTAAAGTCAGGCCATTTAACATCAGAGTACCAAAATTCAGAATAAGCACATTGCCATAATAAGAAATTAGATAATCTTTGTTCTCCACTTGGTCTTATTATTATGTCTGGATCAGGCATACCTGATGTATATAAATATTTTTCTATCATTTTTTCATCTATATCATCAACTTTTATTTTATTCTCTTCTACTAATTTTGCAATTTCCTTAACTGAATTAACTATTTCAACTCTTCCACCATAATTTAACGCTAAATTTAGTGTAAGTCCTGTATTATTTTTTGTTTTCTCATAGGCTTTGTTTAATTCTTCATGACAAACCTTTGGTAATTTTGATATATCTCCTATAGAGTTTATTACTACATTATTTTTATTTAATTCTTCAAATTCATTTCTAAGATATTGAACCAATAGTTTCATTAAAGTATCTACTTCTTCTTTAGGTCTAGCCCAATTTTCAGTAGAAAAAGCGTATAGTGTTAAATACTTAACTCCTAGTTCGCTACATTCTTTTACGATTTCTCTTATTGTTTCAACTCCTGCCTTATGACCATAAGTCCTTGGCATATTTCTTTCTTTAGCCCATCTTCCATTCCCATCCATAATTATAGCTATATGTTTAGGAATATTGCTCATATCTAATTGCTTTTCTTCAATTTTGCTAATGGTATTTTTTTTAGTAAATAACTTAAACATTCATCCACCCACTCACCTAAGCTTAATAAATATCTAATAAAAATTAAGCTTAGATGAAACTTACTTGCTCACCTAAGCTTAATGTCTCATAAAATAAATTATCTTATACCTTCATAACTTCTTTTTCTTTTGCATCTATGATGGATTCAATTTCTTTAACATATACATCAGTCTTCTTTTGAATTAAATCTTCTGCTGATTTTAATTCATCTTCAGTTATAGCATTATCTTTCTTTAATGCCTTAACCTTATCATTAGCATCTCTTCTTACTGATCTTATAGCTACCTTCGACTCTTCTCCATACTTTTTAACTTTTTTAACTAAATCTCTTCTAGTTTCTTCAGTTAATTCTGGAATCATTAATCTAATAACAGATCCATCATTATTAGGATTAAGTCCTAAATCAGATGTTAATATTGCTCTTTCAATATCCTTTAGAGAACTCTTATCCCATGGAGTTATAAGTAGCATTCTTGGTTCTGGTGCTGATATATTAGCAACTTGATTTATAGGTGTCATTGAACCATAATACTCCATTTGTATTCTGTCAAGCATAGTTGGGTTTGCCCTTCCTGCTTTTAAAGTAAGTAAATCTTGTTTTAAAACACTAACAGTTTTCTGCATTTTTTCTTCTGCAACAGCAATAATATCCTTAACCATACAATTCACTCCTAATCATTTGATACTATTGTACCAATATTTTCTCCTAATATAGCTCTCTTTATGTTTCCTGGCTGATCTAGACTGAAAACAATAATAGGAATATCATTGTCCATACATAAAGAAGAAGCAGTAGAATCCATAACTTGTAATCCTTTTTGTAATACTTCTATGAAGGATAATTTCTCAAATTTAGTAGCATCTTCAAATTTGTGTGGATCCTTATCATATACTCCATCAACTTTTTTTGCAAGAAGTATAGCTTCTGCTTCAATTTCTGCTGCTCTTAATGAAGCTGCAGTATCAGTTGAGAAATATGGGTTCCCTGTTCCAGATCCAAATATAACAACTCTTCCCTTTTCTAAGTGTCTCATAGCCTTTCTTCTTATATATGGCTCTGCTAATTGTCTCATTTCAATAGCAGTTTGAACTCTTGTATGAACCCCTATTCTTTCTAAGGAATCTTGTAGAGCTAATGCATTAACACAAGTAGCTAGCATTCCCATATAGTCTGCAGTAGTTCTATCCATATCTCCGCCTTCTCTACCTCTCCATATGTTTCCGCCACCTACAACGGCACCAACTTCTACACCCATATCTACTAATTCTTTTATTTCTTTTGCTATTCTATTAGTAACCTCGAAATCAATTCCAAAGCCATTTTCCCCGGCTAAAGCTTCACCTGAAAGCTTTAACATAACTCTTTTATATTTTATAGTCTCCACAAAACTTCCTCCTAAAAGAATAATAACATCTTAAAAAAAGAGAACACTGGGTGTTCTCTTTATGCTTTACTACTTACCAGCGTTCATTTGTCTTTGAACTTCTTCAGCAAAGTTTTCTTCTTTCTTTTCTATACCTTCGCCTCTTTCGAATCTAGCGAATTTTTCAATTGTTATAGTAGCTCCAACTTCTTTGCTCTTTTCTTCTAAGTACTTAGTGATTGTAAAGTCAGGGTTCTTAACAAAAACTTGTTCTACTAAACAAACTTCTTTTAAGTACTTTTTAACTCTACCTTCAACCATCTTTTCAACTATGTTAGCTGGTTTACCTTCGTTTTGAGCTTGAACTCTATATATTTCTCTTTCTTTTTCTAAAGTTTCAGCATCAACAGCAGAAGAATCTAAGAATAATGGGTTAACAGCAGCAATGTGCATTGCTACATCCTTAGCAACTTCTAATAATACTGGACTATTATTTTCACAACCTAATTGAACTAATACTCCGATTTTTCCAGCAGCGTGAATGTAGCTTTGAATAGCTCCATTTTCTACTGAAAATCTAACAAATCTTCTTACTGTCATGTTTTCGCCTAGTTTTGCAACTAAAGCTGTTCTAACTTCATCTATAGTAGATTCACCATCACATTTTTCAGCTGATAACTCTTCTACAGTTGTAGCATTGCTATTTGCAGCAATTTCAGCTACTTTATTAGCAAATCCTAAGAATTCTTCATTAGCTGCAACGAAATCTGTTTCACAGTTTACTTCAACTAATGATGCAACTTTGCTATCTTCGTTAACGAAAGCTACTACTGCACCTTCTGCTGCGATTCTTCCAGCTTTTTTAGCTGCTGCAGCTAATCCTTTTTCTCTTAATATTTCAACAGCCTTTTCAAGATCTCCGTTAGCTTGTGTTAAAGCCTTCTTACAATCCATCATTCCTGCTCCAGTGCTTTCTCTTAATTCTTTTACCATACTTGCAGAGATTGCCATAAATAAATTCCCTCTCTTTCATGAATATTAAGGTAAAGGATTCTCTCTCTTTACCTTAAATTTATTATTTAGCAGTTAGCTTATATTATTCAGCTAATTGTTCACCTTGTCTTCCTTCGATAATAGCATCAGCCATTTTTGCAGTTATTAATTTAACCGCTCTTATAGCATCATCATTACCTGGAATTACATAATCAACTTCATCTGGATCACAGTTAGTATCAACGATAGCTACTACTGGAATACCTAAAATTTTAGCTTCAGATATAGCATTCTTTTCTTTTCTTGGGTCAACAACGAATAAAGCTCCAACTCTTTCTTGAACTAATTCTTTAATTCCGCCTAAGTTCTTTTCTAATTTTTCCATTTCGTTGTTTAACTTAATAACTTCTTTTTTAGGTAAAACATCAAAAATACCATTTTCTTGCATTTCTTTTAATTCAGCTAATCTTGCGATTCTTGTCTTTATAGTTTTGAAGTTAGTAAGCATACCACCTAACCATCTGTGGTTTACAAAATGCATACCTGATCTTATAGCTTCTTCACTTATAGCTTCTTGAGCTTGTTTCTTTGTACCTACAAATAAAACGTCTTTTCCTTCTTCTGCAACACTTCTTATGAAGTTATATGCTTCATCAACCTTTTTAACTGTTTTTTGTAAGTCGATGATATATATACCATTTCTTTCTGTGAAGATGTATTCAGCCATCTTAGGGTTCCATCTTCTAGTTTGGTGTCCAAAGTGTACACCTGCTTCTAATAATTGTTTCATTGAAATTACTGCCATTTCTTTACCTCCTGGTTATTCCTCCATCATGCATCTTTTGTAAAATAAACCTTGTAGGCACCAATTTTACAATGCATAATGTGTGTATTTTATTCTACAGTAGTATATCATATAGTATTTCCATACGCAATAAATATTTTTATAATTTAATATAAAAATACACCTCAAAATAATAGATATATTTGTCTATTACTTTTAAGGTGTATATCACTTTTTAACATTATCTAATCTTTTTTAATTCATCTATTAATTTATCATTTAATATCTTAATATGAGTCCCCTTCATACCTAATGATCTTGATTCTATTACACCTGCACTTTCAAATTTTCTAAGTGCATTAACTATTACTGATCTAGTTATTCCAACCTTATCTGCAATCTTAGATGCTACTAATAATCCTTCATCACCATCTAATTCATTAAATATATGTTCAATTGCTTCTAATTCAGAATATGATAATGTTCCTATAGCTAATTGAACTACTGCCTTTTTTCTTGCCTCATCTTCTATTTCAAAGGCTTTTGCTCTTAACATTTCTAATCCTACTATTGTAGCAGAATATTCACATATAACTAAATCATCATCTGTAAAATCTTTTCCAAATCTAGCTAATAATAAAGTTCCTAATCTTTCTCTATTTCCTATTATAGGAACTATTGTTGTTAACTTCTTCTCAAATTTACAATTTTCTGATTCATCATAAACACACATACCTTTATTTTCAACATTTGCTTTAGTTTCATTTATAGCTAATAATTTTTCATTATATAAATCAGAAAATTTATTTTCTTGTAAAATTTTGTCTTTTACAATATTACAATCAAAATCGCAAGATAAATGACTTCCTAATATTTTTCCTTTTCTGCTTATTATATAAACATTACATTCTAAAACTTCACTTAACAGTTCACAAATCTCATTAAATTCAACGGGGTCAGTTCCTGTTTTTTGAAGAATTCTATTTAACTTTCTAGTTTTAGTTAATAGCGAACCCATAATTCTCCTCCTATCTTAATATTAAAATAATAGTATGATAAATATTATAATTTTACAAATATTTCGATTATTTTATCTTATAATTATATCATACAAGCCTTTGATAAACAAGATAATGGAGTTTTAAACAGGCTGTTCCTCTATATTTTTACATTCTTCGTTAGTACATTGTAGATAATTCCCTTTAGATTTTGAATATTTCTTAACCATGTTTCCACCACATTTAGAACATTTCTTTTCACTTGGCTCAAACCAGCTTACAAAATCACAATCTGGATATCCGGAACATCCATAAAATTTACGTCCTTTTTTACTTTTCTTTGCAACAATCTTTTTACCACACTTAGGACATGGTACATCAATTTCTTCTACAATAGCTTTTGTATTTTTACATTCAGGATATCCTGGACATGCTAAAAACTCTCCAAATCTTCCTGATTTAATAACCATATTTCTTCCACACTTATCACATATTACATCTGATACTTTGTCTTCTATTGTAATTTTACTAAGTTCTTTTTCAGCTTTCTCAATATCTACTTTTAACGGAGTAAAGAATTCTTCTACAATCTTTTTCCACTCCATAGTTCCTTCTTCGACATTATCTAGCTTTTCTTCCATATGAGCTGTAAATTCAGCATCCACTACTCTTTGAAAATATTGCTCCATTATTGAGTTAACTATATTTCCAAGCTCTGTAGGAATTAATGTCTTTTTTTCTCTCTCAACATACTTTCTATCCAATAATGTAGATATTATTGGTGAATAAGTACTCGGTCTACCTATACCATTTTCCTCAAGTGTTTTAACTAAACTAGCTTCTGAAAATCTTGGAGGTGGTGTAGTAAAATGTTGCTTTCCATCTATTGATTTTGACTTAAGAACATCTCCTTCTTCTATCTCTGGAATTTTAACACTCTCAGCTTCACTTTCTGTACTATAAGTATATAACTTCATAAATCCATCAAAATTTATTGTAGATCCACTAGCTCTAAATTGATATCCATTATTATCAATTACTATAGATATACTATCCATTATACATGAAGCCATTTGTGATGCCATAAATCTACTCCAAATTAAGTTATATAACTTATATTGTTCTGGCTTTAACTGACCTTTTAATTTTTCTGGTGTAAGTGTTGCATCAATATAAGTAGGTCTTATTGCTTCATGAGCATCTTGAGAATTTTTCTTTCCTTTATAAACTCTCTTTTCTTTAGGAATATATTCTTTTCCATAACTCTCTTCTATAAAAGATAAAGCTGCTGCTTGGGCTTCATCTGAGATTCTTACAGAATCTGTTCTCATATAAGTTATAAGAGCTACTGTACCATGACCTTTTATATCTATACCTTCATATAATTGTTGTGCTACTGACATAGTCTTCTTTGTAGAAAAATTTAATTTCTTATATGCATCTTGTTGTAATGTAGATGTAGTAAACGGTGGTAATGGATTTTTGTTTTTCTTAGACTTTTTAACTGTTTTTACATTAAATTCATCATTACTAACTGTTGATATTATTTTATCTACATCTTCTTTACATTTTAATTCTATTTTTTTACCATTGTAATTTGATAATTTAACTTGCAATGGGCTCTTTTTATTTCCAACTTTGTATAATTCAGCTTCTATTGTCCAGTATTCTTCTTCTTTAAAATTCTCAATTTCTACTTCCCTATCGCATATTATTTTAAGTGCAACAGATTGAACCCTTCCTGCTGAAAGTCCCCATTTTACCTTTCTCCATAAAATAGGACTAATTTCATAACCTACTAATCTATCTAATACTCTTCTTGCTTGTTGAGCATCAACTAAATTCATATTAACTTTTCTTGGTTCTTTTATTGCCTTTTTTATGGCAGTCTTCGTTATTTCATTAAAAACTATTCTACAATCATCATCCTCTGAAAGCTTCAAAATATTACTTAAATGCCATGAAATTGCCTCTCCTTCACGATCGGGGTCAGTTGCAAGATATACTCTATCGCTTTTTTTCGCTAACTTTCTAAGTTTATCCAACAATTCCCCTTTTCCTCGTATTGTAATATACTTAGGCTCATAGTTATTTTCTACATCTACTCCTAATTGACTTTTTGGCAAATCTCTAACATGACCCATTGAGGCTTCAACAATATAATTAGCTCCTAAATACTTTTTTATAGTCTTAGCTTTTGCAGGAGACTCAACTATAACTAAGTTGCTACCCATAAACTCCCCTCCAGACATTCATCACTTTTATTTAATTTATTAATTATTCTTTATATAATAACTATTTCCAATTACTGTTACAAGTTTTTTTGCTTGCAATTCAAATAATACATTATATATTCCTGGGATGTCAACCTTAACAATACTTGTTAAATCATCTATATGCATCGGATTATTGCTAAGTACGCCTAAAATTCTTTCTTCTACATTAGTTAATCTTAACATTTTTTTATTATCTATACAAAAAACATCTTTTAATGTATTTCTATCTACATAAGGTATTGCACCATCATATATAAGTCTATTTACACCCCTACTATTATTAGATGTTATTGGATTAGGTACTGCAATAATTTCTCTTCCACTATCTAATCCATGTGTAACTGTTATTAAACTACCACTTTTCTCTGCAGCTTCTATAACAATTATTCCATCACTTATTCTTGCTATTACCTTATTTCTTGCTGGAAAGTTGAATTTTAATGGAGGTGTTCCTGGATAAAATTCAGATATTACCAAACCTTTTTTATAAAGAGCTTTATATAAGTATTCATTACTAACAGGATAAATTTTATCTATTCCACAACCTATAACTCCTACAGTATATCCACCAAATTTAATTGCATATCTGTGTGCTAATTCATCTATTCCTGTAGCTAATCCACTTACTATATTTATCCCCGATTTAACTAATTCATCTACAATCTCACCAGTTACCCTCCTTCCATAATCACTATTTTTTCTAGATCCTACAATAGATGCACTTGTATTATTAATATTTGATATATCTCCTATATAAAATAAATTACTTGGACTATCTTTAAAATTATTAAGTTGCTGTGGAAAATCTTTTTCATAACAAGATATTATTTTAGCCCCTATTTTATCCATCTTTTTTAGCGTTTCCTTATGTTTCTCTAAATCCATATGTTCTTTAGCTGAATTATAAGATCTAGTAGCTATTCCTATATAATTATCGTCCCCTAATAAATGCATATAAACAGCTTCTTCACTTTCTAAATTCTCTAATAACCTTCTTTTAAATTCATATTTCATATTTAAAGATGCAAACCACACCTTATATAAATCATCATTATTCATATAACATCTCCACTAATAAATCTTCTATAATTAATAGCTTCTATTAACTCATCCTTACCAACATCCATTTTTCTTTTATAATCACTAATAGTTCTAGCTAATTTTAGTATCTTATTTTTACCTCTATAGGATATATCTTTATCCATAGCAAAGTTATTCAAGAACGCCTCTAATTCCGACGATAGCCTGCAAATTTCTATCAAATCATCACTATTATTATTTGAATCTTTTTTAAATCTTAAATTATTCTTCCTTTCCTCTTGTATATCTCTTATCTCCTTAATTTTCTCTTTTATCTCCTCAGAACTCTTTCTATAACTGCTTTTAATTCCCGACTTATTCCTACATTGTATAAACATATCCATTCTATCTAATATAGGACCTGATATCTTGTGTAAATATCGCTTTATTTCTGCTTCTCCACAAGTACACATTCTTTCTCCAGTATTGAAAAAGCCACAGGGACACGGATTCATAGATGCTACAAATATAAAATCACTTGGCATCTCTGTTCTGTTAGCTCCTCTAGTTAAAACAACCTTTTTAGACTCTAACGGTATCCTTAACGCCTCTATAACCTTTGGACTAAATTCTAGTAACTCATCAAAGTATAACACTCCGTTATGAGCTAATGTAACTTCTCCTGGTACATTTTTGCTTGTTCCACCAATTATTGATGTTAGAGTTGCAGTACTATGGGGGCCTCTAAACGGTGGATCTTTCTTTATTCCTGATACACCACTTAAAGAAGAATGTATTCTTGTCACTTCTAAAGCTTCTTCATAGGTAAGCTCAGGAAGAACTGTTTTTATTCTTTCTGCAACCATTGTCTTTCCACTTCCCGGTGCTCCCCAAAGTAAAAAATTATGTTTTCCTCCTATAGCAATTTCTATTGCCCTTATAATAGATTCTCCATTTTCTATTTCACTAAAATCCATGTTATATACTGAATCTTCATAAAAAATTTCTTCTTTAAAAGGCTCTTTATTATTCATATATATAAAATCTGTTACTTCCCTTAAAGTTGAAAATCCAAAAATTTCCGTTTTCTCTACTAGAGATGCCTCTCCACAATTTTTATTAGGAACGATAAATTTATATATTCCACTTTTTACACCACTTGTTACTATTGATAAAGCTCCCGATACTTCTCTTATCTCGCCAGTTAGAGATAATTCTCCAAAAGCTAAGAATTTATGTATATTTCTTTTAGATATTTGGTTAGATTTACTAAGAATAGCTAACGCTATAGGCAAATCTAATAATGTTCCACCCTTTTTTATATTACTTGGAGATAAATTAATTATTATTCTACCTAAAGGAAATTGAAATCCACTGTTTATAATAGCACTTCTAACTCTTTCTTTTGCTTCTCTTACAGATTGTTCTGGCAGTCCCACTATAATAAAGGATGGTAAGCCCCTTAGTATCTCTACTTCTACTGTAACTAATTCACCATTAATCCCATTCAATACGGCAGTTTTAACCACATATATCACCTCTTTAATTAAGTATTGTCAAAATATATATTAATAATCAAATTGCTATATATTTTTTACTATGCTAAAATATTTTTATTCTTAATCTTAGAGGTATAAATATGAAAAAGTGTAATAAAGATATAGGGGACTACGGAGAGAAACTATGTAAAGATTATCTAACATCTATAGGGTATAAAATTTTAGAGGAAAAATTTAAAATAAAAACAGGTGAAATAGACCTTATAGCCATAGATAAGAACATTCTATGCTTTATAGAAGTAAAAAGTAGATTTAACAATAAATTTGGTAGACCTTTGGAAGCAGTAACTATATCCAAACAAAATAAAATATATAAAACTGCACAATATTATCTATTAAAACACCCTAATTTAGATATGAATTGCAGATTTGATGTTGTAGAAGTTAATTTTGACCTTGAAAAATCAACACATAAAATTAACTTAATAGAAAATGCATTTTATATAAACTAATAATCAATTCACAATTGACAAGGCACAATTAAGGTTATTTTTCCCTAAAGGGAAAAAATTATAGTCCTGCGGACAGCCAGTGTAGTTGTTGATAAGCAACGAATTTTAACATTTTCATATGGCTTATGTATTACAACTTTCACCACCACTTAACTACAACAGATACTAATATAAACTTTAATCATACTTTCTAATACAAAGCAGATATACTCAAAGCTATATGAAAGTGCAACTTTCATTAATCCTATGTAACACTATATAATGCTCTCGTTATAATATATGAAATAACTCTTTATAATAAACTAATGACATGATACTTATAATCTCAGAAATTCCGTAGAAATTTCCACATTAATTGCTAATTGTGAATTGTGAATTCGATACAATCTTTCTGTGCTCTAAAAAATAAAACCCGCAGATTGTGATATTTCTATCTACACCTACAGGTTATTTATTCATAATTATATTCAGATTTAAATATCATTTATTTCCTAATATCTAGGATATACTATATAAAATTCTTTATAAATGATCTTCTATGTATATCACATGGTCCATACTGTTTTATTCCTTCAATATGATCTTTTGTTCCATATCCAGCATTATGTTCAAAACCATAATAAGGATATTTCTCACTATACTTCTTCATTAGGTTATCTCTATATACTTTTGCTAAAATTGATGCACATGCTATAGCTATAGATTTATCATCACCTTTTACTACAAATCTATTATCTGTATCTATATATTTTACCGGATATCCATCAGATAATACTAGGTCAACTTTTTTATTTAAACCTTTATATGATCTAAATAAAACTTCATTATTACAATATCCTATACCCTTACTATCAATATCTTTTTCACTTATTTCATATATACAATAAGCTATAGCTTCCTTCTTAATTATTTCGCTAAGTTCTTCTCTTTTTTCTTCTGTAAGCTTCTTAGAATCACGAACACCTAAAAGATTTCTATTCGTATAGTCTACAATAACCGCCGCTCCAACAATAGGGCCTGCTAATGGACCCCTCCCTACTTCGTCTACGCCACAAATCACTAAATCTTTTCCATATGATAAATCAAAACTATACATCAAGTGCATTTTCTTTAAAGCTTCATTATGCTTATCTTTTTTATTCTTTAGTGTATTACCAAATGTCTTTACATTTTTTCTTTCATCATTTAGTAAAATCTCTATAACTTCATCATTTATATCTTCTATATTAGAATCTTTGAAATTATCTTTTATAGCTGCTAATGATAACCCTTTAAAATCCATTATACTTCAGGCCTTTCTAATGAAATCTTTCCTATTTTTCCACCTCTAAATTCATCTAAAAGCATTACACATAGACGATTATAATCTATTCTACCACCGGACATCATCATTCCTCTTTTTCTACCTATAGCATCTAGATTTTCTAGTGGATCTTCACTTAATTCTGTAAGTTTATATCTTGTCATAAGATCTTCTTGAGCAATTCTTGACAATTCGTCAACTAATTTATATCCTAATCCTTCTATATCCATAATTTCATCTTTTATAGCCCCTGTAAATGCTAACTTTAATCCTACTTCTTCATTCTCAAATTTAGGCCATAATATACCCGGAGTATCTAGAAGTTCAATACCTATCTTTGTTCTTATCCATTGCTTACTTTTTGTAACTCCTGGTCTATCACCAGTTTTAGTTATTGATGCATTTGCTATTTTATTAATGAATGTAGATTTACCTACATTAGGAATACCAACTACCATAACCCTTGTTTTTATATTTATCATACCTTTAGCTTTCATTTTATCGTGCTTATCTTTTAAAATTCTTTCTAAAGTTGGTTTTATATTCTTTAATCCTTGACCATTTAAACAATTAACTTCAAGAACTTCAATATCTGATTTTTTTAACTTATTCATCCATTGCTTATTAGTCTTAGGATCACTTAAATCACTTTTATTTAAAAGTATTATTCTTGGCTTACCTTTTGTTATAGCTTCGATTTCAGGGTTTGCAGAAGAATTTACTATTCTAGCATCTCTTAATTCTATAATAGCATCTACCATTTTCAAATTTTCTGATATTTCTCTTCTCGTTTTTGCCATATGTCCTGGAAACCAGTGTATAGCTTTCATTTAATCACAACCTTTACTTTGTAATAGCTAATACTTTATTTTTTCTATATATAAAAATAAATGGGACATACTGTCCCATTTTTTAAACTAGATTCTTTCCTTAACTTTTGCAGCCTTACCTACTCTGTCTCTTAAGTAGTTAAGTTTAGCTCTTCTAACCTTACCTTTTCTGATAACAGTGATCTTTGCAAGGTTTGGTGAATTGATTGGGAAAGTTCTTTCAACTCCAACACCGTAAGTAACTCTTCTTACTGTGAAGTTTTCTCTTAATCCACCATTTTGTTTTTTAATTACTGTTCCTTCGAAAGCTTGAATTCTTTCTTTAGAACCTTCTTTGATTAATACATCAAGTCTTACAGTATCCCCTACTCTGAATTCTGTTAAGTCAGTTCTAATTTGTTCAGCTTCGATTTCTCTTATTATATCTAACATTTGTGCATTCCTCCTTATGTTTAATTGACGTTCATAATGAGTTTTACCTCACAGAGGAGCGCCCGTACTAGCACAAAACTCATTGTAACATAATTAATTTTATATGACAAGAACTTTTTTCAGTGCACAGTCGTCAGTTCACAGTGCACAATTTTGGTGAAAATTCCTGCGGAATTTTTTAATTTTATAGCACGCTAACAATATTTCTTATAAAAGTTCAAATAAAAGATTTTATCCAAACTCTAATACTGTTTTTCATTACTTCTTGGCTTTCAAATTAATTTTACTGTCCGCGGAACTGTAATGTTTTTTTAGAAAAAACCACATTCTCATATTACTATCCACTAATAAGATTCCAATTAATTTTCATCACAAGAAAAGTCTTCTTTCTCACTGTGCACTATGCACTGTGCCTTGTGCACTGAATAGTGTTCTTTTAAAAGCTTCTTATCTTCTTTTGTAAGCTCTACCTCATCAAACAAATCTTTTCTTCTTTCTTTTGTTATAAGAAGTGATTGTAGTCTTCTCCACTTCCTTATATTTTCATGATGTCCGCTAATAAGTACATCCGGAACCTTATCCCCTTCATAATCTATAGGTCTAGTATACTGAGGGTATTCTAAAAGTCCATTGTAAAATGAGTCGTCCTTATAACTTTCTTCATTTTTAAGTATTCCAGGGACAAGTCTTACTATTGCATCTATAATAGGAATAGCAGCACTTTCTCCTCCCGTTAATACAAAATCACCTAAAGATATTTCTTCATCAATATAATTATAAATACGTTCATCTATGCCTTCATAATGACCACATAAGAAAATCAGATTTTCTTCCTTTGCTAATCTTTTTCCTTCTTCTTGGTTGAAAGTTTTACCTCTAGGTCCTAAGAATATAACTTTTCCAGGATTATTTTTCTTAACAGCCTTTATAGCGTCAATAGTAGGTTGCGGTGCCATAACCATTCCAGCACCACCACCATATGGGTAATCATCAACCTTCTTATGCTTATTTAAACTATAATCTCTTATGTTTACAGCATTTATTTCTAAAAGATTCTTTTCTTTAGCCTTTCCTAAAATTGAATGATTAAAGAAATCAAATACCTCTGGAAATAATGTTAAAATATCTATTCTCACATCCAAAACTCCAAATCTCTAATTAAGATAGTCTTATCTTCTATATTTATATCTAGAACTATTCCTTCCAAAGCTGGCACTAAAAAATCCTCTCCATTTTTCTTTGCCCAGTATACATCATTAGATCCTGTAAAGATAACATCCTTAACCTTACCATGTTCATCTCCATTTTCACTTTTTAATGTACATCCTATCAAATCACAGACAAAGTATCTATCCTCCGGTAATTCTATAGCATCTTTTCTATGGATTTTTATAAGCTTTTCCTTATATCTTATAGCTGTATCCATATCATCAATACCTTTTAATTTAAGTATTACCTTTTGAGGTTGAATTTTAACATTTTCTACTTCATAAGTTTTATCATCAATCATTACTTCTTTAAGTTCTTTAAATCTATTAATATCTTCACTATAAGAAATAACTTTAACTTCACCTTTGACACCATGAGTAGTAGATATCTTTCCAATTGTAAATATTTCTTTCATAGTTTATCTCAACTCCTTTTAGGATTATAATTTTCAAAGTCAGCTTATTTAATTCACAATTCTCTATTGATATTTCATAATCATATTTTAAATTTAAGTTTCCTCAAAGAAAAATAATATAAATTAGAAATTGAATATTGTGAATTTTCTCCATATTTAAATAAGGCTGAAGCACATTTATTGTGCACCAGCCTCATTATTATACTATATCAACAACTACTTTTTTATTTTCTTTCATAGCTGCTGCCTTCACAACATTTCGAATTGCCTTAGCAATCCTACCTTGTTTCCCTATGACTTTACCCATATCTTCTTCTGCAACTTTAAGTTCCAAAATTATGGCATCGTCTTTTACTATTTCTTTTACTTCAATGTATTCCGGGTAGTCAACTAAAGACTTAGCAATAGTTTCTAGCAATTCTTTCATACTACACACCTCCGGAGTACTATTTAACTATACCAGCGTTAGTTAAAAGCTTCTTAACTGTATCTGTTGGTTGTGCACCATTTTTGATCCACTTTTCAGCTTTTTCAGCATCGATTTTAACTGTCATTGGTTCAGTTGTTGGGTTGTAGTATCCTACTTCTTCGATGAATCTTCCATCTCTTGGAGATCTTGAATCAGCTACTACTATTCTATAGAAAGGAGCTTTGTGTGCACCCATTCTTTTTAATCTCATCTTTACTGCCATGTCTATTTCACCTCCTTTAAAGGTATATTTATATATTAAAATGGTAATTTACCACCCAATAAGCTACCTAGGCCTTTTCCTTTGCCTTTCATCATTTGTCCAAATAAGCCTTTTCCACCCTTCATTTGTTTCATCATTTTTTTCATCATATCATATTGTTTCAAAAGCTTATTTACATCTGTTATGCTTACACCTGACCCATTAGCTATCCTTTTCTTTCTAGAGTTATTTTTCTCTACAAGAGCTGGATTTCTTCTTTCCTTAACTGTCATAGAATAAATAATTGATTCCATCTTTTTAAGTTCTTTTTCACCTTTAGCTAATGCATCGTCACCAATAGCATTTTTATCTATACCTGGCATCATTTCTAACATCTTACTCATAGGACCCATTTTCTTCATTTGTTCCATGGACTTTAAGTAATCTTCTAAAGTGAATTCCGCTTTCATCATTTTTTCAGCTAATTCAGTTGCATCTTTTTCATCGATAGCAGCTTGAGCTTTCTCAATTAATGAAAGTACATCACCCATTCCTAAAATTCTTGATGCCATTCTATCTGGATGGAACACTTCAAGATCGCTCATCTTTTCCCCTACACCAATAAGCTTAATAGGCTTACCAGTTATAGCTTTTATAGATAACGCAGCTCCCCCTTTAGTATCACCATCTAGCTTCGTTAACACAACTCCACCTACATCTAAGGCTTCATCGAAGGTCTTTGCTACATTAACAGCTTCTTGCCCAGTCATAGCATCTACTACTAATAATATCTCTGATGGCTTAACTGCAGCTTTAATTTCTTTAAGCTCCTCCATCATTTCTTCATCAATTTGAAGTCTACCAGCAGTATCGATTATAACTACGTTTAATCCTTCTTTTCTTGCATGGTTTACACCTGCTTTTGCTATGTCTACCGGAGATACTTTATCTCCCATAGAAAACACTGGAATATCTATTTGTTTTCCTATTACCTCTAATTGCTTTATTGCCGCTGGTCTATAAACGTCACAAGCTACTAATAGAGGTCTCTTATTCTTTTTTCTAAGATGTAATGCTAGTTTCCCACTTATAGTTGTTTTACCGGCCCCTTGAAGTCCTGCCATCATTACTACACAAAGACCAGATTCTATATTTAACTCTGCTTCATTACCACCCATTAAGTTAGTAAGTTCATCGTTAACTATCTTTACAACCATTTGCCCAGGAGTTAAACTTTCCATTACTTCTGAACCTGTTGCTTTCTCACTTACAGTTTTTATGAAGTCTTTAACTAACCTGAAGTTAACATCTGCTTCTAATAAAGCTCTTTTAACTTCTTTCATAGCTTCCTTTATATCTGCTTCACTTAACTTTCCTTTACCTTTTAATTTTTTGAAAGTTTCCTGAAGTTTTGCTCCTAATCCTTCAAAAGCCATGGTACACCTCCTATACCCCGTGATCTACAATGATTTTCATCAGATCACTTATTTTTTTATTTACATCTATATTATCGCTTATTTCTTTAATTTCGCCAAGTTTTTTTAATAAAACTTTATCTTGCTTCTTCATATCTTCTTGTAATTTTAAAAGATTTAATTTTTCCTCATATGTATTAAGTAACTTATTACATCTTTTAATATTATCATGAATCGCTTGTCTACTGGTATTATTTATTTCCGAAATTTCTGCTAAAGAATAATCTTCATTATAGTATAAATTCATTATATCTCTTTGCTTCTCAGTTAATAATTCACCATATATATCAAGTAGCATTGAAATTTCAAATCTGTTTCCCATAACCTCTCACCGTAGACAATGATAACAGATGTTTTGAAAGGTGTCAAGTATTTTTACTTAACACCTTTTTTTATTATTAGAATATAGCCTCTGCAAACTCCTTAGCATCAAATTCTTGAAGATCATCAATACCTTCTCCAACACCAATTAGTTTTACTGGGATTCCGAGTTCATGTTTAACAGATATAATAACTCCACCTTTTGAACTACCATCAAGTTTTGTTATAACTAAGCCATCTATTTTACATATCTCATTAAAAGTTTTTGCTTGTGAAATAGCATTTTGTCCTGTTGTACCATCTAAAACTAACAGAGTTTCTTTTTCTGCTTCTGGGAATTCTCTATCCATAACTTTATTTATTTTTCCAAGCTCATTCATAAGATTTTTCTTATTGTGTAATCTTCCTGCTGTATCAACTATTAATACATCTACTTTTCTAGCTTTTGCTGCTTGAATACCATCAAAAACTACTGCTGCTGGATCTGATCCCTCTTGATGCTTAATAATATCTACTCCAGCTCTCTTACTCCAAACTTCTAACTGATCAATAGCTGCTGCTCTGAAAGTATCCGCTGCTACCATCATAGTCTTATATCCTTGTTTTTTAAGTTTGTTGCTAATCTTTCCTATAGATGTAGTCTTCCCTGCCCCATTAACACCAATTACAAAAATAACTTTAGGAGTTTTCTTTGGAGTAATACTACCTTTTTCTTCACCTAAAACCTCTGTAATTACTTCTTTCAATGCACCTTTTACCTCTGAAACTTCTTTAATTTTCTTTTCTTTAATCTTATCTTTTAATGCATCTATAAGATAAAGTGATGTATCCACACCAATATCTGATGTAATTAATGCTTCTTCTAATTCATCAAATAAATCATCGTCAATTTTTACATAATTTCCAAAAATATCATCAACTTTAGAAATTAACTCATCTCTTGTTTTTGTTAATCCTTCTTTTAATTTTTGAAAAAATCCTACCTTTTTAGGTTTTTCTTCTTCAATTTCTTCCACTACTTCTTCTATTGACTCTTCTACTACATTATCTATTTCTGTAATATTAACATCATCTTCTTTTTCATCAGCTTCAACAGCATTTTCTTCTTCTATATACTCCTCTTCAACTTCTATAGTTTCCTCTTCATATGCTTCATCTACAGAGTTAACTTCACCTACTGAAACTTCTTTATCACTAGTTTCTTCTACTTCATTAGCAATATTTTCTTCTACTAGTTCTTCTTTTTTCTCACCTTTAAATTTCTTAAAAAACTTACTGAACGCCATATTTTCCTCCTTATTTTAAGCACTTCTTAAATCTACAGACACAATTTTTGATACTCCCTTTTCTTCCATAGTAACTCCATAAAGAATATCTGATGATTCCATAGTTCCTTTTCTATGAGTTATAACTATAAATTGTGTTCCTTCTGAAAACTTTCTTAGAAAATCTGCATATCTATTTACATTAGCATCATCAAGAGCCGCTTCAATCTCGTCTAGAATACAGAATGGAGTTGGTTTCATCTTTAGTATAGCAAATAATAAGGCAATTGCCGATAGTCCTTTTTCTCCCCCAGACATCAAATTGATATTTTGAAGCTTTTTACCTGGTGGCTGTACGTTAATATCTATTGGAGAGTTTAAAATGTCATCACCACTTAAAACCAAATCAGCATGACCACCCTTAAATAATTCTTTAAACGTCTCATCATAATATTTTCTAAGTATCTTAAAGTTTTCTTTAAATACTTCTTCCATTGTTGATGTCATATCATCTATTACTTTAATTAGCTCCTCTTTTGATGCAATAAGATCTACTCTTTCTTCATTCATATTATTATATTTTTCTAAAGTTTCTTTATATTCATTAATAGATCCAACATTAACAGTACCTAATGAATTTATTTCAGATTTTATGTTGAATATATTTTTCTTTAATTCTTCCTCATTACCTTGAACTTTTTCAAACTCTTTTGCTTCTGCTATAGTTAAATTATATTCTTCATTTAATCTTGTAATTAAATTTTCATAATCTGAATTCATCTTAGTATACGCAATCTCAATCTTATGATATTCATTAGATTTCTTACTTAAAATTTCACTATTATCTTCAATATTACTATTTATACTGTTAATTTTTTCTTTAAGCTTAATTTTCTCAGATTCTTTAAGTTGGAATTTATTATTTAACTCTTCTATGCTCTTATTTAACTTTTCAATTTCTTCATTGTTATTTTTTATAGATTCTTTATTTGTCAAAATACTGTTATTATTTTCCTCTATAGTATTTTTACTTCTTATATGCGAAATACTAATTGCTACTTTTTCATCTTCTAGTCTTGCAATATCTTTTTCTAAATTTTCAATAAAGTTTTTATTCTTAGCTTCCTCAATTCTAAGAACTGTACTCTTATCACCAGCTTTTTCTATTTCCTTCTTAAATTTTGCAAACTCTTCCTCTTTAGATTTTATTTCAGTATCTAATGTAGAAGTTTCTTTTCTCACAGACTCTTCTTTTTCATCTAAATATATCTTCTTTTCTTCAATATCTTTTATACTCTTATTTAATGCAATTATTTCATTATCCCCTGATTTTATACTAAGAGTTAATTTTTTATTTTCATTCTCTAATGATACAATTCTTTCGTTTACTTTAGTAATTTCTATTTTATCACCATGAATCTTATCACTTATATTTAGATTTTCTTCATCAACTACTTTTATTTTTTCTAAAATTACTTCAATTTCTTCTGTGCTGCTTTGCATTTTTATCTTTAATTCTGATATTTGTTTTTCTAACTCTTCAATTTCTCTTTTTCTACCTACTATATTAGAATTTTTATTGTTAGTCGCTCCCCCAGTAAGAGAACCACCAGCATTAACTACTTCACCTTGCAATGTAACTATTCTTATTGAATAACCAGTAAGCTTTGCTATATTAAGGGCAGTATCTAATGTCTCTGCTATTATAGTTCTACCTAGCGAAAAATCTACTGCCTTTTTTAACTTTTCATTTACTTCAACTAATTCAGATGCAATGCCGACATATCCTTTTGTATTTTTAACATTATTATTTATATCAATTACTTTATCCTTAATTATATTAAGTGGTAAGAAAGTTGCTCTTCCAAGCTTATGTTTCTTTAAATAATCAATAAGTACCTTTGCTCCTGCATCACTATCAGTAATTATGTTTGAAATAGCAAAGCCTAATGCTGTTTCTATAGCCACTTCATATTCCTTTTTTACATTAATAACTTCTCCTAATACAAAAGCCTCTTCAGAAAAACTATTGATCTTATTATTTCTTATATCATTCATAATAGTTTTTACTGCTCTATTATAACCTTCATAATGATTTTCTAAATTAGTAAGCATCGCTTTATTTGCTTCACATCTTGTTATAGAATTTTGTAACTCCCTAAGAGACTTTTCTTTATTTGCTTTGTCTTTATATAGACTAGTTAATTTCTTCTTATTATTATCTAATTTACTATTAATTTTTTCTATATCCCCTATTAAAGAATCAATTTCTTCTTTAAGATGATTTCTAGTACTTTCATTTATCTTTATAGTATTTAAATAACCTTCTTTAGATGCTCTTATGCTTTCTTCTTTAGATTTTAAATTTTCTAAATTATTATTAATCAATAATTTTTCATTAGAAGCTTCACGTACTATATTAAGAAGCTTTTCTCTTTCTTCTTTTTTCTTATATATAAATTTTTCTTTTTCTATAAGATCTTCTTTTCTAGTTCTATTTAATGTATCAACTTCACCTAATTCATTAATAATTTTCTCATAAGCATCTTTTGCCTTTTTAAGGCTATCTTTTTCTTCTATTATTTCTTCTTTATATTTTTTCTCTTTAGCCTCATACTCTTCTAGTAACAGCTTTTCTTTTTCAATACTTTCTTCAAGTATTTTAATTCTTTCATTAGATAAAGCAATTGATGCATTTATTTCTTGTATATTTTCTCTCTTATCAAAATATACTTTTCTTTCTTCTTCATATTCTTTTTCAAGATTCTCTAACTCTTTATTAAATTCTTCAATTATAGCTTTCTTTTCACTTTTATCCTTTAAAAGATTATCTAATTCAATCTTTTTATCTTCTAATTCTTTCTTTAATGTATTTACTTTTTCATCATAGCCATCTAATGAATTTGTTATAAGAGTAACTTCATTTTTCTTAAGGCTATCCGATAATTTTATAAATTCCTTAGCCTTCTCACTTTCTTCTCTTAGAGGTTCTAGTCTCTCTTCATAAGTAGTAAGTATATCATTAATTCTAATTATATTATTTTCTGCAGCTTGCAGTTTCTTTTCTGATTCTATCTTTCTACTTTTATATTTTACTATTCCTGCAGCTTCTTCTAATAAACCTCTTCTTTCTTCTGGATTTCCTGATAATAAAGACTCTATTTTTCCTTGTCCTATTATAGAGTAACCTTCTTTTCCTATACCAGTATCCATAAATAACTCATGTATATCTTTTAATCTACATTTTGTATTGTTTATATAGTACTCACTTTCTCCAGATCTATATAAACGTCTTGAAATTGTTACTTGATTATAATCTATAGGCAATTTATTATCTGAATTATCTAAAATAAGTGATACCTGCGAAAGCCCTAGAGGTTTTCTAAATTCCGTACCTGCAAAAATAACATCCTCCATCTTTCCGCCTCTTAAAGTCTTAACACTTTGCTCACCTAGAACCCATCTAATAGCATCAGAAATATTACTTTTACCACTACCATTTGGACCAACTATAGCTGTGATCCCATCTCTTAGCAAGATTTCTGTTTTATCTGCAAAAGATTTAAACCCTCTTATCTCTATGGATTTTAAAAACACCTAAAATCTCCTCCTGTATATAAACTCTTATTACAGTTTAAATTATTTCTATTTTAATATCAACTAATGATATTATAGCTTTTGTAATATATCACAAAGTTTAAAGTAAATTTTATAATTTATTGCATTTTACTTGTCCCAATGATATATTGTTATTAAGATATTAATTAATAATTATTATTTGTTAATATTTATTAAATATATCACAAATTTGTAAAATTAAGGGGTGTGTGCAATGAAAGAACAATGGCAAGGATTTGTAAATGGAAATTGGTCAAAAGAAATTGACGTTAGAAACTTTATACAAAAGAATTACACTGAATACACTGGGGATAGTTCGTTTTTAAAAGATGCCACTGCAGAAACAAAAAAATTATGGGATGAAGTAAGTGAATTATTCAAAAAAGAAAGAGAAAATGGTGGCGTATTAGATGTAGATACTAAAACAGTATCATCTATAAACGCATATGACCCTGGCTATATAGATAAAACAATAGAAAAAATTGTTGGTGTTCAAACTGATGCCCCATTAAAAAGAGCTGTTATGCCTGAAGGTGGTATAAGAATGGCTGAAAATGCTGCGAAAGCTTATGGTTATGAAGTTGATCCATCCATTTCTGAGATTTTTTCAAAATACAGAAAAACTCACAACCAAGGCGTTTTTGATGCTTACACTGATGAAATGAGATTAGCAAGAAAATATGGTATAGTAACAGGACTTCCTGATGCTTATGGAAGAGGAAGAATCATCGGTGATTATAGAAGAGTAGCTTTATATGGAGTAGATAAGTTAATTGAAGATAAATTAGCACAAAAGAAATCATTAGAAGTTAGATGTATTGATGAAGAGGTAATAAGATTAAGAGAAGAAATTTCTGATCAAATTGTAGCTTTAAAAGAATTAAAAGCATTAGCAAACACTTATGGACTTGACATTTCACTTCCAGCAAGCAATGCTAGAGAAGCTGTTCAATGGTTATACTTCGGATACTTAGCTGCAATCAAACAACAAAATGGTGCCGCTATGTCTCTTGGTAGAACTTCAACTTTCCTCGATATATATATAGAAAGAGATTTAAAAAATGGAGTAATTACAGAAGAAGAAGCACAAGAATTAATGGATCACTTCGTTATGAAGCTTAGGCTGGTAAAATTCTTAAGAACTCCAGAATATAATGATCTTTTCTCTGGTGATCCTACTTGGGTAACAGAATCTATTGGAGGTATGTCACTTGATGGTAGAACATTAGTTACTAAAAACTCTTTTAGAATGTTAAATACTCTTTATACTTTAGGACCATCACCAGAACCAAACTTAACAGTACTATGGTCAACAAAATTACCAGAAGGATTTAAAGACTTCTGCTCTCAAGTTTCTATAGATACTAGTTCTGTTCAATATGAAAATGATGATTTAATGAAACCATACTGGGGAGATGACTATGCTATAGCTTGCTGTGTATCTGCTATGAAAGTTGGTAAACAAATGCAGTTCTTTGGAGCAAGAGTTAACTTAGCAAAAACATTGCTTTACACTATCAACGGTGGAGTTGATGAAAAAAGTGGTGTTCAAGTAGGTCCTAAGTTCGAACCAATAACTAGTGAATATCTTGATTATGATGAAGTAATGAGTAAATTTGATGCTATGACAGATTGGCTGGCAAACCTTTATGTAAATACACTAAATGTAATACACTATATGCATGATAAATATTCTTATGAAAGCTTACAAATGGCATTACATGATAGAGATGTATTTAGAACAATGGCTTGTGGTATAGCAGGATTATCTGTATGTGCCGATAGTTTATCGGCAATTAAATATGCAAAAGTTAAACCTATAAGAAACGAAGCTGGAATAGCTATTGACTTTGAAGTTGAAGGTGATTATCCTAAATACGGAAATGATGATGACAGAGTTGATGATATTGCTGTATTCTTAGTTGAAAATATGATGAATAAGATAAGAAAAAATAAGACTTATAGAAATGCATATCACACTCAATCAGTTTTAACTATTACTTCAAATGTAGTATATGGTAAGAAAACTGGTACTACACCAGACGGAAGACAGGCTGGAGAACCATTTGCTCCAGGAGCAAATCCAATGCATGGAAGAGATAATAGTGGTTCACTTGCATCACTAAATTCTGTTGCTAAATTACCATATGAACATTCACAAGATGGTATTTCAAACACATTCTCAATAGTACCAGATGCTCTTGGAAAAACTCCTGAGGATAGAATCAAAAACTTAAGCATTATGATGGATGGTTACTTCTCACAAGATGCTCATCATTTAAATGTTAATGTATTTAACAGAGAAACTTTAATTGACGCAATGGAACATCCAGAACAATACCCTCAGCTTACAATAAGAGTTTCTGGATATGCTGTTAACTTTATAAAACTAACTAGAGAACAACAACTTGATGTTATTAATAGAACATTCCATAAGAGTATGTAAGCTATATAGCTTTTAATTTAAGAAAGACCGCCTCTTGTATTATGAATTACAAAGGAGGTCTTTCTTCTTACATTAAATATAACTAAGGATATTGATAATTATGTCCTCATGTTTATTGAATATAATTATTAATTGCAATTAAATATCATTTAGTATATAATAATAACTAAATAATTTTTAAGGCGGTATAGATAATGTCAGTATATTTAATAAATATTCATGTAGGACATGTACATGATGAAAACTGTAATCATCACCATCATTATGATAGTAATCTAGAAAGAAAAATCAAATCTTTAGGATCATGGGCTCATATATTACCAACATCATTTGTTATTGAAACAGATATTAATTCAGAAGAAATTGCGAAGGCTCTAAATGAAGTAAAAGATAGCAATGATTTATTCTTTGTTACAAAAATTAATGATGATTTTAATGGCGCTATACATCCAAAGGCATTAGAATGGATAAAAAGTAGAATATAAATAAATTTTAAAAAGGGACTGTTGCACAATAAATTAAATCAATTTTGTGCTTTAATCCCTTTTTTATAGTGCAGTATAAATGTTAATTTAACCAAAAATACAGATAATATATATTAAGTATTTTTATATACAAAACTATTATACTTAACTGTTGTTATTAAATTATGATTTTAATATCACTGGTAAGTGCAGTCCTTTAATATATGATACCATCCTAATTATAACCACCATCAATAAAGACATATATATAGAAATACTTTTTCCTAAAATCGGATATGAAACCCATAAAACTAATGCTCCTATAATACCAGCAACACAATATATATCTTGTATAAATACTATTGGTTTCCTATTAGTTATAATATCTCTAAGTAATCCCCCACCTACTCCAGTAATAGCTGTTACAAATATAAATAATAACAAATTATATTGATTATCTATAGCTTTAACCCCCGATGATACTGTAAAGGCAGCTAGTCCTAATGAATCTACTGCTACAAAAAGTAAACTGTTTGTCCACTTTTCCTTAATAAAGATAGCAAGGGTAGCTGCAACAATAATGACTAACACAGCTCCATGACTACTAAAAAATGCAGGAATTCCTACGTTCGTTACTATATCTCTTATAATTCCCCCACCCATAGCTGTTACTATAGCTAGTATGTATATCCCTAATAAATCTAATTTCTCATCAATAGCTACATACGCACCAGACATAGCAAAAGCAAAGACACCGATGTACTCTAAAATTGTCACTGTATACACTATAATTCCACCTCTTTTGTAATAAAACATCACAAATAAATATTATATCATAATATTTGATTAACATTACAACTTTTGATATGATATCAAATATACAACTTTTGGGGGATAAACTTATGGACAATAATAAAGATTTTTATAAGATGGTATTTGCATTAGTAATACCTATTGCTTTGCAAAACTTAATAAATGTTGCAGTAACTTCCGTTGATGTTATAATGCTTGGAAAAGTAGGTGAAACTGTTCTTTCTGCTTCATCTCTCGCTGGACAAATTCAATACATTATGACGTTAATTTTCTTTGGTATAACTTCTGGTGCAGCAGTACTAACAGCTCAATATTGGGGAAAAAAAGATATAGATACCATAGAAAAAGTATTAGGAATATCTCTTAGATTTTCCTTAATCATTTCTATGGCATTTACAATAATAACCTTCTTTTTCCCTGAATCTCTTATGCATATATTTTCTTCAGAAAAAGAAGTTATAGCTGAAGGCGTTAAATATCTTAGAATTGTATGCTTTTCTTACATTTTTTCTTCTATAACTATGATATATCTAAATATTATGAGAAGTGTTGAAAAAGTTAAAATAGCTACTTTTGTTTACTTAACATCTCTAATTATCAATACAGCTTTTAACTATATTTTTATATTCGGTAAACTAGGATTTCCCGCTCTAGGTATTAAAGGTGCTGCTATAGCTACTACCATTGCTCGTATAGCAGAACTTGTTATTATAATTATTTACGCTTATAAATACAATCATATTATAAAATTTAAGTTTAAATATATTTTTAAAACAGATAAACTATTATTTAATGACTTTTTAAAATTTTCTATTCCAGTAACTATAAATGAACTTATGTGGGGACTAGGTACATCAATGAATTCTGCAATAATTGGACATCTTGGTAGTCAAGCCGCTGCTGCAAATTCTATCGCTCAAGTTACTAGACAATTAGCTACAGTAGTTGCTTTTGGTATATCTACCGCTACTGCTATAGTCCTTGGTAAAGCTATTGGTGAAAATAGAATAAACCAAGCTAAAGCTTATGGAAAAAAATTTGTGAAACTCAGTATTGCTACAGGATTAATGGGCGCCCTAATTATTCTAATAGTTAGACCTATTGCAATGGCTACCATGAGCCTTTCCTCTGTTGCTGAAGGATATCTAAGTTCTATGATGTTCGTAATGTCCTATTTCGTAATATGTCAATCATATAATACTACTATGGTAGTAGGAGTCTTTAGAGCTGGTGGTGATACTAAGTTTGGACTTTTTATAGATGTTACAACGATGTGGGGATGCTCAATACTATTTGGAGCATTAGCAGCATTTGTATTTAAACTAGACGTGACTATAGTGTACATGATATTAATGTGCGACGAGATAATAAAAGTATTTTTAACTACTTATAGATTTAAATCATATATATGGCTTAATAATATAACGAGATGATATCAGTGCACAGGTAATAGGGCACAAGGCACAGGTAAGGTTAATTTTCCACCTGTGGTTGAAAATATTATAAGCCCTTTGGACAGTAATGAAAATTGACACTTTCATATTGCTTAAGCATTATAACAATAATAAAAACTAAGTAATGAACATATAAGATTTTTACCACTACTTAACTAGAACAGGTATTAATATGCACTTTAATTACCACTTGTCATATCAAAGCTACATGAAAGTGCAACTTTTATTAGCCTCCTGTAAAACAACATTATAACATCCATTCTAATTACAAAATCAGCCTTATTAACAAACTAATAACGCTGCACTTATGGATCTAAGAAATTCCGCAGGAATTTCCTCCATACCTGTGCCTTGTGCCATCATACTTGTGCCCTCAACAATAAATTTTCACTTGTTAACACAGCAGTCCCGTTATAGTCCTGTAAACTATCAAATTAACGAGTCTTCTTTAAGCAACTTATACAGTGTCGGATTAAAATTAAATTCTTTTATTAAATTATTTACTTCCTCTATTGCTTTTTCTCTTTTTTCTTTAGATACATTTCCCTTTGATGCTCTTATTAAAATATTCTTTGGCGAATGCGCTATATCTATAAATTCTAATAACTGTGTTTTATAGCCTACTGCTTCTAATAAATTTCCTCTTACAGCGTCTGTCATAAGTGCCGCTACTCTCTCTTGTATTATTCCGTATTTAGTTAATATTGATAATTCTTTTGTTTTCATATCTTTATTAAACTCATGTTGACAACAAGGCACTGAGAAAATCATTTTACTATTCCACTTAATAGCATTATATAATGCATAATCTGTAGCTGTATCACAAGCATGAAGAGTTATTACCATATCTACTTTGTTATTGTATTTAAAACCATTTATGTCTCCTAACTCGAAATGAAGGTTTTCATAATTATATGATTTAGCTATATCGTTACACTTTTTAATAACATCTTTTTTAAGATCTAATCCGATCATCTTTACTTTGATGTTTTTAATCTTTACGAAATAATAATATAATACAAATGTTAAGTATGATTTTCCACATCCAAAATCTAAGATAGTAAGTTCTTTATAATCATTTTTCTTTATCTCATCATCTATTATTTCAACAAATCTATTTATTTGTTTATATTTATCATACTTAGATTTAACTACTTTTCCTTCTTTAGTAAAGACACCTAAGTCTATCAATGGTTCTATTATCATTCCTTCTTTAAGGATATAATTTTTTTCTTTATTATGACTTTTGTTTACCATCTTCACATTGTCACTTTTTCTTTTACTTAAGTGAATCTTCCCTTTTTTAGATATCTTTAAATCAAAAGTAGTAGTTTCTGACCACGCTGAAACTTGTTTATATTTATTCTCTATACTCTCTTTTAGTTTACTTTCTAATTGAGATTTATCAATATTTTCATGAAACACTTGTTTATCTGTAAATTTTTCTATCTGATAATATTCATTATTATTTTTCTCTTTAAGGGTAATATTTATTTTATTATATGTAACATCCTTATTTACTTTATTACTAATAACTATTTTAACAATATCCTCTTTTAATATTTCCTTAATTACATCCTCTAAAGCTTCCATTTTATCACACCTTATTATTAATTTTATATGCAATACTATTATATATACTAGTTTTTAAATTCGCAATTCACGATTCGCAATTTGCAATTATCGTGAATTGTGAATTACTTTAAGTTCTCATTCCTTCATTATATCTTTTAATAATTCTGGATAATCAGTAAATAAACCATCTACTTCAAGTTCAATTAACTTTCTCATATACACAGGATTATTTACTGTATATATATTAACTGCTATATTATTTTCTCTTGCTTCTTGTATTAACTCTTCTGTTACAAGCCTTAAACTAGGATGTATTGCATCAGCTTTAATATTCTTCGCGTATTCTATAACATTTTCTATATCTTTATCATACAATATTCCTGTCTTTATACTTCCATCAATTTTCTTACATCTCTTCACTGCCTCATGATTAAAACTTGATAAAATAACTCTATCTTGCAGTTCATATTTTCTCACTAAATTAATGGTATCTTCTTCTATATCTTTATAATCTATTTCATCATTTTTTATCTCTATATTTAATAATACATTACTTTTTTTCACTATCTTTAACACTTCTTCTAATGTTGGTATTCTACACTTTTTATTATCTTCAAATAACTTTCTTCTATTTCTTAGTTTCCTTATATCTTTAAAATCAAAATTCTTTACTAATCCCTTACCTAAAAAAGTACGTTCTACATCTTCATCATGTATAACAACGAGAATATTATCTCTTGTCTTGTGTACATCTAACTCTAATCCAGTAGCACCTATTTTAATAGCATTCTCAAAAGCTAATATTGTATTCTCTGGGTAATCATTGCTAGCTCCCCTATGAGCAAAATTTATCATAAACTCCCCTCCTTAAAACCATTATAATACTATTTCTATAAAAAAGGGACTATTACATTAACAATTGAAAATTTGTAGACGAGAGCCTTTTTTCATGGCACAAGGCACAAATAAGATATTCGAGTGAATAGTTAAGGTTAATTTTCCTCTAAAGGTAAAATATTTCAACATAGCAGATGGCATGGAAATTTATTATATAGACTATGTATTTATACATCAAATATATATATAAAACTATTATAGTTAAGTGTTGTTAAATAAATCTACCTGTGCCATGTGCACTGAACTAAAAAAGCTGCCACACTCTTCGTGCAACAGCCCCAATATTCACAATTACTTTTATAATTTTTTGAGATAATTCCCTTCTATATTTGCACCTTCATTAACAACAACAAAAGCATCTGGATCATATTTCTTAATTATCTTTTTTAAATAAGAAACTTCATATTTAGATAATACTATATATAATATACTTGTATCTTGTCCAGTATACCCCCCTTTAGCATTCCACTTAGTAACACCACGTACCAACTTAGTCATAATATCTTTCTCCATTGCTTCAATATTCCTTCTTGTTATTATAGTAACTTGGACATTAATATTTTGTATATGTACTTTATCTATTGTAATTGATGTTACTGCAGCAAAAATTATTGAATATATAACTATCTTTTCATCAAACATAAATAGACAAATAGAATATAAGATTAGATTTACTATTAATGTTATTTTACCCATACTAAAGTTTTTATTTTTTTTCATACAAAGAAGGCCTACTATATCCATCCCCCCTGCTGAACACCCCATCTTTAATATAAATCCTGTTCCACATCCAGATATTATTCCTCCTATAAGAGAAGCTGCAAGAATATCATCTGTTAAAATAGGTATTTTAGGTACACTTACTAACGACAAGAATAATGATGTAGTTGTAACACAAAGTAATGTTTTACCAAAAAATGATTTCCCCATTTTTTTATAAGCTATAATAAATATAGGTATATTAATTATATAGTATACTATACCGGCAATATCAAATTGATTTAATGGTAAATGCATATAATCTATCAGTATCGTACGTATTATTTGACATATTCCCATTATCCCCCCACTATATAATCCTACAGGGACAATAAACATATTAATGCCTATGGCATATAATAATGATCCCAGTACAGCCATTGATATTTTAACCCATTCACTTTCTCCGTGAATTAATGACTTTTTTTCATCCATAACTGTTTCCTCCTACATTTTTCCTCTCCTTTCTTTATTATATATTCCAATAACACTTTTTTCATCATTATTTTATGCCTAAAACCTTTTTCGATATCCACATTTTCTACATAATTCTTCAACCGCTACTCTATTAGAAAAGCCATTATACAATTTTATAGCTCTTTCACTTCTTAATATTTCATCTAAAGAAGCTTTTAACACATTTCCTAAGTCTATATTTCCTTCACTATCTAAACAACAAGGTACTACAGTACCATCCACCAATATTCCTAATTGATCTCTTAATCCATAACAGAAACCTTTATTACCTATATCTTCAGCATCACTACTAGGCCAACTAAATTTTTCAGCTGAATGTAAATATATTCTGTCTTTAATCTTAGCTTTTTTATCTAATTCCATCTTTTCTCTTAAGTCATAGTTTAAATTAAATTTTTCTTCAATAATTCTAAATATATCATTATTTCTATCATTGTTTCCTTTCAACTTAAGACTATCTAAATTCCATAATCTTAAAGCAGAAATAATCTTTGTATTATCATTACAATATAAAGCAAAATTAAGTACCTCATCTATATATTCATTAAAATCTACTTCTGCATCATTAGCTTCAAAACTATGCAACGATATATTAACTTGTCTTAAAGCCTCTGCTTTATATAATATTGGTTTCACCTTTTTTATTAATGTTCCATTTGTAGTTATGTTTACTTTAAAACCAGCTTCTTTACTAAGTTCTAAAAATCTTTCTATATTAGGGTTTAAAAGTGGCTCTCCCATAAGGTGAAAGTATATATAATCTGTATAAGGTCTAACTTCTTTTAATATATGAGAAAAACTTTCTTCATTCATAAATTTTAGTTCTCTTCCAGTCTTTGGGCAAAAATTACAACTTAAGTTACATATATTTGTTATCTCTATATAAATTCTTTTAAATCTTTTCATAGATATCTCCTATCATCAATATTCTGTTGAAATATCTTATATCATACGTAATTGAATAGTTTATGTCAATAAAAAGCACAATCTAAAGTAACAATTGTAAATACGCATACTACTTCTGATAATCAACTCTCATATTTTTCCTAATATGTTGATAATCTAATATTATAAAATATAAAGAATATTAAGGAGGAAGTTATATGAATAAAAAGATAAAGCTTATCTTACCTATAATCTCTTTAGCATTAATTGCAACTGTAGCCTACTTCATTATTAATGGTAATAATTCCACTCCTAAAAATGATACGATAAAGTCGCAAGTAACCTCTACTAACAAAAATATTAAAAATAACAATAAAGGTACAATAAAAGTAATAAAAAATTTCAATAGTCCAGAACTTAGTAATAAGAAAACATTAAGAATATACCTTCCTTACAATTATGAAAATAGTAATAAAAGTTATCCTGTTATATACATGCAAGATGGTGAAAATCTATTTGATACCAAAACTGCTACTTATAATAAAGAATGGAAAATAGATGAGACTTTAGATAATCTAATCGATAAAGGAAAAACAGAAGGTATCATTATAGTCGGTATAGATTCTCGTGATACTACAAGAGTCAGTGAATACAACATATTTTCCTCATCTAATAATTATGGACAAACCAAAAGTGCAAAAGGTGATAAATATGCAGAATTTATTGTAAAAACATTGAAGCCTTATATCGACGAAAATTATCGAACTCTAAAAGATAAGGATAATACAGCTATAATTGGTTCTTCTTATGGCGCTATAATATCAATGTATACCGGTATAGAATATAATGATATTTTTGGCATGATTGGTGCTTTTTCATTCTGTGATAATATAAATTCTTCTGGTATGAAAAATTATCTTACTAAAAACTTAACTAAAGAAAAAATGGATAATACAAAAATATATTTTTACTCCGGCACTGCTGATTTTGCTTATAAATCTACAAAAGATGCATTTACTATAGCTACTAATAATGACCTTAAAGATATATTATATGAAGAAGATAATGGAAACCACGATGAACTTTCCTGGGGACCTAAATTTAAAAATTGTCTATCTTTCTTTAAGCTTTTAAAATAAAATCACAATCAAAAGCGCCTACTATATGCCTAGTAAGCGCTTGTAAAATTTCACTTCTTTTTATTTTTTATAGACATAATAATTGCTAAACAAAGTCCTATAAGAGCAACAGCATCTAAAGCTAAAACTGAAGTTCTAAATCCAACTGCTACTGAACCTTCCACAGTTTTCAATGCTAACAATGATTTATTTTGAGCTGATGACATTATTCCAATAAATACTGCTGAACCTATCGCTGCTGACACCTGTTGAAGTGTATTTGAGATTGCCACACCATGTATGTAATATTCCTTTGGCAATATGTTGAGGGAACTTATCTGAGAAATTGACAAAGAGCATCCAATTCCAACACAAACTATTGCGTACGTAATTATGATCTTCAATAGTCCTGTTTCAATACCTACTCCTGATAAAATAAATAAAGCCAATGTAATTATAGCAAAACCCGTTGGTATAAGAACTCTCGAACCTATTTTGTCATACAATCTTCCTCCAATAAGTGAAACAAATCCATTACATAATGTTGCTGGTAACAATACAAGAGCAGATAAAAATGTAGTTGTTTTTAAAGCACCTTGAAGAAATATTGGAAGCATAACATTCATAGTAAATATAGTCATCATAGAAATCATTACAAGAATGACTCCAATAGAAAATAAAGAATACTTAAATGTACGTATTTCAATCATTGGTTCTTTCAATGATATCTGACGTACACAAAATACCGCTAATGAAATAATACCAATAAAAAATACAACAATAGTAAATATTATATTTTCGCCACTGCTAAAAGTGCTTAATCCATATATAATCCCTCCAACACCTAATGTTGACAAGATAATTGATAAAATATCAAGTTTAGGCTTTGTGAGCTCTGATACATTTATAAGATATATATATCCACATATCATACAAAGCGCTATAAATGGAATTAACATTACAAATAATGCATGCCAGCTAAAATATTGTAATAAATATCCTGAGACTGTTGGTCCAAGAGCTGGTCCAAGTTGAACCGCACTTAAACCTACTCCCATAACTGAACCTTGCTTTTCTGTTGGTGTCACCATTAGAATTGTATTCATCATAATTGGAATGAGCATTCCTGTACCTACAGCTTGTACCATTCTTGATATAAGAAGCATAAAAAATGATTTTGAACAAGCTGCAGATATAGTACCAATTAAAAGAAATGTCATAGCTCCAAGATATAGTTTTTTAGTTTTAAAAGATTGTATTAAAAATGCCGTAATTGGAACCATAACTGAAACAACTATCATATAAGCAGTAACAATCCATTGTATTGTTGCTGCTGTTACCCCCATTTCATCCATAAGAGTATTTAATGCAACATTTAATATAGTTTCATTAAATACTCCTATGAATGCACTAAATACTAACACTGCTAAAATTATTTTTGTATTATTTTTCTCCTCTTTCGCCACTGATTTTTCAATACTTTCCACAAATAAATCCTCCTTTTTTATGACCGTAAAAAAAACGAGTAGCTCTCTAACAACTGGATTTACGTTATTAGAACTACTCGTTATATTTGTATTATATATTAAATTTGAAATATTTTTCAAATACTTTTTTATATTATCTACTTATTATTTTTTAACCACATAATAGCACTATATGCATGCATAGCCGCTCCTGTTGGTAATATATCTTCATTAAACACAACTTTTTCATTATGCATTGGTTCACCATATAAACTATTTTCTTCTTTTGTACCTGCACCTAGCATAACATATAAACTTGGAACCTCATATGAATAAGAAGCAAAATCTTCAGATCCCATTCCTCCAGATTCAAATAAAACAACAGCTTGTTCTCCTACTAGATCTTTCATGTAATTAGTAATTTCATGAGCTAATTTATTATCATTAGTAAGTGGCGGCACTGAAGATAACTCTATTAGCTCTGCTTCTCCTCTAAACATTTTTGCAGTAGATGTAACTATATCATTAATTCTGTTAAATATGAATTCTCCCACTTCCTTATCTAAGCTTCTTATAGTACCTTCCATTACAACTTCTTCTGGTATTATGTTAGCTGCATCTCCTCCAGAAAATTTACCAATTGTTACAACTGCAGCCTTCGTAGCTGAAATCTCTCTACTTATTATTTCTTGCAATGATATGTATATATGAGCTGCTATATTTATTGGATCTACTCCTAATTCAGGCATAGCTCCATGACATCCAGTTCCTTTTACAACAATTCTAAATCTATTACATCCTGCTATACTAGTTCCTAACCCACATAATATTAGATTAGAAGGTGTACCTGAGTGAACATGCATTGCCATAGCTGCATCAACTTTAGGATTTTCAAGAACACCTGCTTTTATCATTTTCTTAGCACCGGTAAATCCTTCTTCATCTGGTTGAAATACTAATTTTATAGTACCTTCTATTTCATCTTGATTTTGTTTTAGTAACTTAGCTGCACCTAAAAGCATCGCTGTATGCATATCATGGCCACAAGCATGCATACAACCATTATTTGATTTAAAATCACATACAGCAGCCTCCTTTACTGGCAATGCATCCATATCTGCTCTTAATAAAAATGTTTTTCCTGGTTTATTACCTTCAATTGTTGCTACTATCCCACTTTCGCATATTTCCTTAGGATCATATCCCAATTCTCTTAATTTATCCATAACATAAGTTTTTGTTTTAGGTAATTCAGGTCCCACTTCAGGATTACTATGAAGAGTTCTTCTGTAACTAACAATATCTTCTTTTATTAACTTAGCTTGTTCCATAAACTTATTCATAACTATACCTCTTTTATCTTTAGATTTTAATTTATTTTTTACATATTTAAATCTATTGATTCACTAAATAATTTATAATTATTTATCTGCATTGTAGAAAATAAATCTTTAAGGTAACTATACTACTATACTTTTTTCTAATCAATAAATAATTTGTAAACAAAAAGCGATACTGTCCTCAATAAAGAAACCATTCTGTTACCTATGAACTTTACATATCATTAGGTACACAAACTAGAAAAAAACAGGTTTCTTATGAAAAACAATATCGCTTCTTGTACAAAAAAATCTTCTAACAGAATAGCATTAACCCTGTATAGCAAATAATACCCATTAACACAATAAATAATAAATAATAACGAATGGATTTAGACATAATTTTACCTTCTAAACCTGGTTTGTTAATGGCAGCAATAGCAATGGCAATACTTTGTGGTGAAATCATCTTACCAGCATCAGCTCCTACAGAGTTAGCAGCACAAAGCCATGTTGGGTCCATGTTTAGTGTTTGCGCTGTCTGTAATTGCAATCCTCCAAATAGTACACTTGAAGAAGTACCGCTTCCAGTAACAAAACTTCCAATTGAACCAATCAATGGCGCAACAAATGGATAGAAACTTCCAGTAATAGCAACAAATACAGTAGCAATTTCACCAATCATTCCACTATAACTCATAATCTTGGCAGCAGCCATGATAGAAGCGATGGTAAGAACGGTCTTCGCCATTTGTTTAACACTATCAACAAATACGCAACCGATTTCCTTAAAGGAAGCTTTTTGAATCTTACCTCCAATAATAGCAGCTAAGAAAATTAAAATACCCGGTGTTACAATCCAACTAAACACTGTGTCTGATCCACCTTCTCCTTGATAAATACGGACAGAAGTCTTTACAGCGCCTAAAGTGTCATGAACAACTGGAATAGCCTTAGATGTAACAACTAATAGTATAAAAATTAAGATGAATGGACTCCATGCACGAAGGCCCTCTTTGGCTGTAGTTTTTACACTAGTCATTTCCTCAGGAAGCTCCATCTTGTATTCATCAGGTACTTCTTTCTTACTAAACTTGCTAATTAAAATTATAATTGCCATGGCACAAATTGAACCCAAAATATTAGCTAACTCAGCACCCATGAACTTAGCTGCTAACATTTGAGGAATTGAGAAGGCAAGTCCACTAGCAAGAGTAATGCCCCATACCCCTTTTAATGCTTTAACAGATTTACCAGTAAGAATTACCATAAGAAATGGTGTTAATACAACTAATGGTGCTATTTGTACAGTAGTGGCAAAAGCAACTTTCATTACATCAAGACCTGTAATATTAGCCAAAGTAATAGTTGGGATACCAATTGAACCAAAAGCAGTTGGAGTAGAGTTAGCAATCAAACAAACAACTGCAGCGAATACTGGCTCAAATCCTAATCCACAAAGAATACCAGCTGGAATTGCAACAGCAGTTCCGAACCCTGCCATACCTTCCATGAAGCCACCAAATCCCCAAGCGATAATTAAAACTAAAATACGTTTATCGCAAGATACAGTAGTAAGCATACGCTTAATAACATCCATAGCTCCTGTATGAAGGCATAGATTGTAAGTGAAAATGGCAGCTATGATAACTAGGGAAATCGGCCATAATGCCATTACGATACCTTCCAAGCCTGCAGTAAGTAAATTAACAGAATCCATGTGCCATACTACCGCTGCAAGAACTGCAGAAATCACGAGAGTAATAGGACATGCTACATGACCTGGCATCTTCAAACCAGTAAGTGCTATTACAAGCCATATAATTGGCAAAATAGCAAGAAAGAACATAATTACTTCATTCATGATATAATTCTCCTTTGTTTTTCAAAATATTTAAAACCGGCAGGAGTGTCGATTTTTTCCACACATTTTCTTATTATACCACCATTTTTTTCTATAAAAAAGATTATTTTTGAAAAACAGTTATTATATATTCCATTTGTATAAAAATATATTATCGTATCTTGAATATAAATTCTAAATAAATGCTACTGAATTTAATTAATAAAATTTTGAAGGACTGATGCGTTATTATGCATCAGTCCTTTAGTTTATAACATTAAGCATTATTATAGCAATTTTGCTTCTAAGTTTTCCAATATTTCTATGTTCTTTTTTCTTATATCTCCATTTGTAGTTTCATATTCAATGCATTGTAACTCAATTTCTTTTAAGATTGAATCATCTAATTCTCTTATTGCAAATTTATATATAACATTATCTTCTTTATCGATGTGTTTTTCCAAAAGATGTGTATACGAAATAGCTGCTGCAATTATATCTAACTTAGCTTCTTCATCTCCAGCTTTTACTTTTTCTAACCCTTCAATAAGTTCTTTTACATAACCTCTTCCAAGATCATGTTCTACTAACATTCCATTCTTTATTATAACTTCACCTGTACTTCCTAATTTCTCTACCATCTTATTAAATAGGAATATTTCCTCTTTATTATGATGATGCCCATCGGCATAATTTTTAATAAATTCAATAACTTTATCAAAATCATCATAATTAATTTCTTCACATTGTAATATTTTATAACAAATTTTTCTTATCACCTTTAGCATTCTCTCTATATATCTATGTTCTTCCATCATTATTTCAATTGCCCTCATGTTGTTCCCACCTTTTTTCTTTTGTAAACTTATTTTTATTTATTATACTATAAGACTAATACTAATTATGTATCTTTTGTTACAAAATTAGAAGATAATCAATGAAAAAATTATAGAACCCTATTAATTGTAAATTGTGAATCGTGAATTGCCAATTAAAAAAGGAGGCTTCGCCCACAAATCTTCATTTGTTAATGCGACAGCCTCTTTTTAATACCTATATCAATTTACTTTTAATATAGCCCCCATAAATTACATATTACTTATATACCTTTTTATCTATACATATTCATAATCATCTGGAGCATCAAACCATTTTCCATGTCCTAAATGAAGAATGTAACAAAGTACTGCAACAATTAAATATCCTATCATAAATTGAGATTTGGGATATACTCCTAATGATGCACTATGGATAAATCCGAATAGTGAAAGAACTGCTGCTATTAATGCTGTTATAGCAACTTTATCTAACCTCTTATCAATAATAAATGCTGTTATAGTGCCTAAAATAATACCTATTATTATTGCACCAGGTTTAACTTCTGCTACACCTCTCCACATTACTCCATGATCGATAAGGTATTGTGATACTTCAGTGCCATATCCTTCAATACCTGAAGGTAATACTTCTGTCCAAACATCAGCATAACCTACAGCTCCTGTAATTTGAGTAAATAGATAATCGGCAACTGGTGGGATCATCGCTACCCCAATTGCTGCATAATGCTTTGCCTTACAATCTTTAAATGCTTGCGATACCATAACAACAGCACACCATAAGTAAGTTACAGCTGCTATAGCTGGAGGAACTAGTTTACTAAAGAATGTAAATAATCCAAATATCCCGGCAATACCTAATAAAATTCCACCAATACATGAATATCCTATTCCTGCACCTGATTTCTTAAGACCAGCATGTCCAAGCCAAACTGTATTTGGTACAACACCACCAAATGTTGCAGCAATCATTGTACAAATACCATCTGCAAATTGAGCTTCTCTAATGCTGTAATTATCACCAGCTGCATTAGCTGCTTCAACATTGTCCATAGTTTCAATAAAGTTATAAATCTCAATTGGAATTATAATTGTTAAATATGGTAATACAATTGCAAATCCATTTATAAGAGATTGAATTGAATTAACTGGATTTGGAAAATAAAAGCCTATACCTGAAAAATCTACTTCTGTACGTCCAAGTAATAATGCATAAATTATTCCGCCTACAATAGCTATAACTAATGGTGGGAATTTCTTTTTAAATATATATCCTCCAAAAACACCTACCATAGCTACTAATAAAATAGGTAGACCTATAACTGGATCACTAAATACATCAAATACACCTTGAGTAGCCATCCATATAAATCCGATACCTGCAACAGTTCCTAAAAGAGCTGCACGTGGGATTCTTTTTTTCATCCAAGGTCCAATAAATCCACCGATGAATTCTACAAGTCCACCGATAAAGCAAGCTGCTACTGCTGCTGACCATGTAAGTTCAGGATCACCTAAAGCATAGTGTAGTGGCATTATAACCCCGTATAAAATAACAAACATTGCTGGTGTAGATACACCTGAAGGTAATGCTGTTACATCTGTTCTTCCTTCTTTTTTACCTAGTTTATGTGCCATATATGCATAGTATAAACCACTTAATAAAAGTCCAATAGACATACCAGGGATAACACGACCATAAACTATTTCATCTGGCCATGCTAAAACTCCTGATAATGTTGCTATAACAATAAGATAGTTAACTATATTATTTGTAAGTATATACGTTAATCCACCTATATCTCCTTTTGTAAAAAACGGAATCTTAATTTTATTCATATTTTGTCCCTCCTAAGCTGTCATGATTACGCTTCTATTGATATAAACTGGAATTTTGTAACATCAAATAGTCCCATATCTGTAATCTTTAATTCTGGAATAACTGCAAGTGACATAAAGCAAAGTGTCATTACAGGTTCCACATCATTACTTACTTTAAGAATTTCGTGAGCTACTTTGTGTATATTTTTAAGTTTATTATCTACCCATTCCCCACTTTTATCGCTCATAAGTCCACCTATTGGCATAGCCATACTTTCAAGTACTACTTTATCCTTAGCAACCACAAATCCTCCGCCTTGATTTATAAGTTCTTCTACTGCAAATGCCATATCATCATCATTTACACCAACTACTATTATATTGTGAGAGTCATGGGCTACTGAAAGTGCTATAGCTCCTTCTTTTATTCCATACCCCTTTAATAAAGCTACTGCTACATTACCTGTATTTTGATGACGTTCAACTACTGCAACCTTAACAATATCTTTATTAGAATCATAAATAAATTCATTGTTTTCATCACGACTTATAGTTGCTACTTCTTTACTTGTAACTACTCCTCCAGGTAAAATGTTTATAACATTAGCCTTTTCAGAATTTATAGTTAATTTAAGTTTTTCTTTACAAAAATCTTTTACATGAAAACTTCCTATTGTATCGCTAATATCATAATAAGATATTGGAAGTTTATATTCACCAGCAGCAGCTACTTCTTTTCCAGCTATAAAAACATTATCAACATTAAAGTCTTTTAAGTTGTCAAAAAGAACAATGTCTGCTCTTAATCCTGGTGCAATTGCACCTCTATCTTCAAGTCCATAACATTCTGCTGCATTTAATGTTGCCATCTGAATAGCTATTATAGGATCGATGTTTTCTTCTACACAGATTCTTAAACTATTGTCTAAATGACCTATACTTAAAATAGTTTTTGGTTGCATATCATCTGCACAAAGTAAACAACGCTTACTATTAAATGCTGTAACACCTTTAGCTAAAGTTCTAAGGTTATGACAAGCAGATCCTTGACGTAGCATAACATATAAACCACGAGAAATTCTATCATTCATCTCTTCTACTGTTGAACATTCATGATCTGTTTTAATATTTGCTGCTGCGTAAGCATTAAGATCATTTCCTACTAATCCTGGACTATGACCATCAATAACTTTTCCTTCATTTTTAGCTACTAATAACTTTTCTAGAACTTCATCATCAGCTCCAACAACTCCAGGAAAATTCATAAACTCGCCTAAGCCATGAATTTTATCGCTTTTCATAATATCTATCATGTCTTTTGCATCTATTCTAGCTCCAGAATGTTCAAGTGGTGTAGCTGGAACACAAGATGGTAACATTAATTTTATATCTAAAGCAGTTCCTTCTGATGCCTTTGACATATAATCTATGCCTTTAAATCCACATACATTAGCAATTTCATGAGGATCAGCAATTATAGTTGTTGTACCATGCGGAACTATAAGCCTTCCTAACTCCTCTGGTCTTAAATATGATGATTCTATATGTATATGGCTATCAATAAAACCAGGAGCAGCATACTTACCCTTACCATCAATTACTTCTTTACCTTCATAAGTTCCTACACCTGCTATTAAGTTATCAGATATAGCAATATCGCCTTCGATAATATTTCCAGTATAGACATCAACAACCTTACAATTTTTTATAACTACATCAGCAGGAATTCTGCCTGCTGATATATCTATTAACTTTTTAAGTTCTTTCTTTTCCATAACCTTCCCGCCTTTTATTACTTATTTTCAATAAGTTCAAGAATTGGATTAAATGTATTTAAAGCAATACAATCTACTGGTCCAACATCTGTGATAGCATAGTCTGGTATTGCTGTGATAGGTAAGAAGAACATATACATTAATGGTTCTGGTAAATCACAACCTAAATCATTAGCTGCTTTATTTATCATCTTATCTAAACGAGCAATTTCTTCTGGTTCTAAGTCACTAGCAATTCCTCCAACTGGTAGTGGTAAGAATTCAATAACTTCACCATCGGCAACTACTACCTGGCCTCCGCCATTTTCAATTAAGTGGTTTACTGCAATAGACATATCTTCTGCACTAGCTCCCATTACTATTATGTTGTTATCATCTGGTGCTGCAGATGAAGCCATTGCTCCTTTCTTAAGCTTCCATCCTGAACAGAAAGCTAAGGATTTATTTCCATTACGTCCAAAACGTTCTAAAACTGATACCATTAATACATCTTGCTCAGTATCAGGTTGAACAATTCCGTCTTTAACCTCAAGCACTACATCTCTTCTCTTTCTAACGAAAGGTCCCTTTACATCCATTGAAAGAACTTTTGCTTTACCATTTTCGATTTCTACCCTATATTCAAAATCTTCTTTAGTAGTTTTTGCACACTTTAATTCACTAGTTAAAACAGCACTTCTTTTTGGAGCTTTAAGTTCGTAAGCTAACTTACCATCTTTAGCTACTAATTTACCATTTGTAATAACTGTCTCTACGTTAAATGTTTCTATCCCATCTACTAAAAGAATATCTGCTATTCTTCCTGGTGAGATTGATCCTACTAAATGATCAATTCTATAAGCCTCTGCACTATTTATAGTAGCCATTTGAATTGCTACCATTGGCTCTACACCTTCTTTAATAGCTAAACGCACTAAATTATCTAAATGACCTTTTTCTAAAACATCTCCTGCAGTTACATCATCAGTACAGAAACTTACACGACGTGCAAGAGCTGGATTTACTTCTGTTACTGCTCTTATATTTTCTTTTAAGAAGTGTGTTACAGATGATTCACGAATTAACATATGCATTCCTTTACGCATCTTTTCAACTACTTCTTCATGATCATAACTTTCATGATCTAGTCTTATACCAGCACAAAGATATCCATTTAACTCTTTACCTCTTGCCATTGGTGCACAACCAAAGATAGGAAGACGATTTTTAGCAGCTTCTGCTATTGCACCTAATGTATCTTCATCTTCTTCAGTTACATACTCACGAACTGTTTCCCATACTCCAAAGCATTCTGTCCACTTTTGAACATTTTCATGAACTTCTTTAGTAAAGTTAAATGCTACTGTAGATTGTGGGAAAGTATATGGTGTTTTATAAGGAGCACCCCAAAATACTTTAAGTGGGCTTAACTTAATTTCATCAAATACTTCTTGTAATCCTTCTAAACCAGAAACTGATATATATTCATCAAGTCCAGATATCATACTTGTTGTTCCACAAGGTACTACAGCTTTTGCATAACTTGTTATACTAAGCTTACTACATTCGCTATGAATATGACCATCAATAAGTCCTGGAACTAAAAACTTTCCTTCTGCATTGATTGTTTTTGTTTCATCACCTATATAATCTGTTACATCTCCTACTGCTACAATTGTATCTTCATAAATTGCAACATCAGCTTTGTAAACTTCACTAGTCATAACATTTACTAAAGTACCATTTAATATAACAGTATGAGCTGGTATAATCCCCCTTCCTGCGCGAATAAGTTGTTTTAAATTAGTCACTGTTTGTTTCATTATATTTCCTCCAATAAATAAAGTTTAAGATACACCGACTATCTCTAGTGAACCAGGTTTCCCGTCCTGCAGTTTGTATCTAGACGAATTTAATGGATTAAAATTTAATAATAAAGTGAAGTTTAAATTAAATCTTGTACTTCCCCTACTTTGTTGTAATTGTTCGTATTTTTTGCATCATCAAGAATATAATTTAATTTTCCTTAGGTTATGCCCTCTATTTTTCAACTAAAATAGTGTTATTATTACAGATTATTTCTTTTTCACTTCATCTCACACGATAATTAATTTATTTTTTTCATTTATTATTCGTGTTTTTCTTCTCGAGTGTATTCTAACATATTATTTCAAGGAATACAATATTCAATTTTCCTTATTATTCACAACTTATTCATTTATTATCCATATATTTATCTCCTTAAAAAAAGCGATAAATACCTTATCAACTATGACATAGTATTTACCGCCTTCTATAAGCATTTCTTACTTAATTAATTTATTCTTCTATAGGCAATTAAAAGTAATATTGCTTTATTTTTTCCTCTTCTATTCACTTTTATGCCTTTTCAAACTGACTATTATATAAATCTGCATAGAAACCACCATCTTTAAGAAGCTTATCATGATTTCCACTTTCTATTATATCTCCATCCTTCATTACTAGAATGATGTCAGCATTTTTAATTGTAGAAAGTCTATGAGCAATAACAAATGATGTTCTTCCCACCATTAATTTATCCATAGCACTTTGTATTAAAGTTTCAGTACGAGTATCTACTGAACTTGTTGCTTCATCTAATATTAATAACGGAGCATCTTCTACCATTGCCCTTGCAATAGTAATTAATTGCTTTTGCCCCGCTGAAAGATTGGTATTATCATTTAATACAGTATCATATCCCTGTGGTAATGTACGTATAAAATGATCTATACCAACAGCTTTACATGCAGCCACTACAGTGGCATCTGAAACATTATTTTTACTATAAACAATATTTTCTTTAATTGTTCCTTCAAATAACCATGTATCTTGAAGCACCATGCAGAATAAGTCATGGACATTTTCTCTGGTTAATTCTTGTATCGGTACCCCTTCTATTTTTATTTCTCCACTATTTACATCATAAAACCTCATTAATAAATTTACAATTGTTGTTTTCCCTGCCCCGGTAGGTCCTACTATAGCTACCTTCTGACCAGCCTTTACTTTTACAGAAAAATCTTTAATTATAACTCTATCTTTATTATATCCAAATTTCACATGATTAAATTCTACATTCCCCTTAACGGTAGTTAGCTTTTTAACTTTATGACTTTCATCATCCATTTCTACTTCTGATAAAAAGTCAAATACACGCTCACTAGCTGCTGCAGTTGATTGTAAACTAGTGGCTGCTTGAGCAAATTGAGATAGTGGCTGTGTAAATAATCTAACATAAACCATAAACGCTACAATTACTCCAAAAGATATTTTCCCATCAAAAGCTAATACCCCGCCTACTATACAAACTGCCACATATGAAAAGTTCCCTATGAACATCATAAGAGGCATCATTATCCCTGATAAAAATTGAGATTTCCATACACTAGTTCTTAACTTACCATTTATATTAGAAAATTCCCTGCTTACTTTCTCTTCTGCATTATATACTTTTATTATAGTTTGCCCTGAATAAACCTCTTCAATATGACCATTGACAGCACCAAGATTTTCTTGTAACTCTATAAAATATTTTTGAGATTTCCCTATAATAATCATCATAAGTACAAATCCAATAATAGTAGAAACTATAGCTGTTATACTTAAAGTTACATCTGTTATAAACATCATTATTAATGAACCTAAAAATACTGCTATACCACTGACTAGAGTTCCTACACTTTGATTTAAAGATTGACTTATCGTATCTACATCATTTGAAACACGGCTTAACACATCTCCTATTGTAGTTCTATCAAAATATCGTAAAGGTAACTTATTAATTTTATTTGAGATATCACTTCTAAGACTTTTAGTAATCTTTTGTGTCACTGTTGCCATTATAAAACCTTGTAAATAACTAAATACAAAACTTAATAAATATAACGCTGCTAATATACCACCTATATTAGTTATGCTCTCCATATCAATTCCTGTTATTAATCCTTCAGTGATTATATCTGTTATCTCACTTAATTTATCTGGACTGACAACAGTAATTACCGCACCTAAAATAGCTAATATAAAAGCTAATATAATTACACCCCAATACTGCTTACTATATCCTATAAGTTTCCCCCAAGTCTTTCTAAATTCTTTAGGTCTTTCTCCTACGGCAGCCATAGCCTCTGGTCCTTGTGCAAAACCTTTATGATTATTATCATTATTTTTCCTCATTAAGCTAATTCCTCCTTTGAAAGTTGAGAATATGCTATTTCTTTATAAATTTTGCAATTTTCCATTAATTCTTTATGTGTTCCCATTCCCACCATTTCCCCTTCATCTAAAACAATTATTTTATCAGCATCAATAATTGTTCCAATTCTTTGAGCTACAATCAAAGTGGTTACTCCTGATGTCTCCTTTTTTAATACTGAACGTAAAACTCTATCTGTTTTATAATCAAGAGCTGAGAAAGAATCATCAAATATATATATTTCTGGTTTTCTACATACTGCTCTAGCAATTGAAATTCTTTGTTTTTGACCACCAGATACATTAGTTCCACCTTGTGCTATCATCGCATTGTAGGTATTGTCCATCTTTTCAACAAATTCAATTCCCTGCGCTATTTCTATAGCTTTCCTAACATCTTCTTCCGAATATTCCCCTTTACCGTTACTTCCGTATGCAACATTTGACGAAATAGTTCCGCTAAATAATATAGCCTTTTGTGATACATATCCTAAACGATTATGAAGCTCCTTTTGACTATAATCTTTAACATTAATACCATCTACCAAAACTTCACCTTCTGTAACATCATAAAATCTTGGTATCAAGTTAACTAATGTTGTTTTCCCACTACCTGTAGCTCCTATAAATGCTACAGTCTCTCCCTTTTTAGCTTTAAAGCTTATATCTCTAATTGCATAATCTGATTCATCAGAATCGCAATATTTAAAGCTTACATTTTTAAACTCAATTTCACCTTCTACACCATCACATGGAGTTAAACCAATTCCATCTACTATACTTTCTTTAGTTTCAAGTACCTCTCTAATACGATTTACTGCTACAATTGCTCTTGGCATCATTGAAAAAGTTATCGTTAACATCATAAATGCCATTATTATTTGCATTGAATATGATGAAAATACTACCATATCACTAAATAACACCATTTTGTCTTGCATATCAGCACCATTTATTAATCCTGCTCCAATCCAATATATAGCTAGTGTTAGTCCACTCATAATCATTGTCATTCCAGGTTGAATTATTGCCATAACTCTATTTACAATTAAGTTAGTATTAGTTAAGTCTGAATTAGCCTTTTCAAATTTTTTACTTTGATACTTCTCTGCATTATAAGCACGTACAACACGTATCCCACTTAAATTTTCTCTTGTAACACTATTTAAATTATCAGTTAATTTTTGCATTTTCTTTGATTTAGGAACTGCAAAAATAAAAACAAATGCAATTATAATAATTAACACTATTACTGCCCCAGCAGTAGCCATTGTCCATTGAAAATCTTTTCCTAATATCTTGCATATAGCCCATACTGCTGTAATTGGTGCTTTTATAAGCATTTGAAGCCCCATAGCAACTAATGTCTGTATTTGAGTTATATCATTTGTTGAACGAGTAATTAAACTTGAAGTTGAGAATTTATTTATCTCAGCTTTTGAAAAATTTTCAACCTTTTTATATAAAAGACCACGAAGCTTCCATGATAGATTAGCTGCAACTGCGGCGGTAAAATATCCTGTGACAAATGCTGCAACAAGACTACCTAAAGCACACAACATCATGTATCCACCAGACACAAAAATATCATGAAGACTACTATCCTTCGTTTGAACAAGCATTGTTATTTCTGACATATAATCTGGTAACTTTAAGTCAAGCCATACTTGAGTAACTATAAATATAAAAGCAAATACTACAAATATCCAATCTTTTTTCTCAAAATACTTTAATATTTTTAACACCTACATATTCTCCTCTCAAAACTAGATCTATTTATACAAATACTATATTTCAATTAAATTAACCTAACCTTAACTGAAGATGAACTGAAGATGAACTTTTCCAAATTTAATAAAATCATATTTTATATATTCTTTTCAGATATTATAATCTTATATAAAGGAGTGATTCTATGGTAAACATATTAGTTGTAGAAGATGATAAAAAAATATGTCAATTATTTTGTACTGTACTTTCTAAAAATGGTTTTAATCCATTAAAAGCCTTTGATGGTGTTGAAGCCTTTGATGTATTAGAAAATAAACATATTGACTTAGTTATTTCAGATATAATGATGCCTAATATGGATGGATATGAATTCACAAAATCCCTTCGTGAAATAAATTCTGATATTCCTATTTTAATGATTACAGCTAAAGATGATTTTCCATCAAAAGAGAAAAGTTTCTTAATTGGTATTGATGATTATATGGTTAAACCTATTGATGTAAATGAAATGATTTTAAGAGTTGATGCATTATTACGAAGATCTAAAATAGTTCACGATAGACAACAAACCATAGGTGAAACATTATTAGATTATGATTCTTTAAGTGTCACAAGAAATGGAGAGGTAATTGTTTTACCACAAAAGGAATTCTATTTATTATATAAATTAATATCATATCCCAATAAAATTTTCACTAGAAATCAAATTATGAATGAGATATGGGGAATAGATAGTCCTTCTGATTCTCAAACTATCGATGTGCATATAAATAGATTAAGAAGACATTTCGGTAATAATCCTGATTTTGAAATTGTTACCGTAAGAGGTCTTGGATATAAGGTAATAAAAAATGAATAAAAATCACTATATAAAACTTTTGAAATTATGGTTTCCTTTTATCATTAATGTTTTTATAACATTTACTATTACTTATATAACAACATTGATAATAATTTTTATATATGCAAAACAAGATTCTCTTCCATCTCCTTCTATGGGATTTACATTAATAATTGTTATAAGTATTTTAATAGGTTTATTCTTCACCATCTTTATAGGATTAATGATTCATAATTTTATTAAACCTATAAATAAAATTATAGAATCTGCTGAAAAAGTCGCTAAAGGTGATTTTTCTATTCACTTAGATGAATCAGTGCATAAAGAAGAAATACGAGATATGTATATTTCCTTTAACAAGATGGTTAGAGAATTAAATAGTATTGAAACCTTAAGAAATGATTTTATAGTTAATGTGTCTCATGAGTTCAAAACTCCTCTTTCATCAATAGAAGGTTATGCTACATTATTGCAATCACCAAATATTACAGAGGAAGAACGTATTGAATATAGTAAGATTATAATAGAAAGTTCTAAACAACTTTCATCGCTTACAGGAAATATCCTTACTCTATCCAAATTAGAAACTCAGGAAATATTACCAGAGTCAGTTCATTTTAATCTTGATGAACAAATAAGGCAAGCTTTGCTGATTTTAGAAAATAAGTGGTGCTCTAAAAATATAGATATTAATTTAGATTTTGACATGTGCAGCTACTATGGTAACGAAAAACTACTAATGCAAGTATGGCTAAATCTATTAGAAAATGCAATAAAATTCACTTCAAATGGAGGTACTATTACTGCTTCAGTAAAAGAACATAACGAATATATATGTATTACCATATCAGACACAGGCATAGGCATGTCTAAAGAAACTCAACAATATATTTTTGATAAGTTCTATCAAGGTGACAAAACCCATACTATAGATGGAAATGGTCTAGGATTAGCTCTTGTCAAAAGGATAATTGATTTATATAATGGTACAATTACTGTGAAAAGTGCTGTTAATAAAGGTAGTACTTTTATTGTTTCATTGCCAAAAAATTATAATTAATTTTATAAATATAAAGACCTGTTGCAAAACAAACTTTTTAGTTTATACTTGCAACAGGTTTCTTTAATTACACATTTACCCTGATTTAAACTAGATTTTCACCGTTAGATTTAATAACTTCTTTATACCATTCAAAACTTTTTTTCTTTCTTCTTTCTAAAGTTCCATTACCTTCATTATCTTTATCTACATATATAAATCCATAACGTTTCTTCATCTCTCCTGTAGATGCTGAAACAATATCTATACATCCCCAAGGTGTATAACCTATTATATTTACACCATCTAAGATAGCTTCTTTCATAGCTTCTATATGCCCTCTTAAGTATTGGATTCTATAGTCATCATTTATTGAACCATCTTCTTCTACTATATCATTTGCACCTAGTCCATTTTCAACAATGAATAGAGGTTTTTGATATCTATCATGAAGACTATTGCAAGTTATTCTTAACCCTTCTGGATCTATTTGCCATCCCCATTCCGAAACATTTAAATATGGGTTTCTTACAGATTTAAATGCATTTCCTGAAGTTTTTCCATTTAATACTTCTGGATCTACTGATGCACATCTACTTGAATAATAGCTAAATCCTATAAAATCAACGGTATTCCCTTTTAGGATTTCTTCATCTCCTGATTCCATCACTATTTCAATATTATTTTCTCTGAAAAATCTCTTAGCATATCCTGGATATTCTCCTCTTGATTGAACATCTATAAATAAAAGATTTTCCCTCTCTTTTCTTTTTGCTTCCATTACATCCTTTGGATTACATGAATATGGATAAAACTCTCCTGCTGCAAGCATACATCCTACCATAGAATCTGGCATTATTTCATGGGCAAGTTTCGTAGCTAAAGCACTTGCCACTAATTCATGGTGAGCTGATTGATACATAACTTGAAGTTTATTATCTCCATCTTCAAATCTAACTCCAGCTCCTAAGAATGGTAAATGTAATATCATATTTATTTCATTAAAAGTCATCCAATATCTAACTTTCCCCTTATATCTATCAAAGATTACTTTACAGTAGTTTAAATAGAAATCTACAAATTTTCTATTCTTCCACCCACCAAATTTTTCTATTATTCCAATAGGAGTATCAAAATGACATATTGTAACTACTGGCTCAATATCATGTTTGATCATTTCATCAAACATAGAATCATAGAACTTTAGTCCTTCTTCATTTGGTATTTCTTCATCTCCATTTGGAAAAATTCTTGACCATGCTATAGATATTCTAAGACATTTAAACCCCATTTCTGCAAATAATGCTATATCTTCTTTATATTTATGATAAAAATCTATTGCTTCATGGGAAGGATAAAACTCATCATCATTAATTTTTAATTCAGCGATGTTTCCTTTCATAACATCTAATCTATTTTGACCTGATGGACAAAGGTCAACTGTTGTTAACCCTTTCCCTCCTTCTCTATAACCACCTTCGCATTGATTTGCAGCTAATGCTCCACCCCATAAAAATTTTTCTAAAAAACCTAATTTCATATGTATACCCTCCAAAATGTACTACTTAATAAGTCTCATTAATTTATCGTTTTCTTTTACTTTTAATCCAACTTTTTCTCCACCTATTATATCTGAATAATCTCCCCTATTAGTTATTATAATAGGTGTAATAACCTCATATCCTGCTTTCTTTATTGAATCGATATCAAACTCTACTAATAAATCTCCTTTTTTAATAGAATCCCCTGCTTTAACCTTTGCATTAAAATATTTTCCTTTTAAATTTACAGTATCTATTCCTATATGAATTAAAATCTCTGCTCCATCATTTGATTTAATTCCAAGAGCATGTTTTGTGTCAAATATAGCTGAAATCACTCCATCTGTTGGTGCAACTACTCTTCCGTTCTGTGGTATTATAGCAACACCATCTCCCATCATACCATCTGCAAACATTGGATCATTAACTTCACTTAATTCAACACACTTCCCGTTTATTGGAGCATATATTGTTGTATCCTTAGTATTAATATCTAAAGTTTTTTCTTCTTTTTTCTTTTCATCTACTACATCTTCAAATCCAACAAAATATGTTACTAAGAATGAAACTACAAATGCAATAGCGGCTCCAATGCAAGCAAATATTATATTTCTAAAACCATCAGTACCTATATATCCTGGAAGAGCTAAAAGTCCTGGTGAACCTGAAGTATATCTACCTACCCCAAAAATTCCTAAAAATAATCCTGATACTCCTCCACCAATCATAACGCCAATTAATGGTCTTTTTAATTTTAATGTAACACCATACATAGCTGGTTCAGTAATACCACAAACTCCTGTAATACCTGCTGAAGTTGCTAATTGCTTAAGTTCTGAATTTTTTGTCTTACAAGCTACTGCAAGAGCTGCTGCACCTTGAGCAATATTAGATCCAAGCATACCAGGTCCTACTACTGTATCAAAGCCAGCTGTAGCTATATTATTTATACCAATTGGAATTAATCCATAATGCATACCTGTCATTACTAATAATGGTGAGAATGTACCTACGATAAATGGTACTAACCAATTTGCATATTTATTTAAAAATTCGATACCTAATGAAATTCCGTTACCACATATATTTCCAAGAGGTCCTAATACTATTAAAGTAGCTAGTCCAGTAATAACTAATGTAATTAATGGTTTTGTAAAAAACTTTATTGCTTTTGGTGAAACTTTATCTGCTAATGGCTCAACAAAAGACATTAACCATACACCTAAAATTATTGGAATAACAGATGAAGAATATGTTGCAATTGTAACAGGAATACCTAAAAAACTAATTCCTTCTCCTGTTGTTTTTGCTACATCTACCATAGCTGCAAAATTAGGATGAAGTAATACTGCTGCCAATGTCATTGCCATATAAGCATTACACTTAAATTTCTTTGCTGCAGAATTAGCAAGTAAAAATGGTAAAAAGTAAAATGCTGCATCTGCCATAAAGTTCAAAATAGAATATGTCTGACTACTTGTACTTATAACCTTAAAACTTACTAATAAAGCCATAACAGCTTTTAACATTCCGGCACCAGTTATCGCTGGAATAATTGGTGTAAATATACCTGCTATTGTATCAAGCACCTTTACTACCGCATTTTTATTATCTTCTTCTGAAGCTGCTGTATTATCTTGTAAATTAGCAACTTCATTTATTTCTTTACATACGTTGGCAACATCACTACCTATAATAACTTGATATTGTCCTCCTTTGTTCACGACCCCCATAACACCTTTTGTATTTTTCAATACATCAGTATTAGCTTTGCTATCATCTTTAAGATTAAATCTTAATCTTGTAGCACAATTAGTTAATGATAGAACGTTTTCTTTTCCTCCAACATTTTTTATAATTTCTACTGCCAACTCCCTATAACTCATTCCCTATCCTCCTTGAAAGTTTTATCTTTTGCTTATGATATTGTTTACAATTCAATTGTAATCGTTTATTATATATTCATCAATACTATATTAAATATGATATTTATAGTTTATATCTATAATTGATTAGGGGGTATTATTTTGTTAGAACTTAGATTATTAAATTATTTTCTTGTACTTTCTGAAGAGTTACATTATACAAGAGCAGCAGAACGTCTACATATATCGCAGCCAACATTAAGCAATCAAATAAAATTACTAGAGGATATTATGGGTGCTAAACTTTTTAAATACGTTTCTAAAAAAACTGCTTTAACTGAGGAAGGTAAAATACTCCAAGACCATGCATATAAAATATTCTTTGATATTGAACAAACAAAATCCGATATAAAAAACTATGCTGGAAAATCAAGAACACAAATAAAGATTGGCGCTTCAGGATGTCACTTAATATTGGTTCCATGCTCAAACTTTAACAAGCTACACAAAAATATTTTATTGACTATGGAAGAACATAGTAGTAAAACTATAGTTGACGACGTTAAAAATGGTAAGTTAGATTTAGGAATTATCTATTCCTCTATAGAAGATTCTTCAATACATTCAGAAGTTTTAAATGTAGATCCATATCTTGCTACTGTACCATTAAAATCTAAACTTTCAAATTATGAATCAATAAAGCTAAAAGATTTAATATCTGAACCTATTGTATTGTTACCTAAATCTTCAGCTTCAAGAAAAAATATTGATAAATCCTTCAGTTTAATTAATCATATATGTACACCAATTATTCAAGTAGCTAATTTAACTTCATGTATTACCTTAGTTGAGAAATCAAATAATATAAGTATATTGCCAAAGTCATTTTTGAAATCTATAGATAATATTAATTTTAAAGCAATACCTATTTCTGACTATGCTCCTAGAGAAACTATTAATTTAATTTATAGAAAAGATTTATTTTTAGATTCATTTTTGATAGATTTGTTAGAAATTATTAGAGAGTTTCATAAAAATAACTAATACTATACTTTCTAAACTATTAAGAAGTACTAGATAATGTGCTTCTTTATTAAATAATTTATATATAAATTAAATTATAATAATTATTGGATTATATTTACTTTTAAGGTAAAATATACTATAAGTAAAGTGAGGTGTTGAAATTTATGAATAATATTATTGATTTATTAGTTATTGGAGGAGGACCAGCAGGACTTATGACTGCAAAAACTGCAGCTGAATTAGGGTTAAAAGTTACACTTATTGAAAAAAATAAGAACTTCCAACAATTACGAAGAGCATGTTCTGCTCAATTTATTCTTGATAATGGATATGAGAAAGAATTTATTAAATTAGAAAATGGAAAGATATTATTTACAAAAAATAATTTTGAAGTTAATTATACTGGAAATCTAGTTCAAATTAAAAATAAATATTATAACTCTCCAAAAGGTCATAAAATTCATTTTGCTCTTCCCGGCCAAAAAGCATTTGCTGTAAAGTTTGATAAACGAAAACTTCTTGATGATTTATGTAATGAATGTGTAGCTTTAGGCGTTGATGTTAGAATGTCAACTTTAGCATGTGGTGGATCTGATAAAGGTGACTATGTAAGCATAAATCTTAAAGGAACTAATACCTATACTTTGAATGCTAAAAAAGTTGTCATTGCTGAAGGTGCAAATGCACGTTTGACTGGTCTATTTGGTTTAAATAAAAGCAGAACTAATTTTGCTACAGCTCTTGTTTCAAAATATATACTTGAAGACGTATACGGAATTGAACCTAATAGTTGGAATCTTTTTTATGGAAAAACATTTTTCTCTAATGCGCCAGTAATTATAGGACCTAGCTTATATGGAAATAATACTTTTGAACTAACAATTTCAGGTTCTGCAAATGCAAAACCAGATTCAATTTATGAAAATGTTATTAACTACAGTCCACTTAAAAAGAATTTTGAAAATACCAAATTAATAGATAAGCAAGGTTGTGCTGTAAAAGCTTTCTCATCACTTAAAACACCTTATAGTGGTAACATTCTTATAATTGGTGATAGTGCTGCTTTTGTTGAAGTTGAAGTCCAAGGTGCATTGATGTGTGGATATCATGCAGCTAATGCAATATTTAAAGAACTTAAAGGTAAAAATGGTTTTGAAACTTATACTAATTGGTGGAAGTCAGCTTTTGAATTTAATAGTGATGAATACCTTCTAGTATCACAAGGTTATGCCCTGGTACCAACCTATACTGATGATGAACTTGATTATCTTTTTGCCCTTATCGAAAATAAAATATTGGAAGGTACCTACAGTCAATATAAGACTCCAAAACTTATTTGGGATGAAATTTTATTGCATAAAGACAAAATTAAAAGTGAAAGACCAATTATATATGAAAAAATAAAGAAAATGAATACTATGACATTGACAGATACATTTAAGAATTAATTTAAGGAGTACTGTAATATGAAAAATATCATTGATTTAATTGTAATTGGTGCCGGACCAGCAGGACTAATGACTGCAAAAAGAGCAGCAGAATTAGGCTTAAAAGTAACAATCATTGAACTAAAAAAAGATATTACACATATAAAAAGAGCATGCTCTGCTCAATTTGTTACAGATGAAGGATATGAAAATGAAACTATTAAAATAGAAGATAACAAAATAATATTTACAAAGAACAGATTTTATATCAATTACACTGGCCGTTTATTAAATATTATTAACAACTATCATCACTCTCCAAGCGGACATAAATTGCATTTATCACATCCAGATCATAGACCATTTGCTATAAAGTTTGATAAAGGACATCTCCTTGCGGATTTATGGCGAGATTGCGAGAAATTGGGTGTAAAGTTATTATTAGAAACTGTTGCATATAGAGGAAAAGACTTAGGTGATCATGTTAGAATAGACATCAGAAATCATAAAAAAACTTCCTCTATTTTAGCAAAAAAATTGGTTATTGCTGAGGGTGCTAATGCAAAGTTAACTGGATTATTTGGCCTTAATAAAGGACGAGTTCTCCACGGAACACCTTTTGTATTTAGTTGCATCATAGAAGGTGCCACTGGATTTGAACCACAAAGTTGGAATCAATTTTATGGCAGTAAATATCACCCTTTTGCAGAAGTAATTATAGAATCTGCTATTGAAGGTAATGATGCTATTGAACTTACCATTATGGGTACTAGAAATTTAAGACCTGATGTTCTTTTTGAAAAATTTATTAAAGATAGTCCAATGAAATATCACTTTACTAACGCTCATGTCATAGAAAGAAGAGGGTGTTCTCTTAAATCTTATGATTCACTTCAAAAACCATACATTGGTAATGTACTTGCAATTGGTGATAGCGCAGCTCATGTGGAGGTTATTGTTCAAGGAGCATTAATGTGTGGCTACCATGCAGCTAATGCCATAAATGATGAACTTATAGGCATAAATGGTTTTGAGAAATATACTAGCTGGTGGAATAAATCATTTAATTTCAACCATACTAACCCTCTTGAATTTGTTAATCTATATAGTAGTTTAGCAATGAGGCCAAAATACTCCGATGAAGAACTTGACTATATGTTTTCTTTGCTTGAAGGCACATCAATTTGTGGAAACTTTAGTCAATTCGAAGTTCCTAAAAATATATGGAAAGCAATTTTATCACACAAAGATCAAATTCAAAGTGAAAAACCGGCTTTATTTGAAAAGATAAAAAATATAGATAAATTGAACCAGGAAGGAAAACTTAACTGATACCATGTTATTCATGGAAATATACTTTCAGTACCTACATTAAAATGCTACTATGATTTTCTATAAAAATATGAGATGGAAAAATAATCTTTTTATTTTCTCATCTCATGCACATCATCCTTATTCTTTACTCTACAATTAATTTAATTCCCTGCTTGTTCCAAAAAACACCTTGTTAAAAAACTCCTTAGTTACCTCACTGCCCATAATCGCCTTAAATACATTTGTAGATACACCTCCATTATCCACTAATCCATCGGTATATTTCTGTGTAATTTCCCATTTCAACTTTCTTTCTTCTATTGTTAATAACTTACTATTTATCTCCATTTCAATAAATAAATTTAAATTATCTACAAACATAGACGATATCTCTAAATCCTTAGATTTATCTGTATTTTTAGCTGTACATACTGGCTTTAATGAATCATACCAACATTTTTTAAGTATCATATCCTCTAGCTTATTATGTTCTGCTTTAAGGCATCTAAATCTATTCATATAACTTAAATACACCTCATCTTTTTCTGGTACTAAATCATAATATTCGATTAGAAAACTTCGTTTTTCCTGCATGTATATATAATCAGTAGAAAATAAAGGTAATAATTTATAATATGGGGTGATTACAAATGAAACCATTTGAAGTTTAGCTGAATCTTTAGAGTCCATTACCAAAAGATTTCCCACACCATTAATATTATACTGCTTAATGTTATAAATGATATCTTGTATTTGTATATTAGCAAATTTTCCAGTTTCAATTTCTTTAAGATTATACTTAGAAGTCAGTAAATCCATTCCCCTATTAATATGATGCTCAATAATCTTCTTATTAATATCGAAAATATTTTCATTATCTGTTTTTCTCATATCCTCTCTCCCACTTCAAAAATAATAATTGTATATAATACTATATTCATTTTTTATACTATCATTACTTTTCTTTAGAATAATAAAAGATAGGATTCAAAATCAATTGAATCCTATCTCTTCTATATAAAACTACTATAACTTAAATAGTCTTAAGAACTTTTGCCATATATTTAGCTTTTCTGTTTCTTTACTTTCTTCTACTTCAACAGTTTCTTTTTCTACTCCCTCTGCTTGAATTACAAATTGCACTGAGTTAACATTTGTATTTTTATCACATACAAATGATTTAATTTCTGAGTCTGATCCTGTAAAGTTTTTTAACATTGAGTCAATTTCATTATCTACATTACTTTGTAATCCATTTGTTTCTTCTACAAATTCTCCAGTTCCAGATACCATTGTTTTAGTCCCACTATATAATTCAGATGTTCCTTTTACTAATTCATTTGCTCCCGCGCATATTGATTGATATCCTAAAGTTATTGTATTTACAGCATTGGTATACTCCTTAGTTCCTGAATCTAAAGCACTATAGTTTTCATTAAGTAAACTAATACCATTCTTTAATTGATTCATATTTACCATAAGGTCACTTAAGGATGCTACAAGATTTTGAATACTTTTATCAAAAATCTCATAGTTTGCTTTAAGAGCATTTGCTCCTTTCATAAGTTCTCCACTTTCTTTATCTAGTGCAGCATCTATACCACTTATTAATTTATTGCTACCTTGAATATATGAAATATCTGCCTTTAGAAGCGTTTCTATAGATATTATCTTTCCTGCATTTGTAATATAATCTACTATAGCATTAGTATCTCCAGCAGTATACTTATTTAAAAGTTCTATTGCTTCTTTATCTCCTGATGCCGCTAATGTCGCTACTTGAGATTGTACACCATTTATTCCACTAGCAATATATGCTTCATAAAGTGACCTTTGTGTATTTGTTATTGCTAATGCTGCAATAGCATTGTTATGATTATTTACAAATTCATTTGTATCCTTTAATCCTGCTGCTGATAAACCATTATAATAATCAGTTATAGAATTATCTACAGTTTCTAGCCCAGTAACAAGTTTTGAAATGCCATCTTTTATTTGCCCAGATGCGGCGCTTAACTTGGTAAGTTCCTCAGAAGAAGTATTTACCTTACTTAATGATGTTTCAATTGTTTGTAGTGCACTTTTCACTTCACTAGATCCTTCATTTAAAGATGAAGATTTTCCGTTTAAAGTTTTTAATGCTTCATTTATCGTTTCTATTCCATCATCCAATTTTATTGCTCCACTTTCAAGTTTTCCAGCTCCATTATTTAAATTATTAGCACCGTTATCAACCTCTTTTACTGCTGATTGTAATTTTTCTATTTCACTTGTAAGGTTACTAGTATCAATGCTATCTTTATTAATACCTAGATTAAGTTTTACTCCATTAATAGCAATATTGCCTACCTCAAAATCTTTTACATCAGCTGTTATATTAATATCCTTTTCGTTACCTGGCATTATTGTATAAGTAAGTTGTTTAAGTTCTCCAACATTAGCCACTGTTGCATCATCACTTTTTATATTTTTGCATTTCTTTCCATCTAATTGTACTGTTGCTTGTAATGCATAATTATCAAAAAATCCTTCTGTAGCCTTTTTGTTTTCAGATATTTTGATTTCCATAGTAAGTTTCCCACTACGTCCTGCAATGTCCTTTGCAGAATATTCCTTACCATCCATTTTATAAGTTATATCAATATCCCAAGGTATTTCTGCATTTTCTATAACACCTTCATAATATAACTTATCCTTAGAATTTTTAATATTTACTACGCCTGAATCATATTTAATTTCATCATTAGTATTCATATTTCTTACTTCACTGTAATTACCATAATCTACTATATCGCTATCATTGAAAATATTTACTACATAAGTTCCAATCAAATCTCCATTAGAATCTAAATTCACATATACCACTTCTTCTTTTGCAGTAGATAACTGAGACCCTTGAACCACTGTTGGTATCATACTTGAAATTATAAATACAGACATCATAGATGTTGCTGTTACTGTTTTTAACCACTTACTATTTTTATTCATCTATATCACTTCCTCTACCTCTAAATTAATATCTTCTTTCTTAGAAAATACCACTTTCTTTTTTCTTAAAATAAAACTATCAAGAATATATAATAATCCTGGTACAACAAAGACAACAATTGCCAAAGAGCATATTGTTCCTCTTCCAAGCAACATTCCTAATTGAGATAAAACGCCATGACTTGATACATATCCTAAAAAGAACCCAACCCCTGTCATAACAGTTCCTGATGTAAGAATAGATACCATTACTACTGAAACTGTCTTCTTTATCGCCTCTTGTTTATGAAATTCTTTTCTAAAATCAATATATCTTTCTGTCATTAAAATTGCATAATCTACCGTTGCTCCAAGTTGAATTGAACTAATAATCAAATAAGAAATATAAAACAGCGGTGTTTCTGTATAATATGGTATTGATAAATTAAACCATATTGCCGTTTCTATTGCTAATACAAGAATCGCCGGTATAGATATTGATCTCATAGATATTACTAATACTATAAATACAGCGCCAATTGATAATAGATTTACACTAATCATATCTTCTGTTATTGTATCCATCAAATCATAAGTACTTACAGTCTGTCCTGCTAGATAATACTTATCTCCATAATATTCTTTAGCTATAGAACGAATTTTTTCTACTACACTAAAAGCTTCTTTACCTTCATAATCTGTTTTAACGTTAATTATCATTCTGCTATAATTATCACTAATTAATTTTGATAATATATCTTCATCAACATATTCCATTGGAACTTCTGCTCCCGCTTTGTCCACATAAGATACAATGGAAGTTACTTCTTTAATACTTTTCAATTCATTAGAAAGATTTTCTTCTGTGTCAAAATCACCTCTTGGAACCATTAAAACATAGTTGTTTGATTTTCCAAATTCATCTTCAATATTTTTTGTATCTTGTCCCAATTTAGTTTCTAATCCAAATATCTTAGATGATCCATAATAATAATCATTATTTATAGACGCTAGATATGACGGTACAATTATAACTGCAAATAAAATCACAGAAGGCATAATAAGTCTTTTTACTAGTTTTCCAACACCATCAAATGATGGCATAAAACTTCTATGCTCTGTTTTATCTATTAACTTGCTACAATATAAAATCACACCTGGCGCAAAAATAAATACTGTTATAAGACTTAATGCTATTCCTTTAGCTAAAGCTAAACCAAGGTCTGGACCTATCTTAAATTTCATAACTGCTAATGCTAAGAATCCTATTACTGTAGTAACTCCACTTGATAAAATTGATGAAGTTGACTTACATAATGCTTGAATCATAGCTTCCTCTGGTTCTAATCCTTCCCCTTTTATTTCTTTATACCTGTGTAATAAAAATACTGAATAATCAAGAGAAACTGCTAGTTGCAGTATATTACCAGCTGCATTAGTTACAAAAGAAATTTCACCAAAAATCAAGTTTGTTCCTGCATTAATTACGATTGCAATACCTATAGAAACAAGTAAAATAATAGGTTCAAACCATGATGTTGTAGTAAGTATTAAAACTAATAATGTAAAAGGTACAGCAATAAGAACAATCATTTTAATTTCATCTGTTGTAGATTCTGTTGCTATAGCTGTATCTACCGCTGAACCTGACATAGCATTATTATCGCCAATTAAAGTTCTTATGTCCTCTACTGCCTCCATTGTTTTATCTTCATTTATAGTAACTGAAAATAAAGCATTACTATCTTTGTAGTAAGTAGTAACTGTATCTTTATCTAAAGTATCGATAGGAATAGTAATGTCAGCTACATCATCTAACCAAGTTACATCATCAACACCATCGATATTTTTTATTTTATCTTTTAATTCCATTGCTTCAGGTATAGTAACCCTAGACACCATTACCCGAGCATTAGGTATACCTCCACCAAACTCCTTCTCCATAACTTCTATTGAAACTGTTGAAGCAGTATCATCTGGAAGATAAGAATTCATATCATAATTTACTGAAACAAATTGTTTACACAATATTGAAATTAATGCAAAAACTAAAAAGCCAATTACAATAAATTTCTTATGTTTTACAACTCCCCTAAAAAACTTTTCTTTCATATATTCACCTACTTTTTATTAACAGCTTTTCATTACTATACACTGTGTTGATTTTCTTATCTAATTAGATTATAATTAACAAAAATACTTGTATCAATAACCAATTTTCTATATTTTGTTAATAAATGAACTGCTTTTTATTTATTTGAATACTAATGAACATTTTTCTACATTTTGTTCATTAATAAAATAATATATTTTAAATGGAGATGTTTGAAATGGATAATAAAAATACAGATAGACGTATTAGAAAAACTAAAAAATTCCTAAAAGATGGTCTTATAGAATTGATGCTTGAAAAGAGCATTAATGACATTTCTGTAAAAGAACTTACTGAAAAAATTGATTTAAATAGAGGAACTTTTTACTTACATTACAAAGATATATTTGATTTATTAGAGCAAATTGAAGATGAATTTTTACAAGAATTTAATAAAATTATGTTCTCACATTCCGAAGATCATTTAGAATGTAGTCTTTTATCTTTATTAATAGATATTTTTAATTATTTAAAAACTAATGCAGGAATATGTACTGTATTATTAAGTAATAATGGTGATAGAAATTTTATAAATAAAATAAAAGAACTTATCCGTGCAAAATGTTTTTCCGTTTGGACTGTTATGTTTGAATTGCCTAAAACTGATGCCTTTGATTATTTCTACACTTTTATTGTTTCAGGATGTATCGGTATATTTGAAGCTTGGCTTAATAACGGATTAAAAGAATCCCCTTATGAAATAGCTTCACTTACAGAATCCTTCATCCTTAATGGTATAGATGCTTTAAATGTGGTTTCTAATAAATAATTGTATTTTAACACGTATACTTTTCTTCTATTCTCATATATTATAAGTTGAATTTATCTTTTAGGACATTTGTCCTTAACTTCTGCATTATCACTTATCTAGCGTTATTTATGTGATATAATTACTGTACTTTATTTAACTTACTTAATAAGGAGAATTGAAATGAACAACTTACCTTATTTTTTAGATACTTGTCCTGATTATATAAAAAATGAATTTACAAACATTAATTTCAATACTTTTGATAAAATTCTTATACAAAATCAAGTTGCAAAGGACGTATATATAATAAAAAAAGGGAAAGTCAAAGTCTATTCACTAACACCTACAGGGGTTAAATATTTAGAAAGAACTTATTGTGAAAATGAAGTATTTGGCGAATTAGAAATATTCGCTGATAAACCTATATTAAATTATGTGGAAGCACTTGAACCTTGTGAAGCAATTAAAATTTCTAAACACTCCTTTTGGGAATGGATCAAACATGATAGTGATTTTTCTTTATATGTACATGTTCAACTGTCTAAAAAAATGTATCATACTTCTCTTAATAACAAAGCAAACGTTGCTTACAACTTAAAATATAGACTACTTTTCTTCTTGTGGAAGTTCTTAACTGATCATAATTTAGATAATATCCATAAAGATATATTAGTAGAAGGCGTTGGTTCAAATATTAGAAGTGTTAATCGAATTATTAAAGAGTTAGTAGATGATAATCTTGTTAAGTATGATAAAGGATTTGTCAAAGTAAAGGACATAAATAAGCTAGTTGATATAATTCTCTCCACTAATTATGCTAATAACTTATTAGGTATTTCTAATAAAAATTCCGGAGGAAAATTATGATTAATAGAAAATTGTTAATAGAAAAAGCCTTTGAAGCTCAAAAATTTTGTTATACACCATATTCAAATTTCAATGTAGGTGCAGCTTTACTTTGTGATGATGGTGAAATTTATCAAGGATGCAATATAGAAAATGCTGCATATACCCCAACAAACTGCGCTGAAAGAACAGCTTTCTTTAAAGCAATTTCTGAAGGTAAAAAAGATTTCACCGCTATTGCAGTAGTAGGAAATAAAAAAGGTATACAACAAGGTGAAGGAGATTTCTGTGCCCCTTGTGCTGTATGTAGGCAAGTTATGGCTGAATTTTGTGACTTAAAAACTTTTAAAGTAATTATCGCAAAAAGTACAGCAGAATATTTAGAGTATACATTAGAAGAACTTTTACCTTTAGCATTTACAGGTAAAAACTTAGATTAAAATAAAAATCCACGATATTTCTATCGTGGATTCTTTGTTATAGCCTTCAATTTTGATACGTAATATGTAATTTATCTAAGTATTCAAATCTCTTGATTTCTTTAGCATCTAAATCTTCTTTATTCATATCTACAGCACTTATTCCATTATTATTATATGTTGAATAATAATAGATACCTTTTTGTTGACACATACATGAAGTATATAATGTTATATCATCTAAATCATCAGCTTTAACAGCTCCCCTTGGCATCGCCACATTATTTAGCATATGGAAAAATTGACTTATCCCAGTGTTTAAATCTTCTGTTTCTGAAAGCGTTGATTTTAAATATGCTATTCTTACAAATCTATCTACTCCTGAACATCCTCCTGGTAATCCATTAGTTCCTAGCCCCACTCCTAATGGTCTTAATTCTTTCTCTCCCCATTTTACAGGTTCCGGCTGAATAGGGGTAGTCTTCATATATTCATTTAAATTAGTTAAATGCCAATCAAATGTTGGAGAATTAGTCATAACTCCAATAGGATTTTCATGAATCTTCAAACTTTCTTTTGTCTTTTCTATAACTATAGATTTTCCATTTGCATCTGCAACTATCCAATGAAGAGTTGGAAGCGGTGTTTTTTCATTAATTGGAACTGCAACTAATTCTATATTTCCAATTTCTTTTAAAACATCATCTACGGTTTCAAAATTTGATAATATCCATATAATTAAATCATATGGAGCTAAATTATTTTTACCTGGTACCTCTTTATCTTCTAAGTAAGAATATCCTGGAAAATTAAGGCCTGCACACCCTAATCCTTTTTCATTCATTGCATCTGCAAAGGCTGGATAATCATCTATAACACTTGCCATACCTATTATTGCATATTTAGTTTTTTTCATATTACTAGTAACTCTATCTCTATATTCATAATTTCTAGGTACTAAAGTAACAGCTTGATTAAATGAATATGATAAATCCATATTCCTTCCAAACAAATTATAACCATCTTTTGTTTTTAAAGTTAATGCGGTGCACATTTTTGTTTCCTCCTAATAAAACTTATATCTAAATTACATTAACCTAATTTTAATGATTTTATACAAAATTAATAACGTCCCATTTAAATATGAAATAAGAATATTACCATTTATCAACAAGCATCAGAAATCCTGGTATCCAAGCTGTTATGATTCCTTCAAATATAGCTAAATATGGGACAAACTTTCCAAGATTTTTCTTTAAAATTATTTCTATAAATGCTGTAAGCCAAAGTATTCCCCACAATACCCATATAATACTCATTCTCCAATCTAAGTCTTGTGTTAAGCTAAGATATGCACATGGTATAGTATTTATAGCTACAAATAAGCTATACCACCCATAAGGTCTTTTGTCTAGATTAAATATACTGTTTATAGCTACAAATAAATATGTAAAACCAAATAATAATCCTGTACCTACCGCATAGTATTCTCCTTGTATTACAGATACAGTATCAATTATTACTGCTAAAGCACCTGTAAATATATTCATTACAGAAGCTGACTTTTCATCTATATTGCACAACCTGCTTATACCATTATTTATTAGAACTATTCCTACATATAACAATACTATTCCTAACATCTATATTCACAACCTATCTTACTAATATTTACGTATAGATAACTCTCTAGAATTTAAAAATTCCTTTCTTATATAGTTATGACATAACTTTATTGCACTCTCTATATTTTGAGTTAAGTTTCCCAATACTCTTAATACAAAACCATTTACTTCAAGTTCCGATATACCAAAGTAAATTGGTAAATTTAATTTTTTTATTTCATCTCTTAACTGTTCAATTATTTTCACATCAATATTTTCATTTATTACAAGTAATGTTCCAAAATTTTGATATCCTTCAAAAAAACCTAATTTAGTAACATCATCTTCTCTTGGATTTACATATAAGTTATCTAATAGAACTATTTTATTATTTACATACACACTTGTTTTTAATTGTACATTACTATATTGAAATGCTTCACCTTCTTTTGACCATCCAGATGTAATTCCATCACTGTATATCAGTGTTGCACTTTCATCCATATAAATATTATTTACTTGCTTATAAATTGCATCCTTATATAGTATTACACTATCTGTTATATACTCTAAGGTGCTGTTTTTCTCTAAATTTATTATAGTTTCTTGTTCAGTTTTCTCTCCATGTACACATTTATATACTTTTGTAGATGCTTGAGTTGTTATAATTGCTCTTGAATCTTCCTTTAGATTAATGCTGTATTTATATTTTTCACCTTCAACATATCCTCCTCCAAGACCAACTATAAAATAAGTTGAAATTTTTTCACTATCAAGATGAATAGTTGGAGATAATTTTATTAGACCATCAAATCTTTTTTCACTTATAACAGTATTTTCATTCTTTTTCTCTAATACTATTTCAAATTCCCCTGCATACTTGCTGTTACTCATTTTAGTTAATTCCTTCTAATAAACAATTCTTTTTAATCCAAGTAAGAACTTCATTTACACCTTCATCTTTTTTTAAATTAGTAAATATAAAAGTCTTTTCTTTTCTAAATGTTAATGTATCTCTTCTCATAACTTCTAAATCTGCTCCAACATAAGGAGCTAAATCTATCTTGTTAATGATAAACAAATCACTTTTTATCATTCCCTGTCCTGCTTTTCTTGGAATCTTTTCACCTTGTGCTACATCAATAATATAAATAGAGAAATCAACTAAGTCAGGACTAAATGTTGCCGCTAAATTATCTCCACCACTTTCTAAAAAAATAATATCCAAGTCATTAAATCTGCTTTTCATTTCTTCTATAGCAGCAAAATTCATAGATGCATCTTCTCTTATCGCTGTGTGTGGACATCCACCTGTCTCTACTCCAATAACTCTGTCTTCACTTAACACAGAATTCTTCACTAAAAATTTAGCATCTTCCTTTGTATAAATATCATTAGTAATAACTGCACAATTATATTGATCTTTCACTAATCTAGTTATTCTTTCTATTAATAAAGTTTTTCCACTTCCAACAGGACCGCCTACCCCTATTATTACTGGCTTTTTCATAAAACTCATCCTTTCACCATGTAATTAATTTTGATTATTTAGTTTTTAAATTTTAAGACATAAATAATCTAAACTCCAGTACTTCATGATTTATCTGAGCCAATTCAATACCTGGAGTACTTGCACCAAAAAAGCTATAATCTAAATTTTTAATCTTTTCGCATAAAAATTTAAAACTCTCACTACACTTTTTAAGAATTATCTGACCGTCTTTTTGTCCTAGTGGTATAGCCCTAACACCATTTTGAATAAGTGTTGAAATTGTACTATACATATGGAAACTTATAGCTTCCTCTTCAGAAAAATTTAAAGTATACATAAGCAATCCAAATACTATAGCTGGGTGCCCAAAAGCTTGCTTTGTATTAATTTTTTCTTCATATTCTCTTAAAATGTCACTATCATATAAATCAAGAAAAAGCTTAATCATTCTGCTTGCTATAAGCTTTGAACCATTTCTACTTTCTTTAGCTATAGTTTGAACTGTAAGGATTCTATCCAGTTCTAAAATCTTTTCTAGTTTATTTTTATTTAAATATTCATATAACATCCTAATTGCTAATCCATCACTATAAATAAATACATTATTTAAAAACACATCAAGGTATTCTTTTAAACTCTCTGCAGAAGTAATCTTGTTATTTCTAAGATAACTCTCCATACCATATGAATGATTAAAAGAACCTATAGGAAAGTTCGAATCACATATTTGTATAACACGCAATACATTTATGATATTATTTTCATTGTTTTTAGTGTCTGTGTGCAAATTCAACATGTTTAAACGCCTTTTTCAAAGTTATTTTTTTTCTTGAGTAATTAATATTATCTCTTTTTAATTCTTCTTCTACTAACCTATCATATTGGATTATCATTTTATCATCTTCAAATTGTGCTTGAAGATGCCTATTTCCTAAAGCGTGTGCTATTATTCCCATTTCAGTTATAGTTGAGGGTTCAATAACTAAAACATCTTCACTATTAACTTTCACAACTATAAGTTTCTTATCTTTGTTATAAAGAATATCACCGTCTATTAATTTTTCACCATTCTCTAATGTTATTCCGTATTCTCTATTATGGTCTGAAGTTACTCTTAGAATTCTTTTAAGCAGATCTTCACTATTTAAGTATATTGTTTCAACATGATATTCATCTAAATTATCTATTTCATTAATATTTCCTATTACCTTATCAAAAACCATTTTTATTTTCCTCCTAATTTAGGGATATCACATTATAATAAATGAAATTTTCTGGGCAAAACCTTTTTTTAAATTCACAGTTTACAATTCATAATCTATGTGACAACCCCAAACATAAACTATTTTTAAACTAAAATAAGAAGTATCTTTGTGCTAATGGTAATTCTTTTGCTGGCTTGCAAGTTATTAACTCTCCATCTACAGTAACGTCATAAGTTTCTGGATCAACACCAAGTTCTGGAGTTGCATTATTTAATTTCATATCTTTCTTTGTTAAATTTCTTATTCCCCCTACTGGTAATACTAACTTTTGCAATCCTAATTCTTCTTTTATACCATGTTCGTAGGCATATTTAGAAACAAAAGTTGCAGAAGTTGCATATTTTGCTTTTCCATATGCGCCAAAACAATCTCTAAAAAATTCTGGTTGACATGTTGGAATAGATGCATTAGCTTCTCCTATTATTGATTTATTTACCATACCGCCTTTGATTACTAGATGTGGTTTTACACCAAAGAATTCTGTATCCCAAAGCACTAAATCAGCCATTTTCCCTACTTCTATAGAACCTACGTATTTTGATATTCCTTGTGCTAATGCTGGATTTATAGTATATTTTGCAATATATCTTCTCACTCTATTGTTATCATTTTCTTCAGAATCACCTTCCAATACTCCCCTTTGTCTTTTCATCTTACTTGCAGTCTGCCATGTTCTTGTAATAACTTCTCCTATTCTTCCCATAGCCATTGAATCAGAACTCATAATACTAAATACACCCATATCTTGTAGTATATCTTCTGCTGCAATTGTTTGATGTCTTATTCTAGAATCTGCAAATGCAATATCTTCTGGAACTTTAGGGTCTAAGTGATGACATACCATAAGCATATCTAAATGTTCTGCAATTGTATTTATAGTAAAAGGTTTAGTTGGATTAGTTGATGCTGGTATTACATTAAGTTTAGAAGCTACTTTTAACAAATCTGGTGCATGACCACCCCCCGCTCCTTCAGTATGATATGTATGAATTGTTCTCCCTGCAAATGCTTCAATTGTATGTTCTACAAATCCACCTTCATTTAATGTATCAGTATGTACTGCAACTTGAATATCATATTTATCTGCTGTTTTTAGCGAATAATCTATTGCAGATCTTGTTGCTCCCCAATCTTCATGAACTTTAAGACCACAAGCACCTGCTTCAACTTGCTCTGCTGTAACCTTTATATTTGCTCCACTACCTTTTCCTAAGAAACCAAGGTTTATAGGAAATGCTTCTGCAGATTGTAACATACGATGAATAGACCATTTTCCAGGTGTTGAAGTAACAGCATTAGTCCCATCAACAGGACCTGTTCCTCCCCCTATAAGTGTTGTTATTCCTCCTTCTAATGCAGCATTAACAAGGTCTGGACTTATATAATGTACATGAGTATCTATACCACCTGCAGTTATTATCCTTCCTTCTCCAGCTAATGCTTCTGTGCTTGGTCCTACTATAAAATCCACATCATCCATGGTATAAGGATTACCACCCTTACCTATAGCTAAAATCTTTCCATCACGAATGCCAATATCAGCTTTATATATTCCTGTGTAATCTATAACAGTAGCTCCTGTAATAATAAGGTCTGCAACCATAGGATTTTCTCTGCTTTCAATTGCATTTTGACCCATTCCATCTCTTAAAACTTTACCGCCTCCAAATTTACATTCATCACCATATCCTGTATAGTCTTTTTCAATTTCAATAATTAAATCTGTGTCACCTAGCCTTATTTTATCTCCTTTAGTTGGCCCAAATAATTCTACATAACGGTGTTTATCTATTTCAAAACTCATTATTCTTTGCATCCCCTTCCATCTAAATATCCATCAACTAAGTTACGTAACCCGTAAACTCTTCTAACTCCGCCAATATCTATTAAGTTTATTTCTTTTTTATCTCCTGGTTCAAATCTAACTGCAGTCCCTGATGGAATATCCAATCTCTTTCCATAAGCTTTTTTTCTATCAAATTTTAAAAAATCATTTACTTCATAGAAATGATAATGAGATCCTATTTGTATAGGTCTATCCCCAATGTTCACTACCTCAATCTTTATTGCCTCTTTTCCTTTGTTATATTCTATAGTTCCTTCTTTTATAATTAATTCTCCAGGTATCAATTATATCTATCTCCTTTCCTAACGTATTGGATCATGTACTGTAACTAATTTAGTACCATCTGGAAATGTTGCTTCCACTTGAACTACATGAATCATTTCAGGTATACCTTCCATTACATCGCTCTTGTTTAAAATTTTTGTACCATAATCCATTAAATCTTCTACTTCTCTTCCTTCTCTAGCTCCTTCTAAGAGCTCATCAGTGATTAAAGCTACAGATTCAGGATAATTTAGCTTTAATCCCTTATCTTTTCTTCTCCTTGCAACATCTGCTGCAACAACAATCATAAGTTTTTCTCTTTCTCTATCTGTTAAATGCAATTGATTTTCCTCCTTTTTCATATTCCTTTTTATCAAGTATTATCTATTATTTGTAGTTTCCTAATTAAGATACATAATTTTAGAAATATTATTAAAAATAAAAAACGTTAAATATATTTACGCAAGATTTCACTTGTTAAATATATTTAACGTCGCTTTTTTATTGTATCTATTTTTCTAATTTCAAATATAGCTGCACTAATATCCCCAATCTTATTTATCCTTAAATTTTTCTTCTATTTCATTTACATTATCATTAACAACATATAATTTTTTTCCTCTTATAGAGAGATGCGTTATTAAAACTATTATTCCTATTGTAATAACAATTCCAATAATTCCGGCTATTGATTTTCCTATAATTTCTTCAGTTACAGATAGATTATCAACATTGAATCCATAGTCTAACAAAAATGCAGTTTTATTTTGTACTTCTACTATTTTTTCATGAATGTAATCATTAGCCGTTAATTCTTCGCTTCCTGAAGTTTTTAATATAGACCATTCCAGACCATCTGGATGTGATGAGGCTAAAAGTGAAATTCCTCCGCCAATAACTAATGCAGATGCTAGAATAATCGAAATTACTTTTTTCTTAGTGATGTTATAGCTTTTTGTTATAGCTGCCTTTTCCAAAATATCTGGTCTATTTTGATATAAAAAGTTAAGTAGTAATCCTGTTACTATTCCTTCTACTATGCCAATAGCTAAATGTATAGATTGCATAAAAATAAGAAATGTTGTAAATGGAAGTTTAGTTACCCCTGACGTTAATGTTTCTAATACAACTGAAAATGCACCACATTGTAACCCAATAACAGAACCTAAAATTGATGCTACCATAATTCTTTTCTTTGAATAATTTTTACTAATTACATTTTTATAAATAAGCTTATATCCTATAAAACAGCTAAAAAAGCCCATGTTTATAATATTGCATCCTAATGCCAAAAGACCTCCATCACCAAAAAACAAACATTGGACTATTAGTATGGATACAAGTGATAAAAATCCAGCTTCCGGGCCTAAGATTGCTGCAAGTAGAATTCCACCTGCAATATGTCCACTGGAGCCAGTACCAGGTATCGAAAAGTTAACCATTTGAGCTGCAAATACAAAAGCTCCTACAACCCCCATTAACGGTATTTTATTTTGAATATCTTCTTCATTCCTTATTTTATTAACTGAATTAGCCGTAACTCCAGCCGCTGCAATGAGCATTGTGCAACCAACCATCGGAGTTACTAGTGCATCGGCCATATGCATTTTATTCCCCCTGAATATTATTATTTATAAAGTATACCTATTCATTTTTACTATGCTATATAACCTATATAACCTAAATCATCAGCTTTAACAATTCCCCTTGGCATATAGAAAAATTAACTTTTGGAGATTTTAGTATCTAGGAACTTAATTTTTGACACTTACGAAGTATACAAAAAGAATTAAACTGTTAATCATTCCAAGAGGAACGATATACAGAAGGTGTACTCTGGTATTGTTTTATAAAGGCCCTTGTAAAGTAAGAAGCATTGAAAAAACCACAGAGTGTTGCAATATTTATGATAGACTTGTCAGTACTTCGTAACAATCCGGCTGCTTTTTCCAAACGAAAACGAACAAGATATTGAGAAAAGCTTGTACCAGTTAAATCTTTAAAGAGCTTCATAAAATGGCTTTTACTATATCCGCAAAATGCAGAAACTTCAGAAATCTGAACTTTTTCGGAATAGTAATCATTAATATACTGTACCGCTTGGCGAAGAAATTCATTAGTTTTATGGTTAGAATCAGATTTCTTATCAATAGTCACTGCAATACTATTTAATATATCTATGATGGCATATAGATGGGATTTAACTAGTAGAAGACTTATTTTTTTCCCTTCATCAATCAATGGAAGAATATGAGGAGATAGTTGCTCAGAAAGAGGACTGTCTCTTTTTATAATAGAAGGAACTACAACAGATCCTTTTGCAAAAGGAGCCATATATTGCTGATAGATGAAATTATCTTCTCGTTCTGATTCAATTATAGAAAACTTAAAGAGTATGTTAAAATATTCAAATGGTTCTGTAATGGATTCTATTGAATGAACCTGATCCGGCAATATGATTACAAAATCCTCAGAAGTAATCACATAACTTTCTCCGCTTATCAAAATACACCCACTCCCTGAAACACAGTAAATGATCTCCAACTCATCATGATAATGAAGGGGATATGAAGGTAGATAGTCAGGGATACTGCCACGATAGACAGTATAAGGAATGTTAGTTGTTCCATGTGTTTTTACTTCCAAACCATCAGGAAGAATCAATGGCTCATTGGTTGAACTCAATAATCGTGGTGTGTTCATAGAAATTACCTCCAAATTCGTAGGATTGTGTTAATATTATAATATTATAGTAGTAGAAGTGCACCTATAATAAGATTATAATTCAAATATAGAAATACCAACAATAGTAATTATATATTTCACAAGAATGGGGGAGTTGTTATGGAGAATACAATATCAGAAAGTTCCTTTTCAAAAAGTATTATAAGAATTGCATTACCAATTACATTACAAAGCATGATTAGGTCTTCTTTTAGCATTATTGATCAGGTTATGATTGGTCAGCTTGGCAGTGAAAGTATTGCAGGAATTGGTCTAGGAGGTAAATTTGCATCTATTTATAGTGTTGTTCTTGGCGCAATTACAGCAACTGCAGCTATTATGATTTCTCAATACATGGGACAGAAAAATGTAAAAAATGTACGAAGAAGTTTTCATGTGAATCTATTGGTTGCTCTTTTCATTACAGTTTTATTTACATTTGCCTCACTTTTATTTACAGAACAGATTTTTTCCTTTTACACAAAGGATTCTGTGACTAAAGAATTAGGTAAATCCTATTTACAAATCTATGCGTGGTCATTTTTACCAATAGCATTATCCGGTATGGCAGAAGCAATGCTATGTTGTATGGAGATGGCAGTATTCCCATTGGTAGCTAGCGTTTCATCTTTGTTTGTTAATACAGCGCTTAACTATATTTTGATTTTTGGAAAATTTGGATTACCTGAACTGGGCGTTAAAGGAGCAGCAATAGGAAGTGTTGTAGCACAGATCATTTCATGTCTGCTAACTTTAGTATTTTTGTTATGGCAGTTAAGAAAGAAAAAGATGAATTTGTCTTTTGATATTAGATTTAATGGAAACGAATACATTTCATATATAAAAATTCTTACTCCACTTCTTATATGCGAATTTATGTGGAGCCTTGGAGAAAATGTATATTCCGCTATTTATGGAAATATAAGCACTAATGATTGTGCAGCTATGACAATGACTTCACCAATACAAGGTTTGATGATAGGTGCATTATGTGGATTATCACAAGCTGCCGGAATCATGGTAGGTAAATCTCTCGGTAATCAAAATTATGAAAAAGCATATAATGATTCAAAAAAATTGATGAAGTATGGTTTGATTGTATCTATTGCATTATCAATCCTGTTAATCCTATTAGGCAAAGTCTATACTGGAATCTATAATGTGGCTGCAGCAGTGAAGCAGACTGCATATGCATTGCTAGTAGTATTTGCAATCGTATCTCCAGTTAAGGTGCAGAATATGATTTTGGGTGGAGGTATTATAAAAAGTGGAGGAAAAACAAACTACATCATGTGGATTGATATAATTGGAACCTGGGGATTTGGTGTGCCACTTGGATTATTATCTGCATTTGTACTAAAGCTACCAATTATTTATGTGTATTTTATATTATCATTAGAAGAATGTGTACGTCTAGCAATTTCTTTGATATTATTCAAAAGGAAAAGTTGGATGCAGAAGATATAGCAAGTAATGGAGCACTTTCTTCAATGGAATTAATTAGTGTAAATGATAAGGAACATCAAGTATTTAAACTTCTAAGGAATAAAAATGAAAGATTCCTTATATAAAACCATATACAATCACAATAACTGGTGATTGATTTTCTTTAAATAATTACAAAATAATAACCCTCGACAATACAAATTATCATTGTCGAGGGTTTTATAGTAAAATCAAAACGTGATCTTTTAAAAAGCCACCATAAAAATTATTTTTTACTTACCATTTCTTTTAAATATCTTAATTAAGCTTCCCAATAATAATGATACAATTAATCCAATACCTACATATATTAAAGTCTTACTGGATTCTTTATCTTCACTTGTATCATTTTCTTTAAATGAATTTTCAGTACTATTTTTTTCAGAATAAGTTGTAGATTCTTTTACTTCTGCAGTCTCTGATTCATTTGATATATCTTTTTCTTCATCTACATTTATATCACTTGAAATATTAGCACTTTCATCAACAGTATTATTATTAGTATCAACTTTATTTTCTTTGTTAACCACTGTATTAACTATTGTATTTTTTACTTCACTATTTACAACAGTATTAGATACTTTATCTAATATATCATCATTAGGCATATTAGTACTATTGCTATCTGGCTTTGATATCTCCGGCGTAGTTACAGGAGCACTTACTATTGCAATATTGACTTCAACATCACAAGTAATACCATCTCTACGTAATAACCTTATAGTAATATCATGTCTTCCTGAAGTAGTTGGTACTTCTCCTATGATTTGTATACCTATGTATAATAAATCATCATCTAGTACAATACTATTTAAAATCATTGATTCAATATCAGTTGAATTTTTATCATAAACAAAAGTACTTTGAGAAAGACTTATTTCAGGTTTTTTCATTGTACCTTTATAGATAATTGTTGGTTTCATTTCTTTGATAACTTCTTCCGTTACAACTGGGTCTCCCACCGGATTACCTTTCTCAGTTTTTTGAACTGTCGTTACTTTCTTTATTCCTTCTTCTCCTAACTCTGTTCTAGTTTCTCCTACATACAGATTTGGATCTTCTTTTTCTATAACTTTTATTGGAATCTTAACATTATCATCTACTGTTACAATTTCACCTTCTATTTTTTTAGTACCTTTATAAATTACTGTTGGCTTCATTTCTTGTATTATTTCTGTTGTAACATTTGGCTGTCCTACTACAATACCATCTTCTGTTCTCCATACTTTAGTAACTCTTTCAACTCCATCAGTTCCTTTTTCAATACGAGTTTCATCTTCCCATAATGTATCATCAGTTTTATTAATAATAGTTGACGGTATTATATTTTCAGTTACTTCTTTCTTCTCTCCAATAACTATATCTTTATAAATAGATGTTTTAAAATCATCTGTACTCTTTAAATAATACTGTAATATTTCATTTTTTAAAGTACTTACGGCATTTACGCCTTGATTTATATTGATATTATATTGTTTATTTTTTTTCATAGTGTCTAAATCTGTTTTAACGGCTTTATCCATCTTTTCTTGCAACTCTTGATAATCAGCAAAAACATCTGTTTGTTTAAGTTTTGATAATTTACTTATTCTAATAGCAAACATATCCTTTTTAAATGCTGCTAAATCACCATTATACTTAGCATCTAAAATTGCCTTTAAAGCCTCTTCATCATTAGGATACTGATCAGAAATATAAGCTACCATACCATCACTATAACCATACTGTGCTAATAATTCATAAGCATTTCTTTTAAAAGTTATATCTCCAACTGCACCTGAATTATTCTGCATAGCTGCATAAATTGGATTGAATAAAGGTACTACATAATATCCGTTATCCTCTGCTGTTCCTGTTGTTAATATTCCTTGGAATGCAAGTCTTCCTGATACTATATTTTTATCAATTAAATCATCAATGGTTTTTAAACTTTCCGCTGTTTCTTTACTTATACTTTGGAAAGTATCATTAACTATACCAGGCTTTTTAGCATCTGGTGTTAGTGATATTTGATTATATAGTACAGTCTTATCTTCAGCTGTTTGTTTTAGTGAACTTTGGGCTTCTACATAATCTAATGTATAGATAACATCCATTAATCCTTGCATATATTGCTGCATATCATCTTCTGTATTAAATCTTTCTGGTGATTTATTTTGTATTCTTTCATCACCTAATTCATAAGATAGATTTAAGTTAAAGATTGGTTCTCTTATTAAAGAACCTCCATTATTATTTATACTTTCAAATAAACCTCTAGCAAAAGCTTCTGCTCCTTTGCCTGATCTTCTGCCATAACCATTTAACAAAACCTTATTATCTAAAAGATGTGTTAACTCATGAGTATAAGTTTCTTGTCCTCTATCAGTTAATGATTTAGATAAAAACAGATTAATACAATCATCTGTTCCCGCTTGTCCATCTGCAAACATATATGTTGTATAGAAACCTAAAGGTGTAATAAACTCACGAACACCAGTTAATGCTGTACTTCCTGTTTCTTCTGACCATAAAGTTTCCATATTACTAGCTTTTCCATAGTCTAATAAGCTATCAATTACAATTATGTTTTTCTCCTCCAGAAGCTTATTATTAACCTTACTGATTCTATACCAAAAATCTATAAAAGCTTGCTGTTTCTTAGCTGTTTTCTCTAAATCATCTCTTAAATCGTCCATTGTTATATTATCTTTGTTATCAAAATATGTATCCACCAAGCCATAAGTAACAGTACTCATAGTACTAATTGCATAAATACTCTTATCACTAACTGATAGTAATGGAATAAGATGTGACTTTAATCTCTCATCCCTTGACATCTTATTATATATTGAAGTTTCTCCATATTTATTGTCCCCTTCAACTATCCATGCTTTACTTGTTTTCTTAAACCAATCGGCAGCTGATTTTTCTGATGTATATTTCTCTACAGCTTTCTCAATAAAATCTAATATATTATCTTCACCAGTAATAGGTGCAATTTGATTAGTATACGTTCTTATATTGTTTTTAAGTTCTAAATCTGAATAAGTTAAGTTTCCTATACCTATTACATTATCTAAAGCATTATATCTCGGACCTTTAAGACCTGCATTATACAAAATTAAATCTTTTGCACTTTCATTTCCAAAAGTAAAACTATACTGTTTTTCTAAATAAGTTAATGCTAATAATATATTAGTTTTATATCTAAGAATATACTTTGCTTCAGCATATGTTGAGTTAGTAATTATTTTCTTTAAGTCTGTTCTTAAATTAGCTTTCACCTTGTTAAAACTTGATTCTAAATCAAGTCTAGTCATATACAAAGTTTTTATTGCTTCTTTTATTTCTTCTGGTTTTGGATCTCTACCCAATTCATTTTTTAACTTATTAGTAACGTTATTTATATCCTCAAATCTTTCATAAGCATTTAAGCTATCATATAAATCTTCATACTTAATATCATTTAAAGCATCAAAAACTTCATTTATTATTTTATCTGCTTCCTCTGAAGTAATCAGTGAATCTATGCTCGCTGTGCCTATCTTTAAAGGATCGCCATCTGTATTTCTTTCATTAGATACTTCCTTCGAACTCTGAACTAAAGATGCTGCTGATACTACTACTGGTGAAATTAATGACACTGAAAGCGCCACTGATACTAACCCCACTGTAGATTTTCTAAGAGCATATTTTATAACTCGCTTTTCATTCTTCTTCTTTTGTAATAGTTCTTTCATTTCATTATTCCTTTCTTTATATAGCTTTAAGTATTTCCTTCTAGTAATTAAAATATTGGAATAAAAAAGTGTGCTTATATTAGCCTAAGCATACCTAATTAGTTATTATTATTTTTCGTTATTTTATAAAACCACTTTATATTTTTGTAAAATTAAGCAGTATAAAATATAATTTCTAATGATAATGTAAAAGCCTTGAGTGAATAATCTTACTCAAGGCTAAAAGATTTATTTATAATTGTAATATTGCTTATTGCAAATATATCATTTATAGTAGCTTTTCCCATATCAGTTTTCTTTTAAAACAAAGTTATTTTTATTATTCTTGCCTCTAATTGCAACTATTCTTACCATCCTATTTCTTTGTTTATCACTAGTTCACCAACATTTTTTAATATAATATCTGCATGTCCCTTAAAATCTTCTATAGTACTAACACCACTTAATACTCCAATAGATAAAGCCCCACTATTCTTTGCAAATATCATATCATTATATGTATCTCCAACTACAGCAATCTCACTATATTTTAAATTAAATTTACTACAAAACGCTTCTATTAAATCTATGGCAGGCTTTGGTTTATACATTCCATCATCTGCACCTATAAAATCAAAATACTTATTCACATTCAATCTTTTCAAACAATATTTTGCTGATAATAAAGTATCTGTTGTAGCTAATCCTATGTAAATATTTTTTCCCTTTAAGTACTCAAACAATTTATGTAAATCATATAATTCAACTATATTTACATCATCTTTATTAACCTCATTATCAAATAAACGTGAAATATCAGCTCCTATTTTTTCAGCATTTAATTTATATCCATGCTTACATAATTCTTTATAAATATCATTACCTATTTCACTATATGACTTATATGCTAATGCTCCTCTAGGATCTACCTTAGAATTTTTTACACCTATAGATTCTAAAACTACATTAACCATCTTTTCATCATTTATATTGTTATTTTCTAAAAACTTTGAAATAGCTCTCTCTGCTGCACCTAACCAAAGAGAAAAAAAATCAATTAATGTTCCATCCTTATCAAATAAAATCCCCTTAATTTTCATTTAACTTCTCCATTTCATCTAACATTTCGCCATAAGTTATCTTATTAGGTTCTTTTCTTCCATAATATATTGGATTAATATATCCTAAGAAATTATCCTCCTCATCTCTTATTTCTAATCTAATCCATGTGTATTCTTCATTTTCTATCTCGTGTATATAATCTATAAAAAATTCATTTTCTTTTAATTTATGATTAATTAATGTTTTCTCTCCATTGATAACTATATAAATTTTAATATTTATATTTTCTTCTGGAATTATTTTGCACTTATAATGTATTTCTTTATTTAAACATATATTTATCCTATCCCCTGGCATATATGTTTTACTTCCAACTTTTATTTCAGTTTCTAACTTTAATCCTCTAGTAACATATACATTTCCTGATCTTACTGAATCTAATATATTGTTAGCTGTTAACTTATTACAAAATACATATGTTGATGGATCACCTGGTATTGATGGCTTATCAGCCCCATCATACCTTTCATCTATTAAGTTATGAGAATCACTGCCCCCCACTCCATAAATCTTATGACCATTATTCCATAATAAGTCTATAAATTTTATAGCCATATCATTAGCGACCTTTGCATCCATATACGTAGGATCATTTATTATCTCTAATGTATTAATATATCTTAAATCAATATTTCTATATTTCCATCTCCACACACTTAAAAATGGATGATTTATACTGTTTATATAATTATTTTTATAATTATTCTCCAGCAAATCATTTATCTCTTTTTCAAGAAATTCGTTATTATCAACATTTTCAGCTATGTCTAATATACTATTAGGAATTTCATTAATACCAAAAATATTTAAATGTCCATAACTAGTTGTTATCTCAATACCTGGAATGGCTAAAACTTCTGTTTTAGGCCATCCAGTATGAATTAAGTTGTGCTCAGTTGGTACATAAAAATCTAATTTCATATTCCTAGCCTTTTTCATTGCGTCTTTAACTGTTTCTTTACCATCTGATAATACAGTATGAGTATGAAAATCCCCCTTATACCATCTTTCCTTATCATTTATAACTTTATTCCAATTATAATTGTTATATGTAATTTTCCCTTTTTCCAATTTGTAGTTGGTCCATGATTCTTCTCCTATAGTTTGAGATACTTTTTTATCACATTTATCAGATACATATATACTAAAATTAAATGTCTTTCCATCTAATAGTTGAACTAAGTATTCCTTGAAAATATAAACTATTAACTTCCATTCACCCTTTACAATTGGTCCTGCATATCCACCAATACTAGTTGTATTGCTAGAACTACTTATTAATAATGTCTTTTCACCATAACCTAATTGCTTTTGCATTCTTATTACACCATTAGAATCTATTGCAACAACATAAATCATTAATGAAAACTTTTCTTCAATATCAATATCAATATATAAATTATCAATATCCTTCTTCACACAAAAACTATTTTCTATTTTATTATCACAATTTTCATTTATAGTATAAATGTATTCATATTTCATATGAACCTCCTAAGAGAAATTATTTTTTCAATACTTCATCTAATGCCTTTTGTGCTGTTTCTTGTGCCTCATCTAATGCTTCCTTAGCTGATATTCCCTCTATTTCAACTTTATCAGCCGCTATAGTTAATGCATCTATAACTTTTCCACCAGTTGGGTCCTCAGGTAAAATAGATCCATGAGATGCTTGTTGTAATGGCACTAAAGCTTGTGGATTTTCCTCACAATACTTAGAAAAGTCTTCTATGTCTTTAGTAGAATTTCTTACAGCAACATATCCTGTTTCTTTTGACCACTTACCTTGATTTTCAGCTTTAGTAAAGAACTTCATAAATTCATATACACCTTGTTTAACGTCATCATCATCATTTTTTAACATTACTAATTGTAAAGCTTCTGCTGTTGGTGCTGAAGGATTATCTCCCCAACCTGGTTGCTCCATCGCTGCTACCTTTGTGAAATCTAAATCTGCTTGGTCTCCTGATGATCCAGTATATCCACCAGCTACATTATTAAGTACATCATCAATAGTCTTATACCAATATTCCCATCCTTGTCCACCATAATGTATAGTCATTATTTTATCGTCATGAATCCACTTTCTAAAACTTTCCCATACTTCTACCCATTCATCTGTATTAATAGTAACTTTAGTTCCATCTTCACTAAAAATGCTAGCACCATTACTAAATGCAGCATCTATCAAGTTATCTACACCATACATTGGTTCCCAACCATAGAAAGTAGTTTTATCACCTTCTTTTACAGTAATCTTTTTAGCTGCATCAGCTAAGTCTTGCCATGTTTTTATATCTTCTGCCTTAATACCTGCCTTTTCAAAAGCTTCAATATTATAATATAAAACTTGTGTAGTACCATAAGCTGGTATTGCAAATATATTTCCTTCTTCATCTATTCCTTGATTAAAAAATACTTCCACATAATCATCTTTATCAAAGTTTTCGTCTATATCTATAAATTCATTTAAATCTTCTACTAAATCCTTTGATGCTAAATTTCTAGATTTATCAACATCTAATAATGCTATATCTGGCCCTTTTTTCCCTGCTATTCCCGCTTGTAATTTTTGATATGTTTCAGTGTAATCTGCTTGAGTTACAGTATTAATATGATATTTATTTTGAGACTCATTAAAATCTTCAACTATATCAGATAAAACTCTTACTGCTGTTTTTCCTCCTGAATACCAGAAATCAATTTCTACCTTATCACTACTATTTTTATTATTTGTACCACACCCTGTAAATACTGATAATACTGATACACCTACTAGTAAACTTGCTATTATTTTTTTCATCTTCATTATTTATATCCCCCTCTGTTAAATCGCTAAAAATACTTTATCATCCTTTTATTCCAGTATCTCCAATACCACTTATGAACCACTTTTGTGTAAACATAAATAATATTATTAATGGAACTACTATAACTGTACTTGCCGCCATAACTAACGGCCATTCTGTACCATATGCTCCACCTTCAACAAAAAACCTTCTTAATCCTTGTGATACAAGACTTAACTCAGGACTATCTGTTATTAATGACGGCCACATATAATTGTTATAACTTGAAATAAAACTAATTAGTCCAAAAGTAATAAATGCTGGTTTTGTTATAGGAAATACTATTTTCCAAATTATTTGCCAGTGGCTAGCTCCATCTACTCTTGCAGCTTCTATCAATCCCTTTGGTAATTGCATAAATGCTTGTCTTAATAAAAATATTCCAAAAATACTTACTGCATTTGATATTATTAATCCTGTATATGTATTTAATAAATTTAGCTTAGATAATATTATGTAACTAGGGACATAAGTAGCAACGGTTGGTAACATATATGTACCCATAATAACAAGGAATAAAATATTTCTTCCTTTAAATCTCATATTCACTATTGCATATGCTATCATTGCACCTGTTACTAGTTGCAAGATAACTGTTATTATAGAAACAAATAAGCTATTTCCCATATATCTTAATATTGGAGAATTAGTTAATACCTCTATGAAATTACCCCATTGAGCTACAGATGGTAAGAATTTTGATGTATCCATAATTTCTGATTTAGTTTTTAATGCACTAACTATCATCCATATAAACGGAAATACTGTAAATATACTAGCAATTATTAATAATATATTTTTATAAACTAAAATTAATAGATTTATTTTATTTTTACTTAGTACCTTTTTAGACATAGCTTATTTACCTCCCTAGTAGTTAACCCACTTCTTAGACACTATATACTGTAACAATGATAATATTACTGTAATTATTATTAATATCACTGCTACAGCAGTAGCTTGCCCCATATTAAATTGCTCAAAAGCTAATTGATAATATTGATATAATAACGTTCTTGTACTTCCTGAAGGTCCCCCCTGCGTTAATACTTGTATTTGATCATATGCTTGTAAAGCATTTATTGTTGTTATTATTACTAAGAAAAATGTTGTTGGTGATATACCTGGTAATGTAATATGTCTAAACTTTTGCCACCAATTTGCTCCATCTAATGATGCTGCTTCATATAATACATTTGGTACTTTTTCTAATGCTGATATATAAAATATCATTGCATACCCGATACTCTTCCAAACAGTTACTATAATTACTGCTAACATAGATGTTTGAGAACTATTTAACCATTCTAATGGTGCCATATTCAAAAATTCTAATACTTTATTAGCTATACCTACATTAGGATCAAAGATCCATGTCCATACTATTGAAATAGCTACAGTTGGTGTAATCCAAGGCGAGAATAATATTACCTTATAAATACCTGATCCTCTAAAATTCTTTTGTAGTAATAAAGCTAATAATAATCCTCCTATTATAGTTGGTATTATTGTTCCCAAGCTAAACTCAACAGTGTTACTTAAAGCTTGATAAAAATTAGAATCTCCTAATAAACTCTTATAATTTTCTAATCCTATAAAATTATAATCAGCCGTCATATAATCCCAGTCAGTAAAACTTATATAAATTGATTTAATAATAGGATATATCCAAAATATCACTAATGGTATCAATGCTGGTAGAATAAATAGCATTGCTGAACTTCCACATTTTATAGATCTTTTATTTAGCCTTAATAATTTACTCTTTCTGTCCTCTTCTAATATAGTATTCAATAATAAGCCCTCCCATCTTTAACAATCCTTATAATAGAGTACACAGGTAAAGTAAATATTAATATCTTGTTAATTAATGTAAATAAATTATTATGTTTATTTAACTTCTCTTTTCATCATTTCTATAATAATAATAGCTAATTTAGTAAATAATAAGCTGAGCCAAATTCCATTAACTTTAAATAGTATAGGTAATATAATCAAAGCTATAGGCGCTATTATCACTACCTCTCCATATATAATTAATAAAGCTGATTTTATATCACCATATGCATAGTATAAAGATGACTTTAGCTTAACTATTCCAATAAATAAGAAAGCTAACACTGATATAAACATACCTGATTTAAAAAACATCTGAGCTTCTGAGGATAACCCAAAAATAATAGCTATTTTTCTAATGTTAAATAATACAGCTATTGTCAATAAGATTGATAATGCAATACTTGTTTTATATGCTAATTTTTTAACTTTTTTTATACTTTCTTCTTCACCAGCACCCTTATAAAAACTTATTAAAGGCTGTATTCCTTCTCCAACTCCACTTAATAAAGATTGAACTGGAAAAACCACATAAGATATTACAGCATAGGTAGCTACAATAGTATCCCCTCCATATTTTAAACATTGCCAATTAGTCAATACTAAAACTATAGAAGGAGCTATACTAATACCAAAGGGTGACATACTAATCTTAATTATGTCTTTAATTCTCTTTAACTTAATAATTCTAATATCTTTATTTTTAAAATTTATATTTTTTCTATATAACAAAAATATAATTGAAAAAATAGCTGATACTAATTGCCCAATAATTGTAGCTAAAGCTGCACCTCCTATTCCAAACCTTAAATACACTATAAAATATATATCTAAAACCACATTGGTTATCATCCCTATAAACATACTTAACATAGCTGTAAATGCCATACTATTATTTTTTAAAATAGGAACCAAACCTACTCCTATTATTTGAGGACCACAACCATAAATCATTATTTTTGAATAATTTATAGCTTCACTTAATACTTTTCCCTCTGCTCCAAGTAAGATTAGAATATTTTTATACGAAAATCTTAATGTAACAAAAGCTACAATTATACTTAATACTAATGTTATTAAAGTATTGTATTGAGTAACTTTAGCTTCTTTCTCCTTATTCTCACCTAAATAAGTAGAGTAAATTACTGAACCTCCTGTCCCTATTCCAACTCCTAATGCTGTTATTAATGCATTAATAGGCCATGCTATATTAATAGCAGCCAAACCTATGTCTGATGTAGTTCTTCCTACTAATAGACCATCAATAATTGAATAAAACCCTGATAAAAATAAACAAATAACTGATGGTAGACAGTAATAAATAAATTTTTTTGTTATGTTTTTATTATCCATTCAACACTCCCACTTTTAGTTAAAATCAATTGATTTTATCATCTCTTTGTTAACTTCTATTAAAATTAATATTATTTTTAATTAAAATCATATAAAATTTTTATTTCTATGGCACTTAGGATCTGATGTTTTATTTGATATCTTCTCCAATAGTGCTATAATATTATTGGATATAATTAGCATGCAAACTATTAATATACAAATAAAAAAGGAGGACAGATATGGAAAATTCATTGCATTACAATTTAAGAGCTTGTCATACTAATTGTCAAAAGGCAATCATTCAACATATTAAGACAAAGACAGATTTACGACCCGGTGAGCCTAAAATTTTAGAATTTCTTGCTGAACATGAGCCATGTGAACAGAAAGAAATTGCAGCAGGATGTAATTTAGATTCTGCATCTGTGACAGGAATCCTAAGAAGGATGGAGACACGTAATCTTGTAAAAAGAGAAACAAAGAATGGAAATCGCAGGTCTCTATATGTCTCTATGACAGAATACGGAAAAGAGATGGCTGAAGATGTAGAGGATACATTTTCTTTTGTCGATCAGCGCATTGTGAAAGGTATGTCAAAGAAAGAAATTAATGAATTCGTGAGGCTGCTAGAAATTGCTAATAATAATTTAATAGATTTATTGGAGGAATAAAAAATTGATAAAGAGAATAAGTAACGACATTAAGAAAGAAAATTATATAACTAGGCTACTGGTATATTTATTAGGATTATTTATTATGACACTAGGAGTATCTATGTCAGTAAAATCAAATCTGGGTGTATCCCCAGTAAGTTCAATTCCTTATACAATTACTTGTATTACAGGGTTAGAAATGGGTAAGGCAACCATTTTATTTCATATTGTGTTGGTTTTTATGCAAATATTGATTCTCAGAAAGGCATTTAAAATCAAAAACCTTCTTCAGGTTGTTGTTGGTGTCATATTCGGCTATTTTACAACATTCTCAAATTATCTGTTTTCATTTTTGCCAACATCAAACAGTATAGTTGTTCGTCTTGTGATGATGATTGGAAGTACTATCTTGATTGCTATCGGTATTTTCTTCTATCTTCCAGCTGATATTATTCCATTAGCTGGAGAGGGAGCTATGAAAGCAATATCTGACAAAGCACATATTAATTTCAATAAAGTGAAAATCGGATTTGATATTTCTATGGTAACTATTTCGTTGGTAGCGTGTCTGGTTGTGCTTAAGACCCTTGGTTCTGTGGGCATTGGAACGATAATTGCTGCTATATTAGTTGGTTCTATTTTAGGCATTATTACAAAATTCTTTGGTGCAAAACGTGATATGTTATTACAGAGAAATGCTTAAAATATTTATTAACCGAAAGTATTGTTCTTGCATTTGCTTATAATATAAGAAAACCACATAATAAAATATAATTTAAGTTGAAGAAATTAACAGCTTTTGAATGTATAATATAGGTAGTCTGAATACCACATCGCTTTTACTGCAATGGTTTTATGTTAATTCTTGTATTTTTGAAAGCTTAACTTCTCTATCATCTTTTCTCTTCTGAAGTTTATCAAATTTGGTTTTAAATTCTTTTTAAGTAAATCCTATTGATATACCATTAATAAAAAATGGAGCTATCGCATTAACGAATAAAAATTCGTCGCGATATCCCCTTTCTTACATACAATAATAGATATGTTAATTGCTCTATTAAGACAAGTGTATAAGCATAGGTATAACGCATTATTTGCATAAAAAGTAGCATAGATTTTTTCTGCAATGTAATACGTAATTTTATATTACTTTTCTTTTTTATTTCTTACTGGAACAAATTCTGAAGTTGTATCATTAGGATCTATGTATATATAATCTCCATTACTATCCTTTCTTAATCCTAAAGAAGCCATTTTCTTCTTAGAGTTTTTATACTTACTTGTCATTTGAATCACCTTTCATTATATATTTTAATATAATTTATCTTATGTAGTTTTCTTAATTATTATGTTCCCATTATTATGTACCTTATTATGTTAATTTATAGTTTCAATAGCAATATAATATTAAATAATAGTAAGCTAAATCAACCATATTTTTGCTATATTAGGTTACTCTTTTGTAATGACTTTTCTCTTTTCTATTTATTTTCTCAATTATTTCATCAACTAATTCTGAAAATTGTTCTTTTGTATTTGGATTCCCCTCTTCTAATTTATCTGAAACTTCCTTGTAAAAATACCCTCAGTAATTCTGGTTTCTTTCCAAATACAATAATTAATCAAAAATCGGTTAGAATAAATATATGATTAATTACTTATCATAATAAAATATTAATAACACTGAGGTATTACAAATGAAAAAAATCGTGAAATTTTATTCTATTTTATTATTTACTATAATCCTTTTGTTTACTTATCCAATAAATGCTTCACCCAATACGCACCTTATACTAGATTCTGATAATTCTTATATAAAAAACACTATAGTTCCTAAATCTCTTTATGTGATTTCAGAAAACGATATGACTAATGCAGAAAAGACTATGATTGCAACACTTCAGGGAGGTATAGCTTCAAAATCTGAAACTCAGATTTATATTTTAAGTCCTAGTGAACCTGATTATGAAATATGGCTTAAAGATTTAAGAAAGAACTACAAAGTAAAATTAAATAAGGTTACTGATCCCTGGGTATTAATAGATAAATTCAAAAAATATATAGATGGATATGTTCTATACAGCACTGTAAAAGAGCCTTCAATAAATAATGCTTGTACAATGGCTTCATTACATAATTCCATTGCTGTAGATGAATCTATTGAACATACCATAAATAGTCATGGAATAAATAATTTGATAGAAGATTGCAGAAATACTGATAAATATTGGGCATTTAATAATCTTTGGAATTCTGGTTTAAATCATTCTACAGTAATCGAACTGCCTAGCGATAAATTTATGCCATTAAGAGATTATGCAATTCTCTCCAAATCATTAATATTTTACGAAGAAGATGTAAAAGATAGTTCATTTAGAGAAAAGATTTTCAGCTCTATGGATGAAGGAGGAAGAATATTAGGTTGGGGACCCGATGAACACACAAATGTATCAATTTCTTCAAAATATGGAATAGATATGATTGCCGCTGACTGGTCCTACAATCTTTCTGTATTAAGTTCATATAAATGTAGTCCTCAAAGTCAAAAGATTGATAATAATTTAAAAGAAGAAGATGGAGTCCATTATGTTACATTTATTATGTCTGATGGTGATAATATGCAATGGCTACTTGGAAGCAATTTCACCATGAAAAATTGGTTTGGCTCACCTTATAGAGGAAATTTCAATTTAGGATGGTCTATAAGCCCATCCATATATAACTTAGCCCCTACAGTTTTTGATAAATATTATCATTGTGCACATTCATCAAAATATAAAGACTATTTCGTAGTACCACCTTCTGGAAATGGATATATGTATCCCAGTAAATATCCTTATGAAAAATTAGGTGATTATACAAAAAAACTCAATGATTATATGGCTGAAGTTGATCAAAAATATGTATTAATCCTGGATGATGATGCTTTTTATAAAAAAGATTTATGGGATAAATATACTTGTAACTCTAATATATATGCATTATTATATCTTAATTATGATAAAAATAATGCTTATGACGGTAAGATAATCTGGTCAAATAATAAACCTATTATTTCCTGTCGTGATTTACTTTGGAGCGGATTAGAAGATGAAGATCAACTTATTACTAATATTAATACTAGAATAAATTATGGTTATACCAATATTAAAGATCCAAATTCCTATACATTTGTATATGTTCATGTATGGAGTAATACTATGGATAATGTTAATGATGTTATAAATAAATTAAATAAGAATTCAAAAGTAAGAATTGTATCTCCAGATACTTTTATAAAATTAATAATAAACAATGTACCCCATGTTGATACTTAAACTTATATATTTTTTTAGTGACAATTCGTCTTATATAAAAAGCTTTTATATAAAATATTATATCTATCAACTTTACCTATCTCTCATAAATTTTATTCTTATTTATTTTACAATTTAATTGCCTTATTTTAACCTAAATAAACTTTTCTTTAACTAAAATAAACCCACGAAAATCAAAATTATGATTTTCGTGGGTTTTGTGGTGGAGGCGAGGCGTGACTATTAGTACCCTCGACTATTTCTATTTAAAAACTGATTTTACATCAATTCCACCTAATAAGAAATATTTTTTATCATTTTCAAAACATATTTCTGATAAACTATTATTAGATGGTATATCGAGCTATATACATTTCAAATATTAATCTTACACTTTTAGATTCTCTTTCATTTATTACATCTTTCTTTTATATTTAGTAGTATCCTTAATAATTTGCTGAAAGCCTAGTCTTCTATCAGTAGTAGCTGACTTAGCTTTATCCTGATAAACCTTTACTATTTCATATCCCTTAGCATAACCAAATTCCTTTATGGCTCTTATTTGAGTTTCTAAGCTTTCATCCCTCTGATTATCAGAAATATACCTTATATATGCGCAAGCCTTTCTTTCTAGACAAAACTAAATTAATTTTTATCACAAAAAATCTTATCCACCTTAGCCACTTATCCCCCTAATTACTAAAAGTATATTTAACTTCTTCCTTTGGTAATTTTGAGTAATCTATTTTAAAGTCCCTTAAATACAGAGTACCTGCAATTTTCTTATAAGTTAGCTCACTATTTAAATTAATTTTAGTAGAGTTATTTAAAGCTCTCCAAAATCTTTGTGGTGAATCAGTGCCTCTTACCGAGATACCTTCACCCTCTATCCAAGACTTATATGCATCTAGTATAGCTTTCTTAGTTTCACTACTACCTTCTTCATACACAAGGACTTCATTTAAGTAAGCTTCTACTGGATTTTGTTCTTCCTTGTAATCATTAGTTACTTTTTCTATAGCTTTACTTTCGGTAAAGTTATAATCATTATTGATAAGTCTCTCTGCTCCTTCAAGACACCAATTAAGCACACCACTTAATTCAGTGCATACCTTTTCTTTTAATTTCTTATCAATATCTTCTGGTTTAAATACTCTATTAAATGGAACTATAAGAATTTTTCTATAATACTCATGAGTATTATCTAACGTATCTGGTAATGTATTTAATAAAAATATTAACTTAATTGTAGACTTATAATTGATAAATTGTTTAATTTTTCTTAAATTGTTTAAATCTTCTTAAAATGTTTATTGTATCTCCACTTATTAATGCTTTAATATTTTCATTATTAATAGCTTCCTTGTAAACTTCATTATTTTTCTTTAAAATAGAATATGTACAAAATAAAAAAGTATAAACATATAGATGAAACATGAATATTGTAAATTAGCTTATTCCACTCTATACTATACTATTAATTTTATAGATACATGTTTTAAGTTTTCATATTGTTTCATAATATCTCTCCTTTCAAACAAAATAGCCAATAGATTAACCATAAAGCCTAAGGTTAATCTACTGGCTCTAATAATTATTCATTCCGTCGAACAAATAATTGCGCTTATTAATTTATAAACTTACACTACCAAATATGTTTAAATCTATTAATTTGAAAATATAGATAAAATATAGATAAAATTTATAAAATAAATATACTATACTTATTTCAAAAGTTTACCATGAATCACTAATCTTGCATCATCAAATTCATAAGAACAAGTTGACAATGTTATTATTTTATCATCTTCACATAAATCTATTTCACTCTTAAACATAGACTTATTTTTTATTTTTTCTAATGAATCATCTTTAGAACTACTTTTCAATTGATAACCTACGGTCTGTGTTACTTCCACACCTTCATTTCCATCTGCTAATTGATTTTTATTGTATAACAATAAGCTACACTATTAGAAATCATAGCAGTTATTAATATTCCTGTTATTACTCTTTTCATTAGCTTTATCTATTTTGATTCATCATTATATTCATTTATGACTAAACCTCCCAAGATATTATTATAAAAATAAATCTATCTATAGGAGGTTTATTAATCTAGTTGTTTGTTTTGTTAAATTTACACCTTTATTCAGAATATTTTTTTATATTTAATTTTAATTATTATATTATATAAGATTTTTTAGTTGTTTTTCTTTCTATTATTTATAAATATACCTAATAGTGATGTTAATCCTAATCCTATATATCCTAATACTCCAGCATCTCCTGTTTTTGGAGCTTCATTATCTTCATTTGGCTTTATATCTGAATCGATTCCATTAGTTGATTCTTGACTCCCCTCTATTTCTGGTACTACTACAATTCCATCTGGATTTACAGTACTTCCTCCTGGTGAAGTAATACTTTCATCTGGATTCATAGTACTTTCTGTCTCCCATTTAGCATAATAAACTTGATTTAACTTATCTAAAGCAGAAGTTGTATTTCCTGTTGTTGGTTTAAATTCCCATGAAATAAATTCATATCCATCTCTTATTGGTTTTGGTGCTATTACTAACTTATCATTTATTTCTTTTTCTATAGTAGCATCATCAAGACCTTCTATTACATTTATTTTTAAATCCGAATAAACTTTTTCACCATTTTCAAATTCTCCACCATTTGCATCTAATGTTAGACCTACTGGTAAACAAAAGTCTGCTATATAATCATAATTTTTTAACTTAGAATCTTTAGTAACAATTAGTAACTCTTTAGCATCATTTGATGAGTTATTTTCAATAATCACTCCATTAGACTCAACCGTAACATTTTTTGCAAACATATATTTCATATTATTTTCTGTAACTTTATCTAAATTAAAACTAGATAAATCTAAAACAGTAATATTATCTAAATTAGCAAACATTGCCTTCATATTTGTTACTTGTGATGTATCAAAATTACTTAAATCTAAATTGTCTAATCCAGTATTACAAAACATATATGACATATCTGATACTGATGATGTTATAAACTTATCACCAAATTTTATGTTTTTTAGGTTTTCAGTATTACGGAACATTCCTTGCATATTTGCTACTTGTGACGTATCAAAGTTGCTTAAGTCCAAGCTAACTACTGCAGTATCACTAAACATATATGACATATCTATTACTTGTGATGTATCAAAGTTACTTAAATTTAAATTTACTAAAGAAGTACAATCTTTAAACATATTATTCATCTTAGTTACTTGTGACGTATTAAAACTGCTTAAATTTAAATCTTTTAAAGAATTACATCCTATAAATAGATTTGTCATACTAGTTACTTTCTCAGTATTAAAACTACTTAAATCTAAACTGATTAAAGAACTACATCCTCTAAACATATTATCCATACTAATTACTTGTTCCGTATTAAAACTGTTTAAATTTAAACTTGTTAAAGTATTACATTCATTGAACATATATCTCATATTAGTTACTTTTTCTGTACTAAAACTACTTAAATCTAAACTTGTTAAAGAGTTACAACCATCGAACATATATGATATATTAGTTACTTGCGCCGTATTAAACCTACTTAAATCTAAACTTGTTAAAGAACTACATCCTTTAAACATGCTATTCATATCTGTTGTTTGAGAAGTAGTAAATTTATCACCAAATTTTACACTTGTTAAAGAACTACATCCTTTAAACATATGAGACATATCCTTTACTGCTGAAGTATTTAGTAGGCTTAAATCTATACTTACTAAAGAACTACACCCATTAAACATACTATTCATATTAGTTATAGTAGAAGTAGTAAATGTATCACCAAATTTTACACTTATTAAAGAACTACATCCACTAAACATATTATTCATTTTAATTACTGTTGAAGAAGCATCTAATCCGCTTAAATCTACACTTTCAAGTGCTGTATAATCTTTAAATATAGATTCTGATATATTGCTAGCTACTTGTACTTTTTTTTCATTTTTTTCTTGGAATGTTAAATTAGTTATTGTAGATTTTATCCCCGAAAAACAACTCATTGTTCCTATCTTAACTTGTTTACCATTAATTTCTCCTGGTATAACAATATCTGTATTTGTACCATTGTATTTATTTAAAATTATATCCTTACTATACTCTTTATACTCCCAATTGCTTAAATCAAAAGTATCCACTGTTGTTTGTTTATTTATTTCTTGAGAAGCTACTTCTTGTTCAAGATCTTCTTTTCCAACGCTACTACTAACTACATTTACTTCCCTATCTAATTCCATTGCATTAGATAAAATAGATACATCAGATGTAACTAAGATAAGTGTTAATGCAGTAGCAGTTCCAATATTTTTTAATTGTTGCTTCTTTTTATCATTTGTTTTTCCCATTTATATATTTTCCTCCAAAATAATATATTTTTATATTAAAAAAATAAGAATTATAATTTTTCAATATAAATTCTGGCCCTACTATCAAGCTCTGTTATTTTATAATATTTCGATTTTTATTGTCAATACAACCTTTACATTATGATTATATTCCCAGTTTTCTTTTTATTTGATATAATTTCTTAAATATAACGCAAAAATATTTTTAACTCATGTTGAAATTAACAGAAAACTCTCTTTATAGTTAAGAAAATTTTTGAATAATCTTGTAAAAAGAAATTTTTATACCTAACTTTAATTTAATTATTCCAACTAAAAATAGGAAAGCACAATTAATATTAACAAGATACAAAGATGTAATACCTAGAAATGGTAGATATTCTGAATAAATGCTTAAAGTTAAAATGGAGTTTCATAATAAATTTATGCCTATAAAGTAAAAAAATCCACGACATTTCTGTCGTGGATTTTTTGGTGGAGGCGACGGGAATCGAACCCGTGTCCGAAAGCTGACACCCATAAGCATCTCCGAGCGCAGTTGATATTTTAAATTTCCCTTAGTAGACGCCTACCAACAGGCTTCTACTTCGGTAGCTTCATAAAATCCCGTTCCGCTGTCAAAGCTTTCAGCGGCTCGTTTCCCTACAAAATCGACGCCTTATCCCGGACCGTAGGCCTTCCAAGTAAGACGGCTGCTGTTAATTAAGCAGCTAAAGCGTAATTTTCGTCAATTAATTTTAATTCCCAGTTTTTTAACGCGGGTCCAGGGCCCTCGGCTCGCTTCTCATGAATCCCATACCCCCGTCGAAACCATTGCGCCCCCATGTTATAAGGACATTGACTTTAGGTATGTTCATTACGCATTCACCTTTAAAATATTCAGTTTTCATAAGACAATTATCATTGTACATCAGAGGCAAAAATTAATCAATAGTAATTTTTGCCTCCAACACTAATTTATTTCCCATTTAAAGCTTTATCCATTTTCTTATTAATATCTTCTACATCTGGTACAACTATAGGATTATCTACAACATTATATTTATCTTTTAACAATAATATTCTTTCAACACTTTCATCTATTCTGTCTTCTGTTATTTTTTCATCTAGAAAAGCATCATTAATTGCATCTATTACTTTTATAACATTATCATATTTATTACATACCATTATTATATCTGTTCCTGCTAAAATAGATTTTACTGCAGCATCACCAATATCATAATTACTAGTTATTGCATCCATCGACATATCATCAGTTATTATTACACCATCATAACCCATATACCTTCTTAAAATATCATCTACTACCATCTCTGACATTGTTGCTGGATTTTCACTATCAACCTTGGTTAGTTTGATGTTAGATACCATAACTAAATCAGCTCCTGCCTTTATTGCATCCATAAAAGGACGAAATTCTACTACCTCTAATCTTGCTAAATCATTTTCTAATACTGGTAAACCTACATATGAATCACTACTTGCATCACCATAACCTGGAAAATGCTTTATTCCTGCAATTACATTGCTTTCTTTCATACCATTCATCATAGCTATTCCTAATCTACTTACAAGTTCTTCATCGTTACCAAAAGATCTATCTCCAATAACAGTGTTTTTATCATTAGTATTAACATCTAGCACTGGTGCAAGATTAACATTAAAGCCTAAGGCTAATACTTCTTCACCTATAGCACTACCTATATTAAAGCTTGTATTCTCATTGTTCATTTTACCAATTTCTTCATTAGTCGGTATTTCCATAAGTTCAGAAGGCATTCTAGAAACTGATCCCCCTTCTTCATCTACTGTAATAAAAATAGGAATTTTATTATTTTCATTTTCTACCTTTATTTCATTATTTAATCTTACCATTTGTTGAACGTCTTCAATATTACTAATAGAATATATTACTCCACCTATTTTTTCTTCTACTATTAATGATTTTAAATCTTCATTATATTTCTTCCCACTAAACCCTGACATTATAAGTTGTCCAATTTTTTCTTCTATAGTCATCTCATCTATTATTGATCTAATTCTTTTAATTTTTTCTTCATCGGTCTCTGATTCTCTAACTATAGCCATCCTCTCACTCGAATAATTTTTACATTCTATTGCTAACCATCCACCAAACTTCATTGACATGACAACAGCGGATAAAATTGCAATAACCTTAATTATTTTTGCCATATCTCACAACTCCTTTTTATACTATTGTATATGTTTTCACTATATATATCTATTATTTTACCATATTTTATTCTAAATTAATATTTTTTTATCTTTATTTGAATTATTTTGTATTGTAATGTAAAATATAATCATAAATTGTATTTGTGGAAAGGAGCTTATTGATGCCTAAACTAAAATTCCTTGTAATTTGTATTGCTATAATCCTTAATGTACTTCTTTGTAATAAGCTTTCTACGATGATTATAAATAAAAAGTCAACACCCAATACAGAAATTGAAGAAATAAACGACACTAGTAATGATCCCTATAAAAATAGAGATTCTTTTTATTCTTTAAACGATAAATCAATAAATCGCCGTTCCTCTGAACATTTTCAAATAATATGGGGAAATGACGATAATTCAAATATTATAAATTCAGACTTTATAGAAGGTAATTTAGCTAACTTAGAAAATATGAGAAAAGTATATATAGATACTTTAGAAATGAAAGATACAGGAAAATCAATAAAAAATAAATCAGGCAAATATAAAACAAATATATACTTATCTGATACAGGACTAAAAAAAATAAAAAATAAAAATCAATACACTGGTTGTGACGATGATGGCTTTGCATATATAATAGTAAGTCCTTCGCTAATAAGAGTAGATCCTCCAAGCTGGGTATTAGCTCAAAAGTATGCCCATGCTGTTATATTGCATCAAGGTGGAGCATTAGATAATAATTGGTCTGATGCTATGGCTAATTGGCTTAGAAATCAATACCTTGGTAGTGATAAGTACTGTCATAATGATACTATATATGGACCAGCATCAAGTTTTTTTAAGTCCATTGTGTTAAACTCTAACTTAGCTTTTCCACAAGAAAAGAATGCTTATGATTCCTGGCCTTTTATTACCTATATATCAGAAAATCCTGATAACTTAGAAGGTTTAGGCATAGAATTAATACATACTATTTTAGAAAATGATGATATTACAAACCCCTTTGATGCAATAACTAAAAATACAAAAATTTCATTACAAGATGTTATAGGAAACTATAGTAAAAGAATGATCACCATGGATTTTGCTCGGCAAAACAACTACTTAACATACTTAAAAGAATTAAAGTCCGATTCCGCTAATAATGATATTATTTTTACTAATTTAGATTTGCCTAAAAATAGCTGGGTTTCTATTCCCGATGATAAAGCACCTCAGCAAGGTGGATATAATATAATACCTATTAATAATTATAATGAAAATTCATCTATAACAGTAGATTTTAAAGGAATAAAAAACAAAGATACTGATGATTGGCGAGCAACTATCGTAGCTTTTAATAAAGATAAATCTACTACATATTCTTCAACTTGGAATGATGGTGAAAACACATTAAAACTTTCTGGAAATGAAGTTGCAGTCTATTTAATTGTAGCGGCAACACCAAAAACTTTTCAGGATATATCTAAAATAGATGCTGATAAAATAACTTCTTATCCTTATAAGATAAAATTAATATCAACAGAAGATACTACAGCAGAAAATGCTGATAATTCAAAAGATAGTAATGATACTAATATCTCTAGCAATAACAATAGTTCCAATAATAGTGATAATAGTGATGATACTATAAATAATAGTGATTCAAATAATACTAATAAACCTTCAGCAACAAAAGATAAAATAAAAGTAGAAATGTATAATAAAATTAACCAGCCTGTATATAATAATATAACTCCCTGCTTTAGGATAACTAATGCAGGGAAAACATCTATTAATTTAAAAAATATTAAAATCCGTTACTATTATACAAAAGACGGAAATGAAAAGCAGGTTTTTGAATGTGATTGGTGTTCTTTTGACAGCAATTCTATCACTGCTAACTTTGGTTCCATAAATAAAGGTAATAATGCTGACTATTATTTAGATTTATCTTTTAATTCTAATGAAGTACTTAAACCTAACGGTAACATTTATCTTTATGGTAGAATTCATAAAAATAATTGGACAAACTTTAATCAAAGCAATGACTATTCCTTTAATAGTTCTTCTAACGATTATGTTGAATGGAAAAAAGTCACTGCTTATATTGATGGAACTCTTGTCTGGGGTAATGAACCTTAATATATAAAGAAAAAACGTTACAAGAGATACATCTTGCAACGTCTTTCCTTTTTTCACTCGAATGACTAAAATTTAATTTGGGATTACTTTAACTTGTTCTCGTATTCAGCTACCATTCTCTTAACCATTTCTCCACCTACGGATCCACATTGTTTAGAGCTTAAGTCTCCATTATAATCTGTGAATGGAACTCCTAATTCATTTGCTACTTCAGCTTTGAATTTTGATAATCCATTCTTTGCTTCTGGTACTAATTTTTGTGAACTTGCCATTTTGAGTCCCTCCTTTAAATTTCACCTTCCGGTGATGCAAGACTTTTTATTTCTTAACTGCCTTGCAATATTAATTTACCCCATTATATTTTTTATACACTGTGGTATCACTGGAGAGTTTTCCATAAACTTCTATAACTTAGTTATTTCTTTTCTATCACCTTTAGAATTACCTATCTTAGCACTTCTTTTTTTTAGTTCTTCTTCTACAGAAGTTATTTCTATTCCTCTATCAACCATTAATACTTCTAGATGATATAATAAATCACAAATTTCTGCTACCATATCTTCTTTACTATCACCCTTTGCAGCAATAATAACTTCTGTACATTCTTCTCCAACTTTTTTTAAAATCTTATCAGTTCCCTTATTAAAAAGATAATTAGTATATGAATTTTCTACAGGATTATCTAATCTATCTTTTACAACTTCATATAAATCATTAATAACATTACTCACAATAAACACCTCTTAAAATTTAAATAATTTTATTAAAGAAACATGTATCTGCTCCAGTATGACATGGTACTCCAACTTGATCTACCTTTATAAGTAAAGTATCATTATCACAATCTGTATACATCTCTTTTATATATTGAAAATGACCAGATGTGGCACCTTTGTTCCAAAGTTCTTTTCTACTTCTTGAATAAAACCATGTTGTTTTTGTTTCTAATGTTTTTTTATATGATTCTTCATTGACGTAAGCAAGCATTAGAACCTTATTAGTTTTATAATCAACAACAATGGCAGGAACTAATCCTTTTGAAAAATCTATATCCATAATTCCTCCTATAATCTAACTTCTATACTTCTTTCATGTAAATATTCCTTAACTTCTCCTATAGTAGCTTCTTTATAATGAAATATTGATGCTGCAAGGGCTGCATCGCAATCTGTTTCTTTAAACACTTCATAAAAACTATCTATATCACCACAACCACCTGAAGCTATAACAGGTATATTTACAACTTTTAAAACTTCATTTAAAAATTCAATATCAAAACCATCCCTAGTACCATCCTTGTCCATAGATGTTAAAAGAATTTCCCCGGCACCAAGTTTCTCAACCTTTTTAGCCCATTCTATAGCATCAATACCAGTATCTTCACGTCCACCTTTTACAAATACGTTAAATCCACCATCAGCTCTTCTCTTCCCATCAATAGCAACTACGATACATTGACTACCAAATGACTCGGCACCTTCACTAATAAGATTAGGATTTCTTACCGCCGCTGAATTAATTGACACCTTATCTGCACCAGCTCTTAAAAGATTTTTTATATCCTCTATAGAATTGACACCACCACCAACAGTAAGTGGTATAAATACTTCTCTTGAAGTTCTTTCAACAACATCAATCATTGTCTTTCTTTCTTCAAAAGATGCTGTAATATCTAAAAATACTAATTCATCTGCACCTTCAGCATTATAAACCTTAGCAATTTCTACAGGATCACCAACGTCCTTTATCCCAACAAAATTTATTCCCTTAACAACCTTGCCTTCTTTTACATCTAAACAAGGTATTATTCTTTTTGTTAACATAAACTCACCCCTTTAGAGCATCTAAAGCTTCTTTTAAATCCAAAGAGCCACTGTAAATCGCTTTTCCTGAAATAGCACCATATAGATTTAATTCATTAATTTTTAATAAATCCTCTAAATCTTTAACACCACCAGAAGCTACTATGTCCATATTTACAGCATTACTTAAAGCCTTTAGTCCTTCTATATTGGCACCTTCTAAAGTTCCATCCTTTGATATATCTGTATATATCACAGTCTTTACCCCTATTTTCTCTAACTGACGAGAAAATTCTATATAATCCATATCAGTACTCTCAAGCCATCCTTCTAAAGCTACCTTATTATCTTTAGCATCAACACCAACAGCGATTTTTTCGCCGTACTTCTCTACTGCCTTTATTAAAAATTCTTTATCTTTATAAGCAGCAGTGCCAATGATAGCTCTTGAAACTCCTAAATCAAAAATTGCTTCTAAATCTTCTAATGTTCTTATACCACCACCTAATTGCACTGGTATATTTACAGCCTCTGCAATAGCTTTTATAATATCGGAATTAATTCTCTTTCCCTCTTTTGCACCATCCAAATCAACTAAATGAATAAATTCTGCTCCTGTTTTCTCAAATTCCTTTGCTATTTCAAGAGGAATACCCATTTCCTCACACTTATCAAATCTACCTTGATAAAGCCTAACTGCCTTACCGTCTTTTATATCTATCGCTGGAAATAAAATCATCCCACCATCTCCTTAAAGTTTTTTAATAATTTAAGACCTACTTCTCCACTCTTTTCTGGATGAAATTGAGAAGCTACTATATTATCTCTACCAACTATAGCTGGAAAATCCACTTCATAGTTGCAATCCCCTAAAATATACTTTTCATCACAATTTCCATGAAAAGAATGTACAAAATAAAAATATTCACCATCATCTATACCTTTAAAGATAGGATGATCTTGCTTAATCCTAACACTATTCCATCCAATATGAGGAATCTTCTTTGAAATCTCAAACTTTGTTACCTTACCAGGAATAAGACCTAACCCTTCTGAGTATCCCATTTCCTCTGAAGAATCAAATACTAATTGCATCCCAAGACAAATCCCAAGCATAGGCTTTCCATTATTAATCTCTTCTTTTATAAGCGAATCTAACCCCATAGACTTTAAATTTTCCATAGCCTTCTTAAAAGCACCAACACCAGGAATTATAATTCCCTTGCTATTTTTAATAGTATCTTTATCATTAGTTAAAACCACATCTGCACCAATCTTCTTCATAGCCTTATAAATACTATTTATATTTCCCATACCATAATCTATGATAGCAATCATTCTAATACCCCCTTAGTAGACATTACTCCCTTAATAGTGGCATCTACAGTAAGAGCCTCCTTCATCGCCCTAGCTAAAGCTTTAAAAATCCCCTCAACAATATGGTGACTATTACTACCATACATTAAATTAACATGAAGAGTTATACCACCATTAAAAGCAAAAGCCCTTAAAAATTCCTCTAAAAGTTCAGAATCAAAATCCCCAATCATCTTCTTATCCATATCAACATTAAATACTAAAAAACTTCTACCACTAAGATCTAAAGACACCATAGCCAAAGTCTCATCCATAGGCACATAACTTGTCCCATATCTTTTAATACCATTCTTGTCCCCCATAGCCTCCTTAAAAGCCTTACCAAGAACAATTCCAATATCCTCAACAGTATGATGACCATCAACATATAAATCACCATCACAACTTATATCTAAATCAAAACCACCATGCTTTTTAAATAAAATAAGCATATGATCTAAAAAACCAATCCCAGTTTTAACAGTTCCCTCACCAGAACCATCTATATTAAGCTTTAACTTTATCTTCGTCTCTAAAGTATCTCTATTTATATTACTTGACCTCATAATGACCCCCTCTTCTCAGTGCACTGATTCTCTACTTAAATCTTACTTTAATTGAGTTTCCATGTGCTGTTAACCCTTCTGTATCCGCTATCTTAACAATCTTATCTTTAATCTTCTCAAGTTCTTCTCTGCTGTAATAAATATATGAAGTCTTCTTTATAAAATCATCTACAGAAAGTGGCGAGAAAAATCTTGCTGTTCCACTTGTAGGAAGAACGTGATTTGGTCCTCCCATATAATCGCCTAATGGTTCAGGTGAATATTTCCCAAGAAATATTGATCCAGCATTTTTTACTGATCCTAGGTATTCAAATGGATTTTCTACCATAAGTTCTAAATGTTCTGGTGCAATGGCATTAGCTAATTCTATTGCTTCTTTTAAATCTTCTACTAAAATTGCTGCTCCATAGTTTTCTAATGATTTTTCTGCAATTTCTTTTCTTGATAACTTATTAAGTTGATTTTGTACTTCTTCTTCTATTTCATTTATTAATCTTTCACTTGTAGTTACAAGTATTGATGCTGCAAGTACATCATGTTCACTTTGACTTAATAAATCTGCTGCTACGAAAGTTTTATCTGCAGTATCATCAGCAACTACTAATATCTCTGATGGTCCTGCTATACTATCTATATCTACTGCTCCATAGCATAGTTTTTTAGCTGTAGCTACAAATATATTTCCTGGTCCAACAATTTTATCTACTCTTTTTATTGTTTCTGTTCCGTGAGCTAATGCTGCTATACCCTGTGCTCCACTTATCTTATATACCTCATCAACACCAGCAATTTTAGCAGCTGCAAGTATTGCTGGTAGCTGACTATTACTTCCTGGTGTTATCATAACTACTTTTTCAACAGAAGCAAGCTTAGCAGGGATTACATTCATAAGTACTGTTGAAGGATATGCCGCAGTGCCCCCCGGTACATATACTCCAACTCTCTCTAATCCTCTTACCATTTGACCCATCACTTTTCCTGCTACTGGTATATAACTAAACCCCTGTTTTATTTGATTCTTATGATATCCTTCAATATTAATTTTTGCTAACTCTAAAGCTTCAATTAATTCTTTATCACAACTATTATAAGCTTCTTCTATTTCTTCTTTTGATACCTTTATATCTTCTAAAGCAATATCTTTTGAATCTTTATAATCAAATTTCTTTGTATAATGAAGTAATGCCTTATCTCCTTTTTCTCTTATTTCAGAAATAATTTCTTTAACTGTATTCTCTACATCTTTTTCTACATTTCCACTTTCTCTTCTTAAAGATGATAAATACTTAATCCCTTCATTATATCCTTTTATAATTCTCATATTCTATTGCTCCTTTCCATCGATATATTCTTCAATGCTATTTACTATCTCCATCACTGCATCTTTTTTCATCTTCATTGATGCCTTGTTAACAATTAACCTTGCACTTATATCGCAAATATCTTCTAAAACTATAAGTCCATTTTCTTTTAAAGTAACACCAGTTTCTACAATATCCACAATTCCGTGTGCCATACCCAAAATAGGTGCAAGTTCAACAGATCCTTCTATCTTAATAATTTCTACATCTTCACCTTTACTCTTAAAGAATTCCTTAGCTACTTTAGGATATTTTGTTGCAATAACCCTTTTTTCATAGCTTTGAAAATCTTTATATTTAGGTAATGATGCTAATGAAAACTTACATTTACCAAATTTTAAATCAGCCACTTCATAAAAATCTCTATTTCCTTCTAATATAGTATCTTTACCTACAATCCCCATATCTGCAACACCATGTTCTACATAAGTTAAAACATCTACAGCTTTTACTAATATAAATTGAATATCTTTATTTTTACTCTTAAAAACAAGCTTTCTTCCCTTATCTTTTAAAGATTCTACATCAACACCAATATTTTCAAATATCTCAATAGCTTTTTTTTCAATACGTCCCTTTGTTAACGCTACTGTTATTGTCATTTATTTCACCGCCCCTAGATCTTCCTCTATAATATCTTCTTTATTTATTATCATAATTTTACTAAACCCTTTAGCTCCCCCATAGCTTCTTGATTTCTCTATATCTTCATAAAGAGATAGTTCTACTTCATATCCCTTTGAAATCAATTCTTTTTCCTTTTCTAAAGCAATTTTCAATTGATCTAAATCGTAATGAATTAATACCTTGTTTTTTCTTTCAATATTAGATTTATTGAATAATACTTCTAATATATTATTAATTTTGAAAGCTAAACCTGCTGCCGGTGTCTTTTCGCCAAATTCACAAAATACCTTATCATATCTTCCACCACTTAAAATCTCTTCACCGAAATTATCAACATAGCCTTTTATAGTTATTCCAGTATAATAATTTAAGTTTGAAACCATTCCAAGATCTATTGATATATACTTTTCATATCCTAATTCTTTTAATGCATTATAAATATTTCTAAGATTATCAATATCATTTTGCAATGCATCTGGTATATATTGGCTAACCTTATCTAATATATCTACTTCACCAAATAACTCTGGTAACATTCTTATAAGATTCTTACTTTCTTTAGGAAGCGCCACTCCTTCTTCTTTTAAGAATTCATTTATAAGTCCAATATTTTTATTTCTTACTAGTCTTGTTAATTTTTCTTTTCCTGAATCATCTATTTCTATAGACTCTATAATTTTTCTATAAAAGTTACTTTCCCCAAGTTCAATTTTAAAATTATCTAGTCCACAATTTTTAAGTGCCTCAATAGCTCTTAAAATAAGTTCAATTTCGCTTCTAATTGATCCTTCACCTATAATTTCAACACCGGCTTGAGTAATTTCACTATCTTTACCACTGAAACTATCTGACGGTGTAAATACTTGTCCACTGTAGAAAAACTTCATAGGCAATTGATCAACTTTTGATGCTACTACTCTAGCTACTGGTATTGTATAATCCGGTCTAAGAACTAAAATTCTTCCCTTAGCATCAAAAAATTTATACATGTTCTCCTGTGGAATACCGTTATCTTTAAAATCAAATACATCATAAAATTCAATAGTTGGAGTCTCCACTTGATGAAATCCACTATTTATATAAGTATTTCTAATACTATTTTCTATTTCTTTTTTTAATGAACACTTATCAAAAAGAATATCCCTAGTTCCTTCTGGGATATAATTTCTCCATTTTTTCATAGCCCCACCCACTTTATTGTTTTATCACTTTATCACACTAAATTATTAATATGATATTATATCATATTATATTACATGTCAATAGTTTACTGTAAAATTTATATATTTGAAAACATAGATAAAATCCTTCTATTTACCTTTTAATTTTATCTATATTAGTTTATTATTTTTTATATTTTTAAAAGATTTCCTTCATTTTAGTCATTTGTTAAATAATCAGATTCATATTCTATTTTTATGTTGTCTGCAATTTTAAAACTAATCTTCTTTACATTTATTGTCATCAAATTGATTTTATTTATAAATATTGTATGTTATTATATAATAAGTTAAAATAAAGTTAAATTGTAAATTTCATATGAATTTTGTTGTAAATATAAACTTAATTATCTATGGAGGTGAAGTTTTGAAAAAAAACTCAATTTCTAATATTAACAATAGTGAAGAATCTATGAATATAAAAAGAAGTAAAAAAAGAAAAAGAGGATTTTTGCCTAAACTTAGTAAATCTAAAAAAATACTATTATCAGTATTTTTAATAATTATATTAGTAGGATCACTAAGTACTTATTTGCTTTTTAGTAACTTATTCAAAAAAAGTAACTCTGTAATTTACACAAATAAAATTACTACAGAAGAAAAAGATATTAATGACTCAAATGAACATTTAGATGTGGAAACAAAGATTAAAAACATTTTATTAATAGGTGTTGATAAAAGATCCGGGGAAAATATCGGTAGAACAGATTCTATAATGATTGCCACTGTAGATCCAGAAAATAATAGCATTAAGTTAACTTCTGTGTTAAGAGATACATATGTTGAAATTCCTGAACATGGATATAACAAAATTAATGCTGCTTTTGCCATCGGTGGTGTAGAATTATTATCAAGAACTCTAAAATATAATTTCAATATTACTCTAGATAACTATATTACTATTGATTTCTTTAATTTTCAAAATGTTATAGATTCTATCGGCGGTATAGAAATTGATGTTAAAGATACTGAAGTTAATGAAATAAACAAGTATATAAAAGAAGTAAATGGTACAAACTCTACTTTATTAACAACACCTGGCTTACAAGTATTAAATGGCCAACAAGCTTTATCTTATTCTAGAATAAGATATGTGGGAAATTCCGATTTTGAGAGAGTAGAAAGGCAAAAAAGAGTTATGAGTGCCTGTCTTGATAAAGTTAAAAATATGGAAGCTTTAGAATATCCTAAATTGCTATCATCAGTATATGGGTCTATAGATAGTGATATGACTTTAGCAAATATCATTACAATGGGAAATACCGTATATCAAATGGAAAATTTGCAAGTGCAAAATTTAAGAATTCCTTCTGATAATAATATTACTTTAGGAGATATGTATATTGGTAGTGATAAAGCATCTGTAGTTTTTCCTGATCTTCAAGCTACTACAGAAGAGGTATTAAACTTTATTTATCCTGGACAAGACTTTTCCACTGTAACAGTTCCCGATAATAGTATTCAACGTAGTAAACTAATTTTAAATTAGAAAAGAATAAGAGTGAATAAGTAAGAAGATCAGTTCAAAGTGTGGCAGCTTTTTTCAGTAAGTTTGAAGAGCAAAAGTAGGTCACAAGTATGAGGGCACAAGGCACAGGTATAGATGAAATTCTTGCAGAATTTCTGAAATTTTAAGTGTTAAGTTGAATGTTATAAGTTAAACTATGTCTCTTGCTTAGATCACAGTTAATATAAAAGTCATTACATAAAGTTCATGAAAGTTGCACTTTCATGAAACTTTGGTTACAAATTATATATCTATAATAAATATGAAAACATTTTTCTTTCCGCAGGATTATAATAAAATTCCTCGCAAAGAGGAATTTTTACCTTACTTGTGCCTTGTGCCTTCTAACCTGTGCCATAATAAAAGGAACTACCGCTCACAAATTTTCATTTATTAATGCAACATCCACCATTCACTCTTACCTATTCCCTAATTCTACGCTGCCATATTTACTAATTTCAATGTTAGCTTTTCAGTATCAACATTAAATAACTTATTAAGTTCCATATTAAATAAATTATACATTTCTTTATATTCCTTCATATGTTTATATTCTGATAAGGGAACCTTTTTCATAAACTTTATATGCCTATTTATATCTTCCTGCATTTCTATAATGCTTTCTATAGATGAATAATATTCTACATATTCTTTTATTTCTTCCATAGATAAAAATCCTGATAAATTTGAGAGTACTAAAGTCCAATGTTCTATAAAAGTTACATCAGGAACCCTCTTTAACTGCCAATTTTTGTTTTGAAAAACTTTCTTTGTTCTTTCTATATCTGCAATTACCATTTTAGAATAATCTTTTCCCATATCTTTATTTTCTTTTAAGCAAAATTCATTAAAATACCAATATATAATCTTTATAGTGATAATTGTACCTACAAAAATACCTATTATTATTGATATCATTGATAATATAATTGTAGAAGATTGAAAAAGTCTATCTACTACTATGTACATTGCAATTAGCGCTATTATTATAGTAATTCCTGCCACTATATAGGATGTTTTTAATTTTTCATTAAGTTTTTTTGCAAAAATTGCTATATTATTTTTTCTCCACTGAGGACTTAATATTGATTCTTCCATAATTATCACCCCTATAAATAATTATAAGCATAAAGGAAATATTTGTAAAATATTTCCTTTATGCTTTTTCCGACTTTTTATATTTTTTTATTATATAAACTTTTATATTTATATTTCTTTTTATATTAATTAATGTAGAATTTAATTATTTAATATACTTATTTGAAAAAACTTTAATATCTTATTTCTCCTAATTTTAAATTTGGTGTTGCATTAACTTCTAATGGAGTTGCACCTATCTTCATATATTGATAATAAGCTGCAGCACCTATCATAGCCGCATTATCTGTACATAATACCGGTGATGGAAATAATACTTTAATTCCTGATTTTTCACCTTTTTCTTTTAATACTTCTCTTAACTTAGAATTACATCCTACGCCACCAGCTACTGCTATAGTATAATTTTTTTTGTTTTTGCAAGCTTTTATCCCATTATCAACAAGAACTTCTACAACAGATTTTTGAAAAGACGCTGCAATATCTTCTACTTTATATGTCTCACCTTTCATTTTTGAATTATTTATATAATTTAGTACTGCTGACTTTACTCCGCTAAAAGAAAAATCAAGAACTTTATCATCATGGAAATTTGCTTTAGGAAACTTTATAAAATCTTCATTTCCTTCTTTTGAAACCTTATCTACCTTAGGCCCACCTGGATATCCAAGTCCAATGGCTCTAGCTACCTTATCAAACGCTTCCCCAGCTGCATCATCTCTTGTTTGACCTAGAATTTCATACTCTCCATAATCTTTTACATATGCTATAAAAGTATTTCCTCCGGAAACTACTAATGTTATAAATGGCGGTTCTAACTCTTTATGTTCTATATAATTTGCTGATATATGACCTTCAGTATGATTTACAGCAATTAGTGGTTTATTTAATGAATAAGCCAGTCCTTTTGCATATTGTAACCCAACTAATAATGCTCCAACTAGTCCTGGTCCATAAGTTACAGCAATAGCATCTATATCTTCAAAAGTACATTTACTTTCTTCTAGAGCCTTTTTTACTACTACTGATATATTCTCTATGTGTTTTCTAGATGCTACCTCTGGAACAACTCCTCCAAATTTAGTATGTATATCTATTTGTGATGATATTATATTGGATAATACCTTTCTTCCATCTTCAACTACCGCTGCTGAAGTTTCATCACAACTACTTTCTATTGATAAAATCTTCATGCTATACCTCCACTTTTCTAATCATTATATATTATACCCTTATAATTTATCCGATTCAATTCATTCACCTTTTTATTAAATCTATCATAATCTATTGTATAAAGAAATTAATAAACAAACAAAAGGAGAATGTAATAATGAGTAACGAAAATAGATGTAATAGAGAAAGAAACCATAATCATGAATTTATAGGAAGTACTAAATTAGCTGAAAGAGGCGAAGAAAGACACAATCACCGTTTTGCAGGAGTTTCCAGTTTAGCTATTCCATGTGGAAGATCTCACTATCATGTTCTAGAAACAACAACTGACTCTCTAGATCATATTCATAAAATTTGTGTAAAGACAGGATTAGCTGTTTATCTTGAAAACGGAGAACACGTTCACTTTGTTGAAGCTTCAACATCTTGCAGTGACGGTCACTCTCACTGTTTTGAAGTTGCTACTTTAATATCAAGTCCTTTAGTATAGATTATTATGGGGCTATCGCAATAACGATTAAGTTTCGTGAGCGAGAGCCCACATTCTTATCAGCGCACAGTCTACAGTTATTGTAATTTGTAAATTGTGCACTGATAGTCATCAGTACAATAGCACTTTACTACATATTTAATATTTAATATTTATGATATAATAACTTTTATAAAAGAAAAATAGGAGATTATACATGAATAGTTATGCAAAAATAGTAGTTAAAGGATCTCCCATATCCAAATCAAACTTTAAATTGGTAAACTCCAATGGAAGATCCATATTGCCAGTATCATCAGGTAAATATCATGATAGATATGCAATATATGAAGAAACCATAGCTTTTGAAGCTAGGGCTCAAAATCCAAACATAGTTTTAGAAGATGGTCTTATTGCTGTACTTAATGTTTACTATAAAAGTGAACTTAGACATCCTGATACAAATAATATTCCAAAATCTATTTTTGATGGTATAGAAAAAAGTGGTCTTATAATAAATGATTCTCAAATAAAAACTTTAGTTATAAATGAATTTTATGATAAAGAAAATCCAAGATTTGAATTAGAACTTTTCTCCGAAAGTCAATATTCGTTAGATTTCTCTATTGTAAAACGAGATACTCCGATAACTAGTAAAAAATATTCACCACCACCAAATAGAAAATCAACAGTAATTAAACCAAAAGAAATTACTGCTTCTAATAAAGATATTTGCTCTTTATGTAATAAACCACTAAAAAAAGGCGAAGGAGTTTCAATAAATAGAGGAACAGAATTTATTTGTACAAATTGCCTTAAAAAGTCCTTCTAAAATCATTTTAAGCATATTTAAGAACAATATAATGGAGCTATCGCAATAACTTGCAACAGCTCCATTATCATTTATATAATATCAAATTTTATTTCTTTCATATCATAACTTAACATAGATTTTTTTAGCTTTAACTTCATAGTTTCACCAGAATATAACATTTCAAATGGAACTCTTATCTTCTCTTCCCCATCTATGTACATCACAATATTCCCTTCTTCACAATATGTAAATGGTCTAAAACTAAAAGTTATCTGTTCTTGTGCATTTTTTAAATTTATATGACTTGGCGATACAAATATAATATTTTCACCGGCAACAACATCTATATCTTCTAAAGAGAATCTCTCACCATTAAGATATCTCACAGCATTTTTTCCTGCCATAATTGCTTCCTCTGTTATATCTTCACTATAATCATGAGGATATAATACATTACCTATAGCAAAAATTCCATCTATATTAGTTTCATAACTTTCATTAACATTTACTCCTAATGTGTTACTATTTATTTCTCCACCTAGCTTTTCTATTAATATACTTTCTGGCTCATTAGAAGCTGCAATGATAAGAGTATCACAAGGTATATATTTTTCTGTACCTTTTATAGGTGTCTTATCTTCATCTACTTCTGATATTGTTAATGCTGTTAATCTCTCATTTCCTTCTACCTTTAGAATTGTATGACTGAACAAAACTGGTATATTAAAATTCTCTACGCATCTTTCATAATTTTCTAATGTTCCTTTTATATTAGGTGTTACTTCTAATATCATTTTTATTTTAGCACCTTCAATTGTAAGTTGCTTTGCTATAACGAGACCACTGTCGCTACTACCGAATATAACCACCTCTTTACCAGGTATATATCCTTCTCTACTTATAAACCTTTGGGCAGCTCCTGCAGTATATACTCCTGCCTGCTTATTACCAGGTATATTAGTTATACCTCTTGGTCGCTCTCTATATCCTGTAGCTAAAATTATTGTACTGCAAGAAATATTATATACTCCTTCTTCACTTACTATTTTTATTATTTTATCTCTTGTTATATCCAATACCATGGAGTTTAACTTTATATCTATTTTAAGTTCTTTAATTTCATCTATCAACCGTTGGATAAATTCTGGACCTGTTATCATTTCTTCATAATAACCTTTTCCAAAAGCATTATTTATATTAAAATTAAGCATTCCACCTAATTCTTCTCTTCTTTCTATTACTAAAACTTTTTTAGCTCCCTCTTTTTTAGCTGTTATAGCACTTATAAGCCCAGCTCCACCGCCACCTATAATAACTGCATCATAATGGACCATTTTATACCCTCCACTATTTTTTATTTCCCTACTAATTATACCTTTTTTCTATTCACTATTCCATATAATGAATAAAAGTAGGATTAAAACAAATACTATTAATGTCCCCTAAAAATATCATATACCCCTTTATCCTATAATTTCCTATTGGAAATTTAATCTTACCCAATACTTAACCCTTTAATTACATAGAAAGCTGTTGCACAAAATGTGTAACAGCTTTTTTTATAAGTCCTTATTACAGTAAGAATCTACTTCTACACCTCTCGGTTCTACAGCTGTCGAGAAAACAATTTGCGTTTCTGTATTACCAAACCTTTGAAGTTGTCCAATAAATAAATCTAACTCCATAGTAGTATTATATGCAACTTTAAGTAACATAGAATATTTTCCAGTTACACAGTTACATTCTATTACATTCTTACATTTAGCGATAAAGGGATAAAATTCCGGTTTATCTTTTGGATCTACTTCTAAATTTATAAATGCAGTTATATTATATCCTAATTTTAATTTATTAATATTAGCTGTATATCCTGTGATTACACCTAGCTTTTCTAATTTCTCAATTCGTGCTGATACCGCTGGCGGTGATAGAAAAACTTCTTCTGCAAGATGTTTTACCGGATATCTAGCATTTTCTTGTAAAAGTTTAATCAATTTTAAATCAATTTTGTCCATACATATTCCTCCATTGCCATATTTAGTATTTACAATGCAAAAAAGGCGTATTGATAGGAAATAACTCCTCAATACGCTTCATTGCATCTTATACTATATATTGTATATTTATATAATAAAGTTTTTTCCTCAAAAATACAATATATTCTAGAATTTTTTTTATTTTTATTAAGATCTTATTTCGATGTCACTGTAAAGCTATCCATTAATGTCCAACCCCAGTTCTTTTGAATTCTTATAGTATTCTTTCCTGCTTTTAAATCTATTGTTCCGACAGAAACACTTTTAAAAGTACTTGTCTTAGGAAATTCAACATCTTTTATTTTGCTTCCATTTACATATAAAGTTTCAATTTTCTTATCATATGGAGATGCATATCTTATATCTAAGTTATAATTTCCTCCTTTTGGAGCATCTATTGTTACTTCTACATAATCTCCATCAGTCTCCATATCATCAACATAACCACTTCCACTATAACCGCTTATTTTGTTATTTGAATATACTCCATGTAATATGCCTTCTTCAGCTTCAACTGTTATACTAGTAGCAGTAGTTGTTGTGTTACTACTATTTATCTTTTCTACCTTAATTGAAGATGTAATATTATCAAAGTTATGTTTATTTAAGTCACTATTATTAGATTTTTTCACCAATTTATTTCCTTTAAAATTATCATCTTCATATAGTGTTATCTTATATCCTGACTTTACTTTTACTGCTGAAACCCAGTCATTCTTTATTCCTAATTTCTTCATTTCGCTTAAAGTATAAGTCCCAACTTTAAGATCTACTTTTTTTCCCTTATATTTAACCTTTTCATAAACTGTTGCTATAGCTTCATCTTCTATATCAGTAGTATTTCCATTATCACTACTTCCTGAATATACAGAACAGATTTTAGATGTATTCTTAATTCCATCTTTGTAATTTAATAATACATTTCCCCACTCACTAAATGAGTTTCCTGACCAATCATTTGCTATATCAAGATATTTCCATTCATCACCATTACCATACCATGACCATCCAATATACCCTACAGATTTTTCTTGACAATAACTCATAATTGTTTTTTCATCTACATCACCATTTGTATGCTTTATTCCAAACTCACCAATGCTAAGTGCTAACCCTTGATTTAATACACCGTCTATATTGTTTTTAATAGTGTCTGCATCTCCTCCAGCATATTCATACATATGTATTGAGAACATTGTATTTTTTTCTGAATCTGCATTAAATACTTCCTTGCCATAGTTATGTATAGATTTTGGATATTGTCCCCAACCCGCACAGTCAATCATGATAGTATTTTTGATACCAGCATTTCTTAACTTCGGAATGGCTTGTTTATATCCTTCTGCCCACTTCTTACCGTCCCAAGTTCCAAACCATTCATTTGCAATATTTAATATCACTGTATCTTCTTTCCCTATTAATGCATCTTTCATTTTCACCCAGTAGCTCACTGCATTATTTAACTTTGAAATATCATCTGATCCTGTTGCATCATGAACTTCTACTACTGCTACAAGTTTATTTTTTTCACAAAGAGAAATAAGATTTTTTAAAGTATTTATATCATCATATCCCCATTGTTCTCCATCACCTACAGCTATCCTTACAGTATTAGCTCCAGTCTTTGCAATAGCTGATATAGCCGTCTCTTCATTACCTTTGTACCATGCATGAGCATGATTTATACCTCTCATAACGAACTCTTTACCATTTGCATCATAAAGCTTAGTTCCTTCTACTCTAAATCCGCTTTTAGAACTCGCTGCATATGCTGTCATTGATGTTGCCATAGCTACTACTTGCGCTAATACTATTGTAGCGACAATAATTTTTTTCTTCAATTTAGCTAAAAATTTTGCCATTTCATCATCTCCTTAAGTAACATTTTTCACCTGTTCTACATTTTATTATAAAATATGACATTTTTCAACCATCATCATCATTTGTTTACTTTATTGTATTATTTTAAAAAAATATAAAGAGCAATAAAAAATACATTAATTTTTATTGCTCTTTATTTAAATTTAATTATATTTTATTTTCTTTAACCATCTTCTTAGCGCCTAAATATGTTGCAAGGAAATAACCTCCATAAACAACAACTAAAAGTACTATAGAAATAATTATTTGTGTCATCATTGATTCACTTCCAAAAAGACTTACAATATCTGATGATACTTTTAATCCAACTATTGAATGAACTATTGCTAAAGATAATGGTACCATAAAGTATATCGCTATTTGTACTAGTAATGATCTATTTATCATATTGTTATCAACACCAATTTTTCTAAGTAAATTGTACTTAGCAACATTGTCAGCACTTTCAGATAACTGTTGTATAGCAAGAATTGCAGCTGTTGTTAATAAGAAAATTACTCCAATATATATAGCTAAGAATGATAACATTGCACCGAATCCTACAGAACTAGCTAGTAACTTCTCTTTAGTTATAGAAAATATATTATTATCATCTTCTATAGCATCATCAATAAATTTTGAAAAATTATTTTCAATATCTCCATTGTTATCTTTATAATTTAGTACTAACCATCCTTCCTTAATTTCTAGACCTTCAACTAAAGAATCTTTAATAATAAAAATACCACAGTTATTTTTCACCATCTCATTATTAATTGTTATATCCATTAGTTCTAACTTGCTAGGTACAAGCTTCTTATCATTAATAGTTATTTCTTTATTACTTTTTAATGCTTTTTCAAGTCCACTTTTTGTTTCGCTAACATTAGAATATATAGCATATTCATTATCATTCAATACTACATTTTCCTCTCCTAACATATCTAATATCTTGTTAAAATGCGATAATTTAATAACCCTCATAGAACTATTATTCATTACTGGATATAAACTCTTAGCTTTGTTACTTTCTTCTTCGCCTAAGTAATCTTTTAAACCAACATTACTATCATAAAGTTGATAATTGACATAATCATTAGAAAACTCATCAATATTAAAACCTTTTTCTTTTATAGCTTCTTCTATATTAACACCTTCAAAGCTATATATTGTAGCATCTACCTTCGTTAAATCTTTCATATCAGAATTCATAGATTTACTCATCCCTAGTCCACCAGAAAGTGTACAAATTGCTACAAATAGCATAAGACATATAAAAGACATAGAAATAAATGTAGTATTAATTTTACTATTAATTTGACGTAACACAAACATATTTAAATTTTTAAGATATATTCTTTTGTTACTTTGCACCAATCGTAATAAAAATCCAGATAATGAAAAGAAAAATAAAAATGTTCCTACAACACCTATTAATATTGTTAAAGAAAAATTACCATCTAACTCAGCTATACCGTTACTAAGAATTCTATGATATCCGTATCCTATCATAATAACACTTATTATAAAAATTATTACTGAAATCATTATATTTTTAGTCTTTAATGTCTCATTTTTCTTTGCTGCTGTAAGCAAATCAATTAATTTAACTTTTCTAAGGGTTACAGAATTAAAAATCAACACAATTGAATATATAATAGCAAAGTATAAAATAGTCTTTTTTAAAGCCTCCATTGAAAATACAAATTGAAATTTAGTTAAATTAACTTGAAATAATTTTGCTGTAAGTACTGATAAACCTTGTGATAAAAATATACCAAGTATTGATCCAAGTACTAATGATATTAATCCTATAAATACAGTTTCTAAGAAAAGTATTCTTCCAATACTGCCTTTTTCCATACCTAAAGTCATATAAATTCCAAGTTCTTTTTTTCTTCTTTTTATAAGATAATTATTAGCATATACAATAAGAAATCCTAGAACCCCTGCAATAAATACTGAAGCTACTGACATAACTTTTCCAACCATTTCAAAGATTGATGCTTGATATTCTCCTATATCCATCATGATTTTCTGAGATTCTATAGAATTGAAAGTATAAAATATACATACTCCAAATAATAAAGTTAAAAAGTATATTGTATATTCCTTAAAACTTTTCTTTACATTTCCTAAAGCTAATTTAAAATAAGTCACGTTGATCACCTCCAAGAAGGGTTACAACTTCTATTATTTTATTGAAAAACTCTTTTCTTGTGTCATTGCCTCTCACTATATCATTAAAGATTTTTCCATCTTTTATAAATAAAATTCTACTAGCATAGCTTGCTGTAAAAGCATCATGAGTTACCATCATAATAGTTGCTTTTCTTTCCTTATTAAGAATCTCCAAACTTTCTAGAAGCATTTTTGATGACTTCGAATCCAATGCCCCCGTTGGCTCATCAGCTAAAATAAGCGACGGATTTGTAATTATTGCTCTAGCACAAGCGACTCTTTGCTTTTGACCTCCTGATATTTCATAAGGATATTTTTTTAATATCCCTTCAATATTTAAAGCCCTTGCTACATCCTTTACTTTGCCATCAATATCCCTGTGACTTACCTTAAGTATTGTTAAAGCCAATGCTATATTTTCATAACAAGTTAAGGTATCAAGAAGATTAAAATCTTGAAATATAAAACCTAACTCTTCTCTTCTAAACCTTGATAATCTTTTGCTTTTAAATTTCGTTATATCCTCGTTAGCAATAAAAATATTTCCGCTACTGACCTTATCAATTGTAGAAATACAATTTAATAAAGTTGTTTTACCACTACCAGATGGTCCCATTATTCCAACAAATTCGCCCTTTTTAACATCAAAACTAATATTACTTATAGCCTTTGTAATATTACCTTTACTCCCATAGTATTTTTCTATATTTTTAACTTTTACAATTTCGTTTGCCATAATCTTCACTCCTTTTCTCTCTAAGTAAAGATTACTACTATTTAATTTATGAAACCATAGAACTATATAACAGCAATCTTACATTTTTGTTATATTAGTTCTCAAAAATCATCATTCTATTAATAGGAAATAATATTGATACTGTAGTACTTTCTTTTTCTACAGATTGAATTCTAATAGATAATCCTAATTTTAAAGCAAGCTTCTTACATAAAAATAGCCCTATTCCTGTAGACTTCTTTCCTATCCTACCATTTTCTCCTGTATAACCTTTTTCAAAAACTCTGTTGATAGATCTTTTATTTATACCAATTCCATTATCCTCTATGTACAATATTACATTGTAATCTTTTTCCTCAGCATAAATTTTAATTATTTTTTCTTTCTTCTCCATATATTTTATAGAATTACTTATTATTTGATGTAATATAAACTCTACCCACTTAGCATCGGAATAAACGATTCTATCACAGTCTTTTATATCTATTTTTATAGATTTTTCAATAAGAATATTAGCATTTCTTTTTATTACATTATTGATACAATTTTTTAAAGGTAATTCTTTTATAATATAGTCTTTCTCTATATTATTGCTTCTAGAATAAAATAATGATTGTTCTATATAATCCTCTACTTTTTCTAACTCTTCTTCTATACTTTTTGTTATTTCATTTTTATTATTTTCTACAAGAAGTTTACAAGCAGCTATCGGTGTTTTAACTTCATGAATCCAAAGCTCTATGTATTCTCTATAATCGTAAGTTTCTCTCTTTACTTCTGAAACTTTATCTTTCATGCTTTTTCCCATTTCTTCTATGATATTATAAAAAATTTTGCTTTCTAAAAAGCTACCATCATCTACAACATCTGGTAACATATATTTCTCATGTAATTTTTCTAGTTTCTTTATAACTTCATTGTAATATTTTCTTTTGTTACTATAATCATAAATATAAAATATTAGTATACCAATAAAATTTAATATATTAGTAAAAACTATGGCATAAGTATTTACCGCCATAGCTTTTAAAAGAATCGATGTAAAAATCATTATTATTATATTTATAGATATAAAAATTATCTTTTCCTTAAAATATTCTATAAAGTTCATATTAGTATATATCCTTGACCTCTCTTTGTTTGTAAATACCCTTCTGCACCAATCTCTTCAAGTTTCTTTCTAAGCCTATTAACATTTACTGTTAATGTATTATCATCTATAAACTCATCTTCTTGCCATAAAGCTTTAATAATTTCTTCTCTTGATACTATCTTTTCCTTATTTCTTATAAGTGTATATAATATCCTACTTTCATTTTTAGTTAATTCTATTTTTGTCCCCCTATATTCCACTTCACTAGTTGACATATTATACTTTAAATCCTTATAACTAAATAAATCTACATCACTATTACTATAAGTTCTCCTAATAATCGATGATATCCTTGCTAATAAAATTTGAGTATTATATGGCTTAGTAATAAAATCATCAGCTCCTAAATTCATACTCATAAGTTCATCTACTTCACTATCTCTACTAGTAACAACGACGATTGGAACATTAGATTGTTTCCGTATTTCTCTGCATATATAATATCCATCGTAAAAAGGCAGATTTATGTCTAACAAAATAACATTAGCCTCACTTTTTAAGACTTCTTCTACTATATTTTCAAAATCTGTAGAATATATTGTCTCATAGCCATATCTATCTAAAAATGTTGTTAACTCTTTTCTGATTATTTCTTCATCTTCAATTATAAAAATCTTATATTTCATAAATTCCCCCAACACCATTCAATTGTTATAACATTTTACCTAATTCATCAATTTCTAAAACATAATTTTTACCACAAAAATGACAATTAACTTCTATAGGCTTTCCTTCTTTAATAATCTCTTCTATATCTTTTCTTCCTATACTTGCTACAGCTTTAGTAACTCTTTCTATACTACAATTACAGCTATATTTTGTTTCTGTATTTTCCATTATCTCTAATCCAAAATCCCCTAAAATTTCTTCTAAAATATCTTCAGGTGTCTTTCCTTCATCTAAAAGCTGTGTAATTGGTTTAATATTGCTTAATTTTTCTTGCAATCTATCAATAACTTCTTCATCAGTATTTGGCATAAGTTGTATTATAAATCCTCCAGCATGTTTTACTGTATTATCTTTATTCATAAGAACACCTAATGCTACTGAAGACGGTACTTGATCTGACGTAACAAAATAATATGTTAAATCTTCAGCTATCTCACCTGAAACTAAATGAGTTTGACCTATATATGGTTCTCTAAGTCCCATGTCTCTTATAACACTTAAAACTCCTAATCCTAATGCCTTACCTACATCCAACTTTCCTTTATCACTAGGTGGTAACATAACATCTGGATTTATTACATATCCTTTTACATTAGCATTAGGATCTGCTGTTACAGTAAGTCCTTTTATAGGCCCATCACATTTAATTTGTAATGTTAATAAATCTTTAGTTCCTTTCATCATTGTTCCCATCATACCTGCGGCAGTCATGAGTCTACCTAATGCTGCCGTTGCAATGGGACTTGTATTATGTATATTTTTAACCTCTTCAACTAAATTTCTTGTAGTTGATGCAAAGGCTCTTATTTGATTATTTGCTGCTGTTCCTCTTATAATATAATCTTTCATTTTTATCCTCCGTCTTATTCAATTAGAAACATTAATTCTTTTCCATTTATAATTTAATCTTGTTTATAAAGAAATTATAACATACTAGTATTTATTATATTTAATTTATACAATTTTAAAATAATGAATTTTAAAACTCAATTTCTTGCATTTTATATTACACTTAAAGTCTTATGTAATATAATAATATTACTTCATATAAAATAAGGTTCCAACAACTTCTTTATATCAATATACACACCGTATATATTGTTTTATATATATTTCTTTTAAGAAAATTTACAATTAATATACAATATGCATCATGTAAAATATAGATATATTTCACGAAAAATGGTATCATATTATTATCATAATTATGCGTAAATTGACTAAATTCATTTTCATAAATTCATTTTATAAATTATATTGGGGGGATTATTTTGAAACAATTTATTAAATCTGACAACTTATTTCTTTCTATTTTTCACTTTATTATGATAACATTAGGTTGTGTTCTAGCAGCAGTTTCTCTAGAAACTTTCCTCGTACCTAACTTAATTATCGATGGCGGCATCACTGGTATTTCTATTATGGTAAGTCAACTTACAAAACTTCCTTTAGGACTTTTTGTATTTTTATTAAATTTGCCATTTATATTCCTTGGTTTAAAGCATATAGGTAAAATATTTGTAATAAAAACTTCTTATGCTATGATTTGCTTTTCTCTTTTACTTTCATTACTTCATCATGTTCCCGAAGTAACTAATGATATGTTATTATGTACAATTTTCGGAGGTATTCTATTAGGTGCTGGAGCTGGAATAGTAATCAGATATGGCGGTTGTTTAGACGGGACAGAAACTATAGCTATATTAATAAGTAAACATACCTCCTTATCAGTTGGACAAATTGTTCTAATATGCAACTTACTTATATTTAGCACTTCCGGTTTCTTATTTGGATGGGATAGAGCTCTATATTCATTATTAACTTATTTTATAGCTTTTAAAATTATAGATATGGTAGTTGAAGGTTTTGAACAAGCTAAATCAGCAATGATTATAACAAATCACGGAAAGGAAATATCTGAGGATATATTTAATAAATTAGGGCGAACAGTAACAATAATGGAAGGTAAAGGTCTTATTTCTGGAGAAAAAGTCATTCTTTATTCTGTTATAACAAGATTAGAAGTTTATGCCTTAAAGAAAATTGTTCAAGAAGACGATCGTTCTGCATTTGTAACCATCTCTGATATATCAGAAGTTATCGGTACTCCAATAAAGAACTAATAAGTCACATAAACTTACAATTATATAATTCACAATTCACAATTAACAAAGCGCAATTCACAATTGAAAATTGTGAATCGTGAATTGCGAATTGAATATTGGTTTTTTCATCAATTAAAAGTTACTTCACCATTCAAATTATAATAAGCACCTACTATCTTTAATTTTCCTTCATCAACATATTTCTTTATGCACTGATCTTCTTCGATCTTCTTAATAACTGCTTCAACGTTCTTATGGGATGCTTCTTCTATATCTTTTGATTCTAAAACAGATGGTTTAATTTCTTCAACTATCCTACCTATGTTACTAGTATCTTCTTTATTATCCTTGACACAATTATAAGCAGCCGTTACTGCTCCACAATTTTCATGTCCCATGACTAAAAGTAAAGGTGATTCTAAATGTTCTACACCATATTCTATAGATCCTAAAGCTAAATCATCTACTACATTACCTGCTAATCTAATTTCAAATATGTCACCAAGTCCTGTATCAAATACATGGGCAGGTGTTACTCTAGAATCTGAACATGATACTACAATAGCAAATGGATTTTGACCCTTTTCCAAATCTTCTCTTCTATCTTTTGAAATATGAATCATTTCACTTTTTCCTTTTACAAAAGCTTCATTACCTGATTTCAATCTGTCTAAAGCCCCATCAGCTGTTGATACATCTATAGTCTCTAACCTAGTCTCATTTTTTGAGGTCACTTTTACATTCTCTTCTTTATCTTTACTTCCACATCCTGATATTATTAAAGTTAATAGTAAAAATATAGACACTACTGTTTTTTTCAATATTATCTCTCCTTTTATGTAAATTTTTTCCTATATCATTGTAGTACCTTATTTCCTATTTTTCAATGAATAATTTATGAATTTTGAAATATTATTAATATATTACATCATTTTATTGTATAAAACTGTAAATAAAAAACTATGCACCATTTTTAATGCATAGTCTTTTAACTTATTTATAATACCTTTGATAAAAAATCTTTAGTTCTTGAATTTTTAGGATTTTCAAAGATCTCACTAGGTTTTCCTTTTTCTAAAACTTTTCCACCATCTATAAATAGAATTCTATCTCCAACTTCCCTAGCAAATCCCATTTCATGAGTAACTACTATCATAGTCATTCCTTCTTTTGCAAGTTTTTTCATTACTGCTAACACTTCTCCTACCATTTCTGGATCTAGTGCAGAAGTAGGTTCATCAAATAACATTACATCTGGTTCCATAGCTAACGCCCTAGCAATGGCTATTCTTTGCTTTTGTCCTCCTGACAACGATGCCGGATAAGCATTTTTCTTATCTTCTAATCCTACCATTTTTAAAAGTTCCATAGCTTTTCTTTCTGCTTCACTTTTAGAAACGCCCTTAACCTTAATTGGCGCTAAAGTAATATTTTCTATTACTGATTTATGTGGAAATAAGTTAAAGTTTTGAAAAACCATTCCCATTTTTTCTCTAAGTTTATTTATATCTACATCTTTATTCATAATATTATTACCTTCAAATATTATTTCTCCTGATGTAGGTTCTTCTAATAAATTAATACATCTTAAGAAAGTAGATTTTCCTGATCCTGATGGTCCTATAACAACCACAACTTCACCTTTTTCAATATGCTCATCTATACCATTTAATACCGAAACTTTCCCAAAGCTTTTTTTTAGATTTTTAACGTGAATCACTTACTCTCATCCTCCTTTCAAAGTAGCTCATTAAACGTCCCAATGAGAATGTTAATATAAAATAAAATACCGCTGCAACCATAAGTGGCTCTAAAGAAAGATATGTGGCTCCTTGTACAATTTTGGATGAAAACATAAGCTCTCCTACTCCAATTACAGATGCCATTGACGAATCCTTTATTACTGTAACTAATTCATTTCCTAAAGCCGGTAATATATTTTTCACAGCTTGCGGAATAATAATTAACTTCATAGCTGTAGATTTTTTCATTCCTAAGCTTCTAGCAGCTTCCATTTGTCCTTTATCAACAGCTTCTATACCTGCTCTTACAATTTCAGATACATATGCAGCAGAATTTAATCCTATTGCTATTATAGCTGCACTAAATGCAGATATATCTATATTAAATATCAATTTAGATCCTGAATATACCATCATTATTTGAAGTAACATTGGAGTTCCTCTAATAACTTCAACATATATTGAAGCAATAACTTTAAGAGGGTTTACTTTCCATATATGAAACTTCGATGTCTTCATAAAAAATAATACAGACCCTAATAATATTCCCAAAAATACGGTAATTATTGAAATCCCTAAAGTAACACCTACTCCCTTAAGAAAAGTATTAAAATATTCACCTAAAAATCCAAAATCAAACACACATTCTGTCCTCCTTCTCTAGAAATTAAATATAAAAATTATTTTTCATTTTCTATTCATTAAAATCATAATAAGCAATTTCTCAAAGTTAATTACTTTGGTTTTGAGCTGCTAATTCATTAGCATCTACTATAAATTGATCTAATTCACCAGAATCTTTAAGTCTTTGTATTGTCTTATTTACTTGATTTACTAAATCAGTTTGTCCTTTTCTCATACCTACCGCATTTCCACCAGCACTATCTTCAAAAGTTATTTCAGAAAGAGCTAATTCAGGATTTGTTTTTATAGCCATCTTTGCCACCGGTTCTTCTGTGATAAGTGCTTCAACCTTATCTGTCTTCAACTCAAGAATTAGGTTATTTACATTAGCTAATAATTGTACATCTGCATCTTTTACTGTCTTCTCTGCTATCTCTTGTTGTGTTGATCCAAGTTGAGCTCCTATTTTTTTACCAGTTAAATCATCTACTGTTTTGAATTTATCTAAATTTTCTTGCTTTACTAATACACCATGTTTTGCTTCATAATATATATCTGAAAAATCTATTTGTTTTTTTCTTTTTTCATCTGGATTCATACCAGAAATAATCATATCAATTTGTCCAGCTTTTAATGCTCCTATAAGAGGATCAAATTCCATTTCCTTAATTTCTAATTCTACTCCCATATCTTTAGCTATCTCATTAGCTAAATCTACATCAAATCCAACTACTTTATCTTTTCCATCTATCATAGCATGAAATTCATATGGAGCATAATCGGCACTCATACCAACTACTACTTTACCTTTTTCTTTTATAGATTCTAAATCATTTTTTTCTTCTTTACTTCCACAACCTACAAATGACAATGTCATGACTCCCACTAAAGTTGTAGCAATAATTTTTTTAATTAACCCCATTTTCATTCTAATCATCCTCCAATTTGTATATTTTTTATAACTTAATATTTATTCATCATTTTTTATTAACAAAAGACAGTTTCACATCATTTTTTGATTAATTATGAATTTAAGACCTATTATATACCGATTTATTCATAAACACAATAGTTTTTATACATTTTTATTGTATTTTTATTCATATATTTTTATAAAATTAATTAGAATAAATATGCAAACCACTTATTTATATTAGTTAAAACCTTATTAAATTTTCCTATATAATTTTGTATAAAAATTCAATAATTCTTTCATTAAGATTTATCCTTTTTTATATTTACTACTCTAGATACTTTATTCATTTCACCATTAAAATAATAAATAATATTTTCACAGGAGATTTTTTGTAAACTCCTCATTGATTTTTCAGAGTAAAATGCTGCATGAGGAGTAATAATTACATTTTCTCTATTTATAAGTTCATTAATTTCTAAATTGGGATTTTCCTCTTTTAACACATCTAAACCAGCACCTCTCACTATTCCCATATCTAAAGCTTCCAGTAAGTCACTCTCATTAACACTTCCACCTCTACCTACATTAATAAATATAGGACTTCTCTTCATCTTGCTAAATCTATATCTATTAAAATAATCTTTATTCTCATTATTTTGGCTCATATGATTACTAATTATATCTGCATATTCTAAAATATACTCTTCATCTACTATTTCTACTCCTAAACTTTTAGCCTTCTCTTTATCTACATATGGATCTACAACTACTACTTTCATTCCAAAAGCTAAAGCTCTCTTAGCTACAGCTTGACCTATTTTTCCAAATCCAAATATTCCTAAAGTCTCATCTTCTAATCTCCTCAAACCATCAATTGATTGATATTGCCATATATGCTTTCTATCAATATCATTAATATAATGCTTGATACCTCTTTCAAGTGATAATATTAATGATAATGTATGATCTGCAACTTCTTGTGTACAGTATTCATTAATAACTAAAACTGAAATTTTCTTTTTTGAAGCTTCTATAACATCAACGGTGTCATACCCCACTGCATTAATAGAAATACATTTTAATTTTTTTGCTTTATCAATAATTTCTTTATCAATTGGTAAGAATGCTGTTAAAATTGCATCAGCATCTTTAACAACTTCAATAAATTCCTCTTTATTATCTTTATACTGATAAATAACTATTTCTGCATCCGTTATATTATCTTGAAGAAGTTTCTTTTCATAATCAAGATCCCTAATCAAAACATCCGGATAATCACAAATTACTATTTTCATGTCGTCACCTCTAAATCTATTTTCCTACTACAAAGTTATAATTCACAGCTTCATATAGTATTTTCTTAGTCACTTCTATAACTTTATCCATTTCTTCATCAGTTCCAATTGAAATTCTTACATACTCATTTATTCTTTTATCATTGAAATGTCTAGTTAATATACCATGTTTTCTTAGTTCACTATAATATTCTTTACCACTAATAGAATCATGTGTTACAAAAATAAAATTAGTTTTACTATCGGTAACTCTAAATCCAAGCTTTCTTAATTCCTTTTTAGTTCTTTCTCTAGTAGCTATTACTTTATTATTGCACTTTTCAAAGTAATCATTGTCTTTTACAGACTCTACTCCTGCTATTTGTGACATCGTATTTATGTTATATGGAGTAATAGAAAATTTCATTTTATTTAGATCCTCTATTATTTCTTTTGATGCAATAGCAAAACCTATCCGTGCTCCAGCCAAGTTTCTTGATTTAGAAAAAGTTTGCACAACAATTAAATTAGGATGTTTATCTAAAAGTTCAATGCAGGACTTACTACCAAAATCTACATAAGCCTCATCAATTACTACAACTCTATCTTGATTTGATATTAAAATCTTTTCTATTTCTTCATGTGTTAATACTAATCCTGTTGGTGCATTAGGGTTTGCAATAATTATATTTCTACCACAATTTATATAGTCATTTATATCAATTGTAAAATCATCTTTTAGAGGCACTTCTTTTGCATCTAAATCGAAAGACTTTGAAAATACTCTATAAAAGCCATAAGTTATATCTGGAAAACACACTTTAGTTTTTTCATCGACAAATGCCATCATAATTAATGCTAAAACTTCATCTGATCCATTTCCTATAAAAACTTCATTAAAATCAACATCATAAAAGTCTGCTATTATTTTTGTAAGTTTTGTTGTATCTGGATCACAATAAAGATTTAATCCTGCAACTACAACCTTATCTATTGCATCTACCACATTAGGTGATGGTGGATATGGCGCCTCATTAGTATTTAATTTAATATATTTTTTCTCCTTTGGTTGTTCTCCTGGAACATAAGGTTCTAAATTTGAAAATCTATCTATCAAAAATTTACTCATCTATATCAGTCCTCACTTATCTCCGATTCTATCAATGTACGTTAAAAGCTTTTTAATACCTTATCTAAAATTCCCACCGCTATATCTATTTCTTTTTTTGTAACTATAGTAGGAGCGATAAACCTTATAACATTTTTATCACATCCACATGATAGTAGTAATAATTTATTATCTAGTGCACCTTCTATTACTTTTTTAGTCAGCACTGAATTAGGTTCCCCTTTTTCATCTATCATCTCTATTGCTAACATAAGACCTAATCCTCTTACATCACCTATACAACTATGCTTCTCCTTCAACTTCATCAATTGACTTTTGAAATATGACCCCATTTTCTCAGCGTTTTCAATAGCTCCATTTTCTAAGATATCAATTGTAGCCAAAGCAGCGGCACATGCTACGGGGTTTCCACCAAAAGTACCTCCATGAGCTCCTGCTGGCCACTTTTCCATATATTCTTTCTTAGCAATTACAGCACCAAGCGGAAATCCAGAGGCTATAGCCTTTGCTGTAGTAAATATATCTGGTTTCACTCCAAAATGCTCTTGTGCAAACATTTTACCAGTTCTACCAAAGCCAGTTTGTACTTCATCAAAAATAAGCATTATTCCATAGTCATCACATACTTTTCTTACATACTTAACAAATTCTACTGGCGGAACTATATATCCACCTTCCCCTTGAATCGGCTCCATTATTATCGCTGCAACTGAATATGGGTCTATTAACTTCTTAAACATATCATCAAACTGATTATTCTCTAATCAAATAGTGTTCTATTGTTTTTATTATTAACTTTGGTAAAACTTCAAAAGAATAAGGCATGTATACTCTTTCAGTCCACTTATGAGCATCTTTACCAAAACATCCATAATTTACAGCTGGTATATTAAGTTTCTTTATATCCCTTATTGGTACATCATAAATGTTCTTATACTCTGGAAAATTACTTATAAGTTTATCTATAGAATTATTATTATCATCTACTTTTAAGTAACTACTATCACTTAAACTTGGGAAAAATCTCATCATCTTGTAATTTTCCTTTTCTTCAATTCCTACCTTCTTTGCAATACTAAATACATCATCATAAATCTCCTTCTCCAACTGAATTTCATCTTTAAGAGTATTATGAGGACAATATGGTGCTGCAAAAAAGATAACTATTGTAGGTTTTTGTATTCCAGCAACAATCATAAGATTTTTAACAATCTCTAAAGGAATTTCCCTCTTATCCATATTCCTTGCTATAGAATTTTCTCTAATATCATCTATATATTCTTGAAGATCTCCACTATAGGATTCCTTTGCTAATTTAAATAGATTATTATAATCTAAAATCTCACCATCATAATGAATTTTTGAACAATTCATCTCAGTAATATTGCAATATTTTTCATATCTCTTATTAATAATTGATAATACATTTTCAAAAGCTATCTTTGCAGCATTCTTCAATTTTGCAATAGTTTCATCTATCGTTTCATTGTGAACAAAATAATTAAAATAGACAAAAGATGAATATGAGGTTTGTACATTATAATGTTCCTTTAAATCTTTCATTTTTAATACAGAAGGTGGCAATGTATATTCATTATCATATTCATTACAATAATCCGGATTAAGATTCATCTCTCTTATAAGTTCACTAGCTATCATAGATGCATCAAATCCTTCAAAACATTGTCCTACATGAGTTTCCTTACCTTGTATATAAAAACAAGGTAATAACTTTCCTACTGCACCGGTATAAATATATTTTGTTATATCTCCTTCATAAAGTGGACATATATAGTCATTGTTAATAGCTAATTTATATACAAGTCCTTCTTTCTCTTGTAGATTCTTAAATACTTCCAATGCCTTAATTATTCCTGTATGCAAATTTTCTTCTACAGGATTTATAGATAAAAGTATATTTCCCTTAATATCTTTAACTCTTTCACTAAGGTATTTCACTACTACCATAAACACTGCTACGCCACTTTTCATATCACAAGCCCCTCTACCGAAAAGCCAGTTTCCTGATTCCAAATCTTCTTTTACTTCTTTATCCAACTCTAATTCTTTTAATCTGTTCATAAGGTCATCACAATTAAATGCAACATCTTTTAATTGTGCAAAATCATCTACACCTACAGTATCCATATGACCATGTAAAATAATTGTATCTTTACTATTTCCCTTTTTTCCTTTTATTAGTGCAAATACATTTCTTCTATCAAGTTTGTCATCTAACTTTTGAACAAAAACTCTATTACTATATTTTTTGAAATAAGGTATTTCTTTTAAATATCTTTCTATATAGCAAGCAATTTCTTTTTCTCCTTCTGTATTATTGATACTTGAAATACTGACTAATCTTTTTGTTAACTCCAATATCTCATTAAACATGTCTACGAAACCCCCATTTCATTATCAACTCTAATGAATTAACATTCTCTTATTAACTCTATCTAAATGTTCTTTCATAGCTTCACTAGCTAATTTAAAATCACTTTTTTCTAAGTAATGAATTATCTTTTCATGTTCTTCATTAGCAACTCTACTATATTGTGGCAAAGTTCCTTATAATATCAAAAATCTCTTTGTTGTAAGATTCGCCTTTTTTACCATATCACTTAAAAAAGTATTACCTGTTAATTCTGCTATCTTAGTGTGAAATTTATAATCTAAATCAATAAACTCCTTATTATTTTCATCTATTGTATGAAGTTGCTCTATATGTGTCTTCTTAAGGTCTTTAATCTCGCTCTTTGTTATTCTATTTTCTAACAATGATACTGCTAATGGCTCTAGTGATTTTCTTACTATAGTTATATCTTCTATACTTTTTTCTGTGATATCAGACACTACTACATTTTTGCTACCGTTATATTCTGCTATCTCCTCATATACTAATCTAAGCAGTGCAGATTTAATTGGTGTTCTACTTATCTGTAATTTTTCTGCTAACCCCTCTTCTGTAAGTATTTGTCCCGGTTTAAGCTCATTAGCTATTATAGCTTCTTTAATAATTTCATAAGCCTTATCTGCTAATGTAGGATTTCTCTTTATAGCCCCTAATGTTTTCATAAATTGTCCCCCAATGTCTTATAAAAATTATATTCTGCTCAATGGAAATGTCATGCAATGTGGTCCTCCACCAGCTTTTAATATCTCTGTAATATCTAAATCTATTACAGTAATTCCTCTTTTTCTAAGTTCTTCATTAACATAGGTATTTTGCTTTAATGATATAACTCTCTTATTTCCAATAGATTGTAGATTACATCCATGATTAAAAACACTTTCTTCAGTTATGTCAATTGTTTCAATACCCATATCCTCTAATGTTTTTAGAAATTCCTTTGGCAGTCCCTCTCTATAAGCTACTGCTAATTTTTCATCTACAAGATTAAAACATAAATCTAAATGTAAATATTTTTCATCACAAGGTACCGCTATCACTTTATATCCATATTTACTTAATGATCTTCTTATTTCATCAATACCTTTTTCATTACTTCTAGCCACCATTCCTATAGCTAATGTATTATCATCTAAGAAAGTAAAATCTCCTCCTTCAAATAATCCTTTCTTACATTCTGCTACCATAGGAATTCCCAATTCATCCATTTTATCTTTATATACTTCTCTTTCTAGAAATCTTACAGATTCCTTAAAATTTCCAAGTATATATCCTTCTCTTATACATCCTCCAAAATCTCTTGAAAAAACAGAATTTCCTCTTCTCGAATCTGAATCTACCATCACTACTTCTACACCATTAGCTTCATATGCTTCCACCAACGATCTATGCTCCTTTTCCATCTTCTCAACATCTAATTCTGTTGTCTCCCATTTTTTCGCTATTTCATTTATTGGCACAGCTTTCAGATATGTTGGCCTACACATTAAAACCTTTTTTAAAACTCCAGTTGAATTTTTTACAAACATTTTATCCATTATAAAACCTCCAAAGCTTGTTTCTCGTATTCTGTATACAATGATATAAATAAAAAAAGGTGTCAAAGATATTGCTATCTTTGACACCTTTGTCATGTATATTCAACATATTAATTATAATACCATTTTTTAGCATTGTCCACAATTAATTATTTTTCTACTAATTTTCTTAATTCCCCACTGAACTTCTCTATATTTTGAAGTGATTCAGATATTCCTGCTATTTTCTCACTTTGATTCTCTGTAATAGCTAATGTTTCTTCTATAGAAGCCGAATGCTCTTCTGATATATTGGATATAGTGGTAGTCTCATCTACTATCTCTACAAATACATTCTTCATATCTTTCATATTTTCTAAGCTTTCCTCAAGATTACTATCTATCTCCATAAAAGCATTTTCTAACTTCTTAAATGTATTATTAACACTATTTACTGTTTCTGTACCCTTATTAGACACATCCTCAACATTTCTAACTTCATCTAAAACTCTTGTTGTTAATAATTTTATTTGATTAATTATTTTATCAATCTCTGTAGCTACACTATCACTTTGTTCTGCTAATTTCCTAACTTCATCTGCTACAACAGCGAACCCTTTTCCTGCTTCTCCAGCCCTCGCCGCCTCGATTGAAGCATTTAAAGCTAACAAGTTTGTTTGTCCAGCTATATTCTTTATACCTTCTAAGAAATTACCTACTCTTTCAGTACCTTCTATTAAATCTTCTACACCAGTTACAGTTTCTAATACTGCCTTTTGTATGATTCCCATTTGATTGTTCATTTCATCTACCATTGTTACAGATTCTTTAACAATATCACAAGATTCTTTTGAAACTTCTACACTCTTTTCTGATACAGCATATGTTTTAGAAACCTTCTCTTCAGCTCCTAACATCTTATCATTTATCTTCGAAATAATTTCTGACTGCCTAACTACTCCTGTTGCAACTTCCTTTATAGTACCTGTTAAATTAGTACTCTCTTCATTTACAGTTCTTAAATTTCCACTGCTTTCTATAATATATCCATTTAATTTATCTGTACCCACTTCAATATTATCCATAGTATTTTCGATTTTTGATAGTAAACTTCTTGATTGCTCTGCTTCTTTTCTAGCTTTATCTATAAACTCACCACTCCATTTTGTTATACACAAAATCATTATCATTATAATATTTACAGCTAAAACACTATTTAAAAATTGCATCCAATCTTTTTCAACTAAAACTATTTGTATTATAATCTCAAATATATTTCCTGCCACCATCATTTTTATAAAATAATTTTTATCAAAATACATTCCTGCTATTACTATCGCTATTACCATTATCCATATTGTCATTATTGTAAATGTATGATAGGTAATTGCAAACATCATTATACCTATAACTACTATATATTTTACAAGTCCACATGTTTTATAACTTCTATTTAATATGATAGAAATTCCCCCAATTAGCGACAACATTATAACTCTTATTATATTTTTTAATAAAGAAATCTTAAAAAATACATAACCTAAATGCATTGCAACAAATGCAAATATACTTATAATTATTACTTTATTGACCTTCTTAAGATGTCTATCATCAGCTATTTTCTCCATATAATCCCCCTCTTTTATTCTTATTAATTATTCCTTGTATATTATCGTATGATAATTCCAATTATTTATATTTATTAATACAAAAAATCTATCGAAAGTTAATCTTTCTATAGATTTTTTATAATAAAATTAATTTAAATTTATCATATATACTTTTAGCCTTTTTATAGCTTACAGGAATAAAATTATCTTTATATTTACTTTCAAAAAACTTATCCCCAACATTTTTACTCATGGCTAACCAATATTCTGGTATTACTGCCTCTTTTATATCTTCTTCTCTTAAACTAAGAATAAAATGTTCCATACCAAAGAAACTATATTCTTTTATATTATGATTTTTATTAAATAATTTATAATCATCTACAATATCTTCATTATACTCATGTCTATATATATCTACAAAGAAAAAATCAAAATTTCCTCCCTGTACCTCTCTAGCATCACAATTCACTATTTCTATTTTTTCATTTTTATCAAATAACTTATTATAAATTTCTATTATATCTTCATTATTTTCATATACAATTACTTTTTTAACCTTTGCTTTAGATGCCAATTCTTCTACAAAATACCCAATACCAAGACCTACTACTCCAACTATACCTTTAGCTCTTCTTAAAGCTTCATAATATCCCCCAATCTCTTCTCCGTTCAAACTCATCCATAACATATCATTTTCATAAAGACAAGGCACATTTCTTAGTACTCCTTTGAATACATGCATATAACCTTTATGTTTTCCTTCTTTATAAAAATCCCAATATATCCTACAATGATTAACAGAAAAATCTTCATTTGTTTTAACCTTAGCAGCAAACTCTTCAATTTTATTTTGATAATAACTACTCTTAAAAGGTATCATAATCTTCCTCCCATTTATCAAAATCTACTTATTATAAAATATCAGAAAAGAAACTATTACACAACAATAATAATAGAATTTGCACTTCACAATTAAGGAGATGCCGCACAATAAATATCATGTCTAAGTTCCTTTTATCATGGCACAAGTTAGAAGGAACAGGGCACAAGTAATGTGAAAACTCCTCTTTGGAAGGAATTTTATTATAGTCCTGCGGACGGCACAGTGTTTTCATGTTTACTATAAAATATAATTTGCAACCATAGCTTCATGAAAGTGAAACTTTCATGAGCTTTTTGTAATGACTTTTATATCAATTGTGATCTAAGTAAGAGACAAAATCTAACTTATAACATTCAACTTAACACTTAAAATTTCAGAAATTCCGCAGGAATTTCCTCCATCCCTGTGCCTTGTGCCATCATACTTGTGTCCTGCTTTTTGCCTTATCAAACTTACTAAAAAACTTGACATACTATTTATGCCCGCCTCATTCACTACGCACTGAAAAAAGGAACTCTCGTCAACGAATTTTTCTTCGTTATAACGAAAGCTCCTTTTATCTTATTTATCCCAACATTCTACGTTTTCAATTCCTTCAATAGATTCCTTTGTAAAAACAGGATTTTTTCCTTTTCTTTTCTGTTCTTTATAATCTTCTAAGGCATCTAACGCTTTCTTTCCTAATAAAAGTATAACTAATAGATTGATAAGCGCCATAAGACTCATAAATATATTTGAAGCAGCCCATACTACTCCAAGTGGTGCAATAGTTCCTAATATAACCATAACCACTACAAATACTCTATAAACAATTAATAATGTTTTACTAGTATTTATAAACTCTAGATTAGTTTCACCATAATAGTAATTACCAATTATAGATGAAAAAGCAAAGAAAAATATACATACTGCGATAAATATGTTTCCAAATCCTCCAATATGGGATGATAATGCTTTTTGTGTTAAGGCTATTCCTGAAACCTCTCCAACAGTATATACATCTGATAATAATATTATTAATGCTGTACATGTACATATTAAAATTGTATCTGTAAATACTCCTAATGTTTGAATCAACCCTTGTTTAACTGGGTGAGAAACTTCTGCTGTAGCTGCAGCATTTGGAGCACTACCCATACCTGCTTCATTAGAAAATAATCCTCTTTTGATTCCTATCATAACCATTCCACCAAAAGTTCCGCCAACTATCTCTTCAAATCCAAAAGCATTTCTAAAAATTAAACTTATTACCGCTGGTATTTCTTTTATATTTAAGATTATTACTACAAATGCTATTCCTATATATAAAACTGCCATTATAGGAACAATAACCCCTGATACCTTTGCTATTCTCTTAACTCCTCCGAAAATAATTACTGCTGTTAATATTGCCAATATAATTCCTATATAAATTGGCTTAATAGAATCATTATTAAAAACTGTAATCAACGCTTCCGATATAGTATTTGACTGCGCTGAGTTAAATACTAACCCAAAAGTAATCGTAATTAGTATTGCAAAAACAACCCCTAACCATCTTTGATTAAGCCCTTGTTGTATATAATAAGACGGTCCACCTCTATATGTATCTCCATCTTTAACTTTATATATCTGTGCTAACGTACTTTCTATAAATGAAGATGCACCACCAATAATAGCTAATAACCACATCCAAAATATTGCCCCTGCTCCACCTATTGATATAGCAAGTGCCACTCCAGCAAGATTTCCTGTTCCAACTCTAGATGCTGTAGACATACAAAAAGCTTGGAATGATGAAATTCCATCTTTATCATCTTTAGATGTTCCTTCTGTCAAAAGCTTTATCATATCTTTAAAGTGTGTTACTTGTACAAACTTTGTTCTAAATGTAAATATAAGTCCTACTATGATTAATAATGGAACCATAACATAAGTCGATATGCTACCATCAATTTTATCCAAAAACTTCTCCATTCTTTTCTCCTTCTCTTCTTTTGTATCTTTTTCTAATAATATTATCAAATTTCAATAAATTTATCAAGTTTTTTTGTTTTTATTGACAATTTGTGAGTTTTTTTGCGTATAGCTTATCCTTTTATCAATTCAATTTATTTTGATATTTTTACTACTTTCATTTTATAATAATATAAAGGATGTGATTTTATGAAAAGACTTTCTGTAAGATTTGAAGGTAGAGTCCAACAAGTAGGTTTTAGATTTTTTGCCGAATCCGCATCTACTAATTTTAATATAACAGGATGGATCAAAAATCTAGATGATGGAGATGTTTTATTAGAAATTCAAGGCGATGAAAAAGAACTATTCAATTTTACTAATAAACTTATAAAAGGCAATGGATATTCTAAAGTTACATATCATGAGATAAGAGAAATTCCAATGGTGAAAAACGAGAAAAAATTTAAAATGATATATTAAATTCACAATTATCAATTAAAGTGATATATTTAGCGCATATATAAAACTATTATACTTAAGTGTTGTTTTTTGATAACTTAATATAAAAATACTTGGCCTATGCAATCAAATAATTTAAATTACCACCACTTAACTATAACAGATACTAATATCAACATAACTATGTATATCCCAAATATTAATTTATAAAGCTATATGAAGGTGCAACCTTCATTAGCCCCCTGTGATGACAGTTATATAAAATACAACTAACTTAAGAAAACTAGTCTAATCTATCCCCCTAACTTAAGCACTTATAATTTAAGAAATTCCGCAGGAATTTCATCCATACATGTGCCTTGTGCTCTGTGCCCTGTGCCTTGTATACAGATAAAAAAAGCTGCCACACTCTCATGCAACAGCTCTCTTTATATTTACTACTAATTATAAAATCTATCTAATCTGACTCTTATTTCCTTTATAAAGTCTTCAGTGTTAACAACTTTAGTTTCTCCTTCTGCAAGAAGTGCCATATCTTTAGTCATAACACCTTCTTCTATAGTAGCTATAGAAGCTTTTTCTAAATTATCAGCAAAAGCTATAAGCTCTTCATTTTTATCAAGTTCTCCTCTTTTTCTTAGAGCACCTGTCCAAGCAAAAATAGTAGCCATAGAGTTTGTTGATGTTTCTTCACCTTTTAGGTGTTTATAATAATGTCTTTGTACTGTTCCATGAGCAGCTTCATATTCATAATATCCTTCTGGTGATACTAATACAGAAGTCATCATAGCTAATGATCCAAAGGCAGTAGCTACCATGTCGCTCATTACGTCTCCATCGTAATTTTTACATGCCCATACAAAACCACCTTCTGATTTAATAACTCTTGCTACAGCATCATCTATTAATGTATAGAAATATTCAATTCCTGCTTCTTCATATTTTTCTTTAAATTCTGCATCATATATCTCTGCAAAAATATCTTTAAATGTATGATCATATTTCTTTGATATAGTATCTTTTGATGAAAACCAAAGATCTTCTTTTCTATCAAGTGCATAACTAAAACAAGCTCTTGCAAAGCTTTCTATTGACTTATTTGTATTATGCATACCCATTATAATGCCTGGTCCATCAAAATTATGAATTACTTCACTTACAGTTTCACCTGCTTCATTTGTGAAATTTAATGTTGCTTGTCCTTTACCTGGAACCTTCATTTCAACATTCTTATATATATCACCATAAGCATGTCTTGCTATTGTTATAGGTTTTTTCCATGTCTTAACAAACGGTTTTACATTGTTTACAATAATAGGACTTCTAAATACAGTTCCATCTAATATTGCTCTTATAGTTCCATTAGGACTTTTCCACATTTCTTTTAAGTCATATTCACTCATTCTTGCTTGATTTGGAGTTATTGTAGCACACTTAACACCAACACCATATTTCTTTATTGCATTTGCAGAATCAACTGTAACTTGATCATTAGTTTCATTTCTATGTTCTAACCCTAAATCATAATATTCAGTGTTTAATTCAACATATGGCAAGATCAACTCATCCTTTAACATCTTCCATATGATTCTTGTCATTTCATCCCCATCCATTTCAACTAATGGAGTTGTCATAGGTATTTTTTTCATTATGCTGCCCCCTTTTAACAATCTTAGTAATATTATACTGATTATACATCACATTTTATAATTTTACAATTTGTTTCATAATAAATTATCAATTCTATTCATCAAATTCATCTTCTATATCGCCTACAAGTTCTTCTATAATGTCTTCTAAAGATAATAATCCACTAGTACCGCCAAATTCATCCACTACTATAGCAATTTGCTCTTTTTTCTCTTTGAGTTGCTTAAAAATATCTCTTATCTTAATATCTTCAGGAAAAAAACTTACTGTTCGTATACATGAATTTAAATCTAATTTATCATCTGCAACAATATCTCTATAAATATCTCTAACATGAACAAATCCAATTATATTATCTTTTTCTTTATCTATTATTGGATAACGAGTATATCCATTATTAGTAATAATATTTACTACTTCTTCTTGTGAAGCATTTATATCTATACAAACCATCTTTGTCCTATGTATCATTATATCTTCAGCTTTACAGTCCGAAAATTGAAATGCATTAGATAAAAGCATCTGATCTCTTTTATCATCTATACTTTGATTAACTAACATCTCCAATTCATCTCTGGTATATACTTCTTGACTTTCATCAACTATTTCTATACCAAACGGCTTTAAACAAACTTCTGTTAATTTATCAAATGCCACTGTTATAGGATAAGTTAATTTATGAAATATAACTAAAGAACCATCTAACATCAAGTTACATTTTTCAGTTTTAGCCAAAGCCATAGCTTTAGGAACAAGTTCCCCAAAAACAACTTCAAGTAAAGTTATTAATGCAAAAGAAAAAACAAAAGAAATTGTAGTCTTTATTCCATTATTACTTGTAATATGGTCTAATAATGGTCCTATTAACTCTGATACTGTAGGTTCACCTATCCATCCTAAAAATAATCCTACTAAAGTAATCCCTAATTGTGTAGATGACAAATAAGAATTCAAATTATCTTTAACTATTTTACACTTTAATGCCCTTTTATTCCCCTCTTGTATTAACATATCTATTTTAGATGATCTTATTTGCACAATTGCAAATTCTAATGCAACAAAATAAGCATTAATTAATATTAGTATTACAATAGCTGCCACTCTAATCAAACTCGATTCCATCTTCTTTTCCTCACCCCATAAAAAATTTGAATAATATAATTTTATTGTTTTTATATTATTTTTACAAGTATGGATATATATTTATATGTAAATATTTTATAAAAAAAAGGCTTCGCCTCCAAATTCTCATTTGTTATTGCGACAGCCTTTAAAATTATTAATTTCCCTGTAAAATTACTTTATTGTTAAATAATTTTTGCTTCTTCAATAAAACTATAAAAATTCCAATAATTAAAACTCCCTTTGCAATAGATGATACTGATAAACTCCACCACACTCCATTTAAACCCATGATATATGGCTTTGATAATAAATATGCTAATGGCACCCTCATTCCTGTTAAAACAATACTTATTACTGATGGAATCCCTGTCCTTGATAATCCATTAAACACTCCTGCTGTAGTTATTTCTAAGCACATAAATAATTGGGAATAACCCAAAATTCTTAAGTATATTCCTCCTGCTACTATACTTTCCTTTTCACTAACGAAAATACTAAAAATCTCTTCACCAAATATAGCAAATAGTAATGTAGCAAAAGTACCTACTATAATAGCTATTACTATAGCACTATAATACCCTTGAACAATTCTCTTATATTTTTTTGCCCCAAAATTTTGTCCTACAAAAGTAGTTAGTGCTGTAGAAATACCACCGGCTGTCATCCAAGATATAGCTTCTATTTGCGATCCAACTTTTTGAACAGCTATAGGTACTGGTCCCCATACAGAAATTATTCTTCCAAGTATCATTGAAAATATAGTAAATAGCATATTTTGCAATGCCGGTGCCCATCCTATTCTAAATAAGATTTTCACACAATATATATCAAACTCTTCCCTGAATTTAATTTTATAAATATTATTTTTACTTCTAATAATAATTATTATAAACAACAATGTTACAATTCCTTGTGCTAACACTGTAGCTATCGCCGCTCCTGCAACACCCATAGCCTTAATTGGACCTATTCCGAATATAAGTAACGGATCACAAATAATATTAAATATTAATCCTACTATGTTTATGTAAAAAGGAGTTCTGCTATCACCAGTTCCATTAAATATACCAGTTAAGACGGGATTAATAAAAGTAAATATCATTCCTAATGATACTATCCTTAAAAATTCCTCACTCATTTTTACTACTGCTCTATCTTTTATATTGTAAAATCCAATAAGAGGCTTAGTAAATACTAGCATAATAGTCATATATATTACCGCTAACATTAATGTAGCTAACACTCCGGAAGTTATGTATTTTTTTGCTGATTTATAATTTTGGGCACCAACTTCTTGTGAAACCTTTATTTCTATAGACGCTCTAAATAAAACTAAAAGTGATGTAGCAAACCAAGTATAAAAACCAGCAGTTCCTACTGCCGCTACCGCAGAAGTTCCTACTCTTCCTATCCAAATCATATCGATCATATTATAAGCCATCTGTATAAATGATGTACCCATAATTGGCAAAGATATCTTTATTAATGCCTTATATATATTTCCTTCAGTCAAATTAATAGATTTATTCATCATTTCTCCTTTTCATTAGTCTTTCTTTATTCACCTTATATATTATATAGTATTTTCTGTAACTTTATAAACCCTTAAGATTCCTTTTTATATTGCGTAATTAACTGGTTCCCGTATACTGTTACCCCTGTTATCAATATTCCTTGTATAATAGAATCTACATTCAATCCACCTATCCCAATAGCTCCTGCTATTCCAAGTGGTAGAAGTATTACAGGAATATATTTATTCTTTATTTTATCAGTACCCTTTATTATCATACCAATTATATACAATGCAGGTATAAGAATAAGCATTTTTTCCGTAATATACTTTAAAAAATCCATTTTATCCCCTCCATAAATAAAAAAATATATATTATTTATATATTCATAATAATATGATACATGACACTTTATTTTTTTATATATTTTTTCATATATAAAAGGCAGGTTGAATATGTTTGACAGGGCACAAGTGTGATGGCACAAGGCATAGGTATGGATGAAATTCTTGCAGAATTTCTGAGATTATAAGTATTATGTCATTAGTTTGTTTATAGACTTATTATATAGTTAGATTAGAAGGCATAATATAGTCTTACAGGGGGCTAATGAAAGTTGCACTTTCATATAGCTTGGAATATAGCTGTGCGTGATGCTAAAGTATTGTTAAGTTCATATTATGATCTGTTCTAGTTAAGTAGTGGTGATAAATATATGATTTCAATGGTAGTTTTATTACAGATTTAATACATAAGTCATATGGAAATTCCAATTTTCATTACTTCCTCCCAACCACACTGGCCCTCCATATAATTCTAATATTCCCCAATACAGGAAAATTAACCTTCACTCACTCTTACTTATTCACTAAAAAAGAACTGCTCACAATATTTATTGTGAAACAGCTCCTTGGTTTACAAATTATAATTTTTGTATCTATAGTAAATATGAAAACACTTTGCCATCCGCAGGATTATAATAAAATTCCTCCAAAAGAGGAATTTCCACCTCACTTGTGCCATGTGCCTTCTAACCTGTGCCCTGACATGCAAATTTTCATCTGTTATCGCAAAAGCATCTTTAATATTACTATTTTATCTTATTAAACACTAACTTTACTTCTGTCCAATGGTTTTCTTTACTATCTAAAAATATCTTTCCTCCATGAGCTTCCATAATTGATTTACATATTGTAAGACCTAATCCTAACCCATCGCTATTTCTACTTTTATCAGCTCTGTAAAGTCTTTCGAAAACAAATTTTAAATCGTTTTTATTTATTCCCATACCATTATCCCATACTACAACTTCTATTGTATCAGTTAGCACTCTTAAATATACTTTTACTACACCTTTGGGTTTTACATATTTCAAGCAATTACTTAGTATATTAACTAATACTTCTCTTATCTTTACTTCATCCCCAATGATAACAGCGTCTCCTTCTTCTATATACTCTAAGGATACCTCTCTATCTTCAAATGATAATCTAAAATTCTCACATGTACTTCTTAAAATTTTATTTAAATCTAAATTTTTTAAATTCATCTTCACGGAGTGTTCTTCAAAAGATTTAAGTACTTTTAAGTTATCTATTAATTTAGAAAATCTTACCACTTCATCATTTATAATTTCTAATTTTTCTATAGAAATAGGTATAATACCATCTATCATTGCTTCTAAATTATTTTGTAATATATTAAGGGGTGTCCTAAGTTCATGAGACACATCGCTAACGAGCCTTTTTCTAACAACTTCTCCATTATATAAACTTTCACCTAAATTATTTATGCTTTCCCTTAATGCCTCTATTTCTCTTATTGTACTAAACTCATAACTTCTCACAGAAAAGTTACCTTTAGATATTTCCTCTGCAGTCTTAGATAATTCCTCAATCGGCTTGCTCAATTGTCTAGATTCGATTATTGCTAGAGCAATGGCTATAAGTATGGCCATAAATCCACTGGCTATAACATTTCTATTTATGGAACTCTTAAAATTTACTTCTCTCTCTGAAGTAAGCAATGATGAATATCTTCCAATAATAACATAGCCAATTTCTTTGTCTCCACTTATTAATTGATATTTCGGAGCATCATATACCCCTAAATCTTTCTTACTAGCATTTTCTTCACTGAGAGCGATAATATCATTTTCTTCCATTTTCCATACAACTTCACCATTTTTATTTATTAAAGTCAAATAATAGTTACCCATATATGCATCTCTATAAAGAGCTTCTCCTACTCTTTCATCTAAAACCTGATATTTATTATATTCAGCTTCTATACTTTCCACTATTTTTTTATTACTATTTTCACCAACTTGTTCAATATATTCATTAAACTTAGTACTCATAGTTTTATTAATTAAAAGAGAAGCAATTATTATAGTTATTATAGAAGAGAATATTATAATATATAACATTCTCCTCTGTAATGTTGTTTTACTTTTCATCGAATTTATATCCTACCTTTACTACTGTATGAATATACTTAGGATTTTTACTATCATCTTCTATTTTTTTTCTTATGTTTTTTATATGTGTATCTACAGTTCTATCGTAGCCTTCAAAATCCATACCAAATACAATTTCTATAAGCATTTCTCTTGAAAAAACTTTTCCTTTATTTTTTGCTAATGTATACAATATATCAAATTCATTTGGTGTTAAATCTATAGACTCACCTTTTTTATAAACTTGTCTTTCTTCATTGTTTATAACAATTTCTCCATCATTTATAATGATAACATCCTCATCTTCTTTTCCTACTCTTCTAAATACAGCATTTACCCTAGCTACCAATTCTCTAGGACTTAATGGTTTTACTAAATAATCATCAGCTCCCATACCTAATCCTTCAATTTTCTCCTCTAGGGAACTCTTTGCTGTTAACATAATAATATATACATCAGATTCTTTTCTTATTTCCTTACATATATCCTCACCATCCATATCAGGAAGCATAAGATCTAATATTATCATTGCAGGATTTAAAGATCTAAAAAGATTTAATGCTTCTGACCCATTATCTGTAACGTACACTTCATATCCTTCTTTTTCTAAATATTTTTTTATTACATCACTTACTAAAGTTTCATCTTCAATTAAAAGAATTCTATTCAAGTTTTATCACCCCATACTTTATTTTTATTTCTATAATAATAGTATCGCTTATAAAAATGTCGTTGGCAAGTATTTACCAACGACATCCTACAATTTATTACATTATTCTTACTTCATACCCTTAAACTCTAAAAATTCGTCATAAGTAGATAATCTATCTAAATATCCTTCTGGAGTAACTTCTATTACCCTATTTGCAACAGTTTGTAAGAACTCATGGTCATGAGAACTAAATAATACAACACTGTTATAATTAACTAATCCATTATTTACAGCAGTAATAGATTCAAGATCTAAATGGTTTGTTGGCTGATCTAACATAAGCACATTAGCACCAGATAACATCATTCTAGATAACATACATCTAACTTTTTCTCCTCCTGATAATACCGCTGCACTCTTTAATGGTTCATCTCCAGAGAATAACATTCTACCTAAGAAACCTCTTAAGTAACTTTCACTCTTCTCATCTGAAAATTGTCTAAGCCAGTCAACTAGATTTAAATCACATCCATTGAAGTACTCTGAATTATCTTTAGGGAAGTATGCTGTTGTTATAGTAACCCCCCACTTAACTGATCCTTCATCTGGCTCCATTTCTCCAGCTAAAATCTTAAATAAAGTAGTTACTGATATTTCATCACCAACAAAAGCTACTTTATTATCTTTATTTATAGTAAAACTAACGTTATTTAATACCTTAACTCCGTCTACAGTTTTACTTAAACCATCTACCATTAATATATCATTACCAACTTCTCTAGTAGGAGTAAATCCTACAAATGGGTATCTTCTGCTTGATGGTTGGATATCATCTAATGAAATCTTATCAAGCATCTTCTTTCTTGAAGTTGCTTGCTTTGATTTAGAAGCATTAGCAGAGAATCTAGCAATAAAGTTTTGAAGTTCTTTAATTTTTTCTTCTTTTTTCTTATTTTGCTCTTTAGCTAATTGAAGAGCTAATTGACTTGATTGATACCAGAAATCATAGTTACCTACAAATATCTTAATCTTACCAAAGTCTACATCTGCTATATGAGTACATACATTATTTAAGAAATGTCTATCGTGAGATACAACTATAACTGTACCTTCAAAATTAATTAGGAATTCTTCTAACCAATTTATTGATTTAATATCTAAATGGTTAGTAGGCTCATCTAGAATTAATATTCCAGGCTTACCAAATAACGCTTGCGCTAAAAGAATTTTGATCTTTTCTCCACCTGCTAATTCACTCATTAATGTATAATGAAGGTCAGAACCTATTCCAAGACCTTGAAGTAACATTGCTGCTTCTGACTCTGCTTCCCATCCATTAAGTTCAGCAAATTCTCCTTCTAATTCAGAAGCCTTTATTCCATCTTCTTCTGAAAAATCTGGTTTAGCATATAACTCATCTTTTTCTTTCATTATTTCAAATAATCTTTTATTACCCATTATAACTGTATCTAAAACAGTAAATTCATCAAAAGCATAGTGATCTTGTTTTAATACTGACATTCTAACACCTGGATCTATAGAAACATCACCTGTATTTGGCTCAACATCACCTGATAGTATCTTTAAGAAAGTTGACTTTCCTGCTCCATTAGCGCCAATAACTCCGTAGCAATTACCTGCAGTAAATTTTAAATTAACATCTTCAAATAATTTTTTATCTCCGTATCGTAAACTTACATTTGTAACTGTTATCATTAATTTATCACCTTTTCTATGAAATATAGTCTTCCTATTATACCATAGTTTTTTCTGTATTAATACCCTTCTCTATTACTACATACCTACTTACTTCTCTAACCATAGGTATTAGTGTTAACATACTCTCCTGTGATACTATAAGCTCTCCACTACGATAAAATCCTAATCTCTCATAGAATTTTAGAGAACTTTCTCTTGAGTTTAATTCTAATTTTTTTATATCTAACTCTAAACATCTTTCTATAAGACTGTTTATTAATTGCTTTCCAAATCCTTGCTTCAAATATTTCTTTGTAACAAATACTCTTGATATCTTTCCAATATCATCTTCTACAGTAAGTCTGCAATAAGCAACTAAATTATCTCCATCATAACCAGCAAAATGCATACTTTTTTTATCATATTCTATATCTGCCATTTCATGATAATGATTTTTCTCACAATCTTTAAATAGAGCTTCATATCTCGCAAATTTTATTTCTTCATACTCTTTTGAATACATTTCTATAAATCTAAACTCTACATCCTTCAAGGCTAATTCCCCCAATACAAGTTTAATACTTTAATTTCTAAGCTCCGAAATAAATTTATTTTTAAATTTTTCTTACTTATTATAATATCATTATTATGAATAAAGTTACATAGTTTTTGTATATTTATTAACACTTTTTTGTATCCTATTCTCTCCATTCCATCTTACACAATAAAAAAGTATTATAAAATTTTTCGCCATCCTATAATACTTCTCTTTTTATTAATATATTTTATTCTTCTTCTAGTGTTCTAGCTGCAAAATTATATATCACATTCTCTTCTTTGTCAATATGATATTTTAATAATGGATAATTGCGAATAAAAAAAGAGGCTCACAATCAAATTTTATATTTGTGATTGCAATAACCTCTTTTTTAGCTATTGTATTATATTACATCATATGCATTTATATACATCTCTTTTATTTCACTTATTAACGGATATCTTGGATTTGCTCCTGTACATTGATCATCAAAAGCCTGAACGCACATTTCATCTAATGTTGAATAGAAAACTTCTTCCTTAATTCCAGCATCTTTTATACTCTTTGGCATATCTACCTTAGATTTTAACTCTTCAATTGCATTAATTAATTTTTCTATTTTTTCATCCTCATTATTTCCACCAAGATTTAAGAAATCTGCAATTCTAGCATATCTAGCTTTTACATTTGGATATTTATATTGTGGAAATGCTGCTTGTTTTCTTGGATTCTCCACAGCATTAAATTTAATTACTTCATTAATTAATAATGCATTAGCAACTCCATGTGGTACATGATGGAAAGCACCTAATTTATGAGCCATTGAATGACAAACTCCTAAGAAAGCATTAGCAAATGCCATTCCTGCCATAGTTGCTGCATGAGCCATTTTTTCTCTTGCTTTAACATTTGTAGTTCCCTCTTCATAAGCTTGTGGTAAATACTTAAATATTATTCTTATCGCCTCTAATGCTAATCCATTAGTATATTCAGACGCAAGTACTGAAGCCATAGCTTCTATAGCATGAGTTAATGCATCTATACCAGAAGCCGCTGTTAATCCTTTTGGCATATTCATCATAAGCTCTGCATCGACTATAGCCATGTCTGGAGTAAGAGCATAATCTGCCAATGGATATTTTACACCTGTTTTCTCATCTGTAATAACTGCAAAAGGAGTAACTTCTGACCCTGTTCCAGCAGAAGTAGGAACAGCTATCATCATAGCCTTTTCACCCATAGTTGGGAACTTATATACTCTCTTTCTAATATCCATAAATCTCATAGCTAAATCTTCAAATTTAACTTCTGGATGTTCATATAAAACCCACATAATTTTAGCCGCATCCATTGGTGACCCACCACCAACGGCGATAATTGTATCTGGTCCAAAAGACTTCATTTCTTCCGCACCTTTTCTTGCTATCTCAAGAGTTGGATCTGGTGCCACATCAAAGAATACTTTAAAATCTATATCCATCTCTCTTAATACATCTGTAATTTTATCTATATATCCTAAAGAATATAACACTTTATCAGTGACGATAAATGCCTTTTTCTTTTTCATATCTTTTAGTTCTTGTAATGCTACAGGCATACATCCAAATTTGAAGTAAACTTTTTCAGGTACTCTAAACCAAAGCATATTTTCTCTCCTCTCAGCTACTGACTTAACATTTAATAAATGCTTAACTCCTACATTTTCTGAAACAGAGTTACCACCCCATGAACCACAACCAAGTGTAAGTGATGGTGCAAGTTTAAAGTTGTATAAGTCACCGATAGCTCCTTGAGCTGCTGGCATATTTACAATTGTTCTACCAGTTTTCATTCTAGCTCCAAACGCCTTAATTTTTTCCCTCTCAGTGTTTTGATCTGCATATAAAACTGATGTATGACCAAAACCTCCAAGTTCCACAAGTCTAGCCGCCTTGTCTAAAGCTTCTTTAAAATCTTTTACTCTATACATCGCAAGGATTGGTGATAATTTTTCATGTGAAAATGGCTCTTCTAATTCTACTGATTCTACTTCACCAATTAATACTTTTGTATTCTCTGGAACATTAATGCCAGCTAATTCTGCTATTTTAACCGCTGATTGTCCAACAATTTTAGCATTTAAAACACCATTTATAAGAATTACCTCTCTAACTTTATCTACTTCATCTTCTTTTAATATATATGCTCCTCTTTCAAGAAACTCTTCTCTTACTTTATCATAAATATCATCTAATACTACTACTGATTGTTCAGATGCGCATATTACACCATTATCAAAAGTTTTTGATAATAATATTGATGAAACAGCCATTTTAATATGAGCCGACGAATCTATAATAGCTGGAGTATTTCCTGCACCTACACCAATAGCTGGCTTTCCTGATGAATAAGCAGCCCTTACCATACCTGGTCCTCCAGTTGCTAAAGTTATATCTGCTTCTCTCATCAGTGTTTGTGAAAGTTCCACTGATGGTTCATCAATCCATCCAATAATCCCCTCTGGCGCTCCTGCCTTAACTGCAGCTTCATAAACTATTCTTGCTGCCTTGATAGTAGCACCTTTAGCTCTTGGATGTGGTGAAAAGATTATACCATTTCTAGTTTTTAAAGCTATTAATGCTTTAAATATAGCTGTTGACGTTGGATTCGTTGTCGGTACTACAGCTGCAACTACTCCTATTGGCTCTGCAATCTTAGTAATTCCGAAAAACTCATCTTTTTCTATTACTCCACAAGTTTTTTCATCTTTATATTGATTATAAATATATTCTGATGCAAAATGGTTTTTTATAACCTTATCTTCTAAAATCCCCATTCCACTTTCTTCTACCGCAAGCTTAGCTAATTGGATTCTAGCATTATTTGCAGCTATAGCACTTTGTCTAAAAATTTCATCTACTTGTTCTTGTGAAAATGTCGAAAATACTTTTTGCGCTTCTCTTACTTCTTCAATTTTCTCCATTAGCTCTTCAATATTTCTAACTTCCATGACACCCTCCTAAAATTTAGCTTTTGATTACATTTATATAACTCTTAAAAAGATTTTATCATAATTTTCTCACAATTTAAACTATTTCAACAATATTATCTTTATTTTTTTGAAATAGTTTTCAAATTTCATGTATTCTATTGAAAATATATTTTATAAATTACATTTTATTCATGAATATAAATTTATTAACAAACACTAACTTATAATCTCAATTTTCACCACTACTTAATTAGAACATATATCAATATGAACTTTTACTATATATAAATCTAACACTTATAATCTATTGGATGTCATAATAGCAAATGAAAATTTCTGAGCGATAGTTCATTTTATTATGGCACAGGACACAAGTAAGGTAAAAATTCCTCTTTACGAGGAATTTTATTATAGTCCTGCGGACAGCAAAATGTTTTCATATTTACTATAGAATATAATTTGTAACCACAGCTTCATGAAAGTGCAACTTTCATGAGCCCTCTTTATTGACTTGTATATCAACTATAATATAAATAAGAAACATATTCTAACTTATAACATTTAACTTAACACTTAAAATTTCATAAATTCAGTAGTAATTTCCTTTATCACCATACACTTCCATATCCATGTGCCCTATCAAATTTATAAAAAAAACTGCCACACTCTTCATACACCAGATCTAACCATAAATGCGCTTTGTAAATTGCAAATTAAAAAAAGGATTCCGTCCTAAAACGAAATCCTCATAAATTATATAAATTTCACACCTGTGACTTGTGACCTGACACCTTAACCTGTGCCATGTGCCTTACCACCTGTGACCTGACAGCCTATCCTAAAAATATTGGTGCACCTGGTCCAAGTGGCAATCCAATTAAATACCACACTATTAGAAGGATTGTCCATCCAATAGTAAATACAATTGAATAAGGAACCATTGTTGATATTAGTGTACCCATACCTGCTTTTTTATCATATTTCTGAAGCGTTACTGCTATAAGTGCAAAGTACGTCATAAGTGGAGTAATCAGATTTGTTACTGAGTCCCCGATTCTAAATGCAACTTGTGTTGCTTCTGGAGATAATCCGATTCCCATGAATATTGGTATAAATATTGGTGCCATTATTGCCCACTTTGCTGATGCTGATCCCATAAATAAGTTTATGAATCCACACATTAATATAAAGCAAACTAATAAAGGTAACCCTTGGAAGTTTAATGATTGTAATAACTCTGCTCCCTTAACAGCAATAAGTGTTCCTACATTTGTATAGTTAAAATAGTTAACAAATTGTGCTGCAAAGAATACCATAACAACATAGCTTGACATTGATTTTATTGACATTGATAATGCTTTTTCAACGTCTTTATCATTTCTAATAGTTTTCGCACCTATACCATAAGCTATACCTGGTACTATAAATGCTAAAAGTATTATTACTACAATAGAATCCATGAATGGAGAACCTGCTGCTATTAACTCACCAGCTTCACTTCTTAAAATTCCATTTGAAGGAATTGTCATAGCTAAAATTATAACAGTTAAAACTATAAATGAAATTAATGCAAATCTTAAACCTCTTTTTTCATCTTTAGTGATTGTCGTAACATTTTCATTTTCATCTATTTTACCTTCATATTTTCCAAGTCTAGGCTCAACAATTTTCTGTGTAACAATAGTACCTAAAATAACTATTAGTACTACTGAAACTGCCATAAAGAAATAGTTAGCCATTGGAGATACAAAATAATTTGGATCTGCTATCTTTGCTGCCTCTGTAGAAATACCTGAAAGTAATGGATCTATTGTTCCTAAAATTAAATTAGCACTGAATCCACCAGAAACCCCTGCAAAAGCTGCTGCAAGTCCTGCAATTGGATTTCTTCCAAAAGAACCAAAAATAATTGCTCCAAGTGGTACTAATACTATATAACCTGCATCTCCGGCTACATTAGACATAACCCCTGCAAAAACTACTACTGCCGTTATTAATCCCTTAGGTGTGCTAAGAACTAATTTCTTAATCATTGCAGAAATAAGTCCTACTTGTTCAGCTAGTCCAACTCCTAACATTGGAACAAGTACTGAACCTAGTGGTGCAAATCCTGTAAAATTAGTAACCATAGATGTTAACATATATCTTATACCATCTACTGATAATAAACTTTTAACTGAATCTGTAACTGTAACTATTTCATTAGTCTTTGTATCTACTTTTGTATATGTTAATGATATATCAAAAGCTGCAAGTATTGCAGATACCCCAATTATTAAAAGACATAATAAAAAGAAAATAGTTACTGGATGTGGTAATTTATTTCCTACTTTTTCAACTCCATCTAGAAACTTAGAAAAAAGTCCCTTTTTCTTCTTTTGCATACTATTCTCACCTCATATATTTATTGAAAATAGCCCCCTGAACGTTTTATACGTACATTTGTACATAAATTCTGAAATTATGTTATCATAGTTTTATTATTTTGTAAATATTTTATCTAATTTAATAATAAAAAATAAACTTTTTTATTAATTTAAATTTTATTAAAAAATCTATTCAGCATAACTTAATTTCTGAATAGATAATATATAATTTATAGTTTATTTAATTTTCAATCCAATTATAATTTCCAATAGAATTATGAACATATTCTAAGTTCATAAAAGGATGTATTGTATCTTCGTGTGAAATTGTAATAGATGACATAGTTATTGCTATCTTAACTATTTCTTTTAGCTTTAAATTATTAATATATCCATATCCTATACCGGCAACAAAAGCATCTCCAGCTCCTGTAACATTTTTAACTTCTACATTTTCAGCCTTTATTCTACCGCTTTCATACTTGTTAACATAATATATTCCATCACAATCTAGAGATATAAATACATTAGTTATGCCTAATGATATGAAATATTCACCAGCTTTTTTTAAATCTTCATAATTATTTATACTAAACCCACAAAGCACTTCTGCTTCATGCCTATTTGGTTTAATAGTATGAAAATATTTTATAAGATGTTTTACTTTTTCAGCTTTTGAAGCTGATATCGGATCTAATACAAACTTTGTATTTCCTTGATATTTCTTTAGTATATATTCTAAAATTTCAGGATTATCTGAATCTAAGAATACATACTCAGCATTCTTTATAACGTCATCTTTGCTATCAATAAAATCAGTATCTAACTTATCAATTGATTTCATATCTGCGATAGCTGAAACCATCTCACCTTCATGGTTTAAAATTGCTAAATATGTTGGAGTAGAACTATTTTCTACTATCAATGAATCACTCATATCATATCCTATTTTTTTTGAATGTTCTAAAATACTTTTTCCCATCTCATCATCCCCTAATATAGAGATGAATTTTGTATTTATTCCCATCCTAGCCATATTCTCAGCTATATTTCTACTTACTCCCCCAAAAGACATTTTTATGTTCCCTGGTGTAGAATTGTATTCCTTATATTCGCAAGAGCAAAATCCAAATATATCTACTACCGATGCCCCTAATACTACTACATATTTTTCTTCATACATATTCATATTAAACTCCTCCAAACTTCAACGATATTTTATCATAATTATCTTGGAAAAGTAACATAATATTAAAAGTTATTTTAACCCATTATTAACATTAACTTTTTATAACATAGATTCTAGATTTTCCATGGCTCTTTTTATATAAAATCCTCTTGAATACTTATCCCTTATTCTTATAACCTTTCTTTTCATTTCGTTATACCTTCTGTTAGACAAATGACCTAGTGCTTCATCGATATCATCTAAAGAGTTAACAACTATACCAATGCCCTCTTTCTTTATAAATGATGCATTAGGACTATCACTAAATACAATTACAGGCATACCATTAAGTATATAAATAGTCTCCTCTACTGAAGTAAATAATTTTAATGACTTTTCATCTGATAATCTCATATTACACATTGGATATATTATTCCAAAATCACCGCACATCTCTTTATATATTTTTCTATAATCTATTTTACCTAAATATCTTATATCTGTTATTGGTGCTAATTCTCCTCCTACTCCTCTTTCTGCAGAATAATAATTAACATAATAATTTTTCATTCTCATTCTATTAAAGCCATTTAGAAGGTAATCTTCATCACTTCTGTTATCACATATATAATCTATAGAATATTTATCATTTTCTTCTCTCTCTTTTTCTTCTTTAAGATCTCCATCTACATAATAATCAAAACCATTTATAGATATTGTTTCTGCTGTCAATCCATTCTTCTTTAAAAATCTTCCCATATCATTAGTATGCACTAATACATAATCACTACCATTCAAGAACTCTATATCATTATATAAGTTAAAATCATAACTAAAAATATTTAATTGATGTACTAAAGTAACTATTTTGTTTTGTCTATTTATTTTTGTACTTTTTAAAAGCTCAATTATTATAGAGTCAAGGTAATTGCACGGATAGTGTAAAAATACAATTGAATCCTTTGGTATATCTATTCCATTAGGTATAAACATATTTATATCTTCATTATAATATGATATGTTACCACAAACTCCTTTTAATATTTTCTTTTCTTCAAATCCTATCTCTTTTAAAAATTTATTTATGTTCTTTATTTTTTCACTATGCCATGAGTCATCTAAAATATCATTTTGATTGGCTATTAATTTCTTCATCAATAATCCCCCTTGAATATCCATTTGTGATTATTACTAATGCTCCCTCTAAATTAAATAAATTATCTATAACATGAGTCATACTTAACAAATTAAAATTTATTTTTAAAGATTTTTCATCTGCCTTAAAGTCACTAGGAGCAAATATATTTTTCTTAAAATTTATATTATTAATGACCCGTTTTAATTTTTCTTGATCAACAACTTTATAATCTATGGTTATTTTTAAATTTCCTTCTATCTCTACTTTTACTTTACCTTTTATTTCTTTCTTTTTATCTATATTCTTTATCTCTTCTTCTACTGATACATTTTTCACATATTCTATAGTTTTTTCATCACAAGATAATTCTATAATTTGTGAAAAATACCCTCTCGTAGTTGCCACACTTACATTTCCTAATAAGACACTATTACTATATGCAAAATCCATGGTCATTTCATTATTTTTCAAATAGCTATATTCTCCTCTTATATTAAACATTATTGGAGGATATACATTTTGATATTCTACTAAATATCCATCATCTGTTTTAATATTAAAAGGATTATTTATAACTTCAGGTAAACTCACTATTGATACTGGTAATAATACAGTGGTACTTTCACCCTTGTCCAATTTTCCCAGAACCATCTCTTTACTTTCACTAATCCATGATATATAAGGATTTCTTTCTTCTTTTATTAGCAAAGTTTCTAAATTTATATCCATGTTATTTTTTATTTTTACAACTAAATCTATATTCATTGTACCTGTAATATTTATCATCGGATTTTCTATAGTTATTGAAACTTTTTCTTTACCCATAAACACCTAACCTTAAAATAGTGATTAATAATTTATATTCACTAACTTCTTTTTCTATCCTTAATTTTTAAATTAACAATTCATAACCATCACTGTGCACTGAAAAAGGCTATTGCTCACAAATTATTATTTGTTATTGCAATAGCCTCATAATTACTATGTAATTTCATATCTCTTTAATTCACAAAGCGCAATTCACAATTATGAATTGTGAATCGCGAATTGTGAATTATACATAATTATTTTATTTTGTTTTCATATTCAGAAACCATTCTCTTAACCATTTCTCCACCTACAGATCCACATTGTTTAGAGCTTAAGTCTCCATTGTAGTCAGTGAATTGAACTCCTAATTCACTTGCAACTTCTTGTTTAAATTTTGCTAATCCATTCTTTGCTTCTGGAACTAATTTTTGTGATGAATTTGACATAACTCTCGTCCTCCTCTAATTATAAAAACTTTTTACAAGACATTTTCTTTATCGCCTTGTAATATTAATTTACCCTGAGGAGATTTTTATACACTAGTGTACTACTGGAAACATATCATAGTTTATCCTAGATTATTTTTATATAGACTATCTTGATTTTATTTCCAACCACAAATCATCATAAACCTTTATATAATCACCTAAATCTTTAAATACTTCTGTTTTATCTAAAACTTTATCTTTAGGATAAGCAACTTCATTATTCTTAGTTTCATCATCTAAAATTTCATAAGCTGCTTTATTAGGCGTTGAATATCCTACGTAATCAATATTTTGTTTTGCATTTTCTGGATCTAACATAAAATTAATAAACATTTCTGCTTCTTTTTTATTTTCTGCATCTTTTGGTATACACATAGCATCAATCCACTTATTAGTTCCTTCTTTTGGAATAGCATATCTTAAGTTTTTATTTTCACTCATCATTGTAACAGCATCTCCAGAATACACTATTCCAAGAGCTACCTCATCATTAATAAGTCTATCTTTTCCTTCATCATTAACATAAGCATAAACTAAAGGTTTTTGTTTCAATAATTGTTCCTTAGCTTCTTCTAACTCTTCATAATTAGTAGTATTAAGTGAGTAACCTAATCTCATAAGTGAAATTCCCATAGTATCTCTTACCGAATCAAACATAAGTATATTTTTTTTATACTTTTTATCCCAAAGTATATCCCAACTATCAACTTTTTCTTTTACCATAGTAGTATTATAAAGTATACCAAAAGTTCCCCAGAAATAAGGAACACTATATTCATTATTAGCATCATAAGATTGATTTAAAAATTCCTCATCTATATTTTTAAAATTAGGAATATTACTAAAATCTATAGGAGACAACATATCTTCATTCTTCATTTTCTCTATCATGTAATCTGACGGAAATACTAAATCATATTTATTACCACCATTTTTTAACTTTTGATACATTATTTCATTAGTATCATAAGTTTCATAAATAATTTTAATTCCTGTTTCTTCAGTAAATTTATCTAACAATTCTTCATCTATGTAATCTCCAACATTATATATATTAAGTACATCTGCTGAAGATTTTCCACCACATCCTGAAAGTAACATTGATGATAGTACTAAAGTAATTATTAAAAAGATATTTATACTTCTAGCATACTTCCTCATTTATATCACCTCTTTTATTTGGCTTCTTTCTATTAGCTACAACCAACAATACAAATACACAAATAAACATTATAGTTGATAATGCATTTATAGCAGGATTTATACCTATTCTAGCCATAGAATATACCTCAATTGATAAATTTGTAACACCATTTCCTGTATTAAAGAAACTTATTACAAAATCATCTATAGACATTGTAAATGCAATTAAAAATCCAGACATAATACCTGGCTTTATTTGAGGTATTATTACTTTTCTTATTGCATACATAGGTTTTGCTCCTAAGTCCATAGCCGCTTCTTGAATATTATCAGGTAATTGCTTTATCTTTGGAAGCACAGCTAAAACTACATAAGGTATATCAAAAGTTATATGTGCTAAAAGCATACTTATAAATCCTAAATCTAGTTTTACAAATACAAATAAAGACATAAGTGCTACAGCTGTAACTATATCTGGATTTAATACTGGTAAATAATTTATATTAGTTATAATCTTTCTCTTAGCACCTGTCATTCTATCTATTCCAATTGCACCTAATGTTCCTATAATTGTTGCTATAGCTGATGCTATTATTGCCACTACAATAGTATAAAATAACGCTGTCATTATCCTCTCATCATGAAAAAGCTCTCTGTACCACTTTAAAGTAAATCCATTCCATCTTGACATAGATTTAGAATTATTAAAGGAAAATAAAGTCATAGTAAATATCGGCGCATATAAAAATATAAATACTAAAAACAAATATATATTTGATGTTATTTTTTTCATTAAAATAATCCGCCTCCTTCTCTATCTCCTTCATCAGTAAACTTATTCATAATAGCCATAGAGATTAAAATTAATATCATCATAAAAATGGATATTGCTGAACCAAAATTCCAATCCCCTACTGTTGTAAATTGTTGCTCTATTAGATTTCCTACTAACATATATTGTCCGCCACCTAACAATCTAGATATTACAAAAGTAGATACTGCTGGCATAAATACCATTGTTATTCCTGAAACAACCCCTGGTACACTAAGTGGAAAAATAACTCTTCTAAATACCTGAGATGTTCTTGCTCCTAAATCGTAAGCAGCATTAATAACATCCTTATCCATCTTAGTTAATGATGTGTATATAGGCAGAACCATAAATGGCAAAAAATTATATACCATTACAAGTAACACTGCTCCATTACTATATAATAAGTCCATAGGTTTTAGTCCTATAGTAGTTAAAATATTGTTTAAGATACCATTTCTACCCAATATAGACATCCATGCATAAGTTCTAAGTAAAAAGTTCATCCACATAGGCAAAATAAATATTAAAATCAAAAAATTTCTCTTATTCTCTGGCTTCTTCGCTAAAATATAAGCAATTGGATAACCAACCAATAAACAAATTACTGTAGATATCAACGCTAGCCATATAGACCTAAAAAACACACTAAAATATACAGGGTTCATTAACCTTTTATAGTGAGTTAAAGAAAACACATATCCACCATCTACTTTTTCAGTAAAACTAAAAAATATTACCAAAAATACAGGAACTACTATAAATAGAGCACTCCATACTACTAAAGGATAAGTTATCCAAGATTTTTTTTTCATATTTAACCTACCTCTTTTCTCATAATATGAATATCTTCAGGATATATATCTAATCCAATCATTGATCCAACAGGATATGTTTTTGTACTATGTATTATCCATGTAGTCTCATTTTCTTTAACTTCTAATTCATAATGAACACCCTTGAAAATAGATGATAATACTTTTCCTTTAAGCATTCCTTCCTCTTCTTTTACCATTTTTATATCTTCTGGTCTTATAACAACTTCTACATCTTCATTTTCTTTAAATCCCTTATCAACACATGAAAATGTATGAGATTGAAATTTAACACTATAATCTTCCAGCATAACTCCCGGTACAATATTACTTTCACCAATAAAATCTGCTACAAATGAGTTTATTGGCTCATTATATATATCTTGTGGAGTTCCCATTTGTTGAATAACGCCTTTATTCATAACTACTATTTTATCTGACATAGTAAGTGCCTCTTCTTGATCGTGAGTTACAAATATAAATGTAATACCAACCTTCTTTTGTATTTTCTTAAGCTCTATTTGCATCTCTTTTCTAAGTTTAAGATCTAATGCACTTAATGGTTCATCTAAAAGCAATACTTTAGGTTCATTAACTAAAGCTCTAGCAATCGCTACCCTTTGTTGTTGCCCACCACTCAAAGAATCTATTTTTCTTTTTTCAAATCCTTCTAGAGCTACAAGTTTTAGCATTTCTTTAACCTTTATATCTATCTCATTTTTAGGTAATTTCTTTATTCTAAGGCCGAAAGCCACATTTTCATATACATTCATATGTGAAAATAATGCATATTTTTGAAATACAGTATTAATAGTTCTATCATAAGAAGGTATATCATTTATTTTTTTACCATTAAATAAAATTTCACCTTTGTCAGCAGATTCAAACCCTGCTAATATCTTTAATAAAGTAGTCTTTCCGCATCCACTAGGTCCTAGCAAAGTAAGAAATTCATCTTTTTCAATATCTAATGTTAAATTATTTAACACTACATTATCTGCAAACGTCTTTGACAAATTTTTAATTTCTATAATTTTCTCACTCATAAAAAAACACCTCTATTCTAAAATGATGGTGGAGTACTTATCCAAATAACCTTTGCTTCATTCTTTCCAGCATTTGATATATAATGATTCGCTTTAGGTTTAAAATAGAAACTTTCTCCTTTTCTAACTCTATGCTTCTTATCTCCAATATGTAAGTTTATTGTTCCACTTAACACATATCCAAACTCTTCACCTGCATGCGGCTCTTCTTCCACATATTGTCCTCCCGGACTTAATGTAACCATAATTGGTTCCATATCATTTTTTTGAGCATCTGGTATAAGCCACATAAGTTTATATCCAATTTCTTCATCTTCCGTCTCAAACATATCCTCTTTACTAAAGGTTACTCTATGATTATCTTGATCATTAAAAAATTCCTTTAGATTTGTGCCTAATATTTGTAATATATCTACTAACGTAGCAATCGACGGTGATGTCAAATCATTTTCTAATTGAGAAATAAATCCCTTAGAAAGCTCACACCTATTAGCTAGCTCTTGTTGTGTAAGTTGTTTTTCTATCCTAAGTCTTTTTATTTTCTCTCCGATTTGCACAAATCCACCTCCTTTTTATGTAATTATATATAAACATTAAGTTTAAAATTACTAAACAACATTTTAGATTATATATATTTTTATATATTAATTCAATAGTTTTTTTGATTTTATTATTCTTATAAAGAATATATTTTTTCTTGCTTAGATTTATATAAAATTTATGTAATATATTAGTCCTTTAAAATTTTTTCGATTTACATTCATTCTTTCCAAGTAAGACAAATTTAAAATATTATTTTATAAATAAATCTAGGCTATATTTCAATGTTAAGTTGAAATATAGCCTAGATACTTTTATGTTTATTTTACTATCTTATCACTGAAAATAATGTAGTATTCCTTATGTATCAGTAATAATCTTATTTAATAAATAGTTACTATAGCTTTTTAATTAACTTCTCATCAGCTTCAATATAGCACGCTAACATCCCCATATTATATTCCTCACTTTCCTATTTACATATTCAAATTTTTTTAATACAATCTAAGATTTCACTAAATTCATTTATCTTGTTATCTGCAAACTTTTTCAATTTTATCCTCTTACATATTATTCAATATTGCATAAACATAAGTATCCCAATAAATAGGTTCACCATTAGCATCATTATGAAAAGAAACATTCTTTCTGAAATGAGCTTCTCTCTCCATTCCAACCTTCTCCATCACCTTCCATGAAGGAGTATTTTGTGGTGCACATTCAGCGTAAATTCTATGGACTCCAGCTTTAAACATATATTCAATTACTGCTATACACCCTTCAGTAATATATCCTTGTCTATGATAATTTTCATTTAGAACATACCCTATCTCTCTACTATTGAAATCCCTCTTTCCTAGATATATATTTCCAATTACCTTTTTACTATCTTTTAATTCAACAGCATAAAACTCGTCACTTTCCATACGATACTTTATTTCACTCTCAGCCTTTTCTGCTGTAAAATCTGGATATCCTTCAAATTCACTATTCACTCGTTGTAACATATATTCACATAAATCCTCTTTATCCATTAATTCATAATTTCTAATAATAAGTCTTTCTGTCTCTATTCTCATTTATTTAATATTTCTCCTTGCCTTTTTTTAATTAAAATATATTCATCTATCCATGGATATTTCATTTTTATTTCCCTTTCTATTTCTTAGTAGAACCTATAGTGTCTTTACTTTAACTACCAGAACTCTCATATCTTTTAATTCCCGTTAACCATATTCGGTAAGCTAATGATATAGCAATAATACTAACTACTACTGTAAGACATATTCCCACAACAAAACTTCCTTTTCCTATAAAGTATGCTCCTGGAAAATATCCTGTAAAGGCAAACGGAATAATTCCTGTAAGTATAGCTTTAATAAAATTGGGATAAATCCCTATAGGATATTTAGCAAAATCACTAATTTGATATGCCATAAATAAGTATGCTTGTGCAAACTTAACCCAAAATGCTATAGATGTCACTGCTAACTTAATAGCTGTATATATTAATGTAGCAAATAAAACAACTACTATGAAACTTAAAATTTTACCTATTGAAAAAGTTAATCCTAGTTTTATTGATGACATAATTAATAATATAAAACCTATTATTATTTCACCTAAACCATCTGGCTGAAAACTTTCTGATATAACTTGAAACAATGGATTTATTGGCCTTACAAGATATTTATCAAATTCACCATGTACTATAGTCTTCCAAGAAAAAATCCAAAGATAATCTGTGAATACATGATCAATTCCCCTTGGAATTTGTGCAAAACCATAAATAAATAATATTTCATAAAAACTCCAGCCTTGCAAACTTGGGACTGCGTTAAATATTAAAGTTATAAAAATTACTCCAGTAAATTGCACAAGAATAAATCCAACTAATCCTAAAATAAAATCCATCCTATATTCCATTAAGCTCTTAATATACTGCTCTAAAAATCTAATATATAACTTAACGTATCGCTTCATTTTCACCCTCCTAAAATAGTTAATTCTGTGATAAGTTTATTCCACATCCATCTTGATAGTAAAATAAGTATACCTATCCACACTACCTGAAGACCTATAGAAAATATAAGCTCCATCCCTTCTATTTTTCCTAGATATATTAACGTTGGTGTTGAAATTATTGATGAAAAAGGTAACAATCCGAAAATCTTCTGCATTATCATTGGGAAAAATGATAATGGAATTAACGCTCCTGATAAAAGTCTAAATATTGCACCCATAATTTGAGCAAGACCCCACATATTTGTTATTTTAAAAGACAACAAACCAAAACAATATCTATAATAGAATGAAAGAATAATACTAAGCACCGTTGTAATTAATGACAAAATTATATTTAATATGTTAAAATTGTGTTCTATTGAGATAAATAAAACCGTCACTAATATAAAGCCTAAAGAAAATACTAATACAAAATTGAATACTATATTACCTAATGCTTGAAAAAACATTCTCTTACAATAATTAATTGGTCTTACTAAATTTATTGCAATAGACCCATCTTTAACTTCTCTATATATCATTGTTGATACATCTATATCCGTTAATATACCAATCAAAAATGCTAATAACATATAAATAATCATTTCATTAAAATTAAACCCACTAATAATAGATTTCGTAGAACTACCATAAATAGCTTTCCACAAATAGTAAGATACTAATATTATTACTCCTTCTCCACAAAAGAATATCATAGTATTAGCTTTATATGTTAATTGTGCTTGAAAGGCATTAGTAGTAAAGGGTAAATATGTCTTCACTTCTTTAAAATATTTCATCGCTACACCCCAGTTCTATAAATTTTCTTTATTATATCTTCAATACTTGTTTCTGATATTCTAAAATCTATAACTTCAAAATTATTCATAATAGATTTCATAATTTCAGATGAAGAAATTTTATTTTTATTGTATGTTATATTTATCTTATTTCCATTTGTTACAATCACCAAATCATCATCATTTAAAGTTTGCTCTGACTCTACTTTTATATCATTGCTTATATTTGACTCTTTTACTTGATACTCTAACGATGTCATTGCTCCGTATTTCTCTTTTATTTCTTTTATACCCCCATCATAAATTTTCTTTCCTTTATCAATTATTATGATTCTATTACATAACTCCTCTATATCATTAAGATCATGGGTAGTTAGTATAATTGTTGTACCAAACTTCTCATTTATTTCTTTTATTGCTCTTCTTACTTTTTCTTTAACCATAACATCTAATCCTATTGTTGGCTCATCAAGATAAACTACTTTAGGATTATGTATAAGAGCAGCAGCTATATCTGCTCTCATTCTTTGTCCTAAAGAAAGAGATCTAACTGGTGTAAGCATAAATTCTTCAAGACCTAATACATCATTTAAAAATTTCATTCTTTCTTTAAAATCCTCTTCTTTAACTTCATATATATCTCTTAAAAGAGTAAATGTTTCTGATATAGGCAAATCCCACCATAATTGAGTTTTCTGTCCAAATACTACACCTATTTTTTTTGCATTCTTTTCTCTATTTTCATATGGAACTAATCCATCAACTAGAACTTTACCACTACTTGGTGTTAAAATACCTGTCATCATCTTAATCGTTGTAGACTTTCCTGCACCATTAGCTCCAATATATCCAACTACTTCACCTTCTTCTATTTGAAAACTTATATCTTCTACTGCTTTTTTAACAACATATTCTCTAGAAAAAAATGATTTTATCGCACCTTTAAACCCTGGATACTTTTTATTAGTTTTGAATTCCTTAGATAAGTGTTCTACTTTTATCATATATACCTCCACCTCTCACCATTACACATTGTCGAACATATGTTCTTTTTGAAATTAAAAAAATGCCGTGCAAACGCACGGTTATTATTTTAATAATAAATGTCTAATGATTGCGTTTCTTATTAAGTTCAATTTATAAAGACATGAATATTCTTTATAAATTAATTATTAAATTGCTTAATTAAAAACTTCAATATACACATTAAACACTCCTTTACAAATAGCATGTTACAATAATAACACTATACCGTTTACATGTCAATATTTATTTTAAATGTATTTTATATACATTTAAAATTATTGTATTGACATTAAAAGGTTTTTATTGTAATATTTTTTCAAGACCATATTGTAGAAACTATGACGAGGAGGAGTATATATATTCCGTAAATAAAGAGAGAGGATGTTTAGCTGGAAATTTCTCATGAAGAATATATAGAAGGTAGCCTCAGAGTTTTTAATCGAAATTTACTTAGTAAAAAGTAGAATTAAACGGAGTCTCACCGTTAAAAGAGAAATAATATCGGTTATAATACCTGTATTATATTGAGTGTGTATTTTTATACAAAAATTGGTGGTACCGCGGAGTAAACCCTTCGTCCTTTTTTAGGATGAAGGGTTTTTTTATTATAAATAAAAAGGGGTGTATTTTATGAAATATAATGGTTCAGAGATTACAATCAAATTACTAGAATTGCATGGTATTGAAATAATAGCAGGAATTCCTGGTGGATATATTCTTCCTCTATATGATGCACTTTATAAAAGTAATATAAAACACATTTTAGCAAGACATGAGCAAGGGGCTGCATTTATGGCTCAAGGTGTTGCTAGATCTACTGGAAAACCAGCTGTATGTTTCGCAACTTCAGGTCCAGGGGCTACAAATTTGTTAACAGCTATAGCTGATGCAAAGCTAGATTCTATTCCTATTATCGCAATTACAGGTCAAGTTTCTTATGATTGCATTGGTACTGATTCTTTCCAAGAAGTTGATACTTACGGACTTACCATACCAATAACAAAACACAATTATATTGTTCACTCTGTAGAAGAACTATTTACAATAATTCCCGAAGCTTTTAAGCTATCTATGGATGGACGTCCAGGTCCTATAGTTATTGATATACCAAAAGATGTACAGCTAGCAGAAATGGAAGTAACTACTTGGCCACATATAGATTTAAATTATGAGCAAGACTATATCACTGAAAATTATCAACTTCAAGATATAGCCGAAATAATAAATAATTCAAAAAAGCCTATTATATATGCTGGTGGTGGCATAATTAATTCCAATGGTTCTGCTGCACTTTATAACTTCGCTAAAAAAAGTAATATCCCTGTTGCCCTAACATTAATGGGGCTAGGCAGTTTTCCTACTGATGATCCTCTTTATCTTGGAATGGTAGGTATGCATGGAAATAGATATACAAATTTACTTATCAATAAAGCTGATGTCATTTTAGCATTTGGTGTACGTTTTGATGATAGAGCTACTGGTAATATAAGAAAGTTTTGTCCTAACGCTAAAATAGTTCATGTAGAAATTGATGAAGTTGAGATTAACAAGCTAAGAGATACTTATTATGCCCTTGTTGGAGATATTAGAATTGTTTTAGAAGATCTTATTCATTATATAAACGCTAATCCTAGAACTGACTGGCTTAATGAAGTTATAAGTTACAAAGAAAAATACCCGTTTGTACTTCCACCGAAGGAAGATATTTTTCATCCTATAAATATGATTAAATATATTCATGATATAGTTCCAGAAACTACGATTGTTACAACAGATGTAGGACAACATCAAATGTGGGTAGCACAAAGTTATTCTTTTAATACACCACGTACCCTTTTAACTTCCGGTGGATTAGGTACTATGGGCTTTGGCCTTCCGGCAGCAATAGGTGCCGCTTTAGCTAATGATGATAAAAATATTATCTGTTTTAGTGGAGATGGTTCTATATTAATGAACATCCAAGAATTAGCTACATTAAAAGATTTTAATTTGAATGTTAAAGTAATAATCTTTGTTAATGGACATCTTGGACTAGTTAGACAACAACAAGAATTATTCTATAATGAGCATTATATGGCATCAAAATTTATTAGTAACCCTGACTTTACCATTATCGGAAAAGGATTCGGCATTGAGACCTGCGACCTTGGAAAAGAAAATAGTCCTTTAGAAAAGCTAAAAGAAATTTTATCTAAAAAAGGACCTTATGTTATATCTATACCTATAAATGAAACTGAAAATGTATACCCTATGGTAGCTCCTGGAGCTGCTAATACTGAAATGATTGGAGGAGAATTAAATGGAAATTAAACCACACTGTATAATAGAATTATTAGTTAATAATCATGCTGGAGTTATGTCTCATATAACAGGCCTCTTTGCAAGAAGAGCTTTCAACTTAGAAGGAATATTATGTGGAGGTATCGGCGACGGAAGCAAAAGTACTATGTTCTTATTAGTTAATGATGATGAACTTATTGAACAGATTACTAAACAACTAAAGAAACTTCATGATGTTATAGAAGTAAAAATACACCATGACTATGATTGTTCTGTTTTCTATAATTTAGATCAATTGTTTATTAAGTAATTTTTAAAATCACAAGGGGCTATCGCATTAATGATTAAATTCCTAAGCGAGCCCTTTTTCATTACTATCTATCAGATACATTTGCCATCCGCAGTACTATAATATTTTTCCGCCATGGAAAATAAACCTCCACTGTGCACTGTGCACTGACAACTGTTTTCCATTTATATTTTCACTAAATCATGATATAATTTTTGATAAAAGTATAATGTACTACATATCATAAAATATTTGTGGTAAACTACTAATCACAACTTAAGTTATTGATTTTATACAAGGGAGATTATTTATGAAAAATAATTTTAATGAACTAAATTTAGATTCAAATATAGTATTAGGTCTAGAAAAACAAGGTATAACTACACCAACAGAAATACAATCTCTTACAATTCCTAATGTTTTAGAAAATAAAGATATCATTGCTGAAGCATATACTGGTAGCGGAAAAACTTTAGCTTTCGTTGCTCCTTTATTTCAGAAAATAGATACTTCTAAGAGAGAGTCACAAGTTCTTATCTTAGCTCCAACTCATGAGTTAGTTATTCAAATAACGGAACAAATTAAGTTGCTAGCCAAAAATTCTGAAATTCCTGTCACTTCACTTAGTATAATTGGAGAAGCTAGTATTGAAAAGCAAATAAAGAAAATTAAAGAAATTAAACCTCATATAGTAGTTGGTTCAGCTGGAAGAATATTAGATCTTATAAAGAAAAAGAAATTTAAACCTCATACTCTTAAAACTATTGTAATAGATGAAGCTGATTCTCTTCTAGTAGAAGAAAAAATTTCACCTATAAAAGAAATTATTAAAACTACTATGCGAGACCGTCAACTTATGATTTTCTCTGCTACAATAAATGATAAAGTATTAGCTTCAGCAACAGAACTTATGAAAGATCCTGTTATTTTAAAATCAAAAGCAAAAGTGGCCTTAAATCCTAACATAACTCACATGTGTATTTTAAGTGATAGAAAAGATAAATTTGAAACATTGAGAAAGCTTATAAATGCAACAAAACCTAAAAAAGCTATTGTATTCCTTAATAAAGGTCACGAAATTGAATTTATAACACAAAAATTAAATTATCATAAAAAGAATGCTATTGGAATCTATGGAAATATGACTAAAGAGCAAAGAAAAAATGCTTTAGATGGCTTTAGAAACGGCAAATATAACATTTTAGTATCTTCTGATTTATCAGCAAGAGGTCTTGATATTTCAGATGTAACTCATATATTTAACTTAGACTTTCCTGTGAAAGCAAAGGAATATCTACATAGAGCAGGAAGAACTGCAAGAGGTACTGCTTCTGGAACTTGCATATCTATTGTAAATGAACGAGACCTTGCTGCCATAAGAATTTACGAAAGAGAATTTAATATTGAAATAGAACCAAAAGTACTATTTGAAGGTAAATTATATAATCCAAAAGATTTGTAAGATATTATTATAGCGATAAAATCTGTATTTTTATTTATCGACACTAAAAAAGGTTAGAAATACTTTTCATATTTCTAACCTTTTATGATGTATATTTTTATGAATTTTTTCTAATCTTATATATGACACTAAATTTATATGTAGGTGAAGGTATGAAAAAATTTATTAATATATTACTTCCTTTTATCATAATGTTTAATACACTTTTTACCCCTAAAGTATTTGCTGAAAATCTAATTTCAACTACTCATTCAAAAGATGATTATTTAATTTTTATAGATGTTAATAGTCTTACTCTTTCATTAATAGATAAGTCAACAGAAGAGATAGTTAAAACTTATCCCGTTGCTTTAGGTAAAAAAACTACACCATCACCTATTGGTACTTGGAAAATAACAAGTAAAGCTTTGAAAGATGGTGCATTTGGAGGATATTGGCTTGGACTCAATGCCCCTTGGGATACCTTCGGTATTCACGGAACTAGCAGACCCGATTCCATCGGAAGCTATGCTTCAAATGGATGTATAAGAATGTTTAATCATCATATTAAAGAATTATTTTTTCTAGTGGAATACGAAACATCTGTCATCGTTTCAGCTGGACCAAGTTGGCTTTTTTCTCCCTATGTAAGAACTATAAAACCTAATGATAAAGGCGCTGATGTATATGACGTAGAAAGAGTCCTCAGTAGTATGGGATATTTTTTTGATACTATTGATGGGATTTACGATTATACTCTTGAAAAAGCAGTTTTAGAATATAGAGAAGAACATAATCTTCCAATAAAAAATGAGATAGATAGTGAATTTTTAAAAAGTATTGGACTTTATAAATTCGAATAAGAAAGTAGGTGTAATTTATTAAACGACACTATAAAAGTATAAAAATTACTACTCTACTTTTATTTTTTATACTATATATTTTTTTAACTCCTATAAGAGTATACTGTAATGATGAATATATTGATTATACTATCCTTATTATCAATTCTTACGGTTCAGAAAATGAATGGGAAAAATCTATCTTAAATGGGTTAAAAGAAAATTTATCACCCTTTGAAAATATAAATTATGATTTAGAATATCTTGATGTAAAAATCAACTCTAGTGAAGAGTATGAAAATAGATTTTTAGACTTACTAAACCTGAAATATAGTAATCAAAAAATTGATTTAATTTTAACTGTAGATGATGAAGCCTTTACTCTAATACGGCCTATGATATTTAATAGTAATAGCTTCGCCTATAAAACTCCTGTAGTTTCTATAGGTATAAATGAACATTTTACTTTATCTGAAAAAGAAAATGAATATATAACTGGAGTATTTGAAATAGAAGACAACTTAAAATATTTAAATATGCTTATTGATATAAATCCAGAATTATCAAATCTTATAATTGTGTCAGATAAAAGTAAATATTCATCTATCATAAAAGAAAATATAAATTCTGTATCCTATTTAACATCAAAACCTATTGAAATAAGTTTTATAGAAGAAGAGTATTTAGATAACGTACTAATAAATTTGAAAAAAGTCGCTTCTCCACAAAGTGCAATTTTAATTATGGGAGACTTTAAATCTTCAGATGAAAATATTATATCTGATTTATCTGTCATCATTGATTCAATAAAATCTATTACAGATGCACCTATTTATACAAAAGTTCCGTCATACTTATATGCTGGTGCAGTAGGAGGAGTGATGAAATTTGGTGAAAATCATGGATATATTGCTGGAGAAATTATTAGCAAATTACTACTGGGAGAGAATATAAAAAATTTGAACTCTATACATAACTCCCTCTACCTCACTGTGTTTAATTATGATGCTTTAAACTATTATAATATTAATCCATTACTACTTCCCAAAGGTAGCCTCTATATTAATAAAAATAAATTTGATTTATTGTTACCAAGACCTTTAAAATACTTAACTTGGTCTACCTTAATAATAATTACACTTGTTTTCATATTTACAATTTTTAAATATATCCGTGATAAAAAAACGGCTACCTTAAATAAAATTTTATTAAATCAAGCTTTAGAAAATGATAGATTAAAAACAAATTTTATAACAACTATCTCTCATGAACTAAGAACTCCATTAAATATAATTCTTAGTACGACAAAACTTATTTCTCTTTCAATAAAAAAATCTATTATTGATAAAGAATATTTACTTTTGAAGCTAGATTATATTGAGAATAACTCTAATAGACTTTTAAAACTCATAAATAATATCATAGATATAACAAAAATTGAATCTGGATTTTTGACACCTAACTTTGCTATGGATAATATAGTAGAAGTTGTTGAAAATACTACACTTTCTATAATCGATTTAGCTAAAGAACATAACGTAAATATAATTTTTGATACTGAAGAAGAAGAAATAATGATGTCTATAGATCGAATCATGATTGAACGCATTATTTTAAACCTAATCTCTAACTCTATAAAATTCACTAAAAGTTTAGGAACAATATATGTTTCCATTAACAAAAAAAATGATAATGTAATAATTTCTGTTGAAGATAATGGTATTGGTATACCTAATGATGAAATAGATAATGTTTTTCACCGATTTCATCAAGTAGATAGTTCACTTAGTAGACATAACGAAGGAAGTGGTCTAGGTCTTTTTATTGTCAATAGTCTTGTTAATCTACACTATGGTAAAATAGAAGTCTTTAGTATAGAAAATATAGGCACAAAATTTGATATCACCCTTCCTATTTTTATTACTAATGTTACAAATGATGATAATATAACTATTCAACCTCTTGAACAACTAATAAAAGTTGAAATGTCTGATCTTAAAGAAAAGTAATTTTAACAGTTTAAGAGTCCATCGCAATAACGAATAATTTTTCGTAAGTGATAACTTTTTTATCATAGCACAGGTTAGAAGGCCAGGGCACAAGTAAGGTAAAAATTCCTCTTTGGGAGGAATTTTATTATAGTCCTGCGGACAGCACAGTGTTTTCATGTTTACTATATAATATAATTTGTAACCACAGCTTCATGAAATTGCAACTTTCATGAAGCTTTCTGTATTGACTTGTATATCAACTATGACCTAAGTAAGAAACATAGTCTAACTTATATAACACTTATAATTTAAGAAATTCCGCAGGAATTTCTTCCAGTACTGTGCACTGACATATCCCTGTGCCTATCAAAATTACTAAAAAAAGCTGCCGCACTCTTCGTGCAACAGCTCATACTTATTGTACATTATTGTCATAGAATTCGAAAACTTTATCTAAATATCCTGTTAAAATATCATCTGATTGTTTATATAATTCATGCTTAGAACCTTCTACAAATACTAATTCACAATTTTTAGCGTATTTAGCAAATGTATTTTGTCCTCCATCATTTACATATGTATCATTATCTGCTTGAAATAAAAGTACTGGTATTTCCACCTTTGAAGCGTTATTTTTATCAATTATTTTCTTAGTTGCATTGAAAGATTCTTGTAACCATCTATAAGATGCTCCACCCTTTTTATATTCTTCTGTATTACAAGTAATTTCATATGCATAATCATAACGATTCTTTGATGTTGCACCTGATCCATCAAAATCATATACTTCTTCATATGGTCCTTGTCCACTTACATAATTATCAGCCATAGAAAAAGTTACTGCACCACAAGCAATAATTTTAGCTATCCAACTTGGTACATTCCCTGTGTTAATTTCTAACATAGGTGAACTTAAAATAGCTGCATCAAAATATCCTGGATAATCCTCTAAGAATTTAGCTCCTATTCCTCCACCCATTGAATGAGCATATAATAATAACTTTTCTTCACCCTTGTTTGGAATTACTATTTCATCTAAGAATTTTTTTAGATCAGTAACATAATAATCAAATTTTTCTACATTGATTTGTGTTGAGTCTTTTACTCCTAAATTTACTGAATATCCATGTCCCCTATGTTCCATAGCATATACTGAATATCCTTGTTTTGTAAAGTAATATACCATTTCTCTGTACTTTGATAAATTTTCAGTAAAGCCATGGCTTATTACTATACTTCCTTTAGCATTAGGAACTACATATGTTTCGTAGTATAATTTTCCTTCATTTTCACCAACAATATACCCTGATTTAGTAATAGAATCTAAATAAGGTTCTACTACAGTTTTCATAGTATCAATAAAGTTATCTTCATTGATAAAAAGACTACCTAATTTTTCAGATGTTGGCACACTTGTTTCTTCTGCATAAACTGTACCATAACTTACTGTTGATAATGCAATAACAGTAATTACTACAGCTGATAAAAACTTTAATAATTTAGATTTAAATTTTTTCATACCGTTTCCGCGATTCTTATAATGACCGCTTTTCTCACTTCCTTTCTTCAAATTCATTATATATTATACAATATTTTATATATTTCGCATTTATTATATCTTTGCTATTTGTAAAACTTTAGTATTTTATTGTATTCAATTCCTTTTTTTGTCTAATAAAAAAATATCTTAACTCCACTAAAAATAGTTTCATTAAGATATTTTTCAAAAAACTGTATATAATTAATTTTTAATTATATATTGGAAAAAAAAATTTATTTTATTTATCATTATTTTCATAAAATTTAAATATATTATTTAAATAGTCTCTTAAAAAGTCATCAGAATGTCTATATAAGTCATGCTTACTTCCCTTTAGAAAAACTACATCACAATTTTTAACTTCATTAGCTAATATAGCTTGTCCATTAGGTTTGACAAATGTATCATTGTCAGCTTGAAATAGCAAAATAGGTGTCTCTATTTTCGATGCATTTTCTTTTTTCAATGCTTCTTTTGTAGCATCAAAAGACTCTTTAAGCCATCTAAAAGAAGCTCCTCCCTTTTGGTATCTCTCATCATTTTTTGTCTTATTATAACTATAATCATATCTATTTTTAGATGTAGTACCACTTTCTTCGAATTCATATTCTCCACTAAATGGTTCTTGACCTAATACATATTTGTCACCTTTTCCTATGATATCGTAAAGATTAGCAATTAATTTAGCTATTGGGGCAGGAGTACTACCTGTATTAATCTCTAACATAGGTGAACTAAGCACTGCTGCATCAAAATAATTCGGATATCTCTCAAGAAATAGTGTTCCAATAGCCCCTCCCATAGAATGAGCAAATAGGAACAGTTCTTCTTCTCCTTTTTCTTTCATTACAATTTCATCTAAGAATGTCTTAAAATCTTCCACATAATAATCAAAATCTTCTACATCTATTTGAGTTTTATCTTCTTTACCTAAATTAACTGATAAACCATGACCTCTGTGCTCCATTGCAAAAACAGAATATCCTTTTTTAATAAAGTAATAAATTATCTCATTATATTTTTCCAAAGATTCTGAGAATCCATGACTAATAGCTATAGCACCTTTAGCATCCTCAACTACATATTTCTTATAATATATTGAACTAGATTTCTCACCTTCAAAATATCCATCTTCCATATTTTCTTCTAAATATGGTTCAACAATTTCTTCCATATCACCTATATAATTATCTTCTGATATGTATATATCGTCTATAATATTTTCTTCTATTTTTCCACCATAAGTTTTTGAATAAGTTATTTTTTCTTTTTTATCAATAAAAATAATACCTATCATAATTACTGTAATTAATAATGATACTACTATTAATATTTTACTTCTAATTTTATTTTTCTTCAAAGTCTTCTCCTTTCTTATGCCATTCCTATAATGCTTTCTATTAATAAGTTTAGTTATAATTAAATTATCGATACTCTTATAATATTTCTTTAACTAATTGCTATTATATAATATACTATATCCATAATTAATGATAAGATTATTACTTTTATTTATATAATCATCTATATTTTCATCTTTATATTGTATATTTCTAAGATACAATTTTTCACAAAGCAATGTAGAATGAATTATAACATCTCTTATATATTCTTTATCTTGTAATTCATAACTTTTTAAAATAACATTTTTTAACCTATCAATTTTCTCCTTAAGTTGCTCTACACCATCTCTTAATCTATATGGAAATATTAATTTATTAGCAACTACTACAAAGGCTACTCCTATAATAACATAGATTATTCTATAAAATACTAAAAGATTAATATTTTGTGCTAAAGATGCTATAGATATAGATGCCGTTGCAGCAAATAATGAAATTTTATAATATTCCTTAAAGCCATACAAAAGATATAATGAAACTATTAATATCGCTATAGTTATAAATTTTACATCTATTAAATTTATAATTGTGGCAGTAAATATAATAGCTAAAATATTCCCTCTTATTCTTTCTTTTGCTCTTAAGATAGTATCTTCATAGTATGGTTGCATAATAGACATAATCGTTATAATTGCCCATATTATTTTGTAAAATCCAAGCCATTCTCCTATATATAGTGATATAGTTAAAGTTATCGCCATTCTCATTGAAAATTTAAATCTTATGCTATTCCTATTAAAATATTCTTTAAAATATACATTGAAATCATCTATATCACTTTTTTCCCACTTAGTATATATCTTATTTATTTCTTTTTTATTTAAGTTATAAAGCCGTTCTATATTAATTAATATTCTCTCTATTGCCTTCATTTCTTCATCAAAATAATTAGTTTTACTTTTTATATTATCCTCTAATATATATATTTCTCTTAATATATCATCTACAGCAACATTGCTTTTTATATATTTATTAATAAGAACTACTATATTTAAAAATCTATCTATTATTTCATTATCAATCTTATTATCTAATAATTTCTCATATACTCTTACTAATGAAATATTTAGATATTCTACATTTATGTATAGATTAAATTGTATTCTCCCTAAATATGTAGTTAAGTATCTCTTATGTCTTGTAACATAAACCTTATAGGCCACTGATCTCATTATCTTAGAACATCGTATTTCTATATCTTTATCAAATTTTCTCATAGCTATATTTTTGCATTGATTTTCTATTAACTGAAGAGCTTCTACAATACTATTGCCTAAAATCTCTTTTTCATCTTTTTTCTTTATAGTAGAACCAATTCCTACTAATAATACACCAAATATTACTGCAGCTATTCGCAAAGGTAATTGTTCTAATGATACTGATGCATATTGAGTAAAAACATATAACATTATAAACGGCTTATAAAAAGTTAAATCATAAGGTGATACAATAGTATACATTATTATAAAGATTGATATAAAATTAATTGGAACAGATATATAAATATTAGTTGATGACAAAAATGATGCAAGTACAATAAGTATATCAATTATCATTATCTTAATAATTTTACTTACAGTTTTCACTTGTAAATTTTGTCTTCCCATTACTGTTGAAGTTAATGCTATGGGAAATGCTATCATTATATTTTTCACTCCAAAAAATATTCCACATCCTAATAATGTAATAACTGCTATAGTACCATTTTTAACCATAGAATATACATTTATATTTGATTTCTTTATTATGTTATGACTCATATTAATCCTCACTATGACTTTTTTATTAATATTGTCTGTAAGAGATTATATATATATTCATAATATAATTAAGCTATTAAATAATAAATTTATGTTTATAGGTCACAAGTATGATGGCACAAGGCACAAGTATGGATGAAATTCTTGCAGAATTTCTGAGATCATAAGTATTATGTCATTAGTTTGTTATTTTATAATTAGTCTGGAAATCATAACATAGTCTTACAGGGATCTAATAGAAGTTGCACTTTCATATAGCTTGAAGTATATATGCTTTGTATAACGAAGTATAATTAAAGTTCATATTAGCATCTGTTCTAATTAAGTAGTGGTGAAAGCTGTAATCCATATGAAAATTTTAATTTTCATTGCGTACCTAGCACATTCTGGCTGTCCGCATGACTTATAATAATTTTTCCAAAGGGAAAAATTAACCTTCACTATCTATCATTCTTACTTCTTCACTTTTACTCTAAAAAAGGAACTGAAACACAATATTTATTGTGAAACAGCTCCTTGGTTTACAAATTATAATATAATTTTTGTATCTATAGTAAATATGAAAACACTTTGCCATCCGCAGGATTATAATAAAATTCCTCCTAAAGAGGAATTTTCACCTCACTTGTGCCCTGTGCCTTCTAACCTGTGCCCTGACATACAAATTTTCATTTGCTATTGCGATAGCCTCTTACTTCTATACTATATTTTATTATGCATTCTTTACTTCTTTTTTAAATAATTTTTTTCCACAAGATATTGCTACCATAAGACCTAATGCCATTAGTAATATAGCAAATATTAATTGTAGACCATCTGTTAAAAATGCAAAGTTTCCTAATACAAATATCTTATTAAATATATTTATAATAGCTCGTACTAATGCAGTAAATGTAACAACTAACATTATTCCCATTGGACCCCATAACATAAATCCAGAACGTCCAGTTGTCTTAAGGAATACTGCTAATGCGATTAATACTAATGCTGATAATAATTGATTTGCTGATCCAAATAATGGCCAAACATTATTATAGCCTCCAAGTGAAAGGATTAATCCTACTGCAAGAGTGATTATTGTGGCAAAATATTTATTTGTCATAAGCTTTTTAAATGGTGTCATTGTACTTGGATCACTTGATTCATCCATAAAAAATTCTTGAAATGACATACGTCCTATACGAGCAACAGAATCTAGTGAAGTTAATGCTAATGCTGAAACACACATTGTCATAACACAAGTAGCAACATAACTTGGTATTCCCAATTTTCCAAGGAATCCAGCTATAGCTGATGCAAAAAGAGCAAATGGTGTTCCATCTGGTGCTTTTCCTCCTACTGCAAGAGATCCAACAGCTACAAGAGCAATAACTGCTAATAATGATTCAATAAGCATTGATCCAAAACCAATACCTAACATATCTTTTTCATTTTTTACTTGCTTTGATGATGTTTCTGATGATACTAAACTGTGGAATCCTGAAACTGCACCACAAGCGATAGTTACAAATAATGTAGGGAATAATAAATTTCCATTAACATTAAAACCATTAAATGCATTTAAGTTCATAGATGGATTTGCCACTATTACACCTAATACTGCCCCTACTATCATTGCTATAAGTAAAAATGTACTTAAATAATCTCTTGGTTGCATTAATAGCCACATTGGTGTTATAGAAGCAAGAAAAAGATATATAAATACCACTACTGTCCAAACTGATTTACTAAAATATAATGGACATAAAATACCAACAGCTAACATTGCTATTAATAGCACAACGCCAATAACAGCTTGAAGTTTTTGACTTGGTTTTTTATATTTAATAAACAATCCAAAAACAACTGCAACTACAATAAATAACATTGATATTGATGCTGCAGCAGCATTTGGTGCAACTTTATTTCCATCAGCATCGAATCCGTTAAATGTATTAGCAACTATATCTGCAAAAGCTGCAATTACTAATAGTGAAAATATCCAAGCAAAAAGTAAAAATAATTTTTTACCTGTTTTCCCTATATACTGTTCTATTATACACCCTATTGACTTTCCTTCATTTTTTACAGATGCATAAAGCGCTCCAAAGTCATGTACAGCTCCAAAGAAAATCCCACCTATAAGTATCCATAGTAATACTGGAACCCATCCAAACATAGCAGCTATAATAGGACCTGTCACTGGTCCAGCTCCAGCTATAGATGAAAATTGGTGTGAAAAAACTACTGCCTTAGGTGTTGGTATGTAATCTTCTCCATCCTCTTTTTCATAAGCAGGTGTCTTCGCATTAGGATCTATTCCCCATTTATTTGCAAGCCATCTACCATAAACAAGATAAGCTCCACCTAAAATTAAGATAGAGATTCCAATAATAATTAATCCGTTCATTGTAAAGCCCCCAATTCTATGAAATTTTATAAATATAATTACATGAATATAAATTTTTTATGAATTTATATCCTTACTTATAGTAATACTCCTATAATTTTTCTTTGTCAATATTGGGATTTTTGTGTAAACTTTTACTTTTTAAAATTATGTATATATATACATAAATAAGCATCCCTTTTTTCGCTATTTTATTAATAACTACAATGAAGAGGTGCTTATTTTTAATACATGATATTAGATTTTAAAATATAATTATATATACCTTTACCTAAATAGTAATTCTAACTTGTCTTTATCTATATTCTCTCCAATAATAGCAATTTTACCTTTATCTTGTTTTACCGCAGCTTTCAATTGAAATTGTCTAGGTGTATAGTGAAATTCTATCCATCTTCCGCTATCTAGTTCTATAAAACCTTTTCCTCTTAATATATTGCCACACTCTTTTGTTATACCTATTTTTGTAAATATATTCTCTATTTTATTTATGTTAAAAATCTTCGATGTTTCTTCTCCCCAAGAATCAAAAATTTTGCTACCTACTCTTACTGCTTTTGCTGCTTTTTTACTTCTAGAAGTTAACTTTACTATTTTTTTCTCCTGTATATTATTTAAATCTTTTTCTGCAATTCTAAGTATATCTAAACCATCCATTATATCTAATGGTACTTTAACTATACTAGCATTAATATTTATCTTTCTTATTTCCTCAACAGCTTCCTCAATTTCATTATCATCACACTTATCTATCCTAGTAAAAATTATAGTCTTAGCATTCATAACTTGATCTATATAAAATTCTTTAAATTCCTCTTTATACATATCCAGATTAGAAATATCAATAACAGTAAATATATGATTAATTGTTATTGAATCCTTTATTCTAATTTCTTTGCACCCTTTTAATACATCTGAAAGCTTAGCTATCCCTGATGGTTCCACAATAATTCTATCTGGATTATATTCATCAATTATATCCTCTATAGAGTCTTTAAAATCACCACTAAGTGAACAACAGATACATCCTGAATTAATTTCTTTAATATCGATATTTCTATCTTTTAAAATTTCACCATCAATAGATACTTCACCAAATTCATTTTCGATAATAGCAACTTTTTCCCTTTTAAATGCATCATCTATAATCTTTTTTATTAATGTTGTTTTTCCTGCTCCTAAAAATCCCGATACTATATCTACTTTTACCCCCATAATTTACCCCCTATTTTATCTATACTTAAATATTATTGCAATGTATTTGCATTTATTACTATATTTAAAATTACAGAAAGAAAGCTCATGGAAGTGTAACTTTCATGAGCTTTCTATAATGACTTTTATATCAACTGTGATCTAAGTAAAAAACATAGTATAACTTATAACATTCAACTCAACACTTAAAATTTCAGAAATTCTGCAAGAATTTCATCTATACCTGTGCTTTGTGCCCTCATACTTGTGCCTTGCTTTTTTACTTTATCCATTTATAATTTCTCCGCCATTTATATGAATTGTTTGACCTGTTATATAAGATGCAGCCTCTGATGCTAAAAATACATATGCCCCGGCACATTCTACTGGTTGCCCAGCTCTTCCCATAGGTGTATCTGACCCATGACTAGCAACTTTTTGTTCATCAAAACTAGCAGGAATAAGTGGTGTCCATATTGGACCTGGTGCAACTGCATTAACTCTTATTCCTGTTTTACCTTTAGCTAATGCTAGTGATAAACTCCTTGTAAATGCAACTATAGCACCTTTAGTCATGGAATAATCTATTAGTAAATCATTTCCTTTGAACGCTACCACTGATGTTGTATTTATTATTGATGCCCCAGCTTTCAAATACTTCATAGCAGCCCTTGTAATATAAAAACTTCCATATACGTTAGTTTTAAAGGTTTTATCAAATTGTTCATCTGATATTGCTTTAATATCCATACATTGATATTGCACTGCAGCATTATTTACTAAAATATCTATCTTTCCATATTCCTTAATTGTATTTTCTATGACAGTATTACAAAAGTTAACATCAGAAATATCTCCAACCATCAATGTACATTTTCTTCCTATTCCATCTACTAGATTTTTAGTCTCTTCCGCATCACTATCTTCATTAAAATATACAATAACTATATCAGCACCTTGCTTAGCATATGCTATTGCAACAGCTCTACCTATTCCGCTATCTCCACCAGTAATAATTGCAACCTTATCTTTCAATACGTTTCCTAATTCCATATAATTCTCATCATATATAGGTTTAGGATTCATATTTTTTTCAATTCCAGGCTGTACATTTTGATGTTGTGGTGGAAATGATTTAGGAAATTCCATCTTCTCTCCTCCTTAGTAACTTCTAATCCATTTTAGTATTTACTAAAGAAAAGATTTTATCCCATATATATTTTATATAGATATAAATACTTTAAATTAGAGTCTCTACTAGCTACATAATCTTTCTTCAAAATATACCTTTTCGCTTACGTCATCTAATTTTAAAGTTTCATCTAAAATCCACCCTTCACTACCACGAATAAATTTCCAATACTCTTTAAATACACCTTTATCTAAAGTTTCTTTTATAGCAGATTTACTTTCTGCATCTAATTGATAGCTTTTTCTTGTTCCTTTTACATACATCCAGATATAATCGTTATTATCAGTTTCCCCAATAATAACTTCTATTGGTTTAACATTTACTAATATAATATCTTCTGCAATATTAATCCTATTTCTTGTTCTTAGTTCATTAATCTTTTTACTATACATACTATATAATTTTTCAGACATATAATTTTTGGCTCTAGAAATTTCATTTTTCATCCATGATTCTTGTATTATATAAAAACAAATTGCTACTCTTTCTCTCAAAGTTTTATATTCTAATGTATTATCATACATTGAAATCGTCTTTAGCAATTCTTTATTCTTTTTAGATTTTTGTATTATATTATAGCTACGTATTATATTCTTCTTCATCTTCCCCATAACCTTTCCAGATATGATATATTTAATTATAATAAAGACCATACTTACACTATTAGTATGATCTTTTTATAAGGTATTATACCATAAATTGTATTATCATGTCACAAATTGCGAATATGCATTTATTGTAGAAAAACTAATTTAACTCTAAAATACTACTTCTAAATTGTAAAATCACAAAAGATATCATGGTTACTATTGAAACTGTTAAGAATGGCAACTTATTACCAAAATCAAAAATGAATCCTGAGTATAGAGATCCTATTATCATTCCTATAGCCCTTGATGAATTTTGAATACCTGCTACTTCTCCATTATTATGTACTGATAATTTAGAAATTATATTTTGTTGTAATGGGACATATATACTTGCTGAAGAAACAAAAGCAATTATAAATATGAAAAATATAATACTAGATGTAGATATTGATGCTATAGCCATAGATACAGAGAGTAATAATGTCATTATCTTTAATCCTTTTATTTCTCCCAATTTTCTCCCAACTATTGGTGTTAGCAATAGATTTGTTAAAAAGGCTACTACTCCTGCAGAAGCTAAAAATACTCCATTCATAGTAGGTGGCAAATTTAAAACATCTTCAATATAATAAGTAATTGTTGAGTTATAACTAGTACTTGCAAAATAGAATATAACTACCTGACTCATTATAAATAAAATCTTTTTATCTAAAATATTACTCAATTTATTATTTTTCTTTATATCTTTGCTTTTTGCAATTTTATTTAATTTTTTCTTATCTACAGTTTCTTCTAGGAAAAAGAACATTAAAACACTTACTATTATAGATAATATGAATTGAGTTAAAAACGTAATTTTATAATTACTATTTCCGATTATTCCGCCTAGTAAAGACCCTATTGCCGACCCAATAGTAGAGGCAGCTCCGTAATACATCATACCATTAAGTCTTTTTTCCTTATCTGTTATGTCTGCTATATAAGCTAAAATTACAGTTAAAAAGCTTACAACAAAAGCCCCACTCAAAAATCTATATATCACTATTATTATAGGATTTTCACTATATCCAAACCCTAATTGACTTACTCCATATCCTAATATCCCTATTATTAAAAACTTTCTTCTTCCCATTTTGTCAGATAGCTTTCCCCATATAGGTGAACATAAAAAATTACCTATAGACATAGCTGCAAAAAATATTCCGAACATATAGGATGGCAATTTTAATGTTTTAATTACCATCGGCGTTACTGGATGTGCCATGTTACAAACCATCGTAGTTATTATTGTTAAAACTACTACAGTTTTCATTGATTTTTTTCTCATTTTTTTCTCCTCTTTTGTAAATGTAAACTATATTTTTATTATCCCCATATTTAAAAAGGTTATTGCACTTGTTATTTTAATGCAATAACCTTTAAAAATACTGAAATTACTTTAAAAGTTCTAAAATATATTTTTTATATTCTTCAAAAGATCCATTCTCTATAGAAGCACCTTTATTAATTTTATTTGTACTAAAGTTATATCCTGCCTCACCGTAATTAAATTTAGCTGATGATACAATAAAAGAGGTTTCCTCTGCTCTATATGTAGCATTTTTTTCTATAATAACTTTACATAGTTCTAATAATTCGCTATAATTTAACATTTCATTGTTTGCAGTCATAGATACTACAAATTTAAAAAATTGATATCCCCCTATAAGCGGTGTCATTGTACCATTATTCATATAAAATAATTTACCAGTAGCGTGAAAATACTTCATCACTCCAAAAGATAATGTTTTATGATCACTATTGATTTCTAACATATCATTTTTTATCTTTGACATTGCATCTTCTATATCTGACCATGATGTAACTTCTCTTTTGGAATTATTTTCTATGATTTGTTTAAAACTAAAAAATGATTTTTCTATATCTTTATCCTTACTAACAATACTATCGTTTATAGAAACTATAAACTCACCATTTTCATATATCAAAGCTACTTTGCTATTCATACTTCTCTCCTTCTATAACTATATAATAAAAATTATTATATCATAATAATTATGACATAATCTACGGAGATTCTCTCCTTTACCATTAATTAAAATAAAAATTCTTATTATCCTAATAATATTAATGATATAATAATATCTATATATTGCATAAAAAATATTCATTATATGCAAATAAGATTTTGGAGATTTCAAAAAATGAACTATATAATATATGATTTAGAATTCAATCAAAGATATCCAAAAGAAATGGAGCCTATAAGTAATAATATAAATACATATCCTTTTGAGATAATACAAATTGGTGCTATAAAGTTAAATGAAAGCCTTGAAATAATTGATACATTTAATTCACTTATAAAACCTACCATGTATCCTATAATTCACCCTTTTATTGAAGAACTCACTAATATAACTAACTCAAAAGTTTCATCTTGCAAATTATTTAAAGAAGTATATAATGACTTCTTAAACTTTATCGGCACTGATGACAATGTATTTTGTGTCTGGGGAACAACAGACCTTAAAGAACTATTTAAAACATTAGAGTTCTATGATATTCCTTATAATTTAGGTCCTGAAAAATATATAGATATACAAAGTTATGCTTCTAGATATTTTAATATTCCTTCTGGATCTAAAATAGGATTAAAAAATGCTACTGCTCTATTAAATATAGAGAATCCTTTAGAATTTCACGATGCATTTAACGATGCTTATTATACTGCTAAGATATTTATGAAGATATATAATAATGATATTAGGCCTGCATATTATACTTATAAAAAATAACCTAGAAAAACAATTGTTTTGTTTCTCTAGGTTACTTTTTTATTTTCAAATATTTCTTTTAGAAATTTACGATTCTCAATTCACACTGAATAATTAGAATTCCTTGACTATGGCACAGGTTAAAAGGCACAGGGCACAAGTAAGGTATGCTAGTGAATGATAAGAGTGAATGGTGAACGTTTAAGGTTAATTTTCCCACAAAGGGAAAATATTGTAATCCTGCAGACAGCCAATGTGATTGGAGGTAAGCAATAAAAATCAACATTTTCATATAGCTTACGTATTTATGGATTAAATATAATATATAAATAGTAATTAATTATGTATTGATTATTAAGCTACATGAAAGTGCAACCTTCATTAGCCTCCTGTAATGACTTCCATATCAAATGCAACTAACTTAAGAAAACTCACTTACTCTATACTCCAAACTTAAGCACTTTCAATCCAAGAAATTCCGCAGGAATTTCCACCATCACTGTGCCTTGTGCCCTCATACTTGTGCCCTGCAATATACATTTCATTTGCTCTATTTTACTGAAAAAGCTGCCACACTCCTTTGTGTGACAGCCTCTTCTATGCTTAAGTAAATGATTTTTTAAGTGCGTCTTTTAATACTTTTGGATTCTTTTTATATGGTGTTACTGGACAAATATTTTTGTGTTTAACATCAAATAAAGTGTATACAGCTATTCTCGCTGCACGTACTGAATACTCTTCAGTAAATACCATATCTTCTGGTATTTCTACAAATTGACTTATCATCGCAAAGTTAGTTGATCCTTCTGGTACAACTTGTGGACGATCTGTCATCTTACGTGGTTGAAATTGTGCATCTACATATGGCATCATACATGGTATTACATTAATAACATCTTCCATAATTTCATCTATTTCATCTTCCATATGTAAGTGATGAATTAATTCTGTTAACATTTCTTTACCTGTACAATCACGCATTGGCTTCTTTACATAGTCTCCAACATTTCCTGTATATAAACCATATCCCCAGAATATAGTAGTATCTAGTGGTTGATTCTTAAAGTGTGGTTGAGCTGCAACAACAATACTCATTAACCAACTTGAATCTTTGAAAGTCATTAATGCTCCACTACCTGGTATATTTCCTGAGAACTTTTCAATCTTCTTTAATAACTTGTTTCCTTTACAAGTTACAGTAAAACTCTCCCAATTAGTTTCCTCAGGATTTCCAAAGAAAGGTTCTGGATTTCCTAGACCTGGCTTCTTTTTAGCAACTTTGCTCCATAATTCACCTGATATTGGCTTATCTGGCTTAAATTCTGCTGGTGTATTTAAATCTCCTAATGTTGCACTATCTGTCATACAAGCATTAGTCATAATACATACATCTCCAGGATTTAATGATATAACTTTTTCTCCTTCTTTATCTTCTATATGAATAGCAGTTACTGTAATCTCTTCTCCTGGTTTAAAGTCTAAATCTGTTACTGTAGCATTGATACTAAAATCAACACCAAAGCTATCTAAGTAAGATTTTAATGGTAAAATAACTGACTCATATTGATTGTATTGTGTACGTGTAACACCTTCTAAAGTTTCTATACGAGAAAATTCAAAAATCATACGATTCATATAACGTTTGAACTCAAATAAACTAGACCATTTTTGGAATGCAAAAGTTGTTTGCCACATGTACCAGAAATTAGTCTCAAAGAAATGAGGTGTATCTTTAAACCATTCTTCTATTGTCATATTGTCTAAGCTCTCTTCTGGTGTAATCATTAATTTACCTAGAGCCATACGATCTGCATTATTAAATCCCATAGAAGTTACATCTTGAATAACACCATATTTATCAACTAAACGTGCTTGTGCATGTGTTGGATGTAAATGATCAAAATTAAGTATTTCTTCTGTTACACTTTTCCCTGGCATATCTAATGATGGAACTGAAGAAAATAACTCCCAGAAGTTTTCGTAAGTCTCTTCATTTAACATTCTTCCACCACGACATATAAAGCCGTCTTCTGGATTTCCTGCTCCGTCATTACTTCCTCCTAAAATATGCATACCTTCTATTATATGAATATTTTCACCTTTAAAACTACAATCTCTTACAAGATATGCAGCTCCGGCAAGGGATGCTAATCCTCCACCAATAAAATAAACATGTCTATCGCCATGATCTTGGTATACAAACTTTGTTACTAATTTATCTGAATTTTCTTTTGCTTTTTTTGCCGCAACTGCTGCTACTGCAGTAGCAGCAGCTATAGCTCCAACTGTTAATAATACCTTCTTATTACCATTGTTTTTCTCTTTACCCATATAACCACCTTATACCTTTCAACTTATTGTTTTTCTTATTTATTATTATAGTTTAAAGCAATTCTATTGTAATTATACAAATATTATAATTTGTATAATTTTCTGTGTACTTTTTGTTAATTTAATATATCTTCTATATATAATTTTTTATAATAAAAAAAGTGGCAAATGCATTATTACAAATGCACTACCACTTTCATTACATTATTATTCCACAAACTAAAAACCCAACTAAACTAATAACTGCTGCCATTGCTGCATATGGAAATTGACTTAAAGCATGATCCATATTATCTATACTACAAGATGTTGATGTAAGTACTGTAGCATCAGAATAAAAACATGCATGACTGCCTAATGTTCCTCCAGATAATATCGCTGCCATTACAAGAATAGGATTAGCACCAAGTGAAAATCCTAGCGGTATTATTATTGGCACACAAACTGCTGGTATTCCCCAGTTACTTCCTGTTACAAAAGTTAATATAGCTACTACTATAAATGCAACTGCTGGGAAAATAGTACCATTTAGGTACGGTGTTACTGTTTCTATAACATATGCAGGAAGTCCAATATCATTTGCTGCTTGTTGCATAACAAAAGCCATAAACACAATTGCTATTGTTGGTATCATCCCTGCAAATCCTTCAATATATGTATCACAAAACTCTCCAAAAGACATCTTTTTTCTTGGAATATAAAGAAGTAAACATACTACTAATGATGATACTACTGCTATAAATAAGTCACCCCATATTATTGTTATAGCTATAAGTGTTCCTATAGGAAGTAAAAAATCGATAAGTTGACCTTCTCCTTCTCCATATTTATCTACTAAATCGTTATTAAATCTTTCACTTTTATTACTATAAACTTCACCATTTTTTTCTACTCTTTCATAAGCTACCTTCATTCTACCTAACTTTGGTATAACTCCTAAGATAAATAATGGTACTATTATTACTGAAATCCATGCATAAAAAGTAAATGGAATAACTCTTAAATAAGTAGCTATTTCACCACCAAAATTTAAATCTGGTATACCATTTTGCTTATAAAATACACTAGAATAGAAAATAGCCCAGGTTGAAAAAGGAAGTAAAACACAAATAGGCGCTCCTGTAGAATCAATTATGTACGCTAAAGATTCTCTTGGAATCTTCTTTTTATCTGATATTTTTTTCATACAAGCCCCTAGAGTCATTATATTTAAATATTCATCAATAAATATTAAAATTCCTAATATCCAAGTAGTTAACAATGTCTTTTTACTGGTATTACAATATCTTTCTAGCTTTCCTGCAAAACCTAATGTTCCTTTCGATTTAGCTAGTAGTGCAATTAAACTTCCAAATAATCCACAAACGATTAATACCCATTGATTATCAGCATCACCAGCTGCCTTAAAAAAGGCTTCCGACCACATTGGCGCAAAACTAGGGCCATAAATGATTACATATGTAGCAATCGTTCCTAACAATAACGCTTCTAAAGTTCTTTTAGTTATCAATGCAAATATGATAACTATTAACGCTGGTAAAACACTAAGTATACCATAATGATCCATATGTACTTCTCTCCCTTTTCATTAGTAAATTACGTTTACTTTATATTTTATCCAATATAGCCTTTTTAATTAATTTATTTATAACTACATCAATAATTTATAACTTTTAATTACTTATATTTTTAGACCAGATACGATTTTAACATATCATAAACTAATTGAAAACATAATTTAATAAATTAGTAAAGAATAAAATTTTTATACACTGAATCATAATATATTATTAGTATACCTTAGCTATTAACTTGATCTTTTGTACTATTCATATGCTTTATCACTTCTACTAAAACAGGCAATAATGAAATTAAAATAATTCCTATTGTAACTAAAGAAAAATTATTTTTTATTACTGGGATATTACCAAAAAAGAATCCTAAGGATAAAAATAAACTTACCCAAATAGTACCTCCAATAATATTGAAAACACCAAATTTCTTGTAGCACATCTTACCTATACCAGCTACAAATGGAGCAAATGTTCTTACTATAGGAACAAATCTTGCTAAAACTATAGCCTTAGAACCGTACTTTTCATAAAAGCTTTGCGCTTTATCTATATAACTCTTCTTAATAAACCTACTATTACTATTTACAAGTCTCTCACCTAATTTCTTTCCAATAAGATAATTAGTACCATCACCTAAAATAGCAGCTGAAAAAAATATTACTATTAATACAAGTATATTCATACCTGAAACCGCCGCTAAAGCACCACAGGCAAAAATAATAGAATCTCCTGGTAAAAAAGGTGTCACTACTAACCCTGTTTCACAAAAAATAATTAAAAATAACAGTACATATATAAGTACTCCATAGTTATCCATAATAACAGGTATATACCTATCAAAATGCAATAACTCTTCAATAAAATTCATCATATAAATTAGCACTCCTTAACATATTTTTACTAATTATAGCATTTTAATGTTAAGTTTATGTTAAATAATTCTAATCAATAAACATCTGTAAAATTTATATGCTTTATTTAAGAAGTTAAATTAAAAAAGGAGTTACTAAACGTAACCCCTTCTTTATAAAAATATACTCTATACAGAACAATCCATTATTTTATAGCATTTACTACTCACCAAATGCTTGTTTTAAGTCATCAATTATATCATCTATATGTTCAGTACCAATTGATAATCTAATAGTGTTTGGCTTAATTCCTGATTTTAAAAGTTCTTCTCCTTCTAATTGTGAGTGAGTTGTAGTAGCTGGATGAATAACAAGTGATTTTACATCTGCTACATTAGCAAGAAGTGAGAATATTTTAAGTCTATCTATAAACTCAGTAGCTTCTTTTTGTCCACCTTTGATTTCAAAAGTAAAAATTGAACCTCCTCCATTTGGGAAATATTTATCATATAATTCCTTTTGCTTTCCTGTTGCTAATGATGGATGGTTAACATTTTCTACCTTAGGATGATTCTTTAAAAATTCTACTACTTTTAAAGTATTTTCTACATGACGTTCAACTCTTAGTGATAATGTTTCTAATCCTTGTAATAATAAGAATGCATTAAATGGACTAATTGTTGCTCCTGTATCTCTTAGTAATATTGCACGTATTTTAGTTACATAAGCTGCTGCTCCTGCTGCTTTAGTAAACACTACTCCATGATAACTTGGGTTTGGCTCAGTAAGGCTTGGAAATTTACCTGATGCTTCCCAATCAAATTTTCCTGAATCAACAATTACACCACCTAGTGATGTTCCATGTCCACCAATGAACTTAGTTGCTGAATGAACCACTACATCTGCTCCATGTTCTATTGGTCTAAATAAATATGGTGTAGCAAATGTACTATCAACAATTAATGGTATACCATGTTTATGTGCAATTTCTGATAATGCATCAATATCTATTAAATTTGAATTTGGATTTCCAAGAGATTCAACAAATATGGCTCTTGTATTTTCTTGTATTGCTTCCTCAAAATTATTTACATCGTCTGGATCAACAAATGTAGTTGTTATTCCATACTCTGGTAGTGTGTTAAGAAGTAAATTATAAGTTCCCCCATATATAGTTGTAGCCGCAACTACATGTTGTCCTGCTGAAACTATATTTTGTATTGCATAAGTTATTGCTGCTGCTCCTGATGCTACTGCAAGTGCTGCTACTCCGCCTTCTAATGCTGCTACTCTTTCTTCAAATACCCCTTGAGTTGAGTTAGTAAGACGTCCATAAATATTTCCACCTTCAGCTAGTCCAAATCTTGCTGCTGCTTGAGCTGAATCCTTAAACACATAAGAAGTTGTTTGATATATAGGAACTGCTCTTGCCCCTGTTGCTGGATCCGGTTCTTCTTGTCCTGCATGAAGTTGTAATGTTTCAAACCTTAATTTTCTTTCTTGATTACTCATCTTAAATCGCCCCTTTTTATTTATCTAATATTTCTTTACTAATAAATAAAAAAATGTACCAGAGAGAATCTTCTAGTACTTTAGATACATCCTCTTATCTCTTAGCTATTGCTACAGGATTTAGCACCTATAGGTTTTCCCATTAGGTTGCCGGGTTTCATTGGGCCAGTCCCTCCACCACTCTTGATAAGAATACGAGCTTTTTATTTTCCTATAAAGCCCATATGTTTTATATGTTTTCTTTGTGATTATTATTATATTGTATTATTTTTACTATGTCAACATATTATTATAAGAAAATATCTTTTTTACAGGAATAATTTTTAAATTCATATTAACAATAAATTTAATTCTTTGAATCTTAATATATGATAAAATTATATATATTACATTTTATTAAGATCGGAGGATAATCAATGAATATTCTGTCAGGAACTTACGGCTTTGACCTGTTATCTATTTTTATTTTAATAATAAGTCTATTTTTTAACTTTGGAAAAATCCCTAGATTAATTAGCCTTATCCTTTGGGGAATAGTTGTATTTAGAGCATTTTCAAAAAATACTTATAAACGTTCACAAGAATTAAGTAAATTTACTACCTTTATCAACAATATATTAAGAAAATTTAATAGACAATTACCTTATATGACTAATGTCAGTCTAGAACTTATACCCCCAATGTTTACAAGACTTAAATATACTATAAATCAAAAGATTCAATATAAAATTGTCGCTTGTCCAAATTGTGGTCAAAAATTAAGATTACCTCGTAGAAAAGGTAAAATAATAGCTACTTGCAAGAGATGTCATAATGAATTCCGCTTAAGAACATAAAAAAGGATACTGTTACACATAGAAATCTACTTTGTGCAACAGTATCCTTTTTAGAATAAAGATATAGTTTTACCACTACTTAACTAGAACAGGTACTAATATAAACTTAAATCTTTATATATAATACTATACAAATATATATTCAACGCTTCATGAAAGTGCAACTTTCAGGAGCCCCCTGTATTGACTTATATATCAACTATAATCTAAATAAGAAACATAGTCTAACTTATAACATTTTACTCAACACTTGTAATCTAAGAAATTCCGCAGGAATTTCCTCTATACCTGTGTCTTGTGCCCTCATACCTGTGCCATATATCTGTGCCTTAATTTCCCTTAACTATTCCTTATTACTTACTCACTATCACCTATTCCTTTCTTTATCATTTCCTTAAAGGTATTCCACTCTACAAATTCTCCTCCCATACTTTCTAAATGACTAGTATACATCTGACAATCAATAAATTGAAATCCTTCTTCTTCTAACCTTTTAGCTAAAGTAATTAAAGCAACTTTTGAAGCATTAGATACTTTAGAAAACATACTCTCTCCAAAGAAACATTTTCCTATCTTAACACCATAAAGTCCTCCAACTAATTCTCCATCTTTATATGTCTCTACACTTGAAGCAAATCCATGATCAAATAAATTTATATAAGCTTCTTTCATATCATTATTAATCCATGTACCCTCTTTATCTTCTCTTAACTCCTTACAATTGCTTATTACCGCTGAAAAATCTTCATCAAATTTTACCTGAAAGCCACCGTTTCTTAATATCTTTTTCATAGACTTAGATATCTTTATTTTTTCTGGCTTTATAATAAATCTCTTTTTAGGACACCACCAAAGAATATCGTCATCTTCTCCATACCAAGGGAAAATGCCATTTACATAAGCTAAAATTAACCTCTCTATTGAAAGATCACCACCAACTGCTAACAATCCATCTTCATCAGCTAATTCTGGTGCAGGAAACACAATATCTTCATTTAACATATATACTGCCATAGTATCTTCCCCCTTTTCATTCTTCTGTGATAACTAGAAATTTAACGTATCATGACTTATTCCTGTAGCTATAAAAATAAGCAAACTAGAAAGTAAGTTATTATTAGCATTCCTAATAGCTTTTTCATCTCTATCTTCTCCTGTCATCGATGAAACTACTTGAAGTTCTTCAAAGTTTATTTCAAGAAATACTCCTGTAGCATATAAAAATAGCTTATTTGCTATTCTTGGAGCATCACTGAAATCTGGTGCATTCTCCATATAATTTGTACCATTAATCTCATCTAATAGTCTTCCTCTTGAGTCATAAAGATAATTTATATTCATAAATATAGCTAAAACAATAATATATATTGTATTTATTGATAAATTTAATACACCTAGTTGTCTTATAAGTTCAGAGTCTGGATAACTTATATCACTATTAGATGACGTACTTCCTTCCTTATCTTCTGAATTTTCAATATCAATACCATCTCTATCTATCTCTTCACTATTTATATCATTACCTTTATATCTCATAAAATTATATCTATTTACACCCATTCATATACCTCTATTATATATCTATCTTGCTATTATTCAATATATGTTATATACTACCAAACTGTTTTTATTTAGTAGTAGCTTGTCCAAATTAGCCTTATTATAAATTATATGTTAAAATAATAATGATAACAAAATATAATGTAAAAGAGGTAATGAATTTGTACAATAAAGGTGATAAAATTGTCTTTCCTAATCAGGGAGTGGGGATAATCGATGATATAGAACCAAGAGAATTTCAAGATACTATGCAAGATTATTATGACATTCATTTAGTAAATAGCACATTAAAATTAATGTTACCCTGCAATCGTATGGAAGTTTCCAATGCACGATTAGTTTCCGATTCACAAACTCTAGATAAGTATTTAAACAATTTAGATTACTTTCTGGATAATGGGTGCCACTCTACGAATATAGATTCAAAACAACGAATCAAAGACAATAAAAGCAAACTTAGTTCTGGAACTTTAAAAGATTATTTTGAAGTAATACTAGAACTTACACATATACAAAATGATTCTAAATTAAATTCTAGTGAAAAACAAATACTATATAATGCTCGCAAAATTTTAGTTGATGAAATAAGTCTTAGTAAAAATTTAACTACCATTGAAGCCACTTCTCTATTAGATAATTCTCTTGCAGGAATTTAAAAAAATAGATAGAGATTTTGCTCTACCTATTTTTATCTTCAATATTTTTCTTCTTACTACTTAAATACAAAACTACTATTCCCGAAATTAATATAATAATGGCTATTACTGCTATAAGCTCTTTTCCTATTCCACCAGTTTTAGATAACTCTTTATTGCTATTATTACTATCTTTATTATCTGTAATATCATCTTCTGTTAATATAATTCCTGCTGCTAATTCTTCAATTTTACCTTTAGCTTCCTCAACTTTACTAAAGTTATCAACATATTTCCTATCCTTACTATTTAGAGCATCGTATCTTTTTACTATATCTTCTACAGTTTCTTTATCATCTAAAGTGATATTATTTTTATCTACTTTCTCCCATATATCATCTCTAATGCCATTTACTATTTCCCTAATTTCTAATATTCTATTTTTAAGCGCCATCAATTTATCTATATTAGTCACTTTAGCTTTTTCTTCTTCTGTAAGTTTTTCAAACTGATTATATAAACTATATATCTCTTCCTTGTTATCAAGTACTACATCTTTATCAGAAGGCAAACTGTCTATTTTACTTATTAAATCATTAACTTCTTTTTCTTTTTCTTCATTATCTAATTTTTTACTTAAATCTAAAAGTACATCTATATTTGTAACCGAACTTTTATATCCTTCTGGAAGCGCATTGTATCTATCTAACAATTGGTTTATAGTATTTTTTTCTTCTATGGTAATAACTTCTGGAAGGTTATTTATATCTTTAATAATATTTGCTACTTCATCTTTTATATTTTTTAATGATTCTATCTTGGTAATAGCATTATTCAACATATCAACATTAGAAACCTTTTTCTTTTCTTCATCACTTAAAGAATTATACCTATTTAATATATTTTTTACTATAATCTTATCATCTAATGTTATTTCATTAATATCTGGAAGATTATTTATTGCTAAAATAATATCTTCTGCTATATATTCTCCATTCTCATTTTTAAAACAAAATAGATATCCTGAATCATTTTTAAAATATATACTTCCATATTCATCTATTGCCGCTGATGAATTATTTGAATGCGGCTTGCTAGTAGAAATAATTTTTTCATAATTCTCTTTAGTATTTCCTTCGAAATCCTTAATACAATATATACTATCAGGACTTGATGAATTAAATACATATAAATATACCGTATTATTGTTATCCTTATTAGCATAAGCTGTAGTTAATATTGGTGATGATTTTGATGATATTCCCCATATTTGATATATAGTATTTAAGCTTGTACCATCTAACACCAAAAAGTTTTTTCCACTACACACATATACTCTTCCATTATATACTACAGGACTCGATACTGAATCAGCCCCTATAACGGTACTAATTAATGAACCTTTATCAAAAGTACCATCTTCATTTACTTTAATTGAACATATTGATCCACCCTTTGTAGATAAATATATTTTTTCACTTTTTTTATCATAATGTATTGAACTTCTTATTCCATCGCCAATATCTATAGCATCTATAACTTTATCTTCTTTTAAACTATGAGCAACAACTTCTCCCTTTTCTCCTGCAAAAATAATATTATTACCTACCACAGCCCCTCCTGTTAGATAATAACCTTTCTTTCCTTCTTTAGGTTCATATTTCCATGCATAATCTTTTATTTCATCACTCTTTTTAGTATTTTTATCTTCTACTGATAGTGCATAGTAAAATCCATTATCACCAGAATTACTAGATACTCCACAATAAACATAACCATCATAATATACTACTGTCCCAATACCTTGTAGACTTGTATCTTCTATAACAGGACTTATCCACAACATATCTAAAGTATCAGCATCAACGCATTGTATCCTTCCATTATTAGTAGGTACAAATATCTTTCCATCACCATAAGCAATCCTTGATGACCATGATATACTTTCTGTAAGTGTATTTGATAATATTTCTTCTCCTGTTTCTCTACTATATTTTTTTATTTTTGAAGAATCTGTAGAATATATATAATCCCCTACAATTATAGGATCACTAAATTTCCAACCTTCACCTACTTCTACACTCCATTTTTCCTTTACTTCTAATGACGTAGTAGGCGTCTTACTATCAGTTATTGCTGGATTTAAAATATTTCCTCTAAACTGCGTCCATAAACTTAGGCTATCACTACCTGCTAAAACTACATTAGAAGTTATCACTGTAATTACTATACTAGCAATTAAAGATTTTACTAACTTCATAATTCTTAATCCCCTTTTCTAACAATGTATTGTAAAATACTGTATCATATGATTATATAGTACATTGCCTAAATTTTTATGTCAACAGTCCCTAAGCCCTCATTATCACTAGTATTAACGCTATTTTTGTTATTACAAATTTTTTATAAAAATATTACTTATAATACTTTAAAGTATCAGAAAACCGTAAAATAACTTATTGATATATTTGTAATTTATTGAATTTTATTCAAAATAATTTTTCTAATATATACTTACTAATTATATTAAATAAAATTTCTATCTTAAAAAATTTTTATTATATTTTTATTTCTTCTTTTTTCTTTTTTATAAGTTTTCTTACGTATTTTTTTAATTACGCCTTAATTTCCTTTTATCATGGCACAGGGAACAAGTAATGTGAAAATTCCTCTTTATGAGGAATTTTATTATAGTCACACGGACATCTAGTGCATTTTATAGTATAGATAAAGTTTTACCACTACTTAACTAGAACAGGTACTAATATAAACTTAACTCTATATATAATCCTATGCAAATATATATTCAAAGCTTCATGAAAGTGCAACTTTCATGAGCCCCCTGTATGAATTATGTTACGCTCCCTATTTTAATTACAAAATAAATCTTTATAACAAACTAAAGACACCACACGTATAATCTCAGAAATTTCGCAGGAATTTCCTCCATACCTGTGCCCTGTGCCCTCATACTTGTGCCCTATTTTTGCTCTATCAAACTTAAAAAAAGCTGCCACACTCTCGTGCAACAGCTCCCTTTTACTATCTTCTTAAAATTTCTTTTGCTATATCATCGCCAACTTCTGTTAAGAAACTAATTCCTGTTTCTTTTTCAGTTTCTCTATTAGCAGCAAATAAATCATCTCTTGATAATTGATCAATGCTAAACTTTCTAGCTCCTGCCATAAGTTGTTGAAGTCCAGCTGTTAATTTATCTGCAAGAGTCCATACTCCTATTGCACCATAAGGTATATCCTTCATAGCCTCTGCTCCAACCTTTTCTTTTACTTCAAAATATCCAGCAAAAATTTCTTCTGGAGATGTACCAAATTCATCAACAATATGTTTAGGCAATGCATCCCAGTTACCATTTAATCTTTCTCTTCTTTCTGGATGAATAACTGATTCTATATTAGCTCCTAAGAAAGCAGGAATCATTAATGCTCTTCCCATACAAACAAGTTTTGTGAATGGAGCTCCAAGTGCTAATGCCTTAAAGATATGATCTTCTCTAGCAAGACCACCGGCAAATGCCATATCAACAACATCATAACCTTGTTCTTTTAATATTTGTCCATATTCATATGCTTTAGAATGTAAGAATATTGATGGTACTCCCCATGATTCCATCATATTCCATGGACTCATTCCTGTACCTCCACCAGATCCATCTATTGTAAGTAAATCTAACTTAGCTTCTGTAGCAAACTTAATAGCCATAGCTAAAGCTTCCATACCATAAGAACCAGTTTTTAATGTTATTCTCTTATATCCTAAACTTCTTAAATAATCTATTGTTTCCATAAAGTCTGCTCTAACTTCATCAGCAGAATTTAAATTTGTATATCCTAATCTACTATGTCTAGCAAAAGCCTTTATAGCTCCAGATTTAAAACTTTCTTGAACATCTGCTTTTGTAGGATCTGGATCTACTATATATCCTCTTTCTTTTAAGAACAATGCATAGTCTAATGAAGTAACTTGTATTTCACCACCTATATCTTTAGCACCTTGTCCCCACTTAAGTTCGATTATTACATCATCACCATATTTATTGATAACGTATTCTGCCACACCATTTCTTGCATCTTCTACATTCATTTGAATAATTATAGAACCATACCCATCATAATATTTCATATATGATTCTATTCTTCTATCTAATTCTGGTGCTTTTACAATCTTACCATTTTCAATAACTGCTGCTTTATCAACACCAACTACATTTTCTCCAACAACTATTGGAAAACCTACTAATGCTGCTCCTACAGCAAAAGATTCCCAATACTTAGCTGCTATAAATGTAGACCCTAACGCTCCAGTCATTATAGGTATTCTTGACTTAGTTTTTACATTTTTCCCGAAAGTAGTCTCAACGTTTACATTTGGAAAAATACAATCATCGGCACTATTAGACAACCCACTAGCTAATCCATTAGCCCCATAATTATATCCTTGAATCCTTAAGTTATTATAACTTACTCCTACATGATTAATATTTGAGCTTCCTGCTGTAACTGTACCAAAATCTCTTGGATATAGCATTTTTCTACCTTTCATAGTAGACATCCAAGTTTCACATTTACCTTTACAATCTGCTCTACATAAAGTACACAATCCTGACTCTGCCGCATTCCCTCTATTTACGGTATTTAACACATCATTACTTTTTTGATATTGAAACATTATATTACCCCCAATAAAAACATTTAGTTTCACTATTAAATTATAACATATATAAAAATATTTTCCTTTGATGCAAAATAACTTTATCAATCCGAATATATTTTTCGATTTTTGTTGATAAAATAACAAAAGCAGTTATTAATGTTAATCAATTTAGCATTAATAACTGTATTTTGTTTAGAAATTATCATGTAATCTTTTTCTTATTTCATCTAATTTGTAATTTTTTATTAGTATACCATCTTTGAATACAGTAGTTAATAAATTATCTTTACATTTGCTTTGTTCCTCTATTGTTAATTGATCTTTATATAATATATCATCACCATTTCTATAGACATAACACATACCTTTTTGTGATTTTTTAAAATTTCCTGTATCTGTTTTAGGATCTTTAAATATAAACTTTTCTTTACCATTAATCACTGCATGAGTAGCCTTTAGTGCAAATCCAAAAGTATCTCTAGTATTATATTGATAAGTATATGATCCAATACCAAAAACACAATTACTAACAGCAAATCCTTTTGCCATCAATCTCTTACAAATCTCTTCACAACGTTCCACAGTTATACTATCACCATAAATTGTTCCGATATGAGAGTCTAATACCTTATATCCTTTAGAATTAATAGTACCACCAAAAATATCCCATAATAACTCTACTGTTCCTTTATATTCCGGTGAATTTTTATCTACAGTATCGTCACCACAGATTATCTTCACAGGATCACCACTATCACCTCTTATAACTACCTTTCCTTCCCTTTTTAATATATCTTCTTTAAGCTTAGGAAGTATTGATATTATAAGATTCCAATAATCATAAGTATCTGATACTATACTAATAACCCCTGAAGGAAATACCTCATTTATTAATCTCTTGTATGCTAAGTATTCATCTCTACCATAGCTACACATAACACTATGCTCTGTAGATGGAGTTCCAAATGCAACTTCATCTTTTTCAATATTACAATCATAATACTCTTCAAGATAAATTATTGCCGGTATAGTTGCTGTACCAGTAAATGATAATAGATGGCCAGCTGCACTAGCTTCAGCACTTTCAAGAGAACTAAATCCTCTCATACTAAAATCTCCACAAGCTTTCTTTGGCTCTCCATTTTCAACTGTTAAATCAAAATACTTATCTATTATTTCTCTATACCTATAAGCAATACTGGCACTAGTCATTGGCTGCCATATATGACAACTCATCAAAGTTTCTAAATAATTCACAAGCCATGGAAATCTATCGTCAGTATTAGTAATCTCAATCATAGGAGTTTTAATATTTACTCTTTCTCCTTCTGCTACCGCCTTTATCTCTATAGGTAAGTATTCTAAATCATGTAATTCTTCTATATGACTAGCATCAGCAGCAATATCCCCCATAGTTATTGAAATAATTCTTTTATACTCACTAATAATCTCTTCTTTATCCTTCTTAAAGAAATTTTCATTGAAATACTCTATAAGATATTTCTTAATAAAAGGCTGTAATCCAAACATAACCACTTTATCTATATTTTCTTTTCGTGACATTCTTGGTGTCCAATAACTAACTAATTTCGTAAGTCCCTCTGCATAACACATATGATGTATAGTCTTATAAAAATCTGTTAACAATAATGGATTTGTCATTCCCCTCATCTCCTATTAATAACTTTTACTTGTAATGCTTCTATTACATCTAATGCCTTATCATGTAAGCTATCATCAAAACTAGCACAAAGACTAGCATCTACTACTAATTTTGAATTTATATATTCACCTTGAAAAGCAACTACATTACTTATTACGCACATATTTGTAACAACACCAACAAATTCAATAGTATCGATATTATCACCAACTTCTTTTCTTATATTAATCATATCCTCTGGTGATAATGCAAAAGCTTCTTTTTTATAATGCAATGTATTTTCTGCACCTTTAAACTCTTTTAATTTTCCAAATAAATCATGTCCTTCAGTACCATCTATACAATGAAGCACCGGTAGATTCTTTCCTTCTCTAGTTTCTAGATAATTATCATGATGAGTATCATAAGTGAATAATACTTTTTCTCCCTCTTCAAGATATTTTGATATTTTCTCACAAATACCATTCTCTAAAGTACTAGCTTTAGGGAATCCTAATGCTCCATCTACAAAATCCTTTTGATAATCTACTACAACTAATAATTTTTTCATATTATAACACTCCTTATATCTTTTCTATCTCAATCTTTTCACATTCTCTACTTAATATACTGTCAGTAGTATAAACCTTCTTTATTAAATCTGACTTTAATATATCACCATCAAAAATAGTATTTTCGCAATGAGTTACTACTAAATAAATATCTTTTGCACCCATATCCCTTAATTTCTCAGCAGTTAATATAAAAGTGCCTCCCTTTGAACATAAATCATCTACAATAATAGCTATAAACCCTTTATTAACTTCTATATTTTCACTTATACTAAGAGACTTTATTCTTCCAGTTTTAAAATCTCTCTCTTTAGATGCTACTAATATCTTGTTATAGTTTATCTGCTTACTATATCTCTTTTCAGCTCCTGAATCAGGATATACTAAGAATAGCTCTTCATCACTGAAATTTTTAATGGTCTTTTCTACTAATTCCTTAGTTTTATTCACTACTATGACTCTATCTAAAAGAGCAACAGTTACATCAGAATGTGGCTCATAAACTGTAACAGTTTCAAATTTCAAGTCATTTATAATCTTACAAATATATTTTAAAGTAAATAATCTAACCCCTTCTGTTCTATCCATTCTACTATAAGGCATATACGGTATTACTAAATGACACTTTACCATCATTTCATCTAAATGATTTTTTAAAAATATTAAATGCATTAAATCTGAATCACTCTCAAATTTTACTTTAATAACATTTTTTTCATCACTTATTCTTATATTATAAGAATCTATAAAACTCTCACCATTAGGAAATTTCCTTATTTCTATTTTTTCATTGTTTAAAAAAATCATATACTTTAAATTCCCCCCTTAAAAATCATGTTGAAAATTCTCATTAAATTTAAATACTTTTGCCGGTCTATATGGTTTACCTTCAATTTTTTCATCTGTCTCTATAATAAAATTATTCATTTTTCTTCTAAAATTTAATATTTTTCTCCCCATAATAGCCTCATAAACATACTGTAATTCTATTACAGTAAATAATTTAGGTAATAAATTAAAAGCAATTGGTGTATACTCTATTTTATTTCTTAATCTATCTATTCCATAATCTAGTATTTTATAGTGATCAAAAGCTAATTTATTTTTACAACTTTTTTCTAGGGTATATGTAATAGATCTTTTTCTTAAAACACTTTTTTCTATTTTTTCTATAACATCGTATTCTATTTCAACTTCACCATCTTCTGATCTTAAATATAACTTATATTTATTTTCTATATGTAAATCATTTTTAGATTCCACAAGATTCTTTTCTACCCAAAACCATTTCTTCTCTTTTAAAGAATCTAATTCTGTAAATTTAATTTTTTCCTTAGCTACTAAGGCCATACTACTAATTGTTATAACTCTTGTTCTTTTATCCCTATCTACATCTCCAAAGGTATATAATTGCTCTAAATATACATCTTCTATTCCTGTTTTCTCTTTTAATTTTCTTGCAGCACACTGTTCTAAGCTTTCATCTTTTCTAACAAAGCCACCTGGAATACACCACATATCCTTATCTGGTTGTTCATCTCTCTTAATTAATAATACTTGAAGTCCTTTCTTTGGAACCTTCCTAATGTTATCTCCCTTTATATCCTCTGTTGTAAAGATTAAAACATCATTAGTAACACTAGGTTTATCATATTCCTCATCACTATAGTTATCTAAAAATTCCTTTTCTTCACCCATATTTTAATCAACCTCGCACTTATTTTCTTTTAGATAGTATCAAATTGAACTTATGTATTTATAATATGCTTTTTTCATAAAATTGTCAATAGCAAAAAAACTTTGCATAGCGATTAATTCATCACTTCTGCAAAGTTCCTTTATTAATTTACCTTCTTCGTTTATATAATGTTACAAATACAGTAGCACCTATTAATAATCCTATAGAAAATATTAATTGAAAAATAGAGTCACCATCTATATTACTTACTTTTGATACTTCCCAATTCTTACTTACATCAGCCCCATTAATATTCCCAATATTACCATTTGTTATGTCTTTACTAGGATTTTGTCCTATCATATTATTATTATTTTTATTTTCGGATTCATAACTAGAATTATCATATTCTATATTACTGTAAGTATTTTCTCCATTATTATCTTCGTCTTGTTGAGGTCCTTGTCCTTTTTCTCCCCCACCTTGAACGCCCATAGCTTGAATATTTATTGATGATCCATCAATTAGCTTATCTTGATTTGAATCTTGCTCTGTAGTGGTAGATGGTATAGTTCCATCTAATTGACCTTCTATACTTTTAGCCCTTAATATTCCAAATTCCTTAATTGTTTCTACTGCTGTAGTATATTCATCATAAGAGTAAAAAGCTGTTGGATCATTTTTTACATATTCATTGATCATAGAATCTACTTTATCTATAGTTTCAGTAAATTTTCCACTATTAAAATATCCCTCTACTATTTCCTTAAGATATTCATGATATGTTTCTTTATATTCATCTACTTCTAGCAATTTACCTAATATAGGTCTTTCACTTAAATCAATACCACTTACAGGAGTATCAATAGGAAAATTAATAGCTGAAGTAGCTGTTCCCGCTTGGAATCCCGCAAAAGATAAATTATAATCCCATGGCAACATTGTTAATTGTCCATTTTTTTCATATAGACAATAATTATGTTTCATTGAAGATACATAACTATCTAAATTTACTAATGTAGTCTCTACAGCAAAATATCTAAGAACACTATCTATATTTATATATTTATCTAAATTAGTTCCTTCATTTATATTTTTAATCGCTTTAATTACCCTTTGATAATCATCTTCGTTGCTATCAAAAATTGCATTATCAAATATCCCTGAGTAACTATCAGAATTATCATCTACATAAACAAGATCTGTGCCTCCCGATGACATTCCGCCCATACCTGGACCATTATTAGCCATTCCCTCTTTGTTATCAGTACTTTGTTGTTGATTATCGTTATTATTATTCATACTTGGTGGTGATCCATTTCCACCATTATTACTATTCATATCTGGTGGCGCTCCACCTCCACCATTATTACTATTCATATCTGGTGGTGCTCCACCTACACCATTATTGCTATCCATATCTGGTGGTGCTCCGCCTCCACCATTATTACCATTGATGTCTGGTGGTGTTCCACTTCCCCCATTATTACTATTCATATCCGGTGGCACTCCGCCTCCACCATTATTTTCACTTATGTCCGGTAATCCTTTGTTATTTCCCGATGGATTTCCTAAAGAACCATTATTATTATCTTCTTTTGCCCCCATTCCCACACTTTCTGGTTTATATAATTTCCCATAATTAGATCCAAAATTTCTTTCTGCATAGGATTCCTCCATAGCCTCTATCCCTAAATATAGCCCCCAATTTTCACCATTAACAGTTACATTAACATAGTTATGCAATGGCGCTGCTACTGACATATATTCCATTAAACCAAAAGACAAATATTCCTTCATATATGTAGCATCAGATATATTATTATTTAAAATTAACTTATCTAACCCATAGCATGTCTGATTTGAAATATAATGATCAAATTCAATTTTAAAACTATATCTATCTGTAGTATCATCATTAGCAACACTGGTCAAACTTGTATTTCCTTTCGGTCTTATGGCCACATTTTTAAATGCTTTTCCATTAACCGTTACATCACAAGATACATACTCTTCTGATAATGCGTTTTCTAGCATATCATCCCAGCTATCTTCGTCAATAGATATATCTAAATTTATTATTTTATCATGATTGAAAAGTTCTGTCTCATATTCAAATGATGTTGTAATTGAATTTTGCTCCTTTATTCCTAATACCTCTGGAACAAACATGAATATTCCAGTAAAAATCATAGCAAACCCTATAACTACAGCAACAATTGCTTTTAAGTATTTACTTGATATCATAGGTTATAACACCACCTTAAGACATATATTCACCATTGTAGCTTACAAGTACAGCTCTTGATACTCCCTTTACGTTAGAAATTTTATTTACAAAATCAGTAGTCATTTCATTAAGTCTTACTTCTAATGTAAGCTCAATCCCATTAGTTGAAATAGTTTTTGATTTTACCATATGTTTCTTTACACCACTACTAACTACTTCAACTACTCTTCTTTCTACTTCATCATTATAACAATCAACAACCAAGATATATGGTGTATCTTTGCTTTTCTTATTTACAAATACTATCATTATAATCCCAATAAATACAGATCCTATAACTGCTAGTGGAATAAGTCCAGTCCCTAAAACTATACCACCAGCAATTGCCCAAAATAAAAATGCTATATCTAAAGGTTCTTTAATAGCTGTTCTAAAACGAACAATAGATAACGCCCCAACCATTCCTAATGATAAAATTACATTTGAAGTTACTGCCAATATTACTAATGTAGTTATAAGTGTCATTACCATTAATGATACTCCAAAGTTAGCTGAATACATTACTCCATTAAATGTCTTCTTATACACATAAAATATAAATAAACCTAAAGCAAAAGCTAAACCTAAAGCTATTAATGTATCAACAATTGAAAATGAAGATGTTTTTTCTAAAAAACTTGATTTAAATATATCATTAAATGTCATTTTATTTCCCCCTAAAATAATATAAATAAAAATTATCCAAAATTTCTGCATACCGCATATTTTGAAAATGATGTTTGTTCCCTATTATTCGTTTGAATTACATCACTTATTATATCTGGAAGAAATTCATCAAATTTCACTTCCAATATAATAGTATTGTTATTATAAGCAATATCGTGAGCAATCATAGGTACATCAAAATCAAAAAAATCTGTAGAATTTATTCCTGTCCTTATATCACTGTCAAAAGTAATTCTTACATTACCCATCTTATATATAAAAGGTTCTCTTATATAATCAACTATAGTCTTAGGCTTTATCCTTTGGTACTGCATTTTACTATATAATTCATTTAATAATTTTTGATCAATATATTTCATCCACTCTATATCCCCAGAAATTATTTTTTCACATTCTTCCTTTGTTACTCTAACTGACTCCTTTAAGCATAACCCGTTAACTTTACTTTTTTTCTCTAGTTTTATAAAAGATAAATCTTCATTATAATAACGGATTCTAAATTTTTCTCTACATCTGATTCCATCTTTTTTTTCTCTAAGTACCTTATTATCATCATTATCAAAGTAAAGACTACGTATTTTATATCTACCATGATTATTAGCATTTCTATCATGTTTGGCAACTACATTTAACCGTTGTCTTATCACAAGATAATCACCATATGTTATGTAGTGTTTCAATTCATGTCTAAATTTAGGTTCTTTTTTCACTAATTTATCACCTCCATAATATTGTTAAATTTTTATTAAACTCATGTTAAATAATTGTTAAATAACCAAATATTATTATAATTTTCTAATATGGACGCCATGTGAATTTTACGTGTATTAATTAAGCTATAAATAAAAAACTTTGAAAAATATTATCCATAATATCCTTCAAAGTTCCTACTATTTTATATTTTCTATTTCCAACTTCTGTATAAACTCTCCATTATTTATAGTTGTATCTAAAAAAATATTAGATGACTTATTTAAAATATCTCTCACATTACTAAGCCCCATTCCTCTACCTTTTCCTTTTGTTGAAAACCCTTTTTCAAATACCTTATATACTGGTGGAGTATTTTCAATACAACTATTAATTATTACAATAAGAATAGATTGCTTCTTTTTTATTATTCCTAATTTTATAATAGGTTTCTCACATACCTCTGCAGCCTCGATAGCATTATCAAGCAAGATTCCAATTACTCTAACCATATCTATGATATCCATAGATATATTATTTATTTTATCAGATATATCTACAAATACATCTATTCCTTTACCCTGAGCCCTTATAATTTTTGAAGATAATAATCCTTTCAATTCTACTACTTCTATATTTTTAAGTAATCCTATTCTAAAACTATTATTCTTTATTCCTTCTCCTAATGGCATTATATTTTTATAAAAATGGTTTTTTAATCCATTCATATTGTTTTCTTCTATATACCCAACTATAGACGATAATATATTTATATAGTCATGCCTGAACTTTCTCATATCTGTATATACTTCTTCTAGGCTATTGGTATAGTCTTGCAAATTTCGCAATTGTTCTTTCTTATTTCTATATTCCATTTCTTTTGTTATCGTTTTTATCATAGTGAATAATATGACAAGTAATAAAACAAAATATGAGATAAATAATATATTATTAAATTCTATTACAGTACCTCCAACTCCTATTTTGTTAGCTAAAATAACATTAGAATAAATAATTAACAAAGTTAAAAATACAATTGCTATCATAAGTATTGCAAAACTTCTATCAAACTTAGCAGTTAACACATCCCAATATTTTGTAATAGTTAGTTTAACCATTCTGCTTAATATTAATATAATAATTACTGTTATTAAATATAAAAAGAAATACCTTTCTAAAGAATATCCATCATATCTTGCAACTTCAATATGTACTAATTTTAAACATAAAAAACTTAAAATATAGTCACTAATTATCATTACAACTACAGCCATCAATGTAAAGAATACACTAGTAAATATATTTCGATTGTGAAAATATACGAATATTATTTGTATAAATGTTAAAACTATTATCCCTAAAGATTCAACTTGAAGCTTTAATGGGACAACTGCTACTAAACTTATAAATAAAGTATACATTAAATACTTCTTATTAATTTTAAATGGTACTAAAGATATTAATGAAATATACATTAAAGATATTGATGCAATTACTTGTACTACTAATTTCATATTCTCACCTATTTAATCCATAGTTTTAATATTATTATATCATACCGAAACAGTTTTGGTATTTTTTTTATTTAATTCTTAAATATTTAAAACAATGTAATTAGTTATAATTTTATTATTTTATTGTATTTTTAGTTTTTATTTTTAATTTATGCATAATTATGATATAATTTTATTATATTATAATTTATACTGCTAGCTACTTTTAAAAGGAGTGTCCAAATTGCTTAAAATATTCTTATGCGAGGATAATTCTAATCAAAGAAATACAATATCTAAATTAATCAACAATTTGATTGAAAAAGAAAATTTTGATATGGATTTAACTCTTTCAACACCATGCCCTCAAGATATAATAGATTACTTAAAAAATAATAAAACAACTGGATTATATTTTCTTGACGTAGATTTAAATTCTACAATTAATGGTATTGAGCTCGCTCAAATTATTAGAAAGTATGATCCTGTAGGATTTATTGTATTTATAACTACTCATGAAGAAATGAGTTATCTTACTTTTACATATAAAGTTGAGGCCATGGATTATATAGTTAAAAATAATTATCCATTTATAGAAAATCGCATTTTACAATGCTTAGAATTGGCTAATGAAAGGTATACTTTTAGAAGTGATACCCCTAAATCCAATTTTATATTAAAATCTGGTGATAAGATAATTAATGTTGAGCCTTCAAAAATAACTTTCTTTGAAACCTCAAATACTATACATAAAATAATACTTCATACATTAGATAGTCAAATAGAATTTTATGCTCAACTAAAAGATATTACGAAGCTTGTAGATCAACGCTTTTATAGATGTCATAAATCTTTTTTAGTGAATACAGAGAATATTGAAAATATTGATACTACATCTCGTATTATTACTATGATAAATGGCGAACAATGCCCTATATCAGTAAAGTACTTAAAGCAATTTAAAAAGACGGCAATACAAAAGTAATATGTATTGCCGTCTTTTTATATTTATACATCTTTATAATCTACATCTATTACATCTTCTACATCAAATTTATTTTTTCTATCTTCTTTAAAATTTCTATTATTTATTTCATTATTTATCTCTTTTGTTGCTTTATTCAATTTATATTTACCATAAAGGTATATCGCGACACCTAAAATTATTATTATAGGTAATAACCAAATTAAAGCTTTAACTATAAATAGCACTACAAATAATGCTAAGAAAGTGTACAAAATTCCTTTCCACATAATAATCTCCTCTGCTAATATATTTGTATTTTTTATAATTATACCTCGTATATCATAAGATTTCAATATAAAGTTTATAATATGCTATTATATAGTTATATTTATTATTTATAATTGTTTCATCTACAGTGTACATTGTATGAAAAGTGTATATTATATGAAAAGTTTATCTCATAAATTAAAAAGGCTGTGCACTATTTTTAGTGCCACAGCTCTTTTTTACTTAATTATGAAGTTTTCTTTTTTCTTTTAATCAGTACAACTCCTACTAATACTATCAATATTGCTGCACCTACTATAACTGTAACACCAAGTCCCCCTGTTTTACTTAGTACTGTAGCATTGTTTTTATTTACATTATTTTTAGATCCATTCTCTCCTGTTTCATTATTACTTGAGGAACCTCCATTGTTATCTGTTGAGCTTCCATTATTCGATGTATCTGTTGGATTGCTTGGATTTGTTGGTTCAGATGGATCTACTGGCTCGCTTGGATCTGTTGGTTCAACATAACCAGTTCTTTCTGCTACTATAGCTGAACTATCATATCCATCTTTTAATCCATCTAAGTTAAGATTTAGTTTTTGGAATTTCTTAACTAAGATTAATCCATCCATTGCCGGAACTTTAACTGTTATCTTACCATCTTCGATTTCATAAACAGAATCTTCATCTAAAGCATCATATAATTTCTTAGCATCTATATTCTTAAGATCTATTGTAACTTTTTGAGACTTAGTACTATTGTTCATAAGTACTAAAATTTCATTATCTTTATCAAATCTTTCATAAGCAATTACTGAATCATTTCCTGTACTTATTGAATTAATATCTCCTGTTCTTAATGCTGAATAAGCATTTCTAACTGCAGCTAAAGTTGCATATCTTTCAACTAATTCCTTATCACCTTTACCCCAAATCATACCTCTTCTATTATCTGGGTCAGCAGCTCCTACCATACCAAGTTCATCACCATAGTAAATAGTTGGAGTTCCTGGATAAGTCATTTGGAAGAATGGTATTAAATTCATTTTACTTCTTGCAGCTTCTGAAGCTTCACCAACATGTCTAGATTGATCACTATCGTCTACTCCATCAAGAGCAGAAAGTACTCTTGGCTTATCATGAGAACCTACTAAATTCATCATTGCTTGGAATGCTTCTTCTGGATATTGTTCTCTCATCTTTTCAAGTTCATTCATTGCTAAATCAGCTGTCTTACTTCCACCAACATAACCTAACACTGAGCCTCTAAATCTATAGTTCATAACAGAATCATACATATCGCCTAAAAGATACTTAGAAGCATCTGTCCATATTTCTCCAATAACAACATTATCTTCTCCAGCTTCTTTTACAGCATCTCTAAATGCTCTCCAAGTTTCATCTGAAACTTCATCAGCAACATCTAATCTCCATCCACTAGTACCTCTATCTAGCCATAAATTAGTTACAGAATCTTCATCAGATATAATATCTTCAGCCCAAGACTTAACATTTAATTCTGATCCATCTAAAGATTGAATTATTGGCATTGAATCGAATCCATTCCATCCTTCATATCTATAATGATCACCAGCTTTTTCATTGTATATTTTGAACCATTCACTATAAGTAAAGTCAGTTATTCCTTCTGCTTTAAATTCTGCTTCTGCAGCTTTAATTGCTTCTTCTTGAGATACAGATTTTTCATTCATTATATCATATACTTTTGACCAATATTGATATGCACCTAATGGTTGTCCTGCTGCTTTGTATTTTCCATATCTATCAAAATATACAGAATCATCAGAAACGTGATTAAATACACCATCTAATATTACTTTCATATCTCTCTTATTAGCTGCCTTTATAAGACTAGTAAAGTCATCTAAATTACCAAGTATTGCATCTACAGCTTCATAATCACTTATGTCATATCTATGATTTGAAATTGATGCATTGATTGGGTTTATATATACAATGCTAACACCCAAAGATTGTAAATAATCTAGTTTTTCCTCTATACCTTTTAAATCTCCGCCAAATAAATCATTACTCCATTCTCCATCCCCATCTTCATCACAGTTAGGATTATCTGGCATGCTATACCAATCTGTTGGGAATGTATATTTAGTTTCTCCTCTTCCTGTAGTTTGTGCATAATCATTACTAGTATCTCCATTAAAGAATCTATCTGGGAATATTTGATACATTATTCCGTTCTTCATCCAATCTGGAGTCTTATAATCTGATTTATATACATTAACTTCATATGGTTTAACAGTTCCAGGTTCTCCACCTTTTCCTTCTCCAAAGTAAGTATCATCATCACCATATACTTTAGTATCTTCACCATTTGACACTAAGAAGAAATACTTATAAATACCTATCTCAGTAGCTTTATATTTTCCACTCCACATGTTGTTCTTACCCTTAGTTAGATCAACATATTCAACACCATTATCACCTTGTACCACTAATTGAACCTTAGTTACATCATCACCAGTTTTTATTTTAAATGTTGCAGTTTCATTATCTGCTAATGCTCCATATGGCTCTTTATAATCTGTACTTCTAGAATTATAATAAAGTTCCTTAGTTTTAACCTTTATATCTGCTGCATTAGTATATGCTAAATCTAAAGTTGGATCATAAGAAATTGTAACAACTTTTTTATTAGCTACAGTAAATGTTGGCACATCTACTTCTTTATCCTTTAAAACTATTTTGTAATTACTATAACTACCTTTGTCTAAAGTTACATCTATTGAATATCTACCATCAAGTAATTTATCCTCTAATGAACCTACAATAGTGTCTCCATCTTTTAAACTCATTTCAATAGGACTATACTCTAAAGAATTTACTATTACATGAGAATCATCATTATACGTAAACTTAACATTCATATCTTCTGGCACTGTTATAGAAATATTCTTTCCATCTTTTTCTGCATTGGCTCCATAATTTTCTCCCCAGTCACCCATAGCAACTTTATAAAGATAAGTACCTGCTTTTAAATCACCACTTAATTCATAAACACCATTTCCTACATAAGTCATAGTTGATTTTAATCCACCAGCTGGATTCCAAGATCCTGATTCACCCAACGCTGTTTGGATATCACCAGCTAATACTACTTTTCTACCTTTATATGCTGGAAAACTGATTAAAGAATTTCCATCTGCAGTTGTATCGCTATTAGTTGGATCAACTATCCAATCTCCATCTACTATAAACTTATACTCAATTTCTCTTGCTTCATCACCAAGTCTAGTTGTATAAGACCATACACCATTATTATCTACATCTAAAGCAACTTTACCATCTGACCAGTTAGTAAAATTACCTACTACATATACAGAATCTGCATCTTTATTTTCATATTTAAATGTTATTGTACCATTGGCATTAACTTGAGATTTAACCACTTCTGGCTCTTCTTCTACAGTACCTGTTTTTAACCCTAATGCTACTAAAACAGTATCTTTATTCTCTATAGAATTGTACATCTTATGTGCTACAGGATCTATTACAAATACTACAAAAGCACCACCTTCTGGTACTGTAAATTTACCATTAGAACCTGCACTTGGTAATGTTAATGCGTCATCCCATGCATAATCACCGACTGCTTTATATTCATATGTCCCAGCATCATAGTATTTACTATACACTAATTTTCCGTCTTGACTTAGATTTGTAAACTCATAACCTTTAGTAGCAGGATTCCATGCATCATCTCCTCCTCTTGCACCACCAATCAATGAATATACAACATTAAGATTGTTCTCATCTAAATCACTATATGCCATTACATAATTATCTAAATAATTTCCTATCACTGTTAGCTTAGTTTCTTTTCCTGTTAAAGTAATACTAGCATTTGAACCTATTTCACCGTTGCTCCATATATGTCCATAAGAAACTTTATACTCCATTTTACCAGTTGCTCCTGGCTTTACATCAAAAGTTCTCTTATAAAATCCCCCACCTATGTATTCCATATCCATGTTAGCATCATCTTGCTTCCATGTTTGTCCATCAACAATAAATGATTCTATTCCACCAACTAATGTTCCGCAAGATTTAAATGAATCTTTATCATTCACTGAATCATAGACCTCATCATCTTTACTGCTGTATCTTATATATACTTTACTGTCTTTATCAGCTGTTACTGATTTAGATGTTACTGTTTCGCCATCCTTTATAACAGTATATTTCACATCACTTCCAGTACCATCAACAGAAGTTTCATAAATACCATTTTGATATACTTTCATTGTTTCTTTTACGCCATTAATTTCAACTTGTAACATTGAAATTTTATCAGTTTCTTCAGCAGAAACATTCCCTTTATAAGGTAATAACGTAATAAAAAGCACTATTGCAGTAAATAAACTAATAAATTTGTTCAAATTTTTCTTTTTCATACTTCCCATAACTTTCCTCCTACAGATTATTTAGAAATTTGCAAATAGTTTACTATAAAAACCTTTACATATGAAATTATAACTATTATTAAATTAACTTTTTTGATAGATATATTTTCACATTAAAGTTTACTTAAATTATATCATAGTGTTTGTCTATAAATAACAAAAAAAGACCTTATAAGGTCTTTTTGTAAACTATTACATATTTTACATTAGCATTATCGTTATTTTCTCTAACTAAAAAATATTAAATATATGTACTAAATAATTTATTCACTTTCTGTATCATTATCAAAGTTTTCTTGCTTATATTCCATAACACTATCAGCTATAGCTGCCGCTATATTTTCCTGACCAATACTAGATTTCAAATACTCTAAATCATCACTATTAGTGAGAAATCCTATTTCAACTAGAATTGCCGCTGCATTATTATTTTTTAATACTGCTAATTCTCCATCACTTTCATATTTTATCCCTCTACCAGGACTATAATTTAAAGCATTTAACTTAGCTTGTACTAATTCCGCTAACTTTGCTCCATCTGTATTAGGATATCTACACCAAGTTTCTATACCATTATAAGTTTCATCTTCCCCTCCATTACAATGAATAGATATAAAAACATCCGATTTAGCTCTATTAGATATATTTACTCTTTCTTTAAGATCCTCAATCTCATCTCCAGTCCAAGATAAATTATCACTTTTTCTAGTATATATTACTTTAACATCTTCTTTTTCCAGCATCTTTCCAAGCTTTAGTGCAACTTTTAAATTTATATCCTTCTCCTTTACACCAGAAGCACTTTTCGTACCTTCATCATGACTTCCATGACCAGGATCTATACATATGGTAAATTTATCATCATCTACGCTTGCTAATGCTATATCTTCAGCGTTCTCCACCTCCTCTTCACTAAATACATATGTAACAAAATTCTTTCCTTGTTGGAAAATAAAATTAAAAGTACTTATAACTCCAATAATAGCAAAAAAGAGTACAGTTAACCTTATAGTAACCCTTCTTCTTATCCTTCGTTTTTTCTGTTCTTTTGCAGATAATTTACTTTTTCTTGACATATTCTTCTCCTAAAACTATTCTAGAAATATTCCTTAATAAATTTAACATAAATCTTTCATTTTGTTAACTTCAATAATATTTTCGTCTCCCCCATAAAATAGTTTATTAAATATAAAATTTTTTATAAAAATACTCTAAGAAAAGTTTATATCCTTTTCTTAGAGTACTCTTTACTTTTTATTTTTATTATATCTACTATCTGCCTTTTCTAAAAAATCTTTTTGCTCTACTATATTTTCTTCAAACTCTTCAACTGCATTCTTTGTAAAATTTCCAATAGCCTTCATATTAACTTTACCTTTAATATTAATCACTCCTTTTATATTTATTTTTAGTGATTACATAAAATTTTATTCACTACTAATAGTGACAATATTTAAGATAAAACTTCAATACTAACTAAAATTTTATTATCTAGATTCAACTATAAATCTAATGGCAGTCCTCTCCTCACCATCAATAGTAATTTCAGAAAAAGCAGGAATTACTACTAGGTCTATTCCATTTGGTGCAACAAATCCTCTTGTAATTGCTAATGCTTTTACAGCTTGATTTACAGCTCCTGCTCCTACAGCTTGCACTTCTGCAGATACGTTTTCTCTTAATACTGCTGATAATGCTCCTGCTACAGACTTGGGTTGTGATTTTGCTGATACTTTTAATACTTCCATATAATATCCCCCTATTACATCAATTATTATTTCAATAATATAGTAATTCTATATAGTTGCATAAAATCCTTTTTTTTACTGTAATCCTTTAGATTTTTTTATTGCCATTTTTCTACACTTTTCCCCTTGACTTATTAGTATTTCTCCTCTAGATATATCATTGTTAATTTTTACGATAACTTTTTCCTTTATCATATTTCTAATTTCATTAAAATACTTTTTCTTATTACAATATAATTTTGAGAGATCTTTTTCATTTATTTCAATTTTTATATCTCCTTCTCCCTCTATATATCCTTCTTTTATGATATCACAATAGATTGATCCTTCTACTAATTCTCTAAATGCAGGATGAAATGGCCCATCTATTATGTCTCCATCATAATTTATTTCATTAGTAGTTTGTAAACCTACTCTTATTATCTCTATATCATTATCAACTAACATCTTATAAACAACTTTGCATATATCTATAGCTTCTTCCAATGCATATGGCTTATATATTCCCATATTAAGCATCTTTTCCATAGGAGTATTTTTTATTACTAATGAAGGATAAATTCTACATAATGCAGGTTTCATTTCTATTATCTTTTTTGTTGTTTCTATATCTTTCTCAAAAGAATCTCCCGGTAACCCTAACATCATTTGATGTCCCAAAGTAATTCCATATTCTTTTATTAGACTACTAGCTTTATATACATCTTCTATTGTATGTCCCCTTCCGGACTTTCTTAGCACTTCTTCATCTAAAGATTGAACTCCTAACTCTATTATGTCTACATCATATTTTTTTAAATGTTCTAAAATTTTTCTATCTATATAGTCTGGTCTTGTAGACATTCTTATCTTGTCTATTAATCCATTGTCTTTATATTCTTTAGCTACAGATAAAAGTTCCTTCTGCTTCTCTATAGGTATCCCTGTAAAAGTACCTCCGAAAAAAGACACTTCTACTATAGTATTTTCTTTATTTATTGTAGTCAAATATTCCTCTATAGTATTTATTACATCTTTTGCTGTAACTCTATTCTCTTCCCCAGAAATAGTTTCTTGATTACAGAATACACATTTATGTGGACACCCTTCCTGTGGAATAAAAATAGGTATTATTACATTTCTACTTTTCATCTATTACCTCCAAATGATTTAATAAATCTTTTGCAGCTTTTTGTTCTCCTTCTTTTTTAGAGTATCCTTCTCCATAACCCTCTATTTCATTGTTAACTAACACTTTAACAAAAAACTTTCTTCTATGAGGTGGACCTTCAAATCTTATAGTATCATATACTATTTCTGAATCTCCTAACTGCTGATAATATTCTTGTAATTTTGATTTATAATCCATAATTATCTTATTCTCTGTAGCTAAATTAATTATTTCTTCAAAATTTTCTAAGACAAATCCTCTTACTATTTCCATACCTCTGTCTAAATATATAGCAGCTATTATAGCTTCCACAGCATCAGCTAAAATAGAAACTCTGTGTCTACCACCAGTAAGTTCTTCACCTTTACTCATTCTTATGAATTTTCCTAAATCCCACTTAGTAGCTATTTTATATAAAGAATTTTCACAAACTATCAAAGAACGTAGCTTAGATAATTCTCCTTCTTTTTTTTCTTTATATTTATTATATAAATAATCTGATATTACAACTTGTAATACAGCATCTCCTAAGAACTCCAATCTCTCATTATATTCTACTTTTATCTTTGGTTTAGCATATGATGAGTGTGTAATTGCTTCTAAAAGCAAATGTCTGTTATTAAATTCTATTTTTAATCTCTTACTCAACTCTTCTATTAGTATTTTTTTATCCATATATGTCTCCTTTAACTTAAGACCATTCTTCAAATTACCATATAATCTCAAGAATAACCTCTAAATAAAAATTAAGTCTCGCATTTAAGCGAGACTTATATTTTAACCTTCTACGCGTTCTCTTATGTATTCAACTACATCTCCAACACTACTTACTTTATCGTAGTCTTCATCAGATATTTCTATTTCAAATTCATTTTCAATAGCCATTACTAATTCAACTACATCTAATGAATCTGCACCTAGATCATCTACAAAAGAAGATTCTAATTTTACCTCATTTTCTTCTACACCTAATTGATCAACAATTATAGCCTTAACTTTATCAAATATCATCCTAAACACCTCCTAACTCTATAATGATAATAGTATAATAAATTTATCTCGTCAATATATATTCTAAAAAAATGTTAATTTATACATCTGTACTGTCTTCTTTATTATCATTAATACCCTTATGAATTTTATCTACTACTTTTCCTTCATATAGTGCTATACATTGATTGATTCCATTCTTTATTGCATAAGCATCAGAACTTCCATGTGCCTTAACGCAGATTCCTTTAACACCTAAAAATGGTGATCCACCAGTTTCTCTGTAATCGTATTTCTTTTGAAAACTTTTAAAAATAGGTTTTAAAAGCAAGCCACCAATTTTTCCTCTAGTGCTACTGATAATTTCAGCCTTTATACCTTTTAATAAAGTAGATGCTACACCTTCATACATTTTTAACACTGTATTTCCAACAAATCCATCACATACTACTACATTTACATCTCCCTTAGGTATTTCTCTTGGCTCTACATTACCTACGAAGTTTATATCCATAGTCTTAAGTAACCCATATGTGGCTTTTGTCAGCTCATTACCCTTTTCTTCTTCTGCACCTATATTTACAAGACCTATTGATGGATTTTGTATTCCCATTACATTTTCATAATATACTTTTCCCATCATTGCAAAATCTTTTAAAAATTCTGGCTTACAATCTACATTTCCACCTACATCTACTACCATAAATGGCCCATTTTGCCCCGGCATAATTGGTGCTAGTGCTGGTCTTTTTACTCCCTTTATTCTACCTACAATTAAAGTAGAACCAGATATAAAAGCACCAGTACTTCCTGCAGATAATATACCATCAGCTTCCCCTGACTTCACCAATTGTAGACCTTTTACTAAAGATGAATCTTTTTTCTTTCTTATTGCAGCAGTAGGACTTTCATCATTACTTATAACTTCTTCTGTATGTACTATTGTTATTCTATCTTTATCATAATCATATTTGCTTAATTCTTTTTTTATTACATCTTCTTTTCCTGTAATAATAAGATTTAAGTCTGTTCTTTCTTTTACAGCATCAACAGCTCCCTTTACTATATCTACTGGAGCATTGTCTCCACCCATTCCATCTATAACAAATATCATATACTTCGTCTCCTATCAAGTATTAATAATTCTATAACTATTATATTATTTGTTTAACCTAGGTGCAATTGATATTTCTATAACAAAAAAATAAAAGAAAGTCTTACGACTTTCCTTTATCTTATTCTTCTGTAGAAGCAATAACTTCCTTGTCGTTATAAGTACCACAGTTTTTGCACACTCTGTGAGAAAGCTTCATTTCATGGCACTTTGGACATTCAACAACTCCTGGTAGACCTAACTTAAAAGTTTGAGCTCTTCTAGAGTTTCTTCTTCCTTTAGAGAATTTTCTAGCTGGATTTCCCATCAATAACACCTCCTCTTAGTTGTTGTTCAAAAAGTCTTTTAGCTTTTCAAAGCGAGGGTCTATAGAGGAATCTTCACAGCTGCACGTGTCAAAATTCTTATTAGTTCCACACTGTTGACATAAGCCTTTACAATCAGTTTTACATAGAACCTTCAGCGGTATAGAAAATAATATATCATTTTCTAATACTGTAGCAAGGTCTATTATATCATTATGAATAAAGATGATATCTTCATCCTCATTACCACTATTGCGGGAAAGTTTTTCGTGAATTTCCACATTTATTGGATAATTTACCTCTTCAAGACAGCGACTACAATTAAGTATTAACACTCCTTGAACTACCCCGTCTAAAAAAATTAAGTTATCTTTTTCTCCTATAGTACCTACAAATTTCAAAGGTTCTTCTATTTTGTAATTTTTTAAAGAAGTAAAGCTTTCTTTATCTAGCTGTAATTCCACTTCTTTACTATAGGAATTTTTTTCTTTAAGTTCTCTTAAATTTAACTTCATATTGTTACTCCCTAAAAAAACTTATCATTTAAATAACCATAATCAATTATATAAACGGTAAGATAAATTGTCAAGTTATTTCGCTATTATTGTTTTGGTATCTCTTGCTATCATAAGTTCTTCATCAGTAGTTACAATCATAGCTTTAACTTTAGAATCTTTCTTAGTAATTACCTTTATTTCTCCACCTTCTATATTAGCTTCTTTATCAAAATCTAAACCTAAGAATGATAAAGACTCACATACATATTCTCTTATAGATGGATCATTTTCACCAATTCCACCAGAAAAAATTATTAAATCAACACCATTCATTTGTGCAGCATAATTTCCTATGTATCCTTTAATTCTATTCCCAAAAATTTTGTATGCTAATATAGCTTCTTCTTTTCCCGCTACTTTATCAGCTCTTACATCTCTGAAGTCTGAAGATTTTCCATAAATACCTAGAAGTCCACTCTTTTTATTTACTATTGTATCTACATCTTCATAAGTAAGATTTTCTTTTTTCATCAAATACGTAAATATTGATAAATCTACATCTCCACTTCTTGTACCCATACATAAACCTTCTAATGGTGTAAATCCCATAGACGTATTTATGCTATGCCCATCTTGTATTGCTGCTACAGAAGCACCATTTCCTAAATGACAAGTTATTATTTTTAAATTTTTAATATCTTCACCTAAAAACTCACAAGCTTTATTAGAAATATATTTATGAGAAGTACCATGGAAACCATATCTTCTTATTCCATACTTTTCATAATATTCATATGGTATTGGGTATATATAATTCTCTTTGGGCATATTAGCATGAAATGCAGTATCAAATACAGCTACCATTGGAGTATTTGGCATTATCTCCATACATGCATTAATTCCTATTAAGTTTGCTGGGTTGTGAAGAGGTGCTAGTTCTATACATTCTTCAATAGATTTAATAACATTTTCATCTATAAGTACTGATTCAGAATACTTTTCTCCACCATGAACAACTCTATGTCCTACCCCTGAAATTTCATCCATTGAACTAATTACACCATAATCTTTATTAGTTAATGCATCTATAACTAATTTCACTCCATATTTATGGTCCTTAATTTCTTCTTTTATTTCATATTTTGATCCATTTACTTTATGAGTAAGAATTGATCCTTCTATCCCTATTCTTTCAACTAGTCCTTTTGCTAATACTTTTTCACCTTCCATATCAAATAATTGATATTTTATTGATGAACTTCCACAATTGATAACTAATACCTTCATCGTCTTCCTCCTTCTAATTACATTTTTGAGCTTGAACGGCTGTTACAGCCACAACATTTACTATATCTTCTGGACTACATCCTCTAGATAAGTCATTTATTGGTTTTGCAAATCCTTGACATATAGGACCTATGGCACTAGCCTTTGCAAATCTATGCACTAATTTATATCCTATATTTCCTGCTTGTAAATCTGGAAATACAAGTACATTGGCTTTACCTGCTACTGGTGAATTTGGCGCTTTAAGTGCTGCTACTTCTCTATCAATTGCTGCATCTAGTTGCAATTCTCCATCTATATCTAAATCTGGTCTTTGTTTTTTAGCTATCTCAGCTGCTAATCTTACTTTATCAACTAACTCATTAGAAGCACTTCCCATAGTTGAAAAGGATAACATCGCAACTCTAGGTTCAGTATTACATAAGGTCCTACAAGTTTCTGCTGTAGTTATTGCAATAGATGCTAATTCTTCCGCTGTTGGATTAGGATTTACTGCACAGTCTGCAAATAATAACATTCCAGCTTCTCCATAATCACAGTTTGGAATCATCATAGCAAAAAATCCTGATACCACCTTTGTGCCTGGTGCAGTTTTTACTATTTGAAGACCTGGTCTTAATAAGTCACCAGTAGTATGAATAGCTCCCGAAACCATTCCATCCGCATCTCCCATTTTAACCATCATTGTTCCAAAATATAATGGATCTCTAACAATTTTTTCTGCTTTTTCTAATGTCATACCTTTATTTTTTCTTATTTCATAAAACTCTTCTATATACTGTTGTAGTTTATCACTTTTATCAGGGTCAGCTATAGTAGCTCCATCTATATCTACTCCAATTTCTTTAGCGTTATTTCTTATATTTTCTTCATTTCCTATTAAAATAAGGTCTGCTAAAGAGTTTTCTATAATCTTACCTGCTGCAATTAAATTTCTTCTCTCTTCCCCTTCGGCAAGAACAATTCTTCTCTTTTCAACTCTTGCTTGTTTCCAAATGGCTTGCATAAATTGCATATATAAACTTACCTCCGCATTCTTTGATACTTAATTTTTTTACAATCCCTATAATAATGTTTTATTCTTTAATTATATACCTTATAATATAGCGGTACAACGTTTTTGATAATGTTAAAATATTTAGAATACTTTGTTTAATTTATTTTTTTAAGTGAAAGAATTGAAAGGAGTTATTATGAATCTTTGTGGAATAATAGCCGAATATAATCCAATGCATCTCGGTCATGTTTATCATATAGAAGAAACAAAAAAGAAAACTAATTGTGATGGCATCGTATGCATTCTTAGTGGAAATTTTGTTCAAAGAGGTCTCCCTAGTATATTAGATAAATGGACTAGAGCAAAAATAGCTATTGAATCAGGAGTAGATTTAGTAATAGAATTACCTGCAGTTTTTGCAGTGTCTTCTGCTGAGCATTTTGCTTTCGGTGGAGTATCTTTATTAAATAACTTAAATGTCATTGATTATATATCTTTTGGTTCTGAAGAAGGTAACTTATTATTAATAGATCGAATAAGTGATTTGCTTATTAAAGAACCATTAGAATATAAAAATTTATTAAAAGAAAATTTAAATAGTGGTTTATCTTATCCTGTGGCTCGCATGGAATCTATAAAAACTTTTTTAAATTTATCAGCTAATGAGATTTCTATATTAAATCAATCAAATAATATATTGTCCCTAGAATACCTTAAAGCTATAAAAACTTTAAATAGTAAAATTGAACCTACTACTATAAAAAGGCTAGGCGCTAGTTATAACTCTACAGAAGTATCATCTAGTTTTCCTTCTGCCTCTGGAGTAAGGGCATTTTTAAAAGATGGCGGTAATATAAATACTCTTAATGATAAACTACCAAAATCATCTATATTAGAAACAGGCAAAAACTTAGATAACTTAGTTTTTCCTTCTGATATGTTTCCATATATAAAATATAAGCTACTTACTAACAGTGAAAGTATTTCTAGAATATATGATGTTTCTGAAGGTATTGATAATAAAATTTTAAAAGAAATTATTAATTCAAATTCTCTAGAAGAATTACTTATGAATATAAAGAGCAAAAGATATGCTTATACTAGGCTATCCCGTATTCTTTGCAAGCTTTTTATAGGACTTGAAAACTTTGATGTTCAATCTATAGTAAAAAAGCCAGTAGAATATGCACGTATTTTAGGACTTAATTCTACAGGAGCAGAAATAATAAAAGAAATTAAGAAAAAATCTGATATAGAAATAATCACAAAATTTCCTAGGAAATATTCAAATCCATCATTAGAAATAGATCTACTAGCTACAAAAGCTTATTCTATGCTAAATAAGAACATTGATCCAATGGATGACTATAAAAAAGGACCTTATGTCAGTGCACAGTTGTCAGTGCACAGTTCACAGTTATAAATGTGCACTTCACAATTGTAAATGCACATTATATAGTAAGTTGAATTTTGTGTATTAAAAAAAGCAATTACTAATGAATTTCTATCAAATTAGTAATTGCATTTTTTATCACTTATTTATACATAAAAATATCAGTTGCATTTTTTATATTTTCTACACTCAATAAAACTAAAAATACTTGGAAAAAGCCAAAGCAAATCTAAATAATCTTTTTTTAACACACCTTCTATTGTAAATATAATAAATAAAATGCCAACGATTAAATGTAACTTCCAGAAATTTTTATTACTTAATATCGAGCTATTTCCATTCAGATTTTTAATTCTAGCCTTATATGCTAGGTAAGGCATTAAATTAAAAATAAGAACAATAATATCAGCCATAAACAAGACTACTAAAAAGAAAAATATGGGTCTTATAATAGCCATGGAAACTATAATAGATAATGTTAATATTACAGCTATTATTGAAGAAACTACTACTCCTTTTTTGCATTTATATTCCATTAATAAATACTTATCTATTTCTGTATCTAAATCACTATAAATAGATTTAGTCCCAGCTGGAGCTGAAAAAATATTCATTTTATTTCCTATTGAAACTACAAGTTCCCATCCAGCTTCTTTAAATATCGAAAAGTATTCCTCATCTGCATTATCTTGATAATCTAGACTATATATTATATTTCGAGGTGTATCTTTTCGTAACTTATAAAAAAATCCACCTACTATAGAGTCTAATAACCACCCTTCTTTAGCATACTCACTTAATTTTTTCATATCTTCTTCTTCATTAAATGCAAGCCCGCTAATACCAACATACTTATTTTTCATAATCTCCCTCCTTATCTAACTTTAAAAATCTTTCAGCAAATTTAATCATTTGTTTTTTTCGTTCTATTTCTTTTAAAAGCATCTCCATACCTTTATCTGTTATTTTGTATATCTTCTTATTTTTATCTGAATCAGACAGTTCCACTAAACCTGACTCTAAAAGTTTCTTTAATGTTGTATACATCGATGCTGGACCAATAGTAACTTCATTTTCACTAAATTTTTCAATAGTTTTCATTATTAAATATCCATGTTGTTCTTTTACAACACTAGATAAAATATAAAACGCAGCATCTGTTAATTGATTCGTATCAATAGAATTTTTTCTTGGCATAAAATTTTCCTCTCTTTATTATTATATCATTAAATGATATATCACTTAATATTATATCATTTAATGATATATTGTAAAGTATTTACTTTTATATGTTTAAAATCGTATTTATCATCTGTTCTAGATAAGTAGTGGTAAAGTCAACTATGCTACTAAACTCATATATCTAACCTATCATAAAAAAATAAGCTACATGAAAGTACAACTTTCATTAGCCCCCCGTAAAACACCATCCAAGGCCTAATTTCAATTATAAAACACGACTCAATAACACCTACAGACACCATACTTAAATTCTAAGAAATTCCGCAGGAATTTCCACCACAATTGTGAATTGTGAATCGTGAATTTTTCACATCCCTCTCTCATATATTTCTATAGAGGAGGTGTGCTCTTGTTAATCTTACTTATATCAATATTCATACTAATGATGGTGATAAGTCCTACTATTGCTTTAACCGCTACTTTAAATGGTGCTAAATTATTTTTCTTCAATGTGTTTCCTGCACTATTTATGTTCTCAGTTCTTTGTAATTTAATCGTTTCTTTAGGTGGTATAGAGTTATATAGCAAATTATTTGGTGGGCTTCTTTGTAAACCACTTAGACTGCCAAGGAAATGTGCTACTGCAGTAATTATCTCCATCTTATGTGGCTATCCTTTAGGTACAAAATACTCTGGGGATTTATATAGAAATGGTGATATAAATTTTAGTACTTTTAAACGGCTAGTTATTATAGCTTCTACTCCTAGCCCTATTTTTGTTATTGGATCTGTTGGAGTATTGATGCTAAACAATGTTACATTAGGATACATATTACTTATATCATCTTACATATCTGCATTTATATTATCTTTTATATTAAAAATAGATAAGAGTAGAAATACTATTAATATTAATAAAACTAATAGAGAAAGTCTTCCTTTTAGTAAGTGCTTTTTAAATTCTGTTGAGCAAAGTATATCTACAGTACTTATGGTAGGTGGTTTTATAATATTTTTTAATGTTTTATGTACTTTTTTAAATGATTTAGTTTTTTCAAAATTGCCTTTTTCTTTTGTCGGAGGAATTTTAGCTGGAATTTTAGAAATGACAAATGGTTGTAAAATAATATCCACCTCAGCAATTTCAATGCAAATTATTATTCCTATAATTGCATTTTTCCTTACCTTCGGTGGATTAAGTATACTTAGTCAATGCTATTCATTTATATATGATTTAAAAATAAATTTCTTATATTTCGTTAAATATAAATTTTTATTTGGTTTAATTAATAGTGCAGTGGCCTTTGTAGTATTTAACTTATTTAGTTACATTACTGCTTGTACCTTTTAATTCTTTTATATTTTCTCTAAGCTCCACAGATGTGGAGTTTAGCATATTATTTACTTTATCTCTAAACTTCTTACTTTCTATTTCAATAACTGATAAGTATTCTTCCTTTTTACTAGATATTGCAGCATTTAGTTCTTCTATTATTTCTGCAGAATATTCTCTAGATCCAATTCTTATTTCTTTTGCTTCTAACTGAGCTTTTGCTATAATCTCTTCTGCTACTTTTTTTGCATCACTTACTATATCATGATTTTCAACTTCATTTTTTATGTATTCTATTTTATCTCTTCTAACTTCTTCTGCATGAGCCTCTGCTTCACTTAAAATTCTATCTTTTTCCCCTAACATCCATTGCGCTTTTCTAAATTCTTCTGGAAGTAAATTTATAATTTCTTCTGTAACCTCCATGATTTCCTTTTTACTAATCATAATTTTCCCGCTCATAGGCACTTTAGCTGCATTATTTATAATTTCTTGTAAATACTCTAATAATTGAACTACTTCCAATTTATTTACTTCCATCTTGCTCTGCCTCCTTAACCTTTCTCACTTTTTCCTTTAAGTCTCCTATTATCATTGATGGTATTAACCCCTCTACTGATCCATCAAAAAATGCCACTTGTTTAACTGATGATGAACTTAAAAATGAATATTCCGCCGAAGTCATCATAAAAACAGTTTCCACATTAGAATTTAATTTATTATTCATAAGAGCCATTTGAAACTCATATTCAAAGTCTGAAACAGCTCTTAATCCTTTTATTATTATATTAGTTTCCTTCTTTTCTAAGAAATCTACTAATAATCCCTCAAAAGATTCTACTTCTACATTATCGAGGTCTTTTGTGACCTTCTTTATAAGTTCTACCCTTTCTTCTGCTGAAAATAATCCTTTTTTTGTTGGATTAATAAGTATCGCAACAATAACCTTATCAAAGACTTTTAGAGCTCTTTCTATAATATCTAAATGTCCATTGGTTATTGGATCAAAACTTCCTGGATATACCGCAATTCTCATAATTTTCTCCCTATCCACACATAAATTTAGTTATTTTAATTTTCTATTCTATAAAAAATAACTGTAGTATTCCCATACTTTCTTTTATCATATAACTTTATATTTTCAAATCCTTCATAGATTTCTTCACTTGAATCTATCTTAGTTACTATTATTCCGTCCTCTTTTAATAGCTCTAGATTATGTATTATTTCCATAGCTGGAGGAATCATTTCTTTTGCATAAGGTGGATCTATAAATATTAAATCAAATATCTCCCCTCTTCTCTTAAATTCTCTTAATGCATCATAAGCATCCATATTTAATGTTGTACATACATCTTGAAATTTTAAATTTTCTACATTTGCTTGAAGATTTTTATATGCTCTTGGACTTTTATCCACAAGATATACTCTTTTTGCCCATCTACTAGCTGTTTCAAGTCCTAAACTTCCTGTTCCTGAGAATATATCACAAGCCACAGCATCTGGTGTTTTATTTTGTATTATATTAAAAATTGATTCTTTTATTCTATCTAATGTCGGTCTTGTTTCCATGCTTTCTGGAGATAATATCTTTCTTCCTCTCGCTTTACCAGAAATTATTCTCATCATTTGTCCTCCCTATTTTACATTCTTTTTTTATTTTATCATATTGAATTATTTTATACAAAATTATATGTATAAATACTTGTAATTTGTCAATAATATAATCGATGCCAAATGGCTCTTCCTATAATTCTCCTCATAAAAGGGTGGTACTATCCACCCTTTTACTTTTCCCTATATATTCTCTAATTGAAAGATATATACTCATCATAGCTTTCTAACCTTAAAATCATCTCATCTTTTATTCGTATATCTTCTTCTTCTTTACTATTTAAAAGTACCTTTGCCTCATTATTAGCATCTCTTAAAAGATCAAAATCCTCAAAGATATCACTTAATATAAGGCCATCTTCTCCACTTTGTCTAAATCCAAATAGATCTCCAGTCCCCCTAAGTTTTAAATCTTCTTGTGATATATAAAATCCGTCATTAGATTCTTCCATTATAGCCATTCTTCTACGTGTCTTTTCACTTTTACAATTTCCTACTAAAAAGCAATAAGACTTATATTCACCTCTTCCAACTCTACCTCTAAGTTGATGCAATTGTGACAGACCAAATCTCTCACAATTTTCTATTATCATTACATTGGAATTTGGTACATTTATTCCTACCTCTATTACTGTTGTAGAAATCAATATTTTTATCTCTTTATTTTTAAACCTATTCATTATATCATCTTTTTCTTTTGGCTTCATTTTACCATGTAAAATTTCTATAGGTTCTTCTTTAAAGTAGTCTTCTTTTAACTCCTTATACAACTTCTCTACAGATGTCAAATCTCCATCTTTATCTTCTTCAATCAATGGGCATACTACATATCCTTGTCTTCCCTCTTCTAACTGCTGCTTTAAAAATTCATACACTTTATACTTTCTATTACTATCTATAAACTTTGTATCTATCTTTTTTCTTCCTGGTGGTAATTCATCAATTACAGATACATCTAAATCACCATATATGTATAAACTTAATGTCCTTGGAATTGGTGTTGCTGTCATAACTAATATATCTGCCTTATTTTCTTTAGAATATAACTTATTTCTTTGTGCTACACCAAACCTATGTTGTTCATCAGCTACAATAATTCCTAATTTTTTAAATTCTACATCATCTTCTATTAATGCATGAGTTCCAATTAATATATCAATTTCTCCATTATAAAGTCTCTCTTTTATATCTCTTTTTTCTTTTAATGTTCTTGACCCTACTAGCAATTCTATATTTAAATTAAAATTTGCAAATAACTTCTTAAATTCCTCATAGTGCTGCGTAGCTAATATTTCCGTTGGTGCCATTACACAACCTTGGTATCCATTAATAACTACATTAAATACAGCTATAGCGGCAACTACAGTCTTTCCTGACCCAACATCTCCTTGCAATAACCTATTCATAGCTGTATCTTTCTTTTCATCTTTTAATATTTCTCTTACAGCTCTGCTTTGTGCTGACGTCAATGTAAAGGGTAATTGCTCTTTTAAATCTGAAAGCTCTTTTGTTATATTAAATTTAATGCCTTTTTTATTGTTATTTATATAATCTTTAAGCATCAATACCTTTAAAGAATAAGAAAATAACTCCTGAAACTTAAGTCTTCTTGTTGCTTCTTTAAGTGATTCTGAACTTTCTGGAAAATGTATATTTTTAAGTGCCTCATCCAACGAACAAAAATTAAACTTTTTTATTATTCTTTCTGGTAAATTTTCTTCTACACTGACAGTTTCTAATAAACCTTTTATAGTCTTGATCATATAAGAATTTTTCAGAGAACCTTTTAGTGGATAAACAGGCATTATATTTTTTTTATTATCTTCACCTTTAAAAATTGTAGGGTTTGATAACGTTACCTTCCCTCTCAAAAATTTTGCTTTTCCCATAAGTATGTAAGTATTCCCTACTTTATAGACATTTCTTATATATGTGACATTAAACCAATACACTTCAAAAGTTCCACCATCACCTTCTAAAACGCCATGAGTTATAGTCTTATATCCACTCTTTCTTTGGTTAAGGCTCTTAAGCCTTCCCATAAGTACAACTTTTTCTCCTTCTTCTACTTCATCTATGGATTTTACTCTTTCAATATTCTCATATGTTCTTGGAAAATAGAGCATCAAGTCATATATAGTAAATACCCCACACTTATTAAGCTCCGTCTTAGCTTTTTCTCCAATGCCTTTTAGCGTTATTATATCATCAGAAATATTCATATTTTATACACCTCAATAAAAAATCCATGAATCATCCAATTATATTATTGGTAAAATTCATGGATTTATTTCAATTTCTTTGTATAACTATTCTACTGAAATCAAGTAGTAATATAATGGTTGATCTCCCTTATAAGTTAAAACATCTATATCATCATATATATCTTCTAACTCTTCATATAAAGAATTTTCTTCTTCCTTAACCTCTTCTCCTGAATATAGAGATATTAGTGAAGATTCGTCATCTACAAGATTTTCTAATAATTCTTTTACAACATCATTAACATTCTTGCCTACAACTTTTACTTTACCTTCTATTAATCCTAGAATGTCGCCTTCCTTTATTTCTTTACCTTCTATTTCAGTATCTCTTACTGCAAAAGTAACAGAAGCACTCTTTACGCTACTTACTGCTTCATTCATGTTAGATTCATTATCTTCTGCACTAGCTTCTCCATTAAATACTGTTATAGCTGCAATTCCTTGAGGAATAGTTCTAGTTGGAATAACTATTATATTCTTTTCGCAAACATCTTTTGCCTGATTAGCTGCCATAACAACATTTTTATTATTAGGAAGTATAACTATATTCTTAGCATTAATTTTATCTACAGCATCAATAAAATCTTGAGTACTTGGATTCATAGTTTGACCGCCTTCAATAACTACATCAACGTTCAAATCATTCTCAAAAATTTTCTTTATTCCGCTTCCCATAGCTACAGCTACAAATCCATATTCTTTTTCTTCTTGTACAGAATTATCTACAGTAGTACCTGCTTCATATTCAGCTTCTAAAACTTTTCTATGTTGCTCTCTCATATTATCTATTTTAATTTTTGATAAACTACCATGAGCTAATGCCTTACTTAATACTTCTCCTGGTTGTTCTGTGTGTATATGAATTTTTATTAATCCATCACTACCTACTGCAATTAGAGAATCACCCATATCTTCTATTTCTTTTTTGAATTCTTCACTAGTAATTGACTCAGTATTTATAAAGAATTCAGTACAATATCCAAAAGTGATTTCAGCTTCTCCATCTAACTGTGCCTTAGATGAAACTTCTATAGTTTCTCCAACACCGTCTAAAGAAGGTTTGTTTCCTTCTTTTAATTCTTTAAGCATTCCTTTAAAGATAACTAGAAGTCCCATTCCACCTGCGTCTACTACCTTTGCAGCTTTTAATGCTGGAAGCATCTCTGGTGTTTTATTTAAAGTTTCTTCACTACCTTTTATAACTTCTTCAAGTAATTCTACTACATCGTCACCTTTGTAATTTAATGCATGTTCTCCTGCTGATCTTATAACTGTTAATATTGTACCTTCTGTTGGTCTCATAACAGCCTTATAAGCAGACTTTGCTCCTTCTTCTATAGAATGAGCTAAATCTAAACTAGTAACTTCCTTTTTACCTTCTAATCCTTTAGCAATACCTCTAAAAATTTGAGATAAGATAACTCCAGAGTTACCTCTAGCTCCCATAAGAGCTCCTCTAGAAAGCTTTTTAGCTACCTCTCCTATAGTTTCTTGTTTTGAAGATAATATTTCTTCTGTGGCACTTCTGAATGTCATTGACATATTAGTCCCAGTATCACCATCTGGAACTGGAAATACATTTAATGAATTTACATAGTTCTTTTGTTCCTCTAAATTATTGCAGCCACTTATAATCATATAATAAAAGTCTTCGCCGCTTATCTTCTTAATACTCAAACCGTAGTACCTCCTTAAACTCTTACTCCTTGAACATTAACAGTAATAGTAGATACTTTTAGTCCTGTTAAGTTTTCAACGTTGTATTTTACCTTTTGAATAATATTGTTGGCAATTACAGAAATTTTTGTGCCATATTCAACAATAATATATATTTCAATATTTAATATTTCGTCTTTGCAATTAACTTTAACACCTTTAGATAGATTTTCTCCTTTTAAAAGTTCCCATAATCCATCCTTAGGGCTTTTAGATGCCATTCCTACAACGCCATAGCATTCCATAGTTGATATTCCTACTATATTAGCAATAACTTCATCTGAATAGATAATATTGCCATTTTCATTATTTATATTCATCATTCCGATTCCTCCTTAAATATTCAACCATAATACTAATTTTATATTAAACCTAAGATATATTCAAGGAAATAAAGAATTATTTCTCTTCACCCTTGCATATAAGAATAACTTTGTGTTAAAATATGAATTGTCTAATTTCAGTTTAAATACTACACTGCTTTAAGGGAGGTGTAACTAAATGTCAAGAAAATGTGATGTATGCGGAAAAGGCGTTATATCTGGTTCACAATATAGCCACTCTCACAGAGCTTCTAAAAGAACTTGGGCTCCAAACGTAAAAAAGATCAAGGCTATAGTTAAAGGTTCACCAAGAACTGTTCATGTTTGTACTAGATGCTTACGTTCTGGAAAGATTGAACGTGCTATATAATAGCGTTAAATAAATTAGAATACTTTTAAGTGTTCTAATTTTTTATGTTCATAAAGAAAAGTGGCTACCTTTAGGTTACCACTTTTCTTTATTATTATGTCTAACAAGATTTTTTTCTAAAAGTTTTAATTATCTTGCTTAAGAATTTTGGAACTTTCCATACTATTATCTTCATAAATACCCCCACCTTATAAATCTAAGTACATTGTATTGTATTATATTATATGTAGGTAATATTCCTTTGTTTCTATTTTTTATCAAAAGTTATCATTACTAATAATGTTCCCGAACTAAATTTTACTGTTACATTCTTATCTAAAAACTCATTAGACACAGTTCTAGAGTCTCCAAATTTTAAATCATAGCTCTCTAATGGATACTTGGCACCTATTATCGATAGTCCTTTAACAGTATCACCGAAAGCAGTAAATGAAAGTCTCTTATCTTTTTTATATTCTATCTCTCCACTTTCTTTCATAAGAAATATTAAATTATTTTCATCAACAATATATCCCTTAACACCAAATTCTAAAATTATTTTCAAAAGACCTATGTTAGCTAAAACATGATCCATTCTTTCCCCTATAGCACCAAAAATATAAATCTCACTACAATTAGATTTTAATGCTAGTTCTACAGCAATATGCCCATCCGTTTCATCTTTTTCTCTAGGATATACATTAATATTTATACCTTCCATAAAAAATTCTAATGCTTCCTGTGATATTGAGTCTAAATCTCCTACCAAATATGTCGGTAGAATATTATATCTATATAGGCAGTCTCCTCCACTATCAGCGGCAATAATTATAGTATCATCAGTAATATATTTTTTTAATAATTTTAAAGAAGGAGCATCTCCTCCTAAGATTACGATGCCCCTCATTATACCTCTGCTTTTAATGCAGCTATATTTTCTTTTACTTTACCACCACTAAAAACTGCTGATCCTGCTACAATAACATCAGCTCCAGCTGCCACTACCTTTCCAATATTATCAGTTGTTATTCCACCATCTACTTCAATCATAAGATCTTTATTTACCTTATCAGCGATAGTTCTAACTTCCTTAATTTTTTCTACTGAATATTCTATAAATTTCTGACCACCAAAACCTGGATTTACACTCATAATTAAAATCATATCAACGATAGGTATTAGATGTTTTATTGCATCTACAGCTGTTCCTGGATTTATTACTATACCAGCCTTACATCCATTTTCTTTTATAAGATTTATTGTTCTATCTATATGTCTATCACTTTCATAATGAACTGTTATTATATCTGCTCCTGCATCAATAAAATCTTTAACATACATAGCAGGATTCTCTATCATCAAATGAACATCAAAAGGTAATTTAGTATATTTTCTAATAGCCTTTACTACCGGCATTCCAAAAGTTAAATTTGGTACAAAATGACCATCCATAACATCTATGTGAATAATATCTGCACCACTTTTATCTAATAATTCTATTTCTTCTCCTAATCTACTAAAATCAGCAGATAATATTGAAGGAGCAATTTTTATCATCGTTTATTCCTCCTGTTTTTAACTTCTTCTAAAACATCTAGATAAAATTCATATCTTTCTCTAGAAATTTTTCCTTCTTCTACTGCATCTTTTACTGCACATTTAGGCTCAGATACATGAGCACAGGAAGTAAATTTGCATCCACCTTCAAAATCGTGAAAATCTCTTATGTAATCTTTAACTTCTTCTTCTTTAAGAAAAGATAAATCTAAATTAGAGAAACCTGGAGTATCTACTAAAAATCCATGGTCTGACTCTATAAGTTCTGAATGTCTAGTAGTATGTTTCCCTCTCTTTAGCTTTTCTGAAATTTCTCCTGTCTCCATAAGTTCTCTTCCCACTAACTTATTAGATATGGTGGATTTCCCTACTCCTGAAGGCCCACAAAATACAGTAATATTATCTTTCATAAGCTCTTTTAACTTATCTAAATTTTTTCCTGATTTTCCTTCTACAAATATCACATTATAATGAGCCTTTTTTAGCAGCTCATTATAATGCTCCTTTTCTTCTTCTGTAATTAAATCACATTTATTAAAAACAACTATTGCTTCTATATGATTGTATTCACATAGTAGAAGGAACTTATTCAAAAGGTCCATATTTAAATCCGGTTTCTTTATAGCAAATACTACAAAAGCTTGAGTTACATTTGCTACTAGTGGTCTTATCAGCATATTTGATCTTTCTTTAATCTCTTCAATAGCACCTTTTCCGTTCTCTAAAGTTATTTTAACTTTATCTCCTACTATCGGCGATACCTTTTCATTTCTAAATTTACCCCTAGCCTTACACTCAATGACTTCCCCATCAACATCTACATAATAGAATCCGCCTATTCCTTTTATTATTGTTCCTTCCATGTTACCTCCATACTTTAAATTTTAGTTACACTATATTTATTCTTTTGTTTGAATAAATAATACCTTATTTCCTTGAGGATCACTACCCCACCAAGCCGATGCAACTGTATAGTTTTTATAATTTGAAGTCACTAGATTCCAAGAACTGTCTCTAATTTCTGTATCGTACTTATCTCCATATTGAGATATAACATCACCTAAATTATCACCTGCTAAATCTCCTGGATTATTTATTTCACCACTATTGCCATTACCATTACTATTATTCTTACCGCTACATGTAACATAAATAGTAGAACCTTTTTCTACTGATGATCCAGCATTGTCTGGACCTTTTGAAACAGTATAGTCTCCATAATTTCCAGTTATAGTTTGACCATACTCATCAGTTGCCACTATTGTAAGTTTGTTTTTATATGAATTTATTACATCCTTTAAGTTTTGTCCATTAAGGTATGGCACTTGCACCATCTCTTTTGCTTTTTCATACTTATAAAGTGTTACTGTAATTGTTTCATTTATCTTAACAGATGTCTTATCTTGAGATGCAATAAGTCCATCTTTACTTTCATCAGTTGTAGCTGTAGTTGAATTTGATACACTTATTTTAGCAAAAGAACCTACTTCATTTTTTGCATCATCTACAGTTTTGCCTACAAGATTATATTCTCTTGCTTTAGGACCATTTGATATAACTAAGTTTATAGTTTCACCTTCATCTACTTTATCTCCACCTGCAGGATCTTGAGACATTACTAATCCATAAGTAACATCATCACTATATTCTGTTGTTATATCACCAATCTTGAACCCAGCTTCCTCTAGTTCTGCTTCTGCATCCTTTTGAGACTTTCCAGTGACATCTGGAACTTCTACATCTCCAGGTCCTAGGGAAATTGTAACTTTAACTACTGAACCTTTTTTTACTTCTGTTCCTACTTTTGGACTTACATTAATAACTTTACCCTCTTCTTGTGAACTCTTCTTTTTTTCTACTATTTTAAATGTTAAACCTACTTTTTCAACCTTTTTCTTAGCTTCAGCTTTATCCAAATTTAATATAGATGGTACAGAAACTTTTTCACTACTGCTATCTGATGATAATGCTGGCATAACGACAAACCCTACGACAAGTAATAATACTGCTGCTAAGGCTATAGCAAAAATCATAGCTTTCTTCTTATCTACATTTCTCTTTTTAATATCCTCATCCTCATCGTCATCATAATCAATATTACTTTTATCACTGTTAAAATCTTCAACATCATTAGTGTTATTACCTGTATTAGTATTATTATTTTTCATCATACTATTTATATCATCTACTCTAGGTAAAACTTTTGTAAACTCATCTTCATTATTGTTATCTAAAGTTTCACCATTTTTGATTTTCATAAGATCTACTTGTAATTCTTTTGCACTTTGATACCTCATATCAGGATTTTTTTGTAGTAGCTTAACTATAACATTATTTAATGATTCTGGTATATTAGGATTTAGTGTTTTTGGTTCTATTAACTCTTCTTGTATATGTTTAATTGCTATAGATACAGGAGTATCGCCGTCATAAGGAACTACTCCAGTAACCATTTCATACATTACCGCTCCTAATGAATATAAATCACAAGTCTTATTTACATATTGCCCTTTAGCTTGTTCTGGCGATATATAGTGAACAGATCCTAATACTACATTAGTATTTGTTATAGTTGTAGAATTCACCGCTTTAGCTATACCAAAATCCATCACTTTCACTATACCATAATCAGTAATCATAATATTATGAGGCTTTATATCTCTATGTATAATATTACTCCTATGCGCACAATCTAATGCTTTTGCTATCTGTATTGAAATTTCTATAGCATCTTCAAAATGAATTTTTCCTTTTTCATTTATTATTTCTTTTAAGGTTTTCCCCTGCAAATATTCCATTACAATGTAGTTAACCTTGCCATCAGTACCTACATCAAAAACATTAACTATATTTCCATCAGAAATACTTCCTGCTGCTACAGCTTCTGCTTTAAATTTCTTTACAAATTCACTGTCTTGTAAATATTCTTCCTTTAAAACTTTTACTGCAACGACACGTTGTAATTTCAAATCTTTAGCTTTGAAAACTAGAGCCATTCCACCTTCTCCAATTTTCTCTAACAGCTCATATCTATCAGCTATAACTATACCTAACATCCTCTACCCTCTCCTTCAAATACTATAACCGTAATATTATCCCTACCTCCTCTAGATTTAGCTAACTCCACCATATCTAAACAAGCTTCTTTACAGTTCTCTTTACTTACTATAGATAACATCTCATCTTGTTCGACATAATTACTTAATCCATCTGTACATAATATAAATTTTTCTCTGCCACTAAGCTCTAATTTATATACGTCAATATCAATAGAATCATTAGTTCCTAATGCTCTAGTTATTATATTCCTATTTGGATGTGTCTTTGCCTGCTCTTCTGTTATAGACCCAATTTCTATAAGTTCTTGAACTAAAGAATGATCTCTAGTTATCTTTATAATATTATTACCATCTACTACAAAACATGAACTATCTCCAACATGACCAATCTCAATATTATTATTTTCTATTACAGCTACTGTAATTGTAGTACCCATTCCGCTTAAATTTTTATCCTCTACACTAAGAAGATAGATTTTTTCATTAGCTTTTCTTATAGACTCTGTTATACTCTTATTTACTTTAAAATTTTTTATTGTTTCTTCTACAGCTATTTTACTTGCTACTTCACCAGCATTATGTCCACCCATTCCATCAGCAACAACATAAATACTATAGTCTTTCTCGTGTAAATAACCATAATAATCTTCATTTAAAGTTCTAACATTTCCCACATCACTAACGAACCCAAACATCCTTATCCCTCATTTTCTCCACATAATCTCTTCTAAGCTGACCACATGCTGCATTGATATCTCCACCCATTTCTTTTCTAACAGTTGCCTCAATGCCATTATTCTCCAATACTTTTCTAAATCCTTCTATATCTTTTTCTGTAGCCCTTACAAAACCACTTTCTTTTACTTCATTTACAGGAATCAAATTAACATGACAAAGCATTCCTTTTAGTAATAAACTAAGTTCTTTAGCCTGTTCTATTGAGTCATTTACTCCTTTAACTAATGAGTATTCAAAAGTTATTCTTCTATTGGTAACTTTAATATAATACCTACAAGCTTCTAATAATTCTTCTATAGAGTATTTATTAGCTATAGGCATTATTTTTTTTCTATTTTCATCAGTAGTTGAATGTAATGATATAGCTAATGTAACTTGAGTTTTTTCATTGGCAAAATCTATAATTTTAGGAACAATTCCGCAGGTGGATACTGTTATATGTCTTTGACCTATATTTAATCCATACTCTGCATTAACTTCCTTTATAAACTTCATAACATTATCATAATTATCAAAAGGTTCTCCCGTTCCCATAAGTACAATATTAGATACTCTTTCATTACAATCTTTTTCCATAACTAATATTTCACTTAATATTTCACCATTAGAAAGATTTCTGAGTCTACCACCTATAGTAGATGCACAAAATTTACACCCCATCCTACATCCAACTTGAGTTGATAAACATACTGTATTTCCGTAGTCATACTTCATAAGTACTGCTTCTATAATATAATTATCTCTAAGTTTAAGCAAATACTTTATTGTTCTTTCATCTTTTGAAACATATTTCTCTACTATTTCTGGTATCGAAAAAGAAAAATTATTCTTTAATTTTTCTTTTAATGATGAAGGTATATTTTTCATATCATCAAAGTTAAATACCTTTTTGTAAATCCATCCTATAACTTGTTCCCCTCTAAACTTACTCTCACCATTTTCTACCATCCATTGTTTTAATTCTTCTTTAGTTAAATCTAATATGTTTATCATACTCTCACCTTGCTTTATTACTTTCTTCTAAATTTAGCCATAAAGAAACCATCCATTGCTTTATTTGGCAGTATAGTTACATATCCTAATTTATCATATATCATATTATCTAGTGTACCAAAAAACACCTTTTCTATTTCATAATCAGGATTATTTTCTAAAAACCACTTTACATTTCCATCATTTTCTTTTAAGTTTAAAGTACAAGTAGAATATACTAATAATCCATCTTTCTTTACATATTTAGCAGCATTTTTCATAATATTTCTTTGAATATTTTGAATAGAAGAAATATCTGATTCTTTTTTCTCCCATTTAATTTCTGGTTTTTTTCTTATAATACCAAGTCCTGAGCAAGGTACATCTATAAGCACTCTATCAAAAGAATTTTCAAATTCTTCATTAAATTCTTCACCATTATAGGTTCTCGTTTCAATTATATCGATTCCTAACCTATTAGCATTTTCTTCTACTAACTTAAGTTTATTTTCATGAATATCACAAGCTACTACTTTACCTTTATTATTCATAAGTTCAGCTATGTGTGTAGTTTTACCACCTGGTGCAGAACATACATCTAAAACATCAAAGCCTTCTTCTAAATCCATTATTGATGCTACAAGCATCGCAGATTCATCTTGTACTGTTATATATCCTTCCTTAAATAATGGATTTTCTTCTATTGACTTTCCTCTAACAATCTCAATAGCATCTGGTGATACAAATCCTTCATTTGCTTCATAACCAAGCTCTTCTAACTTAGTGAAAATATCATCATAATCACCTTTTAAGCAATTAACTCTTACTGTAACTGCTGGTCTCTCATTAAGCCCTTTGAATATAGCTGGAGAATATGTTCCATAATCTCTTCTTAAGCTTTGAATCATCCATGGTTCTAATGAATACTTAAAAGCTTCTTTATAATCTATATTTTTAAATGTAGGCTTTTTATCTCCTCTAATATAGGTTCTTACTACTGCATTTACAAAAGAAGCCATCTTTATTCCAGCTCTTTTTTTAGTTAATTCTACTGCTTCATTTACTGCTGCAAATTCAGGAATCCTACTAAGATACTTTAATTGATATATAGTTATTCTTATTATATTTATAGAAAACTTATCTATATCTCTTATATTTCTACCTGCTATAGCCTTTATAATCTCATCTATAGTATATTTATGTTTTAATGTTCCATATACAAGTTCTGTTATTAATCCTTTATCTATATCTCTAACATTACTCTTATTCAATGCATTATTTAAAGCTATATTCGAATAAGCTTTCTTAAAAAATACTTCATCTAAAACTTCTACTGCTACTTCTCTACCACTCTTCATATTAATACTACCTTTTCCTCTATTGAATTTCCTTTTAAGTATTCTTTTACTTCTAAAGGTTTTTTATTTGGAAATTGAATTTTCTTTATTAATAACACTTTATCCCCTGTTGCTACACGAATTCCATCATTATTAGCCTTTAAGATAGTGCCTGGTGTTTCATTACATTTTTCATCTAATGGAGTTGTTTCATATATCTTTACTACTTGATTATTATATATAGTTGTAGCTATAGGCCATGGATTTACTCCTCTTACTAAGTTATGAATTTCCACCGCTGTTTTATTCCAATTTATTTTTCCAGTTTCCTTAGACAACATAGAAGCATAGTTAGATAAGCTATCATCTTGTTTTTCAGGCACTATATCACCTTTCACAAATTTGTCTATAGTTTCTAGCAATAGCTTTCCACCTTCTACCATTAGAATATCATGTAATTGCCCTGCTGTCATGTTTTCTGTGATTTCAACTTCTTGTTTTAAAAGCATATCACCTTCATCTAAAGCTACATCCATAAGCATAGTTGTATTTCCAGATACTTTTTCACCATCTATAATAGCCCAATTAAGAGGAGCCGCTCCTCTATATTTAGGTAATAATGAACCATGTAAATTTATACATGCATATTTAGGAATATCTAATACTTCTTTAGGAAGTATTTGCCCATATGCAACAACAATTATAAAATCTGGTGCCAACTCTTTTAACTTATCAATATATTCTCTTTCACTTCTAAGTTTTTCAGGTTGATATACATCTATGTTATGTTTAACTGCTACTTCTTTAACTGCTGAAAAAGCAAGTTTCTTCCCTCTACCTCTTGGTCTATCTGGTTGTGTAAAAACACCTAATACATTATGATTATTAATCATAGCTTCTAAAGAAGGAACTGCAAATTCAGGAGTTCCCATAAAAACTATATTCATAGTATTACTCCTCACTTTCTACCGCTTTATCAACAAATAATATTCCTTCTAAATGATCTATTTCGTGACAGAATGCTCTTGCTAATAATTCTTCTCCCACAAGTTCTCTTACTTTACCATTCTCATCTTGAGCTTTTACCCATACTTTCATTGGTCTATCTACTTCTTTACTCTCTCCTGGTATTGAAAGACATCCTTCGAAATCTCTATAGCTTCCTTCTGTCTTTATTATTTCAGGATTGATTAATACCATTGGTCCATCTCCAATATCAATAACAACTATCCTCTTTAAAACTCCAACTTGTGGTGCTGCAAGACCTACTCCATCTTCTTCATACATTGTATCTATCATATCTTCTATTAAAATAAGAGTTCTTTCATCTATCTTCTCTACTACTTTACTCTTCTTTCTTAAAAGTGGATCTCCTATTTTTCTAACATTTCTTATTGCCATGTTAATGCCTCCTATAAAAATATATATACTATATTATCACAGTAAATCATTTGGATTTATGTCTACTGAAATTTTTATATTACTATTTTTTTTCTTTACTATATTATACACAAAATCTTTGATATTTTTATTAATATTTTGAGATAATTCCCCTTTTATAATAATTTGATATCGAAAATTATTATTTATTTTTAAAATAGGACAAGGAACCGGTCCAAGAATTGACAAATTAGTAAACTTAGCTTTCATTTCCTTTGCTAAAACATTTATAGTGTCTATAACTTCATCTTCTTTACTATAAAATAAATTTACTAATAAAATTTCCCCAAAAGGAGGATATTTCATTGCCTGCCTTATATCTACCTCATCATTATAAAATCCTTTATAATCAACTTTTTCAGCCCTCTGTATTGCATAATTGCCTGGAGTATAGGTTTGTATCACTACTTCCCCTTCCTTTGTTCCTCTTCCAGCTCTTCCTGCAACCTGTGTCAATAGCTGAAATGTCCTTTCAGCAGATTTATACTGTGGAATATTAAGTGTTAAATCTGCTGCTAAAACACCTACCAATGTTACATTTTTGAAATCAAATCCCTTTGTTATCATTTGTGTCCCTATTAATATATCTATTTCATTATTCTTAAGTCTTTCATAAACTTCACTAAAAGAATTTCTTCCCTTCATAGTGTCTAAATCCATTCTTTCTATATTAGCATTTGGAAAAGCCTTTTTAGTTAACCTTTCAACTTTTTCTGTTCCTATACCAAAAAACTTTATATACTTACTTTTACATTTTGGACACTTAATTTGTGGCCTAGTTCTATAACCACAATAATGACATTCTAATATATTTTCTGACCTGTGAAGTGTTAGTGATACATCACAGTTAGGACACTTATATACAAACCCACAAGCTCTACAAGAAACAAAGGATGAATCCCCTCTTCTATTAAGAAATAAAATTATTTGTTCTTTTTTCTCTAATCTATCATTTATCTTTTCATATAAACTTTTAGAAAAAATAGAACTATTACCATTGCTTAATTCAGACCTCATATCTACTACTTCAATCTTAGGCATTACTGCTCCCGGAATTCTATCTTCCATTTCAATAAGCTTATAATGACCATTTTTCCCTTTTGTATAGCTTTCTAAACTTGGAGTGGCAGATGCTAAAACAACTTTTCCACCCTTCATATCCATTAAAAATTCAGCTACTTCTCTAGCATCATATTTAGGATCTGTTTCAGATTTATATGTATTTTCATGCTCTTCGTCAATTATAATTAATCCTAAGTTACTAAACGGTAGAAATAGAGCCGACCTTGGTCCAATAGCAACCTTTATCTCTTTCTTCTTTATAGAGTACCAAAAATCATATTTTTCACCAACACTCATCTTTGAGTGAAAAACTCCGATTTCTATTTGTAATCTTCCCTTTATTCTTTCCACCATCTGCGGTGTAAGTGAAATTTCTGGTACTAATATAATAACATCTTTATCTTTTTTTAAATTTTCCTCTATAAGCCTTATAAATACTTCTGTTTTCCCACTACCGGTAACTCCATGTATTAAAAATTTATTGTAAAAACTATCATTTATAGTGGTCAGTGCCATACTTTGTTGTAATGTTAAATTCTTTTCTTCTTCTCTAATATAATTTCTACTGCTATATCTAAGTATTCTCTTTTCTTCTTCCTTTATATACTGGTGCTTTATCAGAGTGTTTATAGATGACAATGATAAACTTTTACTCTTACTAAGAGCACTCTTACTATACTTACCTTCATTGCATTGTACTTCATTATATATAGACATATATGGTTCTTTAGCAAATTTACCATCTAACGGTTTTTCTATATATAATTTTTTTTCAATCTTTATCTTCGATCCTTTATCTGCCCCAGGCGGTGTTATTAACCTTATACAATCAATATATGTAGCAAGATATTTATCTTTTATAAATTGTATAACCCTCTTATCCTCTTCTGTAAAATGCTCTATATCATCTTTTATCTCTTTAATATACTTTATTCTATAACCATTACTACTTTCTGGTCTACAATAATATATTTCATATACATATCCATCTATTTTTTTATTACTAACTCCAAAAGGAATAGTAACCCTTTTACCAATAGCAATAGTATCATTCATTTCCTTTGGCACCTTATATGTAAATATATTATCCAATCCATAATGATCTACTTCAATTACTATACCTGCATAAAGTTCCATATAAACACCTCCTTTTTCCAGTGCACTGAATTAAGTGAACTGAAAAAAAAGCCCCTAGAGGCTTTTTTTCAATATTGTATCAAATAGATTTTTAGCAACTTCTCTTTTCGTCATTTTATCTAAAACTAATTCGTTTCCATCTCTAGACATAATAGTCACTTTGTTAAAATCACTTTTAAATCCATATTCATTAGTAGAAATATCATTAGCAACTATAAAATCTAAATTCTTTTTTATAAGTTTTCCTCTAGCATTTTCTAATAAATCATTACTTTCAGCTGCAAAACCTACTAAAATATTCTCTTTTTTAACTTCACCTAATAGCTTTAAAATATCAGAATCTCTTTTAAATTCAATAACTAAATCTTCATTGCCTTTTTTTATCTTTTTATCACTATAATGTTTAGGTTTGTAATCTGCTACTGCTGCTGACATTACTATAATATTAAATTCATCATATCTATCCATTATAGCATCTTTCATTTCTTCATTTGTAGATACATTAATAACATCAATTCCTAGTGGTGCCTTTAGATTAGTTGGTCCACTAACTAATGTAACCTTAGCTCCTCTATCTCTAGCTTCTTTGGCAATTTCATATCCCATCTTACCACTAGAATTATTAGTAATATATCTTACAGGATCAATTTTACTTATTGTTGGGCCTGCAGATACTAATACTCTTTTACCTACCAAATCTTTATTATTGTATAATGCAGATTCTACTATCTCACAAATATCATCAACATCCGCAAGTTTCCCTTTGCCTACATCTCCACAAGCAAGCCTTCCACTATCTGGTTCTATGAATTTGTAGCCATATTTTTTTAATTTTTCTATATTATTTTGTAATATAGGATTTTCATACATATTTGTGTTCATTGCTGGCGCAAATATAACCTCTGACTTAGTAGCCATTATAGTTGTTGATAACATATCATCAGCTATACCATTGGCAATTTTACCAATTATATTAGCCGTAGCTGGTGCTACTAAAATAACATCTGCCTTTTTTGCTAATGATATATGTTGTATTTCAAAAGCTCTTGGTTCTTCAAACATATCATAGATAACCATGTTGGAACTTAATGATTGAAAAGATAATGGAGTTACAAACTCCCTTGCATGTTCTGTCATTATTACATGAACATCAATATCTCTCTTTCTAAGCCTAGATACAATATCTAAAGCTTTATAAGCAGCAATTCCACCTGTAACTCCCAAAACAACAGTTTTCCCCATAATATCCCTCTTTTACGCTATAAGTTGGTGTATTATTTTATACCTTCGTCAACTTTTTCAAATTCAACTTTATCTTCATTAACTTCATTAATTGCAATTGTTAATGCTTTATTTGATTTTATATTAACTAGTGGTTCATCACCATCTATAATTTCTCTAGCTCTCTTTGAAGTTATTACAACTAAAGAATATCTATCTCCAGTTCTCTTTTTTAATTCATAAACTGATGGATTGATCATTGCATCACTCATTTATAAAATCCTCCTTAGAATTCAACATAATTTCTTTTACTCTATCTACTCTGCATCTTTCTGCTAATAATATACCTTCTATTTTTTCAACGGCAACATTAACTTCATCATTTACTACAGCATAATTATATTTAGATATATAATTTATTTCTTTAAATGCAGTGTTAAACCTTGTCAATAATGACTCTGGTGTTTCTGAACCTCTTCCAATAAGCCTCTTTTTAAGTTCCTCCATAGATGGTGGAAGAATAAAGATAAACACTCCATCTGGATAAGTTTCTTTTACTTTAAGGGCACCTTGTATATCTATTTCTAATATAACATCTTTTCCTTCATCAAGTTTTTCTAAAACACTTGATTTAGGTGTACCATATAGATTCCCATGAACTTCTGCATGCTCTAAAAAATCACCGGATTCTATCTTCTTAATAAAATCTTCTCTAGTTAGAAAATAATATGATTTCCCATCAATTTCTCCTGCTCTTGGATTTCTAGTAGTGGCAGATACAGATATATAATAATCTTTTTTTTCTACTAGAGCTTTACAAATAGTTCCTTTTCCAGCTCCTGATGGACCTGATATTACAATTAAAAGTCCTTTATCGTAATTATCGTATTGCATTATTCATCAACCTCTTCTATACCTTGCTCTTCACCCTTTGTACTTAATCTATGCGCTACTGTTTCTGGTTGTACAGCTGATAAAATTACATGATCTGAATCCGTAACTATAACAGCTCTTGTTCTTCTACCATATGTAGCATCTATTAGCATACCTCTGTCTCTCGCTTCTTGAATTATTCTTTTAATTGGTGCTGATTCCGGTGATACTATAGCTACTAATCTGTTAGCAGATACTATATTTCCAAATCCGATATTAATTAATTTAATGCCCATGAAAATCCTCCTAAACTATTCAATATTTTGAATTTGTTCTCTTATTTTTTCTATTTCATTTTTTATATTTATGCTTATATTAGTTACTCTAATATCATTAGCTTTTGATGCTATAGTATTAGCTTCTCTATTCATCTCTTGCACAATAAAATCAAGCTTTCTTCCTACTGGCTCATCTAAATTAAGATTATCCCTCATTTGATTTATATGACTATATAATCTTACAGTTTCCTCATCTACACAACTTTTGTCAGCAAAAATCGCTACCTCTTGAGCAATTCTATTTTCATCTACGTTAATATTGGATCCTTCTAGAAGTTCTTCAACTCTTTCTGAAAGCTTAACTCTGTAACTTTCTACAGTATCTTTACCTAATTCACACAATAAGTCAACATTTTTCTCGATACCTTGAAGTTTCTTTAGTAAATCTTCTTTTAACTTTTCCCCTTCTTTAACTCTCATTAAAACAATGTTTTCTACTGCTTCATCTAAAGCTACTTTTAGAACTCTAAATGCTTCTTCCTCATCTAACTCCGCAGTCTCTACTGTAATTACATCTGGGAATTTAGATAATAGAGATAAGGTCGGTTCATCATTTAAGTTATATATTTCCTTCATATCAGTTAAACATTTAAAATAACTATCACCTAGCTCCTTATTAAAAGTAGCGACACCTGAATTTTTTCCATTATTATTTTGAGTTATAAAAATATCTACTTTCCCTCTTGTTAAACTTTTAGATATTATTTTACGTATTTTATCTTCTGTGGCCATAAGACTTCTTGGCATTCTAATATTCAAATCAAGAAATCTATGATTTACACTTTTCATTTCAATTGTAAATCCTAAATCTCCTTCTGAATATATACCACGTCCAAACCCAGTCATACTTTTTAGCATGGTACCATCCTTCCCGATTGGCAAAAATCATTCAATACTATGGATTATATCACATATTCTTTATAATTCACAATTCACATTTCACAATTATCGATTATTAATTCATATTTCATAATTTTGATAATATTAAATCCACTTATCATAATCTTAAAACTGTAGAAATTGTGAATTTTTAATTTATAGTTTTACTCCGTTTCTTATATTGTCATAAATAGAATGTTGCAAAACAACCTAAGTCACTTTGCAACATCCATCTCAATAAATTATAGTTTATATATTTATTATTGTAAATATATATAATAAAAACAATACTATTTATTAATAACGACCTTCTTCAAATATTTCTTTTATCTTATCTAAGTCTTTAATTTTTCCTAAGGCTAACATTAATTTTATTCTGGCTTTTTGACCACATAAATCATCACCAAAAATTACTCCCATGTTTCTTAATGTTTTTCCTCCACCTTCATATCCATAAGAATCTAAAACTCTTCCATTAAAACATCTTGATACTAATACTACCGGTAGATTATTATCAATAGCCATTTTTATTCCTTCTAACATTGCTGGTGGTACATTTCCTCTACCCATACCTTCTATTACAAAACCTTTATATCCAATACTTATAAGGTATTTCATAACATCGCTATTGTCGCCAGCAACAACCTTAATAAGAGCAACTTTATCTTCTATTTTGTCTGATATAAATTTTCTTTTCATAAATGCTCTTCTATAATATAGAACCTTATTATTATCAACAATACCTATAGATCCAAACTCTGGACTTCTAAATGCATCTAAGTGCATTGAATGTGCTTTCGTAACCTGAGATGCTAAATGCACTTCATTATTCATGCATACTAATACCCCGCGATTTTTACTCTCATCAGATATTGCTGTACATATAGAGGCTGATAAATTAGCTGGACCATCATATCCTAGTTCTGAAGAATTTCTCATAGCCCCTGTAACTATAACTGGTTTCTCGCTATTTATCGTTAGGTCTAATAAATATGCAGTTTCCTCCAATGAATCTGTACCATGTGTAACTACTACCCCATCAACATCATCTCTTTCTAAAAAATTTTTTATATAATTAGAAAGATCCAACATTATTTTTGGTGTCATGTGTGGTCCAGGATTATTAGAAAAATCATAACTTTCTATTTCAGCAAACTCTTCTATTCCAGTAACCATTGACATTACTTCTTCACCTTTCAAAGTAGGAATAGCCGCTTGTATCCTTTCATCAACTCTCATTGATATTGTTCCACCATTAAATATTACAACTATCTTTTTCATATAAACCCCTGCCTCTTCTTCCGTTTTTTATATTATATTCTCTTATCTTTCATAGGTAAATATAATATAATAACAAATGATATATTGTTATCAATATCATATATATCATATATAAACTATAATTATTTTCTCCAATTTATTAATAATTTAAAGGAGCATTTTTATGAAATTTATGGATTTTCATTGTGACACAATATATAAAATTGCAACAAAAGGAGGATCTTTAAAAGAAAATTCTTATTCTATCGATAGCAAAAAACTTAAAAATTCACTAGGTCAATTTTTTGCAGCTTATATCGATAAAAACACCACCTCTAGACCATTTGAATTTTGTAATAATTTAATTGATGTATTTGAATCTACCATTAAAGACTGTGATAATCTTTGTAAAGCAACAAGCTTTAATGAATATTTAAAAAACAAAAGTAATAATAAAACCTCAGCATTTCTTTCTATCGAAGGAGGCGAAGCTTTAGAAGGATCTATAGATAAGCTATATCATTTTTTTAATAGAGGTGTTAGATTATTAACTCTAACATGGAACTTTGAAAATGAAATTGGATACCCAAACATTGACTATAAATTCAAAGAAAGACCTTTGAAAAAGTTTGGGCTAGAACTTATTCAAGAAATGGACAATCTTAATATGATAATAGATGTTTCTCATCTATCTGATGGTGGCTTTAATTCTGTTATAGAAGAAAGTAAAGGCATTGTCATTGCCTCCCATTCTAACTGCAGGGCCTTAGTAAATCATCCTAGAAATTTAGAAGACTATATGATTAAAGCTATAGGTGATAGAAATGGAATTGTAGGAATCAACTTCTATAATAAATTCTTAGGAACTAGTAAAATATCTACTATTGATGATATGGTAAAGCATATTATTCATCTATATAACGTCGGTGGATCTGATATTGTAGCTCTAGGTAGCGATTACGATGGTATTGATTGCGATGTTGAAATGAAAAATTTCACCGAAATATATAAACTACATGATAAACTTAGAAAACACTTCAGCGAAGATATCATTGATAAATTTTTCTATAAGAATGGAGAAAGAATCATTAGATCAATGCACAATTAGGCAGTGCACAGGGCACAAGTGAAGTGTTTTCATATTTACTATAGATACAGAATTTATATTATAATTCGTAACCCAAGCTTCATGAAAGTGCAACTTTCATGAGCTTTCTGTAACGACTTTTATATCAACTGTAATCTAAAAGAGACACATAGTCTAACTTATAAACTTGAACTCAACACTTATAATCTAAGAAATTCCACAGGAATTTCATCTATACCTGTGCCTTGTGCCCTCATACTTGTGCCCTGTTTATTATTCCCTATAAAATAAAAGAACTCCTACCATATCAGAAGTCCTTTTACTGCTTTATATTGCTTTTTTCTATTACTATAACAAAATACAAATTAAATCTGCATTTCCCTCATTTATAACTTTTTCCAATGCTCTTTGAATTTTATGCTGAACATCTTCTGGCATTTTATATAATTTATTTTGTAATCCTTCTTTAACTAAAACTTCCAAAGATTTACCAAAAATCTTACTTTCCCATATTCTACTCATATCCCCTTCAAATTGTTCTAAAAGAGATTGAATTACTTCTTCTGATTCTTTCTCTGTACCAATTATCGGAGAAATTTCTGTCTCTATATCAGCACGAATAAAATGGAATGATGGAGCACTAGCCTTTAATTTTACAGCATAACCGCTACCTCTCTTTACCTTCTCTGGTATTTCAAATTTCATTTCTGTAAGTTGTGGTGCCACAAGACCATATCCTGTTTCCTTCACATCTTCTAACGCTTTTTGTATTTTATCATACTCTACTTTAGCTTGATGAAAATCATTCAGTATACTTAAAAGTTTACTTTCACAATTTACTTCACAACCACAAGATTCACTTAAAACTTTATAAAAAGTATCCTTACCGGGAACAAATGTAACCTTTGCTGTTCCATCTCCCATATTCATTTCGTCTATATAAGTATCCTCTAGAAAATCAACATCTTTGTAACAATCAATGGTTTTCCTAATATCTCTAACCTTAAAGATATTTTTACTCATATCTTTTACTATGTTCATGATATTAACTTTTAACCAATGATTTATATTAAGATTTTCTATCCACTCTGGCATATCAATGTTGATCTCTTTAACTGGAAATTCTTTAAGTATCCTTTGAAAAATTGCAGTTATATCTTCTTGCTTCATATTTATTACATCCATAATTATAACTGGTACATCATACTTTTCTTCCAAAGATTTACGAAGTTCCACAGTTTCCGGTTCATATGCTCTTGAAGAATTCAACACTATTATAAAAGGTTTATTAATAGATTTTAACTCATTAACTACCCTTTCTTCTGCATCTTCATATTCTTCTCTACTTATATCAGTAATTGAACCATCTGTAGTAATTAATAATCCTATTGTAGAATGATCATTTATTACCTTTTTTGTACCAATTTCCGCTGCTTCTTCAAAAGGTATCTCATAATCAAACCAAGGAGTATTAACCATTTTTTGTTTTTCCCCTTCACTATATCCTAAAGCACCCTTTACAATATAGCCAACGCAATCTACCATTCTAACCTTAAAATTTACCCCATCCCCGATACTCATGCTAACAGCTTCATTGGGTACGAACTTAGGTTCCATTGTATGGATAGACTTCCCTGATCCACTTTGTGGTAATTCATCCTTTGCTCTCTCTTTTTTAAATGCATTTTCAATATTAGGAATAACCATAAGATCCATGAATCTTTTTATAAATGAAGATTTACCAGTTCTAACAGGACCTACCACACCTACATATATATCGCCTTGAGTTCGTTCTGCTATATCTTTGTATATATCGAAATTCTCCATATTTTCCCTCCTAACGGTGGTTTTATATTTTATTAACAATATATATGTATTAAGATAAAGAAAATTATATGCCAATTATTTTAGAAATCAGTGCACAAGTATGCAGTGCACAGTACACAGTTTTGGATAAAATTCCCACGGAATTTTTTAGATTGTATGTATATTGTTTAATTTTATAATTTAATCTTTAATCCATATTAAAATTAAATTTTATAAAGCTATCGTATTAACAAATGAAATTTCATGAGCAATAGTTCCTTTTATCATAGCACAGGTTAGAAGATACAAGTAAGCTACATAGTTTAACTTATAATATTCAACTTAGCACTTAAGATTTCAGATACTGTGAACTATGCACTGAAAAAAAAGGTTGCCTTTAAGCAACCTTTTTTTACTCTGATTTATTTTCTCTAGACATCAAGTCATACACTGCCTTATTAATATCTTTTCCTTCAAAAAGTGTAGCGTATAGATTTTCTGTAATTGGTAAGGATAATCCATATTTTTGTCCTAAATGATAGAAAGCTTTTGTAGCTTTTACACCTTCCACCACCATTCCCACTTCCTTACAAGCTTCATCTACATTTACACCTTTTCCTATAAGTATTCCTGCTCTTCTATTTCTTGAATGCATTGATGTGCAAGTAACAATTAAGTCTCCCATACCTGTTAATCCATAAAAAGTTTGATCTTTTCCACCTAGAACTTCTCCAACTTTTATCATCTCATTCATAGATCTTGTCATTATAGCAGCTTTAGTATTATCACCAAACCCTAAACCATCAGAAATACCACAACCAAGAGCAATTATATTTTTAAAAGCTCCTCCTATTTCTATACCAACTAAATCATCATTTGTATAACTTCTTATTCTTGGTGTAGTTAATATATCTTGTATTTCCTTAGATACTGTTGTATCAAGGGATGAAACTACAAAAGTTGTAGGTAAATCTTGTGCTATTTCTTCTGCATGAGAAGGTCCTGATATAATAGCAACCTTATTATCAGTAAGCTCTTCTGAAATTACCTCTGAAAGTCTCTTAAAAGTATTATCTTCTATTCCTTTCGCCATATTTATAATAACTTGATCACTACTTAAATAAGGCTTAATATTCTTACAAACACTTCTTATTACATGTGAAGGAACTGATAAAAATATGTATTTTGAATCTCTTAATGCTTCTACTAAGTTATTATAAGCAATTACATTAAAAGGTATCATGACTTTCGGTAAATATTTAATATTTTCCCTTTTCACATTTATATCTTCTATATTTTTTTCATCTATATCCCAAATTTTTATTGTGTGCCCATTTTTAGCTAGATGCACTCCAAGAGCAGTGCCAAAGCTTCCTCCACCTATAAAGGTTAAAACAGCCATATTATTCCTTCCTTTCCCTAAAGATCATTTTTATTCCTGTCCCCTTAAAATCAAAATTCTCTCTCAATTGATTTTCAAGATATCTTTGGTATGAATAATGTAATGCACTTGGATCATTAACAAAGAATACAAATGTTGGCGGCTTTGTAGCTACTTGAGTTACATAGTATATCTTCATCTTCCTTCCATGTGTTAATGGCGACTCTTGTCTTAACACTGCATTTGCTATTACATCATTTAATACCCCAGTAGATACCCTTTTATTGTAATTATCATACACACTCTTTGCTAATTCAAGTACTTTTTGTGTTCTTTGACCAGTTTTAGCTGAAATAAATAAAAATGGTGCATAAGATAAAAATGATAATTTCGTTCTTAAATCATCTGTATAGTTTTTCATTGTCTTATCATCTTTTTCAATAAGATCCCACTTATTCACTATTACAATTATACCTTTATCTAATTCATGAGCATAGCCTACAATCTTTTCGTCTTGCTCTGCTACCCCTTCTGTTGCATCAATCATTAATATACATATATCTGCTCTTTCTATCGCTGCTAGTGTTCTTACAACAGAATATCTTTCTATCTCTTCTTTTATTTTGCTCTTTCTTCTAAGTCCAGCTGTATCTATTAATGTAAACTTTCCGAACTCATTTTCTATTGGTGAGTCAATAGCATCTCTAGTAGTACCTGGTATATTGGAAACAATATTTCTTTCTTCTCCTAAAATTTTATTTATAAGAGAAGACTTTCCTACATTAGGTCTTCCTATCATAGCTATTTTAATATTCTCTTCTTCTTCTTCAGTCTCTTCATCTTCTGGGAAATTAGCAACAACTTCATCAAGCATATCACCAAGTCCAAGACCTTGTGCTGCAGAAATTGCTATAGGATCCCCAATACCTAAATTATAGAATTCATATTTATTTTCTTCTTCTATAATTCTGTCTACCTTATTAACTACTAAAACTATAGATTTATTACTTTTTCTAAGCATTTGAGCAACTTCTCTATCTGTATCTGTAAGACCTGTTTTTCCATCAACTAAAAACATAATTACATCTGCAGTTTCAATTGCCATTTGTGCTTGTCTTCTCATCTGTGCAAGAATTATATCATCACTTTGTGGTTCTATTCCACCAGTATCTATAATAGTAAATTCTTTCCCTAACCATTCTGTTTTTGCATATATTCTGTCTCTTGTAACTCCTGGTCTGTCCTCAACGATAGCTATTCTCTTACCAGCTAATTTATTAAATAAAGTAGATTTTCCTACATTAGGACGTCCTACGATTGCAACTATAGCCATTTTTATTCCTCCTCATGACAATATTTGTTTATAGTATCTATTAAATCTTCACCTGTGAAATCAACGATCACTACATTTGTGTCCAATGTTTCTTTTAAATCATCTAATGTAGTATTATCTAACATTATTTTTTCTGATTCGTCTCCTGGCTCATATCCTTTTCTAAACATAGAACTACACAATAGTATTATACCATTATCTCTATTTCTTAGACTACTAATTAAATCCTCACCAACGATAAGCCCGGTAACGGTTATTTTCTCTCCATAAAACTTGTTAATAACCTTTATAACTTCAATCTTAATGTTAGGATTCCTATCCATAATTTTTTCTGCACCTTTTTTTATTTCTTCATATGCAGAAACTCCTGTTGGTATTGTAAACTTCCCTATGCCTTTCCCATTTAACTTATGTATATCATTATCTATGGCATCTCTGAAGGTTCTTATCATACCAATTCCATCTTCGATTTGATCGAAATCTCCATAAAATTCTGTTTCAGGTATTTCTCTACCTGCTACAACATAAAATTCATCTGATAGTCTTACAAAAGGCTCTCCAATTTCTTTATAATACTTATCTTGTAGCCTTTTTACTAAATCTAATTCTTTATTTGCTTTCTCAGCATCATAAGTCTCTACCTGTTTAAGACCTTCTCTAAATTTTGTAACACCTATCGGTACTACTGCAACATTGTTTATATGAGGATATAACTTATATAAGTCTTCTATTGTATTAATTAACTCCACTCCGTTATTATATCCCGGAACAGCTACTATTTGAGCATTCATATCAATACCAGCTTCTGCTAACCTTTGCATTCTTGGATAAACATTATCTGCAAATCTATTATTAAGCATTTTTTTCCTTAGCTCACCATTAGTAGTATGAACTGATATATTTATAGGACTTATTCTATATTTTATAATCCTATCTATATCTTCTTCCTTCATATTAGTCATAGTTATAAAATTACCTTGAAGAAACGAAAGTCTACTATCATCATCTTTAAAATATAGAGTCTCTCTCATACCCTTAGGATTTTGATCAATGAAACAAAATATACATTTATTATGACATCTCATAGGTTTATCTAGAATTCCTTCAGAAAATTCTAATCCTATATCTTCACCATATTCTTTTTCTATTTCAATTTCCCATATTTCTCCGTCTTCTTTTTCTATTTCTAATACTACTTCTTCATCTACAATTAGATATTTATAGTCAACTATATCTTTAACATCACTTTCATTAATAGAAAGTAATTTATCCCCTTGTTCTATTCCAACCTCTTCAGCAATGCTACCATCAAGTACCTTAGAAATTAAATTTCTCATTACCTTACCTCCATAGGTTTTCTTAATAGTATATCCATAATTATATACTATTAACATCATGTAATCTTACCATTTTACTATAATTTTAGTCAAGAAAAAAGGGAATATCCCACACTAAATTTATGTTTACATAGCACAGAAATAAGGCACAGGTATCATGGCACAGGGCACAAGTATAGATGAAATCTTCACTATTCACCATTCCCTCTTACTTATTCACTCAAAAAAGAAACTGAAACACAAACTTCATTGTGATATGCTCCCCTTATGGTAGACACATAAAATAATTAAAATGTCTATCATGAGAGGGAGTATTTTTTTATGTGTAAAAAACGTAATTTTAGTGCTGAAGAAAAAGTTAAATATGTTGAGGAATATCTAAAAAGTAAAAATAGTATGAGTCATTTTTCATCTATGCTGGGGATTGCCTTAGAATCTTTTCGTCAATGGATTCGTAACTACAATAGTATAGGCGCGGAAGCCTTTACGATGGAAGGATATAAGGGCTATTCTAAAGAATTGAAATTACAAGCAGTAGAAGCTTATTTGTCAAATTTATATTCTCAAGATGAAATTTGTGCAAAATATAAAATACGTTCAAAAACGCAACTACAAAGATGGATTTCAATATATAATAGTCATAATAAACTAAAATCTTCTGGAGTTGGAGGGACAGCAATTATGACTAAAGGTAGAACTACAACTTATAATGAACGTATTGAGATTGTAAAGTATTATATAGAAAATGATAAAAATTACGCTAAAACAGCAGAAAAATTTCAAATATCATATCAACAAATATATAGTTGGATTAAGAAATATGAAACCAATGGCATTGAAGCACTATTAGATAAACGTGGAAAGCGAAAGCTTGCCGATGAAATGTCTGAAATAGAAAAGTTAAAAGCGAAAAACAAATTACTTGAAGCCGAAAATCGTAGACAACAGATGGAGATAGAATTCTTAAAAAAGTTAGACGAAATAGAAAGGAGGCGATTTTAAGTAAAACAAAAAATGAATTTATCTATTTAGCAATACAAGAGTTGCATAAGCAAAAATCTTTTTCTATTAAAGAATTATGTGAAATAGCCGGTATTGCACGCTCCGCATATTATAAATGGACGAATCGCAAAGTAAGTATGAATGAAAAATTTAATGAGGTGTTATTATCACTTATACAAGAATCATATGAAGAAATAAACGGAATATTAGGATATAGACAAATGACTATAAAATTAAATCGTGAAAATGATTTTCATGTAAATCCAAAGAGAATTTATAGGCTTATGTGTATTCTTAATCTAAAGTCAGTATGTCGTAGAAAACGAAAAACTTATAAAAAATCTACACCTGAAACTGTAGCTGATAATATTCTAAATAGAGATTTCTATGCAGATAAATTTGGTGAAAAGTGGCTCACAGATGTAACGGAAATGAAGTATGGTATTGGAAAGAAAGCATATTTAAGTGCAATTCTAGATCTTTCTGATAAGAGTATTGTCTCTTTTGTAATTGGGCATTCAAATAATAATAATCTAGTGTTTCAAACATTTGATATTGCCCGTAGGGAGTATCCGCAGGCTACGCCTATTTTTCATAGTGATCGTGGTTTTCAGTATACTTCAAAAACATTTAAGAAAAAGCTTGAAGAAGCTAATATGATTCAAAGTATGTCACGAGTATCACGTTGTATTGATAATGGTCCAATGGAAGCATTTTGGGGTATGTTAAAATCAGAAATGTATTATTTAAAGAAATTTAATTCATATGAAGAATTAGAAGCAGCAATTATAGAGTACATAGATTATTACAATAATCGTAGATATCAAAAACGTCTCAACTCTATGACTCCGTTAGAATATAGGGAGTATTTATTAAAATCTGTAGCATAAAATATAGCTAACCACAAAAGTGATTAGCTATATTAAATATTTTTATTATTTCACCTGTCTACTTGACAGGGAGCAGTTCATTGTGCTTCAGCCCCAAAATCTTAAAATTTATTATTCGTTTAAATCTTCAATTTTACCTGTAATGAGATATATTGTAGATTCACAAATATTTGTACATCTGTCCCCTAATCTCTCCAAATACTTGCATACAAATAGAAATTGAGAATGCTCATTTATAAAAGATTTATCTTTATCCATAGCAGCAAATATATCTTTAAATACCTTTTTATAAATATCATCTACTTGATTATCTTTATTCGCTATTTCATAACACTTATCTAAATTTTTATCTATATATGCATCTAAACATCCTTTTATCATTTCAATTACTATAGATGTCATATTAACAAGATCAGGCATAATTTCAATTTCATTATCTGCACTAATTCTTTTAGTTATCTTTGCGATATCAACAGCATGATCTCCCATTCTTTCTAAATCTGTTGCTATCTTAATACCTGAAAATACATCTCTAAGATCACTCGCTAACGGATGCTCCATAGCAATTAAACTTATACACATATTTTCTATCTCTTTTTGCATATCATCAACTTTATCATCTTCTTTTACAACTTGTTTAGCTAACTCTATATCTCTTTTTTCTAAAGATTCTATTGAAGTTCTAAGTTGTTTTTCTACCTTGCTTCCCATTCTTAACAATGCATTATGCATATTGTGTAAACTTTTATCAAATGCTTTTCTTGACATATTACCACTCCCTATTTTTAACCAAATCTTCCAGTTATATAATCCTCTGTTCTCTTATCTCTAGGGTTTCTAAACAGCTCTTCTGTGTCACCATATTCAATAACTTCCCCATTTAAGAAGAATGCTGTCTTATCTGCAATTCTACCTGCTTGTTGCATATTATGAGTAACTATTACTACTGTATATTTCTCTTTTATATTTTCCATAAGTTCTTCAACTTTTGAAGTTGATATAGGATCTAATGCTGATGTAGGCTCATCCATTAATATAACCTCTGGCTCAACAGCTAATGTTCTAGCTATACATAGTCTTTGTTGTTGACCACCTGAAAGTCCTTGAGCAGATTTTTTAAGTCTATCTTTTACTTCATCCCAAAGAGCTGCTCCTCTTAAACTTTTTTCTACAATTTCATCTAATTGAGTCTTATTTTTTATTCCATGTATTTTAGGACCATATGCTATATTATCATAAATGGACATTGGAAATGGATTTGGCTTTTGAAATACCATTCCTACTCTTTTTCTAAGCTCAATTACATCGTAATCATTTTTATATATATTTTCATTTTCAAAAATAACTTCACCATCTATTTTAACTATATCAATAAGATCATTCATTCTGTTTAATGTTCTAAGGAATGTAGACTTACCACATCCAGAAGGTCCAATAAGTGCTGTAACCTTATTTGATTCTATATCCATATTTATATTCTTTAAAGCATGATTTTGTCCATAATATAAATTTAGATTCTTACTTTTTATTATATAATTCTTCTCACTCATAATTTATCTCCCTTACTTACTTCCTGTATACCTTGAATGTACAACTCTACTTAAAACCCTTGCTAATATATTGAAAATTAATACCATTACAACTAAAACCGCTGCTGATTGAGCTGCAATTTGTACTGCATTATTAGCTGTACCTTCAGCGTTTAACTTCCATATATGAACAGATAATGTTTCTGCCGGTCTAAAAATATTAAATGGATTAGCTTTAGATGTTATACTTGCAGCCATATTTATTCTTGATGCATTAGTTCCTGCTGTATATATTAACGCTGCTGCTTCTCCAAAAATTCTTCCTGCTGCTAAAATAATACCAGTTAATATTTGCGGAAACGCTGTTGGTAATATTAATTTAACAATTGTTTGCCATTTTGTAGCACCAAGTCCTAAAGAGGCTTCTTTAATATTTGCTGATGCATCTCTTATCGCGTTTTCTGCAACTCTCGTCACTGAAGGCAAGTTTAAAATTGTTAATGTTACTGCCCCTGCAAATAAAGTAAAACTCCATTTAGTATAAACAACAAAAATAAGATATCCAAATAATCCAACAACTATAGAAGGTAATGAAGCCATAGCTTCTATACATAATCTAACAAAATCCATAAACTTACCTGGTTTTGCATATTCAGCTAAGTATATACCTGCTCCTACGCCTAAAATTATAGTTATTGTTAATGATAAAATTAAAAGATAAAAAGAATTAAAAAGCTGTATTCCTATTACATCGTCACCTTTAGTTCCAAATAAAAATTTAGGATTTAAAAATCCAAAACCTTTTATAAATATTTCAGCTAAAAGGAAAACTAATAAGGCAACTACTGCAAAAGATATTACGTATAAAACCGAAGTCCAAATTTTATCAACTGTTTTTGAATTCATTATTTCATTTCACCTCTTTTTCCTATAGCTCTAACAATTAATATGAATATAAATGATATTATTAAAAGTAATGCAGCTAAAGACCATATTGCATCATTCCAAGCTGTTCCTGATACAGTGTTAGTCATATCCATAGTCAAAATACCTGTTAATGTACTTGTAGGTTCTGTTAATGTTTTTGCAAATTTTATTGCATTACCTACAACCATTGATACTGCTAATGCTTCGCCAAAAGCACGAGCTATACCTAAAACTACTCCTGTAAGTATCCCACTTTTTGCTGCTGGTACAACTACCTTATAAATAGTTTGCCATCTTGTAGCACCAAGTCCATATGATGCTTCAATATAATCTTTAGAAACAACCTTAATAGAATCATATGCAATAGAAGTTATTGTCGGTAAAATCATAATTGATAAAATGATTATTGCAGTTAATAGTGATGAACCTGTACCTCCTAATGTATTTCTAATAAAAGGTACAAATACTGTAACACCTATAAGACCATAAACTACTGATGGAATTCCAACAAATAATTCTATAGCTGGTTGTAATACCTGTTTACCTAACTTCGGTGAAATAATATTCATAAATATTGCTAAGGCTATAGCTACAGGTGCAGATATGATTACTGCTCCTACAGAAACGAAAGTTGATCCAACTATAAATATTAAAGCTCCATATTTAGGATCAGTTTCTGATTCAGGTGACCAATTTGATGATAATAAAAACTCTCCTAATGATACGCCATTTTTAGTGAATGTTGCCATACCTTTTGAAATTATAAATCCCATTATTGTTATAGTCATTACTACTATTAGCAAACCGCAAAATACAGCATATCCTTTTCCTAAGTATTCTGTTTTTAATTTGTACAACATATTTTTTTCTTTCATAGTCACTTCTCCTATGATATATTTTTGTAACATAATACTAGGCATGAGTTTTTATGTCTCCCAAGCCTAGCTATACATTTAAAAGTTACCTACTATTTTAATTCACTCATTGGAATATATCCTTCTTCTTCTACAACTGACTTATTTTCATCTGACATTAAGTAATCTATAAATGCCTTTGTAGTTCCAGTTGGCTCACCTTTAGTAACCATATATTCATAAGACCAGAAAGGATATGATCCATTTGCTATATTTTCGGTATTTGCTTCAACGTCATTGATTTTTAATACATTTAGGTCTTTTCCATCACCAACATATGATAAAGCTAAGTAAGAGATTGAACCTGGAGTTGATTGAACTTTTGAACTAACAGCTCCTGATGATTCCTCTGTTTGGAAATCTTTCTTTTCTTCTGCATCACCTAAGATAGTGTTCTTAAATGCTGCTCTTGTTCCTGAAGATGTTGGTCTAGCGATAACTGTAATTTCTTTATCATTTCCTCCAACTTCTTTCCAGTTAGTAATTTTTCCTGTAAATATATCTATAATTTGATCTACTGTTAATGAATCTACTTTTACATCTGTGTTTGCAACCATAGCAAATCCAATTCCACAAACTTTTGTTTCAACTAATTCTTTTAATACTGCTTCATCTGTAACCTTATCTGCTACTGGTACATCGGAATTTCCTATTTGAAAAGTTCCTTCTTGTACTCCTGAAATTCCTTTTCCTGAACCTCCACCTTGTACATCCACAATTGCATCTGGATATTTTTCTTCAAATCCTTCTTTTGTCTTCTTAACTAATGGTTCTAATGCTGTTGATCCACCTGCAATTATTGAACCTGATATTGTATCTCCGTCAGCGCTTTGATCTGATCCGCCTCCACATCCTACAAATGCTCCTAACATAGTAACTGTTAAAGCTGATACTACTATTTTTAATAAAGTTTTTCTCATTTAAAACTTACCTCCATTTTCACATCGCTGTATTATTTCCCTTTGACAATTATCATTGTAAGTTACTAAAGTTAAGAAAATATTATATCAATGTTAAATAAATTTAACATTCCATTATTTAGTATTAAATTCCGTTGTAAACGTTGTTCCTTCATGAATCTTACTTTCTACTTTTATTGTTCCTCCAAGGTTAATCACAATATACTTTACAATTGCAAGGCCTAATCCTGTCCCACCTTTCTCTCTAGATCTCGCCTTATCTACTCTATAAAATCTTTCAAATAACCTTGGAATATGCTCTTCTGATATACCAATCCCATTATCTTGCACTTTAATAATAACTTTTTCATTTATAACATTTGTTATTATTTTCACATCACCATCATCTTCAGTATATTTTATTGCATTTTCCACTAAGTTTATTAACATCTGTTTAAATTTATTGGCATCTCCCTCTATAACAGGAGTACCTATCAACTCTTTAGTAATACTTATATTTTTCTTTTCTGCCAAAGGTTTTAACATCATATAGACTGATTCTATTATATTATTTACATCAACATCTTCATTATTCATTTCCTTTGCCTGTTCTAAATCTGACAACGTCAATATATCATTTATTAATGTCGTTAACCTATCTGCTTCTCCATTTATAATGTCTAAGAATCTTTCTTTTGTTTCCTTATCCTCTACAATCCTCAATGTTTCTGCAAACCCCTTGATAGAAGTTAATGGAGTCTTAAGTTCATGAGATACATTGGCAACAAATTGAGATCTCATATTTTCTAATCGTCTTATATCAGTTATATCCTGAAGTACTGCAACTTTTCCTATAACTTCATATCCATTAATAATTTCTGTTGTTTTTATTCTAAACTCCCTTTCCTTGGGATAATAAACCTTTATCTCTTTAACATCTGTAGTACTATCTTTAAATACTGCATATAAATCTGCATCTCTTATAGCGGTGATTATATTTTCTCCAATTATATCTTGCTTGATACCAAATATCTTTTCACAGTAAGGATTTATCATTATGATTTTTTCTTCTCTATCAATAGCTATAACTCCGCTATCCATTGACTTTAAAATTGCTTCTAGTTTAGTTTGTTTTTCATTTAACTCTTGCAATAATTTATTTAACTGTTCAGACATATAATTAAAGGTAGTAGCTAATTGACCAACCTCATCATTGGAATATACTTTTACTTTTCTTTCGAAATCACCTTTCGCTACTCTAGATGTAGTGGCTTCTAAATCTTTTATTGGAACTATGAATATATTAGAAAGTTTCATAGATATGATCACCGATATCAGTGATATAATTACGAAAGTATATAAATAATATTTTAGAAAAACATTATTTATTGTTTTTAAACTTACATTCTGCATAGATAATCTTACTACTATGTCATCTTTGATAAGCTTTGCAACATAAATTGTCTGTTCATTATCACTATCTGATAATCTTATACTTCTTGCCTCACCATTTTTTCTTGCATTGATAACTTCTGGTCTGTCATTATGATTTTCTAACTCTTTTATATCATTCTTTGAATCATAGAGAACATCACCATTTTTCCCTATGATAGTTAATCTTTGTTCTCTCTCTTTCATTATAGGGTCAAAAATATCACTAAAATTTTTTCCCTCATTTTCTTCTGCTACTTTGCATAGCAATCCATTAATATTTTTTAAATTTTTCTCTTCATTTTTTTGTACTACATAATTAGATCCTATATATAATATACTTGATAAAAAACCTGTAGTTATCATCAAAATACTTATAAAATATATACTAAGTTTTTTTTTCATTTTCTATTCTCCATCTCTATTAAACCTATATCCTATTCCTCTAATAGTTTCAATAAATCTAGGATTTTTATCATCGTCCTCTATCTTCTTTCTAAGATATCTTATGTGAACATCAATAGTTCTAGTCTCACCTATAAACTCATAACCCCATATTTTATCTAAAAGCAAATCCCTTGTTAATACTCTTCCTCTATTCTTAATTAGAATCTGCAATAATTCAAATTCTTTAAGTGTTAATTCTACTTTTTCTCCATTTTTCACAACTTCATGTTTATTAAAATCTATAAACACATTACCAAAACTATAAGTGTTATTAACAGCCTCAACTTTAGTCCTTCTTAAAACTGCTTTAATTCTAGCCATTAATTCCCTAACTGAAAAAGGCTTCGTTACATAATCATCTGCACCTAATTCTAAGCCTAATATCCTATCTAATTCTTCTCCTTTAGCTGTTATCATAATAATAGGAATAGTAGAAATCTCTGTGTCTTTTCTTATTTCTTTACATACATCATTGCCATTAAGACCTGGTAGCATTATATCTAAAAGAATTAAATCTGGTTTCTCATCCTTTGCTAATTCTAAAGCTTCCAATCCATTTGATGCTGTTATTGCTTTATATCCATTAGCCTCTAAGTTAAATTTTATAAGCTCTACAATATGCTCTTCATCATCTACAATAAGTACTTTTTCATTATTCATAATAATCCCCCTTATCTAATAACAATAGTTGAAAAAATTCTTCCACTATTCTCTTTTTCTTTTCTATATGAATGGAATTTAATACTTTCACTACAATAAGTACACATAGATAAATCTTTTATAGTCTTTACATTTAAATTTTCTAATTGTATTTTTATTATAGCTGTAAGATCCAAATTTCTACCGTTATTAATATTTCTATCTTTAAGATAATCTATAGATTTAAACTTATCTATTAATTCTTCTGAAACTTCATAACAACATTTTTTTATATGTGGACCTATAACAGCATTTAACTCTATTTCTCCGTAACAACTATATATTTTATCTATAGTTTTTTTAAGAATGTTTTCGAAAGTTCCCCTCCATCCACTATGAACAGCTGCTATGACATTTTTATTTTTAGAATAAATTAAAATAGGAACACAATCTGCAGTGAAAACACCTATAGCTGTATTTTTATTTTCACATACAAGCGCATCCCCTTCCTTAATCTCCCCATCCCAGCGGTTAACTATTGTAGAATGTATTTGTCTTGAATATCCTATTTCATCCACAGCTAGAGCCTTTTTCAAAAACTCCATATTACTCTGAAAACTATCACTACTGATATTAAAATTATTATCTATAGTTGATATTACTACATCTATATTATCATCCTTCTCAACTAAAAATCTTTTACCTTCTATAGTAGTTAACATTACTATCCACCTCTTCAATATAACATATTTTTAATATTTAAAATTTATATTTAACTTTTATTTAACAAAAGAAAATAGCCCCTAGGACTATTTTTTCTTCATCAAACTTTCTATTTCTTCCATAAAAGTATTAATATCCTTGAACTGTCTATATACTGATGCAAACCTAACATAAGAAACTTCATCAATTTCTTTTAATCTATCCATTATCATTTCACCAATTTCTTGTGATTTGACCTCTGTAGCCATGGAATTCGATAACTGCTTTTCAATATCTTCCGATATTTTTTCTATTTGATTTCTAGAAACTGGTCTCTTCTGAGCTGCTATTAATATTCCATTTATAATTTTATTTTTATCAAAATACTCTCTAGTGGAATTTTTCTTTACTACTAACAAAGGTATATCTTCTACCTTTTCATATGTAGTATATCTCTTATTACACTTTGAACATTCTCTTCTTCTTCTAATAGCATTACTTTCTTCTGTAGATCTTGAGTCAATAACTTTACTTTCTAAATATCCACAAAAAGGACATTTCATATTCCTCACTCCCTTTTGTTTACTTTTTTACATTATACAATATTTAGCCATTAAGTAATAGCCTTTTCAATATATTCCACACCATCTATTATTATAACATCACTACCAATTCTCTTTATCTTATTCCATGGTACTTCTAAACAATCATTAATTTTAAAAAGACCTTTTGGTTTGGATACTAAAATTGATACAACTTTGTGCATTTCTGTATCAATTATTAAATCTTCAACTTTTCCAAGTCTAACACCACTATTTAGCTCAATTACTTCTAACTCTCTAAGGTAACTAAGATTCACTTTTCCCATATTATTCACCTCCATTATAATATATATGATAATTCTCATTTCACAATTCACAATTTCAGTGCACAGTGAGGGTTAATTTTCCCCTGTGGGGAAAATAGTATAGTCCCGCGGACGTCAAATTACAATTATCAATTAAAGTTATATATTTAACGCATATATAAAGCTATTATACTTAAGTGTTGTTTTTTGCTGTGCACTGATTTATACTTGTGCACTGAAAAAAAGCTGCCACACTTCTTTTCGTGCAACAGCTTCTTCTATATTCAGATTTAATTTAGATATGTTTTTTCATATGTTTTAATGCTGTCTTTTCTAACCTACTTACTTGTGCTTGAGAAATACCGATTTCATCGGCTACCTCCATCTGAGTTCTCCCATCAAAAAACCTCATATTTAAAATCATCTTTTCCCTATCTGTTAGCTTCTTCATAGCTTCTTTTAAAGATATGTTTTCTAACCAAGAATCATCTAAATTTTTATTATCACTTATTTGATCCATAACAAAAATTGCATCTCCGCCATCGTTATAAATTGGTTCAAATAATGATACAGGATCTTGAATTGCATCTAAAGCATATGTTACTTCTTCTCGTGGCAGATCAAGCTCTTTAGCTATTACAGATACTGTTGGTTCTTCATTAGTCTCACTTAAAAGTCTATCCCTTACTTGTAATGCTCTATATGCTATATCTCTTAACGACCTACTAACTCGTATAGAATTATTATCTCTTAAATATCTTCTTATTTCTCCAATAATCATAGGAACTGCATAAGTTGAAAATTTAACATTTTGACTTAAATCAAAATTATCTAAAGCCTTTATCAAGCCAATACAGCCAACTTGAAAAAGATCATCTGCATTTTCTCCTCTATTATTGAATCGTTGAATAACACTTAATACTAGTCTTAAATTCCCTCTAATAAACTTCTCTCTACTCTCTATATTGCCATCTTTCATCTCTAAAATCAGTTTAGTCATTTCTGCTTCCTTTAAAACTGGAAGCTTCGCAGTATTAACTCCACATATTTCCACTTTGTTTATCATATAATCAGCTCCTCAAGAGTAATGACAGTTACATTATCTCCTCTAAAGCCAACTTTTATTCATCAAACCATTTTATTAATTTCTTTCTTCAGTTGTTTAATTATTCTTTTTTCTAATCTAGATATATAAGACTGTGATATACCAAGCATATCGGCCACTTCCTTCTGCGTCTTTTCACCTTTCCCATTAAGTCCATATCTTAACTCTACAATTTCTTTCTCTCTTACATTTAATTTTTTTAATGCTAAAACTAACAACTGTTTATCTACCTCATCTTCTAAAACATTATATACCCCATCATTTTCTGTTCCCAATATATCTGATAATAACAATTCATTTCCATCCCAATCTATATTAAGAGGCTCATAAAAAGATATTTCTGACTTTAATTTAGAATTTCTTCTTAGGTACATTAATATCTCATTTTCTATACACCTAGAAGCATAGGTTGCTAATTTTATTTTTTTTGTTGGATCAAATGTCTTTACAGCTTTTATAAGTCCAATTGTTCCTACAGAAATAAGATCTTCTATAGTTAATCCTGTATTTTCAAATTTTCTTGCAATATACACTACAAGTCTTAAATTACGTTCTATTAATATTCTTCTTACATCTTCTTCCCCTGCTTTTAATCTTTCTATAAGTTCTTCTTCTTCATCTTTAGATAATGGTGGAGGAAGTGTATCACTTCCTCCAATATAGTGTACTGACTTTTTTTCTAATATATTTTCTATTTTAAGAACTTTTAATATCTTCTTTATAAATCTTACTAATCTAATCATAACTCCCCCCGCTAATAAATTACTCCTCTTGAGAGAAGGGCATTAAACTTATTTTCATTGCTTAAACTACCTTCAGATAATGCAATAAAACAATCTACTACTTTTCTTTCTTCCCCTCTATGAACTATTAGCGCCTTTGGCTTAAAGGCTTTAACTTCCAAATTCCTATCATTTACTACTTTATAACTTATTGTTATCATTTGATCTTCATCAATTAAATTTTTATCTATTAGAGTAGATTCTATAAAAACTACAGGTAAATTAGTAATGGGCTCTCTTAATTCATTACCTGTATCTAAAAAACCTTTTAACTTTATAATCTCATCTCCAAGAATTAATTCCATATTATATATAAACTTATTTACAAATAAAGAATCTTTAATAAATTTATACATACGATCTAACAAAAAGAATATAAGTATTAAAGACAACAGTAATTTTTTCGAAGAAAAATTAAATATGAATCCCCTATATATATATACTTTTGAATTTTGCGCTAGAAAAAAACATATCCCCGCTAACAATACAGTATAAAGAAGATATAAAACGCTTCCTTTTATCTTCATCCTTATTGTATTTTTTTTAAGAACTATTGCAACTAATAAATATCCCACAATAATCTTAAAAGGTAAACTAGTTAAAATTCCATTAAAATTATAAAAATAGGTGATAACATATAATGCTCCTAACATAGACGAAGCCAATAATCTTTTGTAATTAATTTCTATAGATAAACTTTTTATAGTTATATAAAGGAGAAAAAAATTAACAATAAAATTTTCTATGAGTAAAATGTCTAAGTAAACAATCATCTTACTCCCTCCCTTTGTATATATTATAGTTTATACTAAATCAAAAATTTGTAAATTATTGGAAATAATCTTTTTTTTTTATTTTTTATTTATTTTTCTATTTCGACTGACTTATCAATAAAATTCATAATTCACCATTCACAAGCTACAATTAAAATCAATTGATTATTATCACTTCTTAATCCTCAACTAGAATTAATTCATGATTTACAATAAAGATTGTTTTTCATACTAATACAAAATTAATGTTATATATTGTAATTATATGATTTCCTAATCATTCTTTAATTTTTTTCATATATAAAACTGTTATACTTAAGTGTTGTTATAAAACAACAATTCATTCTTCCCTCACCACTACTTAACTAGAACAGGTTTCAATATGAACTTTTACTATATCCCGATCTTACAAAGATATATCCTCAAGCTACATGAAAGCGCAACTTTCATTAGCCCCCGTACTGACTTTTGTATAAAAAATAACTAATTTAAGAAAACTAGTCTACTCTATAACCCCAAACTTATGTACTTATAATCCAAGAAATTCCTCAGGAATTCCCACCACAATTGTGAATTAAAAAAAGTGATTCATCTCTCGATGAATCACCTTTTTATATCACTCTATTAATATCTATGTCTCTTTCTTAAGAAAGTAGGTATATCTATATCATCTCTTTCAGAAGATGTTGATGTAGCTGCTACTTCTTCTTGAACAGTTTTCTTTTCTTCTACTTCTTCTTTTCTTTCTGGTTTACCAAATAAACTTGGTTTTTCTTTATTTATTGAACTTGCCTCATCAAATCCAGTAGCTATTACAGTAATTCTAATTTCATCTTTCATAGATTCATTTATTACTGCACCAAATATGATATGTGCATCTGGATCTGCTGCATCTTGAACTATTTCTGCCGCTTCACTAATTTCTAATAGACCTAAATCAGATCCACCAGTAACATTAATAAGTACACCTGTAGCTCCTTTAATTGAAGTTTCTAAAAGTGGTGATGATATTGCTTGTTTAGCAGCTTCCTCTGCTCTGTTATCACCTTTTCCTGTACCTACACCCATATGTGCTAGTCCCTTATCTAACATAACAGTTCTAACATCTGCAAAGTCAAGATTTACAAGTCCTGGTATAGTAATAAGGTCAGATATACCTTGAACCCCTTGTCTTAATATTTCATCAGCTAATTTAAAAGAATCCACTAATGATGTCTTTTTATCAACTATTGATAATAATCTTTCATTAGGAATAGTTACTAATGTATCTACTCTCTCTTTTAAATTTTTTATTCCCATTTCTGCATGCATCATTCTTCTTCTACCCTCAAATGGGAATGGTTTAGTTACAACACCGACAGTAAGAATACCCATTGATTTTGCAATTTCAGCAACAACTGGTGCCGCACCTGTTCCTGTTCCACCACCCATACCGGCAGTTATAAATACCATATCTGCTCCTTTAAGTGATGCTTCTATCTCTTCTCTACTTTCTTCAGCAGCTTTTCCACCAACTTCAGGATTTGCACCTGCTCCTAATCCTTTAGTTAATTTATCTCCAATTTGTATTTTTTGACTTGCTTTTGATAAAGCTAATGCTTGCTTATCTGTATTAACAGCAATAAACTCAACATTTTTAAGTCCTTCTTCAATCATTCTATTAACGGCATTATTTCCTCCGCCACCGCATCCAATTACTTTTATTTGCGCAAATGCACTTACATCAACATCAAAATCTAGCACTATGTTATCCTCCTCTTCCTCACAGAAACTCATCAATAAAAGCTCTTAATTTGGTTACTATTCCCACTTTTCCACTTACCTCTTGTTGTTCAACTTCCTTATCTCCATGTTTTTGATTTAATTCTTTTAAAGGAAAGTAATTATTATATTCATCTTTAATCGCCGCTATCGACGGTGCTAACAGACTTTTTTCTTCGTCAAATAACCTCTCTTTATATACCATACACGGTATCTTAAGATTATATTTAATAATTTCTTCTATCCCAGGGAATTCTCCAAGTCCACCGCCTACAAGAACAACCCTATTTATAGATTTATCGTATCTTTTAAAACTATCTTTAATCATATTTAGAATTTCTTCAACTCTATCATATGCTACATCATTTAATAAAGACTTCTTTATAGTTACCTTTTCGTGGAATGAATTTTCAATTAAGACTTCTTCTTCCTCATCGTAACCTATAGAAAAATCTATTAATGATTTCTTAATAGCCTCTGCTGTATTGAAAGATAATTTAAAAAAATAACCTATATCTTTAGTTATATTCTTTCCACCTAATGGAATTGTGTACATATCAACTAAATTACTTCCCTCAAAAATAGAAACTCCTGTGCTTTCTCCTCCAACATCTACTATTGAAGTCACATAATTAACTTTCTCTCTTCTTAATATAATATTAGAAATTGAAATAGGTTGCAATACTCTTCCTAATACTTTTAGGCCTATTTTTTCAACTACCTTCTCCAAATTTGTAATAATAGATGTCTTTGATATAATAATATTAGCTTTTAATTCTAATCTATGACCAATCATACCTATTGGATCTGATACATTTCTTATTCCATCTACAACATACTCATAAGGATCTACACCAATAATAGTATTATGTTTACTAGTAGGTATTGCTGTAGTAACGTCTATAACCCTTTTTATATCATTAGGAGTTATTTCCTTTTCTTCTGATGATATAGCTATCATCCCTCTGTTTTTATATATACTACAAATATTTCCTGACAGCAGTAAATATACTTTATCTATACATATTCCAATAAATTTTTCTAGCTTTTTCTTAACTAATAATACTTCTTCTACTGTTTTATCTATATTTACTATTACTCCATTTGATAATCCAGTTGCTGTAACCTCTTCATATCCAGAAATACTTAATTCTCCTTCTTTATTTATCTCTCCATATGTCATTGATATTTTAGTTGTCCCGATATCCAACACAACTATCATTTCCTTCATTTAGTTTCACCTCTCTATAGAGAACCCACTTTATATTTTATTCAACACAAACCTTTAATTTCCTTCTTATTAGTAAAAAATTTATTTAGTAAAATAAGTTAAATTATATTAATTAAAATACCCCATAATAAAAGGACCTCCTTCGGTCCTTAATATAATTTGCTTCTTAATTCCTTTTTTATATAAAAATATTCAAATTCTAAATATCCATTTCCGATATATCCACACTTCTAGTATGTATCGTATGGCACCATTCTTTATTATTCTTTTCTATTATTCCAAGGAAAGAAATAGGCATCCAAGTTAATAAATAGAAATAGTATAACACAACATAATAAAAAATCATCTTACACGACAATTTCTTATCTAATGACATTATAAATAAGTAATATATGTAATATAAAAATAACATTGATGTCGTCATACATATCATTGCAATATTTAATTTTATATTTATAATATCCATTACATCATATGTGATTATAGTTACCAAACCTTGATATAAACTATATATTAATGTTACTCCCATAGCAACAGTAAAATATGGCTGAATACTATATATAGCACAATCTATAGCAGTCCAACTTCTATGTGTCACTCCATATTTTATTAGTTTTACAAAATATCTCGATGATACATCTGCAAAGCCTTTCATCCATCTTTTTCTTTGATTCCATGATTGTCTTAATGTTAGAGGCTTTTCATCATAAATTACTGCATCATGAGCCCATCCTACCCTTTCTCCTTTGCTTACCAACTTACAAGTAAATTCTAAATCTTCTGTTAGACAAGTTGCTCCCCATCCTAAAGACTTAAGAGTATCAATATCTATACAAAAACCCGTTCCACCAAGTTGTGCAGATAAACCTATATTTTGTTTTGCCAATTGTACAGTCCTATTATTCTGCCAAAACGCTAATGAATAACATCCTGTTATCCAAGAATCTTCTGGGTTTTTACTATCCAAATATCCTTGTACAACCTTATACCCTTGGCACAACTTCTTATTCATTGCATTTAAAAAATTCTTTGATACTAAATTATCCGCATCAAAAATTGCTATAGAATCATATTGTTTATCCATACTAAATATTTTCTTAAACATCCACTCCATAGCATATCCTTTTCCTTGATTTTTTAAATCATGTCGTTCATATACTATCGCTCCATTGTCTTTTGCTATCTTAGCCGTCTTATCATCACAATTATCTGCAACTACAAAAATATCATATTTGTCTTTGGGATAATCCATAAGCTTTAACGACTTTATTATATCTGATATTACCTTTTCTTCATTATGAGCTGCTACTAATAACGCAAAAGATTTTTTTTCTTTAACTTCTTCTTCATCTTTTTTCATATAGATTCCCATCAAACTCATAATTAATTGATATATCAAATACATAAATGTTATTTTTGATATAATAACAATAACAAAAGAAATTATATGTCTTATAATAATCAATTTATTTTCCCCCTAGTTCTTCATCGAGCCAATATAATTTATATTTTCTCCAACTTTTTCTTCTGTAAAAAATAATAAAGACATAATGTCTTTATTAACATTATGTCCTTATTGCCTATCCACTATTCTTAATTATTATAATTATATTCTAAATATATAGCATTCTTTGTAAAGCATCTAGGTCTACTGCATATTCCATAGCAGTTTCAATCGTAATTTCATTTTTTCTATATAAATCTGCAATAGCCATATCCATTGTCTGCATGCCATACTTTGATCCAGTTTGAACTGATGACTGAATTTGATGTGTTTTTCCTTCTCTTATTAAACTTTGTATTGCTGGAGTAATTGTCATAACTTCTAGCGCTGCACATCTTCCTCTACCTTCTGTAAGTGGTAGCAATTGCTGTGAAATTACTCCTTGTAATACTCCTGATAATTGTACTTTAACTTGTTGTTGCTGATGTGGAGGAAATACATCTATAATTCTATCTATTGTTTTAGCTGCTCCTATGGTATGTAATGTTGAAAATACCAAGTGACCTGTTTCAGCAGCAGTTATAGCAATGGATATACTATCTAAATCTCTCATTTCTCCTATCAGAATAACATCTGGGTCTTCTCTCAATGCAGCTTTTAATGCATTATTATAATTTGCACTATCATTACCTATTTCTCTTTGATTTACTATAGATTTTTTATGTCTATGTAAATATTCTATTGGATCTTCCAGTGTCAAAATATGTTCAGCTCTTGTGTCATTGATTTCATTTATCATAGCTGCTAAAGTAGTAGACTTACCACTTCCTGTTGGACCTGTTACTAAAACTAGTCCTCTTTTTTTAGTTGTTAAGTCCCTGACTACTGGTGACAAATTCAAAGTATCTAATTCAGGAACTTTTAAACCTATAAGTCTTATTGCTATAGCATCATGCTCTCTTTGTTTAAATACATTAACTCTATATCTACCTACACCATTAAGTGAATATGATTTGTCTAATTCTCCTTTATTATTATATCTTCTATACTCTTCCAAGGTTAAAATTTCTTTCACATAACCATCTAATTCGTTATGTGTTAATGGGTCATGATCAGTATGCACTAATTTACCATTCATTCTTATCACTGGTGGAACTCCCACAGTTAAATGTAAATCCGACCCTTTTTTGGTAACGATTTCTCTTAATAAATCTTTTAATGTAGCCAAATATCTCACCTTCTTTATTTCATTATATTTATAATTATATAATATTTATAAAAAAAGTTAAACATCACAAGTTAAATTATACTTGTGATGTTTATATTTATATTTTATTAACTGCATTTAACCCCTTATACAATTTCTTCAAAGCTCTCTTTTCTATTCTAGATACATAAGATCTAGAAATCCCTAAATGCATAGCTATCTCTCGTTGTGTCTTTGGCTTCCCATTTAATAATCCATATCGCATCATTATTATTGTCTTTTCTCTGCCTTTAAGACACTTATCTATTTCTTCATATAACTTTTTTACTTGTACCCTATTTTCTACAATTTCTATTACTGAATCTTCTGTGGCACTTAATACATCCATTAGAGATATTTCATTACCTTCTTTATCTACCCCTATAGGTTCTTGTAAAAATACCTCTCCTTTAGTCTTTTTATTATTTCTTATAAGCATAAGTATCTCATTTTCTATACATCTAGCTGCATATGTTGCAAGTCTAGTCCCTTTATTAGGTTGAAATGAATCAATTGCTTTTATAAGACCGACAGTTCCAATAGATATAAGCTCATCATTATCTTTTCCTGTAGATGTATACTTTTTTACAATATGAGCTACTAATCTTAAATTTTTTTCTACCAATACACTTTTAGCATGTATATCTCCTTCTTTTAATTTTGCAATATAATATCGTTCTTCCTCCTCATCTAAAGGCTTAGGAAAGGAATTTGAATTAGAAAGATATCCTGTAACAAAATTCATATTTATTAACATATTTAGAAGTCCATCAATAAACATTTAAGAGACCCCTTTTTTATTGCTCTATATTATTCTATTTAACCTCTTATAAAAAAATGATAGAAATCTTAAAGATAATTCACAATGCTCAATTCACAATTCATAATTATGGATGAAATTCTTGTCAGTTCACAACATCAAGGCACAAGTATTAGGGCACATGGCACAGGTAGATTTATTTAACAACACTTAACTATAATAGTTTTATATATGTATTTGATGTATAAATATATAGTCTATATAATAAATTTCCATACCATCCGCAGAATTTTACCTTACTTGTTCCTTGTGCCGTCAAACCTGTGCCCTATTCATTGCTGTCCGCAGGACTATAATATTTTCCCCATCAGGGGAAAATTAACCTTAATTGTGAATTGCCCTTTGTGAATTGTGAATTATAAAAAAAGCTTACGCACAATGTTAATTTATTGTACATAAGCTTTTTTATTACTTATTATTTATAATTTCTTTTATCTTAGCAACTAAAAGATCGATGGCTACTTTATTACCGCCACCTTCTGGTATTATTAAATCTGCATATCTCTTAGATGGCTCAGTAAATTGTAAGTGCATAGGTCTTACCATAGTAAGATATTGATTAATAACACTTTCAAGAGTTCTTCCTCTCTCATTAATGTCTCTAACAATTCTTCTTACTATTCTAACATCAGCATCGGTATCAACAAATATCTTAATATCCATAAGATCTCTTAGTCTTTCATTTTCAAATATAAGTATTCCTTCAACTATTATGATTTGATTTGGTTCAACGGTTATTGTCTCTTTAACTCTATTATGAATAGAAAAATCATATATAGGCTTTTCTATTGTTTCTCCAGCCACTAAAGCTTTAATATGTTCTATTAGAAGATCATTATCAAATGCTTTAGGATGATCATAATTAGTTTTAACTCTTTCTTCTGGCTCTAAATTACTTTGATCCTTATAATAAGAATCTTGTTCTATCATAGTTATATTTTTTTCATTAAAACTTTCATAGATTTCTCGAGCTATTGTACTCTTTCCCGAACCAGTTCCACCAGTTATACCAATTACTATAGGCTTTTTCATTAGTTTTCCTCCTTACCTTTTACAAGCATGTAATCTTCCTCTAACTCCTCATCACACTTAAAGGTAAATATCATTTGAGCATTTGGAGCAACTTCTATAGATTCCCCATTTTCATTTTTCATATCTTCTATAGTAACTTCAAAGCATTCTCCCTTTGGTCTTAGAATTTCTACCTTATCTCCAGCAAACAATCTATTTCTTTGTTCTACTGTAGCAATCTTTGTTTCCTTATCATAAGATTTAACTATACCCACAATATCAAAGTTTCTAAGATATGAAGATGATTCATAGTATTGTCTATCTTCATCATTATAATAGAATCCTGTTGTATATCTTCTATGACTTGGCTTTAATAGATATTCCATCCATTTTTCATTAAATTTATAATTTTCAGGATCTTCAAAATAAGTATCAATAGCTTCCCTATATGCTTTTACTACTGACGCAACATAGTAAGAACTCTTCATTCTTCCTTCTATTTTGAAAGAATCTATTCCTGCCTCTACTAAGTCTGGAATGTGCTCAATCATACATAAATCCTTTGAATTCATGATGTAAGAACCTCTTTCATCTTCCTTAACTTCATAGTATTCTCCTGGACGTCTTTCTTCCACTAAATGATACTTATATCTACATGGTTGAGCACAAGCTCCACTATTAGATCTTCTTCCAGTCATATAATTAGAGATAATACATCTTCCTGAATAAGCCATGCACATTGCACCATGAACAAAAGATTCAACTTCACATGTATCTGGTATCTCTCTTATAAGATCTTTTATTTCCTGCATACTCATTTCTCTTGCTGGAACTACTCTCTTTATACCCATAGAATGCCAAAATTTTACCGTTCTTATATTAACTGCATTAGCTTGAGTACTTAAATGTAATTCTAAATCTGGTACAACTTCCTTAGCTGTAGCAATTATACCTGGATCAGCAACAATTATTGCATCAACACCAATTTCATAAAGATCTCTTAAGTAATCTTCTATACCGGCAAAATCTCCATTATGAGGTATAACATTCAAAGTAACGTAAACTTTCTTACCTCTATCATGGGCATATTTTACCCCTTCTCTTAATTGATCATTATCGAAGTTATGTGCAAAAGCTCTTAGATTTAACTTACTTCCACCTAAATATACAGCATCTGCTCCATATCTTATGGCAACCTTCAGCTTCTCTAAGTTTCCTGCCGGAGCTAAAAGTTCTGGTTTTTTAATCATTTTTATTTCCTCCTTGTTGTTAGTGCAATACCATCACCCATAGGAATAATAGATGTCACTAACTCCTCTCTCTCATTTATCATTTCAAGATATGCTCTCATTCTTTTCACAATAGTTATTTTTCTTCTTATAACTAGGTCATCATTAGCTACCATTCCTCTAAAAAGAACATTATCTGCAACTATAACGCCGTCTTCCGAAAGTAATCTTAAAATATCATCTAGTAAATGATTATAATGTCCCTTTCCCGCATCCATGAATATCAAATCAAATTTCTCATCAAGTCCTTTTACAACTTCTAATACATCGCCTTCTATTACATTTATATCTTCCTTGGCACCAGCTTTTTCTATATTTTCTCTTGCTTTAGCAACCATATCAGCACTTCTATCAATAGTTGTTATTTTGCACTTATTGCTTTGGTATATAGTAAGTGCAGAATATCCTATGGCCGTTCCTAATTCTAAAACCTTCTTAGGCTTTTTTATTGCCACAATCGTCTTTAAAAACTGTGCACCTTCTTTTTGAATAATAGGCACATTGTATTCAGTAGCATATTCTTCTAACTCTTTAAGAAAATCATTATTTTCAGGTATTAAATCTCTTATATACCTTTCCATATAATCGTAGGTTATTCCACCCATATTATCCTCCAATTAATATCCGTTTTCTTCCATATTTTTTTTATGTTCTTCATAATCATCAGTAAACACATGCTCCCCATTGCCACCCTTTTTAAGAACATAAAATATATAGTCTGATTTCTTAGGATTTAATACTGCTTCAATAGATACCTTTCCAGGACTTGCAATAGGTCCTACTGGTAACCCCTTTACATAATAAGTATTATATGGTGACTCTACTTTTGTATCTTCTATTGTAACAGTATCTGCAGTTTTTTGAGTTGCATAAACTGTAGTGGCATCCATTTGAAGTCTCATACCTTGCTCTAATCTATTATTAATAACCCCAGCAACTATAGGACGTTCATCGTCTACTTTAATTTCTTTCTCAATTATAGAAGCTCGAATAATTATATCTTCTATTTCATCATCACTTAATGTTATGCCTTCCTCGTTTTCAATCTCTAATAATACTGACTCAAATCTCTTTATCATCTTTTCTATTACTTCATTAGCAGACACATCTTTATCAAAGCCATAGGTATCTGGAAATAAATATCCTTCAAGATTGTATCTCTTTTCTGGATTTTCTTTCACATAAGATGGAAGTGGGTATTCCTTAATTGCATTTAAAAATTCATCCTTTGAAACAATACCAGCTTCATCAACAGCTGTGGCTATTTTTTCAATATCATAACCTTCAGGTATTGTAACTTTATGAGCATATTGTCCATCCTTCCCTGAAACAAGTTTGTCTAAAAAGTCATGTATGCTATCATCTTCGTGAATCTCATATGTTCCAACTTTTACAGTCTTGTCTCCAGATGAAAATTTAGTATAAACCTTCACCATAAGTAAATTTTTCATCTTTCCTTCTTCATTTAATCTTGATAAGACAGTATTTAAAGTATCATTTTCCTTAACTTCAATAACTTCATCTTTCTCAATATTAATGAAAGGTTTATTTATGGCACTGGAATATAAATACCATCCAATTTCTAATGCTACTATTATAAAAACAATAGTAATTAAAAAACCTCTTAATACTTTTTTACCCACTTCTCACACCCCATAACTAAAATCTATTTTTTTCTTGATGCTCTTTTTCTTTCGTCACTATTTAAAATTCTCTTTCTTATTCTTACGCTTTCTGGAGTAACTTCAACTAACTCATCTGATGCTATAAATTCTAAGCTTCTTTCTAGAGTCATTTCTCTAATTGGAACTAGCTTTAATGCATCATCTGATCCTGAAGCTCTTGTATTACTTAAATGTTTCTTCTTACATACATTTACTTCTATATCATCAGCTCTTGAACTTTCACCAACAACCATACCTTCATATACTTCAACACCAGGTCCAACGAATAATGTACCTCTATCTTGAGCATTAAATAATCCATAAGCTAAAGTAGTTCCTGTTTCAAAAGCAATTATAGAACCTCTGCTTCTTTCTGGAATTTCACCTTTATATGGCTCATATCCTTCAAACACATGGTTCATTATACCATTACCTTTAGTATCAGTCATAAATTCATTTCTAAATCCTATAAGACCTCTTGCTGGAATCTTAAACTCTAATCTTGTATATCCATTTTGAGCAGAAGTCATGTTTATCATTTCACCTTTTCTAGGTCCAAGCTTTTCCATAACTACTCCCATAAATTCTTCTGGTACATCAATAGTTAAATGTTCGATAGGTTCTAACTTCTTACCATCTTCTTCATGGAAAATAACCATTGCTTTAGAAACTTGGAATTCATATCCTTCTCTTCTCATTGTTTCGATTAAAACAGATAAGTGAAGTTCTCCTCTTCCTGAAACTTCAAAAACATCTGGAGATTCAGTTTCTTTAACTCTTAAAGAAACATTAGTTTCAAGTTCTTTCATAAGTCTATCTCTTATATGTCTTGTAGTTAAGAATGTTCCTTCTCTTCCTGCAAATGGTGAATTATTTACCATAAAGTGCATTGAAAGTGTAGGTTCATCTATATCAACAAATGGTAATGCTTCTGGACATGATGCATCAGCTATAGTTTCTCCAATATTTACATCTGCTAAACCAGATACTGCAACAATATCTCCAATTGTAGCTTCTTCAACTTCTACCCTATTTAATCCTTCATGAGTATATACATTTACTATCTTTCCATTAGTAGTTGTACCATCTTTTCTCATAATTACAATATTTTGATTCTTTTTAACTTTTCCTCTATGAATCTTACCGATAGCAATTCTTCCAACATATTCATTAGAATCAATTGTAGTAACAAGCATTTGAAGTGGAGCATCTAATTCACCTTGTGGTGCAGATACATTCTTAATTATAGTATCGAAAAGTGGCTTCATATCTTCGTTAGCATCTTCTTTGTCATATCTAGCAAATCCAGCTCTTCCTGATGCGTAAATAACTTCAAAATCTGTTTGCTCATCACTTGCTCCAAGCTCAACAAATAAATCGAAAACTTCATCTAGAACTTCTTCTGCTCTTTCATCTGGTCTATCGATTTTATTTATTACAACTATTGGCTTAAGGTCTAATTCTAAAGCTTTCTTTAATACGAATTTTGTTTGAGGCATTGGACCTTCATAAGAGTCAACAACTAGAAGTACTGAATCTACCATCTTAAGTACTCTTTCAACTTCTCCACCGAAGTCAGCATGTCCAGGGGTATCTACTATATTAATCTTTGTATCTCCATAAGTTACAGCTGTATTCTTAGAAAGAATAGTTATTCCTCTTTCTTTTTCTAAATCATTAGAGTCCATTACTCTTTCTTCAACTCTTTCATTACTTCTGAAAATATTACTTTGTCTTAATAGTGCATCTACTAATGTAGTTTTACCATGGTCAACGTGAGCTATTATAGCTATATTTCTAATATTTTCTCTGCTAAAATTTTTCATTATTTTTCCTCCAGTATTTTATATAATAAAGAACTAATACTTCGTACAATCTACATCGTTATACATAGATCATTAAAATCCAGCTCCTATTTTTTAAAAAAAATTGGATACTTTAAAGTATCCAATAATAATTATCTCTATTAATTTTATTATTATGTGAAATAAAAGTCAACTTTAGTAGAATTAATTTGATTTCTTTTTAAGTATACTTTTGGTATAATTTGATTTTTTTTAATGTTTTGTTGTATTTATATTGTAAAATAAACTTTATACTTCCATTATTATTGGTAGTATCATTGGTTTTCTCTTTGTTCTTTCATATAAGAAATCTCTTAAAGAGTCTTTTATGTTACCTTTAATAGTAGACCATTCAGTTAAGTGTTCTTCTTCACAATATCTTAGAGCTTCTTTTACAATTTCTCTAGCTTCATCCATAAGATCTTCTGATTCTCTAACATATACAAAACCTCTTGAAATTATATCTGGACCTGCAACAACATTTCCTGATCCTTTTTCTATAGTAACAACTACTGTTAGAATACCATCTTTAGATAAATGCTTTCTATCTCTTAGAACTATGTTTCCAACATCACCAACACCTAAGCCATCAACAAAAACTTGACCACTAGTAACAGTACCACTCTTTTTAACAGCACTTCTTGAAACTTCAATTACGTCTCCAATTTCACCAATAAATACATTTTCCGGCTTCATACCAAGCTTAACAGCAAGTTCTCCATGTTGCTTAAGATGTCTGTACTCTCCATGAACAGGAATAAAATACTTTGGTTTTATTAAAGTATGCATAAGCTTTAATTCTTCTTGACATGCATGACCAGAAACATGGACATTGGCAAGTTTTGAATAAATAACGTCAGCACCTTTTTTAAATAATTGATTAATCACATTAGATACCAATTTTTCATTTCCTGGAATTGGAGTTGCTGATATTATAACTTTATCTCCATGTTTTATATTTATTTTTTTATGATCTGATGATGCCATTCTAGATAATGCAGACATAGGTTCTCCTTGGCTTCCAGTAGTTATAACTACTATTTGCTCATCATTATACTTATTTATTGCATCAATAGGTATCATTGTGTTCTTTTCAGCTTTTATATATCCAAGTTCCATAGCTACAGCAACTATATTTTCCATACTTCTTCCTGATACTGCAACTCTTCTATTGAACATTTCAGCCGCTTCTATAATTTGTTGGATTCTATGAACATTTGAAGCAAATGTAGCAACAATTATTCTTCCTTTTGTATTTCTAAATATCTCTACAATTGTATCTCCAACACTTGATTCAGACATTGTGTATCCTGGTTTTTCAACATTTGTAGAATCCGCAAGCATTGCTAAAACTCCTCTTTTACCTAGTTCAGCAAATCTAGCAAGATCAGGCATTCCACCATCAATTGGTGTATAGTCTATTTTAAAATCTCCAGTATGGAATATAACACCTGCTGGTGTATGTATAGCAATAGAACATGCATCTGCTATAGAATGAGATACTCTTATAAATTCTACTGCCATATTATCTAGTTTTATAATATTTCTTGATCTAACTTTAACTAAATTAACTACACTTAATAATCCATGCTCTTTTAATTTAGTTTCCACTATTCCTAAAGTTAATTTTGTTCCATATACTGGTACATTAATTTCTTTTAACACATACGGCAATGCCCCTATATGGTCTTCATGTCCATGTGTTAAGAAAATTCCTTTAATTTTTTCTTTATTCTTTAATAAGTAAGTTATATCTGGTATAACTAAATCTATACCATACATCTCATCATCCGGAAATTTCAAACCACAGTCTATAACTATAATCTCATCTCTAAATTCAAAAGCAGTCATATTTTTTCCTACTTCATTTAGACCACCAAGTGGTATGATTTTTATTATATCCTTTTCACTTTCCGCTTCTTTAGCTCTTACCTTTCTCATCAATTACCCTCCTACCATTCTCTTCTTCATCTTTGTTGCACTCATTACAAATACCGTAAAACTTAACACTATGATTTGTTATCTTAAATTTATAATTTGTTTCTACCTTTGTCTCAAGAGTTTCAAGAAGGTCTTCTTCAACTTCTATAATCTTATTGCACTTTGTACAAATAAGATGATGATGTTGATGTGTTTCACAATCATGAACAAGTTCAAAACGTGAACATCCATCATTACTTAAGTCTAACTTATATATAAATCCAAGTTCCTCCAAAAGTTGCATAGTTCTATAAACTGTAGCTAATCCTATCTCTGGACATTCCTTTTTCACGAGATCATACAATTCTTCTACTGTAAGATGCATTCCTTCACAGTCCATTATTTTAATAAGAACTGCTCTTCTTTGTGGTGTTAATTTATACCCTTTTTCTTTTAATTGAACTTTTAATTTTTCTAATTTTTCATTTATTATCTCTGACATACTACATACCTAATTCTCTTCTATAAGTCCTTCTTCATTAAGAACCTCTATAGCTTCCTCAAATGCAGCTGCAACTTCATCATATTCGTCTTCGTCTTCTACTTCTGCAAAGCATTTTGAGCCATCTTCATCTTCTACTACTTTCAATATATATAGATCTACTTCATCTAAAGAATCATCTGGAGTCACTAAATAATACTCTTCTCCATCTCTCTCTACCATTGAAAGCACCTTCGCTGATACTTCAGTTCCGTCTTCTGCGTATAGTGGAATTGTTTCATATTTCATAAATTTTCCTCCTTATTTTTTAGGTATAAATTAAATACTATCTAAATAACCTTGTAATATATATACAGCAGCTATTTTATCTACAATCTTTTTTCTTTTTGCTCTAGAAAGATCTGCTTCTAACATAGCTCTATGTGCAGCTACTGTTGATAATCTTTCATCCCAAAACTGTATAGGTAAATCTAGCTGTTCTTTTATAACTTCTGCAAATTCTCTAACTATTTCACATCTTGGCCCTTCTGTGCCATTCATATTCTTAGGATACCCCAATAAAACTTTTTCTATATTATATTCTTTGCATATCTTTTTTAATTCTTCTATATCATATTGCAAAGATTTTCTCCTTATTGTTGTTATTCCTTGAGCTGTAAATCCCAATGGATCACTTACCGCAACACCTATAGTTCTATCGCCTAAATCTAATCCTAATATTCTCATTTTAACCATCCTTCATATATTGTATCTATATTTACCTTTATCTTATTAAAATTTATTATCTCTAACAATAATATATATATTTTAAGATTTATATGGAACTAAACTCCATATAAGATTCCTGTTTCTATCACTTTATAATCATTTATGTAATACGTTCTTATCAAAGGATGTAGTAAGCAACTTTTTCCGTACTATAATTAATCGCTCTAATCCCTAAATATTGTAAGGAACTAGAGCGACATATCTTTAATAATTTATTCTATAGTTTCCATCTATTATTTAATATCTTCTATATTTAGGTACGATTTAATAACTTCTTCTAGTATTTCATATCTTTCTAATTTTCTAACTAATGAACGTGCCCCATTATAATTAGTTATATATGTAGGGTCCCCTGAAATCAAGTAACCAACTAATTGATCTATAGGATTATAACCCTTTTCTACCAGAGATGTATAAACTTCACTTAGTATACCCTTTGTTAATTCTTGTTTTGTTTTTATAGCATCAAATTGAATTGTATGTTCGTTGGTATTACTCATAACATTCACCCCTTCATATCTTATAATACTATTATATAAGAAAAAATCTTAAAAGTATACTTATTTAGTATAATTTAAAACAATTTCATATACCTTTTCTACAGCAGCACCTAAATTTTCTGGCTTCTTACCACCAGCTTGCGCCATGTCTGGTCTTCCACCACCACCGCCGCCTACAAGTGCAGAAACTTCTTTTATAAGCTTACCACAATGAGCTCCTTTTGATACAGCATCTTTAGTAGCCATAGAACATAAAACTACTTTTCCATCTATATCACTTCCAAGTAATACAATTGAATTTTCAACTTTATCTCTTACTTGCTCACAAAGATTTCTTAATGCTTCTCCATCTACATCGTTAACTTTATATGAGATTACATTTATATCATTAACTACTTTCTTAGATTTTATGATATCATCTATTCCCATTGATGCAAACTTAGATTTTAATACTGCTATTTCTTTATCTTTTTCTTTTGATTCTTTTATTTGATTTTCTATTTTAGATACAATTTCTTTTTCCGAACATTTTAGCTTAGAACTTAACTCTCTTAATACATCGTTCTTTTCATTAATAACTTTATATGCATCTTTTCCTGTAACAGCTTCAATTCTTCTTACACCTGCTGCTACACCGCTTTCAGAAATTATTTTAAATAATCCAATCTTACCTATATTTTCAATATGTGTACCACCACATAATTCTTTTGAATATTCACCAGCGCATACTACTCTTACTTCATCTGCATATTTATCATCAAAAATACCAATAGCTCCTGATTCTTTAGCATCTTGTAATGACATGATTTTTGTTTCAACTGGTGTCACACTAACTATTGCATCATTTATAAGTTCTTCTACTTTCATTATCTCTTCATGACTTAATGCTTCTAAATGAGAGAAATCAAATCTTAATCCATCAGCTTTTACTAATGATCCTGCTTGATGCACGTGAGAACCTAGCACTGTTCTAAGAGTTGCATCTAAAAGGTGTGTAGCAGTATGATTTTTCTTTATTGCTTCTCTTCTTTCACTATCTATAGCTAATGTTACAGTATCACCAACAGATACTTCACCTTCTATAACTTCTACAAAGTGAACAAACTTTCCACCGATATTTTTCTTAGTATCTACAACTTTAGCTCTAAAGTTATCATTATATATAAATCCAGTATCTCCTACTTGCCCACCCATTTCTGCATAGAATGGAGTAACAGCTGTAACTATAACACCTTTATCTTCTGATTTTAATACATCTACAAAACCTTCAGCATCAATTAAAACTTTAATTTCTGAATCTAATACTTCATTATTATAACCGTCAAACACAGTTTCAATATCATTAGAAATCATATCTAATACTTTTACATCAGCACCCATATAGTTTGAAGTTTTTCTAGCGCTTCTTGCTCTTTCTTTTTGCTCTTTCATTTCATCTTTAAAGCCATCTTCGTCCACTGAAAAACCTTCATCTTCTAATATTTCTTTTGTAAGCTCTATTGGGAAACCATAAGTATCATATAATTTAAATGCATTGCTTCCACTTAAAATTTTACTATTATTTTCTTTTAACTCAGAAATAAATCCATTTAATATATCCATACCACTATCTATTGTTTCTCTGAATTTATCTTCTTCGTTCTTTATAACCTTTTTAATGTACTCTCTCTTAGTCATAAGTTCTGGATAAGCCTTATGTGAATCGTTAATAACTACATCACATAGTTCACATAAAAAGGCATCCTTTATTCCTAAAGTCTTACCATGTCTTGCAGCTCTTCTAAGTAATCTTCTAAGTACATACCCTCTACCTTCATTTGATGGCATTACATCATCAGATATTAAAAATGTCACACTTCTGATATGATCAGTTATAATTCTTATTGATATGTCACTTTTCTTATCAGCACCATACTTAACACCAGAAATCTTACAAACTTCATTTAAGATATTTTCCATAGTATCTACTTCAAATATAGAGTTTTTACCTTGCATTAAAGTAGCTAATCTTTCAAGACCAACACCTGTATCAATATTTGGATTAGCAAGTGGTGTATAATTTCCTTTTCCATCTCCATCGAATTGTGTAAATACTGAGTTCCAGAATTCAACTACTTTATCTTCATCAGCAGCCTTTAAAAACTCTTCTACTGTATTTATTTCTTCATCAGTTCTATTGAAATGAATTTCTGTACATGGACCACAAGGACCTGAACCATGTTCCCAGAAGTTATCCTCTTTTCCTAATCTAAAAATATGACTTGGATCAACGTCTGTAAGCTCAGTCCAATATTTATATGCTTCATCATCTTCTAAATAAATAGTTACAAATAACTTATCCTTAGGTAACTCTAAAACTTCAGTAACAAATTCCCAGGCCCATGGAATAACTTCCTTTTTAAAATAATCTCCAAAAGAGAAGTTCCCAAGCATTTCGAAGTAAGTTGCATGCCTACTAGTTATACCTACATTTTCAATATCCCCAGTTCTTACACACTTTTGACAAGTAGTAACTCTCTTACTTGGTGGTGTTTGAAGCCCTGTAAAATATGGCTTTAACGGTGCCATACCTGCATTTATTAATAATAAAGATTTATCATTTTTAGGTACAAGAGAGAATGATGGCATTCTATAATGACCCTTTTCTTCGAAGAACTTAAGATATGCTTCTCTTAATTCATTTAAACCCATGTTTTTCATTTTCTTTTCCTCCTAAATATTTCTATAAACAAAAAAACCTCCATCCACACTAAGGGACGAAAGTTATAATTCCGCGGTACCACCCTAATTACACTATATTAAATAGTGTCACTTAAAGTAATAAGACTAAAGACAGCCTTCATTAGCTACGTTAAGAAGTTTACACCCTCCACTTCCTCTCTAAATAACTCTCACTAACTACTCCTTCTTATCATGGTCTTTTTTAAATTATCTATTAAAATTATAATTATATGAATATTTTCTGTCAATAGAAGAATTTTGGGTCAGTGCACAGTTTTCAGTGCACAGTGCACAGTTTTCAGTGCACAGTGCACAGTTAATGCAATTTTTCTAAATAGTTTTATATTTCTTAACTTTATCTTTTAGTAACTTTATAACTTCTTGTATATTTTCATCACATTGCTTCTTATCTAGAATATAGAATTGTTCTCTTGTAATATATATAAGTATATTATTCTTAGATTCTTTTACTTTATTAAGTTTTTCATACTTAACAATAGAACTTGATTTACTTCCACTAGAAACAGCTACTATTGTGAATTCTTCATTATTAAATGTATAGTCATATCTCATATTATATGTTTCTTATCATAAAAATTGTCTATTACTGTGTTAAATTACCAATTTCCTTCACTTCACCATCCCAGTGTTAATATGCAACATTTTAGTTTTTTCTCTTAAAAACTCCATTAATAAATCAAAATCCTCAGCACATTGATTTTTATCAATACATACTATTGCTCCATTAGCTAATTTTAATATTGTAGTACTATTTTTTTCTTTTATATTTATTATTGCATTATATTGAAATTTCATCTCATTTTCTTCACCATTAACAATACTTTTTATATAAACCCATTCATCATAAAAAAAATATTGCCCATAAAAAAATTCCTTAGTATTTTTATTTTGTTCTATTTTTAGCATCCCTTTTTTAGAACTTCCTACACCAATTGCTTTTTTTACTACACTTATTAAAATATATATTATAATCCCCATAATATCTTCATATTTTATTTTTTTAATCAGATATACTCCTTTTTTCCACTTTCTCAACTATTACCCCATCTATATAAAATTTATACCTAAATACATCTTTAGAATACTTATTTTTTTCTGTGTTAAAAATTAAACTTCTCAAAAAATATTTTATTATTGAAAAAAGACTATTTAACAAAATTCAATTTATCGTTAAATAGTCTTTCTATGTAATGCTAAAAATAAAAAGGATTCGTCTCAAGACGAAATCCTCTTAAACTTTTGCCTATTCTCTATTACTTTAACATACTAATAATGTCTTCTGCTTCTCTTTCTAATCTTCCTATAGCTGAAACCCAATCTATTTCAGTTTCATCATAAAGTTTTTTCACTGCTGCAAACCAATTAAAAACTCTATTTTCTATATCATAACTTATTTCAAAAGATTTTTTTACATTTTCCATAAAAGTTTTTTCATCAGCTTCATAATTTCCATCACAAAGAGCTAATCCCATAAGCTCAAAATATACAATAACTTTATTTTCCTTTGAGCTATTTTTATATGTTGATATTACTTCATCATAATTTTTCTTACTTGGAGTATAATCTAATCCCAACTCCTCTTTATATTCTGCAATTAAATTTTCTTCTTCTGCATTAATATTTTCATCATTAATTATTTCAACTAAATCTAAAAATGATTTTTGTTCCTTTACTGATAATTTGCTTAAAAACATTTACATCCCACCATCCTTTTCTCTATATCCTCATATTAGCATACGTAATATTTCTATTCAATAAAACTTCTGTTAATATTCTGCAAATATATTAAAAATAACTATTTACATCTTGATATATAACTTTTATTAAAACAGCTACAGGAACTGATAGTACCATTCCCATAAATCCAGCTACTTCTCCACCTATATACAATACAATTACTATTAGTAAAGGATGCATATCTATAGAGTCTCCTGTAACTTTAGGTGAAATTATATTACTTTCTATCATTTGAATTATATATAATCCTACTAGTAAATATATAAAGTTTCCTCTTGAGCTAATAAGAGCTATTATTAATATAGGTATAGTTCCTATTATAGGTCCAAAATATGGTATTATGTTTAATATTCCATTTATTATTGATAAAATCAATGGAAATTTTATTTTAAATCCTACTAATAATATAAAAGTTAATACGACAACTACTAATGATAAAATTAATTGACTACTAATATATTTTGTAAGACTTACATCTATATCTTTAGCTATCTTTTTAAAAAAACCTCTATATCTTATTGGAACTAGAACCATAGTTCTATTGAACATCTTTTTTCCTTCACTTAAAAAATAATAAACAGCAACAGGAATTACTGTCAATTCTATAAAATATGAAGTTATTTTCACAACACTATCTATGATTTTCTCACTAAATAAAAGTACATATTGTTGGGCCTTTATATATCCTTTATCTACTATATTACCAATGAACTTATTTTTATGTATGTCATCAAAAGAAGTCACAATTTTTTCCATAGTACCTTCTATAGAGTAAAGTGCCTCTCTTAAATTACTTGCTTCCCTAATGACCTCAGGTATAAAAAAACCTAATGTTATTGCAAAAATTCCTATTAAAGTACCTACTATTATCATTGATGCTAGTTTTTTATTTAATCCTTTATTATTTAAATACTCTACAGATGGCTTTAGAAGATAAGCCAAGAAGAAAGATATTACTGCAATTTCGCATAAACTTCTAATTATTTTTATTTTGAAACAAAGATATAAAATAAAAATAGTGGCTACAATAATTAATACTCTTTTTGCAATTTTAAATATTTCTCTTTTCCTTCCTGTCAATGGTAATACAGTCATTAAACTCACCACCTTTTCTTATAAAAACCATATCAACTCTAGGCTTATATATACATTGTTCCTCCCCAATAAAAATTTCATAAGGTAATACTATTCTCTTTCCTTCTATAAAATTTCGAATTATTCCCGTAGATATTACTACTCCCAAGATATTAAACTCTATCTCATCTATATAAATATCTTCTATGATACCTAATATAAAATTTCTATCATCTACTACTTCTTTAAACTTTATTTCTCTAAACAATACCCCTTCTATATCTACCACTTTATTTACTATGATACTATCACCTATAGCTAATATATCTTCTATGCAAGCCATAACCTTCTTATTTTTCATTCCATTACTTTTTATATATAAACCAATTACTTTATTTTCCTTAAACGATAACACTAAATCCCAAACTGATCCTATGTATTTTCCTTTTAAATTGTATACTCTCAAATTTTGAAGATCATTAATACTATACATAATTCATCACCTTATGATTATGATATCCAAAACTATTAAAAATATCATATATTTAATTCACATTTCACAATTCGTAATTTAGGTGAAAATTCCTCTTGTGGATGAATATATTCAAAGCTTCATGAAAGTGCAACTTTCATGAGCCCTCTGTATTGACTTTTATATCAACTATAATCCAAATAAGAAACATAGTCCAACTTATAACATTTAACTTAACACTTAAAATTTCAGAAATTCTGCAAGAATTTCATCTATACCTGTGCCTTGTGCCCTCATACTTGTGCCTTTACATACCCTGCACCCTATTTTTGCTCTATCAAGCTTACAAAAAAAGCTATCGTACTTTCGTACGACAGCTCTATTTACTATAAAATCTTATCTATTACGCCACCACCGACAACATAATCATCTTTATAAAAAACAACTGATTGCCCTTTAGTAATAGCTCTAACTTTTTCTTTAAATACAACTTTAACTTTATCATCCTCTAATGGATATATTGTAGCTGCTGTTGGTTTACCAGAATATCTTATCTTTGCTTCTACCTCTAAAGGTGCTTCAAGTTTATCTATAGATATTAAGTTTACTTCCTTAGCAAGAAGTTCTGTCTTAAATATATCTTCTTCACTACCAACTACAACAGTATTATTAAAAGGAACTATATCTGTAACGAATACTGGAGTTCCAAGAGCTAATCCTAACCCTTTTCTTTGACCTATTGTATAAAATACAATACCTTTATGTTTACCTAATTTATTTCCATCCTTATCAACGAAATACCCAGGTTTAATTTGATTTGGCTTTGCTCTCTTTATGAATTCACCATGATTATTATCTGGAATAAAGCATATTTCTTCGGAATCTTTCTTATTATGAACTGCTAATCCTATCTCTTTAGCAATTTCTCTTATTTCATCCTTTGTATACTCTCCACATGGCATTAAAGTATGTTTTAATTCATCTTGAGTAATACCATATAAAGCATAAGTTTGATCTTTTCTATCATCATCAGATCTAACTAAATAATGTCTTCCTTCTCTCTCTTCAATTTTTGCATAATGACCTGTTGCTACATAATCACAACCTATTTCTCTTGCTTTTTGAAGAAAGTATTTAAATTTCATTACTTTATTACACATGACACATGGATTCGGAGTTCTTCCTTCCATATATTCATCAATAAAATAATCTATAACTGAACTTTTGAATTTTTCTCTAAAATTTAAAACATAATAAGGTATTCCTAATTTTTGTGCTACACGTCTAGCATCATCAACAGCTGAAAGGGAGCAACAGCCCCCTTCCATACCTTCGTAATAATCATCATTTTGCCAAACTTGCATAGTAGCACCAATTACTTCATACCCTTGTTTCATAAGTAAATAAGCTGCAACGGAGGAATCTACTCCACCACTCATGCCTAGTAAAACCTTCTTTTTCATGCTTACTCCCATCTACTTTTCACAAAAGTTTATTTAATTTTTACTACTCTCCATGAACTTCTTCATGTATATGTTCTGAATGTTCTTTAGTATCCCAAGCTTCTAAACCATGTTTAACTCTATAGTCATTTATTGCTTTATGAATAGCTTCTTCTGCTAAAACTGAACAATGCATTTTTACTGGTGGAAGACCATCTAAAGCTTCAGCAACGGCCTTATTAGAAAGTTCCCAAGCTTCTTCTATTGTCTTTCCTTTTATAAGTTCAGTAGCCATTGATGAAGATGCTATAGCTGATCCACATCCAAAAGTTTTGAATTTAACATCTTTGATTATGTTATCTTCAACATCTAAATATATTTTCATTATATCTCCACATTTTGGGTTTCCTACTTCACCAACACCACTGGCATTCTCTATTTCTCCAACATTTCTAGGGTTTTGGAAATGATCCATAACCTTATCAGAATAAGTCATCATAATTTTCTCCTCCTTTAACAAATGTCTCCCAGTATGGTGACATCTCTCTCAATCTATTTACTATTTCACTTAATTTATCAATTACGTAATCAACTTGCTCTTCAGTATTAGATCTACCTAAACTTAATCTAACAGATCCATGCGCTATACCATGTGGTAATCCAATTGCAAGTAATACATGTGATGGATCAAGAGATCCTGATGCACAAGCTGAACCTGTAGAAGCACATATTTTATTACTATCTAAAAGAAGTAACATAGCTTCTCCCTCAATACCTATAAATGAACAATTGACATTATTATATGATCTTTTTTCTCCAATAGGTCCATTTACTTTTGTATGAGGTATTCTTTCAACTAAACCATTTAATAATCTATCTCTTAATGCGCCTATTCTCTTGCTTTCTTCTTCCATTTCTTTAACAGCAAGTTCAATAGCAACTCCCATACCTACTATTCCAGGTATATTTTCTGTAGTAGCTCTCTTACCTCTTTCTTGTCCTCCACCATGAATAAGGTTATCTATGCGAACACCCTTCTTGATGTATAAAGCTCCAACACCTTTTGGACCATAAAACTTATGTGCTGCCATAGATAACATATCAATATTGTCATTAACAACATCTACTGGTATATGACCTACTGCTTGAACTCCATCACAGTGGAAATACACTTTCTTTTCTCTACAAATAGCACCAATTTCTTTAATAGGCTCTATAGCACCAATTTCATTATTAACATACATTACAGAAACTAAAATAGTAGTATCTTTTATAGCATTTCTTACATCCTCTGGATTTACTAACCCATCTTTATCTACTGGAAGATAAGTTACTTCAAACCCCTGCTTACTTAAATACTTAAAAGTATTCATAATAGCATGATGTTCTATAGTTGTAGTGATTATATGATTTCCTTTTTTTCTATTGGCAAAAGCTACACCTTTTATTGCCCAGTTGTCAGCTTCACAACCACCAGCAGTAAAATATATTTCTTCTGCCTTTGCATTTATAGCATTTGCAACTTTATCTCTAGCTTCATCTATTGCTTTTTTAGTATTTCTTGCTATTGAATACCATGATGAAGGATTTCCAAAATTCTCTTCAAAATATGGCATCATTGCATCTATGACTTCTTTTCTCGTTGGCGTAGTTGCTGAATAATCCATGTAAATTACATCATTCACTCTACTCACTCCTCTTCTCCATTAATTTTTTTGATTCATCTATCATGTCTTGTAACGTAACATTTTGAGTTACATTATCTATTGAATTCTTAATTTTAGCCCATAAACTTCTTGTAGCACAACAGTCTAAGTTTGAACACTTAGATTCATCTTCTAGACATTCTGACACCTCAATAGGTCCTTCTAAAACATCCATAATTTGAGCAACTGTTATATCTTTTGGTTCTCTAGCAAGCTTATATCCTCCTTGAGCACCTCTTATACTTATTATTAGCCCTGCTTTCCTAAGTGGTGCAAAAAGTTGTTCTAAATATGCTACAGTTATATTTTGCTTCTCTGATATACTTTTTATAGATACAGGTTCATCTCCATATTCAGTTGCTAAACAAAACATAGCCTTAACCCCATATCTGCCCTTTGTAGAAAGCTTCACCTTTAACACCCCAGTTCTAACTTTTGAACTTATCTTATCAAATCTGAGTAAAGTTGTCAACTTTAAAACTAAAAAAATCTGAGTATTTTAATCGGAAATATTATCAGGGCACATGTAACATGGCACAGGGCACAAATAAGGTAAAAATTCCTCTTTACGAGGAATTTTATTATAATCCTGCGGCTGGCATGGAAATTTATTATATATACTATGTATTTATACATCAAATACATATATAAAACTATTATAGTTAAGTGTTGTTAAATAAATCTACCTGTGCCATGTGCCCTGCACCTGTGATCTGAATTCTACCACTACTTAACTAGAACAGGTTTCAATATGAACTTTTACTATATCTCGATCTCACAAAGATATATCCTCAAGCTACATGAAAGTGCAACTTTCATTAGCCCCGTAAGACGGTATTATAAACTCAATTCTAATTATGAAATAAGTCTTAATAATGAATTAAAGACACCACACTTATAATCTAAGAAATTCCGCAGGAATTTCATCCATACCTGTGCCTTGTGCCCTCATACTTGTGCCTTGATGTTGTACACTGATAAGAATTTCCTCCATAATTGTGAATTGTAAACTGCGAATTGTGAATTAAAAAAAGAGGCTTTCGCCTCTTTCCCCTAATTAAAATTCTCTATTCTAATTATATTTTCTACCTTATACTTATCGCCTAAATTTTCAAAAGCCTCAATTGAATTTCTAATAGCCTCTTCCTTAGCCTTATGAGTAATGAAAATTATATCTGTCATTCCTTCTTTTCTATCTCCTCTTTGAATAAGTGATAAAATAGATATCTTATGAAGAGCAAATATACTTGATATCTCTGCTAAAGTACCAGGTGTATCCAAAACATTCAATCTTAAATAATATTCTGATTCAACATCTTTCATATCCTTTAAGGCTTTTTTATTATTTTCTTCAAATAAATCTAATCCACTTGGTTCATTATTTAAATTCTTAGCAACAGCTATTATGTCTCCAACGACTGCTGATCCTGTAGGTAAATCTCCTGCACCTCTTCCATAGAACATTAAGTCTCCTACAGCATCACCTTTCAGCATGATTGCATTAAATGAATCATTTACATTAGCCAAAGGATGTTTTGCTGGTATCATTGTTGGATGCACTCTTGCTTCAATTTTTCCGTCTACCTCAGAACCTATAGCTAGTAACTTAATTTTATATCCGAATTCTTTAGCTATTTCAATATCACCTTTTGATATTTTAGTTATTCCTTCTCTGTATATAGTATCAACAGGAACTTTCTTATTAAAACATAATGCTGTTAATATATCTAGTTTATATAATGTATCGAATCCTTCTATATCTGAAGTAGGATCTGCTTCTGCATACCCTTTCTCTTGAGCCCCTTTTAAAGCTTCTTCAAAAGAAAGACCTTTATCCTCCATCTCAGTTAATATATAATTTGTTGTTCCATTAATTATACCAATAACTTTTTCTATCTTATTACCTGTCAATGCTTCATTTATACCTTGTATTATAGGAATTCCACCAGCTACAGAAGCTTCATAATGTATATGAACTCCACCAACTTCTTTAGCCTTGTTAAAAACCTCAACTCCACATTTAGCCATTAGTAGCTTATTTGCTGTAACAACATGTTTCTTCTTTTCAATAGCTCTTAAAATATAACTTTTAGCTGGTTCTTCTCCACCCATAAGCTCTACTACAATTGAAATTTCATCATCATTTAATATATCATCAATATTAGTAGTTACTATATCCTCATCTACATCTACAGGTCTTGGCTTATTTTTATCTCTTACAAGAATTTTGCCTACTTCAATTTCATATCCGCTACGTTTTTCTATAACCGCTTTATTTGCTGTTAATATTTTGTACACTCCAGAACCTACATTTCCTAGTCCTAATAAAGCTACTTTTAATTTTCCCATATATTTTCAGCCCCCTTATTTATAATTATTAATTTTTGCCCCATCTACTTCTAAATTTAGAACAGATATCTTCCATTTTCTCTTGCAATTATTTAAATACTCTTTTAATTTACCCTCTAATTCATTATTAGCTTTTTCATTTATTATCATAATTGTTGGGCCTGCTCCACTTAAAAACGATGTAATTGCTCCATTTTCTTTTGCAAAGTCTAAAATATCAAAGAAGTCTGGTATTAGTTTTCCCCTATAATTTTGATGAAACTTATCATTACAAGCAACTCTTATATTTTCCTTATTTCCCTTCGATAAAGACATTGCTAAAAGTGCTGCTCTACTAACATTGTAAACTCCATCACTTAAAGATATATTCTTAGGTAATATACTTCTCGCTTCTTCTGTTGATAATTCAATATCTGGACTTAGCGCAATAAATTGAAAAGATTCACTAGTTGTAAATTTTTCATAATACACCTTTTCATTTTCAATTACTGCAACAGTTATTCCACCTAGCAAAGCTGGTACAATATTATCTGGATGATTTTCTATAGTTTTAGCTATCTTTAGCACTTTATCGTTATCTATTTCTATCCCTTTAATAGCGAACGCTCCAAGTATTCCCCCAATAATACAAGTAGCTGAACTTCCAAGTCCTCCTTTTAAAGGAATTCTTGAATCAAAAATAATTTTTATCCCCTTAACCTCTTCATTTAATTCGCTTAAAGCTTTTTGAAAACTAACATAAAACAAATTGTTTTCATTTTTAAACTCTTCTAAACAACCTTCAATAACTAGGCCTTCTTCTATTTCCTCAATATAAAAATCATTGTACAAATCTAAAGCTAGTCCCAAGCAATCAAAGCCTGGCCCCAAGTTAGCACTAGTAGCTGGTACTGTAATCTTTATCATTTTACTCACCTAATTCTAAATATTTTTTTAGATTTTCTATTATTGTGCTCTTATCTATAACGTCATTATGAATAGCTTTTTTATTTCTTAACTCAAACAAGTTTTTAGGAATAGATACTGATGTATACTCATGAAGTTTATCCATCATCTCATCATCAGTAAGCCCATCTTCATATATTCCTAGTCCTTTACAAACAGCTTCTGAAAATTTGTAAGGACTTGCTGTAGAAGCGATTAGTGTTTTTGTTTTATCCCCTGTTTCTTTTACATAATCTTCATAAACCTTATAAGCTACTGCTGTATGTGTATCCATTAAGTATTTATTATTATTATACATTTCTTTAATTGCAGTTAAAGTATCTTCATCATTACAGAAACCACCATAAAATTTCTTCATCTTTTCCATATGTTCTGGTCTTACTTCATAACGTCCATCTTTTTGTAAAGATTCCATAGCTGATTTAACAAAATTTTCATCATTATCACTTATTTCATATAAATATCTTTCTAAATTTGATGAAACTAATATGTCCATTGATGGAGATATTGTTATATCCATATCTCTATTTCTATCATATACTCCAGTATTAAAGAAATCAGTTAGAACTTTGTTTGTATTTGATGCACAAATAAACTTATTAACAGGTAATCCTAATTTTTCTCCATAATATGCTGCTAATATATTACCAAAATTTCCACATGGAACAACTACATTTACCTTATCTCCTAAAGATATTTCTTTTCTATTTACTAATTGTAAATAGCTATATATATAATAAACAATCTGTGGCACTAATCTACCAATATTTATAGAATTTGCTGAAGAAAACGCTTTATTGTTTTGGGCCATTTCTTCTCTTAATTCTTTATTTACGAAAATTTCTTTAACAGCCCTTTGAGCATCATCGAAATTTCCATTTATCCCATATACCTTAACATTGTTTCCTTCTTGAGATACCATTTGAAGTCTTTGAGTTTGTGATACACCCTCACTTGGATAATATACAACAATTTTTATTCCATCTACATTGCTGAATCCTTCTAATGCCGCTTTTCCTGTATCCCCTGAAGTAGCAGTTAATATAACAATTTCTTTATCTCCAGAAATTTTCTTTGAACTTTCAATCATTAAATGTGGCAAAACTGATAATGCCATATCCTTAAATGCACTAGTTGGACCATGATATAATTCTATAAAAAATCCATCTCCACCCTTAACTACATCTACTAATTCTTCACAAGAAAATTTACCATCATAACTATTATCAACAATATTTTTTATCTCTTCTTTAGAGAAATCTCCAAAAAATATTTCAAGTATCTTACAAGCTACTTCTTTGTAAGAATACTTACTCATCTCATCTAAATCTAATTTTACATTTGGGAAATCAACTGGTACGAATAAGCCCCCATCATCACAAAGTCCTTTTACAACAGCTTGTTGTGAATTAACTACCTCTGTATTTCCTCTAGTACTTTTATATAACATAAATATAGCCCCCCGGTATTATTTTCTATTTATTATCATATTATGTTTCTCTAAAAAAGTCAAGTGTTTTTTATACACATACACTTGTTGGCCTGTGTATATTTACAATTATACATTAACTTTCCAATTGAAAGTAGTAAAATATATTCATATAATTATATTAATATAAGTATATAGTGGGGGGATTTTTATTGAGTAAATGTGAAATTTGCGGCGCTAATGCGGATAAACATCATATTATATTTAGAAGTGAAGGTGGACTGAATTTTCCATTAAACTTTAAATTTCTTTGTGATAAACATCATCGTGGAAAATATGGTCCTCATAATGATAAACTTACAGACATGAAATACAAACTTGAATTACAGGACACTCTGTATTTATTACTAAATAAACAGTATTATACAATTGCTGAAATATCAGAACTTTTAGATATAAATTGTAGACAATTAAAAAAATCACTTGCACCATATAAAAAGTATAAAGAAGGTTATAAAAAGGAAGATATTATACTTACTCTTATGGGTGGAGTCATATATACAGAATATGATTTAGATTACTTATTTCAACGCTCTTTAGGATTATAAAGAAGTAGCTTAAGAAACAATTATATCTCTTAAGCTATTTCCTATTCACTATTCCTTCTTACTACATACTAGCTTTTACATTATAATGTATAAATTCATCCAGTAAATCATCATTATACTTATTAATATTGCATTTTTTATCCATCAATATAAAAGTTCTGTGAAATTTTCCTTTCATGATATTATCTACTATCTTTCTCTGTGATCTTAAAGGTATTTTATAAAAATCTTTTATTAAAATAATTTCTTCTTCGATATCAATATATCCATTTTCTAATGCTCTCACATTTTGAAAATTTGTTTCTAAATATTTAACTGTAGTATTTAAAAAATCAAATGTAGTCAAATCATAATCCCAAACTATTTTTACAACGTTTACAGTACTTTCTTTAGATTGTTCTAAGTGGATTAAGAAATATTTTTCAAAATCTATTTTTTCCACCCCTTTGCCCAGATAAATTCTACACATATTCCTCACCTCGATATCTATATATTTATTATAACTTAGTATATTTCCATTTCAATAGATTTTTCTCAATTTATAAAATTTTCTGATTATTTAATATTATGATAATTATTTGGTATAATAATATATTAAGAGTAATATGAAAATAATTTAGAGGTGAACTATGAATAACGAAGTTATATTAACTGAAGCTGGAAAGCAAAAATTAGAAGACGAATTAAATTTCCTTAAAAACACTAAAAGAGCAGAAATTAAAGAAGCTTTAAAAGCTGCTAGAGCTCAAGGAGATCTTAGTGAAAATGCAGATTACTCTGCCGCTAAAGATGATCAATCTATAACTGAAACTAGAATTCAAGAACTTGAAAGCATTTTAAAACGTGCTAGAGTTATAGAAGGTAGTGAAGATGAAAATATCTTTGATGTTAACAAAACAGCTAAAGTTAAGTTTTATGATTTAGATGAGGTTGAAGAAGTTACTTTAGTATCTTCTGTAGAAGCTGATACTATGAATATGAAAATTTCTATCGATTCTCCATTAGGTAAAGCACTATTCAAATTGCCAATCGGTAAAAAAATTACCGTTGCATCTCCAGATGGTGATTATGACGTTGAAGTTTTAGAAATTTTAAAATAATTATATATACATATGGTTATATTAAAAAGGGCTCTGTATTTGTCACAGCCCTTTTTTTATATATTATAAATTTATTTATGTATCCTATGATCTATAATAATAATAATATCCTAATATAAAAATAGACTGCCTAAAGAGAATCATTATGACTCTACTTTATAGCAGCCCTCTATATCTTTTAACACCTTCTACAATATTTAATCTACATTAAATAGGGTATCTATTTAATGTCAAGTCTGATATTTCTCTTTTTAATGATCGTGCCTGTATATAAGAAGTAAATAGCACTATAATAGCTGGAACAAATATAATGGCAAATAACTTATCAATAAAAATCATTAAGATTAAGCTTATTAACTCTATTCCTAATGTTACATATAATATATTTTTATTAATCTTTAACTTTCGTTTCATTTCCCAAGTATTAATCATCATGACTTTTTCTCCTACTTTCCGTTTCATCTTGACACTATAATATAATAATTTTTGATACATTTCTACATTTATTTCCTAAAAGTGCATTTTTACTTCTTAAGTGTAATTTTATACATATTGTTTTAATTATTTATTTTATTTTTGATAAGTAATTCTTAATACTATTTTCAAATTTGTTATCGCCTGCTACATAAAATTCTTCATTTATATAATTTGAAGGCATATATTGCTGTTTAACATAATTATTTTTATAATTATGAGGATATTTATATCCTATACCATTTCCAAGTTTTCCAGCTCCTGAATAATGCCCATCTTTTAGATAACTAGGTATCTCACCTAGATCCTTCTTTTCCAATAGGCTCATAGCTTTATCAATAGCGACACATGAAGAATTAGATTTTGGAGCTGTTGCCAATAAAAGAGTCGCTTCAGCTAATGGTATCTTTGCTTCAGGCATTCCTATCATTAAAGCTGAATCAACACAAGCCTTTACTATAGAAATTGCAGCAGGATATGCTAATCCAATATCTTCGCTAGCAATAACTAATAATCTTCTACATATAGATTGTAAATCTCCACCCTTTAACAACATTGCTAAATATAATATCGCTGCATTCTCATCACTTCCTCTTATAGACTTCTGAAATGCACTCAGTAAATCATAATGGTTATCTCCATCTCTATCAAAAGAAATTATCTTTTTCCCCGTGATTTTCTCAACAACTTCTTTACTTATTTCTATTTTTTCTCCATTATTCAAAGAATATACTAAAAATTCAAGGGTATTTAATGCATTTCTCATATCTCCATTACATCTATAAGATATATCTTTCAAAACCTCATCTGATGTAATTATTTCTCTATTCAAATCTTTTTCTAGATAATCTATACCTCTTTGTAACCCTTTCTTTATGTCATCAAATTCCAGTGGCTTAAATTGAAATATAACACATCTTGATAGTAATGCCTTGAATATAGAGAAATACGGATTTTCTGTTGTTGAAGCAATTAATGTTACATCCCCACTTTCCAACACCTCTAAAAGACTTTGCTGTGCTCTCTTATTAAATAAATGTATCTCATCAATATATAATAAAATCCCCCTAGCTCCCATAAGAGTACTTCTAGCATTTATAGCTTCCTTTACATCCTTCAACGTATCTGTAGCACCATTCACTTTATATAAAGTCTTATTAGTCATTTCAGATATTATATTTGCCACTGTTGTCTTACCACAACCACAAGGACCATAAAATATCATATTTTGAATAAATCCTTTATTTATAGCGCTACTTAACGATCCATTTTCACCAAATAAATGTTTTTGTCCTAAAACATCCTCTAATGTCTTAGGCCTAAGTTTACTAGCCAAAGGCTCCATTAAAATCACATCCATATAATTAATTCTATTACTGTAATTGTAACAAATATGTAAGCAGTGCACAATTATCAGTGCACAGTGCACATCTCTGAAAGATTGATGCAATAAGAATTAACCTTTCCTGTGCCTTATGCCCTGTTACATGTCCCCTATTCACTAATTTATAAAAAAAACACCACGAAACTTTTGTTTCGTAGTGCTTTATCTTCTAAATATTAATCATCACTATTCATAAATCCAAATATTCTAAGTAAATATAAGAATATGTTTATGAAGTCTAAGTAAAGTTGAAGGGCACCGTATATAGCCATGTTATGGTTTTGCCCAAATACTCTTTGATGTTCTTTAAGTGTTTGTATATCATATGCTGTAAGTCCTGCAAAAACAACAACTCCTACAGCTGAAACACCTAGAGATAAAAATGAACTTCCTATAAATATATTTATTAACCCTGCTATCATCAATCCTATTAATGCCATAAAAAGTATACTTGAGTATTTAGATAAATCTACTCTTGTTGTATAACCTACTACTGCAAAAACGCCAAACATAACAGCTGCTGTTATAAATGCAGAAGTTATTGTTCCTTGTGAATACATCATAAATATACCTGATAACGATATTCCATTAATAGCAGAATAAACTATAAATAAGGCTGTAGCAGTTACTGGTGATATTTTATTTAGCATACCAACTAATATCATAACTAATCCTATTTCAAGAATTAATATTACAAATGGATTAACTCTATAAAAAATTGTTGGATTGGTACCTACATAAAGAGCACTTATAGCTGATATTAAAAGTGCTATTCCCATCCATGAAAAAACCTTGGCTATGTATTTATTCTGTTCTCTTACAGAATCGTAAGCAACATTACCATTCATATTCTTCACCTCAATATAATTTTATTACTATATATTATATACTAAATATTATTTTAATAGTATTAAATTTAAATTGTTTTAAATTAATTTACAACTATCGGTGCACAGTTTGGGGATATAGCTGTCATTTAACAAATGAGAATTTGTGAGCGATAGTTCCTTTATTATGGCACAGGTTAGAAGGCACAGGGCACAAGTAAGGTTAATTTTCCCCTGCTGGGAAAATATTATAAGTCCTGCGGACGGCAATGTGTTTTCATATTTACTATAAATGCAAAAATTTAAATCCAAGCTTCATGAAAGTGCTACTTTCATGAACCCCTATAATGACTTTTTTATTAAACATAACTAATTTAAAAAAACTAGTATACTCCATACCTTCAACTTAAACACTTACAATCCAAGAAATTCCACAGAAATTTCTTCCTTCCCTGTGCCCTGTGCCTTGTGCCCTAATAATAAAAAAGTGCCCCAAGATAACTGTTGCTATCTTACGGCACTTTCTACTAATAATATTTATAAAAGAAATCACTGAAAATCTTTCCATCTTCTTTATTCATAGGTTCAACACCTTCTAGTGGGTATGGAATATTTAATCCTTCATATTTAGAAACTCCTAATACATGATAAGGAAGCACTTCTAACTTAACAAAATTTTTCACGTTGTTCTTAACATAGTTCGCTAATCCCTTCATATACTCTTCACTATCATTAAAGCCTGGAACAATTACTTGCCTTATCCATACCTTAACATCAGTTTTATTTAAAGCTTCTAAAAAATTATTAAATTCGTCTAAATCTCTTCTAGTTATTTCTTTATATCCATCTTTTTCATAATGCTTAATATCTAGTAAAACTAAATCTGTATATTTCAAAATTTCTTCGTAATTTCCAACGCCAACACCGGAAGTATCTAAACATGTATTAATTCCAATTTCCTTACAACCTTTAAACAATTCAATTAAAAACGAAGGTTGAAGAAGGGGCTCACCCCCTGAACAGGTGACGCCCCCTCCACTTTTATCATAATAGGTTTTAAACCTACTTATCTTTGCAACAAGTTCTGAAGAATCTGTTTCTGTTCCTCCATCGCAGGTCCATGTATCTGGATTGTGGCAAAACTTACATCTAAGGTTACAACCTTGGAAGAAAACCACTGATCTGATACCTGGGCCATCAACAAGGCCCATAGATTCAAAAGAATGTATTCTACCCTTCATTTATTACATCTTTTCGTGGAATGTTCTCTTTACTATTTCTAATTGTTGTTCTCTTGTAAGTCTTGTGAAGTTAACAGCATATCCTGATACTCTGATTGTAAGTGTTGGGTATTTTTCTGGATTTTCCATAGCATCTAATAATGTATCTCTGTTTAATACATTTACATTTAAATGGAATGCAGCTTGTGCAAAATATCCATCTAACATATTAACTAAGTTATTAATTTGAGTTTCTTTATCAGCTCCTAATGCAGTTGGAACGATTGAGAATGTGTTAGAAACACCATCTTGACAATAAGTTCTATATGGAATCTTAGCAACTGAGTTAAGTGATGCTAAAGCTCCGTTCACATCTCTACCATGCATTGGGTTAGCTCCTGGTGCAAGAGGTTCTCCTGCTTTTCTTCCGTCTGGAGTATTACCAGTCTTCTTACCATAGATAATGTTAGAAGTTATAGTTAATGCTGATAATGTATGTTCTGCATTCTTATAAGTTGGAGTCTTCTTTAATTCATCTGAGAAGTATTTAACTAATTCTACAGCTAAATCATCAACTCTATCATCATCATTTCCGTATTTAGGGAAATCTCCTTCTATCTTAAAGTCTACAGCTAATCCATTTTCATCTCTGATTGGAGTAACTTTAGCATACTTAATAGCACTTAAAGAGTCAGCTGCAACTGATAATCCTGCGATACCAAATGCCATGAAGTGTTTAACATCTGTATCATGAAGAGCCATTTGTCCTGCTTCATAAGCATATTTATCATGCATGTAGTGGATTGTATTCATTGTATTAACATAAAGATTAGCAACTTTAGATAATGCTTTCTTATATTTTGGTAAAACTTCTTCGAAGTCTAATACATCACCAGTTATTGGTTCTAATCCTTTAAGAACTTGAGTCTTCTTCTTTTCATCTACACCACCATTGATAGCGTATAATAATGTCTTAGCAACGTTAGCTCTTGCTCCAAAGAATTGCATTCTCTTACCAACTTCCATAGCAGATACGCAACAAGCAATTGCATAGTCATCACCATAAATTGGTCTCATAATATCATCATTTTCATATTGAATTGCATCTGTTTCTATAGACATCTTAGCACAGTATTTCTTAAAGTTTTCTGGAAGATTTTCACTCCATAAAATTGTCATGTTTGGTTCTGGTGCTGGATTTAAGTTAGTTAATGTGTGTAAGAATCTGTATGAAGTCTTACTTACTAATGATTGACCACTAATAGTAGTACCTCCGATTGATTCTGTAACCCAAGCAGGATCACCTGAGAATAATTCATTATATTCTGGAGTTCTTAAATGTCTAACAAGTCTTAATTTAATAACTAATTGGTCAATTATTTCTTGAGCTTGTTCTTCTGTTAATATTCCTTTAGCCATATCTCTTTCTATGAATATATCAAGGAATGTAGTATTTCTTCCTATTGAAGTAGCTGCACCATTATTTTCTTTAATACCAGCTAAATATCCTAAGTATAAGAATTGTGCTGCTTCTTGAGCATTAGATGCTGGCTTAGACATGTCTACACCATAGCTTAATCCCATTGCCTTAATTTCATTTAATGCTTTAATTTGCATTCTAATTTGTTCTCTTAATTGAATTACATCTTCTGAAGCATCTAAAGATTCTTTTTCAGCAAAATCTGCTTTCTTCATTTCAATTAAGTAATCTATTCCATATAGAGGTATTCTTCTGTAGTCACCTATGATTCTTCCTCTTCCATATGCATCTGGAAGACCAGTTAATAAACCTGCACTTCTAGCAGCTCTTATATCAGAAGTATAAGCATCGAATACGCCTTCATTATGGCTCTTTCTGAATGCTTTAAAATATTTTTGTACTTCTGGATTCCAAGTATATCCATATTCTTGTAATTCTTGTTCTACCATTCTTACTCCACCATATGGATTTATAATTCTCTTTAATGGAGCATCTGTTTGTAATCCAACAATTACTTCATTTTCTTTATCTATATAACCAGGTTCGAAATTATTGATTCCTGAAACCCTGTCTGTCTCTACATCGATGATACCCTTCTTGATTTCCTCGATTATTAAAGCTTCTGCTTTTTCCCAAACCTTAGAAGTCTTTTCAGAAATAGGTGCTAAGAAAGATTCATCTCCGTTATATTGAGTATAGTTTTTAACTATAAAATCTCTAACATCGATATCTTCGCACCAATGTCCCATTTTAAATCCATCCCATTGACTAAACATTAATAAGTTCCCCCTTTAATTTTTAAAAAAAATTTTATTATATGAACACTTTATAACATCAATTATAATGTCATATCATCGTTCATTTCACGCAAATTTCCCAGTCATTTCTGACCTTGTTATTATTTTAACACAACTATTTTCCTTTTTAAATACTTTTATACAACTTTTCATATTTCTTTTTTGTAAACTATTACTAATACATTTTTGTATTTTTATGTTATTCATTTATCTATATTTTAGAAATATTTCTATAGCTATCTTTCACTAAAGAAATCCACCTCTTACTTTGTTTTTGAATATTTTTACTTTTTATCATTTATTAAACAGAATTGTCTGAACATTAATAAAGATTTAACAAAGTAAATCATGGCACAGGGCACAAGTAAGGTAAAAATTCCTCTTTGCGAGGAATTTTATTATAATCTTGCGGATAGCTAGTGTATTTTATGGGAGAAATACAGTTTTACCACTACTTAACTAGAACAGGTACTAATATAAACTTAACTCTCTTTATATAATCCTATGCAAATATATATTCAAAGCTTCATTAAAGTGCAACTTTCATGAGCCCTCTGTAATGACTTTTATATCAACTGTAATCTAAATAAAAGACACAATCTAACTTATAACATTCAACTCAACATGTTAAAACAATAATCTAAGAAATTCCGCAGGAATTTCCTCCACCACTGTGCACTGACATATCCCTGTGCCTTGTGCCCTCATACTTGTGCCCTACTTAATTGTTGATCTTGCTTTTATAAACTCTTCTCTTATCAAGAGACCATATTCCTTCTGAAATTGTTCCTACCTCAATACCATCTATAGCTTTTTTCATATCAAACAATGATGCATCTAATAAATCTAAAATATGAAGCATTTGAGCTTCTGGAAACATTGGTTTCTTAGGGCTACCGTATTCAGGATTGTAGTGATGAGATAAAATCATATGCTCTAACATCATCATCACTTCTTTATCAGCTCCAACTTTATCACCTATAACTTCTATTTCTTTAATTCCTTGAATTATGTGTCCAAGAAGTTGACCTTCTACTGTATATTCATCTACTAATCCCACTTCATTATTATGCATCTCATCAATTTTACAGATATCATGTAGAATTATTCCTGCAAATAATAAGTCAGTGTTAATGTAAGTATAAATTTTACTTAATGCATCTCCTGCTTTCAGCATTGTTACTGTATGATACAATAATCCGCATCTTATAGAATGATGATTTTTCATAGCCGCTGGTGCTATAAGTAGTTTTTCCTCTTTCTTTTCTACTATTAATTCAACAATAGTTGCTATATCTTCATTTTTAATTTTCTCTATATATTCTTTTAATTCCTTTAGCATATCTTCACCTTTAAATGGCGCTGAAGGAATAAATTTTTCTATAGATATATTATCTTCTTTTGTTACTTCAGAAAGTTTGTCAATTCTAAGTTGATTAGAATTCATCCAACTTACAATAGCTCCTTTAATTTTAACTAAAGTTCCAGATTTAAATTTTTCTTCATCACCATCTTTGTATCTCCAAAACTTACCGTCAATTTCTCCACTTTCATCCATTACTACTATATCTAAATACTTATTATTATTTGTTGTAGAAACCTTAACATTACAAATCTTTATTAAAAAATAATCATCTACCTTATCACCAGTTTTTAATTGACTAATGCCCATCGTCTTCCTCCTAATATATCTTTACATACTCACTTTTATAAAATAAATATAATATACACTCTCTCACTTTTTTACCTGTGATTTTTTCTAAGGCTTTTTTATAAAGCTTTAACTGAACTTGATATTTTTCTACCATTTCCTTTTTCTCAACATAATAATCACTTTTATAATCAACTATAATTAATTCATTATCTTTTTCATAAAAAGCATCTACTATACCATTTAAAACCAATTTATCATCATCGTCTTCTACATCATAGACTTCACTTGGAGATATTCTTAGCTGTATAGGAAATTCTCTTAAAAGTGTATCTTCATTTTCTACCATATCCTTGCATAGATCACTTCTTAAGAAATCTGAAATCTTACTGCAATTTATTACTTTTCCTTCATCTTCAGTCAATATATTTTTATTTACTAATATATCTACTAATTCTTTTACTGTTTCTACCGATGAATCCATTTTAAGTGGTAAATGCTCCATAACAGTATGATGTGCAGTACCTATTTGTGACCTAGTTAAAGATTTTTCATCTCTTAAAAACTTAGGCGCTACTATTTCTTCTATATAATTTCCTTTTGTTAAAACTCCATTACTATCTATTTTAATATTTCCTTCAAGATACTTTCTCTTTATTTCTGAAACTGTTATATATGGTGATATGTTAGTTACATCTTTATATTTGTATCTAAAATTAAGTATATTATCTATACCTGTATACTTATCCCCTATTTCTTCTCCCTTAAGCTTCTCTACTACTGTAAGTGAATTTTCTTCTTCAATATCACTATCATCATCATTATAAGAATCTATTATCTCTATATTCCACTTACTTTCATCTTCTATTGGTGATGGAAAGTTTAAGTCCCCTTCTATTCTTTCTCTAAGAATATTACCATCTCTATGAGCCATTAAAGATATAATTATCCATTGCAAATAACTAGAGCATTTTTTTACAATATAACTAGGTAACCTAATATCACTACTTTTTAGTGCTTCCTTACCTTTTTTAATAAGGTTATCAATATCTTTATTAGCAGATATCAAAATCAGCTTTTCTTTTGCTCTTGTTAGGGCAACATAGAGAATTCTCATCTCTTCGCTTTTTACTTCTGTTTCTATAGAATCCTTTATAACACTTCTAACTAATGTATCATGAGCAACTCTTTCTTCACCACTTATATATTTAGGGCCAAACCCAAGTCTCGGGTGAAATAGTATATTTTCTCTAAGATCCATCATATTAAATTTTTTATTTAAATGAGGCATAAATACAATAGGAAATTCTAGTCCCTTACTCTTATGTATACTCATTATCCTAACTACATTTTCATTTTCTCCAATAGTTATTGCAGAACCAAAGTCACCTTTAGATATCTTTATCTTATTTATAAAATTTATGAAATTAAATAATCCTTTATATGATGTATTTTCAAATTCCCTACCTTTTTGTAATAACAGCATTAAATTTTCTTGTCTAATATCCCCATTGCTAAGAGTTGCTACAAAAGAATAGAAATTTGTATCTAAATATAAGTACCATAAAAAATCAACTAAGGTCATCTTAATACTTTTTTCTCTATACATCTTCAATTTTTCTAAAAATATCTTAGCTTTATTTCCTAGGAAATTTTCTTCTTTGCTATACTTCTTCAAACAATTATAAAATCCACCTTTTGCTTTTTCTCCTCTTATTTTTATAAGCTCTTCTTCATCAAAAGACCCTATTGGAGATCTAAGTACCCCTATAAGTGGTATGTCGTTTAATGGATTATCTATTATCTCAAGAAGCGACATCATTATATTAATTTCAAAAGAATCAAAACACCCTTTTGATGAATCTAAAAATACTGGTATTTCCCTTTCCATCAACGCATCTTTTAAAATATCTCCATGCCCTGCAGTGGCTCTAAGTAGTATAACTATATCTTTATAGGTTGGTATACGTCTTCCATCTGGAACTGAGGCATCATCAATATACAATTGTTCTTTCCCACTTACTATATTTTCGATTCTATTGCAGATATATTTTGCTTCTATTTCTAATTCCTTTTTATCCTCATCGTCACTTTCAGCTATTATGTTTTTATAATCTAAAAGAACTAAATCTATCGGTTCACCTTCCCCATTAAAACTTGCTCCTGGATTCAATGCTTCTACATCGGTATAATCCACATCACCAAGTTCCTTACTCATTATTCTCTTAAAAAGAAAATTAATACCTGTAAGAACCTCTTTTCTAGATCTGAAGTTCTTATATAATAATATTTTAACATCTCTTTCATTAGTATCTTCACTATAATCATAGTATTTTTGTAAAAAGAATTGTGGATTTGTATTTCTAAATCTATAAATACTTTGCTTTACATCACCAACCATAAAGATATTTGGAACATCAACTCTACCTATCATTTTAATAATAGTTTCTTGTACTTCATTAGTATCTTGATATTCATCTATTAACACTTCACTATACTTTTCTCTAAGTTCTAATGCTACGTTTGAAGGGATCACTTCCCCTTCCTCACTATAATCTACTAATATATCTAAGCCATAATGTTCTAAGTCATTATAGTCTAATATTCCTCTTTTTTTCTTTTTATCTTCATAGACTTTTTTAAAATCTATAACTAATTCTATAATACCTTTTGAAACAGTATGTAAGAATGTCATTTCTTCACTTATTTCTTCTTCTGTAGAAAAATAAAAATATTTTTCACTTATACTTTTGATATACTTTTTAAATCCATCTCTAAGACCTGATAATATAGCTTTCCCTTCTTCGTCTACCCCTTTTACTGTCGGCATCCTTAAAAATTCAAAATTATATACATCATTTCTTAGCTGAAAAAAGCCTTTTTTTTCTGCTAAAAGCTCTTCTATGAATTCACTTTCACTTTTTATTATGTCATATACCTTATCATTGTAACCATAATCATAAAGGCTTTCTAATACTTCTTTGTATCCTTCTCTATACTCTCTCAATCCTTCTATTATTTCTTCCATAGCTATCTTACAAAATATAGTTTCTTCAAAACTCTTATCAGTAATATCTAATTTTTCTAATAATCTATTTAAATCCCTCTCAGGAAAAGACATAGCCATAGCATCGTTATATAAAGATAAAACTATTTCTTCAAGTTCTACGTCACTTTTATTTTTTGTATAACCTTCTGCCAAAAGTAAAAAAGATTCTCTCATATTTTCTTCATCATATCTATCTTCAATAACTTCTAAAACCGCTTCTCTTCTTATAAGCTTACATTCATTTTCATCACCAATTCTAAAAGAAGGATCTATATCTAAAAGATGAAAATATTTCTTTATAAGTCTATTACAAAAGGAATGCATTGTAGTTATATCAGCCTTATTAAGTCTAATAAGTTGCTTCTGAAGTCTAGTATCTAATGGATTTTTGTCTATTTCCTTAGAAATTGCTGCTGCTATTCTTTCCTTCATCTCCATAGCTGCTGCGTTAGTAAAAGTCATAACAAGTAATGAATCTATATCAACAGCATTTTCTTTTCTAGTAATCTTTTTTATTATTCTTTCTACCAACACAGCAGTTTTACCAGAACCAGCAGCTGCCGAAACAAGAATATTACTTTTATCATGATCTATAGCTAGCTGTTGTTCATTAGTCCATTTTCTTTCCACAATGCTCTACTCCCCTTTCATTTCATCAACTTTTTTCTTTTCTTCAATAACTCTATAATTATTAAACTCTAAAGTATCATCAAAATGACATATACTCTTATATGAACAAAACTTACACGGAGTTTCTTCTTTTAACTTATATGGTGTAATGGAAATATCACCACATAAAACATTAGAACATAATTCTTCTAACTTATCCTTTACAAATTCTCTTAAAAAGCTAAAATCCGCCTCAGTGATTTGTCCCTTAGAATTACTCTTAGCTAGTTCACCCTTTGATGTAAGAGAAGCATTAACAACTATAGATTTTTTTCTCTTTTCAAAATCATTATCCATAGCTAAAATTACTTCTTTGTCTTTTAATAATAAACCTTGTAATTTTAATGATTCATTTATCTTCTCTTCAATCTCCTCTTTAGTAAGGTGTTCCTTATTTTCTATAATAGGGTCATCCATTTTATAATAAAATACTCCACAAGGAACTGCATTCTCCCCTTTTTTATCTAATGATTCCATTACTGCTTCTAAATAAGTTAAAAGTTGCAATTGTAATCCATTATATATCTTAGAAAAGTCTATCTCCATAGAACCTAATTTATAATCAATTATTCTAATATAAGTATTGCCATCACAACTATAACAATCTACTCTATCAACCTTACCTACAATATAGATTGTTGAACCATCCTTTGATATTATCATTGGAGGTAATTCACCATCTTTGTCAAACTTCATCTCAAAGCCCATAGGAGTAAAGTCTGAATTTTCTAGTTGTTTAACAATAATTTTTAGTGACCTTCTAAGAACTCTCTTCAGCTTTCTTACAAGGAACCTCATCCTTGCTGTATTCAAAAATAAGAAATTTTCCTTCTTTTCTAAAAGCTTTGCTACTATCTCATCCACAGCATTTCCAATATATTCTTCAGTAATATCTCTAAAATCAATATTGTTTTTTACAGCATCACTACAAAACTTATCTATACCTTCATGTAGTAATGACCCTATAGAAGGATATGATACTTCATTAGTTCTTCTTTCTTTTGCTTTCAATCCATAAGTAACATAATAAGCAAATGGACACGCTGCATACTTCTCAAATTGTGTTACTGATGCCTTTATATCGCCACCATAAATACTATTTATAGATTCCTTTGATAACACTTTTGGATCATTTTTATACAAGAAATATTCTTCCATTTTACTCAATGTCTCATTATAATTTTTGCTATTCTCATACCATTTGTATAAATCTCTTAAATAAGGATAATCTTCTTCATCACAATCATTTATTTGTAATATCATTTCATTAAAAGTTGCTTTTGGTGATGAAATCTTATCCGTAAATTTATCACTTAAAACATAATTATTTTCTGTAATCTTCGGAAAAATTCTCTTTATCTTTGAAATTACCCTTGATGGTCGTCTGCCTTTACCATTAAGATCCGAAACAGGATAGCTTATAACTAAAGATTCCCTTGCTGTTGTAAGAGATGTATATACTAGAAACTCTTCCTCATAAGTTTTAGATAAAGTGTCACTGCCCAGCTCCATACCTATACTATTAAGCTCTTCTCTTTCCGTATCGTTAAGAATACCTTCATTAGTTGAAACCATAGGAAAAACACCTTCATTACACCCAATAAGATATACTCTTTTTACATCCTGACTTTTTGACCTATCACTACCACCAATAAATACTTGATCTAGTGCCGTAGGTATAATCCCTACTTCAGCATGATCAACTCCCACAGCAAAAATTTTTACGAACTCATTAAGAGACATCTCCTCTTCACCTAATACTTCTACAAAAGAATTTAAAATATCCATTACTTTATTCCATATTTGGGAATATTCTTCACTAAGAGCAATTTCTCCTTCTTCACTATAGCTATCTACAAGTTCTTTTATATGATCTTTAACATTAGCTTCTTCTAGAAAATGATATAGTTTTTCTCCGATATTCTTAACAGTATCCTTTGTCTTAGATATTTCTAATAAATTTCTAAGCGGAGCCACCACCGTCTCTTTTATCTCATTTATTTTTTCTAAAAACTCCTCATCAGTTTCAAAAGGATTATACTCATTATAAACTGGATAATCCCATACTTTATCAACCCACTTGGACTTTCTCTTTATCCCATGACATAAAACATAATTCTCAAGGATATCTATATCTTCCATATCAATATCAAGAATATAAGTCTTTAAATATCTAAAAACCGTCTCATAACTCCAATTTTTATTGATTATCTCTAATGCAGAAGAAATAAAAACAATAAAATTATTATTTTCTGTACTAGTTTTTTTATCTATAAAAAAAGGTATATCATATTGATTAAAAATACCTTTTATATATTCTGTATAAGAATCTATATCTCTTGAAATAACTGCTATATCCTTATATCTTATATTTTTTTCTCGTACCTCTTTTACAATATCCCTAGCCACTATTTCTATTTCTTTAAAACTATTAAAAGCAACATTTAACTCTATATCCTTTGTAGCTTCTTTGTTAGCCACAACATTGATACTATTAATATTCTCTTCTAAGTGCTTAAGCTCTTGAGATAAAAATTTATATCCTCTACCATCTAAGTCTTCAATATTAATAGGAACATTATTTTTCTCTGCCATTCTTTGAAGTTTGTTTAAGGTAGTCTCTGTTAAATAAAAAGTATTTTGATTTTCTAATTTTTCATAGTTCAATGTAATATACACATCTTTAGATAAATCAAGTAACTTCTCTATTATTTTCATCTGTTGAGGAGTAAAAAATGAAAATTCATCAATCCAAACATAACTATCTTTTATATAGTCATATTCCTCTAGTTTCTTCATCAAAACATTCAGTTCATCATCTCTATCTAAAAATTTTCCTTCTGTTTCATTATTAAAAACTTTATAAATTTCTTTAAGATCAAAAAGTTTGTCTCTTAATGTAGGCTTAGAGCTCATTTTTTCATATGCTTCTTCTAAATTCTCGTAAGTAACATTATATCTTTTAAATTCCCCTATCATATCACCTATTAAAGCAGCAAAACCTTTTTGATGAGCTACTGTGCCAAATGTTGCAAACTTAAGCCTATCACTATTTAATATGTAATAAATAAGCATTGCTTTCCCGCAATCATCAAGAGACTTTTCTTTAGCTCCACCGACTTTTGAAAAAACTTTATGCCCTAATCTTTTAAAATTTATCACTGTTGCACGAAGAAGGACTTCTTCTCCTAATGTATCAATAAGTTTCTTTTCACCTTCAAAAGTAAATTGTTCTGGCACTAGCATAAACATTTTACTATTTGATTCGCTTTTAATTTTTTTATCTATCTCTTCAAAACACCTTGTAGTTTTTCCACTACCAGATGCCCCTAAAATTATATTTAATGCCATCTTTCCACCTCAAAAAAATAAAAAATATATGTGTGGATGATACCACACATATATTTTACACTATAAAATGACTAATAAATAGGGAACTTTGCACAAAGTGCATTAACTTCTGCCTTTAATGCAGATAAATCTTTATCTCTATTTTCAATAGCATCGTTTATAAATCTAGCTATTTCCTTCATTTCATTTTCACCAAAACCTCTTGTAGTTACAGCTGCAGTTCCTATTCTTATACCTGAAGTAACAAATGGACTTTCTGTTTCATTTGGTACTGTGTTCTTATTAGTTGTGATACTTACTGAATCAAGAAGTTTTTCTGCTTCTTTACCTGTAATTCCCTTATTTCTTAAATCTACTAATAAAAGATGATTATCTGTTCCACCTGAAACTACATTAAATCCATAATTCATAAGTTCTTCTGCTAAAGTCTTAGCATTTGAAACTATATTCTTTCCATATTCCTTAAAGTCATCTTTTAAAGCTTCTCCAAAACATACTGCCTTACCTGCAATGATATGCATCAATGGTCCACCTTGAATTCCTGGGAATATGTTTTTATCTAGTACTTTCGCATACTTTTCCTTACAAATTATAGCTCCACCTCTTGGACCTCTTAAAGTTTTGTGAGTTGTAGTTGTTACAAAGTCACAATAAGGTACTGGATTTGGATGAACACCAGCTGCTACAAGCCCTGCGATATGAGCCATATCTACCATAAGCATTGCACCAACTTCATCAGCAATTTCTCTAAACTTTGCAAAATCAATAGTTCTACTATAAGCAGAGGCACCTGCTACAATAAGCTTAGGCTTTACTTCTCTAGCTATGGTTCTTACATTTTCATAATCTATAACTCCGTTATCATCTACACCATAAGACTTGAAATCAAAAAGTCTTCCTGAAAAATTAACTGGTGATCCATGAGTTAAGTGACCGCCATTACTTAAATCCATTCCTAAAACTACGTCACCAGGTTGTAGTACTGAAAAATATACAGCCATGTTTGCTTGAGATCCTGAATGTGGTTGCACATTTGCATGATCCCCACCAAATAATTGAAGCATTCTTTCTTTAGCAATATTTTCAGCTATATCAACTTCATGACATCCACCATAATATCTTTTTCCTGGATATCCTTCAGCATATTTATTAGTTAAAAATGATCCCATAGCCTCCATAACAGCTTTAGATGTAAAGTTTTCAGAAGCTATAAGCTCTATATTACTTTCTTGTCTATTATGCTCCTTTTCCACTACTTCATAAATGGCAGGATCTATTTCTTTTAAATTATCAAAATTCATTTTAGCCCCTCCTATAATATTTTTTTAATATACACCACATACTACTAATTGTGCACTTGCACCCTATAAACTATGTAATGTAAAAAGTACGCTATTTATATGTAATTATAATCCAAGAACGTACATTTAACAATATTAATTGATAATTTAATAGTGAAGAAGTAAGACTAGGTAATGAAGAAGTAAGAGTGAATGGTGAATAGTTTTTTTGATATAATATTGTTAATAAAATTAAACTACTAATTGGGAAGGATACTTGTACATATGAATGTTAATGAAATAGTATTAATTGCAGCTAAAGCAGGGAAGATAATCTTAGAAAATGGCGGAGAAATCTATAGAGTGGAAGATACTATAATCAGAGTTTGTAAGGCCTTCGATGTTAATAATCCTGAAGCTATCGTGATGCCCACTGGTATATTTATATCTGCTACCGATGAAAATAACAAACCTATATCCATTATTAAAAGAATACATAGTAGAAAAGTAAATCTAGATAAAATTTCTAAAGTAAATGACTTATCTAGAAAAATTTCTTCTAAGGCTCTTACTATTGACGAAGTAAAGATGGAATTAGATCTATTAGAAAAAGCACCTGGGTATAAACCACTAACAAATGTACTTATATCTGGTTTTGCTGTTACATCTTTTGCCCTTCTATTAGGTGCTACTATAAAAGACAGCTTCTTTGCCTTTTTTATTGGTGTGATAATAAATTTGATAACTTCATATTTATCAAGAATAAAATTCAACGACTTCTTTATCAATTTAATAGGAGGCGCTGTTGCCGCCACTTTAGGAATAATACTTTCAAGATTAAAGTTAGTATCTTCTATGGATACTGTTATAATCTCATCAATAATGCTTCTAGTTCCAGGACTTATTATAACTAATGCAATCCGTGATACTATCGCTGGTGATTTAGTATCTGGTATCAGTAGAGCATTAGAGGCTTTCTTTATAGCTATTGCAATTGCCGTAGGTACTGGTATGGCATTTAAATTATGGATATCACTAGGAGGTAATATATAATGAATTTACTATACGCTTTTTACGCTGGTCTCGGTTCATTCGCCTTCGGTATATTATTCAATGTACGAGGAAAAAATTTAATATTTGCCGGACTATCAGGGATGTTTGGTTGGTTAACTTATTTAATGTTAATAGATAATGGAAATTCTATTAATGTTAGTCTCTTCGGTGCCTCTTTAGCAGTATCATTATTATCAGAAATTCTAGCACGTATATTAAAAAATCCTGTTACTATTTATGTAATAGCAGGAATTATACCACTTGTGCCAGGTAGTGGAATGTATAATACAATGTTTGAATCGATAACAGGAAGTCTAGAAAAAGCAATATCACTTGGATTTTCCACTTTGATAAATGCTGGATCTATCGCACTTGGAATTGTTTTTGTTTCTTCCATAGGACGATTTTTATTTAAGAAAAAAGAATATAAATTATTACATAGAATAAGATAATATTTAAAAAGGCTATTGAAATAGAATCCTTAGATTCTTATTCAACAGCCCTTTTATTATTCAAAAACTTCGTTAGTATTTAACATTATCCTAACTCTACTTATTCCATTTCTTGTAGCTTTTTCTACTTTTATTTTATAGTTACCTACTTCTATTACAACTTTCTCTTTAGGTATTCCTCCTAGTATCTCCATAACTAGTCCCCCTATAGTATCAGAAAAATACTCCTCATCCACTATATTACTTAAGATATCTATATTACATTCTTCAAGTAATTCATCTAATTCCATGTCTCCATCAACTATATATTCATTATCATTGATTTTTTCAATTTTTACTTCCTCATCATCAAATTCATCTTCGATATCTCCAACTATTTCTTCTATTAAGTCTTCCATAGTTACGATACCATCTAAACCACCATACTCATTCATAACAAAAGCCATAGCTGCTCTTTCTTTTCTCATATCATTAAATAAATCTGATACAGAAGCATATTTATATGTGAAATAAGGTTGTTTCATAACTTTATTCATCTCAAAATTTTCTTTAGTTATGTTTTTGAAAACAAAGTCTTTAACATGCAATACGCCTATTATGTTATCTTTACTTTCATCATATACAGGAATTCTTGAAAATTGCTCTTCTAAAAAAGCTTCCATGATTTCTTCATATGTAGCATCCTTTTCTACTGCTACAATTTCAGTACGATGAGTCATAACGTCTTTTGCTTTCATATCTCCAAATTCAAAAACATTATAAATCATTTGCTTCTCTTCTTCTTCTAAAGCACCTTCTACACTTCCAACTTCTATAATGTCCTTTATTTCTTCTTCAGTAACAGAATCATCTTCATCAACATTCCCACCTGTTATCTTAACAAATAAATTTGATATCTTTTCTAGTAAGAAAACTATCGGTGTTAATATAACTGATAACCACTTAATTATTAATGCGACACTTAAAGAAAACTTTTCTGCATTTTTCTTTGCTAAAGTTTTTGGTATAATCTCACCAAAAATTAGAATTATTATAGTTAATACTATAGTAACTAATGCTACACTTTCATTTCCCCAAAGTATAATAGCTAATGATGTAGTTAAAGATGATGCATATATATTAACAAGATTGTTACCAAATAATATTGTTGATAGTAACTTACTTGTATTACTCATAAGATCTTTTAAAGCCCTGCTTCTTCTTGAATCTTCTAATTTCTTTAACTTAATTTTATTAATAGACATAAGTGCTGTTTCCGATGCTGAAAAAAGCCCTGAAAGTCCTATAAGAATAACTAAAATTCCTATCTTAAAAATACTACTCTGGTCCAAAAACCAACCACTCCTTATATGTTTTATATTATTTATTAACTTCTAATTTTTATAAATTATTTCTATTATATCACCTTTACAATTTCCATTCAAATAAAGGAAAGCCAATTTAGCTCTCCTTATTTACTATCATATTATACTATGAATACTAATCACTACTACATTAACCTTTTGTTAACTTTTATTTCTTTTCATGATAAATTTCATTGTGTCCCCATTATAATAGGTTATCTTATATACTTTCAAAATATTATATAACACTTTCATTTTATATATCATAGATTTTATACATAATACATAATCACAATGAATATTAGAAGTTAGTGATGATTCATAAGTAGATACCCTTGAAGAGTTACTACCATTCATTATTAATGGTAGCAATCTTTTATCACTATAATAAATTCTATCTTTACCCCATATAATTTTAGCAATCTTTTCAACAAAGCTACCCTTAACAATTATTTCTACAGAATTTAAATCATACGCTTCCCTCAATTGATCTTTATTTCTAACAATATATTGTAGCAAAACCTCACCACCTATAAAAACTATAGTATCTTTAAAATAATATCTCTTAGATGTATTCCCTGAAAATTTAGAAAATATACTAAATAAGTGATTATATAATAATTATACTCACCTTAACTAAAAAAATTTACTACTAATATAAAATTATTAAAACCTTTACAGTAACAATTCACATTTCATAGTTCTCAATTCACAATTGTATATTGATTAATTTTTCTCATATACAAAACTGTTATACTTAAGTGTTGTTATTAAAACAAAAACACCTGTGCCATGTGCCATGCAACCTGTTACTTGAACTCCACCACTACTTAACTAGAACAGATGCCAATATTCACTTTAACTATATCTCTATCCCACTAAGAAATATCCTCAAGCTACATGAAAGTTCAACTTTCATTAGCTCCCTGTAAAACACCACTAGAAACCCAATATTAACAAGAAAATAAGACTCAATAAACACCTTATGACACCACCCCTAAGATTTAAGAAATTCCGCAGGAATTTCAACCACTCCTGAGCACTGTGCACTGAAAAAAAGAGTATTGTAAAATTACCACAGTAACCTCACAATACTCTTTATTATCTTATAATTATATTCTTCCAAAAGTCTTTGTTAAATCATGAATCTTATCAGCTAATTCATCAGATAACTGATCCTTTGTAGCTCTCCACTTCCAGTTCTTACCTAGAGTTGATGGTTCATTCATTCTTGCTTCATTTCCTAAATCTAAGAAGTCTTGCATTGTAGCAATTGAAAGGTTAGCAATACTTTCCCATACTCCTCTAATGAATCCCCATCCATATCCTTCTTCTTCATTTAATCCAAGATACTTCACGCAATTCTTTCTTTCTTCTTCAGTAGTCATAGTTTCAAACCAACCTCTGAATGTATTATTATCATGAGTTCCTGTATAAGCTATACAGTTTCTTGGATAATTGTATGGTATATAACTACTATCATCATCACCAAAAGCAAATTGAAGAATTTTCATTCCAGGGAAACCGGTTGCCCTTAAAAACTCCTTCACTTCATCAGTTAAGAATCCTAAATCTTCTGCTATTATATCAACTTTTCCTAAAGCTTTCTCAATAGCTTCAAATAACTTAATTCCAGGACCTTTAACCCATTTTCCATTTATAGCTGTTTCATCACCATAAGGAATTTCCCAATAAGATTCAAATCCTCTGAAGTGATCTATTCTAACTACATCATATATTTTTAAACTTTCTCTAACTCTATCAATCCACCAACTAAATCCGTCTTTTTCTAATTCATTCCAATCATAAATAGGATTTCCCCAAAGTTGTCCTGTAACTGCAAATGCATCTGGAGGACACCCTGCTACCTTAGTTGGTATCATCTTTTCATCTACTTTAAAATATTTTGGATTACTCCATATATCTGCACTATCTTCTGAAACATATATAGGAATATCACCTATTATTTTTATTCCATTGTCATTAGCATATTTCTTAAGTGCTGACCATTGTTTAAAAAACATATATTGTACAAATGTCCAGAATTCGATTTCATCTTTTAATTTTACTTTGCACTCATTAAGAGCATTCTCTTCTCTTAATTTAATAGGTTCTTCCCAGTTTTGCCATGACTCAAGATTATGATCATTTTTTATTGCCATATATAAAGAATAATCTTCAAGCCAAAGTTCTTGTTCCTTTTTAAAATTTTCAATTTCAGAAACTAATTTTCCTTTAGAGTTTTCATAAGCTCTTCTTAAAACTTTCATTCTTGATACAAATAATGTACCATATTCTACGCTTTTATCGTTCCCACCAAAATCTTCGTTTTCATATTCTTCTTTACTTAAAAATCCTTCTTTTTCTAAGATATCAAAATCTACAAAGTATGGATTTCCTGCAAATGCTGAAAAACATTGATATGGAGAATCTCCATAACTAGTTTGGCCTAAAGGAAGTATTTGCCAATAACTTTGTCCTGACTTCTTTAAAAAGTCTACAAACTCATAAGCTTCCTTTCCAAAAGTACCTATTCCATATTTCCCTGGTAGGGACGAGATATGCATTAATATTCCACTGCTTCTTTTCATATTATCCCCTCTCTAACGCTTCTAAATTTGTAAGTTAAATTTCTTTTATTACAGTTTAACTTTTACTTTTCAATGTTATTATATCATTTAATAATAAAAATAATATAACTTTCTCAAAATTTATTGTTTAATATTTTTAATTTACTACAGGACTGTCTTTTTACTAAATAGGTATTTAATAAAATATGTTTATGACTTTCTTCTTTATTTATCAATTTGATCAATAAATTAATACTAACCTTAGCCATTTCTTCCTTAGGTTGAACAGTAGTTGTTATAGCCGGAACATAAAATTTGCTTACATCCATTCCGTCAAATCCAATGATGGAAATATCTTTTCCTATCTCTAGTCCCATATCACTAGCAGCCTTAGCACAGCCTATAGCCATAACATCTGATATAGCAAAAATTGCTGTTATCTCTTTAAATTTCTTTAAAAGTTCTATAGTAGCATTATAAGCACCTTCACTATTATAATTACCAACAGAAACATAATTTTTATTATATGGAATATTATTATCTCTTAATGCCTCTATATAGCCCTTCATTCTGAGGCCACTAATACCATAATCGTTTACATCACCAATAATTATAGCTATATTTCTATGACCGATACTTATTAAGTAACTAGTAGATATATAGCTAGCCTTATCGTTTTCTATTCCCACAGTAGAGAAATTTATATGACGCCTATCATATGTTGTATTTACAGAAGTCAATACTACTGGAATTTTCACTTTTTCAAATAATTCATCATTTACATCTATAAAGTTTCCTCCAAGACATATTAATCCCTGAAGTTTTTTATCTTTTATAAAAGATATTAAGTTATCAATCTCACTTTTCTTACTATAATCATGATGTTGAAGTATCATTGTATAAGATGATCTCGAAATTTCTTTACTTATAACATCTATCATTTCTGTAAAAAAAGGATTAAAAACTCCTTTTACTAAAACTCCTATACTATTTGTCTCATTCTTCTTTAGATTCCTTGCATTATTATTAGGTACAAATTTTGTTTCCTTAATAACCTCTAATACTTTTTCTCTAGTCTCTTTATTTACATCTGGTTTATTGTTAATTACTCTAGATACAGTGCTAACACCAACTCCAGCAAGATTTGCAATATCCCTTATATTCATCAAATCGCCTCCGATTATATGATGAAAATTTATTTTTAGGCTACCGTATAACTTAATACGATAGCCTAAAAATTATATATAAGCTTTGGTCAATAAATTTTAAAATTTTATCAACCCTTAACAGCTCCTGAAACTAGTCCCTTAGATATATACTTTTGTGAACATAAGAATAATATTACTACTGGAAGTGATGACATAACAGCGGCAGCTGAATATTGTGTCCACTTTCCTGAGAAATTATTCGTAATAAATTGTTGTAATCCAGTTGATATAGTTTTTAATTCAGTATCTTTTAAAATTGATGATGTAAATATAAATTCACTATATGCTGCTATAAATGATAATAAGAAAATAACAATCATCATATTTCTAAGTAATGGGAATATTATTTTCCTAAACATTTGGAATGTAGTTGCACCATCAATATATGCTGCTTCTGAAAGCTCCATAGGGATACCATCTATTGTTCCTTTGATAAGCCATATATAATATGCACTACCTGCACCTACTAATAATATAAGGACTAACATACTATTTGATAAATTTAAATCAAAGACGATTTTTATAATTGCTGGTAATGCCATAGTATTTGGGAACATTTGAAGAATTAATAATGCCATCAATCCTGATTTTCTACCAGTAAACTTTAATCTTGCGAAAGCAAATGCTGCTAACACTGATGTTGTTGTTTGAAGTAAAGCTACTGAAATACAAATAATCATTGAGTTCTTAACCCAGATTAAAAAGTCAGTTTCTTGTAGAACTATTTTATAATTCTCTAATGTTGGATTTTTAGGCCAAATACTTGCTGTGAAAGCTTGTCCTGGACTTAATGAAGCCGCAATTACTGCTAATATTGGAAACATGGTAATTACTATCATTATCCATATAAATAATCTTCCAAACCAAGCAGACCTAATTTGATCTGATCTTAATTTCTTTTTATATTTTAAGTTAGTCTCAGCCATATTAGTTTACCTCCTCAAATTGTCCTGATGCCTTCATTTGAACATATGAAATTGTTGCTAATACTATAAAAACTAATATACTTAATGTGGCACCGATTGCATATTTACCATTAACAGTTGATAACTTATAGTTTGTTGAAGCCAAAATATCTGTATAACCAGCATATGGACTTCCTGCTTTTGGTGGATTACCTTCTGTAATTAAATATGCAGATGAGAAATTATTAAAGTTAAATGCAAAACTAGTTATTAATAATGGATAAGCAGTTTGAGCTAATGATGGTAATGTAATCTTCATAAATTGTGTAAATTTACTTGCTCCATCAATTTCTGCTGCTTCATAATAAGTATCTGGTATAGCTGCAAGTGATCCAAGACATACATTCATCATATATGGGAATCCAAGCCATATACTAACAAGTATTACAGATATTCTTGCCAATAATGGATCTGTTAAGAATTTTATTGGTTCCTCTATAATATGTAATTGTTGTAATAATACATTTATAGTTCCAGAGTTACCATTCAATAACCCTTGCCATGATAATATAGCTACTGTTACTGGTAATGCCCATGGTAAAATTAATATTGCCTTGTATATTCCAGCTTCTTTAATATTCGGATTATTTAATACCATTGCTAATAATAGTCCTACTATAAAACTTCCTGCTGTTATTGCTATAGCGAATACTAAAGTCCATAGAAAAACTGGAATAAATACTTTTGAAAAATCTCCAGTTAATACATCTATATAATTACTAAATCCTACTAAATCAGCACTACCTTGAGTGAACTGATCATAATTTGTAAATGACATATATATTGTATATATCATAGGTAAAACAACAAATATAAAAATAGAAATTAGTGCTGGAAATAAATATACTGCAGCTTTAACTCCATCCTTTTTCTTTTTTACCATACTTACATAACCACCTTTCAGTTAATTATAAAAATTGGGGAGATAACTCCCCGATTTTTTCTTACTATTTTATAGCATTTGCTAAATCTTTTTCTGCATTTTTACCAGCATCTTCAGCACTTTGTTGTCCTTGAAGCATAAGAGTTACATTATTCTTTACAGGATCCCATACGCTTGATATTTCTGGTATATTTGGAGTCATCTTAGCATTTTCAGTTGCTTTAGTAAATTGATTTAACGCATCTTTTTCTAATTCAATTGATTTTAATACTGGTAATCTATTACCTACTTCACAAGACTTATTACATAATTCATCATAATTATCTTTAAAGAATTCAAAAGCTAAATCTTGATTACTAGAATTTTTATTTACAAATCCCATTTGAACTCCTAAGAATGGTGAAACAGTTTTACCATTAAGTGTTGGTATTGGTGCAACTCCAAAGTTTACATTAGCTTCTTCAAAAGCTGAAACATCCCATGGACCACTGATATAGAAAGCTGAATCCCCATTTAAGAATGCTTTTTTTGCACTATCATAGTTAGTTGCTTCATCCATTAATCCATCATCTTTTAAGCTCTTAATAAATTTAAATCCTTCAATATCACTTTCGCTATCGAAACCAATATCACTAGTATCGTATTTACCATCAGCATCTTTTTGGAATATATATCCATCTCCTGATAGTATGAATCCAGCACTATAGAAGAAGTTTGTTAAGTCATATTGGAAACCAAGCTTATCATCTTTAGCTTTCTTTACTAAGTCCTCCATAGTTGCAGGTACTTCTGATACTTTATCCTTATTATAGAATAATGCTACTGTTTCTGATCCAGTTGGTATTCCGTATTGTTTTCCTTCAACAGATACAGCATTAATGATTTCATCTGTTGTAACTTCAGATGTATCAATTGTTCCTTCTGGTACTTCTGCTACTAAGTTAGCTTTAACAAAGTTTCCTAAGTTATCATGTGGAACACCTAAAATGATGTCAGGACCATTTTTACTCTTCATTACTGGCATTAAATCTTGGAATTTTGTACTTTCATTGAATTGAACTTTTACTTTATATCCTTTTTCTTTAGCCCAATCTTGTGCTATTTTATTAAATGCATCATATTCACTCTTTACAGAATTTACATAAATAAGTAATTCTTTTGAATCTCCGTCACTATCCCCTGACTTTTCACAACCAACTAAAGCTGTTGTTGATAATAAAACTCCTGCAACTAATGTTGCTAATAATTTAGTACGTTTTCCCATAATAATTCCTCCTAATTTTTATTAACCCTATAATTTTTAATACATTTTTATATAAACCTTAGAGGTTTAACGCAATTCTATTTGATATCATTATTCATCATAGATTTACATATCAGAAAAGGTATTTTAAATTCTGCTGCCTCATTAAATTTACTAATATCATAATGAGATATCTTCTTAATCTTTTCTATTCGATATAAAAGAGTATTTCTATGTATATATAACTTTTCTGAAGCTTCACTAACACATAAACCACTATTAAAGAAAATTTCAATAGTCCTTATAAGCTCTTCATCAAATTTTGAAAATGCCTCATAAAAATTATAATAAATTTTTTCTTTCTCTTTTTTATCTATACAATCGATTACTTCTTCGAAAAGCAAACTTTTTTCACTATATACCTTAGAAGACAATTGATATTTCTTAGCTAATTCTATTCTACCTTTAGTTACTTTAAATTTATCTCTTAATTCAAAAACTGTCTTTACATTAGCATAACTTAAATAATATTTTTCATCTCCGTTAATATAATTAATTATTTTACTAATTGTTTCATTTATATCATTAGATATACAAACTATAACTATATAATTATCTATTTTATCTATTATTGCATTTTCTTTTTGAAAAATTTCATTAAGTCTTTCTATTATATTGTTATCATATTGATTTAGTTTTAAATTAATGAGATTAAATTCATCTAATACAAAAGGTATTATTTCCTTAATAACCTCTTCAGAAACATCTTGTCCTTTTATTATTTCTGATATAATTTCCTCTTTTGATTTTAGTAGTTCATTTAACTTTACCTCTATACAATATTTTAGAAGATCTAAACATATACTATATTTCGATAGAGTTTCAATGATCAATGTTTTGTCATTAAAGGTTACTACAGTCTCTACTTTTTCTTCATTTTCACTATTAATAGAATCTACCAGAATTTCTCCTTCATAGGTTTTAATTGTAAATGGTATATTTATGTTTTCTAGTAAGTGTTTAAAAGATCCTTTGAAACTGTACATGTTACCCCCTACTTATCCAATTCTTAATTCTGTTTCCTTGTCAAAGAAGTGGAACTTTGTATCATACATTGCAAAATCGGTAACGTTACCAACTTGTAGTGATGTACTACCAGTTACTCTTGATACGATAGTATTACCTCCTAAATTGAAGTGTATGTAACTTTCTGCTCCCATTATCTCAACGTTTTCTATTTCTCCCTTAACTACAGAATTTGGATATGCTTGTAATTGTTCTTTATTATAATTTATATGTTCTGGTCTTATACCCATTGTAACTTCTTTATTAATATATCCCTTATTTCTAAGTGATTCTCCTATTTTATCAGATACAGCTACTTTCTCTTTACCAAACTTAGCATAGCATGTACCATTTTCTTCAACTACAGTAACATCTACAAAATTCATTTGAGGACTTCCTATGAAACTTCCCACAAATTTATTTACTGGATGATCATATAGTTCAGTTGGAGATGCAACTTGTTGTATTATTCCATCCTTCATAACTACTATTTTTGTACCCATTGTCATAGCTTCTACTTGGTCATGAGTAACATATATAAATGTTGTTTGAAGTTTGTGATGTAATTTACTAATTACAGTTCTCATTTGAACTCTTAACTTTGCATCTAAGTTTGATAGAGGCTCGTCCATTAAGAATACTTTAGGTTCTCTTACTATTGATCTTCCTAATGCAACTCTTTGTCTTTGACCTCCTGATAATGCTGATGGTTTTCTATCTAACAAATGCTCAATATCTAGGCTTTTCGCTGCTTCTCTTACCTTCTTATCGATTACATCTTTAGGTTCTTTTTTAAGCTTTAATGCGAACGCCATATTGTCATATACTGACATATGTGGATATAATGCATAGCTTTGGAATACCATTGCTATATCTCTTTCCTTAGGTGCTACATCGTTCATTAATTTATCGCCGATATATAACTCACCTTTAGAGATATCTTCTAATCCAGCAATCATTCTTAATGTTGTAGATTTACCACAACCAGATGGACCTACGAAAATAACAAATTCTTTATCTTCTATTTCAAGATTAAAGTCTTTTACTGCAACTACATCTCCTGGATATATCTTGTATATATTCTTCAATGATAAATTTGCCATTTGTCCTCCTCCTTATATTATAACTTGTTTTCCTTACACTTTCATTATAAAACTCATAAACGTTTTCATCTATTGGTATTTTGCACAATATTGGCAGGTTATTTTTGTATTTACCTACAATTTTTAAAGTTTTTATCCACTTTTTCAATTTATTTATTTCAATTTTTTACATTGAAAACCTTTGTATTATACAATTTAAGTCATTTTTATAATATTTTCTTAATATGATAATCCTATTATCGTTTACATAAAAATATATGAGATATAACATATTTTATTAGAAATAATAATACTTTTTTATATACTTAAACTAAAAATGTGGAATTGTAATTTCCTTTCTTTCTGAAAACTTTATTTATACACATTGCAAAATTAACATAAGGACTTCTTTATCACTACAATTTTTCTTTTTAAATATAAATAGTGTTGTGAAATATTCTTCCACAACACTATTTATATTACTTATCTTCTTTTTCTATTACTTTAATTCCTAATTCTTTTAATTGTTTTTCATCTACCATACCTGGTGCCTCTGTCATAGGACATGCAGCGTTTTGATTTTTAGGGAATGTTATAACATCTTTTATGTTATCTGTTCCACCTAAGAACATAATCATTCTATCTAAACCAAAAGCTAATCCTCCATGTGGTGGTGGTCCAAACTTAAATGCTTGTAATAAGAAACCGAACTTTTCTTCTGCTTCTTCATCACTAAAGCCTATTGTATTAAATAACTTTTCTTGTAGCTTTGAATCATGAATTCTTATAGATCCTCCACCAAGCTCTTCACCATTAAGAACCATATCGTAAGCTTTCGCTCTTACTTTTAATGGATCAGTAGTTAAAAGTTCTAAATCTTCATCCATTGGCATTGTGAATGGATGATGTTCTGCTACATATCTCTTTTCTTCTTCATCATAAGATAATAGTGGGAATTCTGTAACCCATAAGAATTTGAATTCATCTTTATTCTTAATTAAGTCAAATTCCTTAGCAATATGAAGTCTAAGTGCACCTAATGATTCAACAGCATTTTTATATGCATCTGAAACAATAAGAACAAGATCTCCATCTTTAGCTCCCATAGCTTCTTTTATTTCATTTGCTTTTTCCTCACTTAAGAATTTAGCTATAGATGACTTAACCCCATCTTCTTTATATGCAATCCAAATAAGACCTTTTGCTTTATGATCCTTGGCAAAATCAACCAACTTATCAATTTGCTTTCTTCCAAGAGCTGCTCCACCTTCAAAGTTAATAGCTTTTACAAAACCACCTTCTTCTATATTGCTCTTAAATACAACAAAATCCATATCTGAAACTATATTTGTGATATCATTTATCTCCATACCAAATCTTATATCTGGCTTATCACTTCCGTACTTATCCATTGCTTCTTTATAAGGCATTCTCATAAATGGTGTCTTAACATCAACATTTAATACTTCCTTAAACACTTTTGATATTAATCCTTCATTTAAAGTCATAACATCATCCATATCTACAAAAGATAACTCCATATCTACTTGAGTAAATTCTGGTTGTCTATTTGCTCTTAAATCCTCATCTCTGAAACATTTAGCAATTTGATAATATCTATCAAAGCCAGATACCATTAATAATTGCTTAAATAATTGTGGTGATTGTGGTAATGCATAAAACTGTCCATTATAATTTCTACTTGGAACAAGATAATCTCTAGCTCCTTCTGGAGTAGATTTTGTTAATATTGGTGTTTCCATTTCTAAGAACCCATGGTCACTAAGATAATTTCTAATGATTGAAGTAGTTTTATGTCTTATCACAAATAACTTTTGCATATCTGGTCTTCTAAGATCTAGATATCTATATTTTAATCTTATATTTTCTGCCGCATCTAAATCTTCTTTTATATAAATAGGAGGTGTTTCACTTTCAGAGAAAATAACAACTTCTTCCCCCTTAAGTTCTACTTGCCCTGTAACCATTGAATTGTTTGGTGACTCTCTTCTAACAACTTCTCCTGTTATAGCAACACAATACTCACTTTTTAATGTATCTGCTATAGCAAAAGCTTCCTTATTTATTTCTTCACCAAAAACAGCTTGAAGTATTCCTTTGATATCTCTTAAATCAATAAATACTAATGAACCTAGATTTCTTTTTCTTTGAACCCAGCCCATTACTGTTATTCTTTTTCCAATATACTCTTCTGTTACTTCCCCGCACATTACGGTTCTTTTTAACCCATTAATACTCACTGCCATTATAATATCTCCTCTGCTATAAACTTTCCTTTATTAACTTTGCAATTGCTTCTATATCATCTAAAGATATATTAGTTATTTCACCATCACTCATTCTCTTGAAATTAGCTTTTCTTTCCTCTATTTCAGTACTACCTAGAATTACTGTGAAAGCAGCCTTTATCTTATTAGCATATTTCATTTGAGGCTTTAAATTTCTACCTGTAACATCAATTTCACAAGCAATACCCTCTCCTCTTAATTTGTTAGCTAATTTTAAAGCTTCCTTTTTACTTTCTAAATCCATAGATCCTACATATAAATGAATGTGAACAGGCTCAGGAATTTCTATTCCTTCTTCTGATAAAGTAAGAAGTAATCTTTCTATACCCATACCAAACCCTACTGCTGGCATAGTCGGTCCTCCTACTTCTCCTATTAGTCTATCATATCTTCCCCCACCACAAACAGTTATATCTTTATTAATTATTTCAAAAACTGTTTTTGTATAATAATCTAATCCTCTAACTATAAATGGATTTACTGTATATTCCATTCCTAGAGCTTCTAAATATCCTTTTAGTTCTTCAAAATGCTCTTTACATTCATCACAAACATGATCAATTATAAGTGGTGCATTTTTAGTAATCTCTTTACACTTATCAACTTTACAATCTAAGATTCTAAGAGGATTCTTTTCAAGTCTTGTTAAACAAGTACCACATAAATCATCTTTAGAAGAATTTAAATATTCTATAAGTGCTTTATTATATTTTGGTCTACATTTTTCGCAACCTATGTTGTTTATATTAAGCTTTAATCCCTTAATGCCTAGATTTTTAAATACTGACATTGCAAGAGAAATTATTTCAGCATCCTGAGCTGCATCTTTTGCTCCAAAAACTTCTACACCAAATTGATGATGTTGTCTAAGTCTACCTTTTTGTACATTTTCGTATCTAAACACTGGTGTAAAATAGTACATCTTAGTTGGCTGTGCTTCATTAAATAAAGAACTTTCTATAAACGCTCTTACTGCTGGTGATGTACCTTCAGGTTTTAACGTTACACTTCTTCCACCTTTGTCTTCAAAAGTATACATTTCTTTTTGAACTACATCTGTTGTTTCACCAACACCTCTTAAAAATAACTCTGTAGATTCAAAAATTGGAGTTCTTATCTCTCTACAACCATAAGTATGGGCAATTTTTCTTAAGTTCTCCTCTAAATATTGCCACTTATAAGATTCTGTAGGTAATAAATCTTTAGTACCCTTAGGTGCTTGTATTGCCATAAATTTTCCTCCTATCACCATCGCTCATTTAAAAACTTTTCTTTTCTTAAAATAAGCTCATCTATTCTATTTACATATTCTCTAACATCTTTAAGATTAGGAAATCTCTCTAATCTATTTTCATCATTAAATATTATTTTTGATACAGCATCACTACCTATAGCAATGATATTTTGTTTTTCCTCAATCATTTCTATATTGTATATGCCCTCATGTCCTTCTATTGAAAATCCTACATTCTCCATATTTCCAACCATATTTTTTTGTCTATACATATAATATGGTTTCATATTTAGCTTTGTTGCTAATTCATTTATCTTTTTATAACTATATAAAACTTCTTCCAAATTAGGTTCCGCTGATAACTTACCTTGAAGAATAAGTCTCTCCAAATTGGATCCTTTCTTAATTGAAAGGCCATGAACTGTTATACCTTCTGGCTTAAGATCTTCTATTGCTTTTACTGTATTATCTATATGACTGCAACCTTCACCAGGAAGCCCAACAATTAAGTCCATATTTATATTATTAAAACCTAGCTCTCTAGCTAAATTAAACTTATCTACAACATCCTTGGCAGTATGCCCTCTGCCTATAGCTTTTAATGTATCATCATTCATAGTCTGAGGATTTATTGATATTCTTGATACATTAAACTTCTTCATAGTTTCTAGTTTTCCTCTAGTTATAGAGTCCGGCCTTCCACATTCTACAGTAAACTCTTTTATAGAATAATCCTTTATAAAACTATTGTATATATTATTCATCACTAGTTCAAATTCTTTTTCATCAACAGATGTTGGAGTACCTCCACCAAAGTACACTGTCTCTATATTAAGAGATTTTTTCTTAACATATTCTCTTACAAAATCTATCTCCTTCATTAATGCCTCTAAATAAGGAGATACAAGTTTCTTATTACTTCCTATAGGATTTGACGTAAAAGAACAGTATAAACATTTAGTTGGACAAAATGCCATACCTACATATATTGAAATTGTATTCTTATCTTTATTAACAAATTTGATTTCTTTATTTACTACATCTAAGCAAAGTCTAGTTTTATCTTCTCTAGTAAAATGATATTTTTTCATATAGTCTACTATTTCTTCATCGGAAAGACCTTGTTCTTTTAAAATTATAACCTTTTTCGTTGGTCTAATACCTACAATTGTTCCCCATGGTATTTCTACTCCTGTAATCTCTGAAAAGAACTTAAAAATACCATTTCTTATATTAGTTTTAACAGGTAAATCTTCTAAAAAGTTATAGACAAAATTCTTCCCCTCTCCTACTATTTCTATGGAGAAGGGATTAACCTTTATATAAAAATTTTCATTACTATCTACTACTTCTACTTCGTTATATCCATAAAATATAGCTACTGTATGATAAATCTCATACCTATATGTCTCATCTGATAATTTTATTTTCATTTTACACTCCTAATAATTATAACTATAATGGATTTTTTCCTTTTCAATTGTAGTACTTGGGCCATGACCTGGATATACTAAAGTTTTTCCATCTAATTTTAATAATTTTTCTGTTATAGATTTCATAAGCACTCTTCCATCGCCACCTGGCAAATCAAATCTTCCATATGAGCCTTTAAAAATTGTATCACCACTAAACAGTACATTATCTATTAAGTAGCACACACTTCCATCAGAATGTCCTGGTGTTTCTATAACTCTAAATTTTAAACTATCAAATACTAATTCATCATTTTCCTTTACATGTACTACATTATCTCCCATCGGTGCTTCGCCGAAGATGAAATCTCTATTTTCCATTCTTTTATTATCAATAGAACTTATATATACATCAACTTCTGGAAATAAGCTTATTAAATAATTAACACTAGCACTATGATCTACATGTCCATGAGTAAGCAAAATCCCTTTTAATTTTACATTTGTATCTTTCAAAAGTTTATTAACTCCCTCAGCAGATTCTCCTGGATCTATAATAATTCCATTTAATGATTCACTATCATAAACAACATAGCAATTAGTCTGATATGCCCCTAAAGCGCTAAATTTAATTTCCATTAATCCTCACTCCTAAAAATCTTTCTTCGATTCTAGAATAAGTGTGACAGGACCATCATTCTCTATAGAAACTTTCATATCTGCCCCGAATATCCCTGCCTCAACCTTAATACCCTCTTTTTTTATTTCTTCTAAAAATTTATTATATAATATTTCTGCTTCATTACCACCAAGAGCTGCCATAAAATTAGGTCTTCTTCCTTTTCTACAATCTCCATATAAAGTGAATTGAGAAATAATTAATAATTCTCCACCTACATCTTTTAAAGATAAATTCATTTTATCATTTTCATCTTGAAAAACTCTTAAGTTAATAATTTTATCTTTTATATATTTTATATCTTCTTCTCCATCATCTTTACTAATGCCTAAAAGTACATTAAATCCTCTTTCAATGGATCCAACCACTTCACCATTTACCGTGACTTTTGAAGAAGTAACCCTTTGTACTACTGCTCTCATATTATCACCTTAATTATTAGTTCTAAATACTTTATATATTCCTCTAATATTCTTTATCTTTTTGATAAGATCATTTAATGTTTTAACATCTGCTACTCTTATCTTTAAATTAATCTGAGCTTCATCTTCCTTAGAAGTTTTTGCATTAATACCTTCTACAGAAGTTTTGGTCTCTGATATTACTTTCATAACATCATTCAATAAACCAAATCTATCGTCTCCCCTTATATCTATTTCTGCAACAAATTCTTCAGAAATAGTTCCACTCCACTCTACTTCTACAACTCTGGATGGATCAGTATTAATAAGAGAAAATAGATTTCTGCAATCTTTTCTATGAACTGATACCCCTCTACCCTTTGTTATATATCCCAGAACTTCATCACCCGGTACAGGATTGCAACATTTTGCATACCTTACATAAATATCAGTTTCTCCTTTAACCACAATTCCATAGCTAGAAGATTTTTTAGTCTTATTCTTATTTTTTGTTATAGATTCTTTTACTTCATCTACTGTAAGATTAGTTTCCGGTTTTCTAACTTCTATAAGCTTCGTTATTACATTTGCTGCAATTATATTTCCAATTCCAACTGCTACTTCTAAGTCTTCTATATTGTTAAAATTATATTTTCTAAATAATTTTTCTAATATATCACTTTTAGCAACTTCACCAAAATTATGGCCTTGTCTTTTCGCTTCTCTTTCTAAAAGTTCTTTACCTTTTAATATATTTTCTTCTCTTTTTTGTTTCTTAAACCAAGCCCTTATCTTAGTTTTTGCTTGATTTGACTTTACAGTACTAAGCCAATCAATGTTAGGGCCTTTCTCTATAGACGATGTTAATATTTCTACTATTTCCCCAGTCTTAAGTTCATAATCTAAAGAAACAATTCTTCCATTAACCTTAGCCCCTATACACCTATTACCTACATCAGTATGTATTCTATAAGCTAAATCAATTGGAGTAGCTCCATGTGGAAGATTTATAACCTTTCCTCTAGGTGTAAATACAAACACTTCATCAGAAAATAAATCTATTTTAAAATTCTCCATAAACTCTTTTGGATTTTCTTCTTCTCTTTGCCACTCAATAACTTCCCTTATCCATGCAAGTTTTGATTGAAGATCTGATTCTTTAATATTAGTAGTACCTTCTTTATATTGCCAATGAGCTGCAATACCATATTCAGCAGTTTTATGCATTTCAAATGTTCTTATTTGTATTTCAAAAGGCTTACCGTCTTTAGCTAGTACTGTTGTATGCAATGATTGATACATATTTGGTTTAGGCATAGCTATATAATCTTTAAATCTACCTGGAATAGGTTTATATAGTGTATGAACCATACCTAAAACAGCATAACAATCTTTTATACTATTGACAATAATTCTAAAAGCCATTAAATCAAATACTTCATCAATATTTTTACCCTTAGTGACCATTTTTTTATAAATTGAATAGAAATGTTTCGGTCTTCCATCAATCTCTGCATTAATTCCTGCATTATCAAGTATTTCTGATACTTCTTTTAAAATCTCTTTTATATCCGCTTCTCTTTCTGTCCTTTTAGCAGCAATTTTATCTACTAAGTCATAATATTCTTCTGGATTTAAATATCTAAATGATAAATCTTCCAATTCCCACTTTATCTTTGATATACCTAATCTATGTGCTAGAGGTGCATAGATATCTAATGTTTCCTTAGCTTTCTCTTTTTGCTTCTTTTCTGGCATATATTTTAGCGTTCTCATATTATGCAATCTATCTGCTAACTTGATTAATATTACTCTTATATCTTTTGTCATAGCAAGTAACATTTTTCTTACATTATTAGCCTGTTCTTCCTCTTTAGTTTGGAATTTTATTTTTCCAAGCTTAGTTACTCCATCTACTAAATTAGCAACTTCTATAGAAAACTTTTCTGCCACATCATCATATGTATATTTAGTATCTTCTATAACATCATGAATAAGTCCCGCAATAATAGTTGACGTATCAAGGCCCATTTCTGTAAGAATACATGCTACTTCAACTGGATGAATTATATAGTCTTCTCCGGATTCCCTTTTTTGACCTGAGTGAGCAGTTTCTGCAAAATAAAAAGCTTTTTCAACCATTTTCTTATCAATAGATGTATTGTTTTCATCTATTTTCTCTAGCAACTTATCCAACATATCATCATTCTCCTAAAATCAAAGGCTGGTCTTTTAAAACCAGCCAAATATTTTTATTATCATTATATAATAGTATATATATTTTTGCAATTTTTATTTTGTATATATTAACATATAAATTAAAACTGATTTTTTCTATCAAAAATAATTAAAATTCATATTTTATTAATGACTCTACATTATACTCTTTAAACTTTTCTCTTCCTTTTAATCCAGTAAGTTCTATAGTAAAGTTAATTGATACTACTTCTCCACCTAACTCTTCTACTAATTTAACTACAGATGATAATGTTCCCCCTGTTGCTAATAAGTCATCAACAATTGCAACTTTTTGACCTGGCTTTATTGAATCTTTATGTATAGCTAATGTATCACTGCCATATTCTAAACTATATGATGTTTCTATTGTTTCTGCCGGTAATTTACCAGGTTTTCTTACAGGAACAAAGCCTGCTCCTAAAGCATACGCTACTGGAACTCCAAAAATGAATCCTCTAGCTTCAGGTCCTACTACAATATCCACATTTTTTTCTCTTAGACTTTCAGCCATTTTATCAATAGAATATTTTAATGCCTCTCCATCTTGCAACAAAGTAGTTATATCTTTAAACGATATTCCTTCTTTTGGGAAATCTTCTATAACCCTGATTTTGCTTTTTAAATCCATATTGATTCTCCTTACCTACAATAATTTTTATTTATTCTAACTTCTTTAATAAGATATTTAGCAATTTGACTAGCTCTATCTTGATCCTCCGTAGTAAACAGCTCCACAGCTATACGCGCATCATCCATTCTTCCTATTGCATTAATTCTCGGAATTACAGTAAAAGCTAATTTATATGCTGCAGCTTCATTTATGTCAAATACATTATTCTCTTTAATAAGAGCTTTTATTCCATGATTCTTTGTATTACATAAATGTTGTATACCACGCTCTACTATAGTCTTATTTTCATTTATTATTGGAGTATCTGAAGAAATAGTTCCAAGCATACATAAATCTAAGTATTTATAAGCACATTTTGCCTTATACTCCATAGATATTGCCATAGCAAGCTTATATGCTATCCCTGCACCACTTAATTCTTTAAATGGATAACCACAACTACTTTGTTTAGGATTTAGTACATATGTATCAGGAATTAACCCTTGGCATTTTCTATGATCTGTGACTATAACATCAATCCCTAACTCTTTGCAATGTTCTATTGCTGAATATGAATTTATTCCACAACCTACTGTTATAATGAGATTGGCCCCTAAAAACTTTATATGATTTTTTACAACTTCATAGGACAATTCTCTCTCATCCATAATATTCTCTGGAATAAAATATTCTACATCTGCATTAAGATATTTAAGTAAAAGCAATAATAAAGAAACTGCTGTTATTCCATCTACATCATAATATCCATAAATAACTATCTTTTCCCTATTGTTTATAGCTCTAGATAGTCGTTCTACAGACTCACTCATATTTTTCATCAAATATGGATTATATTCAATTTGGCCTATTTCATTCATTCCTTGTTGTTTTCTCAAAACATACTCCATACTGTTAACCTCCAAAATAGTCAAAGCAAATATATTATAGCTTTAAAAGAATGTTTTGACAAATATTTTTTATAATTAAGCCTTATCATTTATATATTTTATAAAATACTAGTACAAATTTTGTACTTTCTTATATAATTAACAATTCACATTTATGGCACAAGTTAGAAGGCACAAGTAATGTTAATTTTCCTCCGAAGAAGGAAAATATTATAGTCCTACTGACAGCAAATATAATTCGCAATTCACATTTCTTAATTATATTTATATATTTAGCGCATATATAAATCTATTATACTTAAGTGTTGTTTTTATACTTACTATAACTCCATAAGCTTTAGTCCAAGCTACATGAAAGCACAGCTTTCATTAGCCCTCCCTGTAATAGTTTTGTATTAAATATAACTACCTTAAGAAAACTAATCCAACTCTATACCCATAACTTATGCACTTACAATTCAAGAAATTCTTACAGAATTTCTTCCATACCTGTGCCTTGTGCCTTCACACCTGTGCCCTGCCACTTGTGTCCTAAAAAAAGACTGTGCATAACAATATTTGTATGCACAGTCTCAATGTCATCTAAATTTTAACTTTTTTCTTGCCATGTTTCTTAAATATTACCCAAAGTGGTGATGCTATAAATATTGAAGAATATGCACCAGAAGCTATACCTATTATTAATGGAGTACCAAAGTTTCTTATTTCTGGTACCATTACTGTAATAGTAGTGATAGTTATTAATGTTGTAAGACTGGTGTATAGTGATCTTCTAATTGTTTGATTTATAGATTCATCTGCAATTTCTTCGATAGTCTTCTTTCTCATTCTCTTTAAGTTTTCTCTTATTCTATCAAAAACAACAATAGTATCATTTATAGAATATCCAAGTACAGTAAGCATAGCTGCTATAAATGGAGAATCTACTGATATTGAGAATAATGAATACACTGTTAATGTAATAAGTATATCATGAACTAATGCTATAATAGCAGCAGCACCAAACTTAAACTCAAATCTAAATCCAACATATACAAGTATAAGAACTATTGAAATTAAAGATGATAAAAGAGCTTTATTTGTTAACTCTTTACCTACTGAAGATCCTATTCTATCATGTGATTTTAACGTAGCATCCTTAAACTTTTCTTGTACTTCTTTAACTATAATTGATACCTTATCCTCAGTTAATACATCTTCTGCGGCTTTTATATCAATTTGAGTGTTATTATTAGCAGTAGTTACTATAGCTGAACTATCTTGCTTTTTAATTATATCTGTTATTTCCTTTTCTTCATCGCTACTAAATTCTTTACCTATGGAAATTTCTACAAGAGTTCCTCCCTTAAAGTCAATTCCTAAATTGAACCCTTTAAATATCATACTTCCAATTCCAATTAGAATAACTACTAAGGAAATAGTAAACCAAATTTTTGTTCTTTCGATTATCTTCATATGACTACTCCCCCTTAAGTCCAAAGTGTGATACTTTTTTTATAAGTCCAGCTGTAACACTCCATTTTAATAATGTTTGAGTTACTGTAATTGCTGTAAAAATACTTACTAAAATACCTAAAATAAGTGTCATTGCAAATCCTTTAACACTTCCTGTTCCTACAAAGTAAAGAACAAAACCTGAAATTAAGGTTGTAACATTTGAGTCTAAAATTGAAGATAACGCTTTCTTAAACCCATTGTCCACTGCTACTCTAATTGCCTTACCTGACTTTAACTCTTCTTTTATTCTTTCAAAAATAAGTACGTTTGCATCTAGTGCCATACCTATCGTTAGTAGCACACCAGCTATTCCAGCTAATGTTAATGTTACATTTGATATAGCAAAAACACCAAGTAAAAGTACTATAAATAATATAAGTGAAATTGATGCTAAAACCCCTGGTCTTCTATAGGCAGTAATCATAAAAATAAATACAAGTGCTAATGCTACAGCACCAGCTTTTACAGTTTTACCTAAAATCCCTACTCCTAATGAGCCACTTACAGTTTTACTTTCTACCACCTTTAGTGTTACAGGCAATGCCCCTGCATTTATAAGATCTGCTGTTTGAGTAGCCTCTTTTAAAGTAGAACTTCCTGTAATTTGAGCTTTTCCATCAGTTATTTCTGCTTGAACTGTTGGCGATGTTAAAACATCATCATCCATTTTTATTGATATTTGTTGATTTAAATATGTTTTTGTTGCTTCTGCAAACTTAGTAGTCCCTTCTTTAGTCAAAGTTAATTGGATAATTGGTTGATTACTACTATCATACCCAGCCTCTGCTTTTTTAACATCTGACCCCGTTAATAATTCTTCACCATCAGGACTATTAAAAGTTAATTTCCCTGTTTTCGCCACTGACTCTAATATTTCATTTGCATCATACTTTCCTGGAACTTCAATTCTGATTCTGTTATCCCCTTCTTTAGTTACAGAAGTTTCTGAAACTCCAAATTTATTTAATCTTAAGTTCAACATTTCTATAGTTTGATTAACTTGGTCATTAGTTGATTCTCCTTCTATCTCCTCTAAGATAGATACACCACCAACCAAATCTAATCCTTTTCCAAGAATCTCATCCATAGGTTTTATCCTATACTGTTGAGTTCCAAAGCCAAATGTCAACCCAAAAGAAGCTGAATAGCCTAAAATAGCTGTAACAATTACTATAATTAACAATTTAATTAGACTTCTTCTTTTTCGATTAGGCTCTTTTTTCACTGTTTTTTTACCTTTTTTAGTCAAGTGTTCCATTTTGTTCCTCCTTTTGTAGCCTTTTATGCTTATATGGTAATTATAAACTTTCTTGATAACTTATTCAATATGATAAAGTTTACATTTTTAAATTACTTTTAAAGCAATCGCACATTCTATTCTCTTTTTTTGCATTTTGCAACCTAAATCATACGGAATCTTCATATCCCCATTAAAGTTAAAGTTATTTGCTTGACATCCCCCTGAACAATAGAATTTAGCCCAACACTCTCTGCATTTTGGTTTATTATATATGTGAGCTTTCTTAAATTCCTTTGACATCTTAGCATCAAATTTATCAGTATCATATATATCCCCTAATTTAAACTCTTCTTTACCAACAAATTGATGACATGGGTATATATCTCCTTCTGGAGTTATTGCTATATATTCATATCCTGCACCACAACCAGATATTCTCTTATAAACACAAGGACCTCCTTGAAGATCTATGTTGAAATGATAGAATTTGAATTCTTCATCATTCTCTTCTTTTCTTCTTCTCATTTCATTGTATAAATCATCATAAGATTTAAAAATTGTATCCAAATCTTCTTCTCTTAATGATAATTCATGACTATCTTCTAAAACAACTGGTTCTATTGATATCTCATCAAATCCTTCATTAGCTAAGTGCATAACATCTTCATAGAAATCAGTATTATTTCTAGTAAAAGTACCTCTTACATAATATTGTTTGCTATTATCTCTATTCTTAACCATCTCTTTTATTTTAGGTAAGATATTATCATAACATCCGCTTTCATCAGCTCTAACTCTTACAGAATCATTTACACATTTTCTACCATCGATAGATAAAATTATGTTACCCATTTCTTTATCTAAAAACTTCATAGTTTCTTCATTTAATAAAGTACCATTAGTAGTCATTGTAAATCTTATATTTTTATTATATTTCTTTTCTTCTTCCCTAGCGTAAGCTATAAGTGGCTTTATAACATCTAATGCCATTAATGGCTCTCCACCAAATAAATCTATCTCTATATTTCTTCTTGGCCCACTCTTCTTTATAACATAATCAATTGCCTTCTTTGCAACATCTAAAGACATTCTTCCTTTATGCCCATGATATTCACCTTCATCTGCGAAACAATACTTACATCTTAAGTTACAGTCATGAATTATGTTTAAACATACAGCTTTTATATAATCTTCATCATCCATAGAATTATGAGCTATATCTTCATATTGATCTTTTGAATACAACATATCCTCTTTAACAAGCTCTTCTATTTCATCATAAGCTTCTGAAATAGCTTCTGCAGGATATTTTCCTTCTAGCTTCTTTAAAACTACTTCTTTTTCTTCTAATCCTTCATCTTCTATTATGTCGTAAACTAATTCGTCTACTGCATGTACTGCTCCTGAATTTACATCTAATACTATATACTCTTCTCCTTGTTTAAACTTATGAACTAAAGCCATATTCCATCCTCCTCAATTTAGCTATAAATATATCTATATAAAAACTTAAAGCAGTAACCTTAGTTACTGCCTTAGAATTAATTTTCGCAAGCTAAGTTTGCAACTGTACAAGAAGTTTTACATGCTGATTGGCATGAGTTAGCACATTCTTTGCATCCTGGTTTCTTTAAGCTATTTTTAATGTTAGTCTTATTGATAGTCTTTATATGTTTCATATATATTCCTCCATTCTGAACATTACCATGGTAATTATACCACAATATTCTTGCAAAATAAACACTATAGTACCTTGACATATTACATAGAATGTGATTCTGTTAATCTCTTGTATTTATGCCAAGCATTCCTGATAAAGTACCAGATACTAATGCAATAATTACCCTCAAAGCATCTCTATAATTAAAAGCAAAACCTCTCCCTGCTATACCTGCTAATACATAAAAAATCATCATATAAAATAGTGCTACTATCATACCATTAATCCAACCATTTTTTCCATTCTTTCTTGCTGAATATATAGAACCATACACAACTGATAGTAAAGATATAATAAGCAATGAACTTGATTTAACCCCATCTGATACGTCTAAAAAATTAGTAATTATAGCAAGTACAAATAATGCTATCACCGTAACAACAAATGCTCTAAAAACCCCTTTAAAACAATTTCCGTATCCCACTTTTACCTCCAAAAAGAACACCCCCCTTTTTCATACATATTAAATATCTATGAAAAAGAGGGATGTTTTATACTATAATTTTTTATTTAGCTACTTCATCAGTAAGAACTGTACCTATAGCCTCTTTAGTAAATTCAATTTTAACCTTATCTGGACCTGACACTATTACAATAGTATCATCTTGAATCTTTACTATTTTACCAATTATACCGCCTTTAGTCATTATCTTATCATTGACCTTAATATCACTTAACATCTTAGCAAATTTCTTTCTTCTCTTTGACTCCGGTAAAAAAATCATTAAATACATTAACCCTAATAATACTATTGGGAAAAGTAATTGCATCCATTGCATGGTTTCATCCTCCTACGCTTTCCCTTGCCAACTAGCAAGTTTTTCTTCTTTGAACGACTTAAAGTAGCCGCCATCTATTGCAGCTCTGATATCTTCCATAAGTTTATTATAGAAATAAAGATTATGAAGAACACAAAGTCTCATAGCTAATAATTCTTTAGCCTTAAATAAGTGTCTTATATAAGCCTTACTATAATGCTTACATGCTGGACACTGACAGCCTTCATCTATTGGTGTAGAATCTAACTCATACTTAGCATTCTTAAGATTTATCTTACCATGAGCTGTAAATACATGACCATGTCTACCATTTCTAGCAGGTAAAACACAATCAAAGAAATCTACACCTCTATCTACCGCCTCTAATATGTTACTTGGAAGACCTACCCCCATCAAGTATAGTGGTTTATTTTCTGGCATATGAGGTGCTACCGCATCAATGGTTCTATACATCTCTTCATGAGTCTCTCCTACTGCCAAACCACCTATAGCATAACCATCTAAGTCCATCTTAACAATTTCCTTAGCATGGGCTATTCTTATATCCTCATAAATTCCACCTTGATTTATACCAAATAAAAGCTGATCTTTATTTATTGTATCTTCAAGAGAATTTAATCTATCCATTTCATTTTTACATCTTTCAAGCCATCTTGTAGTTCTAGCAACAGAATCTAGTACATATGGCCTTTCTGAAGGATTAGGTATACATTCATCAAAAGCCATAGCAATTGTAGATGCTAAGTTTGATTGTATCTGCATAGATTCCTCTGGTCCCATAAAAATCTTCTTTCCATCAATATGAGATGAGAAATATACACCCTCTTCTTTAATTTTTCTCATTGATGCTAAGGAGAAAACTTGGAATCCACCTGAATCAGTAAGAATTGGTCTATCCCAATTCATAAACTTATGAAGACCACCCATAGCCTTAACAACCTTATCACCAGGTCTTAAGTGAAGATGATAAGTATTAGATAACTCTACCTGACAACCTATATCCTTAAGATCCATGGAGGAAACAGCACCTTTTATAGCTGCTAAAGTTCCAACATTCATAAAAACTGGAGTTTCAATTACACCATGTACTGTTTCAAATCTTCCTCTTTTAGCATTTCCATCTTTTTTTAACAAAGTATATTTTGCCATCTATAATAACGTTCCTTTCTTATCAGTGCATGTCAGTGCACAGTTGTGGTTGAAATTCCTCCGGAATTTCTTCAACTTTAAGTATTATACCTATGTTTTTTTATTATTTCTAGATTTATATATTTGAATAGAACTATATATATGATTGAGCTCATATTAGTACCTGTTCTAGTTAAGTAGTGGTGGACTTAAATTATAGGTTCTATAGGCACAAGTATATGTCACTGCACAATAAATGCGACAACCCCACCTTCACTGTCCACTGATTCCTAGCATTTGCTCTTTTATAATATAATGAACTTTGCAATCTTACATATCCTACACACTGCACAACAACATATCTGCCATATGAAAATGCCAATTTTCATTGCACTCCCCCAAACTACTCTCGCCGTCCGCAGGACTACATTGTTTTTCCCCACAGGGGAAAAACCACATTCACTGTGCACTGTGCACTGCCTTACTGTGCACTATTTTATAAACATAGCATCTCCAAAAGAAAAGAACTTATATCTCTCTTCTACTGCTATATTATACGCATTTAATATTTTCTCTCTATCACTTAATGCTGATACCAACATAAGTAATGTAGATTCTGGTAAATGGAAATTAGTTATAAGTGCATCTACTACCTTGAATTCATAACCTGGGTATATGAAGATATTTGTCCATCCGCTTCCTGGTATAACCTTTCCTTTTTCAGAAGAAGATTCTACCGTTCTTATAGACGTTGTACCTACACAAATTACTCTTCCACCATTTTCTTTAGTTTCATTGATCACTTTAGCACTTTCTTCGCTTATTTCAAAATACTCTGAATGCATAAAGTGATTTTCAATATCCTCTACTTTTACCGGTCTAAAAGTTCCAAGACCTACATGAAGTGTAACATAAACAATATTTATTCCTTTTTCTTTTATTCTTTCAAGTAATTCTTCAGTAAAATGAAGTCCTGCTGTTGGTGCAGCAGCTGATCCTGAATTTTTAGAATAAACTGTTTGATACGCTTCCTTATCTTCTAATTTTTCAGTTATATATGGAGGAAGTGGCATTTCTCCTAGTTTATCTAACACTTCTTCAAATATACCTTCATAGTAAAACTCTACTATTCTACTTCCTTCATCAGATATATCAATAACCTTAGCCTTAAGTAGTCCATCACCGAAAACAAATGTTGCACCTATTTTTGCTCTCTTACCAGGTTTAACTAAAGTTTGCCATTTATCCTTATCTATTCTTTTTAAAAGAAGAAACTCCATTTTTCCTTTAGTATCTTCTTTTTCACCTATAAGTCTTGCAGGAATTACTCTAGTATCATTTAATACTAAAGTATCCCCTTTTTCTAACTGATCATATATATCATAAAAATGTTTATGTTCAATTTCTCCTGTTTCTTTATCCATAACTAATAGTCTACACTGATCTCTATCTTTATATGGTGTTTGACCTATAAGTTCTTCTGGAAGGTGAAAGTCGAAATCTGAAACCTTCATACTCATTACTCCTTATCTAAAAAGTTAATTTGACTAGAATTATCTTTTTTATTTTTCTTATAACCTAAATGTTCATAAGCCTTATCTGTTGCTACTCTTCCCCTTGGTGTTCTAACAATAAACCCTTTTTGAAGAAGATACGGTTCATATACATCTTCAATGGTACCTAGTTCTTCACTTATAAAATAAGATAATGTTTCTACACCCACTGGCCCACCATTAAAGGATTCTATAATAGCTTTAAGAATTTTATTATCAACCTTATCAAAGCCCTCACTGTCTACTTCCATCAGATTTAATGCCTCTCTAGCACTACCTATATCAATAACACCATCACATTTTACTTCTGCATAATCTCTAACTCTTTTTAATAATCTATTAGCTATTCTTGGTGTTCCTCTACTTCTCTTACCTATCTCCATAGCTGCAGCACTATCCATATCAACATCTAGGATTTCTCCAGACCTCATTATAATTTCTTTAAGTTCATTATCATTATAAAATTCCATAGAACACATTACTCCAAATCTGTCCCTAAGTGGTGCTGTTAAAAGCCCTACTCTAGTAGTTGCACCAATTAAAGTAAACTTAGGTAAATCTATTCTTATAGATTTTGCCGCTGCACCTTTACCTATAACTATATCTAATGCATAATCTTCCATAGCAGGATATAAAATTTCTTCTACAGATCTATTTAATCTGTGAATCTCATCTATAAAAAGTACGTCAAAAGGAGATAATGTAGTTAATATCGCTGCTAAGTCGCCAGCTCTCTCAATAGCTGGTCCTGAAGTAACCTTCAGATTCCCTCCCATTTCCTTAGCAATAATATTAGCTAAAGTAGTCTTACCAAGCCCTGGAGGACCATATAATAAAACATGATCTAGAGCTTCATTTCTCTTTTTTGCTGCCTTTATAAAAATAGACAATTTCTCTTTTACCTTTTCTTGACCAATGTATTCTGCCAAATTTTCCGGTCTTAGAGAATATTCTACCTCTTCCCCAATTTTTCTATCTGGTGAGATCAATCTATCATCCATCTAATCACCTTCAATTCATAAGAAGTCTTAACGCTTCTTTAATAATATTTTCTATAGTATCAGTAAGAGTAGCCTTTTTAAGAGCTTTTTCTATTTCTTTTTCTCCATATCCTAATGCTAATAAAGCTTCTCTTACTTCTATAATCTTATTATTATCGATATTATCTAAAATTGAAATATCATCTATAGTCATACCATCACTTATTTGTTCTTTATATAACTTATCCTTAAGTTCTAATATAATTCTTTGTGCTATCTTTTTCCCTATTCCTTGCGCCTTAATTATAAACTTCTCATCATTTGACACTATAGCATATTTTATATTAGCTACATTACCAATAGATAAAATAGATAATGCCGCTTTAGCACCTACACCATTTATATTTGTAAGGTTATTAAATAATTCTAACTCTTCTTCTGTTATAAATCCATATAATCCAATAAAATCTTCTCTAACCACTTGCTTTAAATAAACAAATACTTCTTGATCTAAGTCTGGAAGAGCAGCCATTGTACTTCCCGAAGTAAATATTTTATAACCGATACCTTGGTTCTCTATAATAATGTAATCTTTTTTGAATCCTTTATATATTCCTTTTATATATTCGTACAAACTTTTCGCCAAAGACTCCTTTGACTTCCCCCTCTCACATACTTAGTCATTTTATACTTTAACATTGAAATAGTTTTTTATCAAGAGAATGATTTTTAAGGAAAAGTGAATGGTGAATAGTATATGTATTATTTATATACAAAACTATTATACTTAAGTGTTGTTTTTATACTTACTGTTTTAGTCCAAGCTATATTAAGGTGCAACCTTCATTAGCCTCCTGTAATAACTTCGTATCAAATAAAATTAACTCAATAAAACTAATCTATTCTATCCCCTAACTTAAGCACTTAAATTCTAAGAAATTCCCCAAAGGAATTTCCTCCACACCTGTGCCATCATACTTGTGCCCTAATACAAAAAAGGGTGTACGCCACAAAATTTAATTATTAATATGGCATCACCCTTTCCTACTAAATAATAATTATGAAATAAATAAATGAAGATAATTTTTAATATTGTCATCACTATCTTCTTTAATTTGAGCTTTTCCTTCCTGTATAGGTCTAAGATCTGAGCTTTCCCTTATTTGCAATTTGATATCTGTATTTCTTACAAGCTTTAACTGACCACTACCATCTACCTTATATACATTAACTAAATTATTTTCAGTCTTAAGTATATATGGTCTCTCATATTCATAATGAGTAAATATTATTTTACCATCTTCCAGAGATGTTACATACAATTTCTTATTTATAACAAATTCTCTATCAATTAAATTTTCTTTACTCCTCATATTTAAATCTTCAGCATTACCACTCTCATTAAATACTTTTATCTTATTCAAATATTCTAATTTTTCCTCTTCTAATACACTAGAAGGTTCTTTTTCTTCAAAATTATCAATTGCTCTTATCATTACAGTTCTTAATGTTATTTCTTCGTTTGCTTTAACTAAAGTATCTGAAAACTGACTTACAGTTTGTAAAACTTCATCATTATTATTGTTATTAACAAGATATACTATAATACCGCCTAAAATTACTATAACTAATAACAATGTTCCTATTATAATGTCTCTTATATTTGTCTTATTAAACCTTATCTTTGGATATTTATTTAAAGAATTATCGTCCATAATATCCCTCCTCTTTTTAGATATTATGGACGATTCTTCACTTTTTAATCATATTTTTACAAATTTATTAACCTTCAAATCATTCTGGAAATTCAGCATTATGATAAATATTTCTTTACTTGTACTATTTAAATTCTAGATCCAATGTATCTAAAACTTTTATTCGTTATCATATTTAGATATAAAATTTTCTATATCTTCTACTGAAATATCTTTTTCTTTATCTAATCTATCTAATTTATTATCAGCCACATATCCAAATGTAGGAACCCAATCAATTGATAAATCTTCCCTAATCTTTTTCAACGTTTCATCATCGTTGTCTTCTGTATCTATATAAAATATTTTTAATTTTTTATTTGCTGCAACTTCTTTTAACTTTGGAACGAAATCTTGGCAATCAGGACATGTTGATCTTCCAAAATAAACATATGATTTGTCCACTTGAGATAAATCTCCGTTCCAAGTATAAATATCTAATTTTTCAAAGTTAGATACAACTTCTTCATAAGTATCTAACTTATTCTGTTGTTTAAAAATAATTGGCTTTACAACAAAGAAAAGACCTACTAATAACAATAATAAAGCAAAAATTAATATTAAATATTTCTTTTTCATTTATATATCACCTCTTTAAAACATTTATATAGGGTTAATCATATTTCTTAATCTTTATGTATCACTTAAATTTTCCAGTATCATTTTCTCCTCTTTGGATATTTATTGTTATGAAATATCAACATTTTAGAGAAATAACTTTACTACTTATAAGCTCAATGTTTCTCTCCACATGAACTTTTTCATTACCACTATAAGCATTAAAAAACAACTTGTGTTTTGCTTTGGTAACAAATTTCATTCTATGTTAGATAGTTTAATTTAAAACATCTCAAACTTATCCCTCCTTTACTCCAATTATATACTAATAAAGGATATATAGCCATATAAAAGCTTATTCTATACAACTTACTTATTCTTTCAATCTTGTAATTATCGCTTAGTAATCTCCATATTATCTTGTCCCAACAACCTGCTTAATGAATATATCCCTTTATAGTTCTAGCTGTATAATTCCGCATAGTAATGTCGTATATATATTCTCTTAATACGTCTTTAACTAACAAAAACACCTCCTCAATCACACTATTGCTAGTATTAACTAACATATAGCATAATTAAGGAGGTGTATATATACCTTAATCCTTGTGTATATATCTTAATTTTTAAATAGCTTTTTTAACACAATACCTTAACCTTCAAATCCTTCTGGGAATTCAGCATTATGATAAACGTTAGATACATCATCATCATCTTCTAATCTATCAACTAACTTTTGTATTTTAGCTGCCGTTTCCATATCTACAGCTGTATAATTATCTGGAATCATAGTAATTTCAGCTGATAAAAATTCTAATCCTTCTGCTTCTAATGCTGTTCTAACAGCTCCAAAATCCTCAACAGCAGTTGTTATTTCGAAAACATCTCCTTCTGAAGAAAAATCTTCTGCACCTGCATCTAATGCAAGCATCATAATTTCATCTTCATCAAGATCATTTTTTTCAATAACTATTTCACCTTTCTTTTGGAACATCCATGATACGCATCCTGTAGCTCCTAAATTACCATCACATTTTGTGAAATGTGATCTTACATTACCTGCAGATCTATTTTTATTATCAGTTAATGCTTCTACTACAAAAGCAACTCCGCTTGCACCATATCCTTCATATGTAATTTCTTCATAATTAACATTTTCTAATTCACCAGAACCTTTTTTTATAGCTCTGTTTATTGTATCATTAGGCATATTAGCTGCCTTTGCCTTTGCAATTACATTAGCAAGTTTAACATTAAGGTCTGGATTAGATCCATCCTTAGCTGCCATGGCTATCTCCTTACCCAATTTAGTAAAAATCTTACCTCTTGCAGCATCATTCTTTCCTTTTTTAGCCGCTATATTATGCCACTTTGAATGTCCTGACATATTAACCCTCCTATTTTAACTCTTAACTTTAAATCTATATATTATTTTAAACTTATTTATATACCAATTACAAGGGAAATATTATTATACCTCTGGATATAACCTATTTTCCATCTTATAGTAATAAATTTCATCATCTTCTCTTATAACAACTTTACCATTAGTTGCTTCAATGACACTTTTCTTAACATCTTCTATTATAGCACTTTCAAAATATATTTTAACCTCTACTTCATCAGTAAATACCGAATCCTCAATATACCAATTATTAGTACCACAAAGATACTGTATCTTACCATATAAATCATAACTCAACTTGAAATAAACAGCCCTACCTAAAACCTTCTCTACAGGTTCTCCAGCTTCAAGAGCTATAGCTGCTCCATGAGAATAAGCTCTAACTAAACCACCTGTTCCTAATAACACACCACCAAAATATCTTGTTACTACAACGGCTACATTAGTAAGACCTTTTTTCTTTATACAATCAAGAACTGGAACCCCTGCTGTACCTTGTGGTTCTCCATCATCACTATATCTTTGAATGCCCATATTCTCACCAATTATATAAGCATATACATTGTGAGTAGCCTGCTTATGCATAGCCTTTATCTTATCAACAAAAGCCCTAGCCTCCTCCTCAGACTCAACCCTCTGCGCATAACCAATAAACTCAGAACGCTTTTCTTCAAATCTATCCTCACCGTACTTCAATATCGTTTTATACAAAACTAGACCTCCTTTGTCAGTGCACATTCAATTATTTTTCAAGTTTATTTATTCCTACTTTAAATCCAAATTTCCAACTTAACCATGTTACTAAAATCAATAATAACATATAAATATATTTTAATATCGGTATACCTATTATAACAATAGCTACATGAATTAACGCAATAAACCCTATAATAAAAATTAATGCAAATGATATGCCATCATCAGAACTTTGTTTTACTTCATTAAAAGGCTTTGAAAATGGAATAGCTTTATTTATAAAATTAAATGTTAATACAGAAATTATTAAACTCACTAAAAGCATAATTATTATATCTGGAATTATTCTTATCCCAAATATAATAATAAAAATAATAGCCTCAACTAAAAATATAGGTAAATATAATCTTACTATAGTACCTTTTAAAACACCTTTAAAGAGAGGTGTTAAATCATCTGTAGTGATAAGTTTAAAAATCCAAGCACCTTTATATTTCCCTGAATATTTTATCATCATAATTATTGTTGGTAGCATTATAAGTGAAAAATACATAAAGAGATACATTTTTCCACTTCTTATAGCACTAAAACTACGATCTTGAAATTGTTGAATCATCATTATAAATGGAAATATTATAGAAAATCCTAAGGAAGGATACACTTTTAATTTAAATTCTCTCTCATTTCGTATCATATCTTGTGAAAATCTGAAAAATATTTTTTCTTCTTTATCTCTGCAACAAATATTTTCTAACACCTTACTTAATCTTCTTTTCTTAATCTTAACTTCATCAGTATTATTATCAAGTTTTTGCACATACTCTTCCATCTTATTAGATGTCCTAATATAAACTAATGCTAATATTATAGGGATGAATACTGCTAGTAATGATAAAATAATATATTGTACCTCTAAATGTCCAGATATTAAATTAAAAGGTGCTGCAAACCATATAGGAATCATAAAATAATGCCAAAGTTTAGGTACAAATTCAATATTTAAATCTGTAAAATCAAAAACTCTGCATACTAATTGATATCCTACAGTAATAACTAATATAAGGACTATTTGAACATAATTTATTATATCTTTTAACTTTTCACCATCAAAGAATTTCAAAATAAGCAAATAAACTAATGTAGTAATTACTATCATCATTATACTTATTAAAATCATTTCAAATATAAATAGCAATAAATCTATTACGCCATATTTCATCACTATAACTATTGACGGTACTAACATTAACGATAAAACTATCCTAACCATATATGTTATGATATGTATAGTTTTTGCTAATGTAACATTCTTCGTTTCAACAGGTTTTGTACCAATAATCATTTTATCTCTAATATCAAGAATTACATCTGAAAAATTTGAAATAAGATCGGTAATTATCATAAACATCATCATTGCAAATAATAATGACATTTGAAACATAATATTATTACCAAACAAAAATACTAGGGAACAACATGCTCCTATAAAAATATTTATACCCATACTTAATAATGAATAGTTTTTTCCCTCTTTTTTAGCTTTATTATTAAAAAGAGTAGGTGTTTTCCTACAATCTAAAGTTAACTTAATCTGTAGTATTTTTCTTACAATTTCATAATTGAATCCGAATTTGCTAATTACCCCTTTAAACTTATCTAGAATTTTAAGTGACATAAATTCTTTCATAAACTTACACCTCTTTTATTACAGAAACAAATTCTTCTGCTATTGCTTCATGATTATTAAATCCAGTAAGTTTATTAAATACTCCCTCAAGGGAACCTTCCTCTGACTTATTCTTTAACTCATCAAAAGCTCCATTAGCCACTACTATGCCATCTTTTATAAGAATTATTCTATCACTTATTTTCTCTACCACATCCATAATATGTGAAGAATAAAATATTGTCTTGCCCTCTCTAGCTAGTACTGATAACATCTCTTTAACTACCATTACACTATTAGCATCTAAACCACTTAATGGTTCATCTAAGAATAAAACATCTGGATTATGAAGTAAACTAGAAATAATTAATACCTTCTGCTTCATTCCCTTTGAAAAAGAAGATATTCTTTTATCATAAACATTTCCAATATCTAATATATCCATAAGACTTTTAGCTTTTTTGTCAGCCTTATCATACTCCATTCCATATAACTCTCCAATAAAAGTTAAATATTCTCTAGCAGTAAGATTATCATAAATATCTGCAACCTCAGGAACATAACCTATTCTTCTCTTGTAATTAATCTTATCTGTAGATATATCAGTACCTAAAATACTAACCTCACCACTATATCCCTCTATAAGACCAAGCATTATCTTAACAGTAGTGCTCTTTCCAGCACCATTAGGACCAATGTATCCAATAATCTGACCCTTACCGATTTCTAAATTAATCCCCTTAAGAACCGCCTTACTACCATAACTCATCCTTAAATCTTTTATCGAAATCGCTACATCCCTCTCAATATTCATTAAAAACCCCTCAATTCCTTTTACTTTTTTACTATATTTTAACATACAGTCCCTTACTTGAATATAAACTCTATATCTAAATATTGTTATTTTTTGACGCCTAAATATTTATTAATTTTTTATATATAAAGCTATTATACTTAAGTGTTGTTATTAAACTATAATGCAATTTTATAATTCGCAATTCACAAAGCGCAATATACTAGTGAATAGTGAAAGTTAATTTTCCCCTTAGAGGGAAAATATTATAAGTCCTGCAAACAGCAGAATTTCCAAACATTATTCACTACCTCACCACTACTTAACTAGAACAGATGCTAATATCAACTTTGACTATATCTTCGTCACATATATATCATGCTACATGAAATCGCAACTTTCATTAGCTCCCTGTAAGACAACATTATAATATCATTTCTAATTATAAAATAAGTCTCAATAACAAATTAACGACACCACACTCATAATGCAAGAAATTCCGCAGGAATTTCCACCATCACTGTGCACTGTTTAAGTACTTATCACACGCCATAGAAATTCCTTTATTTCTACTATTCCTTCTTATCTCCTGAACCTTATCTTTATGGCCATCAGGATTTATGGTAATTAAAGCCTTAACAGCATAGGCAACTACTTGTGGATTCTCATCTTCCAATGCTCTAATTACTGCCGCTTCACCTTTTTTACTCCCTATCTTAGCCATTGCAGAAAGAGCCATTCTTTTTACATTAACAAATTTATGTACAGCACCTTTAATAAGAACATCCATAGCTTCTTCTGCTTTTAACTCTCCAATTATCCATAATGCTGTCTCTTTCTCTTTTGAATAGAGATTAACATATTTTTTTCTTATATAATCTATTAATTGATCTTTAATATCCTTATCTAACATATTTAAAGTATGTATTTTATCATCTTTTGGTGTCTTACAAAGCTTATCTAATAATTCTTTTGGATTGCTGGCTTTTTCTATTACTTTATACTTCATTTTACCTTCTACAATATGCCTCTGTATTTCTTCTTTAGGAAGTCTTCTTATTGCCATAAGGTTTTTTACACTATACCCATTAAGAAAAAGATAATATGTTATTTCTTCTTCTGTAGCTTCATGAAGATTATCTAAATTTATATTAATAAACCCCAAGTTCTTCATATAATTCCTCAAAAGCCTCCCTTAAACAAATAATTCCTTTTTTCATTTCATCTTCCTTCACACTAGAAAACGATAATCTAAAATACTTATCACCAATCCTATAGTTATTATAAAAAAGTACTGCTGGTGTTATAAGTATCTCTTTATTTAAGCAATAATTAAACAGCTTTCTAGATGATATTCTACTATCTAGTATTTCGCAATATATAACTAAACCTCCATTAGGTTTATGAAATTTTATATACTTTGATAAATTTTCTTCTAAAAGATTTATCATCATATAATACATATCTTTATAATGATTCCTAAGTTCCTCAATATATCCTATCCAATACCCCTTACTAATATAATTATCAAGTGTTCTTTGCATAAGAGATGATGTTAAAACATCAGTAGAAATTTTTGAACTTTCCACAGAATCCTTTATTCCTTTAGGTAATATCATATATCCTAATCTTATACCTGGTGCAAATATTTTTGAAAATGATTTTATATATATAACTCTATCATAAACATCCAATTTCTTTATTGTTATATACTCTTTTTTATCATAAATAAGTTCTGATAAATAATCATCTTCTATAATATAAAAATCATATTTTTCAGCTAATTCCAATAATTTTTCCTTCTTTTCTTTAGAATATGAAACCCCAGTAGGATTTTGAAAATAACTCATAAGATACATAGCCTTAATTTTATTTCCTTTTAAAATCTTTTCAAGCTCTACAAGATTTCCTCCATCAGATTCCATATCTATCTCTAAAATACTACTTCTTCTAGATGTAAATGCATAAAGTGCACCACCATATGTAGGCTTCTCAACTACCACTTTATCTCCTGGATTTAAAAGTACCTTTGCTATAACATCAATACCTTGTTGAGCTCCAGATAGAATAAGGATATCCTCTTCTTTAACTTCTCCATTCCAAAACACTTTAGAAATATTACTTCTAAGTCCAGAATACCCTGTAGTATCATAAGAAGTTAACGCATTTATACCATCTCTATCTATAACCTCATTTATACACTTTTTAAACTTTTCCACAGGAAAATATTCATTATTAAATCCTTCTCCTACAAAATCTATATATACTTTTTTATCTTTATTATTGAGCCTATCCTTAATTATTCTTGAATAATCACTTTTGAAATTTTTAGTTTTCCCTCTTCTCTTACAATAAGTACCTGACCCCATCTTTTGGTATGCATATCCAAGTAAAACTAATTTCTTATATGCAGCTACAATAGTATCATTATTTACTCCTAATTCCTTAGCATATTTTCTTATTGGTGGTAATTTTTCACCTTCACCTATTTTCTTATTTTCAATAAGACTAATTATATATTCTGATAATTGTATATACTTAGGTTTTTCGTCTTTCTCATTAAACTTAAAAATATATTTATTCATATATAAAACTCCCTATATAAAACTCTAGGGACTAAACAAATTAAAACTTATAATTTGCAAGTCCCTATTACTAATAGCAAAGATTGTTATTTCCTTCTATATATAATAAACATTTTCCTTGAATAAAACTTCATCATCAAATTTATATTCTCTAAAATCTCTTTTTACTATATTTTTATTCCATAACTTATCTAATATCTCTTCTACCTCAATATTAAAATCTACAAAAAGAGGATCTTTTTTTATCTCTGAAGAAGATAAAAATCTATCTTGCTCCTTTATATATCCTAATAATAATCTACACATAGATTTTAAGTTTAAATCTACATAATCCCATAAATAATCTAAACACTGATTTATACTCTTTTTAATATCTTCTTTTCCATATACAAACTTGTCTACATACATCTTAAATTCATCATCCAAATTTATAGCCATTGTTAATGCATCTTTACTTATCATATATCCAGAATAATTTACATATAATTTAGCAAAACTCTCTAGACATTTGTTCATAGATACATTGGCAAGATATACTGAACCATTTCCTAATTGTTTTTTGCAATTCCCCATGCTTTTTAAAAATTCTCCCAAGTACACAATATTCCATCTTTCTCTATCCAAGTCTGGATAATATCTTCCGTCATCATATCTTTGAGTGATTTCCTTATCTTTTGAGAAAACTAATTTCGATGATGCAAAAATTCTATGAATAAATCCACCTTTTAAATCTTTTTCATGTAAATTTATAAACTTTTTTTTCCCCATTAGTTTTATGTGAACCGGAACACCTTTCTCATCCAAATGAACATTCTCAATGTCATCAGGTCCATCTTTAGTTATAACAAACAAATCTATATCAGACTCTTCCCAGAGATCCCCAGACACCATTGAACCAAAGACCATAACACCTATAATATTTTTTTTATTTTTAAGCTTATCTATTATAGAATTATATGCTTTTTGATATTGTAATATAGTTCTTTCCACAACGGACCCCCCTTAAAATCAAATAAATAAAAATTCACATAATCTTATTATAATACATATTTAATCATTTTTTAATATAATTTGTTGTTTTATTAAAAACTTCCTCATCCACTGTTGCTACAATTCTTGTACCGTCTTCTAAATATTCTTCTTCTTCAACAATAGACGTTCTATGAATGTATGAAACTGCACTAGAATCAGTATATGGAATCAAATATTCTACTTTTCTCATAGTAGATGGTATAACTTCAGTTATTTTTTCCATAAGATTTTCTATATTAATTTCATTTTTAGCACTAATTTTTACTATAGGTAAATAATTAAATTTTTCTTCCAACTTAGAAACTTGATCTTCATCTATTATATCTATTTTATTAATAACTAATATTTGTGGCTTATCATTAGCATTTAATTCTACCAATACCTCTTCTACTGCCTTTATTTGTTCAAAAACAGCATCAGAAGATCCATCTACAACATGAAGTAATAAATCTGAATAAGTTACTTCTTCTAAAGTAGATTTAAAAGCCGCCACTAAATCATGCGGAAGCTTTCTTACAAATCCAACAGTATCAGTAAGAGCTGCTATCCTTCTATCCTTAAGTTCTATAGCTCTAGTAGTAACATCTAATGTAGCAAAAAGCATATTTTCTGCAAATACATTTTCTTTATTTAAAGTACTATCTTTCGCATATTTTATAGCTAATAAATTTCTTAAAGTTGACTTACCGGCATTAGTATATCCTACTAATGATATTTTGGGCATATTAGCCTTATTTCTTTTTTCTCTTTGAACAGATCTATTTTTTCTAATCTTCTCTAATTCTTTGTTTAAATCATGTATATTTTCTCTTATTTTTCTCTTATCTATCTCAAGCTTCTTTTCTCCCGGACCTCTAGTTCCTATACCTGCTCCAGTTCTAGACATAACTACACCTAAACCTAAAAGTCTAGCTGATCTGTATTTTAACTGAGCTAACTCAACTTGTATTTTAGCTTCTCTTGTCTTTGCTCTTCTTGCAAATATATCTAAAATCAAAGTTGTTCTATCTATTACCTTTGCTCCGATAATAGATTCTAAGTTTTTTACTTGAGCCCCAGAAAGCTCATCATCAAATATTATAACGTTGGCATCATAAACTTGTCTTAGTAGTGATATTTCTTCAGCCTTACCACTACCTATAAATGTAGCTGCCTCTATTTTACTTTTCTTTTGTAATACCTTATAAACTACTGTAACATTACAAGCAAAAGCAAGTTCTTCTAATTCATCTAGCATTTCTTCACTATCTGTTGATACTAATATGGCCTTTTCCTCTTCAACTTCTTTTATCTCACTAGATTTCAACGTTTCTTCAATATAATGTACTTTGTCTAAATAATCAAATCTTAAAATTTCTTCTATTGTATTATTATACTTTTTCTCTACAACTAAATTATTCTCATAAACACCACAAAATCCTAAGGAAATATCCTTAGCTTTTCCATCTTTAACACCAATAGCTGCCATTACATCTAGCTTCAACTTAAGTAATGCAGAAATATCTATAACAGATAAATGTGAATTACCGCTTGGATGAGTATGAACAACTCTAACACCACTAAGTGATTTTTCTTTTATATCTATAACTGGAAGTTCAACACTTTCAGCATTTCCCACTGATATACCTAAAATATCGCCTTTTCTATTAATAGAAATAGATACTTCTCTATTTATTAATTCTGTTATTTTACACATAACACTTATAATTTCTTCTGTAATAAATTCTTTCTTAGGAACTTTTATGTTATATAATTCTTCTAATTCATTAATATAGGAATTTTTAATTCCTTCTAGATTTCCATATATCATAAGAAATTCACCTCCTATAAGGTAGTTTTAACATTTTAAATATAATTCTATACTATAAGAATACTATTGTAAATAAATGAATTTCTTTAAAAAGATTAAATCATTTATAATATTAAAAACAGTTATATTTTACGAAATTTTATAGTAAAATTATGTAATTAAATTTTGAAATTTTACTAATTTCTACTAGTGCATTCTCAAGATATGTTTTTATAATTTTAGAAATATGATATAATTTCTTTATATTGTTCTTTTGAGGAGGATAAATAATGAGCAAAAGTGAAAAAAATACTGATAAATCAAAAAAGAACGTATCGACAAAACCTAACAAAAAAAACGATACAAAATCGAATAAAAATACAAATGCAAAAAACTCAACTGTAAAAAATGCATCTAAAAATAGCAATACAGGTAAATCAACTTCTAAGTCTACATCAAAAAAGAGTAGTCCTAAGAAATCAAATAAATTCATTACCTTCTTAAAAATTGCTCTTATATCAATATTTATTATTGGTTCAATTAGCGCAATAACATTTTCATTATATGCTAGTTCAATAATAAGTTCTGCTGCTCCTCTAAATGTTGATGAAATTGTAACTATTGGAGAACCATCAACTTATTATTCTGATAATAATACTGAAATAGGTAGTGTAGCTACCATGACAAAAACAAAATTGGTAGCTTATGATGATATGCCTCAAAATCTTATAGATGCCATTATTTCAATTGAAGATGAACGTTTTAATAAACATAATGGTATTGACATAAAGAGATTAGCAGGTGCTGCTGTTAACAACCTTAAAGCAAAATTAACAGGTAGTGGTGGTAGACAAGGTGGATCTACTCTTACACAACAGCTTATAAAGAATAAATTATTTATGGATGATGCATTAAATAATAGAAATGAAATTACAAGAAAAGTTTTAGAAATATATTATTCTATTAAACTAGAAGATACATTAAGCAAAGATGAAATTCTTGAAGCTTACTTAAATACAGTAAATTTTGGAGGCCAAAATGTAGGGGTTGGTATTGCCGCTGAAAGTTATTTTACAAAAGAAGTAAAAGACCTTTCATTATTAGAATGTGCTTTTCTAGCAGGTATGCCACAAAGTCCTGGTTCAAATTATCCATTTAATGAAGGCTTTGAAGATATGGCTATCAATGATAGACCTTATATACAAAGAACTAAATTAGTTCTTATGAAAATGAAAGAACTTAATAAGATAAGTGAAGAAGAATATAATACTGCAATGAATCAATTAACTACTGAAGGTGTTCCTTTTAATCAAAGCGCTAGTACAAGTAATAATAGACAACAATATGAGTTTTTCATTCGTCCTGTTGAAGAACAAGTAAAAAATGACTTAAAGAAAAAATATGACTATGATGATGATTATATAGAAAATCTTTTAACTACTGGTTCTCTAGAAATATATACAACTATGGATAAGGATTTACAAGACTATGCACAAGATATAGTTGATAATCCTAGTAGCTATTCTCCTCTTAGAGGTATAGACTTCTATGTAGATGATAATGGTATCTCCCAACCTCAAATTGGTGGTAGCATTGTAGATTATACAACTGGAGAAGTAAAAGTTATTATTGGTGGAAGAAATATAGAAGATATGCCACCTTTAAGTATTAATAGGGCTATGACAAATATGCAAACAGGTTCTTCTGCTAAACCACTAACAGGATATGCTCCTGCTATAGAAGAAGGAATTATAACTGCTGGTTCAACACTAAAAGATACTTCTCTAACTAACGAGGAATTAAAATCTACTGGATATTCAGAAACTCCTGCGAACTGGTATACAAAGAGCAAGGGGGATTATGGTCAATTAACAGTAAGGCAGGCAATTAGAACATCTTCCAACTTAACTGTCATAAGGGCTGTAAATGAACTAGGTGTTGAAAAATCATTTGAATACGGTCAAAAACTTGGTCTTGGTTTAAGTGAAAGTGATAAAGGAGTCGCTGCATTAGCTCTAGGTGAACAAACATATGGTACTACACCATTAAAAATGGCTGCTGCATTTGGTACTTTTGGAAATCAAGGTATGTATACAGAACCAAGATTATACACAAAGGTAGTAGATAGAAATGGAGCTACTATATTAGAATCCACAACTACTTCACATAAAGTATTTTCACCTGAAACTGCTTTTATAACTTATGACTTACTAAAGGCACCATTAACTTCTGGAGGTAAAGTTACTCCTACTGGTACAGCAGCAAACTTCAGAAATGATTTAAATCTTGCTGGTAAAACTGGTACTTCTGAAAGTTCTAAGGTACTTACTTTTGCTGGATTAAGTCCTTATTATAGTGGATCATTATTCTTATATTATGATGATCAAAGTGGAAACAACTTTAATAGTGCTAGTTCAAGTTCAATCTCCAATGCTTGGGGACTTATAATGGAAAAAGCTCATGAAAACTTACCTGGAAAATCAATAGCTCAACCTTCAAATATAGTTTCAGCGTATATTTGTGAAGAAAGTGGATTATTGGCAAGTAAAAACTGTAGCTACGGATATACCGAATATTTTGTAAAAGGAACACAACCAACAAAATATTGTACTTCACATAAAACAAAAGTTGAAGAAACAAATAAAGATAAAAACAACAATAAAACTAATACTAATACTACTGATAAAACTGATACTGATAAAACCGATACTGATAAAACTGATACTGATAAAACTGATACTGGTACCACTGACACTACTAATGGTAGTACTGATACCACTGATACTACTGATAACTCTAACGGTTCTACTAATACCAGTGGTGGCACTTCAAATACCACTGATACTAGTCAACAAACTACAAACTAATTAAAAAAGTGTTGCAGAGTAGCTAAGCTATTCTACAACACTTTTTTACTTCTATCTAATATATACTTTAATGCTTTCATAAGTACTGGTGATCCTAATGAAATATCATCTTTTCCGTGCATCTTTCCTACATCTCCAATACCAACTATAATTGGTCTAACTTTAAATTGTTCTATAACATTTATAGTATCACCATAAAAATTCTTATCTTTTTGTTCGTTACCGTATTTATCAACAGCCTTATCACTAATTTTTAAGTTTTTTGTTACAGATATATCTACCTCTATTGGTGAGCCACTAAAGGTATTTGATGCAACTGCAACTATTCCTAACACCTCTATATCTCCACTTAATAATAGGTGAATAAGATTTTCCTCTCCTCTTCCATAGTCTCTAGAACCTTTATCATCTACCATTACAAGTACAGGTTCCAAAGGTGCTTCTTTTATATAACTTATCAAAGTATCACTATCTATATTAGAGGGATTCCCTGCTGATAAAGAAATACATCTACCTCCGATTTCTCTTGCACAATACTCAACAGAACGTCTTGCTACATTATCTCCATCGGTTATAATAATTACCTTCTTCATAAAATTACTGCTTTGTTTTAGCATTAAAAATCAATGCCATAAGATAACCAAATACTATAGCAGCTGTTATTCCTCCTGCTGTTCCGGTTATTCCACCTGTAAAAGCTCCAATCAATCCGTTTTCATTTACAGCTTTTATAGCGGATTTTGCTAGTGAATAACCAAACCCAGGTAGTGGAATTGTAGCTCCTGCTCCTCCAATATCAATAATATAATCGTATATATTTAATGCACCTAAAAATACTCCTGCTGTTACAAATACAACAAGAATTACCCCAGGAGTCAAATTTGCCACGTCCATTAATATTTGACCTATTACGCAAATAAGTCCTCCTATTATAAAAGCCCATAAATATTCCATCTTTATCACTCCATTTCTAAAGCAACTGCATGAGCTATTCCAGGTATTGATTCACCTTGTAAACTAGATGTAGTACTCATAAGTGCTCCTGTTGACATAAGTAATACTTTCTTAAATTTCTTTTTAAGCATTTCTTTATATATATATCCGCAATCAACTACAGCTGAACATCCACATCCACTACCTCCAGCACAAACAGTATTATCCTTAATAAAAATCTGATCTCCACAATCAATATAGTTTTTAGATATATCATATCCATATTCCTTCATAAGTTTTACCATTAAATCTCCACCTACAGAACCTAAATCTCCTGTAGCAATTAAATCATAATCACTAGGATTTTTACCTGTATCCTCAAAGTGAGCCTTTAACGTATCTACTGCTGCTGGAACCATAGCTGCTCCCATATTATTAACATCTGTTATATCATAATCTTTTACTTTCCCAGTAGTAATAAAAGTAACTACAGGCTTTCCTTTAGTTTTTTTATTACTAACTAACATGGCCCCAGATCCTGTTACTGTCCACTGAGAAGTAACCTTTCTTTGAGCTCCATATTCTAGCGGAAATCTAAATTGTCTTTCTGATGAAGAAAAATGAGATGATGTTGTAGCAATAGCATTAACAGCAAAACCCGCCTCTACCATTAAACTTGCTAAAGATAAAGATTCCGTCATTGTAGAGCATGCCCCATATAAACCGAAAAAGGGAATATCTATGTCTCTTATGGCAAAATGTGATGCTGTAAGCTGATTTAATAAATCACCACCAAAAATATAATTTACTTCTTTATCTTCTAATTGAGCTTTACTTATTGTTTCTACAATAGCTCTATTCATCATAGAAGATTCAGCTTTTTCAAAGCTATCTTGCCCATTAGTATCATCAGTTAAAATTATGTCAAAATACTCTGATAATGGACCGGCACCTTCCTTAGGTCCTACAACAGATGTTGTAAATTCTATAGAAGGCTTCAAATCCATTTGTATAGTTTGATTTCCTATTCTTTTTCCCATTCTTTAGCCTCCAATAAAGTAATAAATTATTCCTACTATTACTGATGCACTTATTCCATAAACTAAAACAGGACCAGCAATGGTAAACATTTTAGCTGCTACACCAAATACATATCCTTCTTTTTTAAATTCTATAGCTGGAGAAACTATAGCATTGGCGAACCCTGTTATAGGAACTACAGTACCTGCACCTCCAAAAGTTGCAATTTTATCGTATATTCCTATTCCAGTAAGAAGTGCACCTAAAAATACCATAACCATAGGTGTAATACTGGCTATATCCTCAGTAGAAAACTTTAGATACTCTAAAAAATTCATAATCCCTTGAGCAATAACACAAATAATTCCTCCAACTATAAAAGCAAATATACAATTTTTAAGTAAATGTGGCTTTGGTTTATCACTTTCGCTCAAATCCTTAAAAACCTGTTTTATTTGCTCCTCTTTAGCCTTCATAAAATCACCTCCTATTTTAGTATTTTCAAAAGAACATTTTTAATACACAGTTTTTCTTATCCACAATATCACTGATACAAAAAAAGAGACCATCGCATTAACAAATAATAATTTGTTAGCGAGGACTCTTCCAGTGCACAGTTCACAGTATATGTTGGTATAGTTCTTTATTCCATATCATTTCTTTTTCTTCTTTTTTTCTTTATAAACTTCTTCATCAAAATCATCTCTCATAATTTTAAGGACCTTTTTTTCTATTCTTGATACTTGAACTTGACTTATTCCAAGTAATTTTGCTACTTCACTTTGAGTTCTATCTTTAAAATATCTTAGTATTATTATCTGTCTTGATTTCTCATCAAGATTTCTAAGTGCTTCTTTTAATGCTATTTTATCTGTTAGTTCCTCATCTTCTGAACCACTTTCACTTAATTTATCTATAAGTAACACAGGAGAACCATCATCATGATGAATTACGTCATATAAATAATTGATATTATTCATTGATTCTGTAGCCATAATAACTTCATCCACTTCTATATCGCATCTTTCTGCTATTTCTTCAATTGTAGGATCTCTTTTTAGTTCTTTCACTAACTCTTCTCTAGAAAAGTGAATTTTCTTTCCTATTGTCTTTAAATTTCTGCTGACCTTAATCATTCCGTCATCTCTTAAAAATCTTTTAATTTCCCCCATAATCATAGGGACAGCATATGTAGAAAATTTTACATTAAAATCCGGATTAAAATTTTGTACAGCCTTAACTAGTCCTAAAGAACCAATCTGAAAAATATCATCATATTCATATCCTCTATTAAGAAATTTCTTAGAGATAGCATTTACTAGTGGCAAATTTTTTTCTATTATTATATTTAAAGCATCGCTATCTCCTTCTTGAACCTTCCTTATAAGTTCAACATTCATCTCATAATTATTATCTTTTAACTCCTTAGAGGTTGCTCCCTTTTCCGTAATACTCCCTCCCTTCTAGCTTAATAAAAACTATATAGTTTTCCTAAGTGTTATTACTGTCCCTTGTCCTTCTCTAGATGAAACCTCCATCTCATCCATAAAAGTTTCCATAAGGGTGAATCCCATTCCTGATCTCTCAAGATCTGGCCTTGATGTATATAAAGGCTCCTTAGCTTCCTCTATATTTTTTATACCTACTCCATTATCTATTATTTTTATAGTTAATCTATCATCTTCTAGTTCACATTCAATATAGACTTCCTCATCGTCTCGTCCTTCATATCCATGAATGATAGCATTAGTTACACCTTCTGATACTGCTGTTTTTATATCACTTATTACATCTAGAGTTGGATCTAACTGAGAAACAAAAGCTGCCACTGCTACCCTAGCAAAAGCCTCATTTTCAGACTTACTAAGAAACTGAATTTTCATTGTATTTTTCATTTTTTACCCCCCTAAACTATTTTCTCTAAAGCATCTTCATCATTTGGATAATACGGTATTATCTTAAATAATCCAGATATCTCAAAAATCCTTTTTATTTTATCACTAAGACATGTTATACAAACAATACCACCTTTTCTTTGAACCTTTTTATATCTTCCAATAATAACTCCTATCCCTGAACTATCCATAAAAGATACATTGCTAAAATTAAAAATAAGATTTTTAAACCCCTTTTCCATAGTTACATCTATTTCTTCTCTTATTTTCTCTGCACTATGATGATCCAATTCACCACTTAGACTTACAATAAGTGTATGACCACTTCTTTTGAATCCTACATCCATCTCATCCCACCCCTAATAATATAATTCACAATTCATAATTTGCAATTCACAATTTTGGTTGAAATTTCTTTCGAATTTCTCTAATTGTATAATTTAGTACTTTGATTTTTGTGAGAGTATGCTTTTTACCTAAAAGGTAAAATTGCAACTATCTATCCATATATATCCATAATTAAGTATTATGTATTCTAGTTGTAAGACTATATACATCATTTTCACCTGTAAATTAATAATTATGAATTAGTATATTCTTTATTATAATATATTTTCCTTTTATTTCCAATAAATATTTTATCTTTGCTTTTAGTATTACCAAAAGAGTGAGATTTTATACATATCTATTCACTATTCAATCTTACTTATTCTCTAATTTTCCTGTGCCATGAAGCTCACCACTACTTAATTAGAACAGATACTAATATGAACTTTAACTATACTTTCTCATACCACACAAATCTAAACCAAACTATATAAAAGTGCAACTTTCATTAGCCTACCGTAAGACTATGCATTTATGAAATAAACCTTTATAACAAACTAATGACACCATACTTATAATCTCATAAATTTCCACCTTGATTGTGAATAAAAAAAGGTCACCCTAAAGCAACCTCTTAAAATCTTCTTATTAATCTATCATAAATTTAGTTGAAAGACCACCATCTAAAACTTTTCTTGAAAGTTCTTTAGCCCCTTCTAATGAATGTTCTTTATAACTACCACATTGCACTTCATTAGCTGCTGGTATTTCTTCTGCTTCTAAAACTTTATTTAATCCATATTTTAAAGCTTCTAGAACTTCTTCAGGTTCTACCTCTCCCCATACAGTTAAATAAAATCCTGTTCTACATCCCATTGGAGATAAATCAATAATATTCTCCATCTTGTCTCTCATATTTTCAGCTAATAAATGTTCCATAGTATGAACAGCTCTCATGTCCATTAACTCTTTATTTGGTTGTACGAATCTTAAATCAAATTTAGAAACTACATCACCTTTGCTTCCTTTAAGTACACAACATCTTCTTACAAACGGTGCTCTAACTTTTGTATGATCTAATGAAAAACTTTCTACTTTATACATATCTGTCATCTCCTTTATTATATAATAACATTTTCTTTAATTATATTCACTTCTCTATCTGTAAAATTAAAAAACTTATATAAATCTTCTTCTTTTTTAATATCAAACTCTGTAGGAATGCAAAGTTTCATAAGATTATTAGGATAGTATTCATATAAATTTTCTCCTAATTTCTTTCCGAAAGATTTAAAATAAAATTCATATACATCAGAATTTAGAACCTTTAGTAAGTAATCATAAGAAAAAGGTCTATCTGTATTTAAAATCAATGCATATACATCAGCAGAGAAGAAACTTCCCTTATCTAGGGCAAATCTATTAGAAGGACTCTTATATGGTAATACTATTTTTTTACTTTCAAAAATACTTTTATTTCTCCCCCATTGAAGATGATACCAGTGTCTCATCCCCTTTTTTGTTTCTCTTCTATTTAAAAGCTTATCTTTATTTTTTTCTATAAACGATATAGCACCTTTATATTTCTCTACATCATCTATATCGTCTCCATAAATTATATATTTCTTCGTTTCCTTTAAAGAATATTTATTTATATCTGAACTCTTTATCCATGGGTGAATTAATTCCTTTTCAATAGAATACTCTTCTATATCACTATCTGTAATTACAAAAGATTTATCACAACCTGTAATTATACCTTGATATGAATTGCATATATTACCTAATGAACAAAAAGATTTATTTTCTATCTTATTAATTATATTCATTTCTTCTTTGCTTCTTAAAATCCAGCTTTTATCATTAAGCCATAAACTATTAACCTTAAAATTTTTAACTTTATCCTCATCAAATAAGTTTCTTATAAAGCTTATATTTTTAGATATGCTCTTAGGCTTAAATACATCTATTTCATAAACTCTCTCTTTAGAATTCTCTAAAAATATGATAACAGGATCAACGCCAATCCCCTTAAAAGGTCTTACACCATAATAATCTATTATCTTATATATTTTGCAAAATTCCTTTAATGTCTTACGCAATTCTTCACCTGATGGTGATTCTAAAAAATATCTCGACGTTATAAACGTCAATCTACCATTAGTATTTAATGATTCAATTCCCTTATGAAAAAAACAATAGGATAAATCACCTTTGTCTATATATACATTTTTATAAGCTTCCTTTAGTTTTTTAGAATATTCTTTATCAATAGATTTAATACCTACATATGGAGGATTTCCTAATACATAATGAAACTTTTTTTCCTCAGAGAATAAATAATCCACAGCTTTAAAATTTTCCCTGTTGATAAATCCAGAAATTGTGAATAAATCAATAATTAATGATTTTATAGCTATGTCATCTATATCATATCCATATAAATTGTTAGTAACTATATGCTCATCTATATTTTTAATATTAAACTTCTCTAATACTTCATTATTATTAAGAAATAATTTTCTTAAATATTTGTATGTAGAGATAACTATGCTTCCACCGCCACAAGAAGGATCTACTATCTTCACAAATGGATTTTTTAATATTTCATCATCCCTTAATGTCTCTTTAACTATATAGTCAGCTATCTCTTCTGGTGTATATACTACTCCTCTAGTTTTTTCACCTCTCACATAACTTGTATAATAGTTATCTGAAAAAGTCATATCATCTAGATTAAATTTTCGCCTAAAATTCTCTATAGCTATGTCCTTGTAATAATTATGAATATCTTTGTTAATAATAATATCAAATAAATTTTTAAGTTCAACAATATAGTTATCCATTACTCCTCCTTAGTGATGAAATACCTACGCAATACAAAATATTATAACTTAAATATTATGAAAAATAAAGAATGGAGTGTTATTATGAAAAAATCACTTATATCTCTTCTCATTGCAACAACTACTGTAACTTCAATGTTATGTAGCTTTCACCCTTACATATGCAATGCAGAAACAACTTCTACTACAGAATCTCCTTCTGTAGATTGTAATTCTTTAAGTAGAAAAAAAATTGGATTCGGTATAAAACATTGTAAAAATGGTGAAATCCCTTGTGCTGGAAGTGAAATAGACAATCTTCTTAATAAATATGATGGTCATTATCTCGGAAAAACCGACGGCAAAAATTTATATTTAACTTTCGATAGTGGCTATGAAAATGGTTATACAGAAAAAATACTAGATGCTTTAAAAAATAATAATGTAAAGGCAGCATTTTTTGTTACTACACCATACATGAAAGAAAATCCTAACATAATAAAAAGGATGGTAGAAGAAGGTCATATTGTTGGTAATCACACTACAACTCACCCCTCTATGCCTACTGTAACTGACTTTTCTAAATTCGAAAAAGAATTAGTTACAAATTCAGAAACCTTTAAAGAAATAACAGGACAAGAAATGCCTAAATACTTCAGACCGCCAATGGGAGAATTCTCTGAACTATCATTATACTATACAACTAAATTAGGTTATAAAAGTATGCTTTGGAGTTTTGCTTATAAAGACTGGGATAATAATAAACAAATGGATCCGTCAGTAGCAAAGAAAACTATAAAAGAATGCTTACATAACGGTGAAGTATTTTTACTTCATTCTGTGTCAAAAACTAATGCAGAAATATTAGATTCCGTACTAAAAGATTTAAAATCTGAAGGTTATACCTTCCATACTCTTGATGAGATGTAAACAAAGGAACTTTTACACGAAGAGTGTAGCAGTTTTTTCAGTAAATTTGATAGAGCAAAAGTAAAGCACAAGTATGAGGGCACAAGGCACAGAGATGGAGGAAATTCCTCTCAAAGAGGAATTTTCACCTTACTTGTGCCCTGTGCCTTCTAACCTGTGCTATGATAAAAGGAACTTTCGCTCACAAATTTTCATTTATTAATGCGACAACCGCTTTATCAAATATATCTTAACAAAATAGATTTCACTTCACCAAGAATTTTTTTCTTTCTTTCCTTATCTCCCATTTCTTGATTTTTTACTATTAATCCAAGAAAATTGAGCATTTCCTCATCACTAATTGCCTTTGATGCCCTCTGTTTCTCATTTATCACTGCATCAATGCTATACTGATCATATTCTCTTTCTTGCCACATGTAAATATAAAATAACCTATGCTTTAAATTACTGTACTTACTCCATCCACATTGACTATATAAATATCTGCTCATTGCTGACAATTGACGTATCGGAGTCACATCACCATCTTTAGAAACTATATCTAATCTAACCTGTATATAGTCCACTTTTACATCTAAAATTCTAACTTTTTTATTTGCACATCTATAATTAAAATACTCCATAGCAGCAAAAATATCACTATACTTTTCTCTAAAGTCTAAATTTTTAGTAGTAAATTTATTCGGTGAACTTAGCTTCATCATCACATCAAATACCTGTTTTTCCATTTTATTTATACCATCCTACAATTTACTTTTGATATTTTGATTTTTGACAATACCAGTTATTACTATACAGCTTTAGTGCAAAAAATCCCCATATTCATTAAATGTATTTCTACGTAACTTATTTATTTTTATGTGGTACTTAAACATGCTTAATGTAACTGTTAACTTTATTAATACTAAATAAATAATTTTCTATCCTTCTTTACCCTTACGTATCAAGGGCTACGCCCTTTTATCAACTTAACTTCATTAATTAAATGCTACCGGTATAAATTCAATTATGCTAATTTCATTATAAGTGAGTTGTCATCTGTGCTTTGTAGTATCTCAATTTCATTAATTAATTACTACAACTTATTAATAAGATTTATGATCTACACTTTTATATTAATGCTATATCATTAATCTAGTTAATGCATTTCTTGATTTTTAACATATATTACTTGTTACAATATGCGACATAATATTATTTAAAGATGCTTGTCCATCTAGGTTTTACTACAGCAAAGGGCTCCGCCCATAAAAAAAAGAGCCTATTGAAAGACTCCTTAATTTTATTATTAATATTTAAATCCTAATTTCTTCATACATATTTCTTCAACTTTTTTTGTATTTTCTTCATTTACTTTTAATATTTCATCACATTTTGTTTCTATCGAAGCTTTATAGTCTAAATCTTTAATTCCTGTAAGATTTACATTTACATTCACTATACCACTTCTTATAGTGCTATTTAACATCAAAGCACCTACTGATATATCAGATACTAAATTTGGATTTCCGTAGTTTGCGCCTACTATTAATAATTCATATACCTCTAATGCTTCTTCTGTCATAGCAAGTGGAGAACTTAATGAATTTTTATATGCTTGTTGAATAGCTGCTGTTCTTGCTTGTTTCTCTTCTTCTGTATCTTTAGGTAGCTTAAAAGTGTCCATTAATCCATTGAACGCTTCTGCATCTTTAGCGATGTAATCTACCATTTTATCTTTAAGTTTATCTAGCTTTTCTAATCCATTAAAAAATTGACTTTTAATATCTTCATCATATTCTTCAAAGAATTTTTTATGTACACTTAAATTATATACCATTCCACAAAGTGCTGCACTTAATGCCCCTGCTAAAGCTGCTGCACCACCGCCTCCTGGTGCTGGCTTATCAGAATATAAATCTTCAATAAAATCTCCTATTTTAACATTTTTCATTGTTCTTTCCCACCTTAATATAGTATTTTAAATCTTCTAACTTCAAAACTAATAATAGAACAAAATATATTATTATACCTACTACCGTTGATACTGCTAATGTAATTAAATAATTTAGCATTTCAATATTAGTTATGCCGACTAAAATATTGTTAGTAAAGTATACTACACACCCCATTACTATACTAGCTATTGATACCTTAATTATTGATTTAATTATCTTACCCATATCCATATCTTTTATTCTCTTTTTAAGGGATATAAATAAAATTACTGTAGATACTATAGTAGCTATTGAGCTAGCTAATGCAATTGCTTTAATAGAACCAGTATTTACTGCAACGGCACAAGCTAAAATATTTAATATAACATTTAATATGGAATTCATCATCGGAGTTTTCACATTATTTATTGAAAAGAATCCTCTATTTACGACATCTCTAACACCATAGCCTATCATTGTTGGTATATAATACATTAATGCATTACTGGTTAATATTACACTAGATTCTGTAAATTCTCCTCTTTTAAGATATACGGCAAGTAATGGTTCTCTTAAAACAAGAAGTCCTATAGATGCTGGAATCATAAGCATCATTACAAGATTTATACCTTTTACTAATTCTTTACTAAAACCTTTAGAATCTTTCTTTGATATATATAAAGATAGTGTCGGATAAATTACAATTGTTATAGCTTGTGCAAAGACTTCATAGACTAGCATATCTAAACGATTGGCATAATCTATTGCTGCCATATAACCCGGTGCTAACGATCCTGCAAATCCTCTTACAATAAATATATTTATTTGTACTAATGATGAACATAATACTATAGGAACAAACTGTTTTCCCATTTGTTTTATATTTTCATCACGAAAATTAATAACAAATTTATATCTATATCCAAGCTTTATAAAAGTAGGAATATTAATTGCCATCATTGTAAAGAAACCTAGTACTGTAGCAAACCCAAAACCTTTTAGTCCAAATTTATCTACAAAAATCATTAAATATAATATGTATATTATATTTGAAAATATCGGTGCTGATGATGTTATTAAGAATTTATTGTAACATTGTAATACTGCTGTTAATATACTCTGTACACTTACAAATAAAAGAGATAAAAGCATTCCCCTTAGAAGATATACTGCTTCGGCATAAACTGCCGCATCTCTTGCTAATGAAGATCCAAAAATAAGCACTATGTATTTTGCCCCGGCTATACATCCAATTACAATAATTATTGTAAAGATCATAACAACATTTATTACATTACTTATAAAAATATTTTTCTCATTTTGATCTTTTACTTCCTTAATTTTTGAATGTATTGGTATTAAAACTGCTGTTATACCATAGCTTATACTTATAAATAACATTGTAGTTCCTAAAGCAAAGCTTTGGACATCATTTAGTCCAAAGCTTTTTGCCATTAAAGAATCTCTAATGAGACCCAGAAATTTAGAAACTACTAAAATTATCATTACTATTAATGAACTATTAGCTAATTTCTTAATATTCATATTATTATTTTAAGTTCTCTAAATATTCCTTTAGAGACTCCTTCCAATCTCTTGTTATATCACCAGTTGTAAGCTCTAACATATAGTTTCTAAGTACAGAATATTTTGGTCTCTTTGCTCTACTCTTAAACTCTTCAGAAGTACATGGAACTAAGTTAACATCCATTCCCTTAAGGGCAAAAATTTCTTTTGCAAAATCATACCATGAACATTGTCCCTTACAAGTACCATGGAAAATTCCATAATTCTTATTTTCAACAAGTGAAATTATCACTTTTGCTAAATCTACAGTAGATGTTGGGCTACCAAATTGATCATTTACTACCTTAACTTCTGGATTATTTTCACCAAGTCTGATCATTGTTTTAACAAAGTTATTTCCATCTCCATAAAGCCATGCAGTTCTTACAATATAGTGTTTTGGATTTAAAGTTTTAACAAATTCTTCACCATCATATTTTGTTTGACCATAAACTGAAGCTGGACATGGCTTATCAAACTCTAAATATGGTTTTTCAGATGTTCCATCAAAAACATAATCAGTAGAAACTTGAACTATTTCTCCACCAATAGCATTCATTGCTGCTGCTAAATTTTTAGGACCTACTGCATTTATTTTATATGCATTATCAACATCATCTTCGCATTTGTCTACTGCAGTATGTGCAGCACAGTTTATTATTACATCTGGTCTTGTTTCATTTACCATTTTATATACATCATTAACATTAGTGATATCTAATGTATCAACATCAGTTAATATAAGCTCAACATTACCTTTTTCATTATATTGCTTTGTTAATTCTCTTCCTAATTGTCCATTTGCCCCTGTTATTAAAATTTTCATATTAATTTTCTCTCCTTTAAAATTTGTCAATATGTAAAATTATCTTATTAATTCTCTTTTATTTCCTCAATAGCAAATAAAACTCCTATGAAAATAAAGAAATAATTCATTATCTTAGGCGATAAAATAAGATTATCAAAAATACTTACTACAAATACAAAAACTGATATTGAAATTATTATTCCAACCACTAAATTTTTATATTCTTCTGCTATCTTATAAACTTTTACTAACTTTCCATAAATAAAACCTATTGCAGTAATAAATAGACCTAAGCCTATAGTCCCAAGCTCTGTTGCCATTTTTAAATATACATTATGAGTATGGTATATATATTCACCAGGATTAAGCTCTGGGTATTTTGCAACATAATCTGGATGTACCGCTTCATAATTTCCTGCACCTACTCCTATTATAGGATGATCTTTATAACACTTAACAGCAAGTTTCCATATGTTAAACCTTCCGGCATCATTAGTAAATCCTAAAAGTCTTTCTCTTACATCTGAACTTAATAATGCAATTCCACCACCAATTATAAATAAAATAATCAATTTATAACTGTAGTATATACAAAGTACTAAAGCTCCTATACCAAAAGCTAGCCAACTCGATCTAGATTGAGTAAGGAATATGACTACCACAAAAGAAAGTAACTCGATTATGTAAAATGTTTTCCACTTCTTATTTTTCTCATTAACCATTACAAAAAATAATGGGAAAAATAATATCGTTGCATAACCTGCTAAAATTGTAGGATGTCCCATCGTCCCTTGTATTCTTCCAATATCACCGGTAAAAAAGTCTATTTTTCCACTAAGCTTTTCATATATACCATAAATCATCTCAAGAAATGCTGGAATATATATTAACTTTATTAGATTACTTAATTTAAATTCATCACTATATTCATTCTTAACAATAAAAATAAGCCCCGTTGCAACTAAAAACCTTAATGTATCTCTTAATGCTAATAATTTATCCGGGCTATATAGAACAGAAATCCCCATAAATATAGTTATTATAAGCAAAACCCTAACAAGATAACTCTTAAGAAAGCTTCTTATTTCATTAACAAACTCTTCGCTGTCTTTTACAAATTTCCCTATAACATATATTATTAAAATTCCCAGTAGAAAAAATTCTGTAAATAAAGTTTTTCTATTTACTTCTGCTGGAAACAATGGAAAGATAATAAGATATATAGGAAATAATATCTTAAAAATCTTCATAATCATAATTTCACCAAACTTTCTATTCTTTTTAAGATTGCTTATATACTAGTATACCCAAATTTTATCACTATTCATAGATAAATTGATGAATTTTCTCTATATTGCTCTCTTCATCCCATCCGAAATAATTCCAACCATCAACAAATATTGTTTCTGCATCATATGGAAATGCAGCTTGTTCAATCTCTTTGCCTCCAAAAGACGCAACTGATGTACCAATACTAATTAAATCTTTCATTGATAAAGTTGTTTCAACATAAGGTGCAACAGTATCATAAACTTCCAACATCTTATTTAAACCAGCACTGCTAAGTTTCTTTAACATAGAATCGATAAATTCTCTATTTCTATCAGTTCTAGCATAATCTCCTGAACTAGTTCTATATCTTAAAAATGCCATTGTTTGAATAGTATTTAACTGTTGTTTTCCACCTTTTTTTAAGTAATTTTTAGATGGTGTAACATCTTTGAAATCTTTGCTACATATATAATCTATTTTATTATTAATAGCATATATATCTTCTGCTGGAACATCTAATTCAACACCACCAACAATGTCAACTATCTTAAAAAATCCTTCATAATCAACATTAACGTAATCTCTTATATCTATCTTGAAACTTTCATTAATTACTTTAACTGTATTTTGAATTCCACCATATTTATGAGCATAATTAAGCTTTGGTACTTGTCCTTCTGGTGTATCCTTTATATATGTATCTCTATAAATAGATGCTAACTTTATCTTTTGCTCACTATTATCAATAGTAACAATCATCATAGTATCTGTAGCATCTTCGTCATGATCAATTCCCGTTATAAGTATATTTCTAACCTCATTTTTATCTTTTATCATATCTTCTGTTTCTTTGCTTATTCCAATATCTTCTGCCTTATCACTAAGCTTTACTTGCTTCATTTTCGAAAACTTGTTATATCCATATGCAAAAATACCACCACATAACAATACCATCACTAAAACTATACTTCCTATAGAAATAGCTACTTTTTTACCTGTAGACATCTTCTTCTTTACTTTTTCTTTATATCTATCAGATCTTGCCATTATTTCTCCCCCTTATTATTAAAAATAACTTTTAAAAGATATTTAGGAATTACAGTTAATCTTTTTATTCTAAATGGTTCTTTTATCACTCTATATAGCCATTCAAGACCACAGTTTATCATCCATCTTGGTGCTCTATTACTCTTACCACTGATTACATCAAAGGCCCCACCGACACCCATGAATACCTTACAATTTATCTTATCAAAATATTTTCTAATAAACTTCTCTTGTCTTGGACATCCCATAGCAACAAAAATAGCTTCAGGATTTCCTTTATTTATTTTCTCTATAAGATCATCACAATTGTCTATATCAAAATATCCATTGTTATATCCAGTAATATTTAATTTAGGATACTTAATTTGTATACTTTTATAAGTGTCTACTATAATTTCTTCCTTTGCACCTAGTAAGAATACACCTTTATTTTCTTCTTCATAAATAGATAGTAATTTTTCTAGAACTTCAATCCCTGCAATTTTTTCATTAACAGCATTTCCGATAACTTTTGAAGCAATAACTATTCCAATACCATCAGGGATAATTACTGTAGTATCTTTTTTAAACTCATTATTAAGTTCTCCATCTTTTTCCCCGAAAGTTAAAACTTCAGGATTTCCTGAAACTATATGTACCTTTTCCTTTTTAGTTCTTTCTAATATGTATGATATAAAACTATCAAAATCTTTATTAAAAACCTTAAAGCCTCTTATTTTACTAAACATTAATCCTCCTAATGAATATTGCTATAGCAACATTACATTTATCTCAAATATTAATAGAAATCTCTCTGAAAATCAAAGAGATTTCTATATAAATATTATAAATCTAATGATTTTAAATATTCTCTAAAATCATCTTTTAATTCTTCTCTTTTTAATGCATACTCCACAGTAGCTTGTAAGAATCCTAATTTATCTCCTACATCATATCTTCTACCTTCAAAATTGTAAGCATACATTGCTTCTTCCCCCATTAGAGTTTGAAGTGCATCTGTAAGTTGAATTTCTCCACCTTTTCCTGGCTCAGTATGCTCTAAAATATCAAAAATTCTTGGAGTTATTATGTATCTTCCTAATATAGCTGTATTAGAATTAGTTTCCCCTTCTTTAGGCTTTTCAACAAGATTCTTAACCTTGTATACTCTATCTTCTATTTCTATTCCCTCTACGATACCATATTTTGACACTTGATCTTCTGCTACCTTTTGTACCCCTAATACAGATGTCTTATATTCATTAAAGCAGTCGATTAATTGTTTTAAACATGGCACTTCACTATCTACCACATCATCACCAAGCATAACTGCAAATGGTTCATTACCTACAAAAGTTTTTGCACAATGAATTGCATGTCCAAGTCCCTTTGGCTCTTTTTGTCTTATATAATGTATATCTACTAAGTTTGTAATGTCTTCAACGACCTTAAGTAAATCATCTTTACCTGATTCTTTTAATTGCATTTCTAATTCTATAGATTTATCAAAATGATCCTCTATAGCTCGTTTACTTTTTCCTGTTATTATAAGAATCTCTTCTATTCCTGATGCTACAGCCTCTTCAATTATGTATTGAATTGTAGGCTTATCTACTATCGGTAGCATCTCCTTTGGTTGTGCTTTTGTAGCTGGCAAGAACCTAGTACCCAATCCTGCAGCTGGTATAATAGCCTTTTTTACTTTCATTTTCAATACTCCTCCTAATGTAACATATCTTTTATCTGTTTCAACACTTCATCATTTGAATCAATTTTTTCTGCAATTTCAACATGTAATTTTGCATTTTTTATATCTCCTAAATAATAATAACACATTATGAGGTTCGTGCAAACTTCTATTGTCTTCAATGAAGCAAAAGTCTTCCTAAAATACTCTATTGCTGTTTTATAATCTCCTAAACAAGCATATGATAGTCCCATTTCATAAACTACATCTACTAAGTCATTGTCTAGTGCCAATGCCATATTAAGAGCTTCTATAGCTAAATCATATCTCTCAGCTAATCTATACCCTTTTCCTATATAGTAATATAATATTGCATCATCTTTAAAATCTTCTACAAGAGGAACTAAGTAATTAAGAGCTTCTATTGGAGATGCATGTAAAAGTTCCTTACCTTTTTCATAAGCTCTTACTTTTGATAATCCATCCATAAGTTCTTTTACTTCTTCAGTTTCTTCTCCACCTTTAGAAATATATGTGTTTAAAGAAAATAATGCCCCTTGGAAATCATCTTCTTCTCTCTTTATAATTCCTTCTATAAGATATCCTGTAGCATATTCATCTATTTCTTTTGTTTTTTCTACAACTTCTAATATATCATCTTTATACTCTTTATCTAAAAAATATAATTCTTTAGCAAGATAAAAATACTTATCGTAGTTATCTTTAGATGGTTCCACTATTAAAAGTCCCTTAATTAATATATAAGCATCTTCTAAATTATTTTCCTTAACATATTTAGCTATTATACCTTTTATATATTTTATATAGTTATCTTCAAATAGTATTTCTTTATAAACCCCATTAAATCTAAATGAAGGATCTCCACCTAAAACATAAAACATTCCTTCTATAAAGAATCCTAAATTAACCTCTTCTAAAGACTGATTCTTTTCAATCCTTTCATATAAACTACTACTCTTAAGTGGCATATATACCTCTTCTTGTAAGTCTATATTAAAGAATCTTTTTAATCTATCTCTATCCATTTCTAAAAATAGTAACTTCGAAACTTTATCTCTAAATTTAGCTTTTATATCCATATTGCCTCCTATAGGTTAAAAAACTATAGCAAAGCCTAAATACTTAGACCTCCGCTATAGTTTTAATTTAAAATAATATTTATTTACTAAGCCATAGCTTTATTTATTATTGCCATAACCTTTTCTTTAAATACTTCTACCTTATTCTTTGCATCTTCAACACTGTTTCCTACTACTGCAATATAAGCCTTCATTTTTGGTTCAGTACCAGAAGGTCTTACTACAAACCAAGAACCATCTTCTAAAACATATTTTAATACATTTGATTTTGGTAAATCTATAGCACTAGTTTTTCCTGAAGCTACATCCTTTTCTACAGATTCCTTGTAATCATAAGCAGTAGCTACTTTAACTCCATTTACTTCTGTAACAGGATTTTTTCTTAATTCATCTAAACACTTAGAAATCTTCTCTTGACCTTCTTTTCCTTGAAGCTCTATAGAAACTAAGCTTTCTTGATAGAATCCATACTTCTTACCTAATTCTATAAATGCATCATAAAGGCTTAATCCCTTATCTTTATAATATAAAGTCATTTCACATACTAATGCAGCTGTAACAACAGCATCTTTATCTCTAGCATGAGTTCCTATTAATGAACCATAACTTTCTTCAAATCCAAATACATAAGTGTGTGAACCATCTTTTTCAAATTGACCAATTTTTTCACCGATATATTTAAATCCAGTTAAAACATCCATGATTTCAACATTAAAGTCTTCACAAACTTTTCTAGCCATTTCAGAAGTAACTATTGTCTTAATTACTACTGAATTATCTTTTAATTCATTTAATTCCTTAAGAGAACTTAAGATATAGTGAGTTAATAAAACCCCTGTTTGATTTCCTGAAAGAATTTGATATTCACCTTTAGAATCTTTTACAACAACACCAATTCTATCAGCATCTGGGTCTGTACCAAATATAATATCTGGTGATATTTCTTTAGCCATATCTAACGCTAATTTAAATACCTTCGGATCCTCTGGATTTGGATATGGAGCTGTTGGGAAGTTACCATCTGGTAATTCTTGTTCCTTAACTACATGTAATCCTGTATATCCAAGTTCAGTTAATACTCTTCTTACAGGTACATTTCCAGTTCCATGGATTGGAGTATATATAATTTTTAAATCTTTTGCTTTTTCTTTTATTAATTCTTTTCTTATTGTTGCACTCTTTACAGCTTCTATATATGGCTTATCAACTTCTTCTGAAACAATTTTTATCATTCCGTTTTTAATTGCTTCATCAAAGTCTACAGTTTTTATATCTTCAAATGAAGTAACTTTACTAACACAACCTATTATAGCGGTTGCATCAGCATCTGTAACTTGGCATCCATCTGGTCCATATACTTTGTATCCGTTATATTGCTTTGGATTGTGAGAAGCAGTTATAGCTATACCACCATTACATTTTAATTCTCTAACTGAGAATGAAAGTTCTGGTACTGGTCTTAAAGAATCAAATAAATTAACTTTAATTCCATTTGCAGCTAAGATTGTAGCAGCTCTCTTTGCAAAAACATCACTTTTAATTCTTGAATCATGTGCAATACTAACTGATATTTCTCCAGTAAACTTATTATTTAAATAGTTAGCAAAACCTTGTGTTGCTAATCCTACTGTATAAATATTCATTCTATTACTTCCAGCACCGATAACCCCTCTTAATCCACCAGTACCAAACTCTAAATCTTTATAAAATCTATCTTCTATTTCTTTTTCATCTGTTATTGCTTTTAATTCACTTTTAGTATCCTCATCAATAATTGATGAATTAATCCATTCATCATATTTAGCTCTATAATCCATATGTTCCCTCCTACGTTACATTAAATCATCTCTAAATTGTATTATACTAACAAAACACTAAATTGTAAAATGAAATCGATATTATTTGAAAATTTTTTATTGGCTGAATATTCCTGAAAAAACGTCGTTCTATTTACGCAAAGAACGTATTTTCTTATTACCATTTCTTCTAAATCCTCTGCATAGTAAAAATATAATTTTTTTAATAATACTAAATATAGTTATACCTATTACCCCTCCAGAAAAATCAATTAAAACATCTAATACATTAGAATTTCTTCCTGGAATATACATTTGATAAAATTCATCTAACACTGCTATAAGTAATATAGCAAATAATATATGAATTATATATTTCCCATTATTAACTTTAAGTACTTGAAAAACTATTCCTAAAACAAAAGCTAATAAACAATATTCTGCGACATGAGCACACTTTCTAAATAATTTATTTAATTTATCCTTATTAACTCCATCAAAAGATGAACTTATATAATCACTTTCAATTATTTTTTGCATTACTCCCCTACTTCTATCGTTAGAGCTATCTCCAGTTTGGCTAGAATTATAAAAAATAAAACCTACAATTGTTATACATATTATAATCATTATCCCCTTCTTCATATATCTACCCCCATTATTTTTATATTAAACATTATTTTATCACTGTCGCCATTTTAGGACAAGATTTAAAGTGGGACTGTAGCACTAAGTGCAACAGTCCCTAAAATATATTGAAAGGGATTTATCCGATGATCTATCTCTTAACATATTCTCTTCTTGCCACAAGAGAAATGAGACTTCATCCCTGGATAACAATTTTCTATCTAATAGCTTTATTTAAAGTTTCATTAATAAAAAACATTTCTGTAGATTTATTATATTCTCTTGATTTATTTTCTAAAGAAATATTGCTTCTATCTACTGTATTAATCTCAACAGTATGCTTTCTCTTCTCGTAAAACTCTGGGAGACTTAAGTTATTTACCATAAATTTAGAAGTAGCCATATAATATAGATATTTAACGCTACCAATTCTAACTTTTTCTGCCCCTCCACTTACCTTTTTACTTTCATCTTTTACTGTCCATACACACTTATATTGTGGACAATATTTATCTATATACTCATATAAAGATTTCGGTGAATTATCATCATTAGATATAGATTGTTCTGCAAATAACACTGTCTTTTTGTTTATTGGCAATAATCTAAATGCAGGATAAATATATCTCTCTAAAGCTTCTCTTCTTCTTGGCCCCTTATCTATCCAACTCCATACAAGTTTCACTTTTACTCCTAGCACACCTTTATTGGTAATATTTAAAGTATATTTATGATTATTAGTATTAATAACTTCATATTCTTGATTTTCTAAAGTATATAATTCATCAGATACTTTTTCTTCATTACTCTCATAATCTATATAGAAGCTCCAATTGTTGGCAGTTAGTAGATTTTTTCCTTTTTCATCAGCTAATTTCAAGTTAAATATAGCCTTTAAAATATCTTTACCATTGAAAATTATCTCTCCTGGAACAACAACATCCTTATCAGATTTTTTTGTAACACATCTTATTGCTACTTTAGATATACTTCCTTTTATATCTAGTTCGTTTTTATTCAATACTGTTGCAAATCTTATATTTCCATCTTTAATATTGATATTATCTAAATAAGTAGATAATTTAGTATTTCTTAATATAGTAGCTCCTGATAAAGATATATCTAATCTTACTAAATTTATATCATCAATTGCTCTTCTCTTATTTAGAATATTTACACCAGTTAAAGGTTCTCTCTTTCCATTTTTATAATAATAGAAGAACCAGCTACCAACGCCCCAAGTATTCATAATCATTTCTTTATCTATAACTACTTTAAATCCTTCTGCATTTGGATATTTTTTAAGAATCATAGGACTGATAATATATTCTTTATTTTCCTCAGCAAAAATAGAGAACTTAACTTTTGTCTTCCAATCAATTATTAATAATTTCCTATCATAATCTTTATCACTAAACCATCCTTCTAAAATTACAGACTCATCTTTAAATGAACATGCTGTTATCCCTGATAATTGTTCAGTAGATTCAATAATTAAATTTTCTTCTTCATCATATTTGACTAATAGCTTATTTAAATTCCATAAATAAGGTTTTGGATTAGCCCCTTTGCCTTTACCTGGATATCCTAAGACAATATCTTTATCAATACCTGGCACTCTTAAGTTAAGAATAATATTGTACTTACCAGAACCTAATTCCACAATATCTTTATCATTAAAATCGATAGTAATATTGTATCCACACCAATCATAGTTAAATAAACGATTATTTAGTTTATAGTCCTTTGCTCTCACACCATAATTCTGTGTTATAATAGGTTTCTTTTCATTAACTATATTAACTTCTACCTTTTTCCCGTTTTTAATGTTAACTAAATATGCTGACATTTTTACAATTTCACTTTTATCTAAATTTACTCTTGGAATATAAGCATATCCTTTTAAGTTCATAACTCCTTCTTCATAAGTTATTTTACTTATCTTTTTAACTTCCTCTGACTTATTTAATTCAATAGTCATATCAAAATATTCCTTAGGAACACCTTTGAATGGAAATTTCCCTATATATTTATTGCCTTTTCTTACTACTTCAAGATAATCCATATTAGTTTTTTCAAAATCTATAGCTTCCATAAGAATATCTACTTGATCATTTTTTATACAATAATATTTAATTCTATCTATAGCTTTTAGATCATCAAAAAGACTATCTGGCATTTCTTTGATATACTCTTTTATTATATTAACAAACATTCCTCTATTTTTTGGTCTAACTTCATCTAATCTATTAATATAAGACATAAAGTCTACATTAATCCATCTATTATTTTTAATATAAGTACATGTTCCATCTTTTACATTATCTTTTACAAATTTATCTACAGCTTCTATAGCATAAAGTCTATCAATAAATTCACTTATATTCATTTTCTCCCCTATTATTGAATTCTTTTCAGCTCTCCAATAGTAAACATTATCTGATAATATTGCTGTAGAATTAGCATTAAAAAATGCAGGAATTACAACAGGAATATCTTCATCTACAATATGCTCTATAAACTTAATGTCATTTTTGTCCCAAAATTCTTTTCTAAAAATTTTATTTCCAATAAAAGTATCATATATAAGAGCCGTATTTTTCGTTATGTGTGTATCATCTAATGTTTCTTTAAAAACTTTTTCATGAAGAAATGAAGCACCTTCTTCATTTTCATTAATTCTTACTACATTTCCTGTAACTATATCTACTGTACCGTCCTTTGACATAGCATATAATTTTTCATAAGTTTCATTAGAAACATAATCATTACAGCTTAAGAATGCTATATACTCACCTTTAGCAAAAGATACTCCATAATTTTTTGACTGACCATTACCACCATGCTCTTTATTTACTATATAAAAATTTTCATAATTAATTGCATATTCTTCTGCTATCTTTTCACTTTCATCAGTAGAACCATCATTAATCATAAAAACTTCTATTTCTTTTAATGTTTGATTAGCCAAGGAGTCTAAACATTCTCTCAAATAATCTGCTGCATTATATATAGTAACAATTATACTAACCTTTACCTTATTCATACATAATATCCCCCTTAAAACTCTTACATATAATACTGCAATATTTTACGCAACTTTCTTGAATCAAGCTGATTATAGCACATTTTTTATTGCATTAGTTCATTATTAAGTCGCCCTATTTTTACATTTATCTAAGTCAATTTTTACTTTATTAGTGGAAAATATTTATTAAAATTGGAAACTTACTTATATAAGTATTATTTCCTTATTATTGATATAATCTATAAGTTCTTATAATTAAATTTCATATTTATTTTTATTTTGTCATGTAAAAGGGATAAAAAATTAAGTCACAGGTTTGAAGGCACAGGGCACAAGTAAGGTAAAAATTCCTCTTTGAGAGGAATTTTATTATAATCCTGCGGATAGCTAGTGTATTTTATGGGATAGATATAGTTTTACCACTACTTAACTAGAACAGGTACTAATATAAACTTAACTCTCTATATATAATCCTATGCAAATATATAGCAAAGCTTCATGAAAGTGCAACTTTCATGAGCCCTCTGTATTGACTTGTATACCAACTATAATCTAAGTAAGAATCATAGTCTGATTTATAACATTCAACTAAACACTTAAAATTTCAGAAATTCTGTAATAATTTCCTCCAACATTGTGCACTGATAAAAAAAGCTGCCACACTCCTTTGTGCGACAGCCCTACACTTTAATTTCACATTGTGAATTATAACGACTTCTTATTGATATTCTGCATTTATAATAAAATCATTATTCATACTCAATAATACCTCTAATTACTTTACATACTCGTTCAGTAGAATTAGTATCTTGATATTTAAAATACATATCTCTAAAACTTGTTATTTTCTTTATATCAAAAATATGATTTCTTATTGCTTCAATTACCTCATCTTCTGTACTACATATAGGAGCTGGAACTGTATTTTCATAATCTATATACATACCTCTAGTGGCTTTATATTCCTCTAAATCTGGCGCATATAATACGATAGGCTTATTCATAATTGTAAAATCAAATAATATAGCAGAATAATCTGTTATAAGATAATCTGTTATTGAAAACAATTCTCTGATGCTTTCATTATTTCCATTTATAATTTCTTCATCATAAGAAATTATTTTATTACCAAACCAAGGATGCATCTTGTAAATTATCACATATTCCTTACCTAATTTATTTTTTATGTACTCTAAATTAATAGGCTGATACTTTATATCTTTTATAGGATCCCCCCTAAAAGTAGGAGCAAAAAGAACTACTTTCTTATTTTTAATGATAGGATATTTCTCCATCATTTTTCTTCTATTAGCACAAATAATTTTTTTAGAAAATAAATTATCATTCTTTGGAATACCTGTTATTAGAATATTGCTCTTATCAATGTTAAAAGCTGTACTATAATGCTCCTTCCATTTTTCCGAAGAAGCTATAACATAATCATAATCTCTTATTTTATAATCTCTCTTTATATCATTACCAAACTTTTTAATAGCTCCACTTGCATGCCATATTTGCAATACCTTTACTCCATTTCTCTTAAAATGAGAAACAACGTAATTGTTGTAATCTAAAATTACAACATGTGATGTATTAATACAATATACTTGTTTGATACAATTAAAAAAATATTTTATATTACATATGATACTATTTTCATATTTCATTAAAATATAATTTAAATTATATTTTTTATAACTCTCTAAAGCTTTAGAAACCTTTAGAAAATTACCTTTAAGTGTATCTTCTTTATAAGATATAAATGTTATCTTATATTTATCTATTTTTAAAAAACAAGTAAATAAATATACTGGCAATAACAAAAAATAAAGAACAATATTTTTAATCATAACTTTGTGCTCCCTCACAATTTATAATTATTCAAATAAAATTTTAATTACTCTGTCAGAAGCATGTCCGTCCTGTAAATAATTATAAGTATTATTAAAGTCATCTAATAATTTAGAAGTATTTTTCTTATATTTTTCTATACTTAATATCTCTTTTAATAGTTCTTCTTCTTTTGTAAATATATTACCCGGTAAATCTTTCTTTATGTCTAAATAGAATCCTCTTATTTCCTCTTCGTATTCTTTTAAATCATACATGTAAAATAATATCGGTCTTTGTAAAATTGCATAATCAAAAAATACACTAGAATAATCCGTTATTAAAATATCACTAATTACATATAATTCATTAATATCTTTATCTTCACTTATTGTATATAAAAATTTTTCTAACCCTTTATTGCTAAATTTATTTGTAATAAGATAATGAGGTTTAAAAAGTACAACATATTCTTCACCTAAAATTTCTTTCCATTTTATAAAATCAACCTCTAACTTAAATGTATATCCTTTAACATTGAAAGAATTATCTCTCCAAGTTGGTGCATAAAGTATTACTGTTTTGTCTTCTGGAATTTTGTATTTTTCTTTAAGTTTTTTTATTTCTAAATCTGATATATTAGTTAAATAATCATTTCTAGGATATCCTGTTTCTATTATTCTATTTCTTTCTATATCAAAAGCACTTTGAAATTTTTCTGTAGAAAACTTATTCGGTGAAATAAGATAATCGTATCTATTAACATCTATATCATAGGTTTCAGTCATTTCCTTTTTAGAAATACCTGTTCTATAAAATTTTGCATCTGCACCAATTTCAATATCATGAGCTAACCTTTTTAGAGGTGTACCATGCCATGTTTGCAAATAAACTTGATCATCTTTTTTTAGGATATGCCTTGGCAGCTTACAATTTACTATCCAATATTTACTTTTAGCAAGATAATAAAAATACTTAACACTGTTATATCGTATAACTTCAGCACCAGAAATATCTTTTCCTTTTCCTTTTTTTACTGCCCATATAAATTTATAGTCTTTATATTTTTCATTGGTTAATAAATATTTATGAAGATACTTTGGATTGCAACTATATCCTCTTCCATGAAAAGATATAAATAAAATAGTTTTTTCATCTACTGGTACAAATTTATACCATATATTATAAGTAGCTTTTATAATCCTTCCTAAAAATTTCTTTATCTTTGATTTCAATTTCATAACTATCTTACCTCTTCATTTAAAACCTTTGAGTAAAACATATTCATAGCTTCAGTATTATATTGTATATAATCAAATTTCCTATGTTCTATTCCACTTGTTACAAACCTATCCATTGCCTCAAATAATCCCTCTTCACTATTATCACAAAGTAATCCATATCCATTTTCTAAGACGCTCCTATTTCCTGGAATATCGGTAGCTATTATAGCTTTGTCTAAAATTAAATTTTCTAACAATACCATTGGTTGTCCTTCATGATTAGATGATAATACAAAGCAATCACTATTTTTTAATAGTGCAAATGGATTTTTAATTTGTCCTGTAAATATCACTTTATCTTTAATTTTTAATTCCATTGCACTAGATTCTAAATCGTCTCTTAATATTCCGTCTCCTACAATGTATAGCTTCACATTATTGTACTTATCGCATAATAATTTAAATGCTTTCAATAACTTATATTGATCCTTTTCTGGAGACATTCTACCTATATTAATAAATACTATATCCTTTTTATCCGGTTTTCTGAAACATTCTATATTGATTATTCCATTTTCATTAATTTTCTCTTCTTTTACATAGTATTTATTTTCGCATATTTCCACTACATCTTCTTCATCTGCTAGTTTTAATATATTTTTATAATTTATAGAGTTATTAACATATACGAACTTTTTTTCTATGTTTTCCACAGCATAAGATAAATTCTTTTTATTACTATTACATGTACCTTCAGCTACAGATACAACAACATCAAAATTATTATATAAATGAAATATAACATCTAAATTTTTTCTATGCTTATATTTCCCATCAATCTTTTTATTGTACTCTGGTAACATTTCATTATGTTGATAGATAACTTTTCTTTTTACATTGGACGCTGCAAAAATAAAAGACCAAAATGGAACATATCCTGAAAAATCAATTACAACATCAATTTTACTATTTCCTAGAAGTCTTCTTCCTTCTCTTCTATATAAACTTAGTATTTCTTTTTCTTCATTTAACTGTTTCTTTAGCCCCTTATTTAACACTGCTTTTTCTTTATCTATCTCATCTAGTAAATGTATCATATTACCTACTCTGTATAATACTTTAACATTAGAATTTAGTTTTGATATGTTATAATCACATTCCTCATTGTAATTCCCTTTATCTATTACTACGACATTATATTTATTGTAATTAATATTATCTAATAAATTTATTGCTGATGTGGTAACTCCATTATTTAAAAATCCTCCACAATATATTAATATATTATCCTTATCATCAATAACCTTATATGCATTATTTAAGTTATTATTAAAAATATAGTCTATAGTTCTACACGTTGCTTTACCATCATCATTATAATTATACTTTTCGATACACTTCTTATATTTTTCCCTATTTTCTTTTTCCACAATATCAATATTATTTATAGAACTTATTACTTCATTTATATCTCCACAAATTGCTGCTGGCATTTCTTCAAGACTTAATAAAAATCCTCTATCTTTCTCATATTCTTCTCTATCGTAACAATATAAGATAATTGGATTTTTAGTAACCATGTAATCAAACATTATACTTGAATAATCCGTAATTAATATATCCACTATAGCTAACAATTCATTTGTATCTATATAACTAGGCACCACAAACTTTTCCATTTTCCTTTCCTTTAATGCTCTTTCCATTAAAGAATGTACCCTTAATAAAATTATGTATTTATCACTATATAAATTCTTTAAAGTCTTGTAATCATTTATGAACCTATCTATTTCTTTGTTAACATCTCCTACCTCACCTCTCCAAGTAGGAGCATACAATATGACTTTCTTATTATCATCTATATTCAATTCTTTTTTTATTTCATCTTTATCAGAATTTATAGTTAGATCTATTCTAGGATAACCTATATCAGCTATATATCCGTTATATATTCCTCTTATATCATGACTATCAATCATTACATCTGCAGTAAACTTATTTGGATTTAATAAATGAGTCGCTTGTAGTAAATTTCTCTGAATATTTTTGTACTGTCCTCTTGTTCCTTTCATGTACTTTCCTAAGGTTTTCAAGGGGGTTCCATGCCATGTATTTAAGTATATTTGATCCTTTTTTCTTATAAAATATGGAGGAAATGTTGTATTATTAATTAAATACTTACTCTTCGCTAAATAATTTATATATTCCTCACTTCCAACTTTAACAATTTCTACATTTTGAGCTAATCTATATTTTCCTTTACAATTTTCATCATTATTTAATGCCCAAACATGTGTAAAATCTTTATATTCAGGATCATCAATTAACATCTTAAAAATTGCATACGGGCTATCACTCATAGATTTTCCATGGAAACTTTCATATAGTATTACATTCTGAAGTAAATCTTCATTTTCATATAAAGTAGCATAATCAACTTCTCTTTTAAAATTCTTATCATTCTTATACTTTAACCTTGTATCTTTTGATACATTTAATTCTTGATTTCCTTCACTCTTTATTAAATAACAATTCTCTTCTCCTATAGATTTTTTTAAAAATCTATCATAAATATATACACAAAATTTACTGTATTTCTTTGATTTTTGTATTCTTTCAATACACGTATAGGAAACCATACTTTCATCTATTTTATTTATTTTAAATTGACTTTCTTCTTTACTAGAAATTACACTTAGATTTGCTCCCTTTTCTATAGCTAAATCAATTATTTTCTTAGACATATCATTATAATACGTTACCTTAAATGTCTTCTTACCTATTTTTTTAACCTTTCTTCCAATCAAACTTCCGGCATCATTAAATAATGTAACATTTATATTTCCTTCATCTAATAACTTCTCTACATTTATAGTAGTTCTATATTTTATTGATACTCTGTTCCCTAAAACAAAAACTGTTAGTATTCTTATTTGCCCATTAAACATCAATATCTAAGCTCCTCTCATAACAGCTATCCAACTTTTAAATCCCGCTTAATCTTAGTAGTAGAAATTCCTTCAGTTCTTGGCAAATATACTACCTCACAATAGTCTTTTAAATAATCAAATTCTCCCTTCCAGTCATCACCCATTACAAAAATATCAACATTATTACTTAATATATCATCTATTTTTTGATTCCATGACTCTTCTAATATAACTTCGTCTACATATTCTATTGCCTCTAATATCTTCACCCTATCTTCTATTGAGTGATACGCTTTCTTCCCTTTTGATGCATTAAAAGCATCACTAGATACAGCAACTATTAAATAATCTCCAAGTTCTTTAGCTCTTCTAAGTAAATTTAAATGTCCCACATGAAATAAATCAAAAGTACCATATGTAATTACTTTTTTCATTTTCATCACCTTTCCCAAATTCAATATGATTTCTATTCCCCTTCGTCACTACTAGGTGGCGTTGTCTCCGTCCCTTTATTTGATTCATCTTCTGTTCCACTATCTGTGTTAGTATCGTCATCTGTTGATGGTTTATCTGAAGTTCCATCATCTGTGTTTTCCTTATCTTCTACAGTATCTTTAGAATCTTCCACATCTTCATCTGGTTTTATTGGCTCCGTTGGTGTTACAACTGGATTTTTATCGCTAGTATCATCTTTTTTCTCTTGTTCTTCTTTTACCTCTTCTTTAATTATCTGCTGCTCTGGTACTATATTTCCTCCTGTGTTATTGTTCTCATTATATTTCTTTATATTTTGTTGCTTCCTTTTCTCTTCTTCTTCCTTCTTAATAACTTCATCTATTTTTTTGTTAATAGATTTATAATATATATTTTCTTTTATATTAGTACCATTAAGATAAATAAGAGTTTTATTTAGTAATACTTCATTATCATCTAATTTATCTCTTCTATCTTCCGGAATTAAATCTCTAATTGCAGTTCTATTAACGTTAAAATCAGATGCACTAAACTGTATCTCTTCATACAATCTTTTATTAGTAAGTATATTAATTGTCTTTTCTATTTTCAGTACAGTTTTATCACTGCATCCTTCTAATAATAATGATAAAAACTCATTTATTTTATATTTTCCACCAGAAGCAAGTTGCTTAAATACATATTTATTTTTGTCTACAAAATCTTTTTTATCTTCTACATTAAATTCATCATATTCATAAGGTGAATTTATTCTATTTAAAGCATCTTTTAAATTACCTTTGCTAATAATAAATACTCCATCATTTTCTATAGACATCTCTTTTGAAACTATTGATGCAATTTCCTGTCCCTTGTACCCCATTACTGTTAAAAATCTTATCTCATCACTAACTCCAACTTTTTCATAATAGAACTCAGTGTTTATAGGTAATACTGATATATTAATCTTTCCATTTTTCTTTATATTAAAGCTTAAAATTTTATCAATGGTATTTCCTTTAGAGTTTTTAAGATATTCTCTATCACTATCTAAATAATTAGATACATCATTTCCTTCTATTAAAAATGTATAGTTCATATCTTTAACTAATCTATTATTAAGATCATCTTCCTTAAAAGCGCTATATCCCACTACTGATAATGGCACTAGAATTAATGTAATAATGATAGCCATTACAAAAGACATAGTTCTAGTACTAATGATTTTTGTCTTATCTTCAATTATTCTTTCATTAAAAACTAATTCTCTTTGCTTTTTCTTTTCTTCATCGCTTTTCAGATTATATTCTTTTATATAATCTGAATAATGTTTAGATACAACATCTATATCACCATATTCTTTAAGCTTTCCACCTTCAATCCATAAACCTTTATTGCAAAAACTCTTAACCTGATTTAATGAATGACTTACAAAAAATATCGTCTTTCCTTTTTCCTTAAACTCATTCATCTTATTCATACATTTTGCTGAAAATCCACTATCTCCTACAGATAATGCTTCATCTATAATGATTATGTCTGGATTTAAGAATATTGATATAGAAAACCCAAGCCTAGATTTCATACCACTAGAATATTTTTTAACAGGTTGATATAAAAAATCTCCTAATTCCGAAAACTCTGCAACATCTTCGGTGATTTCATTTATTCTACTTCTAGATAGTCCTAATAATGCACCTTTTACTCTTATATTTTCTAATCCTGTAAGTTGATTATTAAGACCAGTATTAATGGCAATAAGGGCCTGTTCTCCATTTATCTTTACTTCTCCAGAGTCCTCCACTGATATTCCTGCCAAAATTCTAGATAATGTAGATTTTCCAGATCCATTAGTTCCAAGAATACCTACAACATCACCTTTTTTAACATTGAAAGTTATGTCTTGTAGTGCATAAAAACTTTTCTTTTCTATCTTCTTTTTTGATTTATTTTTACCCTTTAACTTAAAAACCTTTGAAACCTCTTTAAAGCTCACTGAATATTTATTGTCCATCTTTTCACTCCAACTATAATAAATCTATAAACTTATGTTTAAACTTATATATAAGATTGCTCCCTATAATAAATAACACTGCTACAGTCAGCCAAAATATAGCCATTTCCCTCGGTGTAGCTAAAATACCTTTATGATAAAAGAAACAATCCCTATATCCTTCAACAATATAAAATATAGGATTACACTTCATTATCATCTTAATAGATACAGGAAGCTTATCCATGGTCCATAATATAGGTGTTAAATACATAAGTATTCTCATAGATGCATTTACCATCTTTCTAACATCTTTAGTAAATACATTTAGTGAAGCTGTTATCATGGACAATGATGTTGTTAATGTTACAATACATATTATGTAATAAAATACTTGAAGATTATATACGCTCGGTCTCATGCCTCGAATTAAGAATAGAAAATAAACGATAACTAACATAAAACAATGATTAAATAACTCCTTTAAAACCACTGTTGCTGGAAGTATACTGATAGGAAATTTCATTTTAGTTATTACATTAATTTTAGAACTTATGGCATTTACCCCTTTAGTTATACATGGACTAATAAAAAACCATACTAAAAGTCCAGCCATCATCCAATCCAAAAACTCTACACCACTTACTGCTTCCCCTCCTCTTATCCCTATTCCAAAGACAAACCAATAAGTAGATACTTGAATTAGTGGATTAAGTATATTCCAAATAATACCTAACTTTGAATCCCTCATATCTGACAATAATTCATACTTGGAAATAGATAATATTCTATAGACATTCCTTATATTCTCATTTACTACATAAATAATACTTTTCATAGAACTAGTCACCTATTTTGATTTTTTTGTATATTAACATAAACTTAACATCATTATACCGTATTTTTTGACAATTATAAGAAAGAGTGTTCCCTATATTTTTACACAAAAAAATCACCGTTCCTTACTTTTTATATGTACATTATTGATTCTTTCGCAACTGGAATATTAATGTATTTTTTACTTTTTATTATAGTTTTTCCGGTGATAATTATAGTTCTATCCTCATTATTTTTGCAGTTACAAAAAATAAATTTTAAAAATTATTTCTTCTTATATGAAGTAAAAAAACATCTTAGAAAAATTTCTAAGATGTTTTAACAATATTTATTTTAATATGCATTTCCTAATATATAAATCTGTTCTACTTAAGTAGTGGTATATAACTAATTATGGTTTAAATAGAAATTGTATAACCATTACCACTACTTAACTGCAACAGATAGATATATCCGCCAAAAGTATATTCTCCTCATAGATAATAAATTTTTCTATGTTTCTAATATTACTTTTTTATATTTTTCTATAATTGAATCTCTATCGATATTTTCTATAAACTCTCTTCCTCGCCTGCCCATTCCATCAATTATATTTGGTTCCTCTAGTACTGCTCTAATTTCCTTATATAATGAAGCATAATCTCCTGAATCTATAACGATACCGCATTTTATATTTTCAATGATATTTCTTGCTTCACTGTTCTCTTCTAATAATGCAATAATAGGTTTGCCAACAGCCATAGGTATATAGATTTCTTCTGGAAACAATATACCTCTCATTCCTTTCATATAAGGAACTAATATTATATCTGCTGCATTAGCTGCATATAAAAATTCTTCTTTTAAAATAGATATAAATTTTACATTATCTAATCTATATCGCAGGGCACTTTCTTCTGCTATCTTTCTTCCAACACCATTTCCTGAAAAAACAAAAATTACATCTTCTCTATCCCTAAACCTTGATATAGTCTCTACAATGCTATTGAGATCATTATAAAGTTCCATATCTCCTAAATACATTACTACTAATTTATTTTCTAAATCATATTTTTTCTTAAACTGATAAATATTTTCATCATATTTATCTAATGGATATATATTATCAATATCTATATATTTATTTATAAATACATTACTTGGCATATTACTAGTATCTTTAAATCTATTTTGCAAAATCACCCTCATGTCCTTAGACCTTAAAATCACCTTATCAGAAACTCTACAACTATATGTATCTATAAACATTTGTAATCTTAACAGAAGCTTATTTTCTACTGCTCCAGAAACTTCCCTCTCCTCAGGAATAAACTCTTCTACATTATAAATCATTTTTGTTTTCTTTATAAACTTTCCCACAACCCCTAAAATTCCACCAAGTATTGGCGGATTTGATACTGCAAAAACATAATCTACCTTAACTAAAGATTTCGTTATCTTCATAGCATTTATAAAATATACTATAAAATTTTTTATACTTCTTGCATCATAAATAATCTTCTTTTTAGATATAGTAATTCTAATAAAATTTATCTTATCTTTTTTCTCTTCGTAATATCTCTGTTTTTTATTGCCCAGTAGTTTTCCTTCACCATCTATAGTTATAATTGTTATGTTAAAATATCTTTTCATTTCATTAAATATGTCACGTAAATCATTATATTCAAATGATGATTTAGGATAAAACCATGGAATATAAATTAATATTTCCTTTTTCAAAGCCATAATATTATCCCCTTTATTTTTATATTGAATTAATGATATCATAAAATCAATGAATTTTTTGACATATATTGTTATATGCATTTCTATTAATGTTTTTAATACTTAGCTATTCTCTTCTTGAAGTTTTCTTATATTAAATATTAAATTTTTAAAACTCTTAGCTGATTTTTCAAAGTTCCAATGAAGTATTTTATCATAAGACACTTCTCCTCTATCTTTTGAACTATCATTATAAAATATTTTGTCTATTTTAGATGCCAAATCCGTAGAGTTCCTAGGATTAAATACATATCCATTTCCATCTACTAAATCTAATGCACATCCACAATGTTCCGATACGATAATAGGTAACCTTGCATACATTGCCTCATTTACTACTAATCCCCACGGTTCAAACATTGATGGTAATACAAACAAATCTGAGGCATAATAATACTTGAACAATTCTTCCTTTTTTTCAATAGATCCAGTAATTATTATTTTCACATTCTTCTTCTTTGCCAAATACAAAAGTGATAATTTTTCGGTACCATCTCCAGTAATCAATAATACTATATCATCACGCTTAAGAGTTGCTATTGCTTTAATTATTACTTTTACGTTATTTGATGTAGTAAGATTTCCAGCATAGTTTATTACCTTCGCTTCATTGCTTATTCCGTATTTTCTTCTTATTTCTTCTCTTATATTTTTTCTTTCAGGATACAATTTAATAATTTTTTCTCCATCTACTGTTAAATATTTAGGAAATATTTTTTTAATGGGGTATTGAAAAAATTCTATTAAGTCTTTATAAACCATTTTCCCACTAGCCCAAATATAGCTTGACTCACTTACAATATAATTTTTAAAAAGCAAACTAAAAGTAGATTCTTTTTCATCCTCTCTACTTTTACTAATGCCATCAGCAATAATTACATAAGGCTTTTTAAATAATTTACACAATATACCAAGAATTATATAGCTTGATTCTTCATATCCTCCAATAAAAATTACGTCATTACTTCTTACAATATTAATTAGTCCTCTATGATTATTTAAAACTCTTCCAAAAAATCTACCTTTTTTAAGATACGTTTCTTCAAATAAATTCGTCTCCTTATTTTTCGATGGCACACCATCAGTATAATAAACTTTTATAGTCTCATCTTTATTACATTTACATAACTCTTCTATTTCCTTTGTTCTATATGTATCTGTATTATTTATAACCATAGCAATTTTCATATTTCTTTCTCCATCCAATATTTCTTTTTATAAGTAAATATATGCTTAGATGAATTAATTCTTGATAATATTGAAAAATAAAATAAGGAACTGTAAAAGAAATTTAATAATCCTTTTACAGTTCCTTATTAACTTATTATTTATAAATCCCTATATGCTAAACTTATTTACATTTTCACTTAACTTTTCTTTATTTTCTTGTAGGGATACATTTATATCTTTAATATCTTCTATTATATTATTTTGTACATCTATTGTTTCTGAAATTCCCTTTATATCTCCAGAAACTTTTTTAGATAAAAGTTCTAACTTCTCTATTATTTCTTCTAAAAATTCTTTCTTACTTTCTATTGAACTCATTTGATTTTGTATATTACTAACCTTATTTTGATTTTCTAATACATAATCATGAATTTTTCTATAAGCAGTCTTTGTATTATTACTTATTTGCATTCTTTCATCTGATAAACTTTGTATCTCGGATTCAATTACATTAAACTTTTCATTTTCATTAATTAAATATTTAAGTAATTTTTTTATTTCATTTACACAGACTTGTGTTTGTAAGGATAGATTTTTAACTTCATTAGCTACTACCATAAATCCTTTTCCTTCTTCACCAGCTCTCACTGCTTCAATACTTGCATTTAAAGCCAGAAGTTCTGTCTGCTCAGAAATACTAGATATGTTACTTGTTATATCCTCTATAGATTTTACGCTTCCTTTGAAATTATTTACTATAGCTTCAATCTCTGAAATTTGCGTATTAGTCTTTTCTTCTATAATATCTAAATCATTAATAACTATTAAGCTATCTTTACTTATATCACTTGTTTTTTTCATATCCTGTGAAGTAACACCAATTTCTTTATTTATAAATTCAATATCAGTTGATAATTCATTTACTTCTTCACGAACATTTTCTATATCACTTTCTAAATTCTCTACGGATATTTTTATAGACTTAGAAGCATCAAGAATATTTGTAAATCCATTATTAAAGTTTTCAATATTATCTGATAATATTGCTGTAGTATCAGCTAATGTAGCTTCACTATCACTTATATCCCCAACCATATTCTTTAGTGATATGGCAACATTATTTATAGATTCACATATATCTCCGATCTCATCATTTCTATATTTAACAAAGGTATTATAACTTTTTATATCTCCTCTTGATATATTCTCAAGTTCTTTAGATATAATTTTTAATCTAGAAACAATACTTCTTACAAGATACATAAGTATAATAGAACAAATACCAGTCATGACAATTACAATCGATATAACATAAATGATTGCGGTTTTTCTTATGCTAGTAATTGCACTATCATCTGTTACTTGTATAAGACTCCAACCTGTATCACCTACTTTATCAGTAAAACAATAGCTTGTTCCGTTTTTCATTTTTAGCTTTCCTGAAGTTTTATTTCCTTTTACATAATTGCTATAAATATTATCATAACCTAATTCTTCTACTTCTTCTAAATTTATTAACTCTTCCCCATTTATATAATCCTCATTTCTATGAGAAACAATATTACCATTATCATCTACTAACATTAAATAATTGCTGTCATCACTATTTTTATTTAAATTATTAATTTTTGATATTATTTTTGATAAGTTAATAGTAGCACCTGTTACAGCTATTATCTCATTATTATTGTTGTAAATAGGCTCTCCTATTGTTATTACATATTGCTCTGTATATATATCATACTGTGGCTCTATATACGTTAATTTTTCTTCTTCTAATGGAGCCATGTAAAAAGCTCTTTCTTCAAAATTATATCCTTCACCTGGATCCCATCTATCACTAAAAACAGATTGTTTTGTATCTGTATAAACTACATAAGTAAATAATATATCTTCATTATCTTTAACTAATAAATCAAACATATCTAAAATCTTATTTGTATCCCTATCCTCGATACTTAATATGTTCTTTGCCCCTTCTTTTATCAACGTTTCGTATTCTATCATATAATTATTTAATTGTTCAGAATACATCATTGTTTTATTTAATTCTGCACTTTTATAATTTGCTTCAACATCCTTAAAGATTTTAATAAATACCATACAATTACTTGTTGCTACTATTATTGATACCATTACTATAAATATGCATAAGTATTTTGTTTCTGTCCTTTTTCTCTTGTTGTCCATAAGTCCCCCTAAAATGTCTATTATTATTTTCAGTAATAATATCGAATTTTATCGTAAATTTCTTAATACATAAATGAAATTTTTTATCATTTTAATTAAAATATAAAAAATTCAGAAAACTATGGGTTCCTTGTATATTTCGTACTGTAATCGATTAGTTATTAATTTCTTATTTTTATTTTATATATACAAAACTAACTTTTTATCCTAAAAAATCTATATACATTAATTTTCATAAAGTTTCTATGTCAACTTTTTATTACTATCTCATATTTAAGAAGTGAAAGGAGTGATGTGAAATGGCATCAACAATACAAACAAATAAAACTATTCAATTATCTTTTATAACTACAGATGAAAATGGTAATGAAGCAACAAGTAAGGTGAGCCTACCTAATCTTAAGTTAGATGCTAACTTAGATGATGTGGCTACTATAGTAGATAGCTACGCTGAGTTAAAGGAAGGATCTCTTTCCAAAACTGCCATTGTAGATGAAAGTTTATTAGTTAAATAGTAAGGAGGAATAGAATATGAAAACTTTAGTTATGAAATTTATTACTGAAACTGGCACAAAGGTATCTTTAAATGTATCTAATGTTAAAGATACTGTAGATGACACAAAAGTAAAAGAATTTATGGAACTAGTTAAGGAAAAAGCTGTATTCACTTTTAAAGGTGGAGACATAATTGCTATTGATAGTGCTAGCTTAACTGAGACTACAACTACTGATATTACTTTATAAAACATAAAAAATGAGGCTGAAAATCTTCAGCCTCATTTTTTATTATTGGAAAATATATTGATGTAAGCTATTTTTAACTTCTTCTATATCAAAAGTCATGTAATAAACTCCATCTATCATTTTACCTTGTCCTTGTTCATCAGTTGGAAATCTATTTTGTTCTAAGTTCCCTGACATTAGAGTTCCTATGTCACCAATTAAAGATAACATTTCATTACTAGATATATTAGTTCTTATATATGGTAAAAATTCTGATGCTAATGATGGATATTCTGATATAGATTTTGATTTCATTTCATTAAAAATGGCATTTAAAACTGTTCTATGTCTTTCAGTTCTTTTATAATCTCCACCAGTAGCATATCTTATTCTTGCATAAGCCAAAGCTTGTTCACCTGTTAATTTTTGAGTCCCTGTAGAAGTTATTCCCGGTATATATTGAATCTCCTCACTAGTTATGTCAATATTTATACCACCTAATTTATCAATAATAGCAGGCATAGATGTAAAATTTACTGCCATAAATTCTTTTATATTTAAATCAAAGTTTTCATTTAATGTTCTTATAGCAAGCTCAGGTCCCCCAAAGGAATATGCATGATTAATCTTATCATAACCATGTCCTGGTATATTAACATAAGAATCTCTCATTATAGAAGTTAATTTTAATTTTTTATTTTTTGTATCTACTGTTAATATCATTATAGAATCAGATCTACCAGTTTTTCCATCCTCTGCATCAATACCATACAAAGCAATATTTCTTATATCTCCATATTTTTCTTCAGTTTCCTCATTAACACTTAGATCTTCTTTGTTAATTTCCACCTGCTCCACTTTTCCTATCATATGTTTAGCATAAAAAAATGCTCCACCAACAGTTATAACTGTAAGTGATAATAATATTCCTAAAATCCATAAAATTATTTTCTTCATTAATAAACCCCTTTCAGATATATCCCCTTACAAATTTATAAAGCCGATATTTTTAGAACTATTTACTGCTCTTCCATTCATTGTATCATTCTATAATATCTGTAGCAATAAACTTTAAATAATAACATTATACGATAATAAATACTAAAAGCCAGAGAACTTATTCGTCCCTGGCTTTTTTATATTATAATGGATTAGTTATTAATACTTCTAATTTTCCTTCTATAGTATAATTTCCTAACGAAGCTGGTAGTAATATACTATCACCTTTTTCAATAGTTTCTGTATAACTATTTCCTGTTACCTTACCACTACCCTCTACGACGGTTAAAATAACAAAGTTATCACCATTAGTACTATTACTATAACTAGTGTCAACTACACACTTATCAATAGAAAAATATTGATTTTTGCATAGTGCTGTAAATTTATATCCTTGTCCTTCTTTATAATCTTCAGCTAATTTCTCTGGTTTTAGAGAAAAGTCAATAACATCTAATGATTTCTCTACATGTATTTCTCTTGGTCTTCCATAATCATATACTCTATAGGTGATATCACTATTTTGTTGAATTTCAGCTATTATAAGTCCAGCACCTATAGCATGAACAAGACCGCTATTTATTATAAATCCATCACCTTTTTTTACTTTAATTCTATTTAAACAGTCCTCTACAGTGTTACTTTTTATTGCTGCTATAAATTCTTCTTTGGTACAACCATTTGTACCAACAATAAGCTCTGCTCCTTCTTTGACATCTACAACATACCAAGCTTCTGTTTTACCAAAAGAATTTTCTTTTACTCTTGCATATTCATCTCTTGGATGGACTTGTACAGAAAGATTATCATTGGAATTTATAAGCTTAACTAACAGTGGAAATTTTCTATCTTCATATTTTTTGCCTAAGATCTCTTCACCATTACTTGCAATTAATTTATCAAAACTAGTTCCTTTAAATCTTCCATTAGCAACAATGCTTGTACCATTTTCATGACAAGCAACATCCCAACTTTCTCCAATGTTCCCTTCTGGTAAGTTTGCTCTAAAAGATTCTAGATCTCGTCCTCCCCATATCTTCTTGTAATATAGATTTTCAAATTTAATTGGATACATATAGTTCTCACAATTATTGCTCTATATTTAGTATATTTTATTTAGGGGTATTTGCTACATAAAATACAAATATCTAATATCAATTATTACTACTTACTTAAATATTTAAAGCCAGAAATTTTAGCGTTCCTGGCTTATTTCATTTAATATTTTCTTTGAGATTAAACTGTTTCTATTGATTTTATCTTCTAACTCCTAAAGAAGTTTCGTATATATCTTAAGATGACGCTTACTCATTTTCTTTTGCACACGCCTTACATAAACTCAAATTAAATATAATTACTACTATATATAATATAATTAAGATAATACTCAATTTAATCACCTCATTTATTATTATAAATTAATTGTAATAATCATACTTTAAGTTTATATTATGTAATTGTTAATATTACTTAATTTCAATGGTTATGCTTATCCCTCTAAATAACTGTTATAAAAATATATTTTAACAGTCTTCTTATATCAAGAATAACACCTATTTAATATTAGAGTTTAGCCAACTCACATAATCAAATTGATCTATATATCTTTTTCCAGTTGCACCTTCAAAACATGATAGAATTCCAACTTGATTATCATTTTCAAATCCTTTTATTTGATATGCTGATTCTATATCTTCATAATGTTTATGTGTAAAGATAACTTTATTTTTATAGGGAATTCTATCAAATTCCCTAATATCATTTTCTGTACAACCATCTCTATCTGTTGCCATTATAAATAAGTTTTCTTTATTTATTCTTCTTTTTCTCTCATCCCATTTTTCTTTTGCTTCTTTAAACGTATGATAATGTTGAAAATAAATCTTTATATCTTCTATTTTACCTACTGGATAAGTCTCTTTACAATCTTCTACCTCAATCAATTCCAAGTTTATGTATTTATCAAAATCTTTAACAAATTTAATGAAGTCTTTTGGTAAAAAAAATAAATTTATAGTCGGAGTATTGAATCTAACACCTAAATCATGCATTATAAATCCACCATTACAATTTGAGGATAGTATAGTAAAATCCTTATTTATTAATTTTTCTTTATATCCCTTTACAATTTCATTTCTTCTATAGTTGCTTATCATATTTTCAATCTTAATTTTTATCTTCTTCATATTTATCACTCCATCTAAAATGTGTTGTTATCAAAAAGTTATAGTCTTAAATCTTCATAATTCTATAATCACTCCATAATTAATAATTATTTTTCTTTTAATTGAGATAATAAAGAAAATACTATTAAATAGAATATCCATTGAAAATTATGATATAAAGAAACAACATCCGTGAACCAAGTCAAAATTTGCAGGGAAATTAATGTGAAATATAATAAACTTGCATTTATGCTAATCTTCTTACTTATTCTTTTTGCGTTCATATATAATAAATTAAATAAAAATAATAAATTCCCGAAAAAACCTAAATCAATATAAAATTTTAACAAATCATTATGTAAACCTGTACTTTGAGTTAGTCCATTTATATTTAAATATTGCCAGTTATTATCCATCCATATTGAAACAAACCCTAATCCTCTCCCTGAGTAAAAAATAGAAAAATCATATTGTTCACTTATACCTTGCCATAATTCACTTCTTGCCATAGCATTTATGTTATATCTTTCCAAAAACGCATAGAAATATCCACTTTTAATAATATATATATATATATATCCAACGGTTATTATTAAAATAGAAAATAAAGCCATCCACTTTAGCAAATTTTTATTTTTCTTACATAATATAAAAAATAAAAATATTACAATTGCACAAGTCAAAATTACTATACGTTTCATACTTAATAATATAATAACTAAACAAATTATTAAATTTAATATACCTTTTCGTCTATTAATCTTCTTAAAATATACTAAATATATATAATAAAAAACAAATATGGATACAATGGGCGCTACTTCATGCATTTCTAATACCGATCCATTATAACTACTATTTGTAATCATGTTAACAAATTGTGAAATACCACCTTCTCTAAATGCTACTATAATACTTGTTAAATAACTTAACGTAACTGCAATAAATGTATATTTTAATGCATTTTCTTTAAAATAAGAATATATAATATAAGCTTGTATAACTGCCAATAAACAATATGCAACTAATCCGAAAGAACGCATTAAAAAACCATTATAAGGAACAGGTTTAAGCGCATTTACAAATAACGTATATATAAATGCGAATAGTGTTGGTAAAAACATTATCTTAGCAACATATAATTGTTTTTTATTTATAACTATTATATTACTTCGCTTAATTAATAAACATACACTTAAAATCAAACATATAATTATTCCAATGTAATACTTAGACATATATTGAACATTATATATTCCTTGTCTCTCTGTGGCCAAAGCTAAATATACAAGAAAAATATATATACCTGCTAATAAATTCACTTTTCTTTTCATCAATATATTCTCCTACAAAATTGTTAGTATTTTTAACCATCTTCTACTTACACTTTATGAAATGATTTAATTTTTCTAATTCATATATAAAAAAACATTTTTAATAACATTCATATAAATAATCCTATGCAATATAACTTATACTACATAATTAAAATATTCTATTTTTTATATAATCAGAAATATAGTAAGATGCATTTCCATTTTCAAAAATATCTAGTCTCTTATAAAATTCATTTACTCTTACTTTATAATTATAAGTGTCAAATTTAGATATTATTTCTATTAGTTCATCTGAATTAGTCGATAATTCAAATGGTAATCCTTTTATATCAAAATAAAATCCTCTATTATATTCCTCGACATCTTTTGCAAATAAAAATACACCTTTTCTTTCTGCAATAGAAAATTCAAACATCAAACTTGAATAATCTGTTATTAAGAAATCAGATATCTTCATCAATTCGTATATATCTGAATACTCCGATACATCTATAATATTTTCTACTTCATCACTTTTAAACTTAATTACATCTCTTAAATTAGGATGTAACCTTAATAATAAATAGAACTTCTTTCCAAATTTTTGCTCAAAAACTTTTAAAACTTCTTGTCTATTAAAATCATATACATCTAAATTAGCATTATCCCTAAAAGTAGGAGCATATAGTATAAATCCACACTCTTCACTTATTTTCTTATCATTAATAAATCTCTTTTTAAACTCCTCCTTATTACTATCAAACAATGCATCTATTCTTGGTGTACCCGATTTTAAAATTTCTCCCTTATACCAAAATGATTCTGAAAATAATTTATCTGAAAAATTACTATTTGATATCATTAAGTCAATCATATTAGAATCATGCTTTGCTCTCTTTACATAATCTTCATTCAAAATATCTTCTACATCATTTTCTATTCTTTTTAATGCAATACTTCCATGCCACATTTGTATATAATATTGATTTTTTCTTTTAATTACATATGACTCTTTTCTACTATTATCAATCCAAAGCTTTGCTGTTGCTAAATGATATAATGCCTTTAAGCTTGAATACTTCACTTGTACTATATAGTCCGGCATATTATAATCTTCATATTTAACTAACCAGACTATCTTAAATTGTTCATCTTTTAATGCTTCTACAAGATATTTAGGATTATCTCCATATCCTTTTCCATTAAAGTTGCTCGCAACTATCTTAAACTTATTAATTGGAAAAATCCTCATAATAAACATCACACATCGTAATATACATATTTTTGTATTTTTTAATAAACGAAATATATTCTGAGGTAATACCTTTCTTAATACTTCTTTCATTCTTTTTACTTACCACCCTTAAACTTTAACTTTAATGCTTCTCTCATTCTCATTACTACTAAATTTTTCGATTTTATAATATATATAGAAGCCAATAATAAGTATACACTTGCTCCTATTAATATTTGAATAACTAATGCACTAATACTATTCTTTAAAATACACTCAATATACTTTAAGATAAGAAACATCATAAATCCAATTGGAAAAAATGCAATTCCACTTTTCACATATCCTTTTATATCTAAATCTTTATGTACTGAATAAATTTGATATGAACATAAAACAAATTCTGAACATATTGTACCAATTACTGCACCTAATGCACCTAAAGACGGTATTAATGACATATTTACTATAAAATTCACAATTGCTCCCATGATTAACGAAATTATATATTCTTTATCCATTGACCGTGGAATTAAATACTGAGTTCTTATAACATTTCCAAAAACAGAGAAAATAAGCGTTGGTACCATATATGCAATCAGCCTACCACATTCTGAAAATTCTTTTCCCCAAAATATTATAGCAAAGTTATTAGAAATTCCTGCCAAACCAAATGCACATGCAGATGATATTAGCATCACATAAAACATCGTGTTTTCAATATACTCTTTACTTTTCTCATACTTTCCATTTGCAATTAGATTAGCTGTCCTTGGTAACATGACCGCTCCTAATGCTGTAATGATAGATTTAGGAATACTAATTATTTTATCAGTATTTTCATAAAATCCAGTTTCCTTCATTCCCTTCATGACTCCTAACATTATTTTATCCATATATGAAAAGATACTTATAGCTAATACTGGCAAAAATAAAATAAAAATAGGTTTTATATGTGGAACTATATTGGATAATACCGGTTTTTTGAATATTACTTTTTTTAATAATAATGGCCATGTTATAACCTGACCTAAAAATGTACTGCCTGCCATTATAATAGTATATATCCATAAATCCATTGGAGATTTTACTAACAATAAAATTAATACTAAACTTATTATTTTTACTACAGAATTTCTTAAAACAACAATCTTAAATTCTTCTATTCCCTGAAAAAACCATGTAATATCAATAGCATTAGACAAAATATATAATCCTTGGATTATTGCAATTACGCGGTATTCACTCACAATTACTACTAAATAAATTATATATGCTATAATTACTAAAGTAGACATAGTAATTTGGATAAAGTATATACTCCAAAATTCAATATTCAACTTTTCCTTATTATCTCTCACCTTAGCAATACTTCGATTTCCATAGTTATTCACACCTAGAACTGCAAGTATCATAAAATAGAATACAATAGAATATGTATATGAATATACACCTATTTGTTCTGCACCTAAAGTTCTAGCTAAATATGGCGAAGTAATAAATGGAACAATAACTATAAGAACTTGATATAATATGTTGTATAAGAGATTTTTTTTAATACTTGCCATATAAATACTCCCTTCAAAACAACCCTTTTACAATTACATAATTATAAAAAGTGTCCTCTTTATCAATATAATTCAACTTATAATTTAATTTATGAAATGCGGACATATGTTTAATTTCTTCATATCTATCTTGTGAAAATTTGCTATTTAATTCTCCACTTAATATATGTGGATTAATATTATTGTATCTTGGTATATTATCCCATATGTCATGATACTTTTCTATTGCCATAGTAAAAAATAAATGAAATAAATAATAATGTTCTACTACATTCTCATTTTTCCAATATTCATATAATAAATCCTTCATTAATATTAAGATAGGATTATTGGCTTGCGATGAAATTAACCAGTTGGATGCCGAAACAGTATTTACTCCTCGCATAATAGTCCTATATACAAACATAGGCGCATCTGTTATATATTCAGGTAAATTATTAGACGTACAAAGAACCGTTGAATCAACCCAAATCCCTCCATATTTCACTAGCAAATTAGTCCTTATAACATCTGAAAAGTGAGCAGAAGAAATAATACCTCTTCTCCATTTATCGGTTATATATGAAGGGATCTCAATGTAGTTAAACATATTCTTTTCAGTTATTACCTTAATATCATAATCACTTATATTAGATACTAATGACTCATAGCATCTCCTTACTAATAATGGTGCATTATCCATACCCTGCAACCAACAAACCCATACTATTTTTGAACTTTTACCTTCTAAAAAATAATTTTCAGTCGCTCTATCAATAACATATTTATACTTCTTTTTTAACTTTCTATATGCACGATCTTCTAATTGCAAACTTATTAATTCCTTATTTCTTATCCACCATAATGGCCAACGATTCCTCAATGCATGCACAATTGTAGGCAATAATATTTTATTTTTCATAGATTGTTCTATTTTCTTTAAATACTGCTCATTCATACAATAATCATCTCACTTAAACATATCATCATTATTACTTATAGTCATACAAAGTAATAATATTTAACTTATTTTTTTACTTCAGAACTTATTTCTAAATCCTTTTTTATCTTTGTTGTAGATATCTCTTTAGTCCTTGGTAAGTATACTACATTAGCGCCCTCATCTTTCAAAAAATCAAAATGACCTTTCCAATCATCTCCCATTACAAAAGTATCAATATCATATTTATGAATATCAGTTCTTTTTTGCCCCCAACCTGTTTCTGGAATCACTAAATCAACATATCTAATTGCTTCAAGCAAATTCTTGCGTTGCTCGTAATTAAAATAGCACTTTTTACTTTTCTCATTCCAATTAAATTCATCCGTTGATAAAGCTACAACTAGATAATCACCTAATGATTTTGCTCTACGTAATAAATTTATATGTCCATAATGCAATAAATCAAATGTTCCATATGTAATAACACGTTTCATAAAATCTCCTCCATTACAATGCTTTATATTATTATTGTTTTCTCCCTATACCATCTATTATAGTCTTAATAAAATTCAAACTTCTTTTATATTTACATATCTTTTCAAACTCATCTTTTTTAGTAAGTTTACTAATAATGACCATTGGAGTATCTCTTAGTAATAATATTAAACCTCTCCTAAACATTAAATAGATGCATTGCATCTTACTTCCTTCGTTAAGACTATATTCTGCAGAACTTACTCCTTCTAATATCAATCTATTCATTACGTATTCTTTATTAACTTTATTATTATGTACTGTATGATCCACACTAGCATTAGCAATATAATATACTTCATATCCTTTTTTAACTATTCTATTATATAAATCACTTTCTTCCCCTAAGTATAATTTATCACCCTGTATACCTAAGTTAATATTAAATTTACCAACCTCATCAAAAACTTCTCGTTTAAAAATCATATTTGCACCTATTGGCATTTCTCCTCTTTTTAGTACTCTATCTTCATCCCCATATAATGTTTCACCTACTATAGATGAAAAAGCTTTTGAAAACCATTTTGGCTTCTCAATAGTCCAAATAGGATTAATTTTTCCTGCAGCAAAAACAACTTCTGGATTAACACTATAGAATTCTTTAATAGCTTGCAAATATCCTTTAGATATTTGAGTATCATCATCTAAAAAAATAATTATATTTCCTTTTGATACATCTATTCCTTTATTACGCGCAAAAGATAATCCTATATTTTCCTCAAGGAAATATTTAATATTTAGTCCTTTATTAATATAGTTATAAACAGTATCTTTTGTATTATCCTTGGAATTATTGTCTATAATAATTACTTCATATTTTTCCTTCGGATAGTTATTTCTAATTATGCTCTCTATACACTTATTCAATACTTCACTTCTATTATAAGTGCACACAACTACACTAATATACATTCTATTAGTCCTCCAAACTTCCTATTCTACTCTTTATGATTCTCACTGGATTTCCTACTGATATTGTATTGTCAGGTATATCTTTATTTACAAGTGTATTTGCTCCAATTACACACCCATCTCCAACTGTGACTCCATCCAAAAATACAACACCTGAACCAATCCAACAATTACTACCTATCTTAATACCTTTATTTGTTACCCCTTGTTCTCTAATCAATTTATTTGAATCATTAAAATTATGATTTTCTGAATGAAATCGAACATTTTGTCCCATTATTACGTCATTTCCTATTTCAATTCCTCCAGCTGCACCAAAAAAACAATTTTCTCCAAAACCACAATTGTTACCAATCTTCAAACCCTTACCAATTTTTTTTATTGAGCCTGTACATAGAATTCTGCTATTATCGCCTATTCTAACATTATTCCCCAATATAACTCCCTCCTTTGAAAATGCATCAATCACAACATTATTTCCAATATTTACGCCTTTCCCAAAGTTCATCTTTCTTTTCATCTTCAACTTGACTTTCGATCCAATAAAAATGAAATGGCTTCTCTTTTTTATTGATATACCTTTTATATTTCCTCTAATTAGATTTTTTGACATATCCATGATTAATTCGAGTAAATATATTAAATCAATATCCTTATCTAAAGAGAAATCCTCTCCCTTTATTTGTTTTATAAAATACTCTATTAATTTCATATTTTATCACCTATAATATTTTCATAAATATTTTTTATTCTTAAACAATGTGACTCTATACTCCATGTAAATTCATCTTTCAAAATATTATTGTTCATATTCCTTAATATATTCCTATCTTTAAAAACATTTATAATAGTATCTTTAAGTTCATCTCTTAAAGGCGATACTATTATCCCCTTACTTGTTGCACTTTTACCTAATAAATCTTTACTTCCTACTTTATTAGTAACTATTACTGGTATACCATAACTTAATGCTTCTAATGTTACAAAACCAAAAGTTTCATTCCATATACTCGGTACTAATAAAATATCTGTATTATCAAATATATATTTTAAATCCTTATATTCATACTTACCATTTATATTTATATTTTTTACTTCATTCCAACTTCTTTTTTCATCACCATAAACATTCAATTCTATGTCACTATATAACTCTTTCTCAAGTTCTTTCATAACATCTTCCAAAAGATAAAATCCTTTATATTCTTTACATGGTCCTAAATATGTAAGCTTTAATTTCTTACCACTATAATTTCTTTTTTTTCTATTATCCTTTATATCACTATGTGTTATAGTAACTACTTCTCCATTACACTCTATATAACTTTTATATATTTCTCTAGCAACGCTACTATTAAATAAAAACCAATCTACTAGACTAAATATTGAATTATAATATTCTATGAGCCTCTTATACTTTTCATCATTCAATTTATATATATTATTCGTATCATCAATCTCGGTATTTTTTTCGTGAGATTTTATTAAGGATAGTTTCCTATTAAAAAAAGTAATAATTCCTTTATTCTTTGCAAATCTATATAAAGGTGATTGTAAAATTTTTATAACTTTCGTGCTGCTTCCATGAGCATTACATATTCTACACTTATCTAATTCTCTTCTTTCGCACAATTTACCGTTATAATCAATGAAACTAACTTTTGTACATAATCCAAAATAATCATGTGTTGTGTATACTATTTTTAAATTTAATTCTTTACATGCTTCCAAGAACTCTACAAATAAACCCATTATTGTATGAATATGTACTATTTCTATTTTTGTATTTTGTAGAAATTTTACAAAAACCTCTTTATTGCTTTTTTTCATAAACATATCTAAATCTTTAGTTCCTTTCATTAAAGGAACTGATAGAGGATTAATTATTTCATAAACATTTATATTTTTGTGTCTAGAATAATACCTTATCTTCGGTTCATTATCTATCATTTTAATCTCGCCTGGAAATAATAAATATACTTGATCTCCTTGATTTGTTTGTTCTAGCATTAAATCATATGAATATTTTGTTAATCCTCCTGTTCTATATGGAGGTAATCCTAATGAATAATGTAGTATTCTCATATTAATCTCCTATCTAGTGTGCTAAAATTTCAAAAATCATTCCATAAACACTTTTTCATAATCATGAATTATTAATTCCCATTCGTACCTTGTTTCTATAATAAGTTTTGCTTTCTCACCTATTTTTTTTAAACTTACATAATCTAAAAACTCTAATTCATTAATTTTATTACATAAATCTCCACTTTTCTTACTGAAATACGCTGCTCCATCTTCTCCAACTTCCCTATTAAACCCAACATCAAGTAAAATATTTAAATCAGTTGTAGCAAGCGCTTCCAATAAAGAAGGATTAGTACCTCCAACTTCATGTCCATGAAAATATCCATATGCATTTTCTCTAATCTTTTTAAGTAATTCTTGATCATATACTGTTCCTACAAATTTAATTCTTCTATCTTTTTCAAATCCTGTTTTCTCTTTAAGCTTTTCATAGAATTTGTTTTTCTCCACATTTGTTATTAATACAAAGTCTTTTTTGGTATTCGACTTCATAAATTCTGTTATCATTATTTCGTAATTATTTTCTGGTACAAATCTACCTACTACAAGATAATATTCCTTTGCTCTTATTCCTTTTTCTTTATACCATTTTAACAGTTTAGAATCATTATCTTCTAAAATAGATTTTTTCGTATCTGCACCATACGCTATAAAAGTAGTTTTAGGATTATATTTTTTATAATCTTCTTTAATATATTTTTCAATATTTTTAGAATCACATACTAATAAATCAGCATGCTTTACCATTAATCTTTCAGATAATTTCCAATATTTTTTTATTGCCCAATTCCACTTCCCACGTTTCCATTCATGTCCATCAGGATTAACAAATAATGTTCCTCCTAATTTTTTTAACCTTTTTTTGTACTGTCCTATAAATGGGCCAATCCTGCAAGCTAATATGTAGATAATTGGATTTTCTATATTATTTTCTTTTATATATCTAATACATTCCTTCATTGCTTTTATATCATAATAAACAGCTTTTGCCGGACCAATATTAGGTACATTTATATTAAAACATCTTGCACCATTATGAGAAAATTCTTTTGTATCCTTCGCCATGCATGCAACATGATATTTAATTTCTTTACTTTGTTGTTTTTCTGTTAACTTATCTACAAAGGTCTCAAACCCACCATATTTTGCTGGTATACCTTTTGATCCTATAATAAATACATTTTTCATGAAATAAACCCCTTTATAACTTCGAATTATAAATTTTCATTAATAAAAATTCATGATGCATTCTCATCACCAAATAATACAAAAAACGTCTTAAATATAAGATTTATATCTACCCAAAAGCTTCTCTCTTCTACATACTTTATGTCTAGTTTCATCCACTCTTCAAAATCTATACTATTTCTTCCTGACACCTGCCAAAAACAAGTAAGTCCCGGCTTTACATCAAGACGCTTTTTCATCCATGGTTTAAACTTTTTTACTTCCTTTGGGAGACTTGGTCTTGGCCCCACAAGAGACATATCGCCCTTTATAACATTGATAAGTTGTGGCAACTCATCAATACTTGTTTTTCTTATAAAACGCCCAACTCTCGTTACCCTAGGATCATCTTTCATCTTAAACATGGGACCAGACATCTCATTCTTTTTCATAAGATCTTTTTTTAACTCCTCTGCATCTTCTACCATGCTTCGAAACTTGTACATTTTAAACTCTCTACCCTTGAGTCCTATTCTCTTCTGCGAAAAAATAACAGGCCCCTTTGACTCTATTTTTATCGCTATAGCCACTATTAATAAAATAGGGCATAATAATACTAATCCTACAGTAGACCCCAAAATGTCTATAGCTCTTTTAGAGAATATGTAGAATATACTAACTTTTTTCTTTTCTTCTTTCAAGTTGCTATTTACCATATCCATCTGCTTTACGCCCCCCATTTTTTTACTTTTGTTAACTTAATAAAAACCTCTTCTCAATACCCTCTCACTTATCCACTATTAATTATTCACCATAATAATAATATGTTTTATTTTTTCTATCTTCTGCTCCATTTAAAATTCCACCAATAACATTGGCATTTACCTTATTTAAAAGATTAATTGCATTTTCTGTAGCTTCCTTTTTAGTTTCTCCTGCCTTTATTACCAGTAATGTTCCATCTGCTCTAGTACTTAAAATCTGAGCATCAGCAACAGCTTGTACAGGAGGAGTATCTAAAATAATATAATCTACAACTTCTTTTAATCTATCTAATAATTCCTTCATAGTCTTTGATCCAAGCATCTCTGAAGGGTTTGGTGGTATTTTTCCTGCTGTTAATATAAGAAGATTCTTATTATATTTATGAGCAGCTTCCATTATATCCACCTTTCCAATAAGTACATCGGAAAGTCCCTTGTCATTTGAAATATGGAATTTCTTATGAACTGTAGGCTTTCTCATATCACAGTCAATAAGAATAACCTTTGCTTCACCCTCTGCCAAAGCAAGCGCTAGATTTCCAGTAGTAGTAGATTTTCCTTCTCCAGGAGTTGAACTAGTTACTACCATAACTCTATGTTTTTCATCAAAAGACGAATATTGAATATTTGTCTTAAGCGTTCTATAGCTTTCTGATGCAACAGCCTTAGGATCATCTTCTACTACAAAATACTTCTTTCCTGGTTTAGAACTATTGCTCATCTGTGGTATAACACCCATAACTGGAATATTTAAAGCTCCTTCTACAGATTCCTTAGTTTTAAAAGTATTATCAAGATATTCTAATAAGAAAGTTAATCCTACCCCTACCATAAGCCCTAAAAGAAAAGCGATTGCAATATTCATAACCTTATTAGGTGCTACAGGATCCTTCGGTACTCTTACCTCTCTTATAACTTTTACATTTCCATTAGGCACTAGTTCATTAGCTTGAAAAATAAACTCATTATTTATTCCATTTAAAATTTCAGCTATTTCCTTAGGCTTTTTTCCTTGAAGCTTTATCTCTAAAATTTGAGTATCTGTTAAAGGATTTACTGTTAAAGAATCTAAAATCTCTTCTGCTGTCATTGTAGTATTTACTTCTCTTATTGCTTTTTCAATAAGTTCATCATTTTTAATCATCTCTGCATATGTTTTTAATAATTTTTGATACATCTGAATATCATTATTATCATAAGTTGAATTTTGTGATTCTTCTTTTCCTATAAATAATTTTGTTCCAGCTTCATAAGTTGGTTTTATAACAAAAAAGCTTAAAACCCCTGCTACTACTGAAAATATTAAAGTTATTAAAGCTATCATTTTCCATCTCTTTTGTAGAGCTTCCATTATTTCAGAAATGCTAATTTCCTTCTCTAGTATTTCTTGTTCCAAATTTTTCACTCCTCTGACCATCTTTTTACTTAAAAGTATTTTTATCGGTACTATTAAGTTTTTTACCTTTTTTACGACAATGACATTATAGCATAATCACAAAGAGTTTTTCGACTTGGAAAATTATCCTTGGATTTTCTTGTTTACATTATTATTTGCTTTTTAATTATTGTATTAAAATAATATAATAATTAATTCTATTTTATTTTAATTTTGTAATATATTTTTACAATTATATTTTTATTTATATTAAATTCAAAAAAATTTTTTTATAGCAATAACTTTTTATCTTTTATTGTCGATATTTTTTCTATAAAATATTAATAATACTATCTTATATAAAATTAATAATGTAATTTTATATACATATTTTACTTATTGTACATATTTTTTATTATTTACTTCTACATACTTTAATACTATACCTAGGATATTCCCCTTTACCTTATTTAAAAGATCTATAGTATTTAGTACTTCTTTAGCCTTTGTTTCTCCTGATTTAACAACTAAAATCGTTCCATCACACCGAGTACTTAAAATTTGTGCATCTGTAACCGCTTGTACTGGCGGTGAATCAATGATAACATAATCTACTACATCTTTAAGTCTCCTTACCATTCTTTCCATAGCTCTCGATGATAACATCTCCGATGGATTCTCTATGGAATTTCCTGATGTTATTATAAGAAGATTTTTATTGTATCTGTATGCTACATCCATAATATCGCATTTTCCTATTAATATATCTGACAAACCACCTTTTCTAGATATATTAAGTTTCTTATGAATACTTGGTTTCCTCATATCACAATCAATAAGTACTACTTTTGCTTCCTCCGCCAAAGCTAATGCTAAGTTTATAGACACTGTAGATTTTCCTTCTCCTGAAACAGCACTTGTAACTTGGAATACTCTATGATATTTCTCAAAAGAAGTATATTTTAAGTTTGTTCTCAATCTCCTATATTCTTCTGATATAACCGATTTTGGATTTTTATCCACTTCGAATATATCAGTATCTTTATAATTTTTAGGTATCATTCCTAATACAGGTATACCTAATTTTCCTTCAACTTCTTCTTTTGTCTCTATACAACTGCCTTTAAATTCTTTTATAAATACAATAATGCCTGATAAAAGTACTCCTGATAAAATACCAATAACAATATTAATCTCTATATTAGGACTTATCTGATTTTGTGGTTCTTTAGCATTTCTAATAACTTGCACATTTCCATTAGGAACTACAGTTTTCGCTGTAGCTACAAATTCTTCTGTAATAGATGCTAATATCTCATATATTTCCCTTTTGTCTTCACCTTCTAGAGTAACCTGTAATATTTGCGTATCATTTATTGCATCTACTGATAAATTTGAAAGAACTTCTGCTGGCTCTATCTTGCTATCTATCTTGGATAAAGATCTTTCTACTAAATCTTCTGTCTTTATTATTTCAACATAAGTTTTCATTAAACTTTGATACATTACTATATCATTATTACTATAGTTTCCATCTTCATCTATTGACTTTCCTATAAACATCTTCACATTACATTGATAAACCGGCTGTAAAACAAACAAATTCAAAATAATTGTCAACAAAGTAAGGAAACTCGTCACAAAAATCACAATTTTCCATCGGGTTCTTATAATTCTTACTAACCGAATTATATTTACTGGTTTCTCTACCAAAGCTTCACTCATCACACCCTCCCAATCTCTTAATATTTGTATATTTTGAAATTTATAGATATTATAGCACCTTATTGGTAATTTGTATATATTTGTACAACTTCTCCTTTATTGGTGTTCTTTTCCATTTTTTCTCTTTTTTTAAACATAACCGCTGTACTATATTTAAATAATTGTATTTATATGGAATTTTCTTTCTTTTTTCACTTCTCATTAATAGTTTTATTTACTGTATTTAATAGAAGTTATGAAAATATCAGTTTATTATTTTAAAAAAATTTTTTCATTTAATTTCTTTTTAGAAAAATTTTTAATTGTTTTTCTACCTATCGAATAATAATATACTTCTTTTTCATATATATTATCTAAGTTAAAACAATTCCTTCCATCGAAGATAATCGGCGTCTTCATTTTTTCTATAAAAACATCAATACCAATACTCTTAATTTCATCCCACTCAGTAAATATAAATGCCATATCTGAATCATTAATTGCTTCTTCCATAGACTCTGCATAAATTATTTCAGTTGGATATATTTTTTTAAAATTATTTTCCCCCACAGGATCATAAGCAATAACTTTGGCACCTTCATCTAATAGTCTTCTTACATTTTCAATAGAAGGGGCCTCTCTTAAGTCATCTGTCCCTGGTTTAAAAGTTAATCCTAGTATTGCAACTCTCTTATTCTTCAAACTTCCAAAAACTTCTTTTGCTTTTCTAAATAATTTATACTTTTGATTTTCATTAACTTCTATAGTCGCTTTTATAGTTTTCACTTCATAACCATGATCATTAGCTAACCAATGTAATGCTTTTGTATCCTTAGGAAAACATGAACCTCCATATCCAATGCCGGCACTCAGAAACTTATTTCCTATTCTAGAATCATAACTCATACCTTTTGCAACATCCTCTATATCAGCACCCACTATTTCACAAACATTAGCCATTTCATTAATAAAAGAAATCTTAAGAGCTAAAAAATCATTAGAAGCATATTTTATCATCTCAGCACTTCTTCTATTAGTAACTACTATAGGTTGATTAAATCTTTCATATATATTCATTAATATATCTCTTGCTTTTTCCGACTCCACCCCAATCACTATCCTACTAGCAAAAAGAGTATCTCTAACTGCTGTACCTTGAGCTAAAAACTCCGGATTAGAAGCAACTTCAATATGAATATTATTTTCTACATTTTCTCGTAAAAATTCCTCAACTTTATCATTAGTACCTATAGGCACTGTTGATTTAACAACTACTAAACAATCTTTTGTTACATTTTTTGCAATTTGTCTACATACTGAAAAAACATAATCTAAATTTGCAGATCCATCAACTCTCTCCGGAGTACCAACTCCAATAAAAACTACATCTGCTTTTCTATAAGCTTCTTTATAGTCTGTTGTAAAATCTAATTTTCCCTTTTTATAATTTTTATCTAATATTTCATCAAGGCCTGGTTCATATATTGGAGATATTCCTTTTTTCATTATTTCTATCTTTTTCTCATCAATATCAACGCAAGTTACTTTATGACCAACCTCCGCAAGACAAGCTCCTGTCACCAAACCAACATACCCAGTTCCCGCTACTACAATTTCCATATAATCCCCTCTTTACGATGCATTTTTATCACCAAATAAAACAAAAAATGTTTTAATTATTAATTTAATGTCAACTATAATACTTCTTGTTTCAACATACTTTATATCTAATAACATCCATTGCTCAAAATCTATATTATTTCTTCCCATTACTTGCCAATAACATGTAAGCCCTGGTTTTACCATTAATCTTTTATTCATCCACGGTTCAAACTCTAAAACTTCATTAGGCAAACTAGGTCTTGGACCTACTAAACTCATATTTCCCTTTAAAACATTTAATAATTGCGGTAATTCATCAATACTCGTTTTTCTTATAAATCTCCCTATCTTTGTAACCCTTGGATCATCTTTGATTTTAAACATAGGTCCAGACATTTCATTTTCCTTTATTAGTTTTTCCTTTAATTCTTCAGCATTTGCAACCATACTCCGAAGCTTGTACATTCTAAATATTTTTCCATTCTTTCCTATCCTATCTTGCGAAAAGATAATAGGTCCTTTCGACTCTATCTTTATTAAAACTCCTACAATCACCAATAGAGGACTCAAAAGAATCAACCCTATCAAAGCTCCCATTATATCTATAATTCTTTTAATAAATAAATATATTTTAGAGGTTTTAACTTCTATAGCATCAGACTCAACATTTTCTAATACTAACCTTTCCATTCCCCCTCATCTCCTTATATATCTTTTTACTAACTAACTTTATCCCCTTTTTTCTTATGTTCTTCACCATAATACTGATACATCTTTGATAACCTTCCATCTTCTGTTGCATTTAACACAACACCTAGTATCTTTCCTCTGACCTTATTTAATAGATTTAAAGCATCCTGAATCACATTTATTCTTGTGTCTCCAGATTTAATAACTACTAAAGTTCCATCAGCTTTAGCACTTAAAATTTGAGCATCAGCCACAGCTTCCACTGGCGCGGTATCTAAAATAACATAATCACAAGTTTCTTTTAATTCCTCTAATAATAATTCCATAGCTTTCGAATTTAAAAGTTCTGTAGGATTCGGTGATACTCTTCCTGCTGGAATTAAAAGCAAAGTTTCTTTAATTCCTACCGCTACATCTTTAAGACTAGCTTGATTTACTAAAACATCAGTAAGGCCTTTCGAATTGCTAATATTAAATGCTTTATGCAAAGCTGCTCTCCTTATGTCACAATCAATTAACACAACTCTATTTCCCCATCCAGCTAAAGACAAAGCTAAATTTCCAGAAATCGTCGTTTTTCCCTCACCTTTCTGAGAACTTGTCACTACTATAGTCTTACACCTACTATCAATTGAAGAATACTGAATATTTGTAACCATAGTCCTGTAACATTCAGCTTCCAAAGACCTCGGCTCTTCTTCCATCACTAACTTTTCCCTTTTTCTTCCAAACTTCGGAATCACTCCAAGAACAGGCAGTTTAAGATTTCTTTCTACCTCTTCTTTACTTTTATAAGTATTGTTCATATACTCTATAAGAAAAACTATTGCCATTCCACTTACTAATCCTATTAAAAACCCTAGAATAATATTCATTTTCTTATTAGGTGAAATAGGAGCTTCTGCTTCTTTTACATGCCTAATAATTTTTACATTACCATTTGGCACTATTTCTTTTGATTCTTTAATAAACTCTTCTGTTATACTCTCTAGAACAACTGCTAAATCATCCTTATTTTTTCCCGTTAGTTTTATTTGTAAAATTTGCGTATCTGTTATAGGTTCAACAGTAATATCTTTCATCACCTCCTCCATAGTCATATCAGAATCTACATTATTCAACGCAGTTCCTATTAAATCTTCTGTCTTCAAAATCTGTGCATAAGTAAGTAACAATTTTTGATACATTTGAACATCATTATTATCATAATTGACTTCTGCATCTTTACCAATAAATACCTTAGTATGCACTTCATATACAGGATCTATAAAGAAAAATGTAATTAAAGCAACAAGTGCCGTAAAAAATATTGTGGTTGCAAATATAATTTTCCATCTCTTTTTCAACGCAAAAATTATTTGAGAAAAACTAATTTCGTTCGAAAACTCTTCAACAACTTTAACTTCTTCCATATCTTCACATCCCATACTTACTTTTCTATATATTTACATATATTTCTTTTTTATTATATCACGTTTTTATGATTTTTTGTAATTTTTATTCAATTATCTTTATTATAAATTCTGTTTTATGTATATTTTACTAAATTATGTATTTTTTATTTTTACTTTTATTTTGCTTATTTTAGTTTTATTAAAAAACTTTTCCAAAAGAATATAATACAAACTTTATTTTTTTGTCATTATCAATAAGATTTTATATCCTAGATGTCGATAAAAAAAATGTTGTCTATTAAGACAACATTCTTATAATTCACAATACTCTAATAAAATTCATAAATGACTTCTATCATTTTTATGAGTTTAAAAATAGTATGTTATTTATTCTACATTTTCTTCTTCAACTTGATTTCCTTTAGATAATACAACCGCTAAAACAGAGTTTCCATCTTCAGCTAAAGAAATTTCACTACCAAACTCTACATCACTACCAGTTATAGTCTCACCATATTTTAATTTTGATACATCAATATTAATTGATGATGGAATTTCACTAGCAGGTCCTTTAACTTTTAATTTTTCCTTCTCTTTTATAACAACACCACCAATAGATTCTACTGCTCCCTCACCAATAAAGTTTAATGGCACTTCACTAGTTACTTTATCACTAGCAGAAATTTTCTCTAAATCAATATGTATAATTTTTCTTGTTACAGGGTCTTTTTGAACTTCCCTTACTATAGCTGTGAAATCTTCATTACCATAATGTACATTACACATACCAGACGAACCTTCTCTTGCTAACTCTGAAGCTAACTCCATCTCTGAAATTTCAAATAAGGTATTTTTTATTTTTTCTCCATATAATACCCCTGGTAGTAACCCCTTACGTCTTAATGAATTGTTACTACCTTCTCTATTATTTATATTTAAATTTTTCATCATTATCCCCTCCTATTAATGTATTTTTAACATTAATAAATTATTTTATTCATATTACATTTTATTACTTTGAAAATTATTGTAATTAGCATACTAATAACTTATAATTAATATGCTATTTTAATAAAACAAATATTGTTAAAGGAAGGTGGAGGATATGTATAAACTGGAGCAAAATAAAACTCCTTTATTCGATGCATTAATATCTTATGTTAATAATGAAACTATACCATTTCATGTGCCTGGTCATAAAAAAGGCCTAGGTGTAGATGAAGATTTCAAAAATTTCATAGGAGAAAACCCTTTTAAAATAGATGTTACTGTTTTTAAAAGTGTAGATTCTCTTCATCACCCGAAAGGCGCAATAAAAGAAGCACAAATTCTTGCAGCTGATGCATATGGTGCTGATGCAACATTCTTTTCAGTTCACGGTACATCTGGGGCTATACAAGCTATGATAATGTCTGTAGTATCTGATGGAGATAAAATAATTATTCCAAGAAATGTTCATAAATCTATAACAACAGGAATAATCTTAGCAGGGGCTATCCCTGTTTATATGACTCCTGAATTTGACAAAAATTTAGGAATTGCCCACGGAGTTACTAAAGCTACTGTAGAAGAAGCTCTAAAAAATAATCCAGATGCAAAAGCTGTGTTAATAATAAATCCAACATATTATGGAGTAGCTACTGAGATTAAAGCTATAGCTAATTTAGTTCACTCTTATAATATTCCATTAATAGTTGATGAAGCTCATGGACCGCACTTAGCATTCTCAGAAAAACTTCCAATTAGTGCCTTAGAAGCCGGTGCCGATATATGTGCTCAATCTACTCATAAAATAATAGGTGCTATGACACAAGTATCACTACTTCACGTAAAATCTAAACTTGTAGATACTAATAAAGTAAAACAAATGTTATCTTTATTACAAACTACATCTCCATCTTATATATTGATGGCATCCCTTGATACTTCTAGACGTCAAATAGCACTTCACGGAAAAGAATTGTTAAAAGATACAATAGAATTATATACTTATGCAAGAGAAGAAATTAATAAAATCCCTGGTTTCTATTCTTTCGGTAATGAAATATTAGGAAAGCCAGGAGTATTCGCCTTGGACCCAACAAAGCTAACTATATCTTGCAGAGAATTAGGTATAACCGGCGATGAATTAGAAAAAATATTAGCTACAAAATATCATATACAAATGGAACTTTCTGATTTCTATAATGTTCTTGCTGTTGGATCTTTTGGTGATACTAAAGAAAATATAGATTTATTAATATCTGCACTAAAGAAAATCAGTGAAGAATTCTACGGCAAAAAAACTCCACTACAAGACTTTTTAGATATTCCAGATATACCTGAAAGTAAATTAACACCACGACAAGCTTTCTATAGTTCAAAAGTTTCTGTAAGATTAGAAGATTCTATTGGGAAAATTAGTGGTGAATTTTTAATGGCATATCCACCTGGAATACCAATACTTTGTCCAGGTGAAATAATAACTAGTAAAATTATTAGTTATGTTAATCAATTAAAATCTGCAGGACTTTATGTTCAAGGTACCGAAGACCCTGAAGTAGAATTTATAAAAATAGTCACTGATTCTTTATAAAGAAATGAATAAAAATATTTTTAGGAAGGTACTTTTACCCTTCCTTTTTTATGCCGGCAGGCTGTGGTGATATTGTTTTTTTGCATATATCATTCTGTTCTAATTAAGTAGTGTTTTTTGCATTTATTATCCATTTACTATTATGCATTTTTTACCTTAAATAATTTTTTCTGCCCCATAAATATATTGTCTTGTTTCCTTGTATCTTTTATTATTAATATAATAAATTCGGAACCAATTAAAATAATTAGAAATATACCTAAAAGAAACACCCCAAAATCCACTTATCCAAGATCTCATATCCCTTTCATAAAGAAAAAGTTCTGAGTCCACCATCACCTTGGTAACTTCCTTAACACATTTTTTCGCATAAGATTTAATAACATTATTACCATAAATTCCAACTTTCTTAACATTACTGAAAATTATATCTAACTTTCTTTTTAAAGATAGTCTTGCTAGTGGATACTTATCAAATGGCAAAAATTCTATAGTACCATCATTATTTTTAGTAAAGAAAAAATAGCATTTTTCACCTAACTTCAAAGTAAGAGCTTCTTTCTCCACATTTTCTATTGCAGATTCCTTCTCTTTTTTAGAATTTTGTACATAAGTTCTCACCATAACATCAACTTCATCATTGAGAGGTTTTCTTTTAAAAAATTTAAGATAATAACTAAGAATTTTATGTCTCCAAGAAAAAGACGTATTTTGAGAAATATCTATTTTCTTGGCACATTCTCTAATGTTATATCCATTCCACATATTTTCAAAATATTTATCCCATATTTCATTATTCTTTCTGCTTCTATAAAAAGGTGTCCCAATAGTTTCTACAACTCTTCTTTCACAAGTCTTACAATAAAAAATTTGAGCTTTATTGCTTTTAACTTTGCCATATTTTATAATGTTATCTCCACAACAATGTGGACATGCCCTATTTATTGTAATATCTCTATTCATATCATTAATACACTTTAATATAGTGTAGTATTTTGATTTTTCTGTTAAAAAGATAGATTTGCGATGCATAATTTTACCTCCGAAATATGTTTTCTAAATTCTTAACATATTAGATTTAAAATATACATTGTATTTTTTGCTGTTATATCCATATTTTTAAAGTTACCACCACTTAACTAGAACAGCTACATATATTCACTTTATCAACATAAAGACCTTTCGACACAATAACAAAAATACTAAAAACACATCCAACGCCGGCACCTATATCTTCTTACTTCACCTTTCCCTTTAACATAGCATGTCCCCTCATATAAAAAAGGCATCAATGACTAATCATTAATGCCTTTTTATAAACTATTTAACTAACGGTTCTATAGAATGGAACTCATCACAATTTTCTTTAATCTTTTTCTCATTACCAATAACACAAAGATTGTTATCTTCCATAACTTTTTTAATATCTTCGCTATGAGCTCTAATATCTTCTACTGTTGTAGATAATATCTCTTCTCTTTCCTTTTGAACTTCTTCATAAGTAAGTCTCTTTAAGTAATTCGCCTGTGCTTTTTCTCCCATAGCCGCTGGTGTTAATGGTGCATCTATTTCAGCAATAGTACCTATAATATATTTTTTCATTTCATCCTTTGTAGCATCAAAGTTCTTAATATATTCATAAGCATTATTATATACATCTATAGTATTATTTAAATTTGGATCTCTATAAGATGTAAAGAATAAGTTTCCGCTTCTTCCTATAGATGCAAAACATCCATAAGCTCCACCCATTACTCTTACCTTATTCCATAGATAATCTAATGAAAGTATTGATTTTAATACTGCAGCAGAACCATTGTAATTATCAATTTTACCAGCCTTAGCTACATATTGAACTGTTCCTGATGTTGTAAATCCTTCATTGTCTGCTTCTAATTCTAACTTGTAATCTTTAGGTTCAAACTTTTTATCCCCTAGTGAATTATAGAAAATATCTATTTCATTTTTGAATATCTTTTCTTCTTCTTCACCACAAGTTAATAATATATATAAATTATCTTTGTTGAATATTTCACTTCTTAATTGTTCCATTTTATTTTTGAATCCATCGAAATCATTATCTATATCTTCACACAGCTTGCATAAGAATAAATAGAATGAATATCCACTATTTCTTTCAAGATATCTATGATTTTTGTTCACATAAGATAATGCTCTCGTAGCAGCAATAACATGGCTTCTTGAGTTCAAACTAGATTCTATTCTTGATTTTAACTCGAAAATAATTTCTTTAACTCTATTTTTATCTTCAAAAGATGAATTTAATATAACTTCATCCATTAACTCTAAAAGCTTCTTTGTATTAGCTTCAGTAGTTTTACCCTTCACTGACATATATGGGAAAAAGTCAGTATCCGTGTCATTATAGAAAAATGCAGATGAACCACAATCTATTCCACCGGTATAAAAATCTATTTCCTTCGCCAATTCTTCATAAGTATAATTTTTTGTATTAACTCTAGTTAAAAGTCTCGCCAATATAGGAATATAACTAATATCCTCTTCAGCTACTGACTTAGTATTAAATAAGAATGTTGGATATAATATCTTATTTGTAAATATATTTGAATATAGATAAGTATTATTATTGTATTTACCTACTGTTAGTGGTAGCTTTTCCGCTTCTTTATCTATATCGCTAAGTTCTAATGTTGGTATAACTTTTAGTGCCTCTGGTGAATCTGGTGTTTCTTGTTTCTTCTTTAATAATTCTGTATTTTTAACAATAGTATCAATAGTATCTTTATCCATTGATGCTTTTATTTTTTGAAGCTTATCATGAAGTGCTTTAGTTTCTTCTTCTTCTAATCCTTTTTTAGGACTAACCATCATTAATGTTGCAAATTTATTATCAATAAAGGCTTCTTTAACTAATTCCTCATAATAATTTGTATTTATTTTTTCTCTTAATTCTTTAAGATCATCTTCATAAACTAAATATCTTAAAGGGTCTCCATCGTATATCCATGAATCGTTGACAACCATTGAGTATATTACTCCCTTTGGATAACGATCAAAATCTCCTTCTCTTAAATAAAATTCCTTTTTATTTAATGCTGCTTCAAGAAATTTTTTGTCTACCCCTTCATCAATTACATTTTTCAAAACGTCCATAATAACATTTTTTATTTCGTCTTTTTTATTTTCATCAACGTTCTTAGCTATTATTGAAAATACCGGTTGTGCTATTCCTTTATCAAAAGATCCATATACATCTTCACATAATCCTTTTTCCAACAATGCTTTTTTAAGTGGTGCTCCTTGTGCATCTATAAGTACATATTCTAATACTTCATAAGCTAAATTCTTTGTAACATCCGATGTACTTGATACTGCAAAATTATATGTGAAGAAACTCTTATTTTTATCATCATCATCTTTAGAAATGGAATAATACTCTTGTATTTCTTTAGTCTCTTTAAACGGTTTTTGCAACTTTATTTTTGAATCTATCTTTTCTTTACTAAATTTACTTAAATATTCATTATGAAGAAATTCAAGTCTTTCATTAACATCTATATCACCATATAAAACTATATAAGCATTACTTGGATGATAATATTTCTTATGAAAATTAATAAATTCTTCTTGCGTAAGGTTTGGTATATCTTTAGGATTTCCTCCAGAATCTACACCATAAGTAGTATCTGGTAATAGCCCTCTATATATCTTTCTATATACCATTGAATCTGGTGATGAATACACACCTTTCATTTCATTATAAACAACACCTTTATACTTAAGTTCATCTTCTGGATTTTCTAATTCATAATGCCATCCTTCTTGCATAAGTATAGTTTCATCTTTATAAATATTAGGGAAAAATACTGCATCTAAGTAAACAGACATTAAGTTTTTAAAATCTTTATTATTTCTACTTGCAATAGGATACATAGTCTTATCTGGATATGTCATAGCATTTAAAAATGTATTTAAAGACCCCTTTGCCATCTCTACAAATGGCTCTTTAACAGGATATTTTTCTGATCCACATAAAACAGAGTGTTCTAATATATGCGCAACTCCTGTTGAGTTTTCTGGTGTTGTTCTAAATGTTATTGAAAATGTCTTATTATCATCCTCATTTTTTAATATTAATATTTTCGCACCAGTTCCATTATGCTCTAATGAATAAGCTTCACTATTTATCTCTTCTACTTTTGTTTCTTCAACTATTGTATAATTAGGATTTAAATTATTCACCATCATTTCTCCTCCACTTTAATGTTTTCTTTTATGTATATGTCCTATTACTTAGTTTTTCTTATTAATAAAATTAATATTCTTTTATTATTGTAACTATAATACAAAGTAATTTCCACTATTTAGGAAAAATTTTGGATATTATTTTATTTTTTTTGTTATAAACTAAAAAATATATGTATCTTGATAGTTGTTTTTCTCATATTAGAACCTGTTCTAATTAAGTGGTGGTAGTCCCCCATAAATATGTACTCTGATATACTTGTTAGCGCAATATATCTAGCTGTTCTAATTAAGTAGTGGCGAATGTCTATATATGTATTAAATAGTAAATGGATAACTATTACCACTACTTAACTGCAACAGATTCCTATATGAACTTTTTTATATACTACTTACACTTATACCATTTTTTATAAGCAACGCTGTAGTAACGCCAACTCCATCTATTAAAATTCCTGAAAAACTTCCATCATAAATCTTTCCATTACCACAAGAAGGGCTCTTACTTTTAAGAATTACTTCTTTAATATCCAATTTCTTAGCAATTTCCAATACCTTCTCTGCACCTGCTATAAAGGCAGCGGTATTGTCTTCACCATCTTTAGAAATTACTCTAGCTCTTCCCTCTAACACATCAAAACCATCGCCGCCAACAATCTCATGTGGTATACGAGGAGTTCCTAATCCACCCATAACTTCTGGGCAGACTGGGATAGCTTCTCCACAATTAATAATTTCTAATACTCCTTCATCAAAATTATTTCCACCACTATACTTGCAGTTTACACCACAAAGACACATACTCACTAACTTCATATACCTACTTTAGTGTTACTACTGTAACACCATTTCCCCCTTCAGAATATTCTCCATCACGGAATTTTTTAACATGTGGATGATTTCTAAGCATCGATAATATAGCAGTTTTTAAAGCTCCTGTTCCTTTTCCATGGATGATTGTTACTTCTTCAAGACCAGCTACAAAAGCTTCATCAAGATATATATCTGTTCTATATTTACCCTCTTCTCCATCTAATCCTCTTATATCAAGGCTTGTGCTAACAGATTTTAAGTTAAGTTTAACTTCTCTTTTTGTAGCCTTCTTCTCAGATTTAGTAACAGTTGCGCCCTGAAGATCACTATATTTAGATGTTATTTTCATAATACCAGCTTGAACCACAGCTTCTTGTTTTTTATCATCAAAACTTAACACGACACCTTTTGCATTTAATGATATTATCTTAACTTCTTGACCCTCTGATACTTTTGTTAATCCGCCACCTTGTGCCTTTTTAGCGCTTTCCATCTTTTCTGCTTTATCTTTAAGAGCCTTACGTTTCTTTTCCATCTCATGTCTCATATTTGAGGTAATACCATGACGTTCCATCTCTCTCATTTCTTTAAGAATTTTATCTGCCTCTTCTTTAGCCTCTTCTATGATTTTCTTAGCTTTTTCTTTTCCTGCCTCAACAGATTTTTCTCTTACCTCATCTATTCTATCTAACTTAGTCTTATACTTTTCATATAAATCCTTAGCTTCATTTCTTAAAGTCTCATTTTCCCTTGAAAGCTTTTCTGCCTCCATAGTTTTCTCACTAAGACTTCTTATAAGATCCTCAAATTCTAATGTATCCTTAGCTATATTTTCTCTAGCAAACTTTATAATATCATCAGATAAACCAAGCTTTCTTGAAATCTCAAAAGCATTAGATTTACCCGGTATACCCATTAATAATCTATAAGTTGGTCTAAGTGTTGCCACATCAAATTCTACTGAAGCATTTTCTACACCTGCTGTATTTAAACCATATCTCTTAAGCTCAGAATAATGTGTTGTAGATATTATACTACAACCTCTACTTCTTAATTCTTCTAATATAGATATAGCAAGAGCTGACCCCTCTGTTGGATCTGTTCCTGATCCTAACTCATCAAATAACACTAAAGAATTTGACTTAGCTTTACCTAAAATTGAAATTATATTCGTCATATGAGATGAGAATGTTGATAAACTTTGTTCTATACTTTGCTCATCACCAATATCTGCATAAATACCTTCAAAAACATTAATAACACTACCTTGATATGCTGGAATCATCATTCCACTAAGGGCCATTACATGAAGTAGTCCCACAGTTTTTAATGTTACAGTTTTACCACCTGTGTTTGGACCCGTAATAACTATTGTAGTAAAGTCTTCTCCAGAATTAATATCCAATGGTACAACTTTATCACTAGGAATTAACGGATGTCTTCCTTGAACTATATTATATATACCGTTAGAATTGATTTCAGGTACTATACCTTCTATCTCTAATCCATATGCACCCTTAGCAAATATAAAGTCTAAATCTGAAATTATTTCTCTATTCATTTTAAGAGCTTTTACATTTTTATTAATATCTCTAGATATCTCATTTAAGATTCTTTCTATCTCAGCCATTTCCTTAAGCTTTAATTCTTTTATTTCATTATTTAATGTAACTAACTCCATCGGTTCAATAAATACTGTAGAGCCTGTTGATGATACATCATGAACTAATCCTTTTACAGTACTCTTGTATTCTACTTTTACTGGTAAAACATATCTATCCCCTCTTACTGTATATATGTTTTCCATTAAATATTTTGAATAGTTTCTAACCATAGAACCTACTCTTTCCTTTATTTCTATACCTTTTTCTCTAAGATTTCTTCTTATTGCACCTAATGCCCTTGATGCATTATCAGAAATTTCATCCTCATCAATAATGCATTGCTCTATCTTATCTTCTAACCACTTAATTGTAGTTATATTTACAGCACTGTCTCTTAATGAATTTTCATCTATATCATCACTATCTAAGTAAACTGTTATCTCCCTTGCTGTTCTAAGTGATCTTCCTACTATTAAAATTTCCTTTGCATTAAGCTCTCCACCTTTTTCCGCTCTGCTTAATACTTCTTTTAGCCCTTTATCTGAATATATTGGAGCTCTACCTTTTTTTATAACATATGTATATGCTTCCTTTGTTTCTTTTAATGCTCTATTAACTTCATATTCATTATTAAAAGGCATTAATGTAGCTGACATTTCCTTACCCTTTTCAGTATTTGAATATGATACTAATTTATCTAGCACTTTCTGAACTTCAAGTATTTTAAAGGTTCTTTCTTCCATTTTTGCATCAACTCCCTATAAATACAATACATTATTAGTTTGCATCTTGTAAATATTTAGTTTTGTAAACAACAGGTGCGATGGTACAAGTAATATTTTATCAATCTCATGATTAAAATTATTAAATGTACCTTACTATGTGTAAAACTCATATTAGAACCTGTTGTAGTTAAGTAGTGGTGACAAGCCTCCACTGCATCTATATATGTCTAATTGTCATATTAACACCTGTTCTAGTTAAGTAGTGGCGACAAGCCCCCACAGTGCACTAATATTGTGCACTAATACTACTCAACCCCTCTTTTGTACTGTCCTTTTGTAAACTTTCCTTCACCTTCAATATTATCTCCTGATAATATTGCCTCTACTATATGATGAACTCTATCTTCATCTTCATCAACAAAGTCTACTCTGAAATTAGAAATATTAATTCCTTTAAGCTCTTTAATATTATCAATTAAATTCAATGGATGACTGTTGTATATATGACTTCTACAGAACTTATCTGTTTTAACTCTAAAGTCTTCTTTCAATCTATCTCTTAGAACAAAATCACCTTTTTCACAGGCTATATTACATCCTTTAACTTCACATTTTCCACCGAAAGTAGCTCCAATTGGACAATATTCCGAGATCATACTTTCAACTTTACCATATATATACACGTATGGTGTTAATGGTGTGCCTTTTGATACATCTTTTAATTCACTTTTATTTAATTCTAATGATAATGTTACACCATCAACCATAGATTCTAAAAAGTCTATAGAATATTTATTAAACAAATTACCCTTATAGTCAAAAATTATAGATGTCCTGTTATGAAACTCACTAGTAATTCCAAAGTTTGATGTTATTAATCCTTTAATTTTATCAATATTTTGCTCAATATATGCTGATACCATTCTGTATTCTTCCTTTATTATAGTAGGAAGTCTTAAATATAAATTTAAGTCTTCTGGAATTTGAGAAAAGTCAATATTTGTTCCTCTCATAAAAGGATTAATAGCAATATCTCTCGCACCACCTTCGTAGGCACCTTTAAGTTGCTTAAGATTTTGAACTATTACTAATAATGATGGTAATTCTTTAATATTTTTAGTTTCTCTATTTAAGTCTAACTTTTCTACTAATCCTCTATCTATCTTAACCCAATTTATTATTTTTTCTATTAATGTTCTTCTTAAATTATTTAATGCTGATATTGCCATAAAACCTTCTTCATATTCTGAAAAAGTTATAGAATTCACTTCAAATGGAGTATTTCCTGTTTTCTTTAAATTTTCTTCTATATTTTCTTTGAATAGCGGTCTTTTTAATGGTGTTTGCACTTCTTCACCATAAACTTCAAAAACTTTGCCCTTAAATGAAGTAGTTAGCTTCATTTTATCGCCAATTTTAAAATAAACTTCTATATCTAATGGGTTCTTTTTTAAGTATTGCGTCTTGAAAGTATTTTCATAAGATTTTAATAGCTTAACATCTGAAGTTTTGTAAATTTTTTCACCTTCTTTAAATTTACCTTCTTTTAATTTAGCCACATCTCCCATATATGCTTCTTCTACTGACTTACCTTTTACACTTATAGATGAAATAGTGAAACCTTCTTCACCAAAACGTATTCCATCACCAATTACTATATTCTCTTTTAGTAATACTTCATTACTACTTACTGCTTCTCCTATTACAACACCAGTATTACGAGGGAACTTAAAACTCATCATATCTGATCCTGTATTTTTAAATAAATATCCCTTAGAGAAACCTTCTCTATTGAAAAGTTTAGCTAAATTCTTCATAGCAGTATCATAATCAAAAGGCTCACCTGCATAGTAAGCATCAATAGCTTTTCTATACATAGATACTACACCAGCAACATACTCTGGTCTTTTCATTCTACCTTCTATTTTTAAAGATGCAGTACCACTTTCAATAATTTCACCTATATTTTCAATAAAAGCTAGATCTTTTGGTGACAATAAATATCCTTCTGTCTCCTCACCAGTTTTTTCGTTTATAAGCTTATAATTCTGTCTGCAGCTTTGAGCACATTTCCCTCTATTACCAGAGCGGCCTCCAATCATTGAACTCATAAGGCATTGTCCTGAATATGATACACATAAAGCGCCATGAACAAATATTTCAGTTTCTATGCCAAGATCCTTAGATATGTACTCTATCTCCTTTAAGGTACATTCTCTTGCAAGAACTATTCTCTTAAATCCCAAGTCATTTAATGCTTTGGCCCCTTCTCCATTATGGATTGATATTTGTGTTGATCCATGTAATTCGATATCTTTAAAGTTTTTTCTTATTAAATAAGCTAATCCTAAATCTTGTACTATAACACCATCAACACCTATAGATTGAAGAAAATTAACATATTCTATAGCTTCTCTCACTTCTTTATCTTTAATTAAAGTATTTATTGTTACATATATTTTTACACTATTCAAATGGCAATATAAAACTGCCTCTTTCATCTCTTCTTCTCCAAAATTTGAAGCATACGCTCTAGCTGAAAATTTACTTCCTCCTAAATAAACAGCATCACATCCACTGTTAACTGCTGCATAAAGACTTTCTAAACTTCCTGCTGGTGCTAATAATTCTATCTTTTCCATCTTTCTTTCTCCTATTTAAAAACGTAGCAATAAATTGCTACGTTTCTTTTTATTATTTAAACATCTTATTGCTATTTTTCTTCAAAGTTGCAATAGTTATTTGAGAATCTAAAAATTTTTTTTCTAGATCCATAACTTTATATTTTGCAGATTGTAATGAAAATTTCAATTCTTTATTTCTAGAAAGTAATTTTTCATTTTCACCTTTTAGCTTTTTACTTTCTTCTTCTAAGATTTCAAACTGAGCCTTTACATTAGCTGCTTCCTTTTCTACTGCTTCTCTTAATGCATTAGCTTGATCTGAAGGTTCTTGTTTTGAATCCTTTTCCATTCTAGAAATTTTCATATTTAAATTATTTATCATCTTAGTATCGTTCTCTATCTTAACCTCTGCTTCTCTTAGCTTTTCCTTAGTTTCATTAAGCTTCTTATTACATTCTCTTAGGTTTTTACTTGTATCTTCAACAGTTTGGTTTGAATATTGAACTTTTCTATCAGCTGCTTCAAGCTGTCTAGTTGTTTCCTCTAACTTGCTCTTTGTATCTTCTAATTGCCCCATACAAGTTTTTAATTCATTTTCTATCTCTGAAGATCTGTTTCTTATTTTTTCAAAATCTTTTTGTGAAGATTCTAATTCTGTATTTACTTTCTTTAATTCTACTATTTCCTTATTTGCTACTTCTAATTCCTTAATTTTTGCTTCTTTTTCTTTTATTACATTTGTTTTTTCTTCTTTTACTTTATTATTGTAATTTTTTACGCCATTATATTTTTCTTTTAGTGTAGCATATTTTTTATCTAATTCTATGTAATTATTTCTTAAATCATCTAATTCTTTTTTTATTTCTTCAGTATCTTCTGAAGCTGCTTTTTTAGCATTTTCTTCTAATTCATTTATTTTTGATTGTAACTCATTTATCTTATCATTATAGCTTTTTTGTGAAGATTTTAAAATAGAGTTCTTATCCTCTAACTCCGCTATGTACTTGTCCCATTTAAATAATTCATCAGCTATATTCATAGAAGCTAATACAGATGCATCGGTAGATGAAAGTTTAGAATTTTTGTCTAAGATCATCTGTACTTTCTTGTCCACATATGCAGCTACACTTTGTAAATATTCTTCTTTTTCTTCACCTTTTAATGTATATTCTACCCCATTTACTTTTACAACTACCTTATTCATCTCAAAACACCTCTTAAGTATTGTTTATGCTTATATTCTATCATATTATATAGCTAAACCACAATTATCTAGACCTAACTTATAAATATTTTTATAAATATTTTTACAATATAAGTAAAAACAAAGAAGTATATTAGATATTAATTAAAAATTTAGTAATAATATCCAATATACTCCACTTTAAATATTTTTAGGTAATACTTTATTGCAAAGTTTTTTAAAATCGCATCGTCCACAAACTTCTGAAATATCCTGTAATTCACTGAATGTGGGCTTTATCTCTCCCACTAAATCCTTATATGTATCTATAGATTTTCTATCCAACTCAAAATACTTTTTTACTCTATTATCTTTTTCCCTAATAGAATCCTCACCTAAACAATATTCTCCATTTCTATTAGGACACGATTTGCATACATCATCACAATTATCTATAAATCTAATATTAATATTCGGTTCCTCTTTGAAAATCTTAATAATTTTTTCAATATTTTCAGCAAATTTTTCATCATAACCATGCCCAGAATAAGTATGAATACACATAATATGATGATATCTTAACTTAATTTCTTTCATATATATGCCCTTTCACTAATGCCCTATTAATGGCTACTGCTACAACAGCTCCAAGAATCCCCTTCATAACATCAAAAATTACAAACGGTGCAACTCCAGAAAGTATTGCTTCATAAATACCTAATTTACATGAAATTGCAAGCCATATTGTTCCTACTAAATAGCAAGGTACTAAAGAGAATATCATATATATTGATAAAAATACGATATTCTCTTTTTTAAATTTCTCAATACACCAAGCTATTAAATATATCATTATAGGATATGTAATAAGATATCCTCCTGTAGGTCCTATTATTGATGATATTCCAGCACCAAATCCAGTAAACACAGGTATTCCAACTGCTCCCAATAAAAGATAAACTATTCCAACTATAAGTCCTTGCTTCTTTTCTAATACAGCCCCTGTTATAAAAATTCCTATAATTGCACCGGTAATTGGAACTGGTTGTATAGGTATAGTGATTTGCGCACATACAGAAATTAATGCTGTAAACAACGCTATTAATGTAATATCCTTAATCTTCATTAAATACCCCTCCTTTTTTTGTATTTTTTATTTTATTATACCAAATGCATTTGTATTGTCAACTCAATTTTCATTACAGTTGACAATGTATGATTACACTTTATATGTTTTTTATTATAGGAATATCTGTTGCAGTTAAGTAGTGGTAATGATTATCCATTTACTATTTAATACACATATAGGCATTTACCACTACTTAATTAGAACAGATATCAATATTAACTCTAAAACATATATATCCAAAACACTACTTACTTAGAACAGATTCATATATCCAGATTAACAACATATAATACCACTTCTAGTGCTCGTCCATCATGAGATATGCACTATATAAAAGAAAGCCACAAAGGTATATCTACCTTTGCGGCTTTTTTATTATCTTAATGTTGCACCTAGCTTGTGCTCTAATGTCCTAACAATCTTGTCATGAACTTTATTTACATCACTGTCTTTTAATGTCTTATTAGGATCTCTGTATACTATTGAATAAGCTACAGATTTCTTTCCTTCTGGAACTTGAGCTCCCTTGTATACATCAAATAAGCTGTATTCTTCTACTAAGTTTCCACCTTGTTTTTTGATAACTTCTTCAATATCAGCTACTAATACTTCGTCATCTATTAATACAGCTAAATCTCTTGTTACTGATGGGAACTTTGGAAGTGGAGTATATTTATTGTTTTTCTTAATGAAGCTATATAATTTATCTAAATTAATTACTGCAATAAATGCTCTTTCGTCAATTCCGTAATTTTCAGCAACATCAGGATGAACTTCACCTACAGTTGCAATAACTTCTCTTCCAATTACAACCTTAGCAGTTTTTCCTGGGTGGAATGATGGATTTTCAGATTCTCTTTCAAATTTAGCACTCTTAACTTTGAAGTGATCTAGTATATTTTCAACTACACCCTTTAAGTTTAGGTAGTCTACTCCACCATATAAACCTATTGTTAATATATTTATTTCGTTTGGTAATTCTTTACCTTCTTCTTTAATATAGATTTTTCCGTTTTCGAATAATCTACATTCCTTATTATTTCTTGAGTAGTTTCTAGCAAGTGATTCCATCATTGATGGGATTGTTGTTGTTCTCATTATTGAGTAATCTTCACCTAATGGATTTTTGATTTCTACAACATTACGTAGCTCTGAATCCGCTGGTAATAATATTTTATCAAATACCTTTGGACTAACAAATGAATATGCAATTGATTCATATAATCCTGAACCTATTAATACCTTTGCTAATTCATCATTTAATTGCATTTTTTCACTCTTACCACTCTTAGTTGCATGAATTGAAGGCATTGTAGCTTCAACTTTATTGTAACCATAAATTCTTACAACTTCCTCTGCTACATCTTCTCTTATATTCATATCACTTCTAAATGTTGGAGTTGTTATTTCTAAATTGTCTCCATTAATTTCAGTTGCCATTCCTAATGATTCTAAAATTCTCTTCATCTCGATTCCATGAATTTCAGTTCCTAAGAATTTATTAATCCAACTTATTGAAACTGTTAAGTGACCTTCTTCTTTCTTCTCATTGTAGATATCGATAGTACCATTAACAATTTCTCCACAGCCAAGTTCTTCAACTAATGCACAAGCTCTATCTAATGCTAATGCAGGTAAGTTTGGATCAAGATCTTTTTCAAATTTACCAGAAGCATCTGTTCTAAGATTTAATTCCTTTGATGTTAATCTTATATTAACACCTTCGAAATTTGCAGCTTCGAAGATAATTTCAGTAGTATCCTCTTTAACTTCTGAGTTTAATCCACCCATGATTCCAGCAAGACCGATAGTACCTTTTCCATCTCTTATTGTAAGCATTTCTGATGTTAATGTTCTTTCCACTTCATCTAATGTAGTGAACTTTTCATTATCCTTAGCTCTTTCTACAATAATAGTGCCTTCTGCAATATCTCTTCTATCGTAAGCATGCATTGGTTGACCTAATTCTACCATTACGTAGTTTGTAATATCAACGATATTGTTTATTGGTCTAATACCAGCTTCATTTAATCTATTTTGCATCCATGATGGTGATGGTCCTATTTTAACATTCTTAATAGCTCTAGCCATATATCTTCTACATAAGCTATCTTTAATTTCTGCTTTTACGATATCATTAACATTACCACCACTAGTTTTATATGAAGTATTTAATCCCTTAAGTTCTCTTCCATAAGTTGCAGCTACTTCTCTAGCTATTCCATATACACTGAAGCAATCTTGTCTATTTGATGTAATTTCAAACTCGATTACACCACCACCAAAGTCTACTGCTTCTTTAATGTCTACACCTAATGGAGTATTAGTATCCATGATGTGTAGTCCATGACAAGTTCCTTCTTCAGCTAATCCTAATTCTTCTAAAGAACAGAACATTCCGTTAGAAACTTCTCCTCTTAGTTTACCTTTTTTAATCTTTAATCCACCATGAAGTGTTGATCCATGAAGTGCAACTGGCACTACATCTTGTTCCTTCATATTTGTAGCTGCTGTAACAATTTGTATTGGTTCTTCTGCTCCAATATCAACTTGGCAGATAGAAAGCTTATCTGCTTCTGGATGCTTTGTTATTTTAACAATTTTACCTGTTACAACATTTTGTATTTCTTCACCATACACTTCAACTTTTTCTACCTTTGATCCTGATAAAGTTAAAGCATCACCTAAATCTTTTGCATCTTCTTTTATCTCAACATAATCTTTAAGCCAATCTATTGGTACTAACATTCCTTATACCTCCTACCTATTATTTGAATTGTTTTAAGAATCTCATATCAGCTTCATATAATAATCTGATATCATCTATTCCGAACTTTTGCATTACCATTCTATCAAGACCAAATCCAAAAGCAAATCCGCTATATTCATTTGGATCTATTCCACAGTTTTCTAATACTTTAGGATGAACCATACCACATCCTAATATTTCGATGAATCCTTCACCTTTACATACCTTACAACCTTCTCCACCACAAACGAAACAAGTTGCATCCATTTCAGCAGATGGTTCAGTGAATGGGAAATGATGTGGTCTGAACTTTGTTACCATCTTATCTCCAAACATCTTCTTAACAAAAGTTTCAAGCATTCCTTTAAGGTCTGCAAAAGTTATTCCCTTATCGATAACTAATCCTTCTACTTGGTAGAATATTGGTGAATGTGTAGCATCTACTGCATCTGAACGATAAACCTTACCTGGAGATATCATCTTTATTGGAGGTTTTTGATTTTCCATTACTCTTATTTGTACAGGAGATGTTTGTGTTCTAAGAACAACATTATCATTAATATAGAATGTATCTTGTTCTCCTCTAGCTGGGTGATTCTTTGGAATATTTAATGCCTCGAAGTTATAGTAATCAAGCTCTACCTCTGGCCCTTCTTCTATTGAGAATCCCATTGATAAGAAGATATCTTGAATTTCTTCCATTGTAATTGTTAATGGATTCTTTCCTCCAAGTGGACTCTTATCCCCTGGCATAGAAATATCAATTACTTCATTTTTTAATCTTTCTTCTTTTTCCTTCTTCTTAATATCAGTTAATGCGTTTTCTATTCTTCCTTCAAGATTTCCTCTAACGTCATTTACTAACTTACCAACTATAGGTCTTTCCTCTGGTGATAATCCACCCATTCCTCTAAGAATTAATGTTACTTCACCTTTTTTACCAAGATACTTAACTCTAACAGCTTCAATATCTTCTTTAGTAACAGCTTTATTTAACTCATCTATTGCAGTTGTTTCAATAAGCTTTAATTTTTCTTGCATATTAAATATCCTCCTTCTTTTAAGAGCACAGCTTTCAGTGCACAGTTATTATTGTTGTTATTTGAGACTTTTTATATTTAGGGAAAATAAAAACTCCGTCCCTATAAAAAGGGACGGAGTATATCCGCGTTACCACCCTAGTTGATAAGAGCATAATCCATACCCTTATCCACTTCATTAAAAAATATCGGCTTTTATAATACCGCTCTAGACTACTATAACTTCCCCTAGAGAGCTCCAAAGTGAACTTCGATTTAATTCCTAATAAAAAAGCTTTCAGTCTTTGGCTTTTTCTCCCTACTTTATTCCTTAAATCTACTTTCTTTTTCATAGCTTATTATTTTAAATTCTTTTTCTATTATATATATAACTGTTATAAATTTCAACATTTTATTTTAAAATTTCTTTGTCTTACTGCCTCAAAAGCTATTACTGATGTTGCAATACCAACATTCAGTGACTCTGCTCCGCCTGGCATAGGAATTTTAAATTTTTCATCTGAAATCGCAAATATTTCCGAGGAAATACCGTTTCCCTCATTACCTACTACTATAATACATTTTCCTGTTAAGTCTATATCATAAAAATTATAATCTGTGTCTAATGATGAAGAAACTACCTTAAATCCTTTATTTTTTAATGACATAATTATATCTAAATCATCATTATCATAAACTACAGGAACATTAAAAACTGAACCCATTGTACTTCTTAATGTTTTATCATTATATAAGTCTACGGTTCCTTTTCTTAAAATTACCCCTAAAGCACCACTGGCATGGGCAGTTCTTATTATAGTCCCTAGATTTCCGGGATCTTGAACTTTGTCACAAAAGATATAAAACCCTTCATTATCTTTTAATTTTATATCTTTATTTTTTACCACTGCCAATATTCCTTGCGGTGTTTCTGTGGAAGCCAATATCTTCATAATAGATTTTGTAACATAGATTGTTTCCACTTTATCTAAATATTTATCAATATTATAATTAGATAATTTGTCTTCTACGGATTCTTCTATTATAAGAGTTTTTATTTCAAAATCAGATTTTAGAGCTTCCTCTACAAACCTAAAACCTTCTACTAAAAATTCACCTTTTGCAGATCTTGTTTTTCTATCCTTTAATTTTTTTATTTCTTTTATTATATTATTATCTTTACTAGTAATAACGTTCATATTATTCCTCTTCTGTTGCTACAAAATCTCTTAATTCTTCAATATCATTACTACCAATAGCTACAATTATATCTCCTGATAGTAACGCTAAATCTGGAGATGGACTTACTTCTATTACACCATCTCTTTTTATTGCCATTACATTTATTCCATACTCTACTCTTAAGTTTAATTCTTTTATTGTTTTGTTTACCCAACTCTTCGGAACAAGAAATTCTGTTAAAGAATAATCTGGTGATACTTCTATATAATCTAATATGTTAGATGATACTAAATTATTAGCTACTCTAATTCCCATTTCTTTTTCAGGAGATATTACCTTATCAGCACCAATTTTTATAAGAACTTTTTCTTGTAAATCATTATTAGCTTTTACAGCAATATATTTTACCCCTAGTTCCTTTAACAATAATGTAGTCATAATAGATGCTTGAATATCCTTACCAATAGCTACAATAGCAACATCAAAATTTCCTATTCCTACAGCTTTTAGATCATTTTCATCAGTAGAATCTAATGTAACGGCATGTGTAACTTTATCTGATATATCTTGTATTCTATCTACATCTTTATCTATAGCTAAAACTTCACGCCCTAACTCTGCCAATGTTAAAGCTACAGATGTTCCAAATCTACCCATACCTATAACAATATATTGTTTTTCTTTAACCTTTTTTCTCATATTTACACCTACCCTATTAATATCTTAGCTTCTGGATATTTTATATTACCTGCATTTTTCTTTTTCTGTCTTGTTATTGCCATAACAAGGGTGATAGGTCCTACTCTACCAATATACATAGTTAAAATTATTAATAATTTTCCAACAAATGAAAGATACGGTGTTATACCTAATGTTACCCCTACAGTTCCAAAAGCTGATATTGCTTCAAAAATTATTCCTTCTAGTGGAACTAATTCACCATTTACCAATGTATCTGCTTCCGTATTACTTAATAACATAGTTATTGCAACTACTATCATTAATGATAAAAACAGTATAGAAAATGCTTTATAGATAACATCCTTAGATATCCTTCTTTTAAATAATTCAGTATCTTCTTTACCTCTAAGTCCAGATACAACTGTAAGACATATAAGTCCTATAGTCGTAGTTTTTACTCCCCCGGCAGTAGATCCTGGTGACCCACCAATAAACATCAAAATGAAGTATAAAAAAATCGACCCCGTTGTTAAATATTCTAACGGTATTGAATAAAATCCTGCTGTTCTAGATGAAACTGAAGCAAAGAAAGAATTTAATAGTTTTCCTCCAAAGCCCATGTTACCTATTGTTTCTGGATTATTATATTCCATTATAAAAATAAAAACTGTACCTGTAACTAATAATATTGCTGTAAGAACTAATACAAACTTCGTATGAGTATATAACCTTGTAGACTGACTAGCATTAAATAAATCTAATAATACTGCAAATCCAATACCACCTATTATAATTAATGCGGATATAGTCAATATTACCACTGCATTGTTTTGATATGGAAATAGAGAATCGCCAATTAAATCAAACCCTGCATTACAAAAAGCTGAAATGGCATGGAATATAGAAAAATATATTCCTTTTAATAATCCATGTTCAGGAATAAACTGTGTGGCCAATATTGCTGCACCTATTCCTTCTATTGCAAATGTGAAGGATAATATGTATTTTACTAACTTAACAATCCCTGATATATATGTAGCGTTTACTGCTTCTTGAAGTATTAATCTTTCTTTAAGAGAAACCCTTTTTCCTAATATTAATGCAAATAAAGTTGCAAAGGACATAAATCCTAATCCACCTATCTGTATTAAAAATATAATTACTGTTTTTCCGAAGTAACTCCAATGACTAGCTGTATCAACTGTTACAAGTCCTGTAACACATACTGCTGAAGTTGATGTAAACAACGCATCTATAAAAGATGTTTTTTCTCCAGTAGCTGTTGATATCGGTAGCATAAGTATTCCCGCTCCAATAAGTAAAACTGCCATAAAACCTAATGCTAACACCTGAACTGGTTTTATTTTTATACGACCTAAGATATGCTTTGACATATGTCCAACTCCTAACACAAACACTTCCCAATATATTATAGTTCCCTATTTTATTAATATAGTTGCATATGTATATCTTTCAAAATATGGTAGTGTATATATAATAAAAAAACCCACTTTCGTGGGCTTGATATATTAAGCTAAGCTCTTCTTAGCAGTTTCTACTAATTCAGCAAATGCTTTTGGATCGTGGATAGCGATTTCTGATAACATCTTTCTGTTAATTTCGATACCAGCTTTCTTTAATCCATTCATGAATTTTGAATATGACATATCATTCATTCTTGCAGCTGCATTAATTCTAGCTATCCATAGTTTTCTGAAATCTCTCTTCTTTAACTTTCTTCCAACGTAAGCATTTCTTAATGCTCTGATAACTGTTTCATTAGCTGTTCTATATAACTTGCTCTTACCACCGTAGTAACCTTTAGCAAGTTTTAATACTTTTTTATGCTTTTTACGAGCGTTCATAGCTCTCTTAACTCTAGCCATTTAGTAAACCTCCTTCTTAACTACCTATTATAAGTATGGTAATAACTTCTTCATTACTTTTTCTTGTGCAACTGAAACATATCCAGCTTTTCTAAGATTTCTCTTTCTCTTAGCGCTCTTTTTAGTTAAGATATGGCTCTTGAAAGCCTTTGCTCTCTTTAACTTTCCTGTTCCTGTTTTTCTAAATCTCTTTGCTGCACCTCTGTGCGTCTTCATTTTTGGCATGTTGACTTCCTCCTCTCAATTATGCCTTCTTAGGAGCTAGAACCATTGTCATGTTTCTTCCTTCTAATTTGGCCTTCTTTTCAACGATAAAAACTTCTTCGTTGATTTTAGAAACAAATAGGTCTAGGACCTTATTGCCTTTGAAAGCATAGTCTGCTTCTCTACCTCTAAATCTTATGGTAACTTTTACTTTATCACCAGCATTTAAGAACTTTTCAGCTCTCTTTGCTTTGATAGTTATATCATGTTCTTCAATTGTTGCGCTAAGTCTAACTTCTTTAATATCAAAAGTCTTTTGATTTTTCTTAGCTAGCTTTTCTTTTCTTGATTGCTCATATAAGAACTTGTTGTAGTCCATTACTCTAGCAACTGGTGGATTTCCATTTGGAGCTATAAGTACTAAATCTAACTCTTCCTCTTCCGCCTTTTTTAGCGCTTCGTTTAAGGTTATGATACCTAATGCCTCACCATTTGCGTCAACAACTCTTAATTCTTTTGCCTTGATTTCTTCATTAATTGCATATTTATTTTTAATATTAATTCACCTCCGGTAATAATTAAAAACAAAGGGAACGACTAATAGCCGTTCCCTCTTAATATACCAAAGTTAACACTTTTAAATACATCCAGATTACCTTATTGACAGTATCATAAGGTGAGAAACGGCCTCGTTTCTACTTCAAACAAGATAGATTATATATCATTTGTACCTTGTTGTCAACTTTTATTTTAAATTATTTTTCTTTGTATTAATTTCTTCTTTAATTTTTCCTATGAAGTCTTCTAAATCCATAACACCTAGATCTCCATCAATTCTGCTTCTAACAGCAATCTTACCTTCATTCATTTCCTTTTCACCAATTACTATCATATAAGGAACCTTTTGAAGTTGTGCTTCTCTGATTTTATAACCTATTTTTTCATTTCTTAAATCAGTTTCAACTCTTATATTTGCATCTTTTAATTTTTCTTCTAATGATTTAACATATTCTGCTGAAGAGTCTGTTATATTCATTATTCTTACTTGTACTGGTGCAAGCCATGTTGGGAATGCTCCTGCATACTGTTCTATTAATATTCCTATAAATCTTTCAATAGAACCAAATACAACTCTATGGATCATTACTGGTCTATGTTTTTCTCCATCTGGTCCAATGTAGCTTATATCAAATCTTTCTGGTAATTGGAAATCTAATTGAATAGTTCCACATTGCCATGTTCTTCCGATACAATCTCTTAAATGGAAGTCAATCTTAGGTCCGTAGAATGCACCATCACCTTCATTAACTTTGTATGCTAATCCTCTTTCTTCTAATGCATCTCTTAATCCATTTGTAGCTGCTTCCCAATCTTCATCTGATCCCATAGAATCTTCTGGTCTAGTAGATAACTCTACAAAATATTCAAAACCAAAAACTTTATAGAATGAATCAATAAGCTTAATTACATTTAATATTTCATCTTTTATTTGATCTCTTGTCATAAATATATGAGCATCATCTTGAGTAAAGCATCTAACTCTCATTAAACCATGTAATGCTCCTGATAATTCATGTCTATGAACTAATCCTAGTTCACCAAATCTAAGTGGAAGTTCTTTATATGAATGTAATGCAGTTTTATAAGCAAGTAATGATCCTGGACAGTTCATTGGCTTAATAGCATATGCACCTTCATCTATAGTTGTGAAGTACATATTTTCTTTATAATGATCCCAGTGACCACTTCTATGCCATAACTCTTCGTTTAATATTATTGGAGTTTTTATTTCTTGGTATCCAGCTTTTGAGTGAACTTCTCTCCAATAGTTTTCAAGTTCATTTCTAACTACCATACCTTTTGGTAAGAAGAATGGGAATCCTGGACCTTCTTCTAATAAAGCAAATAATTCTAATTCTTTTCCTAATTTTCTATGGTCTCTTTTCTTTGCTTCTTCAAGCATATTTATATATGCTTCTACTTCTGATTTCTTTAAGAATGCAGTTCCGTAAATTCTTTGAAGCATCTTATTTTTTTCATTTCCTCTCCAATAAGCACCAGCTGTTGATAAAAGCTTTATAGCCTTTACATTTTTAGTACTTGGCACGTGAGGTCCTGCACAAAGATCAGTAAATTCTCCTTGAGTATAGAAAGAAATTGTTTCTCCTTCTGGAAGATCCTTTATAAGTTCTACTTTGTATGGCTCATTTTTTTCTTCCATATATTTTATAGCTTCTTCTCTTGGAAGTGTGAATTTTTCAAGCTTTAAGTCTTCTTTTATTATCTTTTCCATTTCCTTTTCTATTTTAACTAGAACTTCTGGAGTTATTGGAAAATCTGCATCAAAATCATAATAGAATCCTGTGTCTATTGATGGCCCTATAGCAAGTTTTACATCTGGATATAATCTCTTTACTGCTTGTGCTAATATATGAGAAGCAGTATGTCTTAATGTGTGACGTCCACCTTCATCATCAAAAGTTAAGATTTCAAGAGTGCAGTCATCATTTAATACTGTCATAAGTTCTGCCTCTTCGCCATTTACTGTTGCTCCTAATGCTTTTTTAGCTAATCCCATTGAAATTAATTTAGCTACTTCTAAAACAGTGCTTCCTTTTGGTGCTTCTTTAACACTGCCATCTTTTAAAGTAATTTTAATGTTTTCCATTATCTTTCCTCCTATTTCTATTTTAAACTACAAAAAATAAAAAACTCGCCCCTATATGGGACGAGGATATCGCGATTCCACCCAAATTAATAGTACTAAAATATAATACTTTTAATACTATTCACTCGAAAGCCTTAACGCAGCCAACGGCAATGGTTATTTCCCATGCAACTCAAAGGTGGTTTTCAGCAAATCTTATTTAAGAAAGTCTTGCAGCCTAATTGGACTTTCATCTCTTATAAACAGTTTTTTACTTACTCTTCCTTATCATAGTTTTTTATTATATCGCTATTATAATGCTATCAATTTAAGCTGTCAATATTTACTTTGATTTCTCCTAAAGAAATTACTCTACCTTCAAATACTGTCTTTATCGTCCTTATAAATTCTTTATTCTTTGAATTTTCTTCTCCAGTAATCATAACTCTTTTAGGTACATTACTTATTAGTACTGATAAAATTACATCTTCTATATTACATACACCGACTAAAAGATCTGCCATTACGCTACCTTCAACTTCACATAACAAATCAATGCCATTTTCATCTAGAACCTTATACTTACCATTTTCATCAATTTCTATATTTATCATATATACTTTGCTATCTACACCTTTTATAAAATGTTTTAACAATCCTATAAATTCATCATATTCCTTCTCGATAGCATGAATTTCAAATACTTTATCTACTATAGGTTCTATTATATTTGCAAATTCATTTATTCTAAATGTTAATATTCCTTCTAAACTAACTTCTTTATTTTCTCTTAAAATATTTACTATATTCTTTATTGCTATATTTTTTCTATTTAAAAATAGTACTCTACCATTTTCTCCTTCTTTATATTCTTTTTTCAATAATATCTCTAAAGTCTTCTTTGATATGATATCGTTTTCTTCTTTATCAACATAAGAATAATTTTTATTTAAGTATTTACTTATTTTATTTTTACAATACTCCTGAGACATTATATCGTAAATACATTCCCCGATTTCATAATAAATCTTATTCATAAACTTTTCATCAACATATTCATCATTGCAATATAATGATAAATAATCTTCCCCATCATAAATATGCTCATATATTCCTATATTTACTCCACTACTATTGTAAGTTTTATCTTTTACATCTACCATTCTCCTGAAAATTTTCTCTTTATTTTCCCTACATGATAATGTTAATAGCAACATATATCTCCCACCTTATAGCAAATTTCACTATAATCTTTATAAAATTATAGCTTTATCAAAGTTAGTATGTATCTTATACTAATTATATATTCATTAAATTTTAGGATTTTAAAAGGAGATATAATATGAAAGTAGCATTTGTTGACGAACGAATTGAAATGGAAGAAATGGAAAATTTGCAACAGTTTACTATTAAAGTAATTAAAGTTCCTAAAACAAATCTCACTTATGAAGCTGTATCTGGTCATCCTGATATCCTTATTCATATATGTGATGACAAAGTAATACTTCATAAAGATATTGATAAAACTTTTCTACAATATTTAAAATCTCTCAATTTAAATGTACTATTATCAAAAAAATCAATAGGATACAAATATCCTAATAATATAATCTTAAATTGTGTTTCTACCTCTGAATTTTTTATCCACAATGCTAAATACACTGATGAAAAGTTATTAACATTAATAGGTAATAAGCAAATTGTTAATGTACCTCAAGGATATACAAAATGTTCTACTGCTGTAGTTTCTAATAAAGCTATAATGACTTCTGACACTATCATCGCAGATTCTATGAAAAAATTAGGAATGGACGTTTTGTTGTTACCTCCGGGGGATATTCTTCTTCCTGGGTTAGATTATGGTTTCATTGGTGGTACTTGTGGACTTATAGATGATAAAACCATGTGCTTCTATGGAAATTTAGAAAAGTATAAATACGGTAATGATGTTATAGATTTCTTAAAAAAACATAATGTTAAACCAGTTTATTTAAGTAATGGAAAGCTTGTTGATAGAGGTAGTATTTTAGTTATTGATACCGAGTCAATTCACCACTGTGATGACAATCATTAATAGAGGTGTGTTATATGTTTTTTCTCATATATGTATCTGTTCTAATTAAGTAGTGGTGACAAGCCTTTATTGATATATCTATATACTTAAAATTGATATTAGCACCTGTTCTACTTAAGTGGTGGCGACAAGCTATATCAATTAGTTCTTATATATATTGAATCAACATAATAAACTGTTCAAGATAAGTAGTGGTAAATGTATATTTATAGATAAAATAGAAAATAAATAACCATTACCACCACTTAACTGCAACAGATGCATATTGAAAATAAAAACAACTCCACGTCATCAAGAATCTAGTAAATAATTGAAATAATGACTGTCACATTAACAAAAGTATTTTCATGTTTAATATAAAATATAATTTGTAACCATAGCTTCATGAAAGTGCAACTTTCATGAGCCTTCTGTAATGACTTGTATATCAACTATAATCTAAATAAGAAATATAGTCTAACTTATAACATTCAACTCAATACTTATAATTTAAGAAATTCCGCAGGAATTTCCTCCATCACTGTGAACTGACAACTGTGCACTGATTTAAAAAGCTGCCACACTATTCGTGCAACAGCTCCCCCTTTTCTTATTTTCTATTTATTTTTTCTCATTAAAACTATTCCTACTGTTGCTAGTATTGTTGATAATGTCAACATAACTTCTTTTGATGCTGCAGTTCCTGTTTTAGTTAAAATTTTGCCTATAATAGTCTTACTAGAAGTTGTACCTTTATTACTATTATTTGTGTTAACAAGCTTATCTTCATCTTTGCTTTCATCTAGTATTGTGAATTTAGTAAAATGATTTGTTTCAAATTCGAATCTTGATGATCCATTATTAAATATTCCACCATCAATTTTCTCCCAAGTATTTTTATTTTCATTATAATAATAAGCTGCTAGTTTGTTTGTATTTAAATTCTTTAATTGATCTTCTGTAAGTGTTATTGACACTTTTACTTTACTATCTCCAAAATCAGTGATAGTTTTTCCGTCTTTTGATACTAAAGATAAGTCAAAGATTTTTCCTATAGATTTTATATTAGCTAAAAGATCTTTATCTTCATAAATCTTTTGTTTAAAGATTAATTCTTCTGCGTCATTGTCTTGTAGTATTTTCTTTGGAATAGTTATTCTAGTATCGTTAGAATCTATAAATATACCTTCATTATTATCAGTTAAAACAGCAGTATATAAATTAGCTTCTAGATTTTCTCCAGAACTAGCGTTAAATATAACATATGGTTCAGGTTGTTTTACACCATTTCCGTTAACAATAGTTTTGTCTCCATCTTTTGATTCTGTTGATTTTTGAACTAATGTAAACTGAACTTTTGCTACTTCTGATTTATTATCAGCATTATCTACAGCATATGCTTCTAATGTATAGTTACCAGCTACATCTATTTTTTCGCCTTTATATTCTTTTCCGTTTAATGTAACATGAAGTTCTGCATCTTTATCATCTACATTAACCTTAGGTTGTACTGATGAATAATATATTTCTCCATCGCAAACTCCAGCTACTGTAACTACTGGTGCTGTTGTATCAATGTCCACATGTGTTTTTGACACTTCACTGACATTACCTGCATAATCTGTAACTCTAGCATATATGTCGCTAGTTTTTTCTACTGAGAATTCTCCATTATATTCGTAGTAATTTACACCATCAAAACTATATTCTATCTTTTCTACTTGTTTTTCATTAGTATCTATTGTTACACTTGATGATTTCTTATTTTCTTTAACATTGATAGATGGTTTTTCTGGGGCCACTGTATCAAGTACTACTGATATTGTATCAGAAACTTTATTACTAAATTGATCCACAGCTTCTATAATAATAGAGTTTTTACCTTCCTCTAAGCTAATAACCTTTGAAAACTCTTTTTCTAATAATGATGAATCTTGTAATGGGAATTTATCTATAGTTACAATTGTGTCTCCATTTATAGATAAAGAATATCCATATAAATTATCATTTACTTTACCACTTACATTAAAATCTTTATTATTTGTATAAATATTGTCATCTTCTTTTGCTAATGGTAAATCCAAAGTTACATTAGGTGCTTTTGAATCATATAAAACTCTATATGCATAATTCATAACTACAGTATCATCATCATCTACAGCATAGAATTTAATTCTGTTAGTTCCTTGATTGAAAGTTACATCATAATTGAAAGTTAAATCGTCATTTATTTTTACATCTTGTCCATTGATTTTAAATTCTTTTGCCTTCTTATTAACATGTCCTTCTATTGTATAAACATCATTTTCTGTATAGTCACCATTAAGAATAGAAACTGAGTCTAGATTATCAACTTCTACTTTTAACTTAGACTCATCTCCAGTTTTTACAATAACTATTTCTTTAACTGTAGAGTTATTACCTGCATCTACTGCCACTATGTTAAATACATTCATTCCATTAGTCAAATCTAAGTCTATATCCGCTTCGCCATTTTTATCTAAATTTAATAATTTTGATTCTTCTGAATTAGATATCATTGCTTTAATATTAGTATCATCAGATATTTTCACTTTAAGGCTTAGTTTTTCTTTATCTGTAGTGTAATAAGGTGTATCGCTTCCTACTTCAGGTGTAGTAGTTATTACTGGTGACTTTGTATCTAAAATAACTTTATAAGTTTTATCTAAAATAACATCACCATTTTTATCTTCTGCATAAACCTTTATAGAATTTTCTCCTTCATTAACTGAAACTGGGTAACTAAAATAATTATCTTTTACTGAAACTTTTTCTTCATTAATAAGAATTTTTGCCACATTATCTGATGCAGTTCCTTTTACTACAAACTTACCATCAGTTAAAGAGTCTTGTCCTACTATTGTTGTATCTTCTTTTAAACTTGATAATGCAATTGTCTTAAGCTCTCCAGCTTTAAACTTTCCACTATCTATACCTATATTTCCTGCATTATCGATAATAGCCATTGATACATCATTTACTTCACCTTCTGTGATATCTATGTCTGCATAACATTGTCCATTAACTTTTGTTATATCACTTTCATTAATTGAAGTAGTTTTATCTCCTGCTATTACTACAGCTATAGGCATAACCCCTGAACCATTTTTATCTTCTTCTGTCCAGCTAAGTCTATAATGATTATTACCTTCACTGTCCTTATATTGTTCTATTCCTTGGATTTTAACTGTTGGAGCTACAGTATCAACTTTAATAGGCATATCTAAAGTTTGCTCCTTAGCATTTTCTAATTCTACTGAATTTGTAACTCTTATATAATATTTACCATCTTTAACTTTTTCATATTTTCCTGTTGACTTGTTATACACTGTTCCATCCCAAGTCGCACTGTAAACTAATGTTCCTGAGATACCTGATATATAATCTTCAATAGTATTTTTTCTTACATAAGGATCTTTTGATAGATCTCTAATAACATTATTATTTTCATCGACTACTTCTACTTTTCTTTCTTTTGAATTTCTTAGCATATATAAATATGGTGTTACAGTATCTTTAGAGTCATCACCGTTTGGTGAGAATGCAGTTTTTTCTTCATCTAAACGCATATATCCATTTTCTATAGTAGTTCCATAGTAAATGAATCCTTCTGAAGTTATTCCTCCAAGTCCTGTTGTACCTAAAAGGCTATCTGTAGTATCTGTATAATCTGGGGCATCTACTATTGACTCTGCAGACCAATCACCGTAGAATCCCATAAATGGTACTGAAAGTGATGGCACATTTTCATCACTAGAAGTGAAATGTATATATCCTTCTACAAAATTATCTTTATCAGCATCTTTTGATATTTTTAATGTTCCTGTTACTTTAGCTGTACTATTTGCCTTTACTGTTACTGATTCCTTATCAAAAGTAACTACTGAATCATCTAAAATAATTTCGTGAACATTGCCATTGTCATCAGTTACTTCACTATATACTTTTTCTTCTGATAAATTATAAGTTACATCTTCATCACCATAATTTTTTAATGTTAATGAGAATTTACTGCTATTATCAACTTCTTTTAATGCTAATGAAGCTTTTCCATCTTCTCCAGTTATAATAACATTATTATTTATAGCATTCTTAGGATTTATAAGCCCTGCACCTTGTCTTCTTGGTGAATATGGTATTTTTCCACTTTCATCATACTTATCTATAAGCTCTGTCGCTGTATTCATTGCAGAATTTTTAGCAAGTAATACAAGGTCTTTCTCTTTTACATTCCAATTCTTTTCTTTAATCCCTTGAATTATAAGAGCCTCAGAACCTGCTACAAAAGGAGATGACATAGAGGTACCACTCATAGTTTGGTATGAATTTTCATTAGCTAAAGAATATATATCTCCACCTGGTGCTGTTATTTCTGGCTTAAACTCTAGACTTGGTGTTGCACCCCATGATGAGTATTGTGACATATCATATTCATCATTATTTTCAGCTGTAGAAATGCTTGTCCCATCAAACTTAATTTTATCAGCGCCATTGGTAGTTTTCTCTATTAAAGTTTTTCCTGATGTACATCCTACAGAAAATACTGGTATAGTTATCTCTGAAGTTATAGACATCGAAATAAGCTCATCTCCGCCAGCTTCATGGTTATATATAATAACTGCTGCTGCCTTATTTGCTACAGCATTAACATATTTCTCATTGAATGTAATATTACCTCTCTTTATTAATGCTATTTTCCCCTCTACATCTTTACCTTCAAAATCACTTATATCTCCTAAGCCACAATCTACAATACCGTGGTATTCCTTTAAAGATGATAAATCGCTACCTGACACTAAAGAAAAAGCACATTCTCCCTTTTCTCCTTTTTCAGTTTCAAAGTTCAAGTTCTTTTCTGTTAAAGTTGTATTCTCCATAGAAGCTACAGATAAAGAATATTCTGCTGTTGATGGAGCCCCTATAGTAGCAGTATCTTTTAATCCTAATATATTCTCAGGTTGATTCCATCCACTAGTTGTTGTACAAGTTTGTGAATTTCCTGCTGATATTACACAAATTGTTCCTGCATCAGTAGCATTCTTTATAGCAACTTGTTGAGGATCATCAGGATTACTAAAGCCTGAATCTGAGCCAAGACTCATATTTATAACATCGGCGCCTAACTTAACGGAATCTTCTATAGCCTTAATTATGTCATCATCATAAGCCCCAGAAACATTAGTATTGTTAGAGAATACCTTCATTGCTAATAATTGAGCTTCTGGTGCTACACCTCTAACAGCTTCTAGAGTACTACATTCTTCTTCTAATCCATTAGCTGCTACTATACCAGCTACATGCATACCATGTTGACTTCCATCATCAATTATATTTTCATTGTCATCAGCATAGTTATATCCATATGGAACCTTGCTTGTAAAGTACTTTCCATATGAAAGATCCTCTACATCTTTTTTTATTTCATCCTTATCTAATTTTACTTTACTTTCATCTGTAATTTTTAAGTCCTTATGAGTGTAATCAATACCAGTATCTATAATAGACACTACCATTCCTTCACCTTTATAGCCTAAGTCATTCCATACACTTGCAGTATCAGTTATTTTCTTTGCAAACTCCATATCTGGATATGATACTCTTACCTCTGATACAGATTTTACACCTTCTATAGATCTAATCTTATCGATATTTTTTCTTTTAGTATTTATAGAAAATCCATTAACTAGATATCCAAAAGTTCTTTTTACCTTTGTTCCAGTAATTTTTTCAACTTCATCTATAATATTCTCTTGAGACTTTATTAATTTATCCTCTTTCTTTTTAACTGATGATGTATACTTATCCTTTTCACTTTTTATAGCTGGTGATTCTTTAAGTTGAACTATTACTCTAATCTCTTCCTCAAGATTTTCACTGCTTTTATTTTCTGATAAATTTTCTTTTAAAAGTTCATTTCCTTTTATGTAATTAGAACTTTCCTTAGAATACTCTAAAGACTTTTCACTTATAAGATTCTTTAAAGCATCTTTTGATATTTCCTCCCCTTTTACTTCATATATATCACTTCCAACTACCATAGTGACAAACAACGTAATTGTAGTTAAAAGTGATATAGCTTTTTTTGATTTTAATTTTTTCATTAAGTCACCTTCCTTTTGATTTATTTCATATTTGTTGCTAATTTTAATTTTTATTTTACTTAGTGTAAATATATTACAACTATTCTTTTAATTTTATTATTTTTGTAAAACTTTTTTATTAGATTAAACGTTTTTCTTATCAGTTTTACTTAATATATTAAAGTAGTTTTTGTTACAATTTAAATTTTGTATTAAAAAGACATTTTTCTGTCATAGATAAAATACTTCTGAATACTTTTATTCTTTTTTTTTAATTACCTTCTACCTTTTTCTTTAAAAAGATAACTTATCACTGAATAAAATCTATTCTTTTTAAAAAAAATATGCATGTAACCTATATAGATTACACGCATATTAATTTTGCTAAACTTACATTTATATGGACTTATATTATTTTAATTTGTTATTTTAAATAATCACCTACTGGAGATGTGTTATATTGCTTAATAATCTCAATGATAACTGAACCATCAGCCTGTCTTTCTTCAGCAATTATTTTATACTGTGTCTTGCTTCTATCAAGTTGAGACTTATATTTCTTCACCTCTTCATCTACCATTTTCACTGCATAATCATGCCCTAAGTCTTCTTTTAGCATAAAATGTAATGTTTGCTTAATACATGCTGCTTTAATCCTTTTCATTATTTACCATCCTTTTCTTACATGTTTTATAGTTTACAAATATTACATTATTATTTTATCATATTCTTTTTTTTCTTCGTAAGTAAAAAAAATATACTTTTTGTTTAATTTGTTGAAAATCCCTGTACTATACATCATATTTTTGTGCATTTTAAACAATGGTATCTTGATTATTTTTCAAAACGCTATGATATTTCATATTCAAAATTTTCATTTATTCTTTTCTAAAAAATAAAAAAGCAAGTAATTATTTTTTAATTACTTGCTTTTATGGAGGCGCCACCCGGATTTGAACCGGGGAATAAAGGTTTTGCAGACCTTGGCCTTACCGCTTGGCTATAGCGCCATATTAAATTTCATATTACTTTAATAGTATATGTCGTTTTTCTAATTTTAGTACTTTTTTATTATAAAATAATTTAAAATGAAATGCAATATAATTCATAACTTAAAAATGCTAAAAGAGATTGTTTACAACAGTTCAAATAAAAATTTCTGCTTACCAGTTTACAAAGTATCATTTATTTACTTTATAATAAGTGAAAATCAAAATCAAGCTTGATTAAATTGAATTATTTTATTAACATTTTGGAAATTGGAGGTATTTAAAATGTCAGAAAATATGAATGAAAATGCAAAATATATATATTCTTATTTTATAAAGAAAGGTTGGACAAGTAACTCTATTTGTGGAATGTTAGGTAACATGCAAGTTGAGTCTGGTATAATTGCAGATATAGATGAAATAAGCGGTGGTGGCGGATATGGTTTAGTTCAATGGACACCTAAATCTAAACTTACTTCTTGGGCAAAAGAAAAAAGCTTAAATTATAAAACTGTTGATACACAATGTAGAAGAATCCAATGGGAACTTGAAAATAATAAACAATATATTAAAACAAGCGATTATCCTCTTACCTTCAAAGCTTTTACTCAAAGTACAAAATCACCAACTTACTTAGCTAAAGCATTTCTTGCAAATTATGAAAGACCTGCTAATTATAATCAACCTAAAAGATGGGCTTATGCTGAAAAATGGTATGATACTCTTGCTAAAGGATTATCTAATAATACAAAAAGTGCAACATACACTGTTAAATCTGGTGACACTCTAACTTCTATTGCTAAAAAGTTTGATGTTACTATAGCAAATATTCAAAGTTGGAATAATATAAGTAATCCTAATTTAATTACAGTTGGACAATCTCTTATTATAAAAGGATACACAACATATACTGTTAAATCCGGTGATACTTTAAGTGCAATTGCTAAGAAATTTAATGTTACTGTAGCAAATATTCAAACTTGGAATGATATTAGAAATGCTAATGTCATTAATATTGGTCAAGTTCTTATAATTAAATGCTAATAAATACTAATAAATGTTATTATAAAATAAAATTATATAAAAAGTGAAGGTTCTTTATACAAGGAACCTTCACTTTTTTAAATATATTAAGAAATATCAACCATGGAAATAACCTGTTCTTGATGAAACTACTACATAGGGAATCTCTACATTATTTTTTTTGATATATGCTTGATATAAATCTTTACCTAAATACTCTAATTTAGTTATCTTTTCTCCATATGTATCGTATACTTCCTTTTTAAATAAATCTTCCCAATCATCACGAATTGGTGCATTTAAAGTTATATAATTAGCAAATTTATTTAAATCATCAGCCTCTCCTCCATTTGATATATATTGATTATACAAACTTTCAATATCCACTTTATCTAAAAATGTTTTACTCCATTTTATTTTTTCTGCTTCTGATTTATTTCCTTGAGAATTAATAATGTAGTTTTTAACTCTTGCTTCAATATCTTTTGAATCATTACTATACACTTCTATATATGTTTCAACTACTTTTGTATCATTCTCATCTGAATTTTTAGTAACTTGCGAAAAATATCCTGTAAAGACAATTATTAAAGATAATATATATACTATTAATTTTCTCATTTATATCACTCCTTAACTTTTTACTTTCGATATATTATTATCATTTCTATATTTCTATATTTCTATAATTTATAACTTATAAAATTATAGCTATTTACTTTTTTTGTTAAGAAAACTTATATACTTTATGAGAAAATCTTTTATAAATAATAAATAGAGCTATTGCAAACCTAACTAAGAAATTAGTCTTACAACAGCTCTTATAATTATACTTTATTTTGCTTTTTCCATTAATTGTTCCATTTCTTCTGGAGTAAATATATATCTACTTCCACAGAATGAACATCCTATTTCTTCATCTTTTCTATCTGCTATTATATTAGATAATTCTTTTTTACCTAATGAAATTAATGCTGTTTCAATCTTTTCTCTTGAACAGTCACATCCATAGTAAGGTTTACCATCATCATGAATTTTTAAATCCATATCTTCAAAAATGTTTGATATTATTTCGTCAATAGTTTTACCATTATTTATCATTTCTGTTGTTGATGGCATTTCTTCTAATCTATATTGAACTAAATCTGCTAGAAGTGGATCTGCATCTGGCATCATTTGAATAATAAATCCACCAGCGGCACTAGCTTCTAAATCTTTATTAAACATTACTCCAACAGCTACTGCTGAAGGTGTTTGTTCTGAAGTTGTATAATAATAAGCTACATCTTCTCCAACTTCCCCTGTATAGATTTTAACTTGACCTACATATGGATTCTTTAATCCAAGATCCTTGATTACAGTAAGCATACCATTCTTTCCAATAGCTCCTGATACATCTATTGTACCATTTTGTCTTGGTGGCAACTGTACATTAGGATTTCCAACAATTCCTTTTATTCTTCCATCAGCATATGCTGTAACAGTGATACCTTTTATAGGTCCACCACCATCTATTTTTAATGTTAAAACATCTTTATCATTTTTTAGCATAGCACCCATAAGAACTCCTGCTGTAAGCATTCTTCCCATGGCACAAGATGCTGTTGGTGTTGTTTTATGTATTCTAATAGCTTCATTTAATAAATTTGTAGTAGTAGCTCCAATGATTCTAATAGCTCCATCTTTCGCTGTTGCCCTTATGATTCTATCTTCCATGTATTTCTCTCCTTATCCCTGTTGTATTTTTTTTATGATGTATACAATTCTTTCACTTTTTTCAGTAACATCATTATCTGTATAATTTTCACTTTTTCCCATGATGCTAAAATTACATTCTTTTATTAAAGATTCGATTTTTTCTTCAGAATATCCTCTTTCCATATGCACTTCATCTACTCTTGTATAGATATCCTCTTCTTCTTTAATAAAAAAAGTTAGTTCCATAGTTACTATATCATCATTTAGTGTATTATTCCAACAGTAAAATACGTCATCATTATCAAAACTATATATATTATTACCTAAAATCTCTGTTATTTTGTAATAAGAGTTTATATCAAATATAAATATCCCATTATCATTTAATGATTCGTAAACCCTTCTAAACATAGATCTTAATCCGTCTTCTTCAATTATATAGTTAATAGAATCTAAACAACAAGTTATAAGATCGAAAGTTTCATTTACTTTAAACTCAGTTATATCTTGATTTAAAAACTTAGGCCTAAAGTTCATATTTACTATTTTATCTTGTGCGATACAAAGCATTTCCTCTGATAAATCAATACCATAACTATGTTTAAAATTTTTATAAATTTCAAAGGTTAAATTTCCACTACCGCAAGCTAAATCTAAATAATTATTAAAGTTTATATTATAGTTTTTACATTTCTCTAAAATAAACTTAGCATATTCTTTGTAATCTATATCTTCATTTATAAGCTGATCATAAATTAATGCAAAATCTCCATAAGCTTCCATCATTTTTCTCCTCAATTTTCATACTATATATAATTATAAACAATTGAGAAGTTAATTCAACTATTCCCCTTTTTCTCTGCTAATTATCTCTGCATTTTTAGGTATTTTTAACTCTTTTTTTCTTTTTGTCATTATTCCACCAATTCTACCTGTCTCTTCTGCTGTAAGTCCACCCCATCCTAACTTATCTACCTTATCGCTAAGCCCCAATTCTGAAGCTATTTCATATTTTAAATTTTCTCTTATTTTTTCAAGGTCTGTTAACTCTCTATTAGATTTTATCTTTGATTTAATAATCTTTTTTAAGGGAGTTTTGCTCATATCATTCTCCTCCTCAAGCAAAATTATTTATGCAGTTATAGGTTGCCCACATAAATACCCTCTTATACACAATTAAAAGTTAAAGTTTATTCACAATAAACAATTTAGATGAAGGTTGTTATAATAAGGCACAAGGCACAGGTAAGGTTAATTTTCACCTATGGTGAAAATATGTTGTATAAAATTCTTTGTATAATATAGTACTTTATTATATATTGAGTATTTTTATATACAAAACTATTATACTTAAGTGTTGTTATTAAAATTTAAGAAATTCTGCAAGAATTTCATCTATACCTGTGCCATGGGCCATCATACTTGTGCTTTGAATTCCACCACCACTTAACTAGAACAGATACTAATATGAACTTTTACAACATCCCACTCCACCATCAAAACTATTTTCTCTTACCTCTTACCCTCTACATGAAAGTGCAACAAAAAAAGATTCCACCCTAAGGTGAAACCTCTCTATTAATTATCTACTAAATAAAAAAATCACTAAAAATAGCGCCGCTATTAATACTAAAATAAACGGCATTAATACCTGAAATGTTGCAATAATTATTGCTAATATATCATTCTTTGATAAATTCTCTGCTCTTAGTTCTTTCAATAATCTTTCTTCTGTTTCTTTATCTAATCTTTTTTCCTTTAGTTTATTTCTTCCGAACATTTTCAAATCCTCCTAAACCATATGACAAGCTACAAAATGATCCTTAGTAACCTCTCTGTATTCTGGATTTACTTCCTTACATTTATCTGTGGCATATGGGCATCTAGTATGGAATTTACATCCTTTTGGTGGATTTGCCGGTGATGGTATATCCCCAGTAAGAATTATTCTTTCTCTTTTTACTGTTGGATCAGGTATAGGAATAGCTGACATTAATGCTTTTGTATATGGATGAAGTGGATTTTTAAATATCTCATCTGATGATGCAAGTTCTACTAGTGATCCTAAATACATTACTCCTACCTTATCACATATATGTTCAACAACTGAAAGATCATGAGAAATAAAAAGGTACGAAAAATTCTTTTCTCTTTGCAAATCTTGCAATAGATTAATTATTTGTGCTTGTATTGAAACATCTAATGCAGATACTGGTTCATCTGCCACTATAAAATCTGGATTTAATATAAGTGCTCTTGCTATCCCGATTCTTTGTCTTTGCCCACCAGAGAATTCATGTGGATATCTATCTATTTGATAAGGTGCAAGTCCACAAATTTTCATTGTTTCAAGAACTTTTTCTCTTAAATCTTCTTTTGAAACCATTTTGTGATTTAAAAGTGCTTCTCCAATAATTTTCCCAACTGTCATTCTTGGATTTAATGATGAATATGGGTCCTGAAATATTAATTGCATTTTAGGTCTCATTTTTCTTAATTGACTTTTACTTAATTCATCAAGGTCTTGTCCCTTAAAATAAATTTTCCCCTCTGTCTTTTCTAATAAATTTAGTATTGTTCTACCAGTAGTTGATTTTCCACACCCTGATTCTCCTACAAGTCCTAATGTCTCACCTTTCTTTATTTCAAAGGAAACTCCGTCTACAGCTTTTACATATCCAACAGTTCTTTGCATTACTCCCCCTTTAATAGGGAAATATTTTTTAACATTTTCTACTTTTAATAATACTTCTTCAGCCATCTACTTCGCCTCCCCTTCATCATTATGTAACCAACATGCTACCTTATGGTTTTCACTTATCTTTCTTAAGTGTGGTATTTCACTTTTACATTTTTCCATACAATATTCACATCTATCATTAAAATAACACGAATCCTTCATTCCTATTGGATTTGGAACTTGTCCAGGTATTGAGTATAATCTTTCTTCACCACTACCTAGTACAGGTTTAGATTTTAGAAGACCCTTAGTATATGGATGAGTTGGATTTTTAAATATATCTAATACTGGTCCCTCTTCAATAACTTTGCCGGCATACATAACAACAACATAGTCTGCCATTTCTGCTACTACACCTAAATCATGAGTTATTAATAATATTGCTGTATTTAACTCTTTTTTTATTTTTCTCATAAGGTCTAGTATTTGTGCTTGTATTGTTACATCTAAAGCAGTAGTAGGTTCATCTGCTATCAAAACATTAGGATTACAAGATAATGCCATAGCTATCATTATTCTTTGTCTCATTCCTCCTGATAACTCATGAGGATAAGAATCTACAATTTCATCAGCTCTAGGAATTCCTACTAATTTAATCATTTCAATAGCTCTTTCTCTAGCTATTTTTTTATCACATTGTTGATGTAACATAATAGCTTCCATGATTTGTGATCCTACTGTAAACACTGGGTTTAATGAAGACATAGGCTCTTGAAATATCATAGCGATTTCGTTACCTCTGATTTTTCTCATCTCTTCATCAGTAAACTTTAATATGTCTTTACCTTTATAAAGAATTTCTCCACCTTCAATTTTTCCTATAGGACCTTGTACAAGTCTCATTAAACTCATTGAAGTTACAGACTTACCACAACCTGATTCTCCAACAACGCAAACTGTTTCTCCTTCTTTTATCTTAAAAGATACATCATTTACAGCTTTAACTACTCCAGCTTCTGTGTGGAAATATGTCTTTAAATTCTTAAATTCAACTAATGTCTTTGCCATAATATTTCCTCCCTTACTTCTTCATCTTAGGATCTAATGCATCTCTTAAACCATCACCTAATAGGTTTATAGCCATAACTGTTACAAAAATGCATAATCCAGGTGGTATCCAAAGCCATGGTCTATTTTGGAAATCAAAAAGATTACTAGCTGCTGTAATCATATTTCCCCATGATGGAGTTGGTGGTGTAACACCTATTCCTAAATAACTTAATGTTGATTCTGTAAGAATTGCATTACCTATTGCTAATGTAGCATTAACTATAATTATAGGCACAGTGTTTGGCAATAAATGTGCAAATATTTTTCTCATATCTGTAAGACCTAATGCCTCTGTAGCTTGCATAAATTCTTGTTCTCTTAATGATAAAATCTCCCCACGAACAAGTCTTGCAAGATAAGGCCATGATAAAAATCCTAATACAAACATAACGGCAAATATTCTAAGGGTAGACGGTACTTTTAAATCTGACAATATTGCCCCAACCATAATAACTACAGGTAAAAATGGTAATGACATAAATATATCGATAATTCTCATTATTACTGTATCTATCCATCCTCCATAATATCCTGCAATAGCTCCTATAGATGCTCCTAATACTACTTGTATAATCATAGCTACTAGTCCAACTATAAGAGAAATTCTACCAGCATACATAAGTCTAGTAAGTACATCTCTTCCTAAATTATCTGTACCTAACCAATGTGCAAAACTTGGTGCAAGTTTTTTAGCTGCATCCTGTGTATTGTATCCATAAGGAGAAAATAACGGTCCTATAAAAGAAAATAAAAACATAAGAACTATAAGTCCTAGTCCAAATAAAGCTAACTTATTTTTCTTTAATCTTCTAAATACTATTCTCCATGGTGACTCTAATTTTTCTTTTTTATCTGCCATAAAGTTTTCCTCCTTACTTTAGTCTAACTCTTGGATCAACAAGTGCATATGATATATCTGAAATTAAATTTCCGATTAAAACTAATACCACAATTAGCATATTGAATCCCATAAGGAATGTATAATCTCTCAAATTAACAGATTCTAAAGCAATTTTTCCTATTCCCGGCCATCCGAAAACACTTTCTGTTATAATAGCTCCTGCAAATAAATCTGGAAGTGACATTCCAAGTAAAGTTACAATTGGTATAAGTCCATTTCTTAATGCATGTTTATATATAACAACTTTTTCTTTTAACCCTTTTGCTCTAGCTGTTCTTATATAATCTTGATTTATAACTTCAAGCATGGCAGTTCTTGTATATCTCATTAAACTTCCTACTTGCATAAGGGTTAATACTGCTACTGGAAGTATTCCATGTTTCACCACATCTAATATATGTTTAAAACCAGTATGGTCAGCTCCTGCAGTAGTCATCCCGGATACTGGCAGTATTCCTAAATCTATAGAGAAAAATTTTATAAGTAATAATGCAAAGAAAAATGATGGTATTGATAATCCAATTAGTGCAAACACTGTAAAGAACTTATCAAAAAATGAATATTGCCTTGTGGCAGATATAATTCCTATAGGTACCGCTATCAGAAGACTTAATATAAAAGATGTCAATGCAAGTTTAAAAGAATTCCATACATAAGTATTTATAACTTCTGATACTGGTTTTTTAAATCTAAGAGAATCTCCAAAATCTCCTACTACTGCGTGCTTTGCCCAAGTAATATATCTCTCAGGTATAGATTTATCAAGTCCATATATTTCTTTTAATTGTTGAACCTTTTCTTCTGACATATTAGGATTAGCCTTAGCATCAACAAAGTCACCAGGAATAAATGCTATAAGCGTAAACAATATTATAGATATTCCTATAACCATCGGTATCATTTGAAGTAATCTTCGAGTAATAAACTGTCTCATTTTTATATACTCCTTTCTAAAAAACGTCCTTAGAGTTTCCCAAGGACGTTTTATATTGCCTTCTATAAAACTAATTTTCTAAAGTTATCTTATTTAACATTTGAGTATAGTGAACATATGGAGAGATATCAAAACCTTTTACTCTTCCGTTCATTACCCACATATCACTTCTTTGATACATAAAGATACAAGGTAGGTCTTCATTAATTTCTGTATATAATTCTTTGTATAATTCTTTTTGTTTTTCTTGGTCTAATTCTGAATTTATCTTACTATATAACTCATCAACTTTTGAATTAGAGTAATTAATTCGATTATATGAACCATTGCTAGTATATATATCAGCATCATTAGGATTTGCAGTTAATCCCCAAGCCATAAATAACATATCAAATTCTCCAGCTTTTTGTTTAGCTAGCATTTGGTTAAAGTCAACTTTTTCAGAAGTAAAATCTACACCCAATTCTTTCCAATCATCTGTAGCTACTGAAAGAATAGAATCTACTACTGGGTTATTTGAAGTACCTACAAAATGAATAGAAAGTTTTACACCATCTTTTTCTCTTATACCATCACTGCCTTCTTTCCATCCAGCATCGTCTAACATTTTTTTAGCTTTTTCTAAGTCATATTCATATTTATTTTTACCTTCATAAAATGCCCATGATACTTTAGATTGATTTACATTAACAACAGATGCATAATGATCATATACAGAGTCAACAATTTTTTCTCTATTTAATGCAGTAGCTAAAGCTTGTCTTACAACTTTATCACTAAGAGCTGGCTTTGCATGATTGAATGCCATATATCCATATCCATTTGTTGGGAAATATTGATAACTTAAGAATCCAGCTGCTTCTGTAGATTCTACATTATCTTGACCGATAGTAAGCTCGTCCATATCGATTTCCCCTGTTTGTAACATTTGAAGTCTTGTATCTTCAGTAGTAACTTTATAAATAATATTTTTAATTTTAGCTTTTCCATCATAATAATTTTCATTAGCTACTAATTTAACTTCTTCACCAGCAGCATAACTTACAAACTTATAAGCTCCAGAGCTAACTTCTGGTTTTTCATTTAATGTCTTAATAGAATCTATACTTCCTTGTTTGTAATCTTTACCGTAATAACTTTCTGGCATTGGCATAATAGTTGCAAAATCATAAATTGCTGATGATGTTTTTTCTAAAAGAGTAATTTTCATAGTTTGATCATCTACAATTTCTATTCCTGAAATATCAGTTGCTGTTCCTTCTTGATATTCCTTAGCACCTTTTATCTTAGTTTTACCATTAACCAAATCTAAAGGTCCATCATATCCACCATCACAAATAAGTTTTATAGTAAATGCTACATCTTTTGTAGTTAATTTTGATCCATCTGACCATTTTAAATTATCTTGTAATTTTATTGTATATGTTAATCCATCATCAGAGGCTTCTGGCATTTTTGCTAATCCTTCAACTATTTCACCCTCTGCATTATTCTTTAATAAATAATCAAACATAGCTTCTGTTATATACGCATCATAAGCACTTTCCATAAGTACTGGATTAAAAACACCATCTGGAGCTTCAGTACCAATAATTAATGTGTCTTTTCTCTTTGTAGCTACTTCTGGATTTTTGCTCATATCCTTTGCTTCATATATTGTATTCTTTGTTCCTGTTAATTCCTTCTTTTCACTAGAAGTTTCTGTTCCACTTCCTCCACCACAAGAACTAAGTAATGCTACTGTAGTTAATGCAGATAATGCTTTGATAAATTTACTTTTCATATTTTTTCCCCCTTTTTAGTATATATATTCAGTCACTTTAATTTTAAGCATTTACCTTTAATTTAAGTGAACCAAATCATCAATTTTTTTAATAAAAAACATATCTTTATGTAACGATACAAAGAATTTAAAGACACAAAAAAAGGTCAATAATTTCTAAATAACTAGTAAATTATAGACTTCATTGTCTTCACGATATATTGTAATTTTTTGTTATTTAATCATTTCTCCTTCATCTTTCAATTTATGTGAATATATTACTTCAGATTTTTTTGTAATTCAACACCTAAAAAATAGAATTTTTTATCAGATAATGTATTTTAATAGGTTTACACTTTGATTTGCTACGTTTTTCTTGAATTTATGTAATAAAAAACAGATATGCATATTTATTCATCATATATTATTTATATATCAATTTTTATAGATTTATTAGTATATTCTTGAATAATTATTCCTAATTTTTAAATAAAAAAAAGCTACCCAATAACTGTATAAGGAATAATTGAGTAGCTTTTTCTTATATTTATTAGTTATTTACCATCAATATAAGCTCTATCGAAATAAACAAATCCAAGTGCTGAAACTCTTACATCTTTAACATATGATTTAATTCCTTTAACTTGGCTATAATAGTAAATCGGAATTATAGACATATCATCCATTAATATATCTTCTGCCTTATGAAGTATCTCATCTCTCTTTGCAGAATCTGTTTCAGCCTTTGCTTCTGATATTAATGAATCATATTCACTATTACTAAAACCTGAGTTATTTAATGATGAAGTAGATGTAAATAAATCTAAAAATGTCATAGGATCAACATAATCACCTAACCATCCATCTCTAGCAATATTATAATTTTTATCTGTTCTTGTTGTTTGGAATACTTTCCATTCTTGTTGCGCTAAAGAAACATTAATTCCTAAATTTTTCTTCCACATATCTGCAATAGCTTGCATTATATCTCCATGTGCACCTTCTTGATTATAAAGTAAGGTAATCGTAGGAAATCCTTCTCCATCTTTATAACCAGCTTCTTCTAGAAGCTTTTTAGCTTCATCTATATTACCAGATGTTTTAAAGTATTCCTTACTTGCAAAATCATTTCCATCAGCTCCAGGAATTCCTTCTGGCACAAAACTATATGCCGGAATCTCCCCACCTTTAGTAATATTTTTAACGATAGAATCTCTATCAATAGCTAAACTTAATGCTTTTCTTACCTTTTCATTTTGAAGTGCTTTATTAACATCATCACTTTCATTTTCACCAGTTACATTAATAGATAAATAATAGGTTCCAAGATTAGGAAACTTCGTATAACTTCCATCTGCTAATCCAGTTTCTATCTCTGAAATTGGAACTACGTCTATCATATCAAAATCTCCAGATTTATAACTTGCTGATGCTGATGTTTCATCTGTTACCATCTTCATTATTAATTTATCTAGCTTAACTTTATCCTTATCATAATAATCTTGATTTTTTTCGAACACTAAAGAATCTTTTAATTTCCAATCTGTTAATTCAAAAGGTCCATTTGATACATATGTATCAACTTTTGTGGCCCAATCTGGATCAGCTTCAACGACCTTCTTGTTTACAGGAAAATAGCACGGAAATGCTGTTAATTCTAAGAAATAGGTAGTTGGTGATTCTAATTGAACTTCTAGAGTATAATCATCAATAGCTTTAACTCCAACATCATCAACACTACCTGAACCAGTATTATATGCCTCTGCTCCTTTAATATAATACATTTGATATGCATATTCAGCTGCAGTTTCAGGATTTAATACCCTCTTCCATGCATATTCATAATCTTCGGCAGTTACAGAATCTCCATTTGACCATTTAGCATCTTCTCTTAGCTTAAAAGTATAAGTCAATTGGTCATCAGAGATTGTCCATGATTCAGCTCCACCTTCAATAGCTTTATCATTTTCATCAGTTCTACATAATCCTTCAAAAGCATTTGAAAGCACTATTCCTCCATCAACAGAAGAATTTAAAGCTGGATCTAATGTTTTTGAATCTGCTCCTAAATTGTAAGTAAGTACTTGCTCATCCTCCCCAGATTCCTTTTTGCTATCACCACAACCAACAAAAATCATTGCACTTAACGTTGCTACAATAACTAAAGAAATAATCTTTTTTAATCTTTTTCTTTTCATAATTTTCCCCCTTTTCATTATAAAAATATATATAATCAACCTTTATAGATTTGATAATAACTTTACACCAATATGAATTCCTATCTTAGCTGAGACTGGATAAGAAAAAAAGGAGCCTATAACCTACTAAAAACTTAGTAAGTTATAGACTCCATTGTCTCTATAATTTAGAATAATTTTTATAATTTAAGAATTTTTCCTTCACCTTCTAATTTATGTGAATATATTACTTCAAATTTTGCTTTAATTCAATTCTCAAAATATAGTCTTTTTTATAATTTGATGTATTTTTATAGGTTTACACTTTAATTTTCTACGTTTTTCTTCAATTTATAAATAGTTAATAATAATTATGATAGTATTGTATATTTAATACAATAAAAATATAAAGGAGCCATAACAAAAGATTTTAGATAACTCTTCTGTAACAGCTCCTTTAACTGTGCATTTAATTATGCAACAGCCTACGTTCTTATTTTATGTCTTGAGTAATTTGTACATGAAATTAAAAATTATATTTTATTTACCATCAATATAAGCTTTATCAAAATAGATAAATCCTAATGGTGAAACTCTAACATCTTTAACATATGGTTGAATTCCTTTAGTTTGAGTGTAGTAGTAAATTGGAATTGCTGGCATTTCATCCATTAAAATATCTTCTGCTTGATGCATTAATTCATCTCTCTTAGTTGCATCAGTTTCTTTAATAGCAGATTCAATTAAGTTATCATATTCTTCACTAGCAAATCCTGAATAGTTTAATGAAGATGTTGAAGTCCACATATCTAAGAATGTCATTGGATCTACATAATCTCCAACCCATCCATGTCTAGCAATTTGGTAATTCTTATCTTCTCTTGTTTGTTGGAATACTTTCCATTCTTGTTGTGATAATGATACGTTAATTCCTAAGTTTTTCTTCCACATATCTGCGATAGCTTGCATTACATCTCCATGTGCACCTTCTTGATTATAAAGTAAAGTGATTGTAGGGAATCCTTCTCCATCTTTATAACCAGCTTCTTCTAAAAGCTTTTTAGCTGCATCTACATCACCTGATGATTTAAAGTATTCTTTTGATGCAAAATCTTTATCATCTGCTCCTGGAATTCCTTCTGGAACATAGCTGTATGCTGGAATTTGTCCACCTTTAGTAACATTTTTAACGATAGAATCTCTATCTATAGCTAAATTTAATGCTTGTCTTACTTTCTTATCTGAAAGTGCTTTCTTCACATCATCACTAGCATTTTCACCAGTTGTATTTACTACTAAGAAATATGTTCCTAAGTTAGGATATGTAACAAAAGTACCATCTTTTAATCCTGCTTCTATTTCAGAAGTTGGAACCACATCTATCATATCGAAATCTCCAGCTTTGAATGTTGCAAAAGCTGATGTTTCATCTGTAACCATCTTCATTACTAACTTATCTAATTTAACTTCGTCTTTATTATAATAATTATCATTTCTAACAAATACTAAGGAATCTTTTAAATTCCATTCAGTCATCTTGAAAGGACCATTTGATACATATGTATCTACTTTAGTTGCCCATTCTGAATCTGCTTCGACAACTTTCTTATTTACTGGGAAATAACATGGGAATGCTGTTAGTTCTAAGAAATAACTAGTTGGAGCATGTAATTTAACTTCTAAAGTATAATCATCAAGCGCTTTAACTCCTACTGCATCTTCTGAACCTGATCCAGTGTTGTAAGCTTCTGCACCTTCTATATAATACATTTGATATGCATATTCTGCACCTGTAGCTGGATTTAATACTCTTTTCCAAGCATATTCATAGTCATGAGCTGTTACTGCATCACCATTTGACCATTTAGCATCTTCTCTTAATTTAAAAGTATAAGTCAATTGATCATCAGAGATTGTCCATGATTCAGCTCCACCTGCAATAGCTTTATCATTTTCATCAGTTCTACATAATCCTTCAAAAGCATTTGATAGAACTATACCACCATCAACGGCAGCATTTAAAGCTGGGTCTAAAGTTTTTGAATCAGCTCCCAAATTGTAAGTTAATACTTGTTCATCAGTTTCTGACTTTTTGCTATCATCGCCACATCCAACTAAAACTGTAGCACTAATAGTGGCTGCAACTACTAAAGCAAAAATTCTCTTCAGTTTGTTTTGTTTCATATTTTATCCCCCTATTTATTTTTTATATCTAATTCACCAAGTGAATCGGATTACTAATACCAATAAGCTCCCCATAAGCTTAACTAAAAAAATTATACTTGTATTAGTTTTTGCAATTTAACACATTAAATTGCAAATTTATACTTTATATGAATATATTAATGCAAATTACTATCTTTTGCAAGACGCATTTGGAAAATTCGTCATTATTTTTGCATTAATTTATCATTTTTCTATTTATATCGACTTAAAGTTAAGGATATCGCAATTAATACGATACCCTCAATAGATTATTTGCCATCTATATATGCTTTATCAAAATAAACAAAACCAAGTTGTGATACTTGAACATCCTTAACATAAGGCTTAATTCCTTTTACCTTAGTATAATAATAAAGTGGAATTGCTGGCATCTCATCCATTAAAATATCTTCTGCCTTGTGTAAAAGTTCTTCTCTCTTTGTAGCATCCATTTCTGATATTGCTTCACTGATTAGCTCATCATACTCCGCATTAGAGAATCCAGCATCATTCAATGCTGAAGATGAAGTCCACATTTCTAAGAATGTCATTGGATCTACATAGTCTCCAGACCATCCATGTCTTGCAATTTGATATTTCTTTTGAGTTCTCGTAGTTTGGAATACTTTCCATTCTTGTTGTGATAAAGAAACATTAATTCCTAAATTCTTCTTCCACATATCTGCGATGGCTTGCATTACACTTCCATGATCCCCTTCTTGATTATAAAGTAAAGTAATTGTTGGGAATCCTTGACCGTTTTCATATCCTGCTTCAGCTAAAAGAGCTTGTGCTTCTTTCACATCACCAGATGGATTAAAGTATTCTTTTGATGCAAAATCTTCACCATCATTAGATGGAATTCCTTCTGGTACATAGCTATGAGCCGGAATTTGGCCACCTTTAGTTATGTTCTTAACAATAGATTCTCTATCTATAGCTAAATTTAACGCTTTTCTAACTTTACTATCTGACAGTACTTTCTTTACATCATCACTAGCATTATCACCATTTACATTAACTACTAAAAAGTAAGTTCCTAAATTAGGATACTTAACAAAAGTTCCATCTGCTAAACCTGCTTCAATTTGAGATGATGGTACTGATTCTATCATGTCAAAATCCCCAGATTGGAATGATGCATATGCTGATGTTTCATCAAGAACCATTTTCATAACTAACTTATCTAACTTAACTTCTTCTTTGTTATAATAATTATCATTTTTAACAAACACTAAAGAATCTTTCATATTCCATTCACTCATCTTGAATGGACCATTAGATACATATGTATCAACTTTAGTTGCCCATTCTGAATCTGCTTCAACAACTTTCTTGTTTACTGGGAAATAGCATGGGAATGCTGTTAATTCTAAGAAATAACTAGTTGGTGAATGTAATTTTACTTCTAAAGTATAATCATCAATAGCTTTTACTCCTACAGCATCAACTGATCCTTCACCAGTGTTGTATGCTTCTGCACCTTCTATATAATACATTTGATATGCATATTCTGCACCTGTTTCTGGATTTAATACTCTTTTCCAAGCATATTCATAATCATGAGCTGTTACTGCATCACCATTTGACCATTTAGCATCTTCTCTTAGATTAAAAGTATATGTTAATCCGTCATCTGATATAGTCCATGATTTAGCTCCACCTTCAATGGCTTTATCCTTTTCATCAGTTCTACATAATCCTTCAAAAGCATTAACTATTACAATACCGCCATCTACAGCTGTATTTAATGCTGGATCTAAAGTCTTTGAATCTGCTCCTAAATTATAAGTTAATACTTGTTCATTACTCCCTGACTTGCTATCATCGCCACAACCTACTAATAATGTAGCACTAATAGTAGCTGCAACAACTAAAGCAAGCGCTTTCTTTAGTTTACTCATCTTCATTTTCCCTTCTCCTCTTATGTAAAATTTCAGTGCACAGTGAATGTGCGAGATGTCGCATTAATAAATAAAAATTTATTAGCGATAACTTTATTTATTATGGCACAGGTTAGAAGGCACAAGTAAGGTTAATTTTCCCCTGTGGGGAAAATATCATAGTCCTGCGGACAGCAAGGTGTTCGCATCTTTACTATAAATCTAACGATTCACCAAGCTATATGAAGTTAAACCCTTCACTAACCTCCTATAATAACTTTTATATCAACTGTGATATAAGCAAGAGACATAGCCTAACTTATATTATTCAACTAAGCACTTAAAATTTCAGAAATTCCCCAGGAATTTCATCCATACCTGTGCCTTGTGCCATGATATATGTGCACTGATTTTAGTATAGATGACAGGCAACAAAGTGTCCTGGTTCTACTTCTTTTAATTCTGGATCTACTTTTCCGCATTCTGGTTTTGCAAATTTACATCTACCTTTAAATCTACATCCTGGTGGTGGATCTATTGGTGATGGTATATCTCCTTCTAAGACAATTCTCTTGTTAGCCTTAGCTTGCTCAGGATCTGGTACCGGAACTGCTGATAAAAGAGCCTTAGTATATGGATGTAGTGGTTTCGAATACACTTCTTCACTAGTTCCTTTTTCAACTAATCTTCCTAAATACATTACTCCAATATGAGTAGAAATATGTTTTACCATTGATAAATCGTGAGCTATAAATAGATATGTCAATCCTAATTCCTCTTGTAGTTCTTCTAACATATTTATAACTTGCGCTTGTATTGACACATCTAATGCTGATATTGGTTCATCACAAACTATAAAGTCTGGTTCTACTGCTAGAGCTCTTGCAATACCTATTCTTTGTCTTTGTCCACCTGAAAATTCATGGGCATATCTATTGATATGATCTCCTACAAGACCAACTCTTTCTAAAAGTTCTCTTATTCTTTTTGTTCTCTCTTCACCTTTATAAAGTCCATGAATATCAATAGCTTCTCCAATAATATCTCCTACTGTCATTCTCGGATCAAGAGATGCATATGGATCTTGGAATATCATTTGCATTTTTCTTCTAAGTGGTACCATTTGTTTTTCACTTAAATTTGTTATATCTTGTCCATTAAAAATTATCTTTCCTGATGTTGGGTTATATAATTTCAATATTGTTCTTCCCGTTGTAGTTTTTCCACAACCTGATTCTCCAACTAATCCTAAAGTTTCTCCTCTTTTAAGAGTAAATGAAACTTTATCTACTGCTTTTACATAACTTTTCTTTTCAAATATCCCCTTCTTTACAGGAAAGTATTTGCATAAGTCTTGTATCTCTAATACTATATCGTTCTTATTTTCTTTATCCATCTTCGCCATTATTTTTCACTCCTTATATCGGTAGCTTTTTCTCTACTGAAGTCATATCTCTTTATAGGACTTTCTACCTTTGGTGCATTTTCATGACATAACCAACAAGCTGACTTATGACCTTCACCTACATTGAATTCAGGTGGTTGTTTTTCTAAACATACCTTCATAGCATAATCACATCTTGCAGCGAAAGCACATCCTGTTGGTGGCTTAAGTAAATCTGGCGGTTGACCTTCAATAGGTCTTAATTTTTCTCTTACTTCACTCTTTGGATTTGGAATACTATTTAAAAGTCCCCAAGTGTATGGGTGTTTTGCTCTATAAAATATATCTTCTGTTGTTCCTGTTTCTACTATTTTTCCACCATACATAACATTTATTCTAGAGCAAACATCTGCCACAACTCCAAGATCATGAGTAATTAGAATTATAGCTGTCCCTAATTTTTCTCTTAAATCCTTCATTAAATCAAGGATTTGAGCTTGTATTGTAACATCTAGAGCAGTTGTAGGCTCATCAGCTATTATCATAGTTGGCTGACAAATAAGACTCATAGCAATCATAGCTCTTTGTCTCATACCACCTGAAAATTCATGTGGATATTGTTTCATTCTGCTCTCTGGACTAGGAATTCCAACCATTTCTAGCATTTTAATAGCAGCTTCTTTAGCTTCCTTTTTAGACATATCCTTATGTGTCATTAAAGGTTCTATAAGCTGATTTCCTATTGTATATAAAGGATTTAATGAAGTCATCGGATCTTGAAATATCATTCCAATTTCATTTCCTCTAACTTTTTGCATTTCTTTTTCCGGTATCTTAGTTAAATTCTTGCCATTGAAAAGTATTTCTCCCCCTTCAACTTTTCCATTGTCGGCAAGTAATCTCATCAGTGTCATCATAGTTACACTTTTACCACAGCCAGATTCTCCAACTATTCCAAGTGCTTCCCCTTTATCTAAGTGAAAAGATACTCCCCTTACAGATTGTACATCTCCAAACTTTGTGCTAAAGGAGGTTTTTAAATCTTTAACTTCTAATAATCTTTCCATTATTATTTCCTCCTACTTCTTATTTTTAGGATCTAGTGCTTCACTTAATCCATCACCAAATAAGTTAAATGCTAAAATTATTAAACAAATCATAATTGATGGGAATAATAATTGATATGGATAAGTGTAAATTGTTTTTTGTGCTTCATTAGCTAATGTTCCTAATGATGCTAATGGTGGTACAAGACCTATACCTATAAATCCTAAAAATGCTTCAGTAAATATAGCTTCTGGTATAAGTAACGTCATAGTTACTATAATTGAACCAATACAGTTTGGTATTAAATGTCTCAAAAGAATTCTAGCCTTTGATGCTCCAAGAGCTCTAGCTGCCAGTACAAATTCTTGTTGTTTCAATTGAAGGACTTCCCCTCTTACAATTCTAGCCATTCCTATCCAATAAGATATTGAAAGTGCTAAAATTATTGTTCCAAGTCCACTATTCCCTGAATTTGGATCATATAATATCGCCATAAGAATTATTACATATATAGTAAGTGGAATTGAATATAAAATATCTACTATTCTCATCATGATACTATCTACTTTTCCACCTATAAACCCTGCTATTCCTCCATATAGTACACCAATAAATAAATTTATTATTGCTGCTGCTATACCTATAATTAATGAATATTTTGCTCCAAATAATACTCTTACAAAAATATCTCTTCCTAATTGATCTGTACCAAACCAATGTGTTTTTGATGGTGTTTGGTTTGCTATTGCTAGATCTGTACCATCATAAGTAAATGGTAAAAAATACGGTAGAATAAATGCTGCTAACATAATAACAATTATTATTATTAATGATACTAATGCCATTCTATTACTTATTAATCTACTCCATGCATCTTTCCAATATCCCACACTAGGTCTTACTACAGAATCAACTTTCTTTTCTTCTGCTGTGAGCGGAGTAAATAATTCTTTATCAATTTTAATATTTTCTTCCATTATTTTTCTCCTAACTATCCTTCAGTATTTTCTAATTTGATTCTTGGATCAATTACCACATAAAGAACATCTACTATAAAGTTAAATACTATAATTAGTGTACAGAAGAATACTGTAACCCCTAATAACATTGAGTAATCTCTATTTGTAACTGATTGAACAAATTCATTTCCAAGCCCTGGAATAGCAAATATCTTTTCTACTACGAAACTTCCTGTAAGAATACTTGCTACTAATGGTCCTAAATAAGTAATTATTGGTATTAATGAATTTCTTAATGCATGTTTAAAAATAATTTTCCCTTGTCCAAGACCTTTTGCTTTTGCTGTTCTTATATAATCAGATTTCATAACATCTAATAATCTACTTCTTGTAAGTCTTGTTATAAATGCCATTGAGCTTCCTGCAAGTGCAATAACTGGCATTATATAATGTTTCCAAGAACTAAATCCTGTTGGAGGTAGCAACTTTAATTGAACCCCAAATATATATATCATACCTGTACCTATTACGAAACTTGGTATTGTTATACCTAAAGTTGCAATAACCATACATAATGAATCAGGCCATTTCCCTTTATTAAGTGCCGCTATAATTCCAAGACATATTCCCATCGTTACTGAAAATACAACTGCAACTAATCCTACTTTTGCTGAATTTGGGAAAGAATTAGTAATTGTGTCGGTAACTTTTCTTCCTTTAAATGTCATTGATTCTCCAAGGTCACCTTTTGCCAAGTCTTTCATATACATCAGATATTGTTCACCAAGTGGCTTGTCCAATCCATACTTAGCTTCTAAGTTTGCTTTTATCTCTGGTGTCATCTTTTCACCATCAAATGGTCCACCAGGCATTAGTCTCATCAAGAAAAATGTTAGAGTAATTACTACAAATATAGTGAAAATACTACTAAAAAATCTTTTTAAAATATATTTTGCCATATCCTTTCCCCCACGTTCTATTTGTTTTACGTAAAAAAACAAGTGTTTTTATCTTTTTTTGGTATATGAATTATTATATTAAATTTTAGCAATTTGTCAACTAATAATCTCAATATTGCATGTTTATATTTAAAAAATATATAATTATGAAGGATTTTTATTAATAAAATATTAATTGCTATAATATATCTATTTTTATAATATTATTGACATTAACCAGTAATAATATATTTCATCTGTTAATTATTACTTTTTAATTATTACTTTTTAATTATCTCTTTATTAAAAAGTCCTACAATTCTTTTTAATAACGTTATATAATATAATAGTTGAATTAAGTATTTTATCTCAAAGGAGAATGATATATGAAATTATTTAAAGGTAGTGGAGTTGCACTAGTAACCCCTTTTAATGATAATGGTGTTGATTTTGAAAAATTAGAAGAATTAATCGAATATCATATAAAAAATGATACTGATGCCATAATAATATGTGGAACAACTGGTGAAGCAACTACCATGACAGAAGAAGAAAAAAAATCTACTATTAAATTTACAGTAGAAAAAGTTAATGGTAGAATTCCTGTAATTGCTGGTAGCGGTAGTAATAATACATCAGCAGCGATATCTATGAGTGTTTGGTGTGAAGAAATAGGGGTAGATGGAGTACTTGTAATAACTCCTTACTATAATAAATCCTCTGATAAAGGTGTTATAGAACATTTTAAAGCTATAAGTTCTAATATTAATATTCCAATAATACTATATAACGTTCCTAGTAGAACTGGTCTAAATCTTAAACCTTCTATAGTAAAAGAATTATCAAAGCTTCCTAATATAGTAGGTGTTAAAGAAGCATCTGGGGATTTATCTCAAGTACTTGAAATCAGAGCTTTATGTGGAGAAGATTTCTTAATATATAGTGGAAATGATGATCAAATAATTCCTATACTTTCTTTAGGTGGTGCTGGTGTTATATCTGTTCTTGCTAATATAGTACCAAAAGAAGTTCATAATATGTGTGCTCTTTATATGGAAGGCAAAACTAAAGAAGCATTACAAATTCAAATAGATACTTTAGATTTATGTAAAAATTTATTTATTGAAACGAATCCAATTCCAGTGAAAACTGCATTAAATTTAATGAATTTCAACGTAGGTCCATTAAGACTTCCTCTTGTTGATATGGAAGAAAGTAATTTAAGATCACTTGAAGCTTCATTAAAATCTTATGGATTAATTTAAGGGGGTATATATATGATAAAATTATTAATAATTGGTGCTAGCGGCAAAATGGGTAAAGCTGTTTATGCAGAATCAAAAAAATATGACAACATCGAAGTTGTAGGTGGTGTAGATAAATATAAGGACCCTGAAATCACATATCCACTTTTCGATTCTTTAAAAGATGTTAATGTTGATGTTGATGTAATAGTAGACTATTCTAGACCTGAAACTTTAAGTGACTTATTAGATTTTTCTACTAGCAAAAAAGTTCCTGCAATAATTTGTACTACTGGTTTTTCTGATGATCAAGTAGCACAAATTAAAGAAGCTTCAAAAACTGTAGCATTATTTAGATCTGGTAACATGTCTATAGGTATAAATGTTTTAAACAACATATTAAAACAAATTTCAAATACATTATTTGAAAATTATGATATAGAAATAATAGAAAAGCACCACAATCAAAAGGTTGATGCTCCAAGTGGTACTGCTCTTCTTCTTGGTGATACAATAAGAGAAGCAATAAAAGGTGAAACTGAATATGTATTCGGAAGAAGTGGTAACGACTGTAAGAGACAAAAGAAAGAAATCGGTGTTCACGCTATAAGAGGCGGATCTATCGTTGGTGAACATGAAGTTATCTTTGCCGGTGCTAGTGAAACAATTGAACTTAAACATACAGCTACTTCAAGAGAAGTTTTTGCTGTAGGTACAATGAAAGCTGTTTTATTTATGGCTGGTAAAGAAACTGGACTTTATAATATGGATGATGTTTTAAATAGTTAAATTAAATATAGTTATTAAATTTATAAGAAGCTGTTACACGAAGAAAAGTGTGGCAGCTTTTTTTATCAAGGCACAAGTATGAGGGTACAAGGCACAGGTATGGATGAAATTCCTGCAGAATTTCTTAGAATATAAGTGTTTGAGTTTTGGGGTATAGAGTAGACTGGTTTTCTTAAGTTAGTTACATTTGATATGGAAGTAATTACAGGTGCTAATGAAGGTTTCACCTTCATATAGCTTTATAAATTAATATTTGAGATATACATAGTTATGTTGATATTAGTACCTGTTATAGTTAAGTGGTGGTAATTTAAATTATTTAATTGCATAGGACAAGTATTTTTATATTATGTTATCTAAAAACAACACTAAAATATTTGTACTCTTTTTTGCGACACAATAAAATGAACTGTTGCTAACAAGTTTCTACTTATTAATTCAACAGTCCTTTATTATATGTTAATTATTATAGTTTTTCTACCTCTTCTACAGATAATCCTGTACTCTTTGCAATAACTTCTACATCAACACCTAAACTTCTTAAGTTTTTTGCAGTTCTTACTTGCGCTAATCTTTCGCCCTTCTCGATACCTTGTTCTATACCTTGTTCTATACCTTGTTCTATACCTTTCTCTATTCCCTTTTCTATGCCTATCTTCATTCCCTCTTCAGTAGCTTCTGCAATTCTAGTAGCTTCATCATGAAGAGCCATTTCTCTTGATAAGTATGCTGCTCTTTCCTTTTTGCTCATAGTCATAGTGTTTAATACTTCTAAAGCTCTATCAATATCTTTATTTGCAATAGCCATCTTCTCCATCTCCTCTCTTGAGTCACCTTTTATAAATCTCACCCACTGAGATAATTTGTCATCATCATAATCATTATCTAATTTATTCATTTCAATAAAATGCAATTCCATGACATCCGTTAAAATATATCCCTGATCTTTTTCTATTATCTTATACACACTATGATAGTTTTTACTTTTTGTTGCTTCAAAATCCACGAAGTTAATACATATAGTCTTTTTTAATCCATTATATTTTTCGCCTATATTTAGTTGCTCTGAATACATCTTTGCCCAATAATATAAACTTCTAGCTGGCATATAAATAGTTCTTGAAACTTGCATCTCTATATCTACCTGAATATTATCATCTATAGTAGCTCTAATATCTAAAATACTCTTTTTATCTTCTATATTTCCCTTTGGTATTTCTCCATTAATTACTTCTACAGACTGTATGTTTTTATCTAATATGGATTCTAAAAGTGACTTTAAAATATCCGAATTTCTTTCATCCCCAAAAATCTTCTTAAATACATAATCATTTTTAGGTTTCATATAAAAGTTGTTATTACCCATTTTTCCTCCACATTATAACTTTATCTTTAGTATAATCATTACCAATATTATATATTAGTATACATTTTGATACAACACACCATAAATCTCATCATAAATATAAAACTTTTTTGCAACACTTCATATCATTTAATACACTATATATATGAAACAATTTATTGTAAGGAGGGGCGCAATGAATACTGATCAGTATGATATATTAGTGGCAGCTGCTAAGAAAAAAGATACTACTGCTTTTTCAAAATTATATAAATTAGTTTATATGGATTTATATAAATTTGCTTTTTATACACTAAAGAGTAAAGAGGATGCTGAAGATATAGTTAGCGATACTGTTCTTTCTGCATTTAATAATATAAATAAACTGAGAAAGAATTCTTCATTTAAGTATTGGATTTTTAAAATATTAACAAACAAATGCAAATCAAAGCTTAAAGAATATAGCAAGGAAAAATTATTGCCTTTAGATAATAATATTGAATTTTTACATAAGGATTTATCTGAAAGCAACGATCTAAAAAATGCTTTTTCTACCCTATCTTCTGAGGAACGTCTAATGATTTCACTTTCTATTTTTGCTGGATACACTAGCATAGAAATTTCAAAACTATTAAAAGTTAATGCTAACACTGTAAGATCTAAAATAAGTCGTGGTCTTAAGAAAATGGAACCACTTTTAAAATAATTATGGAGGTAATACTTTATGAATGATAAGGAAATTATAGATAAAATAAAAAAAGAATCTGATAATTTAAAAATTCCTGACACATTATCACCAGATATAATTGAAAAAAAACTTAAATCTAAAAAAAGCTTCAATAAGAATAATTACTTAAAATTCGCTACTATAGCTGCTACATTAGCATTTATTGTTATTTGCAGTTTTATCATAAAAGCTAACAATAATGAAATAAAAACCACTTCTGATATTATTAACTCATCAGAGAATTACAACGAAATTTTTTCCCTTTTTAAAGCTATAGAGAAACGTAACAACTCTAAAATTCCAGGTATAAAAAGCTCCACTGATACTTATGATAGTATAAAAGAATCTGATGATACCTCTATGGGAAGTTGTGATACATCAAAAACTGAAGATTTTTCCACAACCAATACACAAGTTGATGGCGTCGACGAAGGGGATATTATTAAAAATGATGAAAAATACATCTATTCTACTAATGGAAATAAGATAAATATAGTAGAAACAAATAACGGCAACATGAAGTTAATTTCTACAATTAGTACAGATAATAACTATATAGATGAAATATATATTAGTGGAAATATTCTTGTAGTAATAGGTAATAAATCTAATACTTCAAAAAGCACTACCTCTAATAAAAAAGCTATATGTGGTCTTCATTGTAATACCGTTATTTCCACATCTATATATGATATATCTAATAAAAATAAAATTTCTTTAATAAACACTGTAACTTCTACTGGTAATTATAGTAGTTCAAGGTTAGTTGATGACTATTTATATATGTTTTCAAATTTCTATATTAATGATATAGAAGACAAAGATACTACAGAAGATTATATTCCTTACTTAAATAATAAAGCTATGCCTTCTGATTGCATACTAATACCATCATCACCTGACAATGCATCTTATGTTGTAATTACATCTTTAAAAATATCTGATCCAAAAGATTTTACTGATAAAAAAGCAATAGTCGCTTCTGGTAATGACTTTTATGTTAGTGAAAAAAATATTTATATTTATTCTAGCCTATGGAACAGAAAAGAAAATTTTTCAACGGAAACAGAGATTATTAAATTTAGTTATGATAATGGTATTATAACTGCTAAAGCTTCTAATATCATAAAGGGAATATTAAATAATTCCTTCTCTATGGATGAATATAATGATAATTTAAGATTAGTATCTACAATTGAATCTTTCGCTACTTCATCTTCAAATTTTTCTAGGAAAAATTCATTATATATATTAGATGAAAATTTAGAACTTATAGGTTCTATAGAGGACTTAGCCCCTAATGAACGTATTTATTCTGCAAGATTTTTAGGGGATACAGGATATTTTGTTACCTTTAGAGAAACGGACCCTCTATTTTCTGTAGATTTGTCTAATCCAAAAGAACCTAAAATTTTAGGTGAACTAAAAATACCAGGATTCTCATCATATCTTCATCCTTACGATAATAACTTACTATTAGGTATTGGTATGGAAATTGACGAGAATACTAATGAAGAGATAGGCATAAAATTATCAATGTTTGATATATCAGATCCTAGCAATGTTAAAGAAGTAAATAAATTAGTATTAGATAAATTTTGCTACTCTGATGCCCTTTATAATCATAAGACTGTTTTCATAGATACAACTAAAAATATATTTGGCTTTGAGGCTACTGGATATTCTAATTATAACAATTCATTTCATAAATATTTAACTTACTCCTATGATAAAGAAAAAGGATTTATTAGTAAAATAAGTACAGATTTGAATCTAGAGTCTAATAATGATACTAGAGGATTATATATAGGAAATACATTATATATTGTTTCATTAGGCGAAGGAATTCAAAGTTTTAATTTAGATACCTCTGATAAAATTAGTGAAATTAAATTATCTAATAACTAAAAAAGTCCACGACTTCATGTTGAAGTTGTGGACTTTTTTTGTGGCGTACATTATTTATATAATTCTATCTATGATTTTTATTATCATTTCCACTCTTTTAAATGGTGTTATAAAATAAAATCCATCTACAATATCTTTCATCTTATTGCCTAACTCTACCGCAATCTCTATTCCTACTTTTTCCGCTTCCTCTTTGTCCATATCTAGTGTAAATCTATTTAGATATTTCTCAGGTATATGCACTCCTGGCAATTCATTATTTAAGAATTGAGCATTTTTATAACTTACTATTGGTAAGATGCCTCCTAATATTTTTACGTTATTTTCCTCTTTCACCTTCTTAAGATATTCAAAAGTTTCATCATCATAAATAGGTTGTGTTAAAAAAAAGTTTGCTCCTCTTTCTATCTTTTTCTTCATTCTTGAAACTTCAATATCTTTGTTTCTAACATTTAAATTTAATGCACCACCAATAGCTATATTATCATCAGTGAAAACTTCTTCATTCATCTCAGAAATTAAATTAATAAGTTTAAATGAATTAAGATTAAATACACTCTTTGTTTCTAACTTATTAATATCAGACATTGGATCTCCTGTAAGTGCTAATACATTTCTTATATCCTCAATATGAGCTCCCATAAGACCAGATCTTATTGCATTAGTATTTTTATCTCTACAACATATATGAGGCATTGCATCTATACCAATTTCTCTTTTTATCTTTGTAGCTAGGATAATTGAATCAACTCTTACTTTAGACATTGGCGAGTCTGGTATTGTAACTAAATCAATATTATTATCTTTGCATACCTTGGCACAATGCATCATCTTATCTATAGACGTATCAAAAGGAGGTGCCAATTCAACAGCTAAAACAAATTTATTTTCTTTTAACTTTCCTAAAAATTTATTTTCTTTCTTTAAAGTGATATTGTTATTACCTTCTTCTTGTTTATATCTTTTTATTTCTAATTTATCATTTCTATTTAATGCTTCAACTATTTTCTTAATATGTTCTGGGCTTGTACCACAACACCCACCAAGAATTCTAAATCCTAATCTCTTAAAATCCATCATCTTATATCCGAAATACTCTGGATTATTAGGATATATAGTTCTTTCATTTATAACTTCAGGATATCCAGTATTCGGTAATACTGCTACTATATCATCTTTTATATCTATCTCTTTTAACAATTTATATAAATGTGTTGGACCAGATCCACAATTGAATCCATATATATCTACAGATTTATATGTTTTTATTTCACTTATAATTTTGTTTAAGCTAACTCCATCTCTAGTGAAGCCATCACCCATGATTGCAAAATTAGTTATTATAAAAGCATCTTTATTTTTACCTTTTATATACGTAGATATTTTATCTAAGTAATCTAATTTACTAAATGTTTCAAAAACAAATATATCAGCTCCAACTTCTAGAAAATTATCCACAATATATTTGTATTCGGAAAATATATCCACATCTTTTTCAACATTTGTTCTAATTGGACCTATAGAAGCTGCTACAAATACTTCTTTTCCTTTTGCAGCATCTTTTGCTATTTTATATCCATTAACTATTATCTTTTTCAATTCCTCATCGGTAACATCTAAAGCTTCTCTATTAGCAGCAAAAGTATTTGTTCTTATAAGTTTTGCTCCTGCTTCTATGTATTCCATATGAATTTTCTTTATTTCTTCTGGATTAAGTATATTAGCTAACTCACAACAAGGCACAGCATTTACCTTGTCCCTCATATAATAAGTCCCCATAGCTCCATCAGTTACTAATATTTTATCTTTTAAATAATCTTTTATCATTATAGCCCCCATTTAATAAAATTAATATCTATATAATTTTATCATACTCCTTATTTTGTATATAATAAATTTTTAATTTTGGTTAATATACCATTATTATTATAGTATTATTTATTCTCCACTCTCAAATAATATTATTGTACTAGGGAGGTGTTTAAATTGAATAATAAAAATACTAAATTAAATAATCAAGAATTACGATTGAATGAAATAATTAATTTGGTAGAAAATTATACTCGAACAGCTAAACACCTTGAAACCCATAGTAATATTTCTTCTCCTAATAAAATAGCAGAAGCTAAGGATATTCAAGCAAGAAGAGAAGATGCCATTAATCATCTTAAAAACAAAATTCTATGTAATGAAAATTCTAGCTTTAGTTAATTTCTACCCCACGAATTTCCAAATAGGTGCCTTAGGCACCTCTTTTTTTATTTATCTTTCTAAAAAAAAGTGTTGCAAAATAATTATATATCTTACAACACTTAAAAAAAACCTTACGTATAATGTTATTATATTCTTAATACTACTTTTTTATTCTTATTTATATATTATTTATTTGCCAGTCTATTTCTTTTTTATGTAGTGATTTTAAAATATCATTTGCTTTTGAAAAATGTTTACATCCAAAAAATCCTCTTGAAGCTGATAACGGACTAGGATGTGGTGCTGTTAAAATAAAATGGCTCTTATTTGTTATAAGTTTTAGTTTTTCTTTAGCATTATTTCCCCATAATATAAATATTATAGGATCTTCTCTTTCGTTTAATTTTGAGATAACTTTATCAGTAAATATCTCCCAACCTTTGTTTTTATGAGAATTTGGTTCCCCTTCTCTAACTGTTAATACTGTATTTAAAAGCAAAACTCCTTGTTCTGCCCAAGGTACTAGATATCCATTATTAGGGATGAAACATCCTAAATCATTTTGCAATTCCTTATACATATTTAATAAAGATGGTGGAATCTTAATTCCTTTATTTACAGAAAAAGCTAAGCCATGAGCTTGATTCTCTCCATGATAAGGATCTTGACCTAATATAACTATTTTAACATCTTCATATGATGTTAATTTTAAAGCATTAAATATATCATACATACTAGGATATATCTTTTTATTTTTATATTCATCAATAAGAAATTTTCTAAGATTTATATAATAATCCTTAGAAAATTCCCCTGATAATATATCATCCCATTTATTATTAAATTCAACCATAGCTACACTCCTCATATAATTAACTTCATATATATTATTCTTTCATAACAAGTTAATTTATTCAAGTGCATAGAATTTAATTATCCATTATTCTTTATCTATATCTTTCAATTCGTTAATTGCTCCTACTAATTCTGATATAATTGATTCCCCTTTTTTAGCTTGCTCTATATGTTCATTAGACATAGCAAAAGTTTGTTCTGTGTTTGCCATAGTTTCCTCTGAAACTGTTGATATATTAGCGATTGCTTTACTTATTGCTTCATTAGAATTCATAACTTCATTGACACTATCTTTTACAAAATCATTTTTTTCAATTATAGAATTAACGTTAGCATTTATATCTTCAAAAATTATTTTAGTCTCTTCAACTAATAAATTTTGAACACCATTACTTTCCCTTAGCACTTCTACCATCTTATTAGATTTATTGCTTTTATCTTGTAATCTTTTTATTATCATATTAATATTCTTTGTAGCTTCTTTAGATTGATATGCCAAACTTCCAACTTCTTCAGCAACAACACTGAATCCTTTTCCAAGTTCACCTGCTCTTGCAGCTTCTATTGATGCATTTAATGCTAAAAGGTTAGTTTGATTAGCTATTGCTGTAATAGTTGACGTTATATTAGCTATTTCATTAGATTCCTCTCTAAATTCATTAACTAATTTATATACCTCATTTGTATTTTCTGTAACGACTCTTGATTCATCAAATAGCTTGTTTACTATATCTGATCCCTTATCTACAACATTAGAGGTGGTAATCGATGCATTATTCATATCTTCACAAGCTTTTACCGATTCCTCTATTTCCCTTTGTATCTTAATTATATTTTCAGATTGACTTTCAATATCTTCTGCTAATCCACTGGTCCCCTGTGCTATCTCTTCAATAGCTGTAGATACTAATCTAGAAGACTGTGCTATTTCATTTATAATATTATTAATTTTACTTGAATTTTCTACAACTACATTGCTACTCTCTAAAATCTTATTTGTTGTTTTTTCTTGTTTTTCTTTAGCAGCTAAAATCTCGCTTAAATTATCATCCACTTTTTTTATATATAAACAGTTTAAGGTTACTATAAAATAAACTACAATATAAAAAACAATTGTTGTAGCTACCATTATTATATATGACATAAATTCTGCTAAATTCCCAGTATATATATCATATATTATCTTAATAATTTCTAATATAGCTCCTATTGTCATAAAGGAAAATACTAATTTTCTATCAGCATAACTAACATATGTAATTATTGCACAAAATAAACAAGTAATGACTACAAGTTCATCAGTCCCCATTAAAGCCCCACATACAGGTAAAAATACAGTAGCAAAAGTAGTATATTTTATATAATTACTACTTTTATCTCTAATATAAATTATTGTAGAACAAATATGCATTAATATAATTACTACTATAATTGATATAGAAATACCTTTACCAAGTCTCCCCATCATAAATGACATTGTCATTAATATTGATATTAATACCACCATAATCCAAGTTACTGTTATTGATAATCTATTGGCAAATCTGGTTATTCTATTTTCGTTATTTCCCAATTTATGTCCCCCCTAGATGAATATAGTTATCATTATTATTATCGTATTTAATATAAATTTCTTAATAAAGAAGCTATTATAAAATTCATTTGAATTTATAATAGCTTCTTTATTATTATTTTATCAACTCATTAACGATAGAAACTAACTCTTTTATTAATCTATTTGTCTCATTAGCTTGAGTAATATTTTCATTTGACATCGCTAAAGTTTCTTCTGTATTGGACATAGTTTCTTCAGAAATAGCTGATATATTTGTTATAGATTTTACAATAACATCATTAGATTTTAATATATCTATAATTCTACTTTTTACTTTTTCATTTCCTAATATTATACTTTCTACATCCTTGTCAATCTTATTAAATACTTCTTCTGTTCTATTAACTAATTCATTTTGTACATTATTGCTAATAGTTAACTTACTTACTACATCTGTAGATTTGTTAGCTTTTTGTTGAAGATTATTAATAATGTCACTTATATTTTTTGTTGCTTCACTACATTGTCCAGCTAAAGTTCCAACTTCATTAGCTACTACACTAAAACCTTTCCCCATTTCTCCTGCTCTAGCTGCTTCTATCGATGCATTTAATGCTAAAAGATTAGTTTGTTTTGCTATACCTTGAATCACTGATATAATACTAGCTATTTCTTCACACTCGTCTTGTAATTCACCCATTAACTTAGCTACTTCTTCTGTATTTCTTGTAACAATATTTGATTCTAATGTAAGTTTTTGAACTATATCCGTACCTTCATTTATTACTTCAGAAGCGTTATTTGAAGTTTCATCCATAATATTACATTCTTCAACTGCCCCTTCTATTTTTGATTGTATCTCTTCTACACTTTCAGATTGACTTTGTATATCTTCAGCAGTTGTACTAGCTCCTTGCGCTATTTCTTCTATAGCACAAGTAACCGCCTCTGTAGAACTCTTTATTTCTTCTACTAAATTACTTACTATATTGGAATTTTCACTTACAGATTGAGCTATTCTTATATTTCTTTCAAAATCAGCTTCTTGTTTAGCTTTTGCTTTCATAATTTCATGTAGGTTTTCACCAGATACCCTCATATATTTTTCAATAACTGTAACAACTATATATAGAGTTATAAAAAATGCTGCTGAAGCTGCTAACATAATTATATAAGCTATCAAATTCTCCCTTATATTCACAATACCATCTAATATTATCTTAATAACTTCTATAACTGAAGTTAGAGAGATGAAAAAAATAGTTCTATTCTTTTTTGCATATAAAGCAGATATTGTTAATAACGGAAATGCAAATGTGTACATTATTAGTTCTTTACTAGCAAATATAGTTAGTACCCATGGTATATATAGAGAAAAAAATGAAAGCATTCCTACTTTACTATCTGATTTATCTTTTCTGTAAGTAACAGTAGCTACAATTAGCATTATCTGCAAATATGAAAGTATTCCTACAACAACTATTGGATTGATTCTCCCCATATAAACAGACAATAATAAGCCTAAGTCTGTTATAATTGCTAATATCCATGAAACAATTAAATTCATCTTATTAGCATACATATTAAACTTTTTCTGATTATCCATCTTAATTTTTCTCCTCTTCTTTTGTGCTTATATATTAATTGCTTATTTTTTCTAATTGTTCTATAACCTTCACTAATTCTCCAACTAATTTTCTTGCATGATTAGAATGAATTATATATTCACTAGACATTGCTGCAGTTTCTTCTGAATTAGACATAGTTTCCTCTGATACAGCAGATATACTTGTTATTGATGCAGTGATTATATCACTTGATTTCACAACCTCATCTATACTGTTTTTAACTAAATTATTCTTGTTCATTATTTCACTAATTTCATTATTTATTTTACCAAAAACAGTATCAGTCTCTTCTACTAAACTATTTTGTTTTCCATTACTTATAGTAAGTCTTTCAACTACTTCACTAGATTTATTACACTTGTTTTGAAGCTTTACTACAATACTATCAATATTCTTAGTTGCTTCCTTACATTGATCTGCAAGTAAACCTACCTCATTTGCAACGACACTAAATCCTTTTCCTGCTTCTCCAGCTCTAGCTGCTTCTATAGATGCATTTAATGCTAAAAGATTAGTTTGACCTGCTATTCCAGATATAACACCAGTAATATCTGCTATTTCTTTTGATTCTTCTAAAAGTTCCTTCATAATACCATATACTTCTTTTGTATTATCAGTAACTATATTAGATTCTTCAATAAGCTCTTTTAAAATATCTTCTCCTTGCTTTATTACTGTGTAAGCATTTTCTGAAGATTTTTCCATCAAATCACATGCCTTTGATGATTCTTCTATATCTGAATTTATTTTATCTAAATGACTAGATTGCATTTGTATATCTTCCGCTGTAGTAGTAGCCCCTTTTGATATTTCTTCTATTGCAAAAGCTACTGATTCAGATGAAGTAGATATCTCTTCAACAATTCTATCTATCTCATTAGAATTTTCTGATACAACTTTTATAGTCTTCTTTATTTCTGCTGCAATTTCATCTTGTTTTTGTTTCGCTTCTTCAACTCTTCTTAAATTCTCTATAGAATTACTAATATTACTGTCAATTACATTAGTTACGATATACATAATAATATAAAATGATACTGAAGCTATAATCATAGTAGTATATAATGAAAAATTGAAATTATCTAATCTATTATAATCATATATACTTTTTGCAACTTCTAAAACTAATGCCATCACCCCAAGGATAACTACTAGTCTCCTATCTGAATAAGTACAGTATATTGCGGATATCACTAATACGAAAACATATATTTCTATATTTTCTGTTCTATAAAATATTATTCCCCAAGCTAAATATGATGATAAAAAAGTTAATATACCTGAAAAATAATTTTTATTATTCTTCTTATAAGCTATTGTGGCCAATATTATAGGAATTTGTATTAAGATAATATAAATGGCATTTACCCACCAGCGTGATCCTTCTTCAAAAGAATTGCTAATCAAAGATATATCCATAAATATACATATAATCCAACTGATAAATATAGATTTTCTATTTGCAAAATTTATTATAGATGCAGTACTATCATTCATGAAAATCTCCCCTTTTTATTTTTCTATTTTTTTATATCGGAGTTTTTTCATTAAAATTTATAATTTTATCACTATTTTTTAATAGGAAATTCAAGAAAAATCTATCATTACCATATGTAAACATTTTATTTGAAATTATTAACAGTAATTTATTATAATTCACCACTACTTATCTAGAACAGATTCTAATATAAAAAAATACTGTTGCATAAAGTTAAGTTTTTATGCAACAGTATTTTACATTTTAATAATATTTATTTTATTTCACCAATATCTTTTCTATAATAAAGTCCTTCAAAATCTACGTTTTTCATATCATTATAAGCTTTAGCTCTAGCATCTTCTAATGTACTATCTATAGCTACTACATTTAGAACTCTTCCTCCTGTAGTAAGAAGCTCTCCATCCTCTTCTTTTGCTCCTGCTATAAATAATTTTGAAGCAAATTTATCATTAACAGTAATTTTAAAACCAGTAGGATAACTTGCTGGATATCCTTTTGATGCTCCTGTTATACAACAAGAATGTCCATTTTTCCACTCTAATGTTACTTCTGATAACTTACCATCTAAAGCTTTTTCAATAACTTCTACAAGATCACTATCCATAAGTGGAAGTACTGCTTGTGTTTCAGGATCTCCCATTCTTACATTATACTCTAAAGCATAAACACCTTTTTGAGTTATCATTACACCAAAGAATACTATTCCTGTAAAGTCAAATCCTTCTTCTCTTATACCTTCTAATGTTGGATTCATTATGTTCTTTATAAAATCTTCTTCTACTTCTTTTGTAAAGTATGGATTTGGAGCTATAACTCCCATTCCCCCTGTATTTGGTCCAGTTTCACCTTCATGAATTTTCTTATGATCTTTTGAAGATATAAATGGCAACATAGTCTTACCATCAGTAATGGCAAGAATTGATGCTTCAGGTCCTGTTAAAAATTCTTCTATTACTATCTTTTGCCCCGCACCTTTAAATACATCATCAACGATAAATGATTTTACAGTAGAAACAGCATCTTCATAAGTTTCACTTATTACAACACCTTTTCCTGCAGCTAGTCCATCTGCTTTTATTACTATTGGATAATCTACAGTCTTTAAATATTCTATAGCCGGTTCAACTTCTGTAAATACCTCATATGCAGCAGTTTTAACATTATATTTCTTCATGAAGTCCTTTGAAAAAGACTTACTTCCTTCTAGCTGTGCTCCAATTTTACCTGGTCCAAAAATCTTTAAACCTTCTTTTTTAAATGTATCTACAACACCTTCTACAAGATATACTTCTGGTCCTACTATTGTTAAATCAATAGCTTCTTTTTTAGCAAAAGCAACAAATTCATCTATCTTAGATATATTAACATTTTCACATTTGTTTTCTATAGCTGTACCACCGTTCCCTGGTGCCACATATACCTTTTCCACTTTTGAACTTTCTGCACATTTATATGCTATAGCATGTTCTCTTCCACCGCTACCTAAAACTAAAACTTTCATAATAATACGCTCCTTATTATATTAGTGTTTGAAGTGTCTTATTCCTGTGAAGACCATTGGTATTCCATACTTGTTACAATTTTCAACCGATAATTTATCATTAACAGATCCACCTGGTTGTACAATTGCACCTACTTTATATTTAGCACATTCATCAACAATATCTCCAAATGGGAAGAATGCATCTGAAGCAAGAATTGCTCCTTCTGTGTTTGCTCTCTCTAAAGCATCTTTTGCAGGCCAAATTCTATTAACTTGTCCTCCACCTATTCCTAAAGTCTTACCATCCTTAACTACAACGATAGCATTAGACTTAACATATTTAACTACCTTCATTCCAAATTCCATATCTTTAAGTTGAGCTTCTGTTGGAGCTTTTTCTGTTACAACCTTGTATTCATCAACTAATTTTCTATCTGATTGTTGAACAAGAAGTCCACCATCAACTTTAACTAATTCATGAGTATCACAAGCTTTAGTTTCACACTTAATAACTCTTAAATTCTTCTTTTTCTTTAATACTTCAAGAGCCTCTGCAGTAAATCCTGGAGCAATAACTATTTCAAGGAATATCTCTACAAGTTTTTCTGCTGTAACAGCATCTACTTCCTTATTAAAAGCAACAATACCACCAAAAATTGAAGTTGGATCACATTCAAAAGCTTTATTGTAAGCATCTAAAGTTGTATCTGAAACTGCAACACCACATGGAGTATTATGCTTTAATGCACAACAAGCAGTTTCTTCAAATTCACAAACTACCTTCCAAGCTATATCCATATCCTTGAAGTTATTATATGAAAGTTCCTTCCCATTTAATTGCTCTATATCTTTCATCGCACCTTTTTCTGTTGTAGAAACATAATAAGCTGCAGTTTGATGTCCATTTTCACCATATCTTAAATCCATAGACTTCTTATATGAAATATTGTAATACTCATTGTATTCATCTTCTAATAAGAAGTTTGCAATAGCACCATCATAAGCACTCATTAAGTTAAACACCTTACCAGCCAACTTCTTCTTAAATGCTAATGATACTTCTCCAGCCTCCATTTGTCTCTTAACTTCATCATAATCTTTAGTATCTGAAATTACGATAACATCTTGGAAATTCTTAGCTGCTGCTCTAAGCATTGTAGGTCCACCGATATCTATAAACTCAACCTTTTCTTCAAATGATAAATCTTCATTAACTTTATCAAAGAAAGGATATAGATTTACAATAACTATATCTATTGGTGTAATATTTTTCTCAGCTATTTTAGCCATGTGTTCTTTGTTATCTCTTATAGCTAAAATACCACCATGGATATATGGGTTTAATGTCTTAACTCTTCCATCTAAAATCTCTGGGAACCCAGTTACTTCAGTAATATCTATTACCTTAACTCCATTTTCTTTTAAGTATTTATAAGTACCACCAGTTGATACTATTTCAACGCCTCTATTTTCAAGAAATTGTGCCATTTCTAAAATTCCATCTTTATAAAAAACGCTAATTAAAGCTCTCATGTTACACCCTCCAGTGCACAGTGCACAGTGCACAGTGCACAGTTAATACCGTGACTGACACCTTAGCAATTGTGCAATTATTTATTAATTATTCTTTAAATCGTACACTTCTTACTATAGAATGTAACATTTTGCATAATTCCTTACACTCCTGAAGTATACCTTTAGTATCACTTAAACTTAAATATCCCGATTCCAAAAGTAATTCAATCCAGTACTCTGTCTCCTCGGCTTCTTTTAATGCTATATTCATTTTATGTCCAAAGTCCCTTTTAGACTCTCCCCTAAGTGCTTCTCTAACATTTGCACCAATACTGTTCACTGCCCTACTGTGCACTGATGTAGGTTTTTCTTCCTTCTACTCTCACTTTTCCTTCACTTATTAACTTTAGTGCTTCAGGTAATGCTTTATGTTCTTCCACAAGTATTCTTTCTTGTAATTGTTTTGGAGTGTCCTCTCCATATACCGGTACTGATTTTTGAAGAATGATAGCCCCCGTATCTGTTCCTTCGTCTACAAAATGTACTGTACATCCTGATATCTTTACACCATATTCAATAGCTTTTTCGTGGACATGAATTCCGTAAGCACCTTTTCCACAAAAGCTTGGTATAAGAGATGGATGAATATTAATAATTCTATTTCTAAATTCATCTATTAATTCTTTTTTTATAATAGAAAAGAATCCTGCTAAAACTATTACATCTACATTACCTTTTAATGTTTCAAGAATCTTTCCACTTAAGGAATCTCCATATTCTTTTTTATCATATGTTAAAGTTCTTATGCCTGCTTTTTTTGCTCTTTCTAAAGCATATGCACCTTTCGTATCACTAATTACGTATTCTATAGACACTTTGTCTAAATAACCATCACTAACTCTATCTATAATGGTTTGAAGATTACTTCCACCACCAGATACTAACACTGCTATTTTAAGCATATATTTTCCCCTTCATTTTCATCAACATATCCAATTTCATGGGCAACTATTCCATGGCCAACTAAAATTTCCATTATTTTGTTTACATCTTCCCTAGCAACGCAAATAACAAATCCTATACCCATATTAAATGTATTATACATTTCTTCTTCTTTAACACCACGTCTCATAAGTTCTTTAAATATTGATGGGATTTCATAAGAATTTTTGTTTATTACAGCTCTATGGTTTTTATTCTTAAACATTCTTGGAATATTTTCTATAAATCCACCACCAGTTATATGAGCCATACCATTGATATTTACTTTTGATAATAAATCAAGTACTGGCTTAACATATATTCTTGTAGGAGTTAATAAAACTTCTCCCATTTTCTTTCCCTCAAACTCTTCATCTAAATCAGTAATAAGTTTTCTTACTAATGAATATCCATTTGAGTGAATCCCTGAAGATTCTAATCCTATTAGAACATCACCAGACTTTATATTACTTCCATCAATAATTTCATCTTTCTCTACAACACCAATAGCAAAACCGGCTATATCATATTCACCTTCTTTATAGAAACCAGGCATTTCTGCAGTTTCTCCGCCAATTAATGCACATCCAGCTTGTTGACATCCTTCTGATACACCTTTAACTATGTCAGCTGCTTTTTCTGCTTCTAATTTACCGCAAGCCATATAATCTAAAAATACTACTGGTTTTGCTCCATGACAAAGTATGTCATTTACACACATTGCTGTACAATCTATTCCAACTGTATCATAAGTATTCATCTTAAATGCTATTTCAAGCTTTGTTCCAACTCCGTCTGTTCCTGAAACTAAAACTGGATTTTTATATCCTTGTCCAAGTTCGAACATTCCTGCAAATGATCCAAGACCATTTAAAACTCCTGGTATGAAAGTTTTTTCTGTATATTGTCTCATTAGTTGTACACTTTTGTAGCCTTCTTCTATATTTACGCCACTTTCTTTATATAAACTCATCTAAGTTTCCCCGCTTTCATAATTTTAATCTTCTAAACGAACCTTGCTCATTTCCATTGGTGCTGATACTGGATATTCACCAGCAAAACAGCCTAAACAAAAATCATTTTTTCCACCTAAAGCTTCTACTAATGAAGGAATTGATAAATATCCTACAGAATCACTTCCTATAAAATCACTAATTTCATCTAAGCTTCTTTGAGCAGCAATAAGTTCACTTCTATATGGAGTGTCTATACCAAAATAGCATGGATATTTAACTGCTGGAGCAGCTGATCTAAAGTGAACTTCTTTTGCGCCAGCTCTTCTCATAATATCTACTAACTTCTTAGAAGTTGTTCCCCTTACAATAGAATCGTCAATAAGAACTACTCTCTTTCCTTCAACTAAACATCTAAGTGCATTAAGTTTTATTGATACTGCCTTTTCTCTTAATTCTTGTGTTGGTGCAATAAATGTTCTTGCAACATATTTATTTTTTACAATACCCATTGCATAAGGTATTCCTGAAGCTTTTGAATATCCTACTGCTGATGGTATACCGGAATCTGGTACACCTATTACTAAATCTGCATCTGCTGGAGCGTCTTTGTATAGTAGCTCTCCTGCTTTTACTCTTGCTTCATATACATTTATTCCATTCATTATAGAATCTGGTCTTGCAAAATAAATATATTCAAAAGCACAAGCCTTAGTTATTGCTTTTTCATTTAATTTTATACTTCTTAATCCTTCATCATCTATAATTACTATTTCACCTGGCTCTACATCTCTAACAAGTTCAGCTCCTATAACATCAAGAGCACAGCTTTCAGATGATAATACATAACCATCGTCTATCTTACCTATACATAATGGTCTTATTCCATGAGGATCTCTTACCCCAATAAGTTTGTCCTCTGTTAATATTACTATAGCGTATGACCCCTTAACCGCTTGAACTGTATCCACTAAAGCTTTTTCTATCCCCTTAGAAGCTTTGCGTGCTATCATATTTAAAATAACTTCTGTATCAATTGTTGTTTGGAAATTATAACCTGACTCTTCTAATAATTCTCTTAAAACATCAGTGTTAACTAAATTTCCGTTATGAGCTATAGCCATTTGTCCTAATTTGAATTTTGAAAGTAATGGTTGTGCATTTATAAGTCTAGTATCACCTGTTGTAGAATATCTTACGTGACCTATAGCTGCTTTACCGGTCATATTATTTAATGTTTCATCATCAAATACATCTGGAACAATCCCCATACCTTTTTCAAGAATTAGATTTCCATCTTGATTAACGCATATTCCTGAACTTTCTTGTCCTCTATGCTGAAGTGCATATAATCCATAATAAACATAATGGGCAATTGTTGTTTTTTTGTTTGAGTATATACCGAAAACACCACACTCGTCTTTGAACTTATCACACTCTCTAATTGTCATATTAGATTTCCTCACTTATTCTCTTTAATATTTCTACATAAGCTTCTTTAACATTTCCCATGTCTCTTCTAAATCTATCTTTATCAAGTTTTTCACCAGTTGTAGCATCCCAGAATCTGCATGTATCTGGTGAAATTTCATCAGCTAGTAAAATCTCTCCGTCAGCTGTCTTACCAAACTCTATTTTGAAATCAATAAGATTTATATTTTGTTTTAAGAAAAATTCTTTTAGTGTATCGTTTATAACTGCTGTCATATCATAAATTACTTTTAATTCTTCAAAAGTAGTAGCGCCAATTGCTACAGCGTGATAATCATTTATTAGTGGATCTCCTAAATCATCATTTTTATAAGAAAGTTCAAATACTGTAGTTTTTAATTCAGTTCCCTCTTCAAGACCTAATCTCTTTGCCATTGACCCAGCAGCAACATTTCTTACTATAACTTCTAAAGGTATTATTGTTACCTTCTTACAAAGTTGATCTCTTTCATTTAATTTTTCAATAAAGTGAGTTTTAACACCCTTCTTTGCTAAAAGCTCAAATAACATTGAAGTTATTGCATTGTTCAATTCACCCTTAGAATCAATTTGTCCCTTCTTTTCTCCGTTAAAAGCAGTAGCATCATCTTTATAATGAACTATTACCTTATCATCATCATTAGTTCTAAATATTTGTTTTGCCTTACCTTCATACATCATTTCTAACTTTTCCATTATAGTTCCACTCCTTCTTCATTATCCCTAATAAAATTAACTTTCATATCTTTTCTATACTTTTCTAACTTGTCCTTAATTTCCGGATACTTAACTCCTAAAATTTGAGCTGCTATCATACCAGCATTATAAGAATTGTTAATACCTACAGTAGAAACTGGAATACCCTTTGGCATTTGAACTATTGAGAATAATGCATCCATCCCTTCTACTGCACCCTTTATAGGAACACCTATTACAGGTAATGTTGTTTGAGATGCTATTACACCTGGAAGATGAGCTGCAAGCCCAGCACCAGCAATAATTGCTTCACATCCAGTTTCCTCTAAATTTTTTATAACCTCTGATAACTTTTCCGGTACTCTATGAGCTGATAATACATGTGCTTCAAATGGAATATCAAATTCTCTTAAAGCATTTGCAGCCCCCCTCATCACTTCTGTATCGGATTTACTTCCAAATATGATTGCTACCTTCATAAAAAAACCTCCGTTTTTTATGGCACAAGGCACAAGGCACAGGGCACAAGTATTTATGCGTCCTGAACTTCTTGTGTTTCTCGCACCTTCCTTACAATTGAATTCAATATTTTGCATAACTCTTTACATTTATTAAGCATTTCATTAGCTACTTCATCTTCTAAGTATGATGAAGCTATCAATAATTCTATCCAGTACTCAGTTTCATTAGCCTCTTTCAAAGCTATATTCATTTTATGACCAAAATCTTTCCTAAACTCCCCACCAAAATCCTCTCGAACATTGGCCCTAATACTAGTACCAGCTCTTAGCAATTGTTTAGATAATATAAACTCTCTCTTTTTACATCTAATAAAGTGATATGTTCTTATAATATCTAAAGCAAAATTAAAAGACTTATTAACTATCACACTATTAGTCATTTTAGTATCACACCCCTGAGTAATTAATTACCAAAGATACGAACATTTATTCAGTAATTATAAATTATTTAAAACTTCTTATATTAAATCAACTTGTGTCACAATTACAAATATCCTATACACACTTAGCACTTTTACAGCACAGCTGTAAACAATCAAAGCCGTCCGCAGGACTACAATGTAATTCCTCCACCGGAGGAGGAATTACAACCCTGCCTGTGCACTGTGCCATGACATCTGTACCCTATCTAAAGTAATTTACCCCATTTTTAAATAATTGTTGATCTTTCTCACCTAAAATATTCTTAGCTACACCATTTCCGATTCTTTCAGAGTGTCCCATTTTACCAAAGACTCTTCCGTCTGGACTTGTTATTCCTTCTACTGCACATACAGAACCGTTTGGATTGAATTCTATATCGTAAGTTCCTTGTCCTTCAAAGTTAACGTATTGTGTTGCTATTTGTCCGTTTTCTATTAGTTTCTTCATAACTTCATCATTAGCTACAAATCTTCCTTCTCCGTGAGAAACTGCTATGCTATGAAGTTTTCCTAAATCATCATTAGATATCCAAGGTGATTTATTTGAAACAACTTTAGTTGTAACCATTCTTGAAACGTGTCTACCAATCTTATTAAATGTAAGTGTTGGTGAGTTTTCATCTAAATCTCTTATTTCACCGTATGGAACTAATCCTAATTTGATAAGTGCTTGGAATCCGTTACAGATACCTAACATTAAACCATCTCTATTCTTAAGCATTTCATGAACAGCTTCTTTTATCTTTTCATTTCTAAATACTGCTGATATAAACTTACCTGATCCATCTGGCTCATCCCCTGCTGAGAATCCACCTGATAACATAATCATTTGTGAAGTATTTATTCTCTTAACCATTTCTTCAATTGATTCTTCTACTTCATGAGCATTTCCATTTCTGAATACAAATACATCTGTTTCTGCTCCTGCTTTCTTGAATTCCCTTGAAGTATCGTATTCACAGTTTGTTCCTGGGAACACTGGTATAAATACTTTTGGTTTTGCAATTTTAATAACTGGAGAAACTTTTTCTTTTGCTTCATATAATGGCATATCTATCTTAGTTTCTTCTATTTTTGCTTCTGTTCTAAATACTGATTCAAGTTTAGAATCCCATGATTTTCTTAATTCATTAACATCGATTTTTTCATCACCGTAAACTAATGAATATTCTTCTGTAGTTTCACCAATTACTCTATATGAAACTCCTTCTAATTCTTTTATAGTATCTTCTTCAACTTCAAGAACTATTGATCCATAGCTTGGTTCTACTAAATCTTTTATTGATAATTCGCTATTTATCTTAACTCCAATTTCATTACCAAAAGATCCTTTAGCTAAGTTTTCTATTACACCACCAAATCTTACTGATGATGATGATAATACTAAGCCTTTATTTATTAATTCTTTAACTTTAGCGAAATTAGTTTTAAGTTCTTCTAAGTTTGGCATATCTCCATCTTTTCTATTATGAAGAATTTCTACTAACTTACTTCCTACTTTCTTAAATTCAGAAGATACAATATTTTGTACTTTATCTGCAACTACTGCAAAAGTTACTATTGTTGGAGGAACTTTTAAATCTTTAAATGTTCCTGACATTGAGTCCTTACCGCCGATAGCTGGTATCTCAAAAGCTCTTTGTACTTCATATGCTCCAAGTAATGCTGCTAGTGGTTTACCAAATGCTTCTTCACTATTCATTCTTTCAAAGTATTCTTGCATTGAAAGTCTTACTTTACTAGCGTCCCCTCCAAGAGCTGTAATCTTAGCTAATGCTTCAATTACTGAGTACATACCACCATGGAATGGACTGAATGTTGTAAGATAAGGATTATAGCCAAAAGTCATTAATGAAACTGTATTTGTCTCTCCTTCAAGAACTGGAATTTTCCCTACCATACCTTCCTGTGGTGTTCCTTGTGTCTTACCTCCATAAGGCATAAGTACTGTATTACTTCCAATAGAAGAGTCGAACATTTCAACTAAACCTCTTTGAGAACATACGTTTAAATCTGTTAATATTTCTTCAGCTACAGTTTTAAAGTCTTTTCCTTGATACTTATTAACAGAAGTTTCAAAATAATTTTCTTCTTTAGGTTCTAGAACCTTTGCTTTTGTATGAGAAGTTACACCATTTGTATTTAAAAAGTCTCTACTTAACTCTACAATTGTGTCGCCTCTCCATTTTAATCTCATTATGTTTTCATCTGTAACTTTAGCAACTACTACAGCTTCTAAGTTTTCTTCATTACATAATCTTAAGAATTCTTCTCTATCTTTTTCTTCTATAACTACTGCCATTCTTTCTTGTGATTCAGAAATAGCAAGCTCTGTACCATCTAATCCTTCGTACTTCTTTGGTACTAAATCTAAATCTATGTCTAACCCATCTGCAAGCTCACCAATTGCTACTGATACTCCCCCTGCTCCGAAGTCGTTACATCTAACAATTTTTCTTGATACCTCTGGATTTCTAAATAATCTTTGTATCTTTCTTTCTGTTGGTGCATTACCTTTTTGTACTTCTGATGAACATGTATCAATAGAAGTTTCTGTGTGTTCCTTTGAAGAACCTGTTGCTCCACCACATCCATCTCTACCTGTTCTACCACCGATTAATACAATGATATCTCCTGGCACTGGTCTTCTTCTAACTACATTATCTTTTGGTGCTGCTGCAACAACCGCTCCAAGTTCTAATCTCTTAGCTACATAACCTGGATGATATATTTCTGCAACTTGTCCTGTTGCAAGTCCAATTTGGTTACCATATGAAGAATATCCATGAGCTGCTCCTTGAGTTATTTTTCTTTGTGGTAACTTACCTGGAAGAGTTTCTTCTACAGGTACTGTTGGATCTGCTGCTCCTGAAACTCTCATTGCTTGGTATACATATGTTCTTCCTGAAAGTGGATCTCTTATAGCTCCACCAATACAAGTAGCTGCTCCACCAAATGGTTCAATTTCTGTTGGATGGTTATGTGTTTCATTTTTAAACATTAATAAATAATCTTCATCTTTTCCATCTACATCAACTTTAACATTTATTGAACAAGCATTAATTTCTTCACTTTCATCTAAATCTGTTAATACACCTTTTTTCTTAAGTTCCCTAACAGCTATAGTTGCAAGATCCATTAAACAAATATTCTTTTTCTTTCTATCTTTGTATGCAAATTCTCTTCCTGCTAAATAATTTTCATATGAAGCTTTAACTAAACTTGCATACTTCCCTTCTTCAAAAGAAACCTCATCAATTATTGTTTCAAAAGTAGTATGTCTACAATGATCTGACCAATAAGTATCTATAACTTTAATTTCTGTTATAGTTGGATTTCTTTTTTCTGTATCTCTAAAGTACTGTTGACAGAAAGCTAAGTCATCTATTGTCATAGCTAGTCCATTTTCATTTAAGAAATTTTCTAAGCCACTTCTATCTAAATCTATAAATCCATCTACTATTTTAACTGCACTTGGCTTTTCTACCTTTGGCATTAATGTTTCTGGTTTTTCTATTGAAATTTCTCTAGAATCTACTGAGTTAATAAAATAGTTTTTAACTTTTTCTATTTCATCTATAGATAATCTTCCTTTTAAAATTACAACCTTTGAAGAAGTAATTTCACAACTATCATCCTCAGTGATAATTTGAATACATTGGCGAGCTGAATCTGCTCTTTGATCGAATTGACCTGGTAGGTATTGTACAAGAAAATAATTTTCCCCTTCATTTAATGGAAACTCTTCATCATATACATTATCAACATTGACTTCTGATAATATTAATTTCTTAGCCCTATAATAAGCATCATCTGAAAGTCCTGCTAAGTCATATCTGTTAACCATTCTAACTTTTTCTAGATTTGCAAGATTAAGATTTATCTTGAAATCTTTTAATAAATGCTCATTTTCAGAATTGAATCCTTCCTTTTTTTCAACATACACAGTACGTATATAAGACATTTATTTTTCCCCTTTCATACGTATATATACGAACATTCCCCATTGACGCGTATATATACTTCGTTAATTCAATTATAATATAACTTTATATATATTTAAAGGGTTTTTCTGAAAATATTAACTGTAAATTTCACATCATTTCCATTATACCATTTTTAGCCTTATTATGGTATCAATTTGCAAAATAATTTGCTAACTACTGTCAAATCACAAAAATACTTTGACTATCAAAATATTTTTATATATAATATGACTCAAACAACTTATTGGAGGAAGACTTATGAATAATGTTACTATAATAACAGATTCTATATCTGACTTAAATTTTTCTATTTTAAATGAATACAATATTATTTCTTTACCAATTAAAATTGATATAGATGGAACTTTATATAGAGATAAAATTGATATCTCTAATGAAGAGTTTTATAAAATAATCAGAGAAAAAAATATTTTTCCTAAAACTTCTCAAATATCTCCATCTGAATTTGAAGAGGTTTTTTCTAATGAATTAAATAAAGGTAATAAAGTTATTTGCGTAACTGTATCTTCTTACTTAAGTGGAACTTACAATTCTGCGCATATAGCTAAAAACAATCTAGAAAGCGATGATATATTTATAATAGATTCTTTATCAGCTACAGTTGGACAAGGACTTATTGTAGTAGAGTTAGCTAAGTATATTAATAAAGCTAAAAATATAGAAGAGTTATTAGAATACTCAAATAAATTGATAAATAATCAAAAGTCTATTATCGGCGTTGATTCAATAGAAATGCTAAAACGAGGTGGAAGAATTCCTAAATCTCTAGCAACTATTAGCACCCTTTTAGACATTAAACCACTATTAACTTTAAAAGATGGCCATCTAGAAGCAGTATCCAAAGTTCGTGGTATGAAATCCCTTATAAAAAATATTTGTAAAACTATTAATACTTCAAATATAAATAAAGAATATTCTATAATTATTGCTCATGCAAATAATACTTCTCACTGTAACTTAATACTTGAAACACTTAAAGAACAATTCCCTGATGTTGAAATAATAACATCAGAAGTTGGAATAGCCGTTGGATGTCACATAGGTGAAGGAGCATTAGCAGTATTTATCCAAGAAAAGAATTAGACTTTCTAGAGAAAGTAATTTTATCTAGCTAAAAACAAAGCCCTTGGAGTAAGTTTAATAACGCAAAAGCAGGGCACAGATGCATGGCACAAGTATGATGGCACAAAGCACAAGTATAGATGAAATTCCTGCGGAATTTCTTAGATTGTGAGTGTTGAGCTAAATATTATAAGTTAGACTATGTTTCTTATTTAGATTATAGTTGATATACAAGCAAATGCAGAAGGCTCATGAAAGTTGCACTTTCATGAAGCTTTGAATATATATTTGCATGGGATTATATATAGAGAGTTAAGTTTATATTAGTACCTGTTCTAGTTAAGTAGTGGTAAAACTGTATCTCTCCCATAAAATACACTAGCTGTCCACAGGACTATAATAAAATTCCTCCTAAATAGGAATTTTTACCTTACCTATGCCCTGTGCCTTCTGACCTGTGCCATAATAAAAGGAACTATCGCTCACAAATTTTTATTTGTCAATGCGATAGTCCCTTTCAATGCACTAATATCTTAAAATCATATTTTTTTATCTATTTCTCAACAGCGTTAGTAAACTCTAAAAATTTATCGTAGCTTTCATTTTCTTCTACAAATTCTTTTTTATTTGATACTGATATAGTATTATCTTCATATTTTACTGTAGCTGTATAAACAAATGTTGCATTTCCTACCATTATTACTTTTAGTTCTTCTTCATTTTCTACTACAGTATTAATGATCATTCCACCATCATTATATATTTTTATAGGTTTATTTTTCATTTCAGGGTGTGCTATAGTACAAGCAACTATAGAGGCCGTCATTCCTGTACCACAAGCTTTTGTAAATCCTACTCCTCTTTCATATGTTTTTACATATACCGTATTTTCATCTAATACTTTTAAATAATTTACGTTAGAGCCTTGTGGTAATACTGATTTTGTAGAGTTAGCTTTTATACCTACTTCTTCTATTTCATCTGCTTTAATTTCATCAGTTAATACTACTAAGTGTGGATTTGGACATGCTATTGCTGTAAATTTTTCTTTAACTGATAATTCTGGTATAGGTTGAAATATTACTTTGTCCTTTTCAGATATTAATGGTAAATCAGTTGGATTAAATGAAATAGCTTTAAGTTCTATCTCATCAGTATATACTCCATTAAAAATATCCTTTACCTTTCTAACTTTATAATTAGCTTTCATTGTTTCTATAGTAACTTCATCTTTTTTGAAGTTTTCCATAACAAATCTTCCAACATTTCTTAGAACATTTCCACACATTTCTGGTTCTGTACCATCAGCATTAAATATTCTCATCTTACCATCACAGTTTTGACTTTTGCTCATGAATACAATACCATCGCCACCAACAGCACCATTTCTGTCACAAAGTAAAATAGCTAGTTTTCTTCTATCCTCTTCAGTAAAATTATAATTATTATTTATTTCATCAATAAGTGCAAAGTCATTACATGCACCATGACACTTTATAATATCAAAATTCATTTTACCCCTCCTATCCAATAAAGTTATTCAATTTTAACATAATATGTTATATAAATCTACTTAATAAGATCCTCTGTTAACTCTAAGAATTTATCTATATCTTTTTCCATAGCCTTCAATGAAGTTATCCAGAAACTTTTATCTTCAAAATCTATTCCTATAGTTTTCCCTACATCTACTATATTCATCTTACCTGTAGATTTTAAAAGTTTATCATATTCTTCTATAAACTCTTCACCTTTTTCTTCATATAATTTATAAAGTCCTTTTGCAAATAATTGTCCAAAAGCATAAGGATAATTATAAAAATTATAGTCTCCATCATAATAATGTGGCTTACAAATCCACATATATGGATGAAGATAATTTTCATCTAGTCCATCACCATATGTAGCTTTTTGTGCCTCTATCATAATGTTGCACAATTCTTCCACAGATAAAGCCGCCTCTTTTCTTTTCTCAAATACTTCTTTTTCAAATATAAACCTACTCATTATATCAAGAATTACTTGTGTAGCATCACTAATTTCACCTTCTAATACTGTTAATGCCTCTTCCTTTGGAAGTGTATTAATCATATTCGTTTTTAAAAGCGTCTCACAAAAAGTAGATGCTGTTTCTGCCAATGGCATTGGATATTCATTATTTATAGCTGTCTCATCTTTTAATACTGAGCCATGGTATCCATGACCTAATTCATGGGCCATTGTTACTACGTCAGTAAAATTCCCACCGTAATTTAACATTACTCTACTTTCTTTTATAGATGTTATAGTAGAACAGAATGCTCCTCCTACCTTTCCATCTCTTGGATAAACGTCTATCCACTGATTCTCCATAGCATTTTTTGCAAAATCACCTAGCTTTGTTGAGAAATTATAAAAATTATCTAAAACAATCTTTTTTCCTTCCTCAAAAGGAATTTCCCTAGTTAATTCTCCTATAGGTGCAAATAAATCATAAAAAGGAAGTCCATTTTTATGTCCTAAAATCTCACCTTTACGTTTTAAGTATTTTCTAAAAACAGGATAATACTCTTCTATAGCAGATATAAGCGCATCTAATGTTTTTTCACTCATTCTTGATGAAAATAATGCTTCTTGAAGCGGAGATTCATATCCCCTAAGACTTGTTACAGTTATAACTTCACCTTTTATTCCATTTAATGCTGCCGCTACAGATTCATCAATAGATTTATATGCTTGAAGTTCAGCTTCATAAGCTTTTTTTCTAATTTCTTCACTTTTATCATAAGCTAAATTTCTCGCTACTGTAAGAGGTATTTCTTCTTCTTTTCCGTTCTTATTTACTTTAACCTTTACTACAGAAGTTTCTCCATCTCTAAGTTTTGCCCAAGCCACTGAACCTGTATTTTTCATTTTTGCAATAACATTTTCAACTTCAGGTGATAGTATGTATTTTACATCATTTATTATTTCTTCTATAAAAAATTTATGTTCTTTAATAATTTCACTTTCTTTTACTAATGCCTCGAGATTTTTAACTTTTCCTACCTGTAGTTTTATCTTTGAATCATATTCAGTAATGCTCGATAATTGATTTTCTAAAACATCCATATATCTTTGAGCATTAATGTCTTTTGTATCCACTGCATAAGTTAAATTACAAAACTCATATGCTTTTCCTATAACATCATTACACTTTAATGTTAACTTAATATATTTTTCTAACAATTCCCTATCATTTAATGTTTCAGAACTATTAGCTAATACCTTAAATTCTTCTATTATTGTTTTCCCTTTATTTATATCTTCTTTAAATTTATCATCATCAAATCCATTATATATTTCTTTTAAACTCCATTTTCCCTCCATATTTATATCCTCCAAACAATCTATTTATATATCTATTATAGACTAATACAATACAAAGTAAACCTTAGCTAATTTACATATCAATATTATAGTTGCCTATTTACTTTTACTTTACTATACTGTCCTAAATATAATATTAAAAAAGCAGAAACATAAAAGTTTCTGTTTTTTTAACCCATATTCTTTCTGCTTTTTATCTTAACATATCCATAATAAATTATTAATGCTACTACAATTACTAATATAGTGTTATTAACTACAATATATATTATATTACTTTGAAAAACCGTTCTATATTCTGGAAATATGAATTTAGCTGCTGTTACCCCTAATAGAAATATCAATGACAAAATTAAATCTGATACCAATCTTTCTTTTTTGAACCTATAACCGAAATATATAGTTAATACTATAAATAACATTAACTTACCAAAATCAAACATTTCTATTTTCATTTCACTCCACTCCTTTATATTATATTCTACCTTTATTTATACATATATGGTAGTATTTTGAATAAATTCTTGTGAACTAATTCCTCTTAATTTTAACTTTCTTCTCTAAGCTAAGATATAAAAAAAGATATGTAGAAAGTTCTACATATCCTATGATTACTTTAAAGCTTCTCTTATTAAATTTAATACATATTCTCTATCTTTAGGATTATTCTCAAAATCTAAATTATCTACATTAATTTTTAAAAGAGGCGATATATTATAATCCCTAAAATATTCTGCATATTGCTCATTTAATCTTAACCAATAATCTTTTTCTACTACCTTTTCGTACTCTCTACCTCTTTTATTAATTTTTTTTATAGCATCATCAACACTAGTTTCTAAATAAATCATAAGTTTAGGAGGACATAAATGTTCTGCCATATTTTCAAATAAATCCGTATAGATATTATATTCTTCTTCATCCATTTCATTATTTTCCATTAATAACTTTGCAAAAATTAAATCTCCATAGATACTTCTATCTAATACCGCCTTATCTATTAAAGAAGCTTCTTTTATAGCTCTAAATCTATTATTTAGAAAAAATATTTGAAGTGGAAATGAATATCTTTTTCTATCATAATAAAATTTATCTAATATAGGGTTGTCCACCACTGGTTCCAAAAATGCTGTATATCCCAGTTCCTCTACTAAAATATTCATAAGTGTAGTTTTACCAACACCAACTACTCCATCTACTACTATCATTGGCCAAGATTCCTTTCCCTCTATCTTTTTTAAATATTCTTTATATCTCATAATTTTGCTCCCCTACTACGACGATTTATTTATTACAAAATCAGTTCTTTTATTATTACAAAATACACAACTATTTTCAAGTATATTTTTATTTCACATAAATATACTTTATCATTCTATCTTCAAAAGCCTTTAATATAATATTGCATTATAGTATAATTAATATGATTTTTCACGAAATTTCAAGAATAAAATAGTTAGAAGGAGAAGTGTTCCTATGAGAAACTGCATCGTTGCCCAATCAGGTGGCCCAACTGCTGTTATTAATTCTTCAGTTATCGGGATATTTGACGAAAATTTAAAAACTCAATATTACAATAATGTTTATTGCGGCTTAAATGGTATTGAAGGTATTTTAAGAGGTGATATTAGGAATCTATCAGAGATGGATTATGCTACATTACATAACCTAAAGTATACGCCTTCATCTGGACTTGGGTCTTGTAGATATAAACTAAAGAGCCCAGAAGAAAATCCTACTGAATATAATAAATTATTTGACTTATTAACTTCTATGAATATTACTACATTTTTCTATGTTGGTGGTAATGACTCCATGGACACTGTAGATAAGCTTTCTAAATATGCAGAAATTATTAATTCTGATATAAAATTTATTGGTGTTCCTAAAACTATTGATAATGATCTTTACATAACTGATCATACTCCTGGTTTTGGATCTGCAGCAAAAATAATTGCAACAACTACTCTTGAAACTTATCTTGACTCATCTGTATATACTAATAATGGTATATTCATCTTAGAAACTATGGGAAGAGATACTGGTTGGCTTGCTGCTTCTGCTGCTCTAGCTCAAATAGGAGGTAAACCTGTAGCTGACTTTATATATCTTCCAGAAGTAGCTTTTGACGTTGATAAATTTCTAGAAGACGTTAGAGCTAAATTTGAAGAACAAAATCAAGTATATATTGTTGCATCTGAAGGTATTAAAAATTCTGAAGGAGTATTTATAGCTGATACACAACCAACTTCATCTCATGATAATTTTGGCCATGCTCAATTAGGTGGTGTATGTAATACCCTTAAAGAACTAATCATAAATGCAGGTATAACATCTAGAGTTAAAACCTTAGAACTTGGAGTTATACAAAGATGTGCTATGCACTGTGCATCTGATAGAGATATAGAAGAAGCTCATATGGTCGGAAGAGATGCCATTAATTATTCTATAGATGGTGAAACTGGAATAATGGTAGCAATAAAAAGAGTGAATAATGCTCCTTATGTTTCCACAACATCTGCAGTTCCAGTATGCGAAATAGCTAATAAAATTAAATATTTCCCAACTAACTGGATAAATGAAGCTCATAATCATGTTACTGAAGATGCTATTGAATATGTTAGACCTTTAGTTCAAGGAGAGCCAAGTATTTATACTGAGCTTGGAATGCCTAAGTTTTCATTAATAAGATAAGACAGTGCACAGCTTTTGTGAATTTTCCTTGCAGGAAAATTTAAAATTGTATATGAAAAATGCTCATGATCATACTACTTTATAATCATGAGCATTTTTTATTAGATTTCATTTTCATTATAAAAACTATTATCTCAGAAATTCCGTAGGAATTTCCTACCCAACTGTGAACTATTATCCTAGTTTTTCTATTATTGCTTTTGCTGCAGTTTTTCCTGCTCCCATTGCTAATATTACAGTTGCTGCTCCTGTTACAGCATCTCCTCCAGCATATACATTTTCTCTTGTTGTTTCTCCTGTTTCTTCATGGACTACTATACATTTTCTCTTGTTTACTTCTAAACCTTCTGTAGTACTTGGAATTAATGAACTTGGAAGTGTTCCTAAACTCATTATTACAGTATTAACATCCATTACAAATTCTGATCCTTCAATTGGCTTTGGTGATCTTCTTCCAGATTCATCTGGTTCTCCCAATTCCATCTTTACACATTTTATCCCTGAAACCCAACCTTGTTCATTTTGAATTATCTCTACAGGGTTTGTTAAAACATCAAAAATTATTCCTTCTTCTTTAGCATGATGAACTTCTTCTTTTCTAGCTGGAAGTTCTTCTTCACCTCTTCTATATATAATATGAACTTCAGCACCAAGTCTTTTAGCAGTTCTCGCTGCATCCATTGCAACATTTCCGCCACCAACAACTGCTACAACTCCACCTTTAACTATCGGGGTATCATAATCCTCTTTAAATGCTTTCATCAAATTATTTCTTGTTAAAAATTCATTAGCTGAGAATACACCATTGGCATTTTCTCCTGGTATCCCCATAAATCTTGGTAGTCCAGCTCCTGATCCTATAAATACCGCTTCAAATCCTTGATCTATAAGCTCGTCTATTGTTATAGTTCTTCCAACTAAAACATTAGTCTCAATTTTTACTCCAATTTTCTTTAAATTTTCAATTTCATTTTTTACTACTGTATCTTTTGGTAATCTAAATTCAGGAATACCATATACTAAAACTCCTCCTGGTTCATGAAGAGCTTCAAATATAGTAACATCAAAGCCTTCTTTTGCTAAATCCCCAGCACATGTTAATCCAGATGGCCCTGAACCTATTATTGCTACTTTTTTCCCGTTAGATTCTTTCTTAGATGATAATTCTACACTATGTTCTCTTGCCCAATCTCCAACAAATCTTTCTAGTTTACCTATAGATACTGCCTCACCTTTAATTCCTAATACACACTTAGATTCACATTGAACTTCTTGTGGACATACTCTCCCACATACAGATGGTAGTGCAGTGTATTTATTTAAAATTTTAGATGCTTCTTCAAATTTTCCTTCTTTTACTTGCGCAATAAATTCTGGAATTCCTACTGATACTGGACACTTTGTTACGCACATAGGTTTCTTACACCCTAAACATCTATTTGCTTCTTCAATAGCCTCTTCTTCATTATATCCCAAGCAAACTTCTTCAAAATTAGTTGATCTTTCTTTTGGATCTTGTTCTCTTACTGGCACCCTATTTAACTTCATATAAATACCCCCTAAATGTTTTTCTTACAAGTACAAGTATGATCTTTTTCTGCCTTAGCTAATTTTTGTCCTTCTTCTGTTTTATATATAGCTTGTCTTTTCATAGCTTCATCAAAATCCACAAGATGTCCATCAAATTCAGGACCATCAACACAAGCAAATTTTGTTTCATTTCCTACAGTTACCCTACAAGCACCACACATTCCTGTTCCATCTACCATAAGAGTATTTAAAGATACTATAGTTGATATACCTAATTCTTTTGTTAAGCTACATACAAATTTCATCATTATCATTGGTCCAATAGCTATAACTTCATCATAGTTATTCCCATTATCCACTAGATCTTTTATTTTATCTGTAACTCTTCCATTAAAGCCATAACTTCCGTCATCAGTACAAGGATATACATTTGCACCTAACTTCTTCATTTCATCTTCTAGTATTACAAACTCCTTACTTCTACCCCCAATTATTACATCTGTTTTTATGCCTCTTTCACTTAACCATTTTACTTGAGGATATACTGGTGCAGCCCCAACTCCACCAGCTACAAATAAAATCTTTTTATCTTTTAACTTATTTATTTCTTCATTTATAAATTCAGATGGTCTTCCCAAAGGACCTGCAAAGTCATTAATGAAATCCCCTTCTTTTAAAGATACTATCTTATTAGTTGAGTATCCTACAGCTTGAATAACTATAGTAACTGTACCTTTATCTAAATCATAATCACATATTGTAAGCGGTATTCTTTCACCTTTCTCATCAACAATAAGAATAATAAATTGCCCCGGCTTTGCAGCTTTTGCTACCTTTGGAGCTTTTACATCCATTAAAAAAATTTTTGGTGCTAATTCTATTTTCTTAACTATTTCATACATATGTTTCCCTCCATATTTCCCGTAAAAAAATATCCAAATATTCTTCCATAATTTTATATACTATATTTTATTTTATAAGACATCTTATTCCATTTCAAGAATAAATTTAAATATACCATTTCTCTTTGTAGATTACTATTTTTTTATAGATATTTTTAGGTAAATTTGTTATATTAGTGTAGATATGATTTTAAATAAGTTTACAAGTGATAATTATTATTGTATAATATTATTAATTAAATAGAATAATAATAATTATTGTATAATATTATTAATTAGATAATAGGAGTGTTAACTATGGAGAATATATCTGCCGTATTTAAAGAAAAGAAACTTAAACTTACTCCTCAAAGAATAGCCGTATATAAATATTTATGTTCTACTAACGAACATCCATCAGCTGAAACTATTTATAAAGCACTACAACCAGATTATCCTACTATGAGCCTTGCTACTGTATATAAAGCTTTAAAAACTCTTACTGAAGTTAATCTTATCCAAGAACTAAATGTAGGAGAAGGTAGTTTTAGATATGATGCTACTATAAATGCTCATCCACATATTCAATGTTTAACCTGTGGTAAAGTAGATGATATCTGTGGAATGCCACTTGATGATATAATGATTAAAGCAAATGAATATACGGACTATGAAATTTTAGGAAGTAAAATATATATGTTTGGAATTTGTAAGGACTGTAAATAACCTCATTTAAATAATGAGGTTATTTTTTTTATGTCTCCTTCATAAACTTTATTATACGAGGAGGTATACATATGAAATTTAGAATTTTATTTATAAAAAAAGAAACATTATTTATAATCACCTTTGCTATACTTATTTCAATTTTATTCTCTATATACATAATAACCAAACCAACTGAAGAATCTTCTACTTATGTAGATAATTTAATTACTTCTACAACTATAGATATAAATGGAGATGGTAAAAAAGAAGAATTATCTAGGGTAAATGATGGCGATGATGTGGGAATCTTAATAAAATATGATAACAAAGAAGAATGTTTAAACAAACTTTCTAAAACTTCTTATTTCAAGTCTATGGATCTATTTTTTTGTGACTTAACAAGAAATTCTATTCCAGAAGTTATTGTAAATGTACATAATAAATCAAATTCAAAAATAGAGATTTTTTCATCTTCAGAAGGAAAAATGAATAAAATATTTTCTAAAGAGGGTACTATCGTTGGTATATCAAATTCAACTAATAATAGAACTCCTCTTTTAACTATCGGTGAAAAAAAAGAAAATGATCTTATATTATCTACATATTTATTAATTAACGGAGAAGAAAAAAAATTAAATATAAATTCCGATTACATTTTTGGAAAGGACACAATATCTGCTCTTATATCTTACATAGAAAATATGTATTACGAGAATACTCCTATGGATTTATCTCTTATATCTCATGATTTTAGAGGTGAAAGTTATAATGCCTTTGAATCTTTAGACAGTAATACTCATCTTATATTTGATAAAGGTTCTTTCTCTGATTTAAAGTATAATAAGGATGGCCAATTATCGTCTATAAAATGGTGCTTATCTTTTCATACTAAAGAAGATACTACTAATGATACCTTATATAATTTTAATATAATTCTAGACTTAGATGATAAACTTACTTCACCTTATTGCTATAAAATTAAACTTATATCTCTTAGCTAAATTTGACCTCAAAAAATAAAAATGGGACCATTATGGTCCCAAGGGGGATGGGGGGTTTAGTAAGTAATTTATTACTTACACATTGATAAAACTTCAATGTATTTATAATATTGCCAACTATTTAAGTTTTTATACATTATCTTTTACTTTCTTCATAATATGAAATCATTTCTTTTAAAATCTTCCCTCTATCAGGAGTAACAAATCTGGAAAGTATCTTTAATAAATATATGATATCTTCTCCCTTATTCACATTTTTTATCTCTACATCTTCAAATTTCTCTACTACAGCTTCCCCAGCAACATTATTATTAGGTTGTTTATTCTCAGCCATAGATTGTGCCGGTTTTCTTGTATTATTGTTTGTTGGCTTTTGTCTATAATTGGGCATATGTTGTCTGTACATTGGTTGTCCCATTGGTGGCTGACCCATTGGTGGTGGTTGCATTGATCCTTGCATTGGTGGTTGCATCGGTCCTTGGCCCATCATCGGTGATGAATTGTTGTTAAATAATCCTCCCATCATTGATGCCAATGGATTACCTCCTCCCATCATTGATGCTAGCGGATTACCTCCTCCCATCATTGATGCTAGTGGATTGCCTCCTCCCATCATTGATGCTAATGGATTGCCTCCTCCCATCATTGATGCTAGTGGATTGCCTCCTCCAGATAAATTTTGCATAGGATTTTGATTCATTACGTTAGAAAACATACTCATTAAATCACCTGATCCTCCACCGTTATTCCCTTGTGACCCCATCATACTTGATAGCATATTCATCATATCATTGTTTCCACCGTTTCCACCATTTCCACCATTGTTTCCCTGCATCATATTCATGATATCTCCCATATTATTACCATTTGAGTTTCCACCATTTCCAGTTAATCCAGCTAAAAAATCCATAAAATTAGGTCCATTTCCAGGCCTACTATGTCTACTTCTATGCCTTCCCATATCACACCTCTATAATTCTGGGGGCATAGCCCCCATATTTTTTATTAGAAAAAGAAAGGGAATCCCAATAGTAATAAAGCAAATAAGTCAAAATTACCATTGTTTTGTCCACAACAACCACAATTTCCTCCACAATTATTATTTGCAGCTACATATACAGGATATGAAGGATTTATATAGTACTTTTGTCCATTTAAGCATACTATATTACTGCTAAAACATTGATTTGTGCATCCTAGACCCATTACAAGTCACCTCCAAGTTCTTTACATTACTTCTTAATGTTTACATAAAGTGATAACACTTTTATGTTCAATAGGAGGGATATCCCTCCTATTTAATCTTAACAGCAGCAATCATCTGATACTGGAGATACTGGATAATAAGCTACAGGAGCGCAATTATTTCCACAGTTGTTTCCACAATTATTGCCAAAACCACAGAAGAATATTAATAAGATCCAGATCCACCACCAGCTGCCATTACCGCCGAAGCCTCCACATCCGTTTCCAAATCCTGATCCATATCCCATGTTGTTGCAACAACAGCAGCAATCACGGTTTTTCTTCTTTCTGCAACAACAATCACAGCATCCCATATTGTTATATCCTCCTCCGCCGAAGCCTCCGAAGCCATTGCCACATCCGCCACAGCTAAATATTAATATGATCCAAATGATCCACCACCAAGAATTGTTCATGTTACCTCCACAGTTACCGCCACAATTTCCAAATCCATTCATGTTATTTAACCTCCCTAAGATACTTTGTTTTATTTAAATCTATAGTATATAGTATGATTGGCAGTTCACTTTGACACACAAAATAGATTTAGATTTTTAATTTCTTAATACACATTTAATAATTATGGCGATTTTTCTTGGTGAAAAACATTATAATCCTGCATAGAACGTGTCATAATCTCAAAGATTGTGACATAGCGCTTATACTAATTCATAATTCACAAAGCGCAATTCACAATTAAGGTGAAAATTCCTCTTTGAGAGGAATTTTATTATATAGACTATGTATTTATACATCAAATACATATATAAAACTATTATAGTTAAGTGTTTTTAAATAAATTTACCTGTGCACTTATCAAAAGGGAGCTGCCACACTCTCGTGCAACAGCTCCCTTTTGATAAGTCTCTATAAAATTTTAATCATTTAGCGGTTCTGCTATATCTTCTAATAATTTATCTGTAAGCTCTTCTTTTCCTAATTTTTTAAGAGATGAAAAGTTATATATCTTTACTTCCTTAGGAATATTTAATGTAGTTCTTATTGTTTTTTCTGCTTTAACTATTTCTGATCTATTTAATTTATCTATTTTAGTCATTACTATAACTGGCTCATAATTATAATGTCTTATCCATTTATACATTAACTTATCATCTTCATTTGGTACTCTTCTGCAATCTAATAAAAGAACTACTTTACTTAATTGAGGTCTATTATGAAGATACATTTCTATAGTCTTACCCCAACTTTCTCTTTCCTTTTTAGATACTTTAGCATAACCATATCCTGGCAAATCCACAAAATGCATTGCATCATTTATTATAAAGAAGTTCACAAGCTTAGTTTTCCCTGGTGTTTGTGATACTTTTACTAATTTTCTTCTATTGGTAATAGTATTTATAAGTGATGATTTTCCTACATTTGATCTTCCAACAAAAGCTACTTCTTTCATATCTGTATCTGGATACCCTGTTGGTTTTACTGCTGAAATAACAAATTCAGCTTTTTTTATCTCCATATTTATTTTCCTCCAATAATTGCATTTTCCAGCACTGTGCTTATTTCTTCCGCTGCTATTACCTTAATATTATTTAATACATTTTTCGGTACTTTATCTAAATCTTTTTTATTCTTTTTAGGAATAATGATTGTATCTATTCCAGCTCTATATGAAGCTAATGTTTTTTCTTTCAATCCACCTATAGGTAAAACTTTTCCTGTAAGTGTTATTTCTCCAGTCATAGCAACATTATGTCTTACTGGTCTTCCACTAAGAGCTGATACCATCGACGTTATCATTGCCACACCTGCTGATGGTCCATCTTTTGGAACTGCCCCTTCCGGTGCATGAATGTGTATATCTTTATTTTTATAGAAATCTACATCTATTCCATACTTCTCACAATTTGCTCTCACATATGAGAATGCTGCCTTAGCTGATTCTTGCATAACATCTCCTAATTGTCCAGTAAGAATTAACTTACCATTCCCTGGCATAGCTACAGCTTCTACTGGTAAAGTATCTCCACCATATGCAGTCCAAGCCATTCCATTAACTACTCCAACCTTATCTTTGTTTTCAATTTCATCTATTCTATAAACTTCTTCACCTAAATATTTCTTTATATGATTTACAGTTATATTTATCTTTTTCTTCTTTCCTTCAACAATTTCCTTAATAGCTCTTCTTATTACTCTAGCAATTTTTCTTTCTAAATTTCTTACACCAGATTCTCTAGTATAATTCTCAATTATGCTATATAAAGCTTTATCACTAAATAGTATCTTTTCTTCAACATCATGCTCTTTTAACTCTTTTGGAACTAAATATTTTTTAGCTATATTAAATTTTTCCTCTGTAGTATATCCTGATACCTCTATTACTTCCATTCTATCTAACAATGGTCTTGGAATTGTTTCTAAAGTATTTGCTGTTATTATAAACATAATTTTTGATAAATCGAAGTCTACTTCTAAATAGTGATCTCTGAAAGTTGAATTTTGCTCTGAATCTAATACTTCTAGTAATGCATCTGCTGGATTTCCTTTATAGCTATTACTAATCTTATCTATTTCATCTAATAAGAATAATGGATTTTTACTTCCAGCTTGTTTCAATCCATATATAATTCTTCCTGGTATAGCTCCTATATAAGTTTTTCTATGTCCTCTTATATCTGCTTCATCATTAATTCCACCTAAAGACATTCTTACAAAATTTCTATTAACAGCTTTTGCAATAGAACGTGCAATAGATGTCTTACCAACCCCTGGAGGTCCAACTAAACAAAGAATAGGTCCTTTTGGAGATTTAGACACACTCTTTACTGCTATATATTCTAGGATTCTTTCTTTTACATCTTTTAATCCATAATGTTCATCATCTAAAACTTTTTTGGCTTTTTCTACATCTAAAATATCCTTTGTTTCTTTAGACCATGGTAATTCTACTAGCCAGTCTAAATAAGACTTTATAACTCCACCTTCAGATGAATATCCACCAACAGTTTTTAACCTATTTACCTCGCTTAAAGCTTTTTCTCTTACTTCTTTAGGCATCTTTGCTTTAGTAATTTTAGCTTTATATGACTTTATAGCCTTTTTATCTTCATCGTCTTCGCCTAATTCTTCTTGTATTACTTTTAATTGTTCTTTTAAATAATACTCTTTTTGAACTTTATCTATATTTTTCTTAACTTTTTGATTTAACTTTTTTTCAAGTCTTATTATATCTATTTCTTTTTTTAATATCTCAATTATATTTTCTAATCTTACTTTTTCATCAAGACTTTCCAAAATTTCTTGTTTCTTTTCTCCATTTAGAGATATATAAGAAGAGATAACATCTCCTAATCTACCCGGTTCTATTATATCTTCAACATTTGCAATAACCTCTGGTGGCAGTACACCGCTTACTTTAACATATTGTGAGAAAAGATCTTTAGCCATTCTCATTAATGCTTCATGTTCATCAGTTATTTCACATTCATCATCTTCCACAATCTCTACTTCAACTGTTATATAAGGATCATATTGTTTATATTCTAAAATCTTAACTCTCTTTTCACCCTCAACTAAAACTCTAACAGATTCACCTGGTAGTTTTAGAATTTGTTTAATTGATGCAAGAGTTCCTACTTCATAAATTTCATCATCTTTAGGATCTTCTGTTCTAACATCCTTTTGTGTGCACAAAGCTATGTATTGTCCATTCACCATCGCTTCTTCTAGTGCTGCAATTGATTTCTCTCTACCTACATCAAAGTGAATAACCATATTAGGAAAAATAGTTAAACCTCTTAGTGGGATTAAAGGGAGAACCCTCTTTTCTCTTTCCATAATCTCACTCCTGTCTTTATTAATCTTATGCTCAATAAATAATTTACAATTAAATAAATTTTTAATAATTATTAGTGTTATTAATTATACATATAAATATAAAATATTTCAAATCTTACTTAACAAAATAACACTGTGTATTTATTTATATACACAGTGTTAACAAAATTTATATCATTTATCATACTTATTATGCTGTCTCTGTACCATCGTCATTGCCTTCTTTAAGTTTAACTGTACCATCCTTAAAAATAAGCTCTGGTGTTTTATTTTTAATTGTTTCTTTTGTAATAACTACCTTTGCTATATCTCCTCTAGAAGGTATGTCATACATTATTTCCTTCATTACATCTTCAATAATAGCTCTTAAACCTCTAGCTCCAGTATTTCTACTAATTGCCTCTTTAGCTATATCATATAATGCATCTTCTTTAAATTCTAATTCAACATCATCCATTTTAAGTAGCTTCTTATACTGCTTAACCAAAGCGTTTTTAGGTTCATGAAGTATTTTAACTAGAGCACTTTCATCTAATGATTCCAATGTAACTACTATTGGTAATCTTCCAACAAACTCTGGAATCAAACCAAATTTAAGCAAATCACCTGGCATAACATCTTTTAAAATCTCTCCTACAGCCTTCTCTTTTTTTGATGCTATTTCAGCACCAAATCCTAAAGAGCTTTTACTGTTTCTCTTTTCTATTATCTTTTCTATACCATCAAAAGCACCACTACAAATAAATAATATATTAGTAGTATTTATTTGTATGAATTCTTGATGAGGATGCTTTCTTCCTCCTTGTGGTGGTACTGATGCTGTAGTTCCTTCTAATATCTTAAGTAATGCTTGTTGAACACCTTCTCCAGATACATCACGTGTTATTGAAGGGTTCTCAGATTTTCTAGCAATCTTATCTATTTCATCAATATATATGATACCTTTTTCAGCTTTTTCTATATCATAATCAGCATTTTGAATAAGTTTTAGAAGAATATTTTCTACATCTTCTCCAACATATCCTGCTTCAGTAAGAGTAGTAGCATCAGCTATAGCAAAAGGTACATTTAGGAACTTTGCAAGAGTTTGTGCCATATATGTTTTACCACTTCCAGTAGGTCCTAAAAATAGTATGTTACTTTTTTGTAATTCAACATCATCTGTAGATAAATTTGAATTTACTCTTTTATAGTGATTATATACTGCAACAGCAAGAGATCTTTTAGCGTCTTCTTGACCAATCACATATTGATCTAAATAGCTTTTTATTTCTACAGGCTTTGGAAGAGAAGATAAGTCTGCTGAAGTAGTTGCATCTTCTAACTCATCACTTATTATCTCTGAACATAGCTCTATACACTCATCGCAAATATAAACTCCCGGTCCAGCGATTAATCTTCTTACTGCCTCTTGATTTTTGCCACAAAAGGAACATTTTAAATTTTTCTTTTCGTCAACTTTAGCCATATTTACACCTCGCTAGGTTATTACCTTGAGATTACTTCGTCAACAAGGCCATATTCCTTTGCCGCTATTGCACTCATAAAGTTATCTCTTTCTGTATCTTTTTCTATTGTTTCTAAACTTTGACCAGTTCTTTCACTTAATATTTTATTAAGATTTTTCTTTATTGTTAGTATTCTGTCAGCGTGAATACCTATATCTGTAGCCTGACCTTGGAAACCACCTAATGGTTGGTGAATCATTATTTCACTATTTGGCAAAGCAAATCTTTTTCCTTTAGCACCAGCTGCTAATAAAAATGCACCCATAGATGCAGCCATACCAACACAAATTGTTGATACATCTGGTTTTATATAATTCATAGTGTCATATATCCCCATACCGGCTGTTATTGATCCTCCGGGACTATTAATATATAAACATATATCCTTATCTGGATCTTCTGCTTCTAAAAATAATAATTGAGCAATTACTAAGTTTGCAGATACGTCATTTACCTCTTCACCTAAGAAAATAATTCTATCTTTTAATAATCTAGAATATATATCATAAGATCTTTCGCCTCTACTTGTTTGTTCAACTACCATAGGAACTAAACTCATAATATTTCCCTCCTCCTTAATATATATTTTAAACAACATTGTCAAAATAATCTATATATTTTTTAAATAGGTAATAAAATTGCCAGATTAACTCTAGCAATTTTAACTCTACTATATATTTTATACAAAATGTAGTATTTTAATCACTTACTAAAAAATTAAACAGCTTTTGCATTTGATACTAATAATTCAATTACCTTTTTGTTGATGATATCAACTGTTAAGTATTCTTTTTGCATATTCATTAGCATTTCAGCATTCTTTTCAACTTCACCTGCACCCCATTGCTTTGCAAGTTCTGTAGCTTTTTCTTTTAATTCTTCATCAGTTACTTTAATCTCTTCTACTTTTGCTATTTCACCAATAACTAAGTCAGTTCTTACTCTCTTTTCAGCACTTTCTTTCATGTAATCCTTAACTTTATCCATTGTTGAATTAGTGTATTTTAAGTATCCTTCCATATCTAATCCTTGATACTTTAATCTTTGTTCTAAATCTCTAATCATAGCTTCAATTTCTTTATTTATCATAACTTCTGGAATATCAATTGTTGCATTTTCAGTTACTGCTGATAAAACTTTTTCTTCAAATTCATGTTTAGCAGTATGTTCTTTATATTCTAACATTTTCTTCTTTGTATCTTCTTTTAATTCTGCAACTGTATTGAATTCAGAAACTTCTTTTACAAATTCATCGTCGATTTCTGGTAATTCTTTAACTTTAACTTCCTTAACAACAACTTTGAAAGTTGCTTCTTTTCCATTTAATTCTTCTTTTCCATATTGTTCTGGGAATGTAACTACAACATCTTTTGAATCTCCAGCTTTTAATCCTATTAATTGTTCTTCAAAAGTGTCAATGAAAGTATGTGATCCAATTGTTAATGAATAGTCTTCTCCTTTTCCACCTTCAAAAGCAACACCATCAACAAATCCTTCGAAGTCAATTACAGCGATATCGCCATCAGCAATTTCTCCTTCTTTAACTTCTATTCTAGCATTTTGTTCTCTCATTGCATTTATATCAGCTTCTACTTCTTCATCTGTAACTTCTACTACAGCTTTTTCTACTTCTACACCTTTGTATTCACCAAGAGTTACTTCTGGTAGAGTAACTATTTCTGCAGTATATATAAACTCTTTTCCAGTTTCGCATTGCTCTATGTTAACATTTGTAATTTCTACAACTTTTAAATTATTTTCTATTACAGCGTTATGTAAAGTCTTGTTAACAACGATTTCTCCAGCTTCTCCATTGAAGATATCTTCTCCATACATCTTCTTTATTATCATTAATGGAGCTTTTCCTTTTCTGAATCCTGGTATATTAAATTGCTTAACATTTTTTTTGTAAGCTTCGTTAACAGCTGTAGTTAATTGTTCTGCTTCTACAGTTACCGTTACCTTTACTATATTATTTTCTATCTTTTCCAAAGTTGTTTTCATTATTTTCTTCCTCCTAAACCTAATTACCTATTAACCATATTATTATAACATAGTTTTTTTATCTATTACAACGTAGTTATTCTATAACTCGTCTATTAACCATCTTAACAATTGACTCCATATATTTTTTACTTATTATCACTTCTTCATCAGTTTTAAAATTATCATTATAGACCTCTATAATCCCATTACCTTTATATCCAACTTTCTTCAATTCCTTAAGTATCTCATGAAAGTCTACCTTTCCTACACCAGGTAAAAGACATGAATTTTCATCATCTCTATCATTAAGATGAAGATTTATTATTCTATCTTTCATTATAGATATATAATCTAGTGGATTTACATTAGCTCTATAAGCCTGCTTTACATCTAAAGTAAAATACAGCGGAACTTTAGAATTTTCTAGTAAATACTCTAAATATGAAATTTTGCTACTCATTGCCCATGATACATTTTCCATAGCAATTTTAACATCATTTTCTCCTGCTATATAGTACATCTCTTCCATAACATCCATAACAAGATTAATGTTAAGATTTTCAAACTCAGTTAATCTCATACCATGAAATGTATATATATTGCTACCTAATATTTTACTTGCTTTGCATAAACTTTTAAAGTAGTCTAGCATATCTTCTCTCCTTCTTTTATAAGGATCAAAAAGATATGGTTCAAACCATGAAGAAAACCCATGAATAGAATTAACTTTTAAATTGTTTTCTATTGCTATTTCATTTAGTCTTTTTACAAAATCCTCTTTAGTCTCAGATAAAGTGTTTATAAATACTTCACATATATCAAAAGACAAATTAGATATTTTTTTTATCTGATCTTCTAGCAACAGATTTGGATAAAAACATGCACTAGACATACCTATTTTCATAACTTTATTCTCCACTAACTTTTCCTGTATCATCTACATAATAAGTAACATTGTTAACTGTAACTTTTAAGCCTTTTCCTTCTACATATTCATCAATAGATACATTTTTACCTCCAAATAAAGAAGAGCCTTGAACACTTAATGTATTATGTTCTCCTGTAGCTATATCATATTTCCATAAATATAATTCATCTTTAAACCAAGGCACTGAACTAGTATATATTATTATATTATCACCTGCAAATTTAGGATCTCTAGTCCAGTTAAAATCACTATCGCTAGAAAGCATTCCTTCTCTAGTAGTAATACTTCCCTTAGTTGATTTATATTGTTTATATGTTATATCTGTAACATTTCCTGTATTGTCAACTAAAGCCATTGTTTGTTCATTTGTATCATATAAAACTGCTTTGTCACTACTGTTATTAAGTATACTTTCTAAATTAGAATTATTACTTTCTATTGATAATATTTTATTATCTTTATCTATTTCTAATGTTATTTGTTCATTACTTGGAAGTGTTACATCTACTTTTTTATTTTCTTCCTTTTCATCTGCAACTTCTTCTTTTTCTTCTGATTTTTCATCTTTTGAAGCCTCTTTTGGTGACTCATTACTTTCTTTCACTTCACTCTTATGTGATTTGAAAGATTGTATCATAGATTTTATATCAGATTTCTTAATAATGAACAATCCCCCACCAGTAACTATTAAAATAATAATTATAATTAAGGCAATTCTCCTATTTCTTTTTCTTTTTACCTCTTGTCTGTAATTGCTACTAAATATACTTGGTTTCGCCATCGGATTTCCTCCCCCAGTATTATTGTTAATTATATTAATTATACTATAAATCGTTATAAATGATACTATCTTTTATGATTATACAATATTTTTTAATAAAAGTTAAAGAAAATCCAGCTACAGCTGGATTTTCTTTAAGCAATTTATTTAGCAAAATACTCATTCATCGCCCTATATTCTACTTTTTTTCCTACTTTCTTAACCTTTATAGCTTTTAAATAGCTTTCAGCGGTATCAATACAAGTGAATAGAGGTATCTTATATTCTGCTGCTCTTCTTCTTATCTTAAATCCTTTTGTTCCAACATTATTCCCTTTAGTTGGAGTATTTATTATTATATTTATCTTTCCTTCAGGCATTGTATCAATAATTTTATCTAATGACATTTCAGTTGCTTCAATACCTTTATTTCTTAGATGATTTAATGTTTCATCGTTAGAATAAACTTTAAATCCTAATTCCATATATTTTTTTACAAGATCTATGCCTTCTTCTTTATCTACGTCTCTTAAAGAAACAAATAAATTTCCTTCTGTGCATATATTTACATTACTTGCAACGAAACCTTTATATAGAGCTACGTCTAATTCTTCATCAACACCTAAAACCTCTCCAGTAGATTTCATTTCAGGTCCTAAATAAGTATCAACGTTAACTAATTTTTCATTAGAGAATACTGGAACTTTCACAGCATGTAATTTAGCTTCTCTATTTAATCCTACACCATATTCCATATTAGCAAGCTTCTTACCAAGCATTATTTGAACAGCTATTTTAACCATTGGAATATTAGTAACCTTTGATAATATTGGTACCGTTCTTGATGCTCTTGGATTAACTTCAATAACTAAAACTTTTTCCCCATCATATACATATTGAATATTTACTAACCCTTTAATATCTAATCCTTTTGCTATCTTCTCTGTATAGTTAATTAAATCTTCAACAATATTTTCTGGAAGACTATATTCTGGATAAACAGTTATTGAATCTCCTGAGTGTATACCTGTTCTTTCAACATGTTGCATTATTCCAGGAATTAATATATTATCTCCATCACAAAGTGCATCAACTTCTATTTCTATTCCTTGAATATACTTATCTATCAATACTGGATGTTCTGTTGATAATGTTACAGCTTCACTCATATATCTTTGAAGTGTAGGTCTATCATAAACAACTTGCATTGCTCTACCACCGATAACATATGATGGTCTTACTACTACCGGATATCCTAATTTATCAACAGCATCGTAAGCTTCTCCTACAGATGTTGCCGCATATCCCTTTGGTGATTCTATTCCTATACCAGCTAAAAATTCATCAAATTTTTCTCTATCTTCAGCAAGATCGATAGCATTAAATCCTGTTCCCAATATATTTATACCTTTAGCATCTAATTTTTCTGCAAGATTTATTGCTGTTTGACCACCAAATTGTACTACAACTCCATATGGTTTTTCTTTATTGATTATATCTAGAACACTATCTATATATAGAGATTCAAAATATAATTTATCTGAAGTATCAAAATCTGTACTTACTGTCTCTGGGTTGTTATTGATAATTATGGATTTATATCCAGCCTCTCTTATTCCCCAAACACCATGAACACAACAATAATCGAATTCAATTCCTTGACCTATTCTTATTGGTCCTGATCCAATAACAATAATCTTTTTATTATCAGAAATTTTATTTTCATCTTCTGAATCATAGCAAGAATAATAGTAAGGTGTAGCTGCTTCAAATTCTCCTGCACAAGTATCAACTATCTTATATACAGGTTTAACATTATCTTCTTCTAAAATTCTTTCAATTTCTTTTTCTGATTTCTCTGTTAATGCAGCAATTTCTTTATTTGTAAAGCCCATTTCTTTTGCTTCTCTTATAGGTTTCTTTACTAAGTTATTATTTTTTAGTGACATTTCCATCTTAATTATCTTTTTAAGACCATTTAAGAACCACTTATCTATCTTTGTAACTTCATGAATTTCGTCTACAGTAGCTCCTTGTCTCATCGCCTGAGCTATAGCAAAAATTCTTTCGTCATCTTGCATTTTTATTTTTTCTATAAGTTCATCTTTTCTCATATAAATAAACTTTTCAAGTCTTATCGCTGTAAGACCACCTTCAAGAGATGTAATTCCCTTTAATAGTGCAGCTTCAAAGCTTCTATCAATACTCATTACTTCTCCTGTAGCTTTCATTTGTGTTCCAAGCTTTCTTTCCGCTGTAACAAACTTGTCAAAAGGCCATTTTGGTATTTTCACTACCACATAATCAAGAGCTGGCTCAAAACAAGCTGATGAATTTTTAGTTACATAGTTTCTAAGCTCATCTAATGAATACCCTATTGCTATCTTAGCAGCTATTTTTGCTATTGGATATCCCGCTGCTTTAGATGCAAGAGCAGATGAACGTGAAACTCTTGGATTAACTTCAATTACAACATATTCTTGACTTTCAGGATTTAATGCATATTGAATATTACATCCACCTTCGATTTTTAAATTTCTTATAATCTTAGTAGCGGCACTTCTAAGCATATGATATTCTTTATCTGTTAATGTTTGAGAAGGTGCTACAACTATAGAATCTCCTGTATGAACTCCTACTGGATCAAAATTTTCCATGTTACATACTATTATACAGTTATCCTTACCATCTCTTATAACTTCATACTCAACTTCTTTCCAACCTGCTACAGATTGTTCTAAAAGTATTTGCCCTATAGGACTCATTTTTAGTCCTCTAGTACATATTTCCTTAAGTTCAGCACTATTGTTAGCTATACCTCCACCAGTTCCTCCTAGTGTATAAGCCGGTCTTATAATAACTGGAAATCCTGTATTTTCAACAAATTCTTCACACTCTTTTAGGTGAGTAGCTATTATACTTGCTGGAATCGGCTCATTAATTTCAAGCATTAGATCCTTGAAAGCTTCTCTATCTTCTGCTTTCTTTATGGCATCTGCATTTGTACCTAAAAGTTTAACACCATACTTATCTAGGATTCCATCATCTCTTAAATTCATAGCTAGGTTTAATGCTGTTTGGCCTCCAAAACCTGCTAATATGCCATCAGGTTTTTCCTTCTTTATAATCTCTTCTATTACATCTTCTTTTAATGGCTCTATATAAACTTTATCTGCAGTGTTTGAATCTGTCATTATTGTAGCGGGATTTGAATTTACTAAAATTGTTTCAATTCCCTCTTCTTTTATTGCTTTACAAGCTTGAGTACCTGAGTAATCAAACTCAGCCGCTTGCCCTATAATTATTGGTCCTGATCCTAAAATTAAAACCTTTTTTAGTTCTTGATTTCTTGGCATAATAATCCTCCCTACCTAACTATTCATTCATAAGTGCTATAAATTTATCGAAAAGATACTCTGAGTCTTCTGGTCCTGGAGCACCTTCTGGATGGAATTGTACTGAGAATAATGGAAGTGTCTCGTGTCTCATTCCTTCTACAGTATTATCATTTAGATTTCTGTGAGTAATTACCATACCCTTACCTTCAAGAGATTCATCCTGTACTGCATAACCATGATTTTGTGAAGTTATATAAGCTCTATCTCTATCTATGTCATATACACCATGGTTACCACCCCTATGACCATACTTTAACTTATATGTCTTTGCTCCTATAGCTAATGCTATTATTTGATGTCCTAAACATATACCAAAGATAGGTTTTTTCCCAATAAGCTCTCTAACTGTCTCTATAGCTTCTGGAACTTCCTCTGGGTCCCCTGGTCCATTTGATAAGAATATTCCGTCTGGATTATCTTTTAATATTTCTTCTGCCGTTGTATTATAAGGATATACTTTTAAGTTACAACCTCTTGCTTTAAGGTTTTCTAATATATTATTTTTTATACCATAATCTAAAACTGCAACAGTTTTTCCTGGTCCATAAATATATTCAATTTCTTTTCTAGATACTGCTTTTACAACTTTAGTATCTACTTCTGTATTCTCTAATATATCTTTAAGCTCTTCATCAGTTAAATTTTCTGAAGTAATAAGTGCTTTCATCGCACCCTTATCTCTTATTTCTCTTGTTATACTTCTTGTATCAATTCCAGAAAGCCCTATTACTCCTTGCTCTTTTAAATATTGGTCTAAATCTTTTTCATTAGTCCAATTTGATGGTTCCATGCAAAGACTTTTTACTACGAATCCTTTTGCAAAGATTCCTCTACTTTCTTGAAATAATGATGAAACCCCGTAGTTTCCTATCAATGGATAGGTCATTGTTATTATTTGTCCCGCATATGAAGGGTCTGTAAGAATTTCCTGATATCCAGTCATGGATGTGTTAAAGACTATTTCTCCTACGAAAGTACCTACTGCTCCAAATGCAGTTCCTTCATATTTTCTTCCGTCTTCTAAATATAATATTCCATTCATTTAATCCACCTCTTAAATCGAATTTTTAGAGTATTTGGAATATTCATACAGCTTATAAAAAGACCTTCTGCCGGCGCAGAAGGTCTATATTGTTTACCGTATTTCCCAAATACCTTCTCAGCCTCTCTGGACTGTACTTAAAGGTAAGCAATTTTTACTATATCTTATCACCTTAGAGCGCTTGTGTCAATCTAATTTTTGTTAATTTTATTTAATATTTCTACTACCTGGCTTTACAAAGCAGACACTAATCTTTATCATAGATCTCAACTTCTATGCACAGTTTATATGAGTTATTTAATTATTCCTCTAATTTCATTTAAATCCTTAATTCCTTGATTTTTCATGTATTTTTCTACACCTTCAATTATATCTAAACCAATATCAGGCTTAAGGAAATTAGCTGTACCTATTTGAACAGCAGTAGCTCCTGCCATTATAAATTCTATAACATCCATCCAATTACTTATTCCACCAAGTCCTACCACTGGTACATCAACAACTTGGCATACTTCATGAACCATTCTAAGTGCTATAGGCTTTATTGCTGGGCCTGAAAGTCCTGCTGTTACATTATTGAATACTGGCTTTCTTTTATATATATCTATAGCCATTGCTTTAAATGTATTTACTAAGGATAATGAGTCAGCTCCTGCTTCTACACACTTTATAGCCATATCTTGAATATTTTCAGCATTTGGTGATAGCTTAACCATTAATGGCTTTGTGCATACCTCTTTAACAGCTTTAACTACTTCATAAGCTACCTCGCATTTAGTACCAAATGCCATGCCTCCATGCTTTACGTTTGGACATGATATATTTAATTCTATCATATCAACATCTGTTTTCGTTAATAACTCTGTTCCTCTTAAATAATCATCAATAGTTCCACCACCAAGATTAGCGATAACTACATTACCGTAACTTTTCATATGTGGTAATTCTTTTTCTATAAAAGCTTCTACCCCTGGGTTTTGAAGTCCTACTGAATTCATCATACCACTTGGTGTTTCCCACATTCTTAATCCGTCATTTCCTTCTTTAGGATTTATAGTTAAACCTTTTGAAGAAATCCCACCTAATTTTCCTACATCATAGAAATTACTAAATTCTTCTCCAAATCCAAAAGTACCTGATGCAGCTATTATAGGATTTTTAAATTCTACTCCATTTATGTTAACATTCATCATACTACACTAGCTCCTCCCCAAGGAATACTGGACCATCTTTACAAGTTCTCTTATTTCCTTCTTTAGTCTTGCAAGTACATACTAAGCATCCACCAACGCCACAAGCCATCTTGTTCTCTAATGACACGTATATTTTTGTATTCTTCTCTTTACAAATAGCCATTACAGCTCTCATCATTACTTCTGGTCCACAGCAAAGGATAACATCATAGTCTTCTGGATTAAATATCTCTGTTACAAAACCTTTATGTCCTTGTGATCCTGATTCTGTAGATACTTTAACTTCATTAACATACTTTTTAATTTCATCTATATAATAAACTTCATCTCTAAATCCAGCAAAGAAATCTACTTTAGATGCACCTTCTATTTTTTTTGATACATATAACATAGGTGCTATACCTATACCACCTGTAACAATTCCTACTTTTTTACCTTTTAACTCTTCTAAGTTAAATCCATTTCCAAGAGGTCCTGTTAGTTGTATTCTTTCTTTTGGTCTCATGTAAGAAAACTCTTCTGTTCCTTTTCCTGCTACATGATAAAGAAATGTTATACCTTCTTCTGTAACATCATTAATTGATATAGCTCTCGGTAATAACACTGAAGAGTTATCTTTCTTTAACATATAAAATTGTCCTGCTTTGCAGTTAAAGTCCCCCTTAACCACCATCTTAAATATTCCTTCAGCTACTTTACTATTTTCTAATATTTCATAATAACCCGTATCCATTATTTACACCACCCTAGAATATCATCTCTCATTGAAATTGATTCTGCTCTTGCAGCTTCTGCATATGACATTCCTTTATATTTATCTTTTTTATATGCTAGTAAAATTCCTCTTGATGAATTTACTACACCACCATTTCCATTCTTTAAGTATAATGCAACTTCTTTAGCAGTTCCACCTTGCGCTCCATATCCTGGTATTAAAAAGAAGGTGTTTCCTAATGCTTCTCTCATTTTTACAGCTTCATCAACATGAGTACATCCCATAACTGCTCCTATTGAAGAATATCCACAAGTTCCTGTTACCTTCTTACCTAACTCTTGAACCATTTCTCCCACTTCTTCATATACCTTTTCGCCTTTTACTGTTTCTATATACTCAACATCTTTAGCCCCTGGGTTTGATGTTCTCACTAATGTAAATATACCTTTATCATACTTTTCTAGATATTCCATAAATGGTTCTATTGTATCCATTCCCATATATGGATTTAATGTGATAAAATCCGCTTCAAAATCCCCTGTGAAGTGTGCTTTAGCATACATTTCTGCAGTTTTAGCTATATCTCCTCTTTTTATGTCCGCTATGATTATTGCATCTTTTTCTCTTAAGTATTCTAAAGTCTCCTTATAAGCTAACAGGCCTTCTATTCCTAATGCTTCATAATAAGCTATTTGAACCTTATATGTTGACACTACATCTAATGTCGCATCAATTATTCCTTTATTAAACTTAACAATGGCTTCCCTATTACTTGAAGATTCTTTTATAATTTCTTCTGGTATATAGCTTAAATCTGTATCTAACCCTAAACATACATGTCCTAGCTTTTCAACTCTCTTATATAATTTATCAATTATCATACTAAACACCTCACTAGTCTATTTTTTATATACTATCTTTCCGCCTTTTACTGTCATTAATACTTCACCAAAATATTTGCTTCCATTAAGAGGCGTATTTTTACCTTTTGATTCAAATTTTGAACTATCTATAATAATTTCTGTATCCTCATCAACAAGAACTAAATCTCCTTCAATGCCTGGTTTTATAGCTCCTTTATTGATTTTCATAAGCTCTGCAGGTCTCTTTGACATAAGATTTGAAAGCTCACTAAGAGTTATGTGCCCTTCTTTTACTAAAGCGCTATAACACATTGAAAAAGCTACTTCTATACATGAAATCCCTGGTGCACCATTAGCCTTATCTTCTGCTGTATGAGGTGCATGGTCTGTTCCTATTCCATCTACATATCCCATTTTAATAGCTTCAATGACCATCATTCTATCTTCCTCACTTCTAAGTGGAGGATTTACTCTATATTTTATTTCATCATTTAAAGCTATATGATGAGGTGTAACTTCACAAGTAATATTTTCATACCCCTCATCTTTTGCATTCATTATATAATCTAATGCTTCCTTTGTAGATACATGACTTAAATGCAAATGTGCTCCAGTATATTTAGCAAGTTCTATATCTCTTATAGTCATAAGATTTTCTGCTAAAGTATGACTTATTGGTAATATCTCATCATCCTCAGCATGAGACATAATTCCAACTCCCATTTCCTTTGCCTTTACCATAGCTTCATACATTACTTTATTATTTTGAACCCCTCTACCATCATCAGTTAAGAATTTAACCTTTGAATCTACATTATCTAAGTGGCTTAATGTCTTTCCATCTAAATTTTCTGTAACTGTTATACATTGATTTAAATCACAAAAACCAACTTCTTTTCCCTTATTAACTACATAATCATAAACATCCATACTAGAAGCAGTCGGCTTAGTATTACCCATTAAATTTACAGTAGTATATCCCCCCTTAACCGCAGCTCTACTACCTGTTTCAATATCTTCCTTATGAGTAAGACCAGGATCCCTAAAATGACAATGTAAATCTACAAAAGCAGGCATCAACGTCTTTCCTTCCCCATCTATAACATCACAAGACTTCTCTAAACCTAAACCTACATCACTTATTTTTCCTTCTTTTATATAAACATCCCCATGGAATTCTCCACTATAATCCACTATCTTTACATTCTTAATTAATAAATCCATAAATCCTCCTTCTTCAGTGCACAGTTATTGTAGTTTTTCCCACGGAAAAACCTATTTTAAAGAAATTCCACAGGAATTTCTCCCTTCACTGTGCACTGTTATAGTATTGCCTTATCACAATATCCACATCTATAAAATTCTTCACCCTCAATTTTATAGATTCTCTTGAATGGTTGTGTCTCTGCATTAGTTATACAATTCTTATTGTTGCACTTTACTTCTTTATTAACTATTACTTCCTTATTACTTTTCTCACACTTTGCTCCATTATCTGAAACTAATCCTAATATAAGTGCAATTAATGCCATTCTAGCATATATTCCGTACTCTGCTTGATCAAAATATGCTGCTCTTTTATCCTCATCAACATGATAATCTATTTCATTTACTCTTGGAAGAGGATGCAGTATTATCATATCTTCTTTTGCATTTTCTAACTTATCTACAGTCAATATATAACTATCTTTTAATCTTTCGTATTCTTCTTTATCTGCAAAACGCTCTCTTTGAATTCTAGTCATATAAAGAATATCTAAATCCTCTATATGTTCTTCTAATGATGTTGTTTCTATGTATTCTACATTACCTATTCTATCTAACTCTTCTTTTATATACATTGGAATATCTAGTTCTTTTGGCGATATCATTACAAATGAATTACCTTCATATCTTGCCAACGCTTTTATTAATGAATGTACTGTTCTTCCAAATTTAAGATCACCACAGATGCCTATTCTCAAATTTGTAAGCCTTCCTAGTTTTCTTTTTATTGTAAGTAAATCTGTTAATGTCTGAGTTGGATGTTGATGTCCTCCATCACCAGCATTAATAACTGGATATTTTGAAAATTTTGATGCTAAATATGCAGATCCTTCTTTAGGATGTCTCATTGCTATAATATCCCCATAAGCAGATACTACTTTTATAGTATCCCCAAGGCTTTCTCCCTTTGCCGCTGATGATGAAGCTGCTTCTGAAAATCCTAAAACGCCTCCCCCTAATCTAAGCATGGCACTTTCAAAAGATAATCTCGTTCTAGTACTTGGCTCAAAGAATAACGTCGCTAGAATTTTTCCTTTTGCTATCTCTGAATACTTTTCACGATTCTCCATCATATCTTCCGCTAATTTGAATATCTCTTCATATTCTTCTAGTGAAAGATCTTTTGGGTCAATTAAATCTTTACCTTTTAACATAATGTTCCTCCTTTTGAGACACCTTTTATCAATAAAAGTAATTATTTTAATTATAATATTGTGTAATAAAAAAGCCTTCCCTAAGGGAAGGCATAGTTATCCTGTTAAAATTGTATGCACCACTGCATACCTATTGCAATTTACCTACCCTTTCTAGCCTCTCTGGACTAGCTTTAAAGGTTATTCTGTTTATTAAAAAAATACTAACACACTGAAGTTGCTTTGTCAATAATGTATAAATTAATTATATTTAACTATATTTGAAAATCATAAAAGGCTAATTAGTAAACATAACACATCTCACAGATTAAACTTCTAAATCATATACTTCTAGATTCTCTAAAGTAGAATAATCTTTAATAGGATTACCACAAAGACATAAGTAAGTAATTGACGGTATATCTTTTAAAAACAATATTTCTTCTAGAAAATTGTTAGATATATCAAGCTCATCTATATAATCTAACTTATCAAATCCTGATAACTTAGATATTTGATTATCACCAAGATTTAAAAATTCAATATTAGTAAACATTTTTAAATCGATTTCACCTTTAAGAAAATTCATTGATAAATCTAAGTCATATAATTCTGTTAATGATCTCAATGGAGTAATATCTTTTATATTATTATCATCTAAAAATAATCTTTCTAATTTTGATAACTTCTCTATTGGTTTTAAATCAGAAATGTTATTTTCCCCCAAATCTAAATAAGTTAACTTTGTCATTAATCCCAAGAATTCTATATTATCTATATTACATTTTCTCATTCTCAAAGCTTTTAAATTTGGGATTTTCAATACTTCATAAAAATCTTCTATTTTTGCATTATATAAATATAGCTTTTCTAATCTATTTAAACTCTGATTACTTTCTTTCATTGATTTTAAAACCATCTTATATAATTGATAACTTTTAAATCTTACTCCTTCTATAATATATGTGTCAGTTTTATCAAAAAGTTCAAGCATACGAGTCCCCCCATTATTGTTTTACTAATATAATATGTACCACTCTCTTAAAGGTGACTTTTTTTATTAATTATTATATTTATATTCCTACGCTTGAAAACAATTACAATAAATGCATAAAAAAAACCTTGAGGGGAACTCAAGGTCTAAAGTTAGTGATTTATGTTAATTTTACGTAATGCCTTATTTGGTGCGCCCAGCGGGAGTTGAACCCACGGCCTTCAGATCCGGAGTCTGACGCTCTATCCAACTGAGCTATGAGCGCTAACTGCCCATAATTAATTGATTTTTATTATAACTTAAAATTGGAGCGGGCAGCGGGAATCGAACCCGCACTATCAGCTTGGAAGGCTGAAGCACTACCACTATGCAATGCCCGCATAGTATTTTTTATTAATGTGCTAAAGAAATAAATAACTTAAAATGGAGCGGGCAGCGGGAATCGAACCCGCACTATCAGCTTGGAAGGCTGAAGCACTACCACTATGCAATGCCCGCATAATGTATTTTTATTTCTTCTATACCATAAATGGTGCAGGTGAAGGGAGTCGAACCCCCACGCCAAAGGCGCTAGATCCTAAGTCTAGTGCGTCTGCCAGTTCCGCCACACCTGCTTATATGGTGGCTCACCGGGGAATCGAACCCCGGACAACATGATTAAAAGTCATGTGCTCTACCAACTGAGCTAGTGAACCTTATGGCTGGGATAGCAGGATTCGAACCTACGAGTGTCGCAGTCAAAGTGCGATGCCTTACCGCTTGGCGATATCCCATTACAATGGGGTGACCGATGGGACTTGAACCCACGACAACCAGAATCACAATCTGGCGCTCTACCAACTGAACTACGGCCACCTTAAATTGGTGCGTCATCAGGGAGTCGAACCCTGGACACCCTGATTAAGAGTCAGGTGCTCTACCAGCTGAGCTAATGACACATATGGTGCGTCTTTAGGGATTCGAACCCCAGGCCCACGCCTTAGAAGGGCGTTGCTCTATCCAGCTGAGCTAAAGACGCATATTCTTATTCTACTATAAGCTTTATATACTTCTAGTGAATATATTTAATATAGCTTTTAATACATCTTAAAAGATGTTGTGGAGCGGGCAGCGGGAATCGAACCCGCACTATCAGCTTGGAAGGCTGAAGCACTACCACTATGCAATGCCCGCATAATATTTTCAAAGCTTAATTGCTATTCATCAGTCTATTTCCTATTAACTTCCTCAGTCATCATTTCCTCGTACTGCTCGTTTCTTGAAAATAGATGTTCTACAGTTTTTATTTTTTAATGGTCGGGGTGACAGGTCTCGAACCTGCGACCTCATGGTCCCAAACCACGCACTCTACCATCTGAGCCACACCCCGATAACTGGTGTTCTACCAGTTAGTGTAATAATACACATATGGTGCGTCTTTAGGGATTCGAACCCCAGGCCCACGCCTTAGAAGGGCGTTGCTCTATCCAGCTGAGCTAAAGACGCATATTCTATTCTACTATAAGCTTCGTATTACTTCGTCAACTGCGTCACTCACTTCACTCGAATACATGGAGTATTTCTCGCTTGTTCGTTCCTTGTTTCCTCGTACTACTCGTTTCTAGCGAATACCTTGCTATTCTACTATAAACTATTTGTTTTTAGTGAATACCTTTGTTTACTTTAAGCTTTGTATTATTACTTTTTTATTTAGTTTGTTTTGTGTTTCTCTCACAGCACGTTTTGTATTTTACTAAATACTTTTGAGCTTGTCAACATCTTTTTTTAAATTCTTTTTTAGGAATTTTCTTCCTTTGAATCTTTCAATAAAAAGATGTTATGGAGCGGGCAGCGGGAATCGAACCCGCACTATCAGCTTGGAAGGCTGAAGCACTACCACTATGCAATGCCCGCATATCATTCTTTAACCTTGTTTCATCCATAAGGCTATTTCCCATAAACCTCGCATTACTTCGTCAATTTCTTCCTTCGGTCGTTCATATACCATAGTATTATTCACTTCCTCAGTCATCATTTCCTCGTACTACTGGTTTCTCGAAAATAGATACTCTTACTACTTTTCAACAATGTTATTAAATGGTCGGGGTGACAGGTCTCGAACCTGCGACCTCATGGTCCCAAACCACGCACTCTACCATCTGAGCCACACCCCGATTGTTTGTCGCTTTCTTTCGGCGACAAAAATTATTCTACACTAAAGATATAATATAGTCAACACTTTTTTTGTTTTTTTATAAATTAATCTATTAACATTATACTTGGAGTCACCTTACTCCCTTCTATATCAATGATTGCAAGGGAGTTTTGACCCTTACGCGGCAATGATACAGAACCAGGGTTAATGATCCATAACCCTTCTTCAAATAATATATTTGAGATATGAGTATGTCCATATAATACTATATCAACTTTTAACTCTAATCCTCTGTAAAGAAGTCTCTGCATTCCTTCTTTAACACCATAAAAATGTCCATGAGTAATAAAAATCTTCTTACCACAAAGTTCTATTATCTTTTCATCTTCTGCTGAAGATGAAAAATCACAATTTCCTCTAACACACTCTATTGGTATATCTAAATTTCTTTTGTAGATTTCTACATCCTTAGTATTATCTCCTAAATGTAAACCAATATCAGGATTTATAGTTTTTATATATTCTAAAGACTTGTATATACAATAGTTATCTCCATGAGTATCACTTAATGCTACTATCTTCATACTTTTCTCTCCTATATATCTATATATTGTTCAATTTTCCTCTTAGTTTTTTTAACGCCTCACCTCTGTGACTAACGCTATTTTTTTCATCCTCTGTAGTTTGTCCAAATGTTTTATTAAATGGTGGATAGAAAAATAAAGGATCATATCCAAATCCACTTTCTCCTTTTTCTTCCTCTAATATATATCCTCTTACTTCACCTTCAACTCTAATATCTACATCTTGTCCTAATAAAACTAAAGCACATTTAAATGCAGCTCCCCTACTTTCCATAGGAACCGATAATAATTCTTTAAGTAACTTCTCATTATTTTTTTTATCATTTCCATGTTCTCCAGCATATCTTGCTGAATAAACTCCCGGCGCTCCATTAAGATAATCTACAGCTAGTCCTGAATCATCTGCTAAAACTAATACATTTTCTTTATTTTCTATAAAATCTAATATAGCCTTTGCTTTTATATAAGAGTTTTCTATAAAAGTTGTCCCATTTTCTTCTGGATCTATATTAATACCTTCTTCTTTAAGAGATACAACATTATACTCTTTTAATATCTCTTTTATTTCTTGTATTTTATGCTTATTATTACTTGCCACAATTATTTTTTTCACTGTTTCTCCTCCTATAAAAATGATATTTTACCAAATTCATATTAATTATATCCATATCATATAAATAAATGAATTACTATTTAGGTGGTGACTATTTTGAAATATATAGGTCCATTTTTAAGAATGAACTCTCTTAATCAATCAAAAGTTAATAATCAATTATTTTACTTTGCAAAAGAATCTTTGAAACAAATAGTTTTATATTCCAAATGTGGAATAACATTAAAAGGTTCTTCATTAGAAAAAACTCTCCCTAACAATGATATTAACATAGTCAAAAATATTTCTCCACTATTATGCATATATAAAAAAGCTGATTCAAAAATATCTTTAAAAAATAAAAATTTCACTTTTCCATCTCATTCTTTAAAAAAAGAAGTAGAAATACGTTCTAATGGTTATATGATACTATCTTTATTAAATCTATATAAGTATTATAAAAACTTTACTACGGATTATTCTAAGGAATATTGTATATTATTTAAAGGAGTTGCTAAATCTCAGCTAGATTTTTGTGTAGCTCATCTTAGAAATGCCCAAGGTTTTTTTGTTGATAAAAAAGATCTTTCTGACAATATATTAAGCGAAGTGAAATTTTTAGATAAATCACAAAAAATATCATTTTGTAATCAAGCTTTAATGATGAATTGTTTTTATTTATATTCTTTAATCGATGATACAGAATCTAGCGATGCATATAAGACATTTTCTCTAGATATATTAAATGCTTTTATAGTAGATAGAGATAACTTATATTCAATGAATAATGACGAATATGTAGAATTTTTATTTCAATTATGTATTTTCTATGAAACATCAAAAAATGTAGATGCAATGTCTCTTATACTTGATTTAGAAGATTATTATACCGAAAACACCTGTGGAGCACATAAAACTTCATTTACAACAGAATTGTTAATGTCATTATGTAATAAATTAATGTTTGATTTATTTAATCTTGATAAGTTTAAAGAAAAAGAAGAAATAATAAAAGAAACTCTTATAAGATATTTTGACGATGAAACATACCTTATTTTCAGAGATGATTCTGAAGACAAAGTATATTCAGAAGATATTATACTTTATATAATAAACCTATTAGAAAGAGATATAGAAGATTCATCTGATATAATATCAAAAGTTTATAAAACCGCTCTTTGTGACAATGGTCTTATTTTATCTTTTATAGATGCACCTGAAATGGATAATGAGGAGAGATATAGAAACCAAACTCTAAAATCTGAAGATTTATTAGAAGAAAACAATTTCTCTCCTTCCCATGATTCATCTTATATAACTAAAGGATATGCCCCTATATTTTTAAAGCGTTTAGAACTTAGCAGAAAGAAAAATAAAATTAAGATATCTAAAGATAATTTTTACTCTAGTAGAAACATGTTTATATTCTATTTAATATTAAAATATATGCCTCCAATTTTTGATAATAATGATGATTAATTAGTAACGTCTTCTTTATAATATTTGTTGATATGATATAATATATTTTATAAATTATAAAGGAGATTCGATTTATGTTAACAGTATTGTTTTACATTTTAATAGTAATTTCACTATTGACATTTTGCATAATATCAATTTGGAGTTTTGTACTTTTTAATAAATTCTACAATCAAATTAAATACAAAAATTATCTTCTAGAAAAATTGAATCAAAATATTTCATTACTAATTAAAAACAAAAAAGATGAAGACCAATAATAAAAAGGATGTTGTATAGTAGATATAAGTTACAACATCCTTTTTTATATATTTAATTAACATTTAAAAACATAAATACTAACGATATAAATGCTATAATAACGCACCCAATAGATTCGATAGGCATCTTATTTTTACTCTTAAAATCATATAATGATACACTTCCAACTATCATTGTTATAGCTAACATAATTTGAAATACTTCATATCCTATTTCATATTTCATACTTATATAATCATAACTTAATAACATCGTAACTATAAGTATAAATATCGTAATACAAATTAATATCCATGATAAAACATCTATAATTTTATGAATCTTTTTTTGTCTAGAAGTATAATTAAACTTTTCATTTTTATTTTCGTCCAAAGCTAACTCTTCCCCCTATTTACTTTATCATTTCTAAGAATTCTTCCTCAGTTAAAATCTTAACTCCTAAAGCAATAGCTTTATCATATTTTGATCCAGCTTTTTCTCCAGCTAAAACATAATCAGTCTTCTTAGATACAGAAGAAGCAACCTTAGCTCCTAACTCTTCTAACTTTTCTTTAATTGTAGTTCTAGTAAAATTCTCTAACGATCCTGTTACCACTACAGATTTTCCTGTAAATACACTTTCTTCAGTATTACTTTCTTCATATATAGGTGATACTCCGGCCTCTAAAAGATCATTAATAGATTTTTTTATATTTTCATCACTAAAGAATTCTAATATTGACTCTGCTACAATATCTCCAACATCTTCTACTGAAATAAGCTCTTCTGCTGTAGCATTCATTATGTTGTCTAGTGATTTAAATCTCTTACATAAATCTTTTGATGTCTTAAGACCTACATTAGGTATTCCTAAAGCATATATAAAAGAATATAATGGAGCCTTTTTACTTCCTTCTATGGCATTTAATAAGTTGTCTGCTTTTTTCTCTCCAAACTTATCTAAAGTTAATAATTCCTCTTTCTTTATGGAGTACAGGTCACTTAAAGCTTTTATATCTAACTTTTCAAATAATGCCTCTGCTGTTTTTTCACTAAATCCAGGTATATTCATTGCTTCCCTACTACCATAATGAACTATACTCTTTACTAATTGAGGCTTACAAGATAATGAGTTTTCACAGAAATAATGTGCTCCTTCTAAAACAATATCACTACCACAATATGGACACTTTTCTGGTGGTGTAATTTCTTTAGCGTTTTCTCCTTCTTCTGCTACTCCCATAATTTCAGGAATAACATCATTAGATCTTCTAACAAAAACTCTTGAACCTATTTTTACACCTTTTCTCATAATATCATCCATATTATTTAGAGTTGCACGTTTTACTGTAACACCTGCTAATTCTACTGGTGATAATATGGCTGTTGGTGCCACTCTTCCACTTCTTCCTACATTCCACTCTACATCTAAAACTTCTGTAGTAGCTTCTTCAGCTTCAAATTTTAAAGCTATAGCCCATTTAGGAAACTTTACTGTATACCCAAAAACCTCTCTAGTTTGTATATCATCTATAGCTATAACAATTCCATCTATATCGTAATTTAGATCACTTCTTATATCACTAATATATTTACCTTGTTCTATAACTTCTTCTATAGTATTACACTTAACGATATAATCATCTACTGGAAAACCTTTTTCTTTGATGAAATCCATCATCTCCATATAACTTTTAAATGGAGTTCCCTCATTATATCCGATATCATAAAAAAATGCTGATAAATTTCTTTTAGCAGTTTCTCTTAAATTTAAATTTCTTAAAGCACCAGCAGCACCATTTCTAAGATTTTTTAATGGCACGTCAGCATCTTTATTATAGTTTTCAAAAGCTTCCTTAGTCATAATTGCTTCACCATGAATTTCGAAAACATCATTAGTATCAATTTTAAGAGGAATTGACTTAATAGTTTTTACATTACCAGTAACCTCTTCTCCTACTTCTCCAGTTCCTCTTGTAGCTGCTACAGATAATATTCCATTATTATCATATGTTAAATTCACTGTTAAGCCATCAAATTTTTTAGTAACAATATAAGATATCTCTGGTAACTTATCTTCATGAGTGCTATTATACTCACTTATAAGCTTTCTATTTTTCTTATCCCATTCAATAAGTTCTTCTGATGTTTGTGCCTTATCTAAACTCCACAACTTGCCTTTATGGGTATACTTATTAAAACCAGGAAGTACCCCATCACCTACTCTTAATGTAGGTGAATAAGGCAATACTATACCGCTAGACTTTTCTAATTCTCTAAGTTCATCATAAAGCTTATCATATTCCTTATCTGATATAGTTGGATTATCTAAAACATAGTAATTATGTGAATGTTTATTTAATGTTTCTACTAATTCTGATATTCTCTCTTTTATATCCATAATAACCTTCCTTTTACGCTAATTGAAGTGGTGCTATATCTAATCTCAAAACTTTTACTCCATTTGACATAAATGCAATAGTTGCATATGTTCCTTCCTCTTTTTTAGATAAAGAAACTATTGTTCCTTCTCCAAATTTTTGATGTCTAACTTTAAGTCCTATAGTAGCTGTATCTGGATCTAATACAGACTTTTCGCCGCTATTTGCTTTAGGTTTACTACTTGCTATACCAAAAGATCCATTACTTCTAGTGTTAAATCCAGAAAAGCCTTTAAATTTACTATTCCCAGTTTCACCAACAAATTTTTTCTTTTCAACACCTATATATTCTTTTAAGTCTTTATTAATTTCTGATATAAAATCTGATGGAGCATAAGATACTGTTTTACCATATACCATTCTATAATCAGCATGAGTCATATATAACATTTCCTTAGCTCTTGTTATACCGACATAACATAATCTTCTTGACTCTTCCATTTCTGTTTGAGAATCAAAAGAAGCTGTTCCTGGGAATATTCCATTTTCCATCCCTACCATATAAACTACAGGGAACTCAAGACCTTTAGCTGAATGAACTGTCATAAGAACTACTGCATCTGCATCCTCATCATAATTATCTACATCACTATTTAATGTATTTAATTCTAAAAATGCCGCTAAAGATTTATCTTCATTATTTTTTTCAAATTCAACGGCAGCAGAAACTAATTCCTTAAGGTTCTCTATTCTACTTACATCCTCAGGTGCATTAGACTTCTTAAGCTCTTCAACATATCCTGTCTCTTTTATTACTTCATCAATAAGTTCTGATACCTTAATTTCATCTTTCTTTCTCATAAACGAACTCATAAGTGAAGCAAACTTATTTATTGATGTTGTAGCCCTAGGTGTCAAAGTAGGTATCGTTTCACAATCTAGAACAGCACTAAATAACGGTAATTCCGTGTATTCAGCATATTCCTTAAGCTTATTTACAGTAGTATCACCTATATTTCTCTTCGGAACATTTATAATTCTCTCTAATGCAACAGAGTCTAATGAATTATTAATAACCTTTAAATAACTCATTATATCTTTTATTTCTTTTCTATCGTAGAACTTTAATCCACCAATTAATCTATACGGAATCCCTCTTGATAAGAATTTTTCTTCAAATAAACGTGATTGTGCATTAGTTCTATACAGTATAGCAAAATCATTATATTTTTTATTCTTATCTTTTATAATATTATCCATTTCATTACATACAAAATCAGCCTCATCTTTATCAGAATGAGCTCTATAAATTTTTATCTTTTCACCAGACTCATTATTAGTCCTAAGAGTCTTTAAATGTTTGTGTGGATTATTTCCAATAACTGAATTAGCCGCATCTAATATATTTGCTTTTGAACGATAATTTTCTTCTAATTTTATTATCTTCGCATCCTCATAATCCTTTTCAAAATCAAGAATATTTTTGATATCAGCACCTCTCCAACCATATATGGATTGATCATCATCTCCAACTACAAATAAATTTTTATGTTCACTAGCTAATAATTTTGTAAGTAAATATTGTGATCCATTAGTATCTTGATACTCATCCACCATTATGTACTTAAATTTTCTTTGATAAAAACCAAGAACATCTTCATTTTTCTTAAATAGCTCTACAGTTTTATATATAAGATCATCAAAATCTAAAGCATTATTTTCTTTTAACTTTCTTTGATATAATTCATAAACATCAGCAATTTTATTTTCTCTAAAGTTCTTTTCATTTTCTAACTTATATTGTCTAGCTGAAATAAAAGCATCTTTACAACTTCCTATCTTAGACGCTATTTCCCTATCAGTTATATCCTTATCATTTATATTTAATTCTTTCATACATTGCTTAATTAATGTTTTAGAATCGTAACTATCATAAATAGTAAAGTTTTTATTATATCCAAGCTTATCTATTTCTCTTCTTAAAATTCTTACACAAGTTGAATGGAATGTAGAAATCCACATAGAACCAACTTCAATCTCATCACCTATAAGATTTTTTACTCTCTCCCTCATTTCTTGTGCTGCTTTATTAGTAAAAGTAATTGCTAATATATTAGAAGGATATATGTTGTAATTTTGAATCATATTTGCAATTCTATATGTTAAAACTCTAGTCTTTCCAGATCCTGCACCCGCTAGAACTAAAACTGGTCCATTAATGGTCTCAACAGCCTCATATTGTTTTTCATTAAGTAACTTTTTTAAATCCATCTATTATTTCCTAGTATAACTAGGTTCCTCCCTTCATTTTTTTGATCTCTCTAACACTCTTCTATATCCATCACTACCATAATTCAAACATCTATTCACTCTACTTATAGTTGCTGTACTAGCACCTGTCTCATGAGCAATCTCTTGATAAGTTTTCTTTTCATATAACATTTTTGCCACATGTAATCTTTGCTCTGCAGATTTTATCTCTGTTATAGTGAATATATCTTCAAAAAATCTATAACAATCTTCTCTATCTTTAAGTGTCAAAATCATATCACATAGAAAATCCATCTCTTTACTTTCTAAAATTGAATGATACTCTTCCACTATTCTTCCCCCTTAACCTTTAGTTATAATTAAAATTATATTTTAGTTGGAACCATTAATCAATGGTTTTAATTTCACACTTTAAAAAGATAAAGCATAAAAGCTACCTATATTGTAGCCTTTATGCTTTATAAAATAGCAAAAGACAGCTCTTGGGGTTGAGCTGTCTTAAAAAATAATAAATAAAAAGGGGGCTATTCATTCTTTTTATTTATCTTGCAATATTGATTATATGATATAACTTGATAAATTTCAATGTTTTTTGAAAATTTTTCTGTCATTATTTTATTTTTTTAATGGAAATATTTCATTTTATTATAAATTAAAAGTTTTTTTACCTATAAACTTTCATTTTGTAACTTTTCACCTCTTAAAACTTTCAATTCTTCATCTGTTAATTCTCTATATTCGCCCTCTTCCAATTCTTCATCTAAATGTAATCCACCAAACTCAATTCTTCTTAAATAAACTACTTTCTTTCCCCTTGCTTCAAACATTCTCTTTACTTGATGGAACTTTCCTTCTACTATAGTAACTTTTACTTCGGAACCATCTTCTGTAGCTTTTAAAATTTCAAGCTTTGCAGGCAAACACTTATATCCATCGTCTTGAAGTGTTATCCCTCTTTCAAAAGCAGCAACATCTTTTTCATCAACAGGCTTATCTATTTCAGCATAATAAACCTTATCAACTTTATACTTTGGAGATATTAATCTATGATTTAAATCTCCATCATTAGTTAATAGTAATAATCCTACAGTATCCTTATCTAATCTTCCTACTGGAAATGGTGAAAAAACTGCATCTTCATCATAAAGTAAATCTACAACTGTCTCATCAAACTTATCATAAGTTGCAGAAACAACTCCATCTGGTTTATTCATCATAAGATATATGTACTTTCTATATCTTACCTCTTCACCATCAACTGTTATAACTGAAACTTCAGGATCTAACTTCATATCTGAACTTTTTGCAACAACACCATCAACTTCTACTACCTTTGATTTCACTAATGCTTTAACTTCTTTTCTTGTTCCATAACCTAAATTAGCTAAAACTTTATCTAATCTTTCTATAGCCATTATTAATCTCCTTTTCATGTAAATCAGGGCACAGGGCACAGGGCACAGGGCACAGGGCACAGGGCACAGGGCACAGGGCACAGGGCACAGGAAAATTATAACCTTTTGAACTTTCCCATGCAATAATCTTTACTATATCATACTATTGTTAATTTACAATTATTTTTGAGGCTGTTTAATAAATAATTTAAATAAATTTTCAATAGATTTTATAAAAACAACACTTAAGTATAACAGCTTCATATATGAATAAAACATATATATCCCACTGAAATAAAATCCATATTTCCTAACCATACAATTACTATTATATTCTTTTATAAACTAACAAAAAAGAATTCCGCTTTAGAACGAAATTCTTTTCTATTAGACATTTATACATATTTATTATTGTACATTTCTTCATATGCACTTACTTTTTTTATGTAATTTTGTGTTTCTGAAGGCAATCTATCAAAATCTTCTTCACCATTAATATTTCTATTAGCCAATGTTCCTGATCCTGCATTATATGCCGCTAATGCCATTTTCTTATCTTGATAAACATCTAGTAAATTACTAAGCATCTTAGTACCACCATCGATATTTTGTTCAACATCATAAGGATCTGTTATCCCTAGTCCCGCAAAATTAAATGGCATAATTTGCATTATTCCAGTAGCCCCAGCACTTGATACAGCATTGCTATCAAAATTAGACTCTTGTTTTATAACAGCCATTATAAAACTTGGATCCATATTATACTTTTTACAAGCCTTGTCTATAGCATTAGCTACTTTTTCATCTACACCTTCATAAATACTATTAGAAGTTATAGAATCACTACTAGATGTTAATGATGAACTTGCAACATTATTATATGATGATGTTGTTGTTGATGTACTTGTATTAAATAATCCATCAAAAGAAAAATTTGATGACTTCATCGCACTAGTAAATGCCTCCATAACTATAGAATATGCATCAGAATCTTTAAACATTTGTTGTATCATTGATAACATCAATTGCATTTTAAATGCATTTTCTGTGGTTTCTTCGCTACTGCTACTACTGCTTAAACTACTTAATTGTTCTAATTGTGTCTTTTGTAATTCTGTACTATAGGAATTAAGTATTGAACTTACATCCATTTTTATTTCACCTCGAATTCAATTATCCTGTAATCCTCATATGCTTTAACCTCATTGGCACTTCTACATAATACCATAAGTCTATATTGTCCCCTCTTAAATGGAATAAAAGTATAGTAACTCTTTCTACAATATTCTTGTACTAACTTCCATTCTCCACCCTCATCAATATAAAATTGATAATTAACAGATTTACCACCTTCACAACTTGCATTAAATGTTATTGGACAGTTAACTCTTTTTTCTTCTACATCACACTGTACCTCTACATTATACACCGGTGAAACATCTCTTACCTTAAAATAAACGCTTTTTTTACTTTCAAATCGTTCATTACTATTTTCATTTTTACTATATACATCTATATTGTATATTCCTCCACACTTTGGAGTTATAGAGAATTTTTTATTTGAAGTATATTCTGACTCCTCTACTAAAAATCCATTTATTCTTATATCATATTTTATTACCGCTTCTTTAGAATTAAAAACAATAGTTTCAAAAACTATTTTATCTCCCGGCACAGGAGTTTCATTACAATAACTTATAATTTTATCTATTTTACATGGAACAAATAAATACGCATCAAAATAGCAAAAATCATGAGCATCATATTCATTATCTGAAAATTTATTTTTAACCATTATTTCAACAGAATATCTTCCTACCTTCTCTGGTGAATACCTAAAAATAGTATCATTTCTATAAGGCTTTTCAAAAATCACTTCATTGTTACATAATACTCTATAAGCAAATAAATTTCCTTTATTATTATCAGACATAACTTTGTATTGTATATAGTTTCCAACTTTTATTTCTTTACCACCGGTTTTAAGTATATCTAATATTTTAGCTTCTCTTTTCTCATGTTCTTCAATGACAAATTCCATTTCCTTATAATCTTCATATTCTCCTGAATATGATTGATCTTTAACATATACTCTTATCTTATATTCACCTATCTCTGTAGGCTTCCAACGATATGTATCTTCTTTTATGAATCCTGTTTCGTATTCATATCCATCTTTGAAAATTTTATAATTATATGTAAGAGATTTTCCACCTTCACATATAACTCTAAAGTTTATATCTGATTCTACCGCCTTAGGAGAAATAACATCAGCTATAAAACTTTCTATCCTAACAGTTTTATAATTTTTTACTTCATAATTTATTATTGCTCTATCATCATATTCATTTCCTGAATACATATCTTTTACAGCCACTAATAACTTATATTTTCCTGCCTTACTTTCCTTAAATGATATTACATTCTTAGATGAAAATTCTTGAATAACTTCTAGTTTATTTTCTTCATCTATCTTTATACATTTGTATAAAACATTCTTCTTCTCTGAATATTGAACATCTACATCGATAATCATTTCTTCATCTACTATTAAATCTTTTGTGATAAACATAAGATTTTGTATTTTTACTGCCTCTCTTCTCCAGACATAGAATTCTATTGATTCCTCAGAATCATACATACTAATAGAACCTTTATTTTTTACTTGTACAACTATCTTAATATCCCCAACATCTTTAGGTATCAAATTCAAATAATTTTCACTTGAATAATCTTTAAGTAAAGTTTCTTCCCCATCTTTTACTTTTAAAAATCTATATAATATTTCTTCACCTGTACAATCTACGGTTATAGCCAAAGGTTCATCTATTATAACCTTATCTCTATTTAATGATATATCTTTTATCCTTACTACTTTACTAAGATCCTTTGTTATATACTCAGCTCGGCAACAATAATCAAAACTTTTTGATGAAGATGGTGACTTTCCATAGACCATTATAGTGTATTCTCCGCTAACCTTAGGAGACCATATACAACAACTTTCTTTTCCATATTCTTTTATTGTTGTCCACTTTCCTCCATGGCCACAAAGAAATTTATATAACAACTCTTCATCTTCATTATTTTTAACAATAATATTTACTGGACTATTTTCGTAATCAATATTATCCTTTTCTAAAATTACTTCTATTTTATTCATATTCCACTTCATCCTTACTGACATATTATTATTAATATTATAGTATATGGAAAAATTTACTACAAGATAATTTCATATTTTTTTAACTTTCTCCGTATAATATGATAAGATATAATAAAAGTAAAAATTATACATCGGAGGTTATTTTTTCTAGTATGAATTTTAAATTTTATTCTTTTAAAAAATTAGAAATATCTTACTTTGAAGAAAATATAGATATTTCCAATATTTATTTTATCAATAATAAAATAAAACTAAAAATAATCAATATTACATATGAAGAAAATCGTGTATTAATATATTTTGATAATGAAATAAATATAAAATATCCCCTTTATCTAAATACTAATAATATAAATATCGATGTTCCATACTATTCACTTTATACAACTGAAGATTTTAATAAAAAATATTATTATACTGGCGACTTAGGTGTACACTATGAAACTACTTATTCCGAATTCACTTTTTGGTCTCCATCAGCGTTAAAAGTGTCATTAAAAATTTATAAAGAAACATCTAACAATGTACCTATAATATTATCATCTAATGACTTAGAAGAAAATGATAATATTTGGTATATTAAATATTATGGAGATCTAAAAGGCTATCTATATACTTATGAAGTAACTCACGCTGATAGATGTAATGAAATAGTTGACCCTTATGCAAAAGCTGTCTCTGTCAATGGCCATTATGGCGCAATAGTTGATATCAAAGACTCTAATCCTACAGATTTTTTAGATGATTCCCCTATCAAAGAACATTATAATCCTACTGATGCCATAATATACGAAATTAGCATCCGAGATATGACTATTTATCCTAAAACAGATATCATTAACAAAGGTAAATATTTAGGTTTATGCCAACTCAAAGATAGTCACGGATATGATCTAGATTGTGGCATATCCCATATAATAAATTTAGGGGTAACTCATGTTCAACTGATGCCCATATTTGATTTTTCATTTTCAAGTGTAGATGAGCTAATGCCAAGAAAAAAATATAATTGGGGTTATGATCCTCAAAATTACAATGTTCCTGAAGGAAGTTATGCTACTAATCCTAAAGATCCACTTTGTAGAATAAAAGAATTAAAAACTCTTATTCAAACATTACACAATCACAATTTATATGTAATTATGGACGTCGTTTATAACCATATTTCTAACTATGAGACCTCCAACTTAGAATTATCCTTTCCAGGGTTTTATTTTAGAAGATACGATAATGGTTTTATTTGTAATGGATCGGGATGTGGTAATGACCTGGCTACAGAAAAACCTATGGTAAGAAAATTTATAATAGATTCATTAAAATATTGGGTTAATGAATATCATATTGATGGCTTCAGATTTGACTTAATGGGATTAATTGATGTAGCCACAATGAATGAAATATATAAAAACCTGAAAGAATTAAATGAAAATGTATTTATTTATGGTGAAGGATGGAACTTATCCACCAATTTATCTGAAGATAACAAAACTATTCTTAGAAACAATTATAAAACGCCATCTATTAGTTATTTTAATGACTTCTTTAGAGATACTTTTAGAGGTAACGTATTTTTTAGCGATGATATAGGATTTATTGCTGGAAAAAATCATATAGATCATTTAGCTATAAAAGCTATAACAGGATCTGATCACATTTTTTCTTCCCCCTGTCAAAATATAAATTATTTGTGCTGTCATGATAATCATACTTTCTGGGATAAGCTTTCTTTATCTGCTAAGTTTGTTGATGAGGAAACACGAATAGATATGTTTAAATTAGGAATAGGAATATTACTACTATCTCAAGGTATCCCCTTTATTCAAAGTGGTCTTGAATTTCTAAGAACTAAAGATTCACTAGGAAATACTTATAATTCTCCTGACTATATAAATTGGATAGATTGGGATAGAAAGTATAAATACTATAATATATATTTATACACTAGAAATTTAATAAGACTTAGACGTAATCACAAAGCCTTCAGATTTTCTTCATTCGAAAATTTAAGAAACCATCTATACATTTTAAAAAATCTTCCACATAACGTTATAGGATATAAAATCTATGGTAATGGCAACGGTGATACTTGGTCTGAGATACTAGCTATCTTCAATAGTAATGATACCACAATAAGACTACCTATCTCTTCTGGTCCCTGGATTTTAGTTGCAAATAAAAATTTTGTAGATGAAAAATCTACAAAAGCTATAAATAATGTGATTGAAATAGATAAATTTTCTTTTGTCCTTCTTTATAAATAAAAGTTGCAGTATTTGTCGATTTACTAAGTAGTCCATAGTTTGTAGTATAGATATTTTATATATAGGGAGCTGTTATACTTAAGTGTTGTTTTTATAGAATCAATATAATTCAATTACCATAAAAAATACAATAGGGTTGTGCATATAAATGCTACAACCCTAATTTAAATTATAATCTCTTTAATAATTCTTCTCTCATATCTTCATAACCTGGCTTACCAAGTAATGCAAACATGTTTTTCTTGTAAGCTTCAACACCTGGTTGATCAAATGGATTAACTCCTAATAAGTAACCACTGATACCACAAGCTTTTTCAAAGAAGTATACCATGTATCCGAAATAATATGCTGATAATTCTGGTACTGTAACAACCATATTTGGAACTCCACCATCATTATGAGCTAAAACAGTTCCTTGAGAAGCCATTTTATTTACATAATCCATTTCTTTTCCTGCTAAGAAGTTTAATCCATCTAAATCTTCTTTATCTTCATTGATTAAGATAGAATGTCTTGGCTTTTCAACAGAAATTAATGTTTCAAATAATCCTCTAAGACCTTCTTGGATATATTGTCCCATTGAGTGAAGGTCAGTAGAAAAATCTGCTGCTGCTGGGAAGATACCTTTGTTATCTTTTCCTTCACTTTCTCCGTATAATTGCTTCCACCATTCACCAAAATAATGAAGAGATGGTTCGTAGTTAACTACCATTTCAATAGTCTTACCTTTTCTGTATAAAGCATTTCTAGCTGCTGCATACTTATAAGCATCATTTTCTTTGATGCAAGGGTTTGCATACGCATCTTGTGCATCTTTTGCACCCTTCATCATTTCGTCTATGTCAATACCAACTGCTGCTATTGGAAGTAATCCAACTGCTGTTAATACTGAGAATCTTCCTCCAACATCATCAGGTACTACAAAAGTTTCATAACCTTCGTTATCACTTAAAGTCTTTAATGCACCCTTTGCTTTATCTGTAGTAGCAAAAATTCTATTCTTAGCTTCATCCTTACCATATTTCTTTTCTAGTAAGTCTTTGAATATTCTAAATGCAATTGCAGGTTCTGTAGTTGTTCCAGATTTTGAAATTACATTTACACAAATATCTTTTCCTTCAACTAAATCTAAAAGATCAGCCATATATGTAGATGAAATGTTATTACCTACAAAATAAACTTCTGGTAATTTTCTTTTTTCTTTGCTTAAACTATTGTGGAAAGTATGAGAAAGCATTTCAATAGCAGCTCTTGCTCCTAAATATGATCCACCAATTCCAATTACAATAAGAACATCACAAGTATCTTGAATTTTTTTAGCCGCAGCTTTAATTCTAGCAAACTCATCCTTATCATAGTTTGTTGGTAGGTCAACCCATCCTAAGAAGTCACTTCCTAAACCACTTTTTTCATGTAACATTTTATGAGCAACGTCAACCATTGGTTGCATACTCAATACTTCTTCCTCTTTTAAATATGGAAGAGTTTTGCTTAAGTCTAATTTTAAAGACATATACTTTTCACTCCTAACTTAACTCTGTATAAGAAAATTGTATTCCAATTGTTTCAATTTATCAAGAGTATTATCGGTTATATATAATATTATTATACACCCCATTCCATTTTATTGAATTATATTGAATTTTATTACAGTATAATGCATATGAAGTTAATATTTTTAAATATATACCTTATATTATTTGTATAATATATACAAACAACACTTAAGTATAACAGCTTAGTATATGTGCTAATACATATATACTCCCACTTATTAATAAAAAATAAAAAGAGATTACAAACTAAAACTAGTTAGTAATCTCTGTATTCATAACCTATTTGTCATACACTGGTGTAGAATAATGTTCATATCCTTCCAATTTTCCTAATGTAATCTTATCAAATAAAGCTTTTATTTTCTTATAAACTTCACCATTAATTCCACCTGGAACTGGTCTATCGTCAATTTCACAAATTGGTGTAATTTCCATAGCTGTTCCTGAGAAGAATGCTTCATCGCAAGCATATAGTTCTGTTCTCTTAACACTTCTTTCAACTACTTCCATACCAAGGACATCTCTTGCTAATTCCATAACAGTTTCTCTAGTAATTCCCTCTAGAATATTATCACTTGGTGGTGGAGTTATAAGTTTTCCTTTTCTAACAATAAATATATTTTCTCCAGGTCCTTCACAAACTGAGCCAGTGTCAGTTAAGAAAATAGCTTCATCATATCCATTAATCTTAACATCTAAAGATGCTAATGCTGAATTTAAGTAAGCAGCTGAAGCCTTAGTTCTTGGAGGTAACATATTATCAGAAAGTCTTGTCCAAGAAGTAACTTTTACTTTTAATTCATCTTTTCCAGTGTAACTTCCAAGTGGTGAACAATATATAAGAATTCTATCGTCGTCATCTAATAATGTAGGTCCTATATTTGTTGACCCCTTATAAGCAATTGGTCTTATATAAGTTGTTGTCTTAAAATTATTTTTTTTCAACAATTCTATTGTAGCATTAACTAAATCATCAACTGTATATGGTAATTTAATATATAACGCTCTGCAAGATTGTAGGAGTCTTTCATAGTGTTCTCTTACTCTAAAAAGACTTAATTGTTGATTTTCTTCATCCCAATAAGCTCTTATCCCCTCAAAGCAGGCTAATCCATAATTAAAGGCCTTACTTCTGATATCGATGCTTACCTTCTCTTCTTCAATAATATCTCCATTATAAAATACGTATGATTGTTCCATAAATGATGCCCCCTATGCGTTTTACCTTAATATACTACTATTAAAATAATTAGTCAATATTTGCAAAATAAAAAAATAGCCAGAATCTTTTCTGGCTATAAAAATTAAGCTATACTTTCATCTCTGAAAATTGCTACCATCTTCTTAATTGAAGCTTCAAACTCTTCTTGTGAAGAATTGTTAAATATTATTAATTCTTTAATATTTGTTGGTGGATTATAGTTTTGTGTTGCCACATATTCATCCCAGTGTTCAAGCTTCCAAGTATCTCTGTCTGAATTTCTTTCAATCATTCTTTGGTGACATACTTCAACATCAGTATGTACCCAAACAACTGCAAGTTCAGCACCTTTTTCAGCTAATTTTTCTCTTAAATTTTTTAGATACTCTTCGTCTCTAATTTCTCTAGTAAATGGAGCATTAATTAAAACAGTATCGTTATAATCTAATGCTTCTAATGCTAGATCAACAATAGCATCATACTCAGGATTTCTGATATTTTCTTCAAAGAAATCTGAACTTCTATTATACTCTTGGTTAGCAACTTCAAAAATCTTCTTTGATAAAACTATTAGAGTATCCTTGTCCAAATAAACGCAATTAGTTAAAGCCTTTGCTAATTGTTTAGAAACATAAGTTTTTCCACAAGCTGGTGGTGATGTAACAAGAATTAACTTTTTCATAACACTTCTCCTTTACAGGTTTATATTTAAATGTCGAACTTACTCTTTTATATTCGCTTTTATAATTTTAAAAGAGTATTTAAGACTTGTCAATGTTTGAAAATGTTTTCTCATTAATATTTATTTCCACCTACGAGTAAATTTGTACATTTAAACCTTGATGTTTTTCTCTCTAATATTACTTTTATCACTAATATTATTTGATTTTTTTCATTTAAAATTCTATTTCAATAATGGAAAAATGCCACGATATCACCTATCGTGGCATTTTTTACAAATTAACTATATTAACGTCTTTAATTTCTTTTAATAACTCCATCTCTCTTTTTTGACATGTAAAAATTATTATTTGTCTCTCTTTACTTTCTTCATATAAAAATTCTAATATATTTTTTAATCTATTATCATCATACATAGAAAAAGCTTCATCAAGAAGAAACATCATCTTATCTTTTTCTATAGTTTTTAGTATAGAATATCTTAATGCAAAATATAATGAATCATTGGTCCCTTTAGACAAGAAATCTTTATCTCTTAAAACACCGTCCTCATCTTCAACAAGAACATCTATATTTTCTGATACTATTAAATTGCTATACTTACCTTCTGTGATTTTAGAAACTATACTTTTCACTTCTTCCTTAACCTTTGGTAAAAAATTCTCATTGATTATTTTATGACTCTCTTCCATTTTCTCCAATGTTAATTTTAAAGCTTTTTCTTTTTTTCTTTCTTTTTTTAAATTTATAGTAAGATCCTCAAGAGCTTCTTCTTTTTTTAATATATCCGGATACTTTTCAAAATCCTTCGAAATAGAAGCCTCTAATCCCGCTATTTCCCTCTCCATAGTAAGTAAAGCTTGATCTTTTTCTCTTTGTCTTTGAATTTTTACCTCTGCTTCCTTTTCTCTCTCTTTAGCTTCTAAAACTTTCAAAGCACTTAATGAGTCTCTATACTCCATAATATTTGATTCAAGCTCATTTATATCTCTTACAGATACTTTATCAAATATATCTTGCAAATACTCTAAATTTTTTTCCCTTTCCTTTGCAAATTTTCTTTTCTTCTCATGTTTTTGCAACTTACTATTATTTTTTGCCAAGAAGCTATAGAAAATAACCATTAATATACCACAAATAGCTGATACCAAAAAATATCCTATTGAATAATATAATGCAGCTATTACCGTACCTAGTACTGCTAAAAATGAGATAAATGTTAACAAGAAATATATCTTTACCTTTTTATTGTACTTATTTATTAATTTCATTGTATCTTTATATTTCTCTAATTCATTTACCCTAGAATCTTTAAATTTAACTTCATCTAAATTTATATATTTAAATTTTTCTCTCTCTTTTATTAATTCTTTTTCTAATTTTAAACTTTCTTTAATTTCATTTAATTCACTTTCGATACTTTGTATTTTTCTTGATGTGAATTCTGTATTTTTAATCTTATCTCTTTCTTTTTTATATTCATTTAAATTTTTAATATTTTCTATGTTATTTTTTACTACTTTATCATGACATTTTAATTCTTCTAATAAATTCTGTTTTTCTTCTTCTAAAGCTTTAATAGATTCTTTATTTTTCTTTATGGCTTTTTTTATAATCTTCATCGTTTTACCATAATCAATTTCTTCGCTACCGGTATCTTTTAAATTATTTATTTTTTCTTTAGCAACTTCTCCCCCATATTGAGTTAAGTATCCTGTAGACATATAACTTTCTTCATCAATAGGAATAATTTTTTGTGAAACCTTCTTCCCATCTAACTCATTATATATATTAACCTTATCTTGTCTTTTACTATCTTTAAATTCTCTTTCAATTATATATTTATCATTATCTATAGAAATTTCCATGGTCCCTAAAGCTCTTCCATCTTTAAAAGAAAAATATTTTTTTCTCTCATTATCTTTTATAGATGCTTTTTGAGAGTTCATACCAAATAACATTACCTTTATAAATGCTAATATAGTGGATTTACCTTTTTCATTCTCTCCATAAACTACATTTAATCCTTTTGAAAAGTTTATAGTTTTATTATTAAACTTACCAAAAGATATAAGATTTATCTTATCAATATTTATCAAATTATATCTTCCCCTTCTAATGCCATTAATCCATATTTCAGTGCTTCCGTACTTTCCTCATCATCACACTTCAACATCTCGCTAATAAATATTCCTCTTAATGATTTTTCTTTCTTTATATTTTCATAATCTATTTTTTCTTTAGTATTATCATTAATCTCAATATAAAAAAACTTATCTTTTAACTTCTCTTTTATAACATTTTCTCTAACAACAATATCTTCTATTTCCCCTATAAGATTTACTCTAATCATATCATTGCTATTTTCCCCTATACTACTACATATCTTTTCACAAATTTCTTCAGTAGTAGATTTATCCGTTATATCAATATCTATATCTATATGCTTTCTCTTACTTAAAGATAAAAATTCTTCCTTTACTACTTCATCTTCTATCTCTAGAATTAATACTCCCTTTTCTCCTGTTTCATTAAAACTTCTTCCTTCTAAAGCTCCACTATATCCATAATATGTTTCTCCACTTTTTAATAATCCAGAATACTTATGTTTGTGACCAATAGCAATATACGTCATGTTACTTTCTTTTATATCTTCTTCAGTAATAGGATTATATAACGATTCTCCCCCTGATATTACATCTCCATGAATAACAGCAATATTTATCTTCCCGTCTTCTCCTTTTACGTTATGTAACAAACATTCCTCTACATGCTCTTCGTTAAATGCAACTCCATGTATTACCACATTCCTATCAGCAATTTCAACAGTCTCCATTTTACTTTTAAATATATGCACATTTTCTGGCCATTCCATAAGCTTATAAAATGAATCTTCATTATAAGGATCATGATTTCCTGGAGAAATAAATACCTTTATAGGACTTACAGACTTCAATACGTTAGCTATATATACTAGCGTCTCTTTAAATACTCGTTTATTATCAAAAAGATCTCCCGTAATTAATATAAAATCTACTTTTTCTTCTTTTCCCCTCAATATTGCCTTTTTAAATGTTTCTCTTATATCTTCTTTTCTAATAGAACTAATTTCTGTACCTAATCCCTTAAAAGGAGTGTCAAAATGTACATCACCTAATTGCAATACCTTAATCATTTCCTACTTCCGCCCTTCTTATTATTATCTCTATATTATATTTATTCTTTTTTAATTACAATATATTTTTTATTAAATTAACATTTTACTTTTTTTAGGTTAATTCGGAGGGTGTATTGTGTTTTTGCCATATATAAATCTGTTCTACTTAAGTGTTGTTTTTTGATTTTTCAATTTAATAAATATTAATATTTATATGTTTATCTCCTAGTTTTTTGTCAATAATCTAAATAACTAAGGAGGCATGAGAAATATGTATCACTTATCAGCACTTATGACTAAAAATTGTAGATATTTTCAACTATATAAACAATTAAATATTTTATCTCTTGAAAACCTTCATAATATTGAAAAACTTTGTCCATATTGTAAAAACAAAAATATAGTTAGACATGGAAAAGTAACAAGCAGCAATTCTCAAAGATTCCGTTGCAAAAACTGTCTTAAAACTTTTACTGAAACTTTTGGTTCTCCTTTCTATAGAAGTAGAAAACATCCTACTATTTGGCAAGATTATTTAGTTAATATGTGGCAAGATCTTTCTATCTCTCGCTGCTCTATAAATACAAATATTGCTCATAAAACTTCATTTTTATGGCGTCATAAAATCCTAAATTATATAAATAATTTTTTATCTTTAATACGTCCTCATGAAAATGTTAGTATGCTTCTAAAAGTATACAAAACAACCTCAAAGGACATGTCCTTAACTGATAATGACCGAAGTACCCAGTATGATAATCACTATTTCTCACTGGCTTTTACTAAGAAAAAATATATTTCAATACATCCTTTAGGTAAGGGTCCATTTAGTATACATAAGATACCAGATTCATTTAAAGATTTGATAAAAAATATTTATTCATTAAGTTTGTCTAATAGCAATCAGTTATTACAATATGCAAAAAAAGTAATTCCAAAAGCAAAAGCAGGTTGTGATAGTTTTCTCGGTATTTACAATGTCAATATGGGTTTGTGGTTTCTCCACTTTTTTGGTGTATCTCTGAAGTATTATTCAAACTATCTTCATTGGTTCGCATCAAAATATTATATTTCTACTTTTTCATTAAAATTAGATTGGATAAATGACGAAGAAGTTTCATACCAATAAAAAATAAACTTATCACCTTTCACAAGATAATAAGTTCATTTTAAATTTATAAATATTATTTAGAGTTGGTTATAGGATTCAAAAACAACACTTAAATATAACAGTTTTCTATATGAGATTTTTGAACATATATACCCAACTACCACTATTCATCATAGTACGACAGTATATTATTATGGAAGTACTGCTAAATCATCTAAACCAGTGTCTTCTGGAATACCAAACATTATATTCATATTTTGAATACCTTGTCCAGCTGCTCCTTTTACAAGGTTATCTATAACAGATATTATAATTAACTTATTTGTGCGACTATCTTTTCTTACTGATATATATGCCATATTTGTATTCTTACTCCACTTAGTTTGCGGAATCTCCTCAATAACTTCTACAAACTTAGCATCTTTATAGAAGTCTTTATATAAATCAAATATTTTCTCTTCTTTTATATCTGCAGTTAAGTCTACATATGCAGTTATAAGTATCCCTCTAGTCATTGGTACTAATTGAGGCACAAAAGTCAATTTTACTTCGTTTTTAGATTTTGTATTTAATACTTGTTCAATTTCTGGCGTATGTCTATGGCAAGCTACTTTATAGGCTTTAAAATTTTCATTTATTTCTGAAAAGATATTATCAACAGAGCCACCTCTTCCAGCTCCACTAGTTCCACTCTTTCCATCTACTACAATAGTTTTAGTATCACATAATCCAGCACTAATTATTGGTAGTAATCCTAAAGATGATGCAGTAGCATAGCATCCTGGATTAGCTAATATTCTTGCTTCTTTTATTTTATCTTTATTTATTTCAGGAAGCCCATACACTGCTTCTTTTAAATATTCTAAAGAAGTGTGTTTTACTCCATACCATTTTTCATATTCTAATGGATCATCTAATCTATAATCTCCACCCATTTCTATAACTTTAACATTATGTTTCATAGCTTCCTCAACAACTTTGAAGCTTATACCATGTGGTAATGCTAAGAAAACGACATCTACCTCTTTTAATTTATCTAAACATTGGTCAAAAGTAGATAAGATTAATTCACTATTACACCCTCTAAATACTTCTTTATACATCTTTCCTGCATAATTATTAGAATGACCAAATACTACTTCTGCCTCTTTATGATTCTTTAACAATGTCATAAGAGAAAGCCCAACATAGCCTGTAGCTCCAAATATTCCAATACGTATCATTATCCATTCACCCCTTAAGTCCTTTTGTAAAAATTTAAAAACTAACATAATAATTATGCACCAATATGTATAGGAAATCAATAAACTTATTGCATAATTTTATTAATATTGTATAATTATACTTATTAATAAAAATAGGGGCGAGGAATAATTTATGAATGATTTTTACACTCTCGATGATGTTAAAGATAAAGTTATAGTAATAAAATATGGTGGAAGTATTATGAGAAATGAAAGATGTAAAAAATCATTTTTACAAGATCTTAAGTTACTTCATGAACATGGTGCTCGTATAGTTATTGTCCACGGTGGTGGTCCAATGATTTCAGCCTGGCTTAATAGACTTAATATGGGGACAGAGTTTATTCAAGGGCTTAGAGTCACTGACGAAGATACTATGGAAGTTGTTGAAATGATTCTCTCTGGTAATGTAAATAAAAACTTAGCATCTGAAATTTACTTATCAGGATTACCTGCTGTTGGAATCAGTGGAAAAGATAGCGGTCTAATACTTGCAAGAAAAAAATATTTAATCGATGATAACGGAGAACCATTGGATATTGGTTATGTTGGTGATGTAGAAGAAGTACAATCTGAACTACTATTAAATTTACTTGATTGTGGCAGAATTCCAGTAATATCACCAGTTGGAGCTGATGAATATGGATATACCTATAATATAAACGCTGACTATGTTGCTGCATTCATATCTGGTGCATTAAAAGCCGATCATTTCATTATATTAACTGATGTAGATGGCGTTTATAAAGATTTTAATGATAAATCTTCTTTAATCTCTACTATTAATGTAAAAGATATTTCTACCTTAATAAAAGCCAAAGTAATTCAAGGCGGTATGGTACCAAAATTACAATGTTGTATGAAAGCTATTAATATGGGTAGTAAATGCATTCATCTTATAAATGGTACATCAGAAACATCATTTATAGAAAATTTATTATCTAGTAATGGAACAATTATTACTGGTTATAAGGAGGATTCAAAATGTCAAAAAGTAATTTAATGAATTCATACAAAAGATATCCTGTAACTTTTGTAAAAGGAGAAGGTATATATCTTTATGATGAAAATAATGAAAAATATATAGACTTTGTATCAGGCGTTGCAGTAAATGCACTAGGACACTGCTCTCCTGTAATAAAAAAAGCTATACAAGAACAAAGCGAAAAAGTTATGCATATATCTAATTACTATTATTCTAATGAAGCTATCGACTTATCCGAATTATTATGTAAAGATTCTGATTTTGATAGTGTATTTTTTACTAACTCTGGTACTGAATCTATTGAAGGTGCTATGAAAATATGTAGAAAATACGGTAATTCTCAAAATACTAATAAAAATAAAATAATATCAATGAAAAATTCCTTTCACGGTCGTTCTTTAGGAGCACTGTCTATAACAGGACGAGAAGTATATAAAACTCCATTCTATCCAATGATACCAGGAGTTATTGAAGCAGAATTTAACAATATAGAATCATTAGAAAATGCGTTTAATGATGATGTATGTGGAGTATTTATAGAACCAGTTCAAGGTGAAGGTGGTATTAATGCTGCAACCCCTGAGTTCTTGAAAAAAGCAAGAGAATTATGTGATAAACACAATGCACTTCTAGTATTCGATGAAATACAATGTGGAGCTGGTAGAATCGGAACTTATTTCTGTAAAGATACATTTGATGTACTACCAGATGTAGTATGTATGGCTAAAGGCCTTGGTGGTGGTTTTCCTATAGGAGCTATAGTAACTACAGGCACTGCCTCAAATGTTATCACTTATGGAAATCATGGAACTACTTATGGAGGAAATCCATTAGCTTGTGCCGTTTCAAAAGCAGTAACCTCTACTATAAAAAATGCTGAGTTTTTAAATGATGTTAAAGAAAAAGGTAATTATTTAAAAGAAAAATTATCACAACTTCAAGATAAATTTGATTTTATAACTAAAGTTAAAGGATTGGGACTTTTAGTTGGTATCGAAGTTTCTATCACACCTTCATTAATAACAAATGAAGCTTTTAAAAACAAACTTCTCATAATAACAGCTGGCGAAAATGTTATTAGATTTTTACCACCTCTAAATGTAACTAAAGAAGAAATTGATTTATTTATAGAAAGATTCACTGAGGTGCTTAAAAATGTACAACTTAACCTTAATAAATAAATTAAATGAAAAACTTATAGATATAAGAAAAGAACTCAATAAAAATGCTGAGCTTTCTTTTAACGAATTTAAGACACAAAAAATCCTTTCACGAATATTAAGTGAATATAATATAGATCACAAATTTATAGGTGGAACAGGAATCGTTGCTACTATTGGGGATATATCAAATGATTCTAAAGTTATAGCTGTTCGTGCTGATATGGATGCCTTACCCGTTAATGGTGCATCACATCTTTGTGGACATGACTACCATATGACCGTAGCATTAGGAACAGCTTTACTTCTTAAGGAAATAAATTTTAAGCACCCAGTAAAATTTCTTTTTCAACCAGGTGAAGAAGGCGGCGGCGGCGCTGTTAAACTTATCAATGAAGGTGCTCTAAAAAATCCTGATGTTGATACAATAATAGGATTTCATGTTTGGCCTAATGTACCTGTAGGCTCTATTGAAATTACTCCAGAGGCCTCTATGGCATCAGTAGATGACTTCTTTATCGACTTTAAAGGTGTTGGTGGACACGCTGCAACTCCTGAACATTGTGTTAATCCTCTATATGCCTCAATAGAATTTGTTGAGAAGGTAGAGGAGTTTAAAAAATCACTACAAGGAAAATATGTACTAACTATAGGTGGTATCGGCGGCGGCGAAAGAGCCAATATAATATCTGAAACCTCAAGAGTCTTTGGCACCTTTAGAACTTTTGATAATGAAATAAGAACTAAAATTAAAAACTTTATTGAAGCTACCATCACAGAAGTTTCTAAAAATCATAATGTAGATAGTAATATTACTTACGATTATCCTTATCCTCCATTAATACCTAATAAAAATGCAACAGAGGAATTTACAGCCTTTGCAAAAAAACTTTTAGGTGAAGATAAGGTATATAACGCTATACCTACTTATGCAGCAGAAGATTTTTCTTATTTTTGCGATGAAACTCTTGGTGTAAAAGGAATCCATTTTAGATTAGGCATCAAGGAAGATTCCATTGGAACCTTCCCTCTTCACAGCCCTAATTTTTCTGCATCAGATAAATGTATTAAAGCTGGTGTAAATTTACTTGCTTCCTACCTAATAAGTTTTTATATATAGAAAAAAGGATTTGCCTAGCTTGCAAATCCTTTTTCACTATTTTATAGCTGTTTCTAATATATCTAGCAACATCTCAAAATTTTTCATTGTATCTTCTATTGGTTTAGGTGTGCTTATATCAACTCCGGCTTTTCTTAAAATTTCTAATGGATAATCACTTCCACCAGCTTTTAAGAAACCTTTATATTTTTCAAGCTCATCTTCTCCCCCTTGAAGAATATTGTTTGCGAAAGAGTTAGCACAAGAATATCCTGTAGCATATTGGTAAACGTAGAAATCAGAATAAAAATGAGGTATTCTAGCCCATTCCATAGATATTTCTTCATCTACAACCATAGTTTCTCCAAAATATTTTTTATTTAAATCTAACCAAATTTCACATAAACCATCAGCATTTAAAGGTGTTCCTTCATTTAGTATATTATGAGTTATCTTCTCAAACTCTGCAAACATTGTTTGTCTAAATACAGTAGTTCTTATACCTTCTATCATAGTATTTACAAGGTATAATCTCTTGTTTTCATCCTTTTCATTATCAATCATATATTTTATAAAAAGAATTTCATTTGTAGTAGACGCTACTTCAGCGCAGAATAAAGTATAATCACTGTATATATAATCTTGATTTTTTCTTGAATAATATGAATGTATTGAATGTCCCATTTCATGAGCTAATGTAGATACATCATTAATATCATAATTATAATTTAAAAGTACATATGGATCTGTATCATAACTTCCCCAAGAATAAGCACCTTGACGTTTTCCTTCGTTATCATATTTATCAATCCAACGATTATTTATACCTTCTTTAAAAATGCTTAAGTACTCTTCCCCTAATGGCGCTAATGCTTTTTCTACAAGCTCAACTCCATCATTAAACTCTATATGTTCCTTAGGTGTATCTATAAGTGGAACATATAAATCATACATATGAATTTCATCTAGTCCTAATAATCTTTTCTTTATATCAACATATCTATGAAGTAAATGTAAGTTTTTATTTACCGTATCAATAGTATTATCATATACTTTAACATCTATATTATTAGGTTTAAGTGATGCTTCTAATGGGGAACTAAAATGCCTTAATTTTGCACTTATATTAAAATTATTTATTGAAGCTGTTAGAGTAGTTGCAAGAGTATTTTTAAATTGCTTATATGTGTTAAATAAAGTTTCAAAAGCTTCTTTTCTCACTGCTCTATCTTTACTTTTTATAAAATTAGAATATCTTGCTTCATTAAAGTCTACTTCTTCTCCATTTTCATCTTTAACTTTAGGGAATGTCATATCAGCATTAGTTAATAGTGAAAATGCTTCTTCTGGTGCATTTAATGATTCTGATAATGTAGCTAAAATTCTTTCTTCACTTTCAGACAAAGTGTGTGGTTTCATTTTTAATATATCTTCTAATTCAAATTTATACTTTTGAAGTTCTGGCACCTTCATGCATTCTTCTAAGTAATTATCATCCATAGATAATAATTCTGGTACAAAGAAAGATGTAAGACTACTTATCTCTGGCAAAAATATTTCAACTTGCTTTTTAATGTTGATATATTTACCGTTATTCATATCTTCATGATTTTTCATATTAGAATATACATATAACTTTTCTGCAAGTCTACTTACTCTTTCATCTAACTTAAAATATTCTAATAAATTATGAGGATCTTTTAATGTTCCCTTAAAGTCACCAAGCCCTGTATAAATTTCTTTTAAATACTGAAATTCTTCTTGAAATTCTTCTTCATCCTTATATATTTTTTCTAAATCCCAAGTATCATCTACAGATACATCTTCTCTTTTTAAAAGAGTCTTAGATTTCTCCATCTACTCTTCCCCCTTATAATCATTTTCTCTCCCCACGATGTCTGCAAATACTTTTGTCATAGTTATATTTATCTTTCTAGAAACGTCTTGAAGCTTATCATTTATATAATCATAATCATCCTCAAATGGAATTATTACTTCAAAAGTAGGATTATATTCTTCTTCAATATCATTTATTGTATATCCAGCTTCAGTGAAGCTTTCTCTATCAAACAAATCAAAAATTCCAGTAAACTCCCAATCTTCAACGTCAGAGTTTGTATCAAATACTATGTATATATTGCTTCTATCTGTATAAAACTTAGTTATGTATTCTGCCCCTTCTTCTGCATTAAAAGAATCATATTCCTTCAAGAACTTTCCTTCACTATCTCTCTCAATTAACACTAAACTTGAAAATTCCATATACTCACTTCCTTAATATATTCTTTTATATAAACTATCTCACAAAATTATGAAAATAACAATACTATTACTATTTTTAACGATATACTATGAAATTAATCACTAAATAATTAAAAAAGATGCCTAAAAATATAATATTTCAAATTAATACTATATTTTTACAGCACCTTCTATGTATCATTATTTTCTTTCTTCCTACAATCTTCGCATACAGCTCTAAAATCTAAATGGTGTTCAACTAGTGTATATCCTGTTGTCTTTTTTATAATCTCCTCTACAGTATTCATAGGACAATCTATTTCTACTTCCTTATCACATATTTCACAAGATAGTTTATGTTTATGTTTATGATGATTAAATGAATATGTATTTCTATCGTCACCTAAACTAAATTTGTCTACTAATCCTTTTGTATAAAATGAATCTAATGTTCTATAAACTGTAGACAAATCTATTTCAAATCCAGATTTTTTTAATATATCATAAATTTCATCTACTTGATAAGAACCTTCATTTTCTACTAATAATTTTAAAATCTCTACTCTGCTTTTTGTAACTTTCATATTATTACTTTTTATTAATTCTTTAATATCCATAATTATCACCTAAGACAATTATACCACAAAGGTCTACATAAACATCATTTTTATTCCCATTAACATTAATATTATTCCACCAATGAATTCCGCATACTTTTCTATAACTTTTATTTCTCTTAAAAATCTCCCAATTATAAATGCAATGATAGAATTTATAAAACTTACCATTCCAATTATTAAAGAAGCTAGGAATACAAATTTGTTATCTCCACTAGATCCCAATGCACTTAATCCTACCACTAAGGCATCTATAGATACAGATACTCCTAAAATTATAAACATCTTCGCTTTTATAACTATATTTTCAGTAGGTTGCTCTTCCTTAAATCCTTCAATAAACATTACGAGACCAACTACAGAAATAACTGCTCCACCTAGAATCTTAGGGAATCCTCCTAAGAAACTTAATATGTACACTCCAAAAATGCCTCCTATAAAAGACATTAAATATTGAAAAAATCCAAATGATACTGACATTAATACTTTTTGACTATTATTTATTCCTTTTGCTATTCCTAAAGATAATGCCACTCCAAAAGCATCTAAAGATAACGCAATTGCTATTATTAATACAGATAAAAAACTCATTATACCCCCACCCTATTTTTAATTACTACTATTTATACAATTTTTGTTGTATAAATATAACTATTTCGGAGTATTTTGTTTGATTGGAGTGGGTTATATATAGTTAATTCTCATATATATAGCTGTTATACTTAAGTGTTGTTATTTGAAAAATATTACTCCAACAACACTTAAGTATAATAGCTTCATATATACGCTACAAATACATTTGCCCAGAAATCTATGTTAATTCAAGTATTCCTTTTCTATACTTTAACTTACCAATCTCATATTATATAAAATTGAGCTTTGCAAAAATAACATTGCAAAGCTCTTACTTTTCTTAATTATCTAAATTTCTCATATCATTATTTAGTTTAAATATACAACATCCTAGAAATCCAATAATTCCTATAACGATATATATTAATGCAATACCTGCACCTTTTCCGCTACCAACGATATTGGTTAAAAATGATATCTTATAAACATTAGGTTCAAAAACCTTATCTGCTAACACTCCACCTAATAGATATCCTATAGGTATTGAAATATATTGTAATGTATTTCTTGCTGAAAAAACTACTCCTTGCATTTCTAAAGGAACTTTATTTCGCATAATAAACTCTACGTTAGCTGTTAAAAATGGTACTAAAACATTTCCTAAAAACACAGCAATCGTCCAAATATAATAATTACGTCCTATTCCAAGTAATGTGTTACATATAGAGAATGAAAACATCATTATATTTAAAATAACAGGAATTTTCTTTTTACTTTCCTTCTTAATAGTTACTAATATGCTCCCAATCACTCCTGCAATTCCTATAGTAGCAGTTACTATACCTAGCTGAAATTTATTATTTCCATTTCTAGATAGTATCATTGGTTGAAGATTACAATTATAGATTGAGGCTATAAGATTTACAAATGCCATAAATAATATAAGTGATAATATTCCTTTATCATTCACTATATACTTTATGCCAATCTTACATTGATGTAGTATATTTGTATTATCCCCTGTATTATATATTCTTTTAGGTATTTTAACTAAAAAAATTAAAGTTAATACTGCAAAAATAAAGGTTGCAAGATCAATAAAAATAATTAATTTCAATCCAGCAAAAGCATATATAGTAGTTGATAAAATAGGATAAAAAATAGTTATGCACGAATTACTTAAAGATCTTATTCCGCTTACTCTTATATAATTTTCTTTAGAAATAATAAGTGATATCGCTACTTCTGATGCAGGATTTTGAAAAGCATCAACTACACCTAAAATAAAATTTATTATATAAATATACTCTATTTTTAAGCTATTAGTGATTAATAATATTAATACTATTAAAGAAAAAAATGCTGCTATACTATCAGATATAATCATTATATTTTTCTTGTCCCATTTATCACTAATACTACCTGCCAAAAAACTAAGTAATATTGATGGTATCAATGTACATATTGTTAATAATGCTATTGATAATACAGATCCACTATTATCATATGTCCATAAAATTAATCCATAGCTTGTTATTTTACTTCCTAACTGTGAAACAAATTGTCCACATTGTAATAAATAAAAATTTTTTAATTGAGTTTTTATATTCATTTAGCTTTACTCCTTTTCAATTAACAATATTACTTGAAAATTACAAAGCCAAATCTTTGATAGATATATTACTCCATGCAATCTCTATCTTATCTGACTTTGCATGGAGCTAAAACAATGCACAATCTCATATAATTCACCTCTCTCTTTTTTATAACCACATAATAAACGCTGTTTTATCATTGCAATTATATCCTGCTTTTTTATAAAAATTTAAAGTACTTTCTCTTTTAGAACCAGTCAAAAGCATAATCTTATAACAATTTTCTTTAATAGCTATGTCCTTAGCATAATTTAGTACAGCTGTTCCATAACCTTTCTTTCTATATTCCTTACTTGTAACTACATTTTCTATAAGAGCATAGGGCCTTTGATTATGTGTTAAATTAGGAATTATAATTACTGTACAAGTAGATACGATTTTATTATTCTCTTTAGCTACTACTATATGATAATTCTTATTACTTATTATACTCCCCCATATAAAATTAAGAGATTCATCCTTCTTTGGCATATCATTATCCCCTAATTCTGTATATAACTCTAGCAAACTACTTAATTCTGAATCATTTATTTCCCTAATCATATTTTCACCCCAAACTTAAATAATTCATCAAGAAAATCATCCATATTTCTAGTATAATCATCAAAATAAATAACTTTCATACCCATTTTTTTAGGTGCAATAAGATTCTTATCATTATTATCTATAAATACACACTCATTAGCTTCAACCTGTAATTTTTTTATGGTTTGTATAAATATATCACGTTCTTTTTTACCTGAACCAATTTCTGCGGAAACTATAATAGTATCAAAAACTTCATTTAATTTATAGTAATTTACAACACTGTCTATCCTATCCTTTTTATTATCAGTAACCATTGCAATTTTATATCCCTCTTCTTTCAATCTATACACCACTTTCATCATATTAGTATCTATTGGTGTATTAATAAAAGAATCTTCTAAAATTTCAAAAGGTATATCTTGTCCTAAGTTTTCACATAATCTACTCCAAATATCTTTGTGATTTATCTTTCCATATAATAATTTTTCATTGTACTTATAATACTCTTTCTGAAATAAATCTTTATCGATATTGGTATTCTTAGATATATAATTACAAATTGAATATGATCCAGTTGCATCTATAGTTAATACGCCATCGAAATCAAATAATACTGCCTTTACCATAATTATCACCCCATGACAGTTTTTGTCTAATATTTTAACAAATTATCCATTACTTACCATTGCTTGAAAAGCTTACTTATCTATTTGTAAGTGAATTAATTGTTTTTTATTTGAAAAATATTACTTAAACAACACTTAAGTATAATAGTTTCATATATGCGCTACAAATACATTTACTCAAACATGTATTGTAAAATTATCAAACTTAAATATTCCTTGTCCATGTTTTAACTTTCCCTCTTCAAATAAACTTGTCAATCCCTTATCTATATCATCAACTAATGTCGCAGATATATTTATTTCATGATGTCCCGGTAATACCTTATATATATCTAATTTTTTAACATTTCTAATTGATTGCAAAAAATCCACTGGATTAGTTGTGGGATAAAAAATATCCAATTTACCTTTATAAATCAAATCTCCAGAAAATAAATATTTTTTCTTAATATCATAAAAGCATATATGTCCAGGTGAATGCCCAGGTGTAGGTATTATTTTAATTATTCTATTTCCTAAATCAATTTCATCGATGTCATATAATTTTTTTATAGACTCAGCTCTAAAAATTTCATATTTATTAATATCGAAATAATCTGGAAAATCACATGGTTTAGCTATAATATTATTTTTTACTACTTCCAAAGGAATTGGAAATTTTTCTTTTAACCATTTATGTTCTTTATAATAAATATAGATATTTTTAAAATATTTATGTCCTCCTATATGATCCCAATGAGCATGAGTAGTCACAACTTGAATTTCTTTATTAGTTAATTTACAAACTACGTCCTTTATATTTCCAATACCAAGCCCTGTATCGATTAATAGACTTTTATTATCACCTATCAATAAGTAACAATGAGTTTCTTCCCAATGTTTATATTCACTTATTGCATAAGTAATATCATCTATTTTTTCTACTGTAAACCAATTATTCATATAATCCAATCCTACTACTTTCTATGAATTTTTTCTTCTTCATACTCACATAATAAATTCTATCTTTTCATATTAAACTTAAATACTCTTCTTTTAAAATAGAATAAACAGCCATATCACATATTCCTGAATTATTCTTTCCTGCTTTTCTATTTATTCCTTCAAATTTTAATCCACATTTTTTCATAACTGCTCCTGATGCTGGATTATTTGTATCATGTTTCGCAGCGATACGTTTCACATCAACTTCTTCAAATAGAAATTTAATTATTGATGAAAATGCTTCTGTTACAATTCCCTTATTCCAATATTCTTTACCAATACAGTATCCTATTTCTACCGCTTCAACATTTTCATCTATTGATACTACTGAAATTGCCCCAATCGCTTGTCCATCTTCTTTTAATTCAATACACCAATTATAAACATTATCATTGCTATACTCATCTAGCCATAAACCTATAATATATTTCGATATGTCCAAATTTTCATGAGTAGGCCAAGTCAAATATTTAGTAACATTACTATCACTAGCCCAATTATTAAATAAATCACTAGCATCTTCATCTTTAAATCTTCTTAAAATTAATCTTTCTGTTTCAAGAATTTTTGTTCCCAAATGATTCATATTACTCCCCCCTTTTTAATCTTGGCACCATTACAAACGCTTGAAATAAATTATTTAGACAAAATTTCCCTATTAGTACTCTCCATATTATCCTCCACCGTTTTATAAGATGTTTTTTGACATAATTATCAGTTCCTCACTAGTCTTAAATCCATTCTTCTCATAGAATCCTTCTGTTCTTATTCCATGACATGTAATAAGAAATATTTTTTTAATATCCTTATTAAACAACTTATATGTAAAATCATTTAATATCTTTCTTCCATACCCCTTACCTTGACACTTAGCATTAACATAAAACTCAAGTATTTCAAAATGTTTTCCATCATAAAACATTTCTTCACGTCCCATGATACAACCAACAAGAGTATTATCCTCATAATATGCATTACCTATAAACCCTGGCATATCTATTATATCTCTAAGTCTTTTTATCGCTGTTTCATAAGTCCACTTATCACGCCAAGGTTCACCATTAAAAACCTCTATAAATAGATTTGTAATTTCATATAAATCATTTCTTGTAATCTCCTTAAACATTGTGCCTCCTACATAACTTCAATGACTTTCTTTATCTCCTCTTCGCTAATTACAGTGGCATATTTACCACCTTCAAATTCCATTACTGATCCAATTCCTTTTTGAAATACAAATCTTATATTGCCATTTCTAACTTTCTTATCTGTATATAGTTTTTTTACTAACTCTTCTTTATTAATATAACTTGGAATTTTAATAGGTAGTCCACAATTTTCTAATAAGTTTATCACTCTTTCTTTTTCTTCTAAAGTTACATAGCCCAATTTTTCTCCTAGAATAACTTCCGCAACTATTCCTATAGAAAGTGCTTCTCCGTGCAATAATTTATAATCACTTACTGTTTCTATTGCCCTTCCAACAGTATGTCCAAGGTTTAATATTTCTCTCAAATTATTTTCCTTTTCATCTTTCATAACAACTTCATATTTAATTCTACAATTACTTTCTGCTACATGTGTACAAATCGCTTTATCAAAATCAAATATTTTTTCTATATTATCTTCTATAAACTTAAAAAATTCTTTATCTGCAATGCAAGCATGCTTTATAGTTTCACATAATCCACTACTTAATTGACGTCTTGGTAAAGTTGTCCAAGTATTGATATCTATATATACCTTCTTAGGTTGGTATATTAGTCCTATTAAATTAGTAGCTAGTTCTGTATCAACTGCAGTTTTACCTCCTACTGATGCATCTGCTGCTCCAAGTAATGTTGTAGAGTAATTAATAAAAGGAATCCCTCTTCCATATGTACCAGCAATAAATCCAGCTAAATCTGTAACTACTCCACCACCAATAGCAATTATGCAACAATCTCTTCTATATCCCTTTTCTAACATTGCATCTTCGATAACCTCTTTTGTTTTTCTTGTCTTACTTTTTTCCCCAGCTTCAAAAACGAATAAATCACATTTATAATTTCTTGCTTTTAATAGGGATACAATATTTTTTGCATATAACTTTTCCACAATACTATCTGTAATAATTGCAAAATTTCTTATTTCACCAACAAGTCCATTCTCTATATCTTCTACTAATTTATCTTCTAATTTATACCCTATCTCAATATCATAAGAATCATCTACTACCTTCTTTAATGCAACATGAAAATTCATAATATTTTCTCCCTTTATATACAAAAATACCTACTAAAGATTTTTTGTCTTTCTCTAGTAGGTCCTTTCTTACTTATAATAACTTTTTAACTATTTCATCACTTTCATCATTTTTTCCATTTCTGTAACCTTATAATATTTTTCTTCATAATAATAACATATATGCATTTTAAAAGAAAGGAAATATGCAAAATGAATCAATACAATAGATGTAAAGAAAAGGAAATATATGCTGAAGCATATGTAGTTCCTCAAAGCTACTGTAACTTACTTGATAATACTGATGCTTTACTTTTCGGTACAATCTTTAAAGATTTAGTTAGACCATATAGAAGGCGCAAGAATAAGAAAAAAAATTGTTCTATGTAGGAGGACTCCATATGTATAGTAAAAGTAAATTATTAAATGATATAAAGAAATATCAATTTTATGCCGTTGAATTAAACCTTTACTTGGATAATTTTCCAGATAATAAAAAGGCACAAGAAGATTATAAATGTATATCTGATACCTTAAACACTCTAGTTAAACAATATGAAAAGCAATTCGGACCTCTTACTAACTTTGGAAATAGTAGCGTAGTAGATCAAAGAATATGGGTTGATGGTCCATGGCCTTGGGAAAAGTGTATAGAGGAGGATAAATAACTATGTGGATTTATACAAAAACTTTAGAATATCCAATAAATATAAAATGTAAAGACCTTAAAATGGCTAAATATCTTATTTCTCAATATGGTGGTCCTGATGGCGAACTTAGTGCTTCCCTTAGATATTTAAATCAACGTTATACAATGCCTACTGGAAAATCAAAAGGTTTGTTAACAGATATAGGTACAGAAGAATTAGCCCACGTTGAAATGATTGCGACTATGATTTATCAACTTATAAATGATGCATCTGTTGATGAATTAAAAGCTGCCGGCCTTGCTACACAATATGTTGACCATGGTAAAGCTCTATTCTATACAGATGCTCAAGGAAATCCTTGGACTGCAACTTATATTCAAGCTAAAGATGATCCTATAGCTGACCTCCATGAAGATATGGCAGCAGAACAAAAAGCTAGATCAACTTATGAACATCTTATTAACTTAACTGATGATAGTGATGTTAAAGATGTTCTTAAATTCTTACGTCAAAGAGAGATTGTTCACTTTCAAAGATTTGGTGAAGCTTTAGTTGACGTACAAGATTCTATTAAATGCAAATAGAATTTTTTGTTTTATTTGTTTTTATACAAAAATACCTACTAAAGATTCTTTCTCTTCCTCTAGTAGGTATTTTATTATTTATAGTAACTTTTCTAGTTTTTCCACTAATTCTTCAATTGCAGGTACATAATCTTTAACTATTCTTTCTGCAACTTCACTAGCTAAATTTTCGTTATAAATATGTGATGTACAATTTCTATCTTCCAATAAATTTATCCATATTTCTTCGCTAGAAATTAAATTATTTACATAAGCTTTTTTGAAAATAGTTCTTGGAAATGAATTATCTAAAGTAACCCCTAAATATTTCATAAATTCTCTTAATGTTTTATGAGTTAATTCATAAGTAAACTCAAACCTTTGTATAAGACTATCTCTTATGATTTCATTACTTCCATCATAAAGTTCTGACACTTCTTTAAGCTTATTATAGGCTTTTACTAAATTCATGTATTTAAATTCAACACTTCTCATATAAAACTACTCCATCATTTTTCACTTGTTCTATAAAAAATTCATCTTTTACTAAATTCATATCTGAAAAATCAAATTCTAATAATGTTCTAATATTAAGCTCTACATCTTCTATAAAACTATATATTGACTTATTAGCATAAACAGCAAGATCAATATCACTCTTTGTTGAATTGTCCCCTCTAGCTCTAGAGCCAAACAAAATTACCTTCTCAATTTCCTGATGTTCTTTCGATATCTCTATTATCTTACTAATAATATCTTCCTTTAAATCCAAAAGAATATTCTCCTTTATATAAATGTTATTTATTATTATAACCCAAATCTTTTCCATAATAAATAATGTGTGTAACAAAATAAATTTAATATCTTATACTTTTACAATATAATTAACTTCTAAAAAATTATAGTTTAATCTCTCCCCCTATAACAATAGCCTTAGAATTACTTCCATGTCCAATATCCTCTGTTTTAGCTATAGGTATTTCTTTGTTATTAACTATATCCAGAACTAATTGTTCTATGGTAGGCTTAGCTTGTTTTTCTTCCATTTCAGTAAAAGTTCCAAGAATTATTCCCTTAACCTCATTAAATGCTCCCATTTGCTTTAATTGATTTAAATAAGTTGTCATAAGTGGCACTTCTCCACCTAAGCTTTCTAAAAATAAAACTTTATCTTTAAAAGATGGCATATAAGGTGTTCCCGCTAATTTTAAGAAGCAACGTATATTACCACCAACGACAGTTCCGCTTATAGAATTCCCTTGTAAAAATCTATAATTAATATTTAATAAATCATTTTTATCTTCTAATATTGTTTTACGAAAATTCTCGATTTGTTCTTCACCATGATCATATATCAAATTTCTAATTTGATATAAAAATGATGATATTTCTGTTTTTGAATATATAGCATTAATAACAGTAGTTAGATCACTATATCCAAAGAATAGCTTTGGATTCTTTTTAATTATTTCAAAATCTAAATATTCTAATACTTCATTAGCAACATTCCCTCCAGATATATCAAAGATTGCTTTAATACTATCATCTAAATAAAACTTCATAAGAGCATCCGCTCTTTCTTTTCCACTGCCACTAAAAACAGAATATTTTTCATAAATATAATCGCTACATATAGGCTGTAGTCCTATAGATTCTAACACTTCTACTAACGTATCTATCTTTGGTCTAGCTGTCTTCAATTGAGCATTTGAACAACCAACTATTGCAACTTTATCTTTAATGTTTAACATGTACTTTCCTCTACTCTCATAAAATTATTTTATCTTATTATATCATCAAAAATTACTGGTACCTTTTCTTTAAAAACTTCTAAAATCATAAATGCTACTTGTCTCATTTGTGGATGAGCAGCTTTACTTGTTCTTAACTTAAAAAAATGTCTCCATTCTCTTAAATTCATAGTAATAATAATCTCTGTTTTAAGTGAATTAGGTAATATTGATCTTGCTTCTTCTGGAGTTGCTCCTATCTTTAACAGTTCTAAATATTGATTTTCAATATTTTTCATTGTATTTATCCATATATCTTTTTTATCTTTATCTTCATCACCTGTCCAAAAACATGGGTTAATAAATGTAAGTTCATTATCAAATTTATCTTTTCCATAATTACAATACCTAGTACTTTCTTGAGCATAACTAGCCACTCTATGTCTTACTATTTCATGAGTTACTCCTCTATCACATACTACTCTTACTGACAAACTTACATGTTCAATTACAGACTCATGGCCTCTTTTCATTAAACTTTCTACAAATCTTTTTGCTGATTCTTCTGTTATTCTATCTTCACTTTTATAACAAACACGACCTACCTTTTCTATTGTTTTTAATATATCTTCTCCATTAATTTCTGATTCTAACTCCACATATGGCTCAATTATTTTCACTGAATTCTCCCCCTATAATAAATTGATTAACTCATATAAATTTTTTATTTCATAAGTTACCTTAACATCTTTATCATTAGTAAAATTATATCTATTAAACCAACAAGTCTCTATCCCTACATTATTTCCACCTTTTATATCAGAAGATAATGAATCTCCCACTATAAGTACAGAATTCTTATCATTTACTTCTAATTTCTCAAAAACATATTTAAAAAATTCTTTTTGTGGCTTTTGATATCCTATATCACTAGAAATAAATATATTAGAAATATATTGTTTTATTGTTGATTTATTAAATCGTTGCTCTTGCATTGATTTAATTCCATTAGTAACAATTGCAAGAACATACTTTTTACTTAATACTCTACAAATTTCTTCAGCTCCATTTATTAAAATTGATTCACTTGCTAATTGTTCTAAATAATAATCATTAAAATTATCTGGATCTTCATCAACTGATAAAGTTTCAAATAATCTTTTAAATCTTGTAACTTGTAAATTTTCCTTTGTTATTTCTCCCAATTCATATTTTTTCCACAATTCCTTATTAATTTTTCTGAAATTATCAACAATATTATCCACATATGAAATATTAAAGTAATCTAAAGATTTCTTTATAACTTTTTCTTCTGCTAACCTAAAGTCAAAAAGTGTATCGTCTGCATCAAAAAGAATATATTTATATTTCATTCTTTCCTCCTATAATTTTATAATAAAAAAAGACCTACTAGAGTTCATTTATGACTTTCTAGTAGGACTCAAAAATTACTCTTATTTTCTTTCAATGGCCATCTCATAAATACCCCAGCTTTCATCTTTATATTTAAATACATCTTTGCAATATTTTTCATCAATAAATCCTACTGATTTATAACAACAATGTGCTACTTCATTATTATCAAAAACTCCTAATGTCATTCTTTTCATTTTTAATATTTCAAAGGCATATTTTACTGCCAGTGACATCATTTCTCTGCCATATCCTTGTTCACGTTTTTCCTTATCTATAATAACAAATCCTATATGTATACTATTATCCTCATAGTCTGCAAGACGCATTAAAAAATGTCCTACTGGATTACCCTCCGCATCTATAGCCGTAACTATAAAGCCATTATTTTCTTTCTCATAATTATGATAGTATTCTTCCAATTGTTCTTTTGTCAGTGGATATGTGAACTTATCAGCACACCACTTAGAAAAAGTTGCTTCATCATCTATCCAGTTTAAAAGATATTTTTCATCACTTAATTTATACGGTCTTAATCTAATCAATAAATACACTTCATCTTAACCATTACTTTTTTCACCCTTATTTTATTTTAAAAAATTTTGTACCTTTTTCTTTTAATTTTCTATTTAATTATATCACCGACACTTGTAACTTTTTGTAATATTTTATCTAAAATCTTTTGAATAAAAAAAAGCATATCCTAATAAAATAAATAGGATATGCTTATAATCTTATTATGAAATATTACTTTGAATATATTCTGGAACTTCATCAGGTAGGATATGCAATATTGTAGCTATTTCTTCATTTAATAATTTTTCTGCTGACTTCATTAATCTCTCATCTTCTTGAGTTATCTTTTTACCTTCTTTTTTCTTTTCTTCTTTCTTTAGAAAAATGCTCTTAATTAAAGTACTCCATTGCTTACAATCACCAGAATGAATCATTAACTTAAATTGATGATTTCTTTCTCTTTCATCATCTATCCAAATCTCGTCTTTTAAAGGTATTTCGTCAATTAAATCACTTATATCTTCTTTTGAAATTATTGGTCTCATGAATACCTTTTTATTATCTACTGGTATCTTAATAACTGTTTTAGTTGTTGCATATACCGGCTCCAACACATAATAATCTTTTTCATTGTTGTCAAAATACTTCTCTTTGATTATATCTGTTACCTTACAAACTCCTGTGAGGCTATACATGACATAATCTCCTATTTTAAACATACACTAAACCTCCTTAATAAAAATTTAGAATAGTTTTATACTGTTTCTTAAATAAAAAAATGTAGCTTTGACAACTGGACTTACGTTATCAAAACTACACGCTGTATATATATATTATACCACTTTAAACTTTCAAAATGTAAGATAAATATTTTTTTCTTCACCAACACTGAATTATTTAAATACTTCCATCACCTTTTCATATTTATCTTGGTATAATTTCTTACTGGTATCAGACATTTTATTATAACTTCTTTGTAATTTATTCTTTACAAATTCTTTTCCTTCATCTATTGCATAACCTTTTTCCACATAAGCAAGATGAAATAATGATGGAATACTGTAAAAATGTGATATTGCATCAGCATCTGATACGCATATTTCCTCTATTGAGATTTTCTCTCTTAATACACTCCCCCTATGATTCAATATACAATTCTTAACTTTTTCTATCTTCTCTTCTGGATAATTAAATATGTAGCGATTTTGTTAATTCTTCCACATTTTCACCCCAAGTTATTAACACTTTTTTTAATATATGTAGCTGTTATACTTAAGTGTTGTTATAATAGGTCATATAAATATAATCCATTTTTAAGATGAATATTAGCATTATAAATTTGCTATTATATTATCAACTGTATCTATTTTTGCAAATCTATCTTTAAAAATTTTAAAGTTATAATAATTATATAATTTCTCACCTGTCATAAATTCATTATCAAAAGTTGTATTAGTCATTTCAGGAATGATTATTTTATATCCATATTCAAATGCTACTTTACAGCTTGTATCAAAACAATATTCTGTTTGCATACCTACCATTATTAATTCGTCTATATCTTTACTTTCTAAATAATCTTTAAGTCCTGTCTCTTTAAATGCAGAATTATATCTTTTGCTTATTATCTTCTCTCCATCTATTGGTGCTATCTCATTAAATATTTTCCATCCTTCTGAACCACGTTTAAATTCCCCATCCTCTTCTTCATGCTGTACATAAATTACTTCAATATTTTTTTCTCTACATACTTCTAGTAATATTTTTATATTTTTTGTTATAGTTTCAATTCTAAATGGCTTTTCTTCTACTAAAGAATTTTGAAAATCAATAATTAAAAGTGTTTTTTTCATTTTTTATCTCCCTAACATATGTAATGTTAATATTATACATGTTATTACATTTAATGTACATATATCAACAATCATATATAATTCCCTTTACCAATACAAAATAAAATAATAGCCTGCTGCACTTCAAGTAAATATTTCTTAAATTCATAGCCTACAAAATACTCACTATTTATAACATCACCATCTACTTCCTCACCCCTGTAAAATGGTGGACACGGATTTAATATAGCACCTTTATTCGCTTTATCCATTATAGTCTTTGTAACTTTATAATCTTTAAAATCCTTTAAATACTCTTTTTTTAATGAATCCGTTAATATAATATCTTTTCCCACTACTGCTTCATTTATATTTTGATAAAAGTTTATACCCTCTATCTCGTAACCATTTGGACAACATTGTTCTAAAGAAATTCCTAAAACGTCTTTAACTTCCTTCCATGCTAATGCTATATTTCCTTTATGTCCAACAAATAAATATTTATCTTTTAAAATATCTTTTCTTATTTTTGATAATGAATAAATATCTGCTAACATTTCACAAGGATGATTAATACTGCTCATAGCATTTATAATTGGAACTTTTGAGTGTCTTGCTATTTCTTCTATTAATGTTATATCATTATGTCTTACAATAACTAAATCAGCCCAGTTATTTAAATATCCTATTACATCCTGAATTTCTTCTTTTTTATCCAATGTATCACTGGGGAATAAAACAACTTGTCCCCCCAACATAGATATACCCTTTTCGAAAGTGACCCTTGTTCTTATACTTGTCGATGGAAAGAACATTACTACCGTCTTATTATCCAATACTTTTTTATAGTTCCCTTTTTTTAAATTATCAGCAATATAAAAAATTTCTTCTATCTCTTCTTTTGAATAATCCGTTAACCTAATTAAATTTTTCATCTCTTCTCACCCTTATATTTCTCACCAAATTTCTCTCTTGCTATTTCTGTATATTTCATAATAAATTCAGTTTTAGCTTCCGTATATCCATCTCTATTATGTTCATATTTATCTTTTAAAGATAGTTTTAATTTTCCATACTCATCGGCTACTTCTTTGTTTAATTGCAAATAGTCCCTAAAATATAATTCATTCCAATCATTAAAATATCTAAGATGAAGGTGAAAAACTTTTTCTGCAAATCCATACTCTGTATATCCTTTATTAAATACAATTCTTAATTCTGAATCATCACTATATGACATTAGTAACCATCCATTATTTAATAGTCTCTCCTTTAAATCTTGTACTCCACAATCATTGTTAATTTCTAACAAAATATCTACTGTCGGCTTAGCAATTAATCCCTTAACCGACGTACTTCCAATATGATTAATTCTTGCAATATTATTTTTACCTACAATGTTAATTAAACTTTCTTTCTCTTCTAAATACCAGCTACTATACTCTGGATTATGTTCCTTCAATATTATCGGAAATAATTGCCACAACTCCTCTAAAGACATTTCTGATAACTCTTTAGCCAACTTTTATTCCTCCCAAAAATCACTTACTAATTATTTGTATCATCCCAGGTCCTTGATCATCATTAGGTCTTTCAATAAATCCAAACTTCTTATAAAATTCTTCTTTTCCCTTCGCTGCCATTAACCCTATTGTAGTTTTTGTATCTGATAAACTGCTACTATATATGTAATCCATTAACTTTTTTACAATAATTCTTCCTACACCTTTTCCTTGATACTCTGGTATAACCGCTACATCCTGTAAATACCAATATATCGCACCATCTCCAACGATGCGACCCATGCCAACTAACTTATTACCATCAATAACAACAACATCATATAGATCATTTTTTAATGATTTTGCAATTTGAAGTTTTGAGTTATTAATTTTACAAACTGATTCTTTTATCTCTATATAACTATTTACAGTTAATTTATTCTCATATATTTCTATATTCATTTTAGTGCACCTCACTATTTAAAAAATATTCCCTTAATATCCCTATCTAGATCCTTTTTAGTACTATGTATTACTATTTCTTCAATACTAGCTAATGATGCAATAATACATACTAATGACATAACTAACAAATGATTTATACTTTTTAATATTATGATAGCAAAAAACAAAGATAACCCTGTTAATTTATTGCTATAAGTATGTAAAATAACAAACTTATGATATTTATAAAAAGCTATAAGTATTCCAATAATTCTAATAATAAATATTAATACTATCCATATAATAATTTCTAAAGGAAATTTTATTATAGGTACCAATACTACTGATAGTATTACAACCATGATAATATCTGCCCCTGTGTCTAGACTTGATCCTAATTTACTTGTAGTATTAGTTCTTCTTGAAATATACCCATCTGCACCATCACTGATTCCACATAATATATAAATAATATAAAATGTAATACTATATGGTTTAATGAACAAAAATGTTATTGATAAAAAAATTCTTATAATTGTTATTATGTTAGGAATATTTTTCATAGAATACTCCTTACTTCCTTAAAGCACTTTTTTGTCAGCTCCTCTAATTTTTTCACATCACTTAAGAAATTAGACTTTAAACCGTTACTAGTTTCAATTTCTAAATCAAATAACTCTTGTGAAATATCATTTTTCACTCACACCCCTCCATGAATTTTTTTCCATTTTGTATATTTATTATACACCTAAAAAGATAGACATTTCTGCCTATCTTTTAAATATTTTTTATTTACTTAGAACAATAAATTTCTATGGCCTTTGACATAAATTCAGCGGTACCTTCACCGCTTTTATCTATATTTTCTTTAAATCTCTCATCTTTAACATACATTATTCCAAGAGATGCTAAAATCTCTTTAGTACAATTATAATAATTTTTAGTAATATGATTTTGCCATCTCTTAACTAATTCTTGAACTTCTTCACTTTCTGGAGCTTTATCTTTATTATTAGCAAAAGCTTTAAAAATTTCATTAGCTTCAGCATTTACATCATTCCATTTATCCTTATCATAGTTTTTAGTCTTTACTTCGTATTCCTTATAGGCATCAGTTTTACCATAACGTTCTTTAACTTCCTTAGCATATTTCTTTTTAGTAGCTTCAATTTCTGTCATATCAAATTCTTTAAAACTCATATCGTTCTCTCCCTTTATTGTGTTATTTACGAGATTAATTAAATTATCAAGACGTTGTCTCTTTTTAATTAGCAACTTCTTATGCTTTTCTAGAGCATCAATTCTATCAAATTTAGGATTAGAAATAATCTCTTTTATTTCACTGAGAGGAAAATTCATTTCTCTAAACAATAATATTTGCTGCAACGTTTCAAGATTTTTTTCATCGTAAATACGATATCCTGCCTCTGTAATCTTACTAGGCCTTAATAAACCAATCTCATCATAATAATGCAATGTTCGTACTGTTATCCCTGTAAGCTTAGCAACATCATTAATCTTCAATTTACCACCCCTCTTCTCATAATGTATTTCCCTCAGTACAATTATTAAGATACACTATGACGCAACGTGAGAGTCAATATAATTTTTAATTTTTTATATTTTTAATATTCATATCCTTCTCCTAAAAATGTGTAACGATATGCTCTACACCATCTTTAATATTTAATAGCTTTTCTCTAAAAAATGTTGGATATGCTATATATTGATGTAATTTATCTATTGGTAACCAATGCATATGTTCACGAACTCCTTGAACATAACTATTACTATTTAATTTTTGTGTACCTCTTGGTTTCATAATATAATAAAATGCAACTTCATGACACTTAAGTCCATCTAATGTACCTGTTCCATTAAAAAAATTTTCATGTATGAAAGCTAATCTATCTATTTCATACTCTACGCCTGTCTCCTCTAAAACTTCTCTCTTTACAGCATCTTCAGTAGTTTCTCCTAGATGAACCCCTCCGCCGATAGAATAATAATAATCGTCTAATTCATTCTTTGCAAAAAGAACACATCCATCTTCAATAATAATTGCTGCCGCCCTATATCGGAACCATTTTCCATCCTCTTTGAAAGAACAATCAATATCATTCTTTGATTTATTCATCTTTTTCTTCACCTTCTTTTAAATTATCAATAAATTTCTCCATATCTTCTTTACTAAGAAAGTTATTTCCATTGTTATTACCACAATATAAACCTTTTTTAATAGGTGCTATCAAAAATCCAGTAACTATACCTCCAAAAAAACATGCTGCTCCTAACAATAATTTTTCTTTATTTTTCATTTTAGTACCTCCGATAATTTATTATTCTCTAATATAGTCTATTAGAGGTTTTATTGAATTTTTATCTGTAAAATCTACTTTTTTACCATAAGTCTCTAACATTTCTCTGTCTTCTTCTTTTAATTCTTCAGGACTCTTTTTTGAAACAGCTTTTTTTAACATTCCCATCATCAATTTATGAACAATAGTAAGCTTCGAATAATCCATACCACCACGCAAATGAAAAAACTTTACTTTTTCCTTCATTTCTTTTGTAAACACCTTATCTATAATATTATGAATTCCTTTAATATTTTCCTCACTGTCTGTATCTGCTAGCCCACATGTAAATATTATTAACTTTTTATCCTGAAATTGATTAAAATTATCTGTAATCAAGGAAACACCATTAATTCCACCGGCATATAAGCCACCGCCATAAATTATTGTGTCATATTTACTTAAGCTATCAACTTTTATCGATTTATTTTCAATGATATCTGAACCTAACTCTTCTGCAATCCATTCTGCATATTTTTTTGTTGAGCCATATTTTGATTTATATACTACAACTGTATTATTCATAAATTTGCCCCCTTTTAATTTTTAATACTTTATTTTTATATAAGCAATAAATATAAACTGATATATTAAATATATTTCTAATGATACCATATTTAACCTTAAATATAAAAAACACCAAATAATTATTTCTAATTATTTGGTGTTAAACTCAATTTATTTTTTATCGCATTTTATTGATATTGCTATAGTAGTAATTAAACCACCATATAATACAATACATCCAAATGATAAAAATGTAATTGCTACTGCTGTCATATTTTACGCCTCACTTTCATCATTTTCTATATGTTTATTTTTCCATGGTCTTCTACTTATTAATAAGGAACCTATTATACCAATTCCTATTATAGCCCATCCATATACAAATAATGCTGCTAATGAATAGCCTTCATATGGATTTCTAATTTCATTAATAATGCTGCTAATTAACATAAATGCTAATACTACTGGTGTTATATATTTAATAGTTATATCCCACCATTTTCCTATTTTGAAATAAGAAACTGAATTTGTATGATTGCGTATAGTATCTGGCTTTATTATCCATCCTATTACAAAGGCTTCTAATAATCCAACTACAACTATTCCATAATTGTTTATAAAGTTATCAATAATATCTAACAGATATAATCCTGCATTTGTAGCAAATGCTATACTTACAACAAAGCCTAATATACAAATCCAAGTAACTACTTTTTTACGGTTCCAACCTGTCTTATCTATAATTGGAGCTGTTACAGCTTCTACTAATGATACTGATGATGTTAATCCTGCAAATATTAAACACATAAAGAATAGTACCCCTAAGATATTTCCCCATACTCCCATGATACTAAATACTTTTGGGAATACAATGAAAGCTAATCCTATACCACCTGAAACAACTTCATCTATTGGTACTCCTTGACTTGTTGCCATAAATCCTAAAATTGAGAATACCGCTATAGCACATAAAAATTCGAATCCACAATTTGCAAATCCAGTCATAAATGCACTATTGTTTATATCTGATTTCTTAGGTAGATAACTTGAATAAGTCATCATTATACCCATACCGACACTTAAAGAGAAGAATACTTGGCCATATGCAGCTATCCAAACACTAGGATTTTTTACTTTACTCCAATCAGGCGTAAATAACTTATTTAATCCTAATGTTGATCCACTTAAAGTAACTCCTTTTACAGCTATTACTATCATAATAAGTATTAATAAAGGTAATAATACTTTGTTTAGTTTTTCTATACCACCTTTTACTCCTCTATAACAGATAAACCAGTTAACTGCCCATAACACCGCTATACCTATAAGTACTGGCCATATAATAGCAGTAAATTCAAATGGTGATGATGACAATTTTAAGAAATCATTATAAAAATAATTATTAGGATCAGAACCCCAACCTTTAGTAAAGCTTAATGTTAAATACTTTATCGCCCAACTTAAAATCATTGAATAATATGCTAGTATAAAAAATGCATTAATAGTCGGCCACCAACCAAGCCATTCCCATTTTTTATTTCCTCTTGCCAGTGCTAATGGAGTCGATGCTCTATATTTATGCCCCATACCATATTCTAATATTAATATTGGTATAGCAGCTGTTAAAATAGCTATGAAATATGGAACTAAAAATGCTCCTCCTCCATTATTATAAACTAAATAAGGGAATCTCCATATATTACCTAAACCTACCGCTGAACCAACAGCTGCAAGTATAAAGCCCATTTTACTTCCCCACTGCTCTCTTTCGTTTTCCATCTTGTAATTTCTATCCTTTCTTCTTTAGTTTAATTAATATGAATATATAGTATTATTGAAATAATTTCAACTTTTTTCGACATTTTATTGTATTTTTACATTTATTTTTTCTATTAGTTATATAAAAAAAAGATAAACTTTATCCATATGGAAAAATTTATCTTTTTTATGGTATTTCTAGTGATTGTATTAAAAAATTATTTAAATTCATAAGTATATATAACTTCATTTCCTAATTCCTTAGCCATTGCCCCTGTCTTCTTACATAAAATACTTGCTGGAATATTTCTGATATTTGTTGGCATCCATAATTTTAATATATTTTCACTTTCACAAATTTTCTTTATTTCATTTATTATTAATTCTCCTATACCTTTAGCTCTATGTTTCTTTAAAACTTTTATATCATATAGACACATTACATCATTTAATGAATCTAAGGATACTTGTCTGTATACAATTGCATATCCTACAACATTATTCTCATCAAGTGCTACGAAAAAATAATTATTATCATTATTTAAAAATCTAGTAACAGTATTTGCTTCTATAGTATTTAAATCCTCAGCTTTTTTAATTTTATTTATAGCTTCTATTACTAAATCAACATTATTAATAGTACATCTCAATATATCCAAATAACTCACCCTTTTCTTAATAATTATTTATTCATTATTACCTCCTTATATCAATATTGTATTTTACTTGTAATACGTTTTCAATTATATCTATATCTCACTTTCATTTTTATAACTTTTCACAATAAAATAAGATATTAATATAGTAATGTCTATTAATTTTTATAATAATAAAAGCTACTGTATTACATTAACTATATATTTATATCACCAGTCATATAAATCCTTGCACATCCTGCCACCTTTACACAATTACATTCCAACTTACAATATAGTTCTCCTTTTCTTTCTGATAATTGTTGTGCATAAAGTTCAGTACATCCTAATCTTTCGGCCCAATATGGAACAAGGCTACAATGGGATGAACCAGTAACAGGATCTTCATCTTTTAATTCTAGACAAAAATATCTTGAAACAAAATCAGATTTTTTCCCTTTTGCAGTAATAACAATTCCAAGCCACTTTGATAATTTCATTAAATTATCATAATTAGGTTTATAACCAGTAACTTCTTCTTCATTAGATAACACAACAATTAAGTCTCGTGAAGAATACAACTCATATGGCGTTACCCCTAAAAGCTTCTTTATATCTTCTGTAATTTCTATCTTTATAGGTTTTCTAATTGGTAGTAGCATCTCATATTTATTATCATCTCGTACAACTTTAATAATTCCACTTTGCGTTGAAAAAGTAACTTTCTCCATATCTTTATAAAAATAATTCATAAGAATAAATGCTGATGCAAGGGTAGCATGTCCACATAAATCAATTTCAAACTTTGGTGTGAACCATCGTAATGAATATTTATTTTCTTCTTTTAATACAAATGCAGTCTCCGGTAAGTTATGTTCTTTAGCTATTCTTTGCATTATCTCTGGACTAATTTTTCTATCTAAAATACATACCCCTGCTGGATTTCCTCCAAAAGCTTCATCTGTAAATGTATCAACCATATAATACTTCATACTCTAACCCCTCTCATCAATTATCATTTTTCTTATTTCCATAAGGCACTTACCTCCAAAGATTTAAAATAACTTTATCATGGTTTAGATTGTTATTCAACCCTTAATTTGGATAAATATAAAAGTGCCTATTTCTAGACACTTTTCAATATTTTTTACTCTTTTCTGCTATAAAAATTAACTTGTCTTTTCTATCTCTTCATTATATTCAGTCTCCTCAGCTTTACTATGAATTAGAGACATTACAGCTCTTGCAATTGGTTGAGCAATACATAATTCCACACCAAATGATATCGCAAAATTACGTGGCCATTTGTAAAAAAACATATCAATTGGTTCCATTGTAATAGCACCAGATCCTATCCATGTTCCTATTACAGTTAAAAATATTGACATCAAAAATACTGTACATAAAATATTAATAATAATATGTGCATTGAAGCTATCATCTTTCTCTACAATTTTTCCTGTCATCCATTCTGCTGGTTTATATGTTGCTAAAACAAGAGCAATTGCGCATATCCATATAAAAGGTATAACTTTAATGGCATTCTTCCAAATATCCAAACTAAAAGTCCCCATCTCAAAACATGTAATTAATGGTGCAATTATATTTACTGATATAATTGAAATAACAGCCATAAATAATGCAAACTCTTTCTTGTTACGTGGTAATTTCATGTAAAATTCCATTTCCTATTCTCCTCACTTTCCTATACTTTAAAGTTTTGCTCAAAAAAATAAAGCGCGAAATCAAATAATGATTTCACGCTGATCAATTATACGCATAAACTTCAATTAATACTATAATTATAATGATTTTATTAATTTTTGTCAAAGTGCTATTTTCTATTTCTATTACAACTTTCTTGCTTTAAAACAAAATGAAATTGGGAGCATCTTAGCCTTTTTTGTTTTGCTACTATTATCTCCAACTGACTTCATAGTTTCATCATCAGTTTGTTCAATCATTTGTTCAACAACAAATCCTGCTTCTGCCAAAGCATTAATATATGTGGATATTTTTCTATTACATAATATTATTTCACTTCCATCAACAGGCATGCTAAAGTATGCTTCGTCAAAATAACTTTTATTAAAAACTAACATATCATTTTCTATAATATCTTTACGCTCAGTACATGACCAAGCAACACAGTAATTCAATGTATGATGCCAACTAAATATAAATATTCCATCTTTTTTTAGATATGATGCTATCTTTTTGAACGTGCCTAATAGATCTGTTGTCCAACCAATACCGTATATTGAATAAACAAAATCAAAATATTCGGTAGGAATTCCTGCCTCTGCTTCCATAGGAGCACAAATAAATTTAGCTGTATAGCCATGTTCTTTTAAATATGAATCCGCATTTTCTATTTGTTTGTGTGAAATATCTAATCCCCACAATTCAGCAGCATTTCTATCAGCATGATATTTTAGGGAGTGTCCACTTCCACAACAAATCTCCAGCAGTTTTTTACCTGAAACATCTCCAAATAAATGGAGATCCTCTTCAGTGACAAATTTAACCCCGTATTCTGGAAGTGCCGTTGTTCCAAACCATAAATCTGCATTTGTGTCCCAATATGTTTTATTTATTTTTAGTATTTCATTCTTTTCCATGAGTGCCCCTTCCCTTTATATAAATAATCTATATTATAAATTCCTTATTATTTATTAAATAAAAAGTGCCTAATATATAGACACTTTTTCTAATTATTTAGACTACTTAACAAAATCTAACGTAAAATATCCTATTTTCAGGAATAAACCCACTACTAATCAATGTTACAATACTTTCCGTATTGCCATAACCGCATCCGGCTACAGGTATTAGCCCCTGTAATATAGCAATCTTACTTAAATTTATTATTATACTTCTTCCTACACCCTTATTTCTATGCTTTGGCAATGTAAAATTACCTATATCGCAATTCTTCTTATTATTTATCATCTTACCAATACCACCATATCCCAAGGTTTCATCATCACTTAGTATCTTATAAAATTTGAATTTTTCATCTTGAAAACACCCTTCCCATTGTTGTTCTGTGAGATTATTCATCAATTCATATTCACTTGGGCATACCTCTCTTATACATTCCATACCATATTCAGCTTCACGTTCTGGTTCTCCGTAAATAAAGTTGAAAGCTTGCATATCAAAGTGTGTTTTTAGTCTATTCATCTTTTCAAATGCAAGTCCAACATAATGAGAATCATTGCTTGCTACTAGCGCTGCCTCAATCTGAAAATCTTCTATTACCTTATTAAATATTTCTACTGATTCTTGACGTTTTGATGGAATAACATAAAATCCTCTTAACATCTTACCATCATCCCATGAAGTCCCAATAGAAAGAAACCCCCATACTTCTTTATTGTGCAGAATACTATATGCCTCACCATCAAACATCATACTATTGTGAAAGCCATCATTCTTATATCCCAGTTCAACAAAGTAATCTGTGCAAATCTCCTGCATTTTATCCCAGCTTGTTTTCTTTATTATAATATCCTTCATTTATCTTTTCTCCCTTCAAGTATATACAATTATTTTTTTAAATCTAATTTTAGTACTTTAGAGAGTATATAACTAATAAAAATAAGTACAAAAAAAACACATCCTATCATGTGTTTAACTAAGTTAAATTTATTGATATGAATAAAATAGCGGCACAATAAAAATGCATCCTAATATACCTAATATTAAATTAGTTCATTATTACCTCTCTACAATTTAAAATACTCATATGCAACTACCTCCCTATACTTATTTATATTATATAAGATTTTATTAATAAATATTATCTTATAAAACCATAATATTCTTTATTCCACTATTTGTCAATTTAAATTCACAATAAATGGTTTTTCTATTTTGTAACTAATTTCACTATGCTATAATTAATTTAAATAATATTGGAGATGATTTTATGAGTACAGCAATAGAAAAACTAACTCAAATTTTAAAAGAAAGTAATAACATAGTATTTTTCGGAGGTGCAGGAGTTTCCACTGAAAGTAATATACCAGACTTCAGAAGTTCCAACGGTTTATGGAACGAGAAACTTCAAATAAACTTTACTCCAGAACAACTTGTATCTCACACATTTTTCGTAAGGTATCCAGAAGAATTCTTTAAGTTTTATAAAGATAAACTTATATACCCTGATGCAAAACCTAATGCTGCCCATATTGCACTTGCTAAACTTGAAGAAATGGGTAAACTCAAAGCCGTTGTTACTCAAAATATTGATGGCCTACATCAAGCTGCTGGATCAAAGAAGGTTTATGAATTACATGGCTCTGTTCTTAGAAACTATTGCATGAAATGTAATGCCTTTTATGATAAAAAGTTTATTTTAGAATCAAAAGGTGTGCCTACTTGTCCTAAGTGTGGTGGAAAAGTTAAACCTGATGTTGTCCTTTATGAAGAAGGACTAGATAATAATGTTATAAGTGGAGCAGTTAAAGCTATTTCAGAAGCTGATACTTTAATTATTGGAGGAACCTCCCTAATTGTTTATCCTGCTGCAGGACTTATTGATTACTTTAGAGGAAAGAATCTTGTACTTATAAACAAGAGCACAACATCTGCTGATAATAAAGCTGATCTTGTTATTCATGATGCTATTGGCAAAGTTTTAGGGGAAGCTGTTAATAATTTATAAGGACTTGTTGCAATAACAAAGTTTTTAGTTTGTTATTGCAACAAGTCCTTTATTTAATTATATGCTGGTGAAAAATTTCTAAAAACTTTTTTGTGTTCAACTTTATTAAAAAAATTATTCTTAGGAATCTCTTAGACACTCTGCCTCATATCTGTTCATTCACTTATAAACCTCTAGTTTTTCTTTCGCACAACTTAACTTTTCTTATAAAGACTATAGCCATTATCACTATAATAAAAATTGTTAAGAACGTTTCATCTAACTTTATTATTTCAATAGAATATGCTAAAGAAATTGATGTTACTAACTTAGATATCATAGCTATAATAAGAAACTTAAATCCATTAACCTTTGCTATTCCAGATCCAATACAAATAACTTCATCCGGTAATATAGGTAATATAAATAACATTAATATTATTATTGTATCATTTCTTTCTATATAATTATTAAACTTCTCTAACTTCTTTTTATCAACCATTTTACTAGCAATATTGCCACCTACATATTTTGCAATAGAAAACATCACTATTATTCCAGCTATCGTACCGAAAAAACCTACAATAGCACCAATTAGTGGTCCAAAGGTAGCACTTCCTGCCATTATTGTTACTGGCTCTGGTATTGGTAATATTATAGGTTGTAAAAAACATGTAATAAAATAAGATAATAAAATTTCATATTAAATTTCCTTTCAACTTACTTTAGCTACATATTAAAATAAATACCTTAATGAAATACAAATAAAAAACTTAATATTTCTTAATAATTTATCTATTGTTAATATATACTGATGCTGTGATTTTGGTTTTAGTATGAAATAAAAAAATCCCCAGAAACTATTGAATATATACAATATTTCCGGGGCAATTTTTCTAATTGTGATATATTTATTTATTTTTTGTTATAAACCTTCTTATATTTACAGCTAGAAGTATCAATGAAACACTCTCTCTTTATTTAATATAGATTCTTTACTGATTCTGTAGTTTCTTTTAACTCTTCTGTTAGCTTAAATGCTATTTCAGCTTTTTCCTTAAAGTTATTAGATATACTTGAGCATTCTTCTGTTATAGCCATTGTTTCTTCAGCTACCACAGATATATTATTTATAGAATTAACTATAACTTCACTAGCCGCTGCAATTTCTTTTACTTCTTCGTCTACTCCATTTACCTTACTTAATACATATTCAGTATTTTCTCCAATTACATCAAAAATCTTTGTTGTCCTATGTACTAATTGATTTTGTATGTTATTAGCTTCACTTAATTTTTCTACTGACTTTATTGAAGTATCTAATTTTTCTCTTAAATCATTAGTTATACTAATTATATTTTCTATAGAATCTGAACTTTGTTCTGCTAACTTTCTTATCTCATCAGCAACTACTGAGAACCCTTTCCCACTTTCTCCTGCTCTAGCTGCTTCTATCGATGCATTTAACGCTAATAAATTTGTTTGCTTTACTATATTATTTATTACATTAGTAATATGAAATATATCATCAGATCTCTTATTAAGTTCCTTCATAATTTCTTTAACTTCTTCATTTGTAGCATCTACCACAAAGGCTTGACTACCTAATTCTTTAACAATCTCTTTGCTTTCTATTAAAATACTGTTAGTTTTTATTGAGATTTCACTCATTTCACTAGTCATAATTTCAGTACTTTCTATTTTTTCTTTAATATTATTTGAATACTTAACCTGCGTTTTAATATCATCACTATTTCTTTCAGCACCCTTAGTTATATCATCAAGTGCTACTGTAAGCATTGCTGACTCTTTTGAAATATTATTTACTATATCTAATACTTCCTCCATATTAGTATCTATAGTATTATTAATATTCATAACTTCATCTATTAGCTGGTCTTGCTTCAATTTAGCTTCATTTATATTATCTAAAAACTCCTGATTAGTATTACTAAAAAAGTTTACCGCTGATGCATTATTATATGAACCATATACAAATAATATAGTAGTTATTATTATAACAATATACGTAATAATTTCTATATTATGAAATCCAAGTTTATTTATATCAATGATCATTTTTATAATATTTATAGATATAATAACTAATCCAAATATTCTAAACTCGTTTTTTCTTCCGTATAATACATAACTAGATAGAAATGGAAATATAAAAGCAAAGTTTACCTCACTACCAACAAAATAAGTACCTATCCATGTAATTATATATACTACAAAAACTACAATTCTTATAATTTTACTTTTACTATCCTTTTTTAATAATAAATACGACCAAATAAAAGTTGATACTACTAAAATAGTATAAATTAATGCTTGCATCATATTTAATGATCCAGTAGTAGCCCCCATTATTAATGCAAATATTAATATTGGCGTAGTTACTTTCACTATCCTGACCAAATTAGTATTAGCTATGACATATAATCTAATTTCTTTTTCTTCTGTATTCATTTTATTTCTCCTTTGTAAATATTCTCATTTTATATATCGATATTATTTCATATTTAATTTAGAATATTTAAGAGAATTTATCTATTAATATAATTCTTTTACATTTTCTGTATTTTCTTTCAGTTCATTAGTTAATTTGAATGCTTCTTTAGCTTTATCTTTAAAATTATTAGATATAGCTAAACATTCTTCTGTTGCTGCCATAGTCTCCTCTGATGTAGCAGATAAATTATCTATAGCTTCTACTATCACACCATTAGCTTCTACTATATTATTTACCTCTCTATCTATTCCTTCTACTCTTTTCATAACATTTTTAGTATTTATATCAATATTCTCAAAAATCTCTGTTGTCCTCATAACTAATTCATTTTGTTTTATATTAGCTTCATTTAATTTTTCTACAGAAATTATAGAATCGCTCAATTTGCTTTGTAATTCATTAGTTATTGATGCTATATTCTCTATAGATTTAGCACTTTGTTCTGCCAACTTTCTAATTTCTTCTGCAACTACAGCAAAACCTTTTCCACTTTCTCCTGCTCTTGCTGCTTCTATTGATGCATTTAATGATAATAAATTAGTTTGCTTAACTATATTATCAATAACAGTAGTTATTTCCACAATACCTCTAGATCTTTCATCTAATTCATTCATTATACTCTTTACACTCATGTTGCTTTCTTTTACTACTTCGGATTGTTGTTTTAATTCATCTATAATATTATTACTTTCTTTTATTACTTCGTTTGTTTTTTCTGAAATAGAGCTCATTTCTGTAGTCATATCTGCAGCATAGTTTAACTTTTCTTGTACATCTTTAGTATATTGAACTTGCATTTGAATAAAATCATTATTTCTTTGTGATCCATTTGCTATTTCACCTAATGACTCTGTTAATAAATTTGATTCCTCAGATATATTATCTACAATTTCTAAAACTGCTCCTGTATTCTCATCTATAGTATTATTTAAATTCATTACTTCTTTAATTAAATTATCTTGTTTTCCTCTACTTATGTTTAAATCTTTTACATATTCCTTATTGATAATATCAAAAGAATTTATAGCTACAGTATTTTTATATATTGCATATATAAATAACAGATTTTGCTCAAAAATTATTAAATACGTATTTATATTATCTGATAATTTATCATCAAAAATCATCTTACATCCTGTTACTAAAAATATAATAACAGCTATCATCATTATGTATTTCTTATCTCCATATAATACGTAAGCTGTTATAAATGCAAATCCAAATGCAAAAGATACATAAAAATCTAATACAACATATGTATAAGTCCATGAAATAACATATCCTATAAGAACAATATTTTTAACATGTACACTATCTCTATTTAATCTATAAGTTATAGTAGAACTTATCCATGTAATAACTACTGTTACACTAACTATTATAGCTTGAACTAATGTACCTACTTTTGTCACATATAAACCTATTGTTGACAATAGTAGAATTACTGTGATTAATCTTACCATCTTTACTAAATTATCATTTGCTACTCTATTAAGCCTTAGTTCGTCCCTTAATTTAAGCTCCATCAGTTTTCCCCCTAAAAAATTTCATTTTTTTACTTTATTAACTTTTATCGTGATTTTATTAAATTTATTTACATTTTTTATTAATTTATTTCAAAAATAGAAAAATACTGTGTAAATTTAAAATTTACACAGTATTTTTGTTTATATAAAATTCTTTATATACTTTTCAATTAGAGCTTCATTCATAGGTTCACAACTCAAACCCGTTCCTTCTAACGCTTTATCAGTATTAGTAGTGTCAAAGTATGTTGGTGACATTTTCCCATATCTATTTACAAATTCTTCTTTTTCATTTTTCTTAGTAATTCTAAATAATGATTCCAAAAGTTTTAGTGGATGTTCATTTCCTGAATTAAATAAATTTTCTTTCCATTCTTCATAACTTAAAGGTTTAGCCTCATAACCACATTTATTTATAATTCTTCCAAGTTCACTGATAGACACATAAACACTATTCATTAAATTATAAGCCTTACCGTAAGCATCACCTTGTTTTGATATCTTAACTATGGCCTCTGCTATGTAATCTACTTGTGTCATGTGAATTTTAAGATCTATATTTGGATAAACTTTTGTTTGTAATATAGACTTAAATGTTCTACTTATGGAATCACTAAGTTTCCATATTCCTGTATCATTTGCCCCTGTTATTTCTCCTGGACGATATATTGCTGCTCTGAGACCTGCTTCTCTTGCTAAGTTAACTATTTTTTCACATACCCATTTAGTTTCACTATATGATAAGTAATAGCCTATACAGCTATCTAGAGGATCATCCTCCATAGCTACTTTTCCAAAATGACTTGGATTATCAAAAACGCTATATGAAGAAACATAATTATAATATTTAGGTTTTCCTGTACAAGCAAATTCTAATGTCTTTATTGTTCCTCCTACATTAGTATTTTTCAATCTTTCATATGGATATATAAAATTAAGTAGTGCTCCATTATGATATACTGTATCTATTGTTTCTGTTAATATCTTATATTTTTCTTCATCTATTCCTAATAATGGCTTATCTAAAGATCCTATTACTGGAGTAATAAATTCTCTATATTCTTCCTTCCATAAATGATAGTACTCCATATTATACTTAATTCTCTTTAAAGCATCTTCTTCACTTTTGGCTCTTACATGGCAGTAAAGTCTTGCTTCTGTTTCAGATAATAAACTATGGATTAAATATGCTCCAACAAAACCAGTAGTTCCCGTAATGAAAACATTTTTCATTTCCGGAGCATCATTCTCATATTTTCCTGGCTTAATGTTTTCATCTAATTTTACTTCATCATATAAATAACTTTTATCCTTTTCTAAATCAGTAATATCTTCACCAGCTAAAGTTCTATCAATATATTTTCCTATTTCCTTTATTGTTGGATTCTCAAAAACAAAAGATACTGGTACAGTGACATTAAATATCTCTTCTATTTTAGTAGTTAATTGTATTACTTCTAAAGAGTCCATACCCATATTTAAAAGGTTGTCCCCTATATTAGCATTATAATCAAATTCTTTAGTTATTATTTTGCCTAATGTTTTTTCAGTGTCTGTATTATATTCTATGTTTTTCTTATATTCGCATTCATTATTACCACGAGAACTATTTGCTATATTTAATTTATTTTCTTCATATAATTTTGCTGTTTTAGCTATAGATACTTTACCATTATCAGACTTAGGCAATGCTCCACTTTCAACAAGGCATATCTCATATGGTGATACTTCAAAATATTCTAAAACACATTTATTAGCCATATCTACAATATTGCTAAACTCAATACTATTTCTAAGAACTTCAGGCAATTCAAAAGCTAATACTAATCTTTCTTTTTCTTCCTTTACTATTGAGAAAGGTACTATATTTGCATATTTTAATGCTGGCATCTTTTCTGTTAACTTAACTACAATATCATTAGGTAAAATATTATTTCCATTAATTATTATAAGTTCTTTCATACGTCCAGTTATATAAATATAGCCATCTTTTACTATTCCAAAATCACCAGTACGTAAGAAATCTCCTTCTTGTCCTTTTAATTTAGAATAAAATGTTTCTTCTGTAGCTTTAGGATTGTTATAATACCCCTTAGCTACTGCTGGACCTTCTATCCATAACTCTCCAAATTCATCTTCTTTACATTCTTCTAAGGTATCAGGATTTACAGCTATTATCTTATGATGTTTTATTGTATACCCATTTCCAATAAACTCTATCTTATTTTTTGTATTCTCATTTGCTAAAACTAATTTTCCATTTTGATATTGATCAAAATCAATATCTAATATTTGCTCATCACAAAAATTACATACGCCAGTAGCTCCACAAGTAACTTCTGCAAGACCGTATCCTACTAAGAAGTCATATAAATTAATTCCGAAATCTTTATACTCATCTGCAAATTGTTTCATTGATGAATATGTTACTATTTCAGATCCATTTAATAGTAATTTTAAATTAGACAAATCTATACCTTCTAATTTATTTGCGGGTACTAATTTAGGATATGACTCATAAACTGAATTAGGCGCTAAGGTACTATCAGCTTTAAATTCACTTAAGTTTTCAATCCATCTTGAAGGTTTTTCTAAGAAATCTGATGGTGACATTATACCAATAGTAAATTCCGGTTTTATTATTGGAGTAAATATTAAATAAACTAAACCTAAATTATGAAAGAATGGAACCCATCCAAAAATTCTTTCTACTCCTAAAGGTTCTACACTACAATTAATAGCACTAATTAAATTTCCATATGAAATTAATACTCCCTTTGGGGCACTAGTTGATCCTGAAGAATATTGAATATATATAATATCATCTAACTCTATTTTCTCTGGAATAAAGTTTTCTCTCTTTTCACACTTTTCCACATTAATAACTTCTAAATTACTAAAGATTTCTGCAACTTCAACTTTCTTTTTCAATGCACCTAAAATTTCTTTTGCTTTGTTTTCTAATAAGTTACCACATAATAAAAATTTAGGATTACAAGACTTAACTACAGAAATGAATCTTTCCATTTTACTTGGATCTATTGGAGGTGGAATTATAGTAAATATAGCTCCAGCTAACATTGCTCCTACAACAGATAGTACATTATCTACAGTTTGTGTAGATAAAATCACTACTTTATCTCCTTTTTTTATACCTGAATTCTTTAGTTTAGCTGCTATATCTAGAGATTTTTTCAATAAATCTGATCTTGTTAGTTTAACTTCAATTTTTTTATCATCATTATAATGAAAAAAAGTAAAACACTGATTCTGCTCCATAGAATTGCTACTTAATAAATCATAAAAATTCTCTTGATTACTTTGTATATAGTACTTCATTTATACCCTTCTCCTTTTCCAGTTTATTACATATAGTGTAATTTTATTACATAATATGTATATTATATCCTGTTGTTTTCATAGTTACAAGAGATTGTTTCTATCTTTTTCACTTTTTCGAATTTTCTCTTATTTATTTAAAACTATATAATATTCAATATTTTTTTATGTATCTTTTTCTATTTTTTATCATCTAATTTGCATATAAATAAAAAGTATTACATAATAATTTTGCAATACTTTTTTACAATTCAATATCTTATAAGTAATTATCTTAATAATAAAAAAATCGCTAGTAAACATTACTAGCGATTCATGGCAGGGGCAGTAGGATTTGAACCCACAACCAATGGTTTTGGAGACCACTACTCTACCGTTGAGCCATACCCCTATATTTATTTAAAGTGATTTGTCACAATGATTATTATATATATAATAATCTAAAAATGCAAGTACTTTTTTATATTAATTAACTTTTTGGGCAGAATTAATTATTATGCAACTAATATATGGTTAAAAGTACATTAAGTTTCCATATAATCAACTATAAAAATATTTTCTTTGATAAAAGTAGTAATTAATAGTAAAATAAGCTTCGAGGTGAATTCTATGAAATTTATAACACATACTGAAGAAGAAACTATAAATCTAGGCTATAAAATAGGTTGTCATCTACAATCAGGTGCTGTTATTTGTATAGATGGAGATCTTGGTACAGGTAAAACCCATCTTACTAAAGGCTTAGCAAAAGGCTTAGATATTGATGAATATATAACTAGTCCTACATTTACTTTAGTTAACGAATATGATGGCAGATTAAAATTATATCATTTTGATGTTTATAGAATTGATGATCCTTATGAAATTGAAGCTATTGGATTTGATGAATATATATATTCAGATGGAGTGTCAATTATAGAGTGGTCTTCCATCATAGAAGATTTATTGCCAAGTGATAGATTAAATATCAAAATATCTAAAAATTTAGAGCTTGGATTAGACTACCGTGAAATATCAATAGACATAGTAGGCAATAAACTAAATTATCTTAAGGAGGTCCTATAATTTTGAAACTTCTATGTGTAGATTCTTCTAGTGAAACAGCTTCCGTAGCTGTTATTGAAGATAATAAAATATTAACTGAACTTACGTATAACGATAAAAAACAGCATTCTGTTATTCTAATGACTTTAATAGACTCTGCAATAAAAAATAGTGGTAACACAATTTCTGATATAGATGGATTTGTCGTTTCTAAAGGTCCAGGATCATTTACTGGCCTTAGAATAGGTATGTCCACTGTTAAAGCCTTAGCTCATGGAAGTAATAAGCCTTATGCATCTATATCTACATTAGATGCCCTTGCTTATAGCATTCCTGAATTTAATGGTATAATATGTCCTTTGTTTGATGCTTTAAGAAATAATGTATATACGGCCTTATACAAAAAAACTAATGGAGAACTATTACCTATCTGCGACTATGATGCCATCGAAATATCAGAATTAATTAATAAACTTAATTCATTAGGTGAGCCAGTTCTATTTTTAGGTGATGATTGTTTTAAATTTAAAGATATGTTATCTGAAGTTAAATTAGGAACCTTTGCTTCCCCATTCAACAATTTAGTTCGTGCCTCTTCTCTTGGATTTATAGCAATGGATAAATTCAAAAATAATGATTTTAATAATTTAGATGAAGATGCTCCTCTTTATATTAGAGTGTCTCAAGCAGAAAGAGAATACATCAATAAACATGGAAAAACAGTATATGAAGAATAATATTTTTATTGATGATTTACGTCTTGAATATATTGATGCTATCTATGAAATTGAAACAATGTCTTTTTCATTACCTTGGAGTAAAGATAGTCTAATAAAAGAATTAGATAATAAAAATGCTCACTATTTTATTGCTCTATTAGATGGAAAAGTAGTTGGATATATAGGTCTGTGGGAAATTATCGATGAAGGCCATATAACTAACATCGCTATCCACCCTAACTTTAGGGGACATGGTTTTGGAAAAATACTATTAACATCAGCCGTTGATTACTGTAAAAACAAAAACTTTTATGGTATAACCCTTGAAGTGCGTGTCTCAAATACAATTGCCATAAATCTTTATGAATCTCTTGGCTTTGTTAACTGCGGTATTAGAAAGAAATTTTATACCGATAACAACGAAGATGGAATTATTATGTGGAAATATTTTAGATAATTTATAATCATGTGATTTTGAACTTGATAACTGATAACACTGATTTCAAAAAACAACACTTAAGTATAATAGCTTTATATATGAAAAAAACTAATACTTTCTTACCACTATTAACTAAAAAGTGATGTCGCATAAACTGCAACATCACTTTTCTATTATAAAGCTTTCTTTTCTTTTTCAATAATTGATGATAATGGTTTTATTATTACTGCTGTTACTACTGCGACTATAGTTCCTTTAAGCACGTTAAATGGCGCTATACTTAAAATTACTAAAGATTTTACGTTTGTTATAGAACTGTTTATCGCCGCACCCATAGCAACGAAATCATTAAGATTCCATCCCATTACTTTTTCGTATAATGGTAAAAATATAAAATAATTACCTATAGCAGCTACTAATACCATAAATACAACTCCTAATATAGATGATACTAATAACTTAAATTTAATATTTGTACGATTATAGATCAACCCTACTGGAATTACAAAAGCGGAACCTACTATAAAGTTTGCTAATTCTCCTACAAATCCTGTTGATGTCATAAGAATACCATGAAGCAAGTTTTTTATAAGTTCTATTATTACACCTGCTACTGGTCCATAAATTATAGCTCCTACAACTGCTGGTATATCAGATACTTCTATCTTTAAAAAGCTCGGAAATATAGGTAATGGCACTTCTATAAACATAAATATTAATGCCAATACACTAAGTATTGATATTTTTACCATTTTATTAAGTTTTTTATTCATTTTTATTCTTCCCTTCTTCCTTCCAGACTTTACTGTTGGCTCCGGAGTTTAACCGAATCTGCTTTACTAAAAGCTCGCGGGCTATACCGCCAGTATAGGAATCTCACCTATCCCTGAAGTTTTCTTTTATTATACTACAATGAAAATTATAGGACAACATCCTATTAGTTAGTTAATCCCTTCATAGTTAAAGATATCCTTCCTCTTTCTTTATCTATTTCTAAAACTTTAACATTTACTATATCACCTACTGATACAACATCAAGAGGATGCTTTACAAATTTATCTCTCATTTGGCTTTTATGAACTAAGCCATCTACATGGACACCAATATCTACAAATGCTCCAAAGTCTGCTACATTTCTAACAGTACCTTTAAGCTCCATTCCTGGAGTTAATTGATCTACTTCTATTACTCCACTTTTTAATATCGGCTTTGGCATTTCTTCTCTTGGATCTCTACCTGGCTTTTTAATTTCTTTAATAATATCTTGAAGAGTTATTGATCCTAACCCTGTTTCCTCTTCTATTTTAGATAATCCTACTTCTTCTATCTTTTTATCAATATCTTGAAGATTATTTTCTCTAACATCATTTTCATTATATCCTAATATAGATAAAAGCTTCTTAGCACCTTCATAAGATTCTGGATGCACTGAAGTATTATCTAAAACTTCTTTACTTTCCATAACTCTTAAGAATCCAGCACATTGTTCATAAGCCTTTGGTCCTAGTCTTTTAACTTTTAAAAGTTCTTTTCTTCCTGAAAATTTTCCTTTTTCTTCTCTATAAGCTACTATATTTGCCGCTATAGCTGGAGTTATTCCAGATACATAAGATAAAAGTGATGGCGTAGCCACATTTAAATCTACTCCTACAGTGTTAACAGCATCTTCAACAACCCCTGTTAATGATTCATTTAATTTCTTTTCGTTAACATCATGTTGGTATTGACCTACCCCTATAGATTTAGGATCAATTTTTACCAACTCTGCCATAGGATCTTGTAATCTTCTTCCTATAGAAATAGCTCCTCTAAGAGATACATTTATATCTGGATATTCCTTTGATGCTAATTCTGATGCAGAATAAACAGAAGCCCCAGCTTCACTTACAATAACATAATATATTTCTTTTCCAGTCTCTCTCTTTATCTCATCTATAATTTCTGCTATTATCTCTTCACTTTCTCTAGATGCAGTTCCATTTCCTAAAGATACAACTTCTACATTGTATTCTTTCATCATTGCTTTAAGCTTTTCTCTCTCTTTAGCTACTTGATCTTTACTATTAGCTGTAATATGAATAGTTTCTGTAGTAAGTATCTTACCTGTTTCATCTAATATAGCAGTCTTACATCCCGTTCTAAAACCTGGGTCAAATCCTAACACAATTTTCCCTTTTATCGGTGATTGTAGCATTAATGCTTTAAGGTTTTTCTTAAAGATATTAATAGCCCCTTCTTCAGCCTTTTCCCATAATTCATTTCTTATTTCTCTCTCTATTGATGGGAATATTAATCTTTTATAACCATCTTTTATAGCCATTTCAATATATGGGTCTGTTTCATCATTATCCTTTAAAAGATTGCTTCTTAAGTAATTTAATATAAACTCTTCATCACCAACAATTTTTACTGAAAGAACTTTTTCATCTTCTCCTCTGCTTATAGCAAGAATTCTATGAGATGGTATCATATTAACTTTCTCTTTATATTCATAATACATCTCATATGGTGTTCTTTCTTCACTATTTCCGCTACTTTCAATAAATCCTTTATTAGTTAAATAGGTTCTTATCCACTTTCTAAAAGAAGCTTCATCTGAAATCATTTCACTTATTATATCTACAGCTCCTGCTAATGCTTCATCTGCAGTATTTACTTTTTTCTCTTCGTCTATAAATTCACTAGCATACTCTTTAATGTCACCTTTAAATTCGCCTTCAAAGATAACTTCTGCTAATGGTTTTAATCCTTTTTCTACTGCTATACTTGCTCTTGTCTTCTTCTTTTGCTTATATGGTCTATATAAATCTTCTACTTCAGTAAGAGTCTCAGCAGCATCTATTTGTGAAGATAACTCTTCAGTTAATTTCCCTTGCTCTTCTATTAAAGATTTTACACTTGCTTTTCTATCTTGAAGATTCTTTAAATAGTTTAATCTTTCATATAAATCTCTTAATTGAACATCTGAAAGTCCACCAGTAGCCTCTTTTCTATATCTAGCTATAAAAGGTACTGTAGCTCCTTCATCTAGAAGATCAATAACACTTCTTATATATTTTTCTTGTATTCCAAATTCTTTAACTAACTTATCTATTATAAAATCCATTATTTCCTCCACTATTTTTTACTCTTCTTCTTTTACTTCTGAAGGATTTTTTAGATATTCAATAATGAAGTTATCTAAATTTCCATCCATTACAGAAGAAACATCATTAACTTGTACTCCAGTTCTATGATCCTTAACCATAGTATATGGATGTAATACATAAGACCTTATTTGACTACCCCATCCCATGTCTTTTAGGTCTCCTGTTAAATCCTCTATCTTTTCTTTATGTGCTCTCTCTTTAAGTTCTACTAACTTAGCTTTTAACATATTCATAGCTGTTTCTCTATTTTGTATTTGGCTTCTCTCACTTTGACATGCAACGATTATACCTGTTGGAATATGAGTTATTCTTACCGCTGATTCTGTCTTATTTACATGCTGACCTCCAGCACCAGATGCTCTATAAGTATCTACTTTTAAGTCTTCTGGTCTTATTTCTACATGTTTATTTTGCTCAGTTGACAGTTCTGGTATAACCTCCATAGACGCAAAAGATGTTTGTCTTTTTCCATTAGCATTAAAAGGTGATATTCTTACTAATCTATGAATTCCTCTCTCTGCTTTAAGATATCCATAAGCAAATTCACCAGTGATTTTTAACGTAACGCTTTTTATTCCTGCTTCATCTCCCACTAAAAGATCTAAAGTTTCTACTTTATATCCTTTCTTTTCACAGTATCTTGTATACATTCTTAAAAGCATTTCTGTCCAATCCATAGCATCAGTACCACCAACCCCGGCATGAAGAGTTAAAATAGCATTATTAGTATCATATTCCCCAGATAACATCAATCTTATTTTCATTTCTTCTAGTTCGTTACTTAAATCTTTTATTTCACTAAAAGCTTCAGATACTAAGTCTTCATCGTCTTCTTCCTTAGCCATCTCTAATAATACTTCAATATCTTCATACTTAGATAAGTATTCTTCGTATTTCTCAACAGTATCTTTTATATTTTTAGCCTTTTGAGTAGTTTCTTGAGCTCTTTCTATATCATCCCAAAAACCATCTTCTTGCATCCTAGCCTCTAATTCCTCTACATTAAGTTTTAGTCTAGGGATGTCAAAGTGAATCCCCCACTTCTTTAATAATTACATCGATATTTTTTATTAAACTCATTGCTTCATCTAATTGAATCATTAAAATCACATCCTTTTCAGTACACAGTTCACAGTGCACAGCACTGTAAATAGTGATTACTTCTTTTATTTTTATAGTATGGTTAACTATTCAGTTTTCATTATACAGTTGTCATGTGTAGTTTTGCTGTAGCAACAATTATATAACAAAAAAAATTCACAATTCACAATTTTAAATTGTGAATTGTGAGTTGTACAGTATTATTTTATTTTCCTCTTCCACAGCAGTTTTTATACTTTTGACCTGATCCACATGGACATGGATCATTTCTTCCTATTTTAGGCTCTGTTCTCTTTTTAGGTTCATTTGCTGCTGCTTCATCATAATTTGTTGTAGTTTCTACAGCTACTCTTTCTCTTTCAATTTGTGGCTCTTTCTTCTCTATTTCTATATGATATAGATATCTAACAGTATCTAATTTAATACCTTGAATCATTTCTTCAAACATTTCAGATCCTTCAAATTGATATGCTTGAACTGGATCTTGTTGCTTATAAGATCTAAGACCTATATATTGTTTTAAATGTTCCATACTGTCTATATGATCCATCCATTTTGTATCTACTACTCTTAAAAGAATAACTCTTTCTATTTCTCTCATTTCATCTTTAACAATTTCTTCTCTAGCTGCATAAGCTTTCATAACAACTTCTTTATAATATTTTATTATTCCTTCATTATCTAAGTTGTCTAAATCTTCTTCTTTTACAGCTCCTTTTAGCAAGAATAAATCATCAAAGTAAGCAATTAACTTCTTAATTTCATCATCTACAGACTCTTCTACACCTGTTAAGTGTCCATTAACCCCAGATTCAACTACATCTTCAATCATTGCCATTATATAATCTTTAAGGTTTTCTCCTTGTAATACAGAATTTCTTTGAGCATAAATGATTTCCCTTTGTTTATTCATTACATCATCATATTGTAATAATGATTTTCTTACATCAAAGTTATTACCTTCTACTTTCTTTTGAGCACTTTCAATTGCAGAAGATACCATTTTACTTTCAATAGCTTCATTTTCTTCTAATCCAAGTTTCTCAACTACACCTTGAATTCTTTCAGATCCAAAGATTCTCATTAAATCATCTTCAAGAGATACATAGAATCTAGATTCACCTTTATCTCCTTGTCTTCCTGAACGTCCTCTAAGCTGATTATCTATTCTTCTTGATTCATGTCTTTCAGTACCGATTATTTTTAATCCGCCTACTTCTAAAACACCTTCTCCAAGCTTAATATCTGTACCTCTACCAGCCATATTAGTAGCTATAGTAACGGCACCTTTTTCACCAGCTCTAGAAATGATTTCTGCTTCTTTTTCATGGTATTTAGCATTTAATACTTGGTGAGGAATTCCTCTTTTCTTAAGTAATGAAGATACAAGTTCAGAATTTTCAATAGAAACTGTACCAACTAACATTGGCTGACCAGTTCTATGAGTCTCTTCAATTTCATTAACAATAGCTTCAAATTTACCTTTTGTTGTCTTATAAACAAGATCCGGTTGATCTATTCTTGCTATTGGTAAATGTGTTGGTATTTCTAAAACATCTAATCCATAGATTTCTCTAAATTCATTTTCTTCTGTTATAGCTGTACCAGTCATACCTGCTAATTTATTGTACATTCTGAAGTAGTTTTGGTATGTGATTGTAGCAAGTGTTTTAGATTCACTTTCAATCTTAACTCCTTCTTTAGCTTCAATAGCTTGATGAAGCCCATCACTATATCTTCTTCCTTCCATAACTCTTCCTGTAAATTCATCTACAATAACAACAGAGTTATCTTTTACTATATAATCAATTTCATTATTCATTATATAATTAGCTCTTAATGCTTGAACAGTATGATGTTGAATTCTCATATTTTCTGCATCAGCATAGTTATCTATATGATAATATTTTTCTGCTTTTTCTACACCAGCATCAGTTAAAATAACTGATTTAGTTTTTTCATCTATAGTAAAATCTTCTTCCTTTTTTAAAGTTTTTACGAAAAAGTCTGCAACTTTATAAAAGTCAGTAGATTTTTCTCCTTGACCTGATATTATAAGAGGAGTTCTCGCTTCATCTATTAATATAGAGTCCACCTCATCGACAATTACATAGTTTAATCCTCTTTGTACTTTTTCTTCTAAGTACACCACCATGTTATCTCTTAAGTAATCAAATCCAAATTCTGAATTTGTACCATATGTGATATCACAATTATAAGCTTCACGTCTTTGATCTCCAGTAAGGCCATGTAGTATAACCCCTGTTTCTAGGCCTAAAAATCCATATACTTGTGACATTTGATCTCTATCTCTTTTAGCTAGATAATCATTTACTGTTATTATATGTACTCCTTTTCCTGTCAAGGCATTCAAATATGCTGGTAAAGTAGCAACTAATGTTTTACCTTCACCAGTTTTCATTTCAGATATTCTTCCTTGATGTAATACAATTCCACCAATAAGTTGTTCTCTATAAGCTTTTAGCCCTATTGCTCTATAAGCTCCCTCTCTAACAACTGCAAAAGCTTCTGGTAAAATATCATCTAATGTTTCACCATTTTTTAATCTTTCTTTGAATTCTGTTGTCTTATCTCTTAACTCTTCATCAGAAAGATTTTGCATTGTACTATCTAATGCTTCTATCTTGTCAACAAGAGGCAATATACCTTTTACTTGTCTCTCACTATATGTTCCAAAAATTTTCGAAAATAAACCCATCTCATTTCATCTCCACTATTTATTTATAATCCTTTTGATTATAACACTTTAATTGTTTTTATTTCAATCAATTAACAATATTTTTATTGTTTTTTTACATCTTTTAACTGTTTTTTTGCTATTTATAGTATATTCTATTATATAATATATAATAGAAAAAATATCTTCTAGTTATTAATACTACTTTATTTACTCAAAGAAAAGAAAGGGAATATATATAAAGGATCTTATTTTTCTCCCTTAACATCTTCCCTTTCTTAGATATATTTATTAAATTACGTACTAACCTATTTAATCAAATTCAGGTTCTATTAATCCATAATTTCCATCTTTTCTTTTATAAACTACATTTACTTCATTATCTTTATCATTCATATAAACGAAGAAATTATGTCCTACTAATTCCATTTGCAATACAGCTTCTTCTGCACTCATTGGTTTTACTGCAAATTTTTTAGTTTTAACTATTTTTCCTTCTTCTTCTTCAGGTTCACTTGTAATAGCGCTTTCCTTTATCTCTGCAAATCTTAAAGATTCATTATACATATTTCTAGAAAGTTTTGTTTTTTGTTTTCTTATTTGTCTTTCTAACTTATCTACTACAAAATCTATAGATGTATACATATCATCTGTAGTTTCTTCACATCTTATAACTATTCTATCCATTGGAATTGTTACTTCAATAGTATGTGAAGCTTTTTGTACCTTTAAAGTTACATTTGCTGTGTATTCTCTTGTAAAATACTTATCTAACCTAGAGAGCTTCTTTTCAACAGTATCCTTTAAAGCTTCTGTTACATCAACATTTTTCCCTACTAATATAATTTTCATAGTATCAAGCCCCTCTCTTACTAAAAGATGTTTCTATCTTTTGTTAATTTTATTTTACACTAATTGGCTATATTTCTCAAGTATTTTTCCGAATTTACTGAAAATTAAATTTTTATTCATATTATAACTTAAATTTATTTAATTACTCTTAAAAATTCTTTAAAACACTTATATTATTAACAAATAATATTTTTTTATTCCTAAATACATATCACAACTTTTAAATATAAATAACCTTTACCATCTGATTAATCCAAACAAAAGTAAATGTAATGGGTATATTATGTAGAAAAACCACTTATTAAAGAAATTATATTTCTAATTTTACTATAACTTAGCAGAATACAGAAAGACAAAAATAAATTAAATATCATATTAAAATCTAAAACTAATAATTTATTATAACAGCAAAATACATATGGAAATTGTGAAATAATAGCAAAGGTAAATAGCCTTATAGCATATTTTTTTCTTAGAAGAAGTATACTGAAATCCTTCAACTAAAAAGTAACACATAATTGGAGCAGTTATCCTTCCTATAACCCTACATAACATATATAAAAGGTTCGTTACTGAAATAAAATACATTGCTATATGATCAATTATCATCGTCATAACAGCAATATATTTTAGTTGTTGTCTATCTAGACCAACTTTAACTTCAAATTTATTCATTTCACTCACCTATGTATTATTTTACCATTTAACTATCTAAAATAAAATTATATACATAATATTTTTCATGTACTTTTTATGCTTTATTATTCCAATACATATTAATAAAAATCTTCTACAAAAAAAATAAAAAAGGATACCTTTCGGTATCCTCTATTGAAAAACTAGCTGACCTGATCTTTGACCCCACACTCGCCCACTGGAGCTTTCGCTACCCGGAATTACCCTCTCACTACTAACCCTCTCGCACTCTATTGCGGTAGGACTCACTTCTAAGCCGCACCATGATCACTAAGACTTTGCTTAGCTTACGTGGATCGTTTCGCCTGCGACTGGCATCGACTTTCAACCACAGACCTAATTTAACAATATATTTATTATACTTATCTAGCGCAAACTGTCAAGATAATTATTTCCTTCGGATCTAATTTTTGTAATTCTTTCTTGCAATAATATAACGTAGATCCTGTAGTACAAACATCATCTATAATTAATATAGTTTTATTTTTTATATCAAGATTTTCTTTAACTCTAAATACATTTTCTAAATTCCTAAATCTTTGATTTTTAGATAATCCAATCTGATCTTTAGTTCTTTTAGTTTTTATTAAAGTATCAATCATATCAATATCATAATAATCACTAATATATTTTGATATAACTTTACACTGATTATATTTCCTCTTTCTTTCATCTATTCTATGCATAGGAATATATGTTATATAATCTATATTCTCTAGACACTTAGATTTGATGAAATTACATATATATTCTGCAAATATTTCTCCTACCCTAAAATCAGATTTATATTTTAATTTTTGAATAAGTTCTACAGCATATCCACTATATAAAAAAATATAATTAACATTTAAAGTTTCATTTTCTATCTTTATATGCTTTTCTCCATTTACCTCTATAAGTTTATCTCTGCACATTATACATAAATATTCTTTTTCTAATGGCCATCTGCAAAATACACAACTATAATCCTTAGGATAAAATATATCTTTTACTAATTCTTTAAAATATCTAACTCCCATAACATTTTATTAAACTTTCTTGCAACAGAACATGCCTTCTCTATATAAAAGAAAGATTTTGTTGTAAGAAATATTATTTCTCCTTCATTGTCGCCATAATTACCCATGGCAGATATATAAAGTAGTTCTTTATAATGATATGACTCTACTTTCGGACAATATACTATGACATTTTCACATCTTTCCTTAGAAAGTTTCCAAATATTATTTTTGGTTGTAACAACAATATTTTTCCCTCTAGTTTCACTTATAGTATTAATAGAAACTTCTTTATATTTAAGTTTACCTTTAAGATTTACTATATTCTCTAATACTTTAGAAACTTTATCCTCTCTAGGAATAACAATCACTACATCTTTATTACTATCCATAAAATAAGTTAAATATTCAAATACATTGTTCGGTATCTCTTCATAAAAATCGATGGTTGTCTTTATAACTCTTGGTTCACAAAAAACATTATCATTATAAACACTAGGTAGATATATTGTATCTACTGAATTTAATATAGCCTCAGTAGATATAGCTATAACTTTTATATCAGAATCTTTTATAATCCTAGATATTAAAGACAATATCTCAAATCTGCTATATCTACTAAATAACGATACATCATCATATATTACTAGGGAAAACTCATCTTTAATATATATAGCATCCTCATAGGAAGAAAACTTTACATTAACAATTTCTTCTCCATATATGTTACTTCCTATATATAAAATTTTTTCTCCTTTTTCAAGGGACTTATCTATTAATCTTTTTAAAAACTCAATATTACTATATGGAGATGATACAATGTTAATATATTGAGTACCTAAATCATACTCTTTCATTATTTCTTTTTCTTTTAACTCTACAAATTCATTGAAATTTTCCAAATTCAATTTCATAATACTACTCCTTAAGTATATCTTTTATTCTAAAATCTAAAGTAGAATATCTCTCAGAAGTCTTTGTATTTGATACCATAAATGCAAGTGACTTTTGGTTTCCTACTATAACTACTAATTGCTTTGCTCTAGTTATAGCTGTATATAAAAGATTTCTATTCATAAGCATATTATTACCCATGAATACTGGCAAAATAACAACGGGAAATTCACTTCCTTGGCTCTTATGTATCGTCATTGCATAAGATAACTCTAATTCATCAAAGTACATTTCTTCATACTTAACTAGTTTTTCTTCATCAAACACTACAGAAATTTTATTATTTTCCTCATCTATATCTTTTATATATCCAACATCTCCATTAAATACACCCTCACCAGTAGGATCACCGAATCCCTTTATCCTTTCCCACTTTATAGAGTAATTGTTCTTTGTTTGCATAACCTTATCACCTATTCTAAAAAAGTTATTTCTATATTCAATTTCTTTTTTCATAGGATGATGCGGATTAAGTACATTCTGTATCTCCTTGTTTAAATTTATAGACCCTAAATTTCCTTTTTTCATAGGAGTAAGCACTTGTATATCTTTTAGCTTATTCCATTTAGTATTAAACTTAACAAGTCTTTTATCTATTAATCCTAATATTTCATTTAATACTACGGAGTCTCCATTTTTATTTATAAAGAAAAAATCATTATTTTTTACATTTAATATTGGCATTTCTCCAGAATTTATTTTATGAGCATTTGTAACTATCATGCTCTCTTTTCCTTGCCTAAATATTTCTTTTAACTTCACTACCTTAACAACATCCGAATCGATAATGTCCCTTAATACATTTCCTGGACCTACTGATGGTAATTGATCTGAATCTCCAACTATAACTACTCTCGTTCCAATAGATATAGATTTTAAAAGAGAACTCATTAAAATAATATCAATCATTGATGCCTCATCTACGATTAATACATCACATTGTAATGGTTTCTCTTCACCTCTATTAAAACCGATTCCTTCATCCTCTGAGACTCCCATTTCTAATAGTCTATGGATAGTTTTAGCCTCTCTTCCAGTTGATTCTGTTATTCTCTTTGCTGCTCTTCCTGTCGGTGCCGCCATAAACACCTTATAACCGTTATCTTCAAAGATTGTTGTAATACAATTTATAATTGTAGTCTTACCAGTCCCCGGTCCTCCTGTTATTACCTCTACTCCAGTATTAAAAATACCTTTTACAGCTTCTTTTTGTATTTCTTGAAGTGATATATCATTTTCATCTTCAAACTCTTTTATTTCTTTATCAACATCTATATCTAATTTATTGTAATCCGATGTAGATAAAGTTATTAATTTATGAGTAACTGATAATTCACTATAGTATATTGTTAATGGATAAACATATACTTTATGATCTATCTCCTCAATCTTTACCTTTAAGTCAAGACTAATCTCCATTAAATTTTTTTCAATATCATCTGCAGATACAAGTAATATCTCTTCACCTTGGCTAATAAGTAAATCTATAGGCATGCAGGAATTACCTAAGGCACAATAATTATTTAATACATATATAATTCCAGACTTAATTCTAAATGGAGAACTAGCTTCTATTCCTAAACTTCTTGCTATTTTATCGGCACTTTTAAAACCTATTCCACTTATATCTTCCGTTAACTTATATGGATTTTCCTTAACTATTTCTATTGATTCTTCTCCATATTTTTTATAAATTTTTGCGCATTGAGTTGGAGTTATTCCATAAGTCTGCAAGAAAATATTTATTTTTCTTACACCTCTACCTTTTTCATAAGAATTTTTTATAGTATTTAGCTTCTTCTCTCCAACACCTTCTATTTCTCGTAATCTATCAATATTTTCATCTAATATAGTTAATGTATCTTCCCCAAATTTCTCAACAATCTTCTTTGCTGTAACTGGACCTATTCCAGTAATTATTCCTGAAGATAAGTATCTTTCTATTCCTATTATAGATGTAGGTAAAACCTCTTCTATATTACTAACTTTCAACTGCTCTCCAAATTTAGGATGTACTGTCCACTCTCCTTCAATCTTTACATGTAACCCCTCAGTTGCAAATGGTACTATCCCAACAAATGTTATTAATTTATCACTATTATCCTTTACCTTACCAATTACATATCCATTTTCATCATTTTTAAAAGTTATAGTTTCAATAACACCCTCAATAGTTACCATATCGCTCTAAAATTCTCCTTATATTATTTATTAATTTTATTATAACCTAACAGATATCAGTTCACAATTCGCGATTCACAATTAGTAATGCACAAAAGTAACGAATAAGTAAGAGTGAAGAGTTATGGTGGAAATTCCTGCGGAATTTCTTAGAATCTAAGTGTTTCAGTTTGGTCTTATAGAATAGATTAGTTTTCTTATATTAATTTTATTTGATATAAAAGTCATTACAGGGGGCTAATGAAAGTTACACTTTTATGTAGCTTGGACTAGAACTCCTGGATTTATAGTAAGCAAAAAACAACACTTAAGTATACTAGCTCTATATATGTGCTAAATATATATATCACCCTAATTAAGAATTACTAAATGCAAATTATAATTGCTTGTCCGCAGGACTATAATATTTTCCCCACAGGGGAAAATTAATCTTAATTGAGAATTGTGAATTAACAAAAAGGAGCTATCGCTAACAAATTTTCATTTGCTAATACGATAACTCCTTTTGATATATTACCTATAGGTATTTCTTTATTTCTTCAACTTTATCAAGTTGTTCCCATGGAAGTTCTACGTCAGTTCTTCCAAAGTGTCCGTATGCTGCTGTTTGTTTGTAAATAGGTCTTCTTAAATCTAAAGATTTAATTATAGCTCCTGGTCTTAAATCAAATACTCTATTTACGATATCAACAATTTTTTCTTCATCTAATTTTCCAGTACCAAAGGTTTCGATTTCGATTGAAACTGGTTTAGAAACTCCAATTGCATATGCTAATTGAATTTCAAGCTTATCAGCAACACCAGCTGCTACTAAATTCTTAGCAACCCATCTTGCAGCATAAGCAGCAGATCTATCTACCTTTGTTGGATCTTTTCCTGAGAATGCTCCTCCACCATGTCTTCCATATCCACCATAAGTGTCTACTATTATCTTTCTTCCTGTTAATCCAGTATCACCTTGTGGTCCACCGATAACAAATCTTCCTGTTGGATTTATATAATATTTTGTTTCTCCATCAAGAAGTTCTGCTGGAATAACAGCTTCTATTACATATTTCTTTAAATCTTTAACTATTTGATCATGCTCAACTTCTGGCCCATGTTGAGTAGAAATAACAATAGCATCAATTCTAACTGGTTTATTATCCTTATATTCAACTGTAACTTGTGTTTTACCATCTGGTCTTAAATATGGAAGAGTTCCGTTCTTTCTAACTTCTGTTAATCTTCTTGATAATCTATGAGCCATAGCTATTGGCATTGGCATAAATTCTGGAGTTTCTGTAGTAGCAAATCCGAACATCATTCCTTGATCTCCAGCACCTACTGCTTCAACTTCATCTTTTTCTCCTTGTCTGCTTTCTAATGCTTCATCTACTCCCATAGCTATATCTGCTGATTGTTCGTCTATTGATGATAAAACTGCCAATGTATCACAATCAAATCCATATTTAGCTCTGTCATATCCTATTTCTTTTACTGTTTCTCTAACTACTTTTTGAACATCTACATATCCTTTTGTAGTTATTTCACCCATTACCATGACCATACCTGTTGTCGCTGTTGTTTCACAAGCTACTCTAGACATTGGATCTTGAGCAAGTAAAGAATCTAATATTGCATCTGAAATTTGGTCACAAATTTTATCAGGATGTCCTTCTGTTACTGATTCTGAAGTAAATAATTTTTTCAATGTACTTCCTCCCTTTATATATAATTATCTCGGTGCATAAAAAAAGCACCCTACAATAAGAAGATGCTGTCACTCATCTCTTATCTCGTAGTATAAACTACAGGAATTGGCACCTTTGTGTCTTCCACAGGTTGCCGGGTTTCATAGGGCCCTTTTCCCTCCACCTCTCTTGATAAGAGTATTTATTTATTTTTATTGATATTTTAACACAATTAAACTTTTCAGTCAATGTTAATTTTACATAATAAGTAATTATATCCATATTATTTAAGATATTTATCATAAAAAAAAGAGAAGATTACTTCTCTTTTTTTTGGTGGGCGGAGATGGATTCGAACCATCGAAACGAAACGTAACAGATTTACAGTCTGCCCCCTTTGGCCACTCGGGAACCCGCCCTTAGTTGGTGCTGGCAACAGGACTTGAACCCGTAACCTGCTGATTACAAGTCAGCTGCTCTACCAATTGAGCCATGCCAGCATATATATTTTATTTTGTTTAATATAATATATGGTGGGCGGAGATGGATTCGAACCATCGAAACGAAACGTAACAGATTTACAGTCTGCCCCCTTTGGCCACTCGGGAACCCGCCCTTATTATATTATATTGGTGCTGGCAACAGGACTTGAACCCGTAACCTGCTGATTACAAGTCAGCTGCTCTACCAGTTGAGCCATGCCAGCATATGTGGTGGGAACAACAGGGCTCGAACCTGTGACCCTCTGCTTGTAAGGCAGATGCTCTCCCAGCTGAGCTATGCTCCCACATGTTTTGTCGCTTTGCGTTTCCGCCCCGTCGACAATGACTAGTATACATGTATAGCTATTTTTCATCAACACCGATATAAACTCATTATTTAAAATTATTCTTATTATTCTCTATTTATCTTTATTTATCTCTTTTTTAAGCATTAACTCATTTTTATATTATAGCCTCTAAATAAGCCTTATTTTTTACATCTTATATTTAATGTTCATAAATTATGTATTATAATTACTTCAGAATGTGAGGTGTAAGAAAATATGGACTATAAAAAGCTTATTAAAAAATTCAAAAGAGCTATAGAAGATTTTAATTTAATCGAAGACGGAGATAAAATCGCTATAGGTATATCTGGAGGTAAAGATTCACTTACTTTGCTATACTTACTATCTATATACAAAAAAATTTCTCCTAAAGAATTTGACTTGGTAGGTATTTCTTTAGATCCAGGTAATGGATGTGACTTTTCTAGTGTTTCAATTTTAAGTAAAAAATTAAATGTAGAATATCATATAATTCCAACAGATATATCTAACATAGTTTTTAACATAAAAAAAGAAAAAAATCCTTGCTCCTTATGTGCAAAATTAAGACGTGGAATGCTAAATAGTAGCGCTAAAAATCTTAATTGTAATAAAATAGCCCTAGGACATCATAAAAATGATGCTATTGAAACATTACTTATGTCCATGTTTTATGAAGGACGAATTAACTGTTTTACTCCAAAAACATATTTATCCCGAATGGACATCACTGTAATACGACCTATGGTATATATAGATGAAAACGAAATAAAATCTTTTGTAAAAGATAATGATATAGAAATAGTTAAAAATCCATGTCCAGCTGATGGAAAGACTAAAAGACAATTTATAAAAGACTTAACCTATAATCTAAAAACTGAAATTCCAGATGTACAAATCAACCTTCTGAAATCCCTAACAAATATAGAGCAATTAAATATATGGCATAAAGAAAAATAACATTCTATTTCCTCTATATACCCTCATATAAATTTTATGGGGGTGTTTTTGTGAAAAAAATTAAAGTTCACTTTAAAAAAGAATTGGCATATGTACAACTAGCCCAATTTTTAAAAGATTATATAGATGATAATACGATAATAATTTGCATTGGAACAGATAGATGTATCGGAGATTCTCTTGGCCCTATTGTAGGATCTATGCTCATTAATAAGTTCTTTCCCCTTACTGTTTACGGAACAATTAAAACTCCAATTCATGCTCTTAATTTAGAAAATCAATTAAAATTAATTAAAGAAAAGCATCCTAACAACAACATAATCGCTATAGATGCTTGCCTAGGTGATGACAGTAGTATAGGAGATATTCAAATTCGTAATCAACCTATCTCTCCAGGAAAAGGTGTTGGAAAAACTCTTCCCGATGTAGGTAATATTTCTATAATTGGTATAGTTGATTCTTGCGATAATACAGAATTTTTTACTAATAGAAGTACCCGTCTTGATTTAATAATTGATATGTCATCTGTTATCGTAAATACTATTTTATATGCTTATTGTTTAAATCATAAGGATAATGATTTATTTTTATAAGTATATTTATAAAAAAGGGTACTTGAAAAATGTTTTCAAATACCCTTTAAATTAAGATTTTAAATAAAATCATTTATATAAATATAATTAATAGTATTATAAATACTATTCAAATATAGAATCTCCGTTATCATCTAAGCTATCTATATACTTTAACGCTTCCCCTGTACCTAATGCAACACAAGACACTGCATCATCTGCAACATAAACTGGTACATTTGTAACCTTAGATATTAATCTATCTAAACCATGTAATAAAGCTCCTCCACCTGTCATATATATACCTTTATCTGATATATCTGCCGCTAATTCTGGTGGTGTTCTTTCAAGAACAGAGTGAGCACAATCTGCAATAGCTCTTACACTTTCATCTAAAGCTTCTCTCATTTCTTCTGAAGTTACTGTTATATTTTTAGGTAGTCCTGTAACTAAATCTCTACCTTTTATATCCATTGACGCATTTTCTTCTCTAACATCAGCAGTACCAATATTTATTTTTAATTGTTCTGCTGTTCTTTCACCAATCATTAATTTATAATTTTTTCTTATATATTTAATTATAGCTTCATCAAATGAGTCACCAGCTATTTTTATAGAACTTCTAACAACCATTCCACCAAGAGAAATAATAGCTATATCTGTAGTACCTCCGCCAATATCTATAACCATTGTTCCACTAGCTTTACCAATATCTATTCCTGCACCTATAGCCGCTGCTAAAGGTTCTTCTATAAGTTCAACCCTTTGAGCACCTGCATTTTTACCTGCATCTCTAACAGCTCTTTTTTCTACTTCTGTGGCTTCACATGGAATACAGATTACAATACTTGGTGCACTAACTCTCTTCTTTCCACAAGCTTTCTTTATAAATGTTTTAAGCATTATCTCTGTTATATCATAATCAGATATTACACCATCTCTTAACGGTCTTATAGCCACAATATTACCTGGTGTTCTACCTATCATTTGTCTCGCTTCTTCACCAACTGCTAACACTTCTCTAGTGTTTCTATTAATAGCAACAACAGATGGTTCTTGTAATATAATCCCCTTACCTTTCGCATACACTAGGACACTTGCTGTTCCTAAATCTATGCCCATGTCACTCCCTCTTCTAAAAAACATACTTTCCACTCCTACCATAATATTATATGAACTTTCACTTCTAAAGTTAATTCTAGCATTTTTCTACTATTTCTTCTAGTTCTCTTTATAATATTATAATTGTTTAACTTTTATCCTTCAATAGCTTTATACTTCATTTTTGTAGCTTTTCCACCTCTTATATGTCTTTCAGATTTATTAATATCTAAAACTATCTTTGCTTGTTCTGCTATTTGTGGATTTATTAGTGGTAATCTTTCTGTCATATCTTTATGTATAGTACTTTTACTTACGCCAAATATCTTAGCAGTTTTTCTAATTGTAGACTTTGAATCAATTATATATTTTGCTACATCTAAAACTCTATTTTCTATATAATCTTTCATTTTAATATCCTCCTTATTGTTATGTGAGTCATTTTCACACTATGAAAATGACTCACTCTTACAATTAATTTAAGCCTTCTATTAATGTAGTTGGATTAACTTTCTCAAAAGTATCACCATTCTTTTGTAGTGTTTCAAAGTATAGGGATGTTGGGCACTTACTTAATTCACTTACAGAATTAATAAATGTTGAAGTTGTTCCTGTAACCCCTACCTCTTCACCTTTTTGAACTTCATCTTTCTCCTTAACCTTAACTTCTGATAAATTACCATAAGTAGTTTTAGTATTATCATTATGAGATATTGTTACAGTCAAGCCATTTTCAGTTGTATTAATAGCTTCAACTACACCTTTCTCACAAGCTTTAACTGGAGTGTTTTCTTTTGCTTCAATATATACGCCATACATTGAGATTGCTCCATTATTCTTCTTTATAGTTCCGTCATCACCCATATATGGAATTACAATCTTTCCACCATCAATTGGTGATGCAAGAGATAAAGTAGTTTCTACACTATTAGATGTAACGGCCATATCTGTATTTTTCACTTCTACAGCATTACTTGGTATAGCTTCATTAGCTTCCTTATCATTAGTTTCATTATTAGCATTTGACTCAACTTCAGCACTTGTAGCTTTTGCAGAATTTATACTATCATCATTTGAAGTTGTTTTAGTGGTAATTACAAGAACTGCTACTGCTAAAGCAATCATTATAACTCCAGAAACTAAAGCAATATGATATTTATGCTTTTTAATATTTTCTAATAATGAAGTTCCATTGTTATCTTTTTTATCCATTAATAACACCTCCATTTCTTTAGTTTGTCCTTAGGTATAAATTTTAAACACTAAATAAGTTATTTTTTTACGACAAAATACTACAGAGCAGTGCACAGTAAATGTGAAAATTACTTTTAAGAAGAATTTCATTGCAGTGTTACAAAAGAATAGTTAAATTACTTTTATCTCTGGATACTAAATTTCTAATACTTTAATTTCTCATATTAGAATCTATTAAGTTTAAGTGTTGCTATATATTCAATTATTCACCCCTTACATATCCCCCCTTAAACTATCATTTTTAAAATTTATTTCTTAAACCTGCATCCTATTTCACCAACACTTAAGTAGAATAGCTTCTTATCTCCAATTAAACATATGATAGTGAATAGTTTTCAGTGTGCAGTACATAGCAGGGCAAGTCCTTTCATTTATAGATACTAAATTTCTAATACTTACAATATTAGGACCTATCAAGGTTAAGTATCGATTCTTCCCAGCCGTAAATTGTAAATTCCAAAAAACTGTCCGCAGCGCTCTAATATTTTCCGCTCAGGTAAAATTAACCTTAATTGCGAATTGTGAATTGCAAAAAAAGAAACTACAAAGTGTTTCCACCTTGTAGCTTGTCTTATTTATATATATTAAATATTTCTACTCCTGTGTAATAATGCTTTAATATATCAACATATCCACTTCCAGCTTTCGCCATAGCTCTAGCTCCCCATTGACTCATTCCAACGTTATGTCCATATCCTTTTGTATTAAATACTATTGTATTATCTTTAAATTCAATTTGAAAATTTGTAGAGTTTAACTTTAATAACTTTCTAACTTCGACACCTGTTAAAGTTTGATTTCCAACTTTAATTTTACTTACTCCATCAGCAGAATCTCTTTCCAAAATTTCTATCTGAGATCTTAATGATTCTGTACTATTGAGACAATTGCTATAGTTAGCATTTATTGCATCTATAACCTCATCATTACTCTTTTCTGTGCTATATGTATATTTAGGTGAATCTTCTTCTCCTGGCGAATCAACACTAGTTAAATAAGGTTCCTGATGATTAAATACACTTACTGCATCTTCTGTTTTTCCCCATGAAGTAGAGAAAAAGTAAGGACTAAGTACCAATTGATCATTGTAAGTTAACACTTCTCCTTTTGTTGAACTAACCGCCTCTGTTATTTTACTCCAATATCCTTCCTGCTTATTTTCTGGCCATCCCGCAAACCTTTGATCCTTAGAATAGTATACTTGATTTGCTACAGTATCTATAAGATTTGCATTCTTTTCTTTAGAATAGCTTGTACCGCCAAACTCCTCTACATGTGCTAAAGCATATGTCCTAGCGGCAACTGCTTGCGCCTTAATTGCTTCTTCTGGAAACTCTGCTGGCATTTCTGCCGATACTACTCCTAACACATAATCTTCAAGTTTCATCTCTTCTACGGAGTTTGTAGCGTTTCTTAATAATCGTATTTTTATTTCTCCATCAACCTTTTTAATCTTATGTTCATCTATAATCGCTTTAGTATCTACATCACTAACAGCAGCTACCTTTTTATTTTCTTTCATTTGGTTAACAGATGTAGCTATTATTAATGATGACATTGCTATAAGCCCTATAATAATAGAAATCATATATACTATTCTTTTCATTATTTCTTCCTCTCTGTCACCCTATAATTTCATCTTATTATAAGTTTATGATTAGATAAAAATAATATGATAAAAAAGAAATAAGAGATTGGTAAAAAATATTTTAACGCAATCTCTTATCATTAGTAGTTTTGCAAATTTTAATTACTTAATATTATAAAAGTAATTTTAAACTTCTCTCCTATAAACTTTTGCTCCTAAATTTCTGAATTTCTCTTCTATATTTACATATCCTCTATCTATATGATATATGTCATCTACTATAGTCTCTCCTTTTGCTACTAATCCAGCAATAATAAGAGCTGCTCCTGCTCGTAAATCTGTTGCTTTTACCTCACATCCTGATAACTCTTCTACACCTTCTATAATTGCACTTCTTCCTTCAATTTTTATTTTACAGCCCATTCTATTAAGCTCACTAACATGCATAAACCTATTTTCAAATATTGTTTCTGTAATTACTGAAGTACCTTTAACTGTTGCTAATAATGCCATAATTTGCGATTGCATATCTGTAGGAAATCCTGGATGCGGCAATGTCTTTATGTCTACTGGTTTTAACTGAACATTTCCGTTAACTTCAATAACATTATCTTCTATCGATGTTATTTCTACACCCATTTCTCTTAGTTTTGCCACTAGAGGTTTCATATAATATTCTCTAGCATTTTCTAAAGTTATCTTACTTTTTGTTATTGCTGCAGCTATCATAAATGTTCCTGCTTCTATTCTATCAAATATAGGTATATACTCCACACCTTTTAACCTGTCGACACCCTCAATAATTATTGTATCAGTTCCTGCGCCATAAATCTTAGCTCCCATTTTATTCAAAAAGTTTGCTAAGTCTTCTATTTCTGGCTCTTCTGCTGCATTTTCTAAAACTGTTACACCCTTAGCTGTAGTTGATGCCATCATTATATTTTCTGTAGCTCCTACAGATGGAAAATCTAAATATATTTTATTTCCTTTTAACTTGTTGCATCTAACTTCAACTACACCACCTTCTGTTGATATTTCTGCCCCTAAAGCTTTTAATCCTTTTAAATGTAAATCTATTGGTCTAGTTCCAATATTACAACCTCCCGGTAATGATATTTTGAACTTCCCAAATCTTGCAAGCATTGGCCCCATTACAAGGAATGATGCTCTCATTCTTCTTACTAACTCCCCTGAAGGTTCTATCTCTTGGACCTTTGAACTATCTATAGATATTTCACCTTTTATCTTATTTATACTAATATTGCAACCTAAAGATTTTAATAATTCACATATCACTTGTACATCATTAAGCATTGGTGCATTTTTTATTATGATAGTATCAGATGTTAAAATACTTGACGCTATAATTGGCAACACTGAATTCTTAGCAGAATCTATGCGTACTTTTCCTTTAAGTTTGTTTCCACCACTTACAAATATTTTTTCCATTTTGATCCTCCAAATAGTATTCTTAGTATGTTATTGGTATTATTGGTGTTGAAATTATTATGTAGTCATCATTTGGATAGGACACAAAAGCTACTGATAAATCAATCAATGATATTCCATCATTTACAGGAGTAAATAAATGTGAATTCATCGTTATCAATGTACTATTATTAATATCACTTTCTTTTACATTGGAAAATTCTTGTTTTTCTATTTGTTTCTTTATATTATTTTTTTCTTCATTTATATTCTTTTCATTACAATCATAAATTATATATTCATTTATAGATAAAACGCTATAATTTCCGTCTAAATATCTTAGTAATTTATCTTTCATTAACCTTAAATTTACGTTTTTTCTTCCTGAAAACATTATATTTATTTCTTTTCCATTTTTAATATAGTACCCATTTCCTAACTTCCCTTTTATTTCTCCTTTTATGACACAATTGTCACCATTTTCTTCTTCATAAGTATCCTCTTTACACTTTGCCCATTTGCATATATCTCCTATAATATTTTTTTCATTAATTAATGTTATTTGAATTTTAATCCCTTTTTCTTTTATATAGGTTTTATCTAAATCAAAAACTTCTTCTATAGGATCTATATCTTGTCCATAATAAAGTAAGCCCTCATTATATCCCTGTAAAATTAAGAGAACAAAAACAATACTTATAGCTAGTCTCTTCATATATATCACCTCAACTAAAGTATTGCCATATTTTTACTTAATATTCATTTTATATTTTATTATATAGACAATAAGATAGTTTGGTGAGAAGAATTTTTTATCAGTGCACAGTGATGGAGGAAATTCCTGCGGAATTTCTTAAATTATAAGTGTTTAAATTTAAGTTTCAGCTATAGAGTATGTCAGTTTTTTGAGTTATATGAAAATGATAACTTTCATTACCTCCCCACAAACTTACTCGCCGTCCGCAGGACTATAATAATTTCCCCTTTAAGGGAAAATTCACATTTACTGTGCACTGTATGTAAAAAGAACCAAACATAACTATATAATTTATGTTTGGTTCCTTATATATTAGTATTTATCAATTAAACTTAATCTTCCCATAGCTCTTGCCATCGCCATTTTTGCTCTAGCTACATTAACTTTATCGCTATGTTCTTTTAATCGATTTTTACTTCTTTCTAGAGCCTCTTCTGCTCTCTTCTTATCTATCTCTTCCTTAGATTCGCAAGCATCTACCATTAGTACTGCTTTATTATCTCTAAATTTAAACACACCACTAGATGTAAATAAAACTTTCTTATTTCCATCTTCATAATAACTTATTACTGAAGGTACTACTGCTGTTATTATGCTTAATCTGTTTGCTAGTATACCTATTGGACCTTTTTCTGTAGTTACTACTAATTCGTCAACTTCGCCTTCATAATAGGTATTATCTGGAGTTACAATAGTAAGATGAAATTTCTTATTCATATTATCACTCCTATACTAGCTCTCTAGCATTGATTTAGCATTTTCTCTTACATCATCAATAGTTCCCATGAAAAGAAATGCCACTTCTGGTAAATCATCACATTTACCTTCTAATATTTCTTTAAATCCTCTTACTGTTTCAGCTACAGGTACATACTTACCTTTCATTCCTGTGAACTGTTCTCCTACAGTAAATGGTTGTGATAAGAATTTTTGAATTTTTCTAGCTCTTGTTACAACTATTTTATCTTCTTCTGATAATTCTTCCATACCTAAAATAGCGATTATATCTTGAAGTTCTTTATATTTTTCCAATATATGCTTAACTTCTAAAGCAACCTCATAATGTTCTTCTCCTACTATTCTAGGATCAAGTATTCTAGATGTAGAATCTAGCGGATCAACAGCTGGATAGATACCAAGTTCAACAATACTTCTTGATAAAACTGTTGTTGCATCTAAGTGAGCAAATGTTGTTGCTGGAGCTGGGTCTGTTAGGTCATCAGCAGGAACATAAACAGCTTGAACAGATGTAATTGATCCATTCTTTGTAGATGTTATTCTTTCTTGAAGTGCTCCCATTTCTGTAGCTAATGTTGGTTGGTAACCAACAGCTGATGGTATTCTTCCTAAAAGTGCTGATACTTCTGAACCAGCTTGAGTAAATCTAAATATATTATCTATAAATAATAATACATCTTGACCTTGATCTCTGAAATATTCTGCCATAGTAAGTCCTGTAAGAGCAACTCTCATTCTTGCTCCTGGTGGCTCATTCATTTGACCAAATACTAAAGCAGTTTTTTCTATAACTCCAGAATCCTTCATTTCATGATATAAATCATTACCTTCTCTTGTTCTTTCTCCTACACCGGTGAATACAGATAATCCACCATGCTCTTTAGCTATATTATTTATTAATTCTTGGATAAGTACTGTTTTTCCGACACCTGCTCCTCCAAAAAGTCCGATCTTTCCACCTTTTTGATATGGTGCTAATAAATCTATAACCTTTATACCTGTTTCAAACATCTCTGGTTCTACAGCCTGCTCATCAAACTTAGGCGCTGCTCTATGAATAGGCGCTTTTGATACATCTTTTAGAGGCTCACCTTTATCAATTGGTTGACCTAAACAGTTAAATAGTCTTCCTAGAGTTCCTTCTCCAACTGGTACAGAAATAGGTTTACCTGTATCTAAAGCATCCATTCCTCTTTTTACACCTTCAGTTGCTTCCATTGATATAGTTCTTACGATATCATCACCTAAGTGTTGTTCAACTTCTGCAGTTAATGTAAAATCACCCATATTTATTTCAATAGCATTTAATATATTTGGCAAGCTATCAGAATCGAATTGTACATCGATAACCGGTCCTATAACTTGCACTACTTTTCCTATAGTACCTGGCATAGTACACCTCCTTACTATTTTTGAGCTTCTGCCCCTCCAACTATCTCTGATATTTCCAGTGTTATAGCTGTTTGTCTTATTCTATTAAACTTAATTGTTAACTTATTTATTATGTCATCAGCATTTTTAGTAGCACCATCCATAGCTGTCATTCTAGAGGCTTGCTCTGAAGTTTTTGAATTTAACATTCCATTTAATATTTCACTGTTTACATAACTATATATAATAGATTCTATTTTATAGTTATCATCGTCTTCATCATCCATATATCTTTTACCTCTTTTAGCATCTGCAGATAAAGGTAAAATTCTTTTCGTTGCTGGCTCTAATTTTACTGTTGAATAAAATTTTGTATATACTAAATGAACTTCTCCAACTTCTTTATTTTTATAAAGCTCTAAAACTTTTCTAACAATTTCCGAAGATTCTTTATTAGTTGGTACATCAGGAATCTCTACATATTCTGCTAAAGTATTAAACTTATACTTCCTTAAATATGTTCTTCCATTTTGACCAACCAATATAAAGACATTTTCATCTTTCTTATCCATTGTTTCTAAAAGTTTAGATATTACTCCACCATTGAATCCTCCACACATACCCGAATCTGAGGTTAGAACTATATATAGCTTCTTTTCACATCCATTACCATATATATAAGGATTCTTGCTTATTTCCATGCTATCAACACTTGCTAAAATATCATCATAAATATTTTCAAACTCATTATAATATTTTGAATATCTTGTAAGTGATACTCTAGCCCTTCTAAGCTTTGTGGTGGCAATAAGTCCCATGGCCTTAGTAATCTTTTTTGTATTTGTTATAGATTTTATTCTTCTTTTTATTTCAATAAGACCTGCTGGCATACTCCACCTCCTTTAGCATACTTTTTAATCAGATTTATGCTAAAAATTCCTTTTTGTATTCATCTACAGCACTTTCAATTTCTTTCTTTATCTCATCAGTTAGCTTACCGTCCTTTAACTTTTCATATATATCTTTATGATGAGTATCTATTGATTCTAATAATCCCTTTTCAAATCTTCTTATATCTTTCACTTCTATATCATTCAATAAACTAGCAACTGCTGTATAGAAAGTTACAACTTGTTTTTCAACATCTAATGGCTCATATTGATCTTGCTTTAATACTTCCATTAATCTAGCACCTTTTGCAAGTCTATTTTTAGATTCTTTATCAAGATCTGATCCAAATTGAGCAAAAGCTGATAATTCTCTATATTGAGCAAGCTCTAATCTCAATGTACCTGTTATAGATTTCATTGCTTTAGTTTGTGCAGCTCCACCAACTCTTGATACAGATATACCGGCATTTACAGCTGGTTTTTGTCCTGCATTAAATAATTCTGTCTCTAAGAATATTTGACCATCTGTAATTGATATAACATTGGTTGGAATATACGCAGATATATCTCCTGCTAAAGTTTCTATTATTGGTAACGCAGTAATAGAACCTCCTCCTAGTTCATCACTAAGTTTTGCTGATCTTTCAAGAAGTCTTGAATGAAGATAGAATACATCCCCTGGATAAGCTTCTCTTCCTGGTGGTCTTCTAAGTAATAATGACATTGTTCTATAAGCAACTGCATGCTTAGATAAATCATCATATATTATTAATACATCTTTTCCTTGTTCCATGAAATATTCAGCCATAGTTACACCAGAAAATGGAGATAAATATTGCATTGGTGCACTTTCTGAAGCAGTAGAAGAGACAATTATTGAATAATCCATTGCTCCTTCTTTTGTTAATGTATTAACTATACTAGCTACAGTAGATTGTTTTTGTCCTATAGCAACATATACACAAATAACATCTTTACCTTTTTGATTTATAATAGTATCTATAGCTAATGCTGTTTTACCAGTTTGTCTGTCTCCAATAATAAGTTCTCTTTGACCTTTTCCTATTGGAATCATTGAATCTATTGCCTTAATTCCTGTTTGTAATGGTTCATTTACAGATTTTCTATCTATGACTCCATAAGCTTTTCTTTCTGCTGGTTTATAAGCTGCTGCCTTTATTGGTCCTTTTCCATCAATTGGTTGTCCTAATGGATTTACAACTCTTCCTATAAGTTCTTCTCCAACAGGAACTTCAACAACTTTTCCAGTTGATTTTACGATATCGCCTTCTTTAATTCCTTCTTCGTCTCCAAGAAGAACACATCCGACATTGTCTTGTTCAAGGTTTAAAGCCATTCCATAGACTCCATTTGGAAATTCTAAAAGCTCACCTTCCATACAATCGTCTAAGCCATAAACTCTTGCAATACCATCACCTATTTGAATAATAGTACCTGAATCTACTGTTTCTATTTTTTTAGAATATTGTTCAATTTCTTTTTTAATTATAGTTGTAATTTCTTCAGGCTTAATATTCATGACCTCACCTCTATTCTTCTTTTAATACTAGCTCTCTCATTTCATCAAGCTTGCTTTTAATTGTTCCATCAATGACATCATTTCCTATTCTTACATAAACTCCGCCTATTATAGATGGATCTATGACTTCTTTTAAAATTACAGTTTTGTCACATTTTTTTTCTAACTTTTTAATCAATGCAGTTCGTTCTTCTTCAGTTAGAGGAATAACTGTCTTAACTTCCGCTAATACCTTATTTTGTCTTTCAAGATGAATTTTCTCCATCTCAATTACTTTTTTCTCTAACTCTACTATTCTATCCTTACTAATTAAAAGCATTAAAAATGATAGTAACTCTGGGTCTACATGATTTTTAAACAAATTGGAAAATATCTCTTTTTTTCTTGCAATACTTATCTCTGGATGAACTATAATCTTTTTTAACTCTTCATTGGAATTAACTATGCTTACTATTTCTTTTAAATCTTGAAGATACTCTTCTACTTTATTATTTTTCTCAGCTAATTCATAAAGTGCTTTTGCATATCTCCTATCTAAATATTCATACATAATTAATCTCCTACCTTAATTATAAAATCAGAAATAAGCTTTCTATGTTCTTCTTCATCTATAGTTTTTTCTAGAGCCTTAGATGACATAAGTACAGATAACTCAACTGCCTCATTTTTCATCTCATCCTTAAGTTTTGCTTTTTCTCTTTCACTATCTTTTCTAGCTCTTTGAACTATTTCAGAAGCTTCTTTATGTGCATTATCTATTATGTCTTTTGAAACACTTTCAGCTTTTACTTTATATTTTTCAACTATTTCTTTACCTTTTTGCTTACTTTGTGCTAAAAGAGCTCTATTTTCCTCTTGAAATTTCTTTCCTTGAGCTTCTTGTTCCTTAGCTCTTTCTATGGTGCTGTTAACTTCATCACATCTATCATCAATAACCTTTGTTATTTTCTCAAAGAAAAATTTCTTTAAGATAAAATATAATATAATAAAGTTTATTATTGCAGCAATAATATTTAGTGGATTTATCTCCATATACTAGCCTCCTTTCAGAGCTAATTAATAAACATTTAAATTATAATTTCATAAATACTAATATAATAGCTATAAATAAAGCATAAATAGCTGTTACTTCTGAGAATGCTATTGAAAGTATCATTGAACTTCTTATTTCTCCAGCAGCTTCTGGTTGTCTTGCTATAGATTCACAAGCCTTACTACCTATCATACCTATACCAATACCTGCACCTGCAACTCCAAGTGTTGCTACTCCTGCAGCTATCGCGATCATACCTTTTACAAAAAATTCATTCATTTTCAATTCCTCCTAAATCAATTAATCTTCATTTACCATTTTAATATTGGCCATTGTTAACATCATAAAAATAAATGTTTGAATTGCACCATCGAACAAGTCAAAAAAGAAATGTAACGGTATTGGTAGACCTAGCCCTAACACAAAACCAAAGTTACCAAGAAGTGAGTTCCCTAAATTACATACTAAACCGTTATATACTAAGTCTATTATTATAGTTCCTACTAATATATTTCCAAATAATCTCAATGTAAGAGTAAATAAATATATTCCTCTTTCCATCAAATTTAACGGAAACATAAATGCCATAGGATGTGCTAATCCCTTAATATATCCCACTATACCATTGCTTTTCATTGAATAAGCATTTACTACAGTAAAACTCACTATCGCTAATCCTAAAGTAGTACTTAAATCTGAAGTTGGAGGTTTGATTGCAAAAATACCAACTAGATTTAATAAAATAAGATATATTCCGATTGTGCCTATAAACGGTACAAACTTCCTGTATTCCTTTCCCATGTTACTATCAACTAGATCTCTTATCCATGTAACAAGCATTTCTAAAACTGTTTGCTTCCTATCTGGCCTACTTTTTAAATTTCTTGTTAAAATAATAGCAACAATTATTATTAATGCCATAATGGCCCACTGTACTATTATCGAATGTAGCCCTTGATCAGTTAGTTTTAATTTAAAACCTAAAAAATCAAAAGTATACAAGACTTTTGCTTCTTTCACAGCCTCACTCTCCTTTATTAAGTTTTATTTGATTGACTAAAATTAAAGGTACTATTGCAATAGTATAACCAATTAAAAATGTTATACATGCATATGGATTCTTCAAAACTAAAATTATCCCTGTTATACCTGTCATCATTAGTCTTACAATAAATCCAAATACTATTCTAAAGTTATTAGTTGATTTATAAGAAATATAATAATTCATAGTAAAATTAATACTAGAAATTAAAATTCCTAAAACTCCGGATAGTGTGTAGGACTGATAATCACTAGGAATAAAAAAAGTTGTTACCAAATATATGCTAGCTAATAATAATGTATTAATTGTTAGTGTTTTTTTTAACATACTTTTTTCTCCTTGCAACTTCTGTAACTAATTATAGTACCGATAAATTTAAGAATAAAACCTCATTTTTCCTCTTATACACTAAAATTCTTCCATTTTATTAATTTACAACTCTATATTTCATTAATTAATGACTATTCTTCTATATCCTCCTATTTCCTTCCTCTTAATTTACCATTATTCATTTGATAGATTTTACTAAATTTTCTGAATTTTATTTGTTATACTTTTAACCAGACTATAAGTTTTTATTTACTTTTTATACTGTAAATAAATGTATATTTTTATTTGAGTAAACGTTATTTTCCATAATTTCTTACATCTTAATAAACATAAAATATATTGTTAATAATTTGAAAACTTATAGTACTGACTGGTCAGTTTTATTTTTTTGCAATTCTAACTATTATTTGATTCAAAAAATTTTTTATATTTCTTCATATTTTATTTTTCTTATATATATAACATAAAGATAGATATTTACCACTTTGAATAAACTCTATTATCTTTTCATTATATTAAGGTTTCTTTTATTCATATTTTATATTATTCTACTAAATTCACTACATTATTAGTGTATATAAAAATGTTGCAAAATAATCTTTGTTATCTTGCAACATTCTCTATTTATATTCCAATATGTTTTATAATCTTTCTACTATTACTGATGTACCCATTCCACCACCGATACAAAGAGTTGCTAATCCTCTCTTTGAATCTCTTTTCTTCATTTCATGAAGAAGAGTTACTAAAATTCTTGCTCCTGATGCTCCTACTGGATGTCCAAGTGCAATAGCTCCACCATTTACATTTACTATATCCATATTAAATTCTAAATCTTTAGCAACTGCTAAACTTTGAGCTGCAAAAGCTTCGTTAGCTTCTATAAGATCCATATCACCTATAGTTAATCCAGCTCTTTCAAGAGCAACTTTAGTTGCTGCAAATGGTCCATATCCCATTATCTTAGGATCTACCCCTTTTGATCCCCATGAAGTGATCTTTGCTAATGGTTTAATTCCTAATGCTTCAGCTTTTTCTGCACTCATAACAACTAATGCTGCTGCTCCATCATTGATACCTGAAGCATTTCCTGCAGTAACTGTTCCATCTTTCTTGAATGATGGTCTTAATTTTGCTAATTTATCAATAGTAGTACCGAATCTTGGGAACTCGTCTTGTTTAAATACAATCGGGTCTCCTTTTCTTTGAGGAATAGTTATTGGCACTATTTCATCTTCAAATTTACCTTCTTTAATTGCCTTTTCTGCTTTCATTTGAGAATTTACAGCAAACTCATCTTGCATTTCTCTTGTTAATCCCCATTGTTCTGCAATATTTTCTGCTGTTATACCCATATGATATTGATTGAAGGCATCCCACAATGCATCATTAATCATAGAATCCTTCATAGTTGCATCGCCCATTCTTGCACCCCATCTAGCATTAGGTACTACATATGGAGCTGCAGACATGTTTTCCATACCTCCAGCAACGACTGCATCAGCTTCACCTGATTGAATCATTTGATATGCTAAAGATACTGCTCTAAGTCCAGATCCACAAACTTTATTTATTGTCATAGCTGACACTTCTATTGGAAGTCCTGCTTTAACTGCTGCTTGTCTTGCTGGGTTTTGACCAAGTCCTGCAGTAATAACATTACCCATTATAACTTCATCTATAACTTCTCCACTGATATTTGCTCTATTTAAAGCTTCTTTGATTACAGCTGCTCCAAGATCAACAGCTGGTACGTCTTTTAAAGTACCACCAAAACTACCTATGGCAGTTCTTACAGCACTACATATAACGACATCCCTCATTTTAATACCTCCCTAATAATTTACCGTAAAATGTTTCCATAATAATTATATCTTTTTTTACATTTATTATCAAGGAATTCGTTAAAAATTACACAATGTTATTATTCGCACTTATAATCCTCTGCTTTATTCTCTCTCATATTAAAATAATATAATATATTCTCCACAATTCGTTTTGATGCGTTACCATCACCATAAGGATTTATTGCTCTACTCATTTTTTCATATTCATTAATATTTCGTATTAACGTATTTGCTTCACTTATAATTGCTTTTTTATTAGTACCAACTAATTTTACAGTTCCTGCTTCTACTGCTTCTGGTCTTTCAGTTACATCTCTAAGTACTAAAACAGGTTTCCCAAGATGTGGTGCCTCTTCTTGCAATCCACCTGAATCTGTCATAATCATATATGACCTATTCATTAAGTTATGTGTTTCTTTAGTGTCTAATGGTGGTAACAAATGTACTCTTTCTACATTACCTAAATATTCCTCTACCATATCTTTTACTATAGGATTTAAATGAACTAGATATACTAATTCTACGTCTTTATTATCTTCAACTATCTCTTTCAATGCTTCACAAATATTTTTTATGCCTTCTCCCCAATTCTCTCTTCTATGAGCAGTAACCATTATTATCTTTTTATCTTCAAAATTAATTTCATTTAATCTATTATTTTCGAAAACATAATTTTCTTCTACTGTATGTTCCATAGCATCTATAACCGTATTTCCTGTTATAAATATAGTCTCTTCATCAACACCTTCTCTCAACAAATTACTTTTTGATGCTGTAGTCGGTGAAAAATGCATATCAGCTAAGGCTCCAGTAAGTTTTCTATTCATTTCTTCTGGAAATGGAAAATACTTATCAAAGGTTCTAAGTCCCGCTTCTACATGACCAACCTTTATTTGCTTATAAAAAGCTGCTAATCCCCCGGCAAATGTTGTTGTAGTATCACCATGGACTAAAACAATATCTGGTTTTTCTTTGTCTAGCACATCTTCAATTCCTTCTAAGACTCTAGTAGTTATCCCTGTTAATGTTTGTTTTTCTTTCATAATATTCAAATCATAGTTTGGTGAAATTTTAAATAACTCTAAAACTTGATCTAACATTTCTCTATGTTGTGCAGTTACACATACAATAGATTCTATGACCTCACACTTCTCTAATTCTTTAACTAAGGGTGCCATTTTTACTGCTTCTGGTCTTGTTCCAAACAATGTCATAACCTTTATTTTTTCCATTATTTCCTCCCAATCTACTCCTTCATTCTAAAGAAGGATAATTTCCATCCAATTATAATAATTATTAATATTGTTATTGCAAATAATATATAAGCTACATTAGTCTCTAACTCCATAGCTATTACTGCAATTATTGATAATCCTCCATTTATTAAATACATTATTGATACTGCTTTTCTTTGTGACAATCCAAGATTAAGAAGTCTATGATGAAGATGCCCTTTGTCAGCTGAAAACATAGATCTTCCATTTATTTTTCTTCTTATCATTGCAAAAGCTGTATCTAAAATTGGTATTCCTATAGCTAATATTGGTACAGCTATAGTAAATACTGTTGCATATTTTAATGTTCCTACCATTGAAATACTAGCTATTAAAAAGCCTATAAGTTGAGAACCTGTATCTCCTAAAAATATAGAAGCTGGATTAAAGTTATAAGGTAAAAATCCTAGTATTGCACCAGCTAATACTATAATTAATGCTGCTGCTTCTCCTCTACCATTACTTAACGCAATTAAAAATACAGTAAAAGAGGATATAAATCCCATCCCTGCACATAAACCGTCTAAGCCATCACTAAAATTAAAAGCATTAGTTATACCTACAACCCAAAATATAGTTATCGGTATAGATAAGTAATTTATATCAAAATATGCAAAATTACTATTGAAAGGATTAGATACAATGGATATCTTTATATTCCCCACTATTAAAATTAGCGATGCTACAATTTGAAACATAAACTTGCACTTTGGCGATAGTTCCTTTATATCATCAATTATTCCCCCGATTACAATTACTGTTGCTCCTATCATAATACAAATTTCTTCTTTTCCAATAGACTCTGTAAAAAAAGTCATAGTTATTATAAAACTTATGTATATACTTAATCCTCCAAGCCTAGGCATAGGCTTTTTATGTATCCTTCTTCCACCAGTTGGTTCATCTATAGCTCCAACCTTTTTTGCTAAGACTTTAACAAATGGAACAGTGATACATGAAATAAACGCAGCAATTGTAATTAAAAATATACTCGTCATAATTCATTCCTCATTCTAATTAAGATTATACTATCTTAAACTTATTTATATTACAAAACTCTAGGTAACCCTAGAGTTTTTAGTTTATGATTATTTAGTTCCGAATAATCTATCTCCAGCATCTCCAAGCCCTGGCACAATATATCCATGTTCATTTAATTTTTCATCTAAAGAACCTAAATATATGTCAACATCTGGGTGCGCTGTTTGAACAGCCTTAACACCTTCTGGTGAAGCAATTAAGCACATTAATCTTATATACTTAGCTCCTCTTTTCTTAAGAACATCAATGGCCCCTATAGCAGAACCTCCAGTAGCAAGCATTGGATCAACTACAATAATATCTCTTTCATTTATATCGCTTGGTAATTTACAAAAATATTCTACAGGCTTAAGAGTAACTTCATCTCTATATAATCCTACGTGTCCTACTTTTGCAGCCGGAATTAATTTTATCATACCATCTACCATTCCAAGTCCTGCTCTTAATATAGGTACTATAGCTATTTTCTTACCAGCTAACATCTTACATTTAGTTTTGCATATAGGAGTTTCTATCTCTACAGTTTCTAATTGTACATCTCTTGTAACTTCATAAGCCATAAGAGTTGCAACTTCTTCTACTAATTCTCTAAAATCTTTAGAACCTGTATTTTTATCTCTGATTAATGCTAACTTATGTTGTACTAATGGGTGATTGATTTCTGTTACCTTGCTCATATTATCCTCCTAGGCATTATACTTTTTTTCTATTTGTGAAATTTTATCAATTCTGTTGATATGTCTATCTCCTTCGAATTTAGCATTTAAAAATGTATCTACTATATCTAATGCTAAACCTGGTCCCACTACTCTAGCTCCTAATGCTAATATGTTAGCATTATTATGCTCTCTTGTAGCATGAGCTGAAAATGTATCTGAGCATAATGCTGCTCTTATTCCTGGCACCTTATTGGCTGCTATTGATATTCCTATCCCTGTTCCACAAATTAAAATTCCAAAATCATAATTTTTACTTGCTACCTCTTCTGCAACTTTTAATGCGTAATCAGGATAGTCGCAAGATTCTGTGCTATACGTTCCAAAATCTTTAATTTCGATATTTTTACTTTCCAAGTGTTTTATTATATCATTTTTTAAATGATATCCACCATGGTCACAACCTAATGCTACCTTCATATTGACACCACCTTAATTAATATACTTCTATTATATCAAAAGTCGCCGCTTTTTTTAACCTATTCATTATTGCAACACCATATCCTTTTTCCTCTATACCTTCACATAAAATCATATCTACTTCTAAATCGTCAAGTTTCCTTAATGATTCAAAGATATTTTTCCCTATTTCATATAAATTTTTTCTACTTCCAAGAGAAATAACTATAGATGTACTATATTTATTTATTGTCTCATCAGTGGCAATAATACCTATCTTCTTACCTAACTTTTCTTCTCTTTCTAAAATTGAAGATATCTCTTCTATAACTTTATTTGCATTACCTGAAACGATTTTTACTGCCGCTTTAGGAGCATAGTGTCTATATTTCATTCCTGGTGCTTTTGGCTTAATTCCTTCATTTGTATTATTAGACTCAATTCCTTTATCCATATAAATATTTTCATCAATATTTTTTAAGTCTTCTAACGTTATAGCTCCAGGCCTCAATATACATGGTGGATATATTGTACAATCAATAACTGTTGACTCTAATCCAATAACAGATGACTTTCCACCAATTATGTAATCCACCCTATCTTGTAAATCCTCTATAACTCTCTCTACATTAGTTGGACTAGGTTTACCAGACAAGTTAGCAGAAGGTGCCGCTACTGGTACTGTAGCAGCATCTATTACCTTTCTTGCAATCTCTTCAGATGGCAATCTAACACCAACTGATTCTAACCCTCCTGAAGTTACATATGGAATCTCTGGTCTTTTGGGTAATATTATTGTAATAGGACCCGGCCAATATTTATCCATTATTTCTCTTGCCACTGCCGGTACTTCTTTAGCAACTAAATCAACATCTTCTACTTTTGAAATATGGACTATCAATGGATTATCTGAAGGACGTCCTTTTGCTATGTAAATATTTTTAACAGCTTCTTCATCTAATGCATTTGCACCTAATCCATATACCGTTTCCGTTGGAAATGCTACAAGTTTACCGTTTCTAATAGCATCTCCTGCCGATTTAATTAATTTCTCATCAATATTGTTTTCATCTAAAATAATAATTTTTGTATCCATATTAAACACCACTCTATAATAATATTACAATTATAGAAGCTAAAATAGTTCCTATAATAAAATAAACATATGAATCTTTTCCTTTATATAGTTTAGAAGCTTCCGGTAACATTTCTAAAAATACTACATATGCCATTACACCAGATGCTAATGCTAAAGCACTTCCCATAAAACTCTTAGATATTGATGAAAAAATTACACCTATAAAAATACCTAATACTGACGGAATAAATGTAGCTAAAGTACTTATAATAATATTCTTCTTTTTCATCTTTGCAGCCATCATAGGAGCTGTTAATGTCATTGCTTCTGGAATTTCATGAAGTCCTATCATCATTGACATCTTAATACCTAAAGCATCGTTAGTCATAAATCCTACTCCCATAATTAAGCCTTCAGGAAAATTATGTAACATTATACCTGCAGCCATAAATATTGCTACTTTCTTATGATTATTAGTATTCCCAGAAAAATAATAATCTAATAAAAAAAGAATAAATATAGATACTAAAGATATTGTTAATGTCCCCATAACATTCCATTCTAAAGCTTCAGGTATTAAATCTGCAAAAACCAATATGAACATAAATCCACTACCAAAACACAATGTATTTGATAGTAATCTATTAGAAGGCTTCTTCATCATTACTCCTATTAATGTTCCAATTAACATACCTAGGAAAGATATCGTCACCGCTAATAATATTGTATATATAACTTTCTCTTCCATAATAATCCCCTCCAGTATTATTTATGCTGAAAGAGATTTATTATGATTAATATTCCTCTCTATATCTTTTTATCTCCTCAATAGCAGAGGCTGATACTATAGAATAAATACAATTTTTATATAAATAATCTAATAATAAATATTTTTTGTATCCACCAGTTTTAACAGTATAGAAGTAAATTTTTTCTTTATTTTTTCTTACCATTCTATCTACTAAATTATATAAATCTTTATTTTTCTTAAATTTTACCTCACCTAATACTCTGCAACTTTTCAAAGGTATTTTTCTAGTAGTAAAAATAATTATTTTTATATCATCATTTGATTTATATACATGAATACCACATACACTTTCTAAAAAAACTATAGCTTTTTCTCTTTTAATAAATCCACTCTTTATTATTATATAATCATTTTTTATATCATAATCCAATCGTTGATTATTTATAGCTACTGATGCAACAATTACTATTAAAATTTCAATAATACCTAGAATTATTATTAGTATAATATTTCTTATTTGAGATAAATATAAAATTAGGGGATTCATAAAAAAAATAAAGCAAATAGTTAGCATAAATATCTTAAATGATCGATTTTGCTTTCTAATAGCTTTATTTATATCCATCTAACCTCTCCTCAAGTTTTTTATTTTTACATTTCTCCCGCGTTCCCCATAGCTTCCATTTTCTTAGCTTGATCTTCTGTTATTAAAGCATCTATAACTTCTTGAATTTCTCCATTAAGGAAACTTTCTAACTTATAAAGAGTTAATCCTATTCTATGATCTGTAACTCTACCTTGTGGATAGTTATATGTTCTTATTCTTTCACTTCTATCCCCAGTACCTACTTGGCTCTTTCTATCTTCTGCTATTGCTGCATTTCTTTTTGCTTCTTCCATCTCAAACATTCTAGCTTTTAACACTTTCATAGCTTTTTCTTTATTTTTAAGCTGTGATTTTTCATCTTGACATGAAACTACAAGTCCAGTAGGTATATGAGTAATTCTTACCGCTGAATCTGTTGTATTAACGCATTGTCCACCATTACCTGACGCTCTAAATACATCAATTCTTAAGTCATTTGGATTTATATCAATTTCTACATCATCTACTTCTGGTAGAACTGCAACAGTAGCTGTAGATGTATGAATTCTTCCGCTTGATTCTGTATCTGGAACTCTTTGAACTCTATGAACTCCTGATTCATATTTTAACATGGAATAAGCTCCATTACCTTTTATCATAAATACTATTTCTTTAAACCCACCAATATCAGTAGCATTTATAGACATAGTCTCTACAGTCCAACGATGTTTTTCTGCATATTTTACATACATTCTAGTTAAATTAGCGGCAAATAATGCTGCCTCTTCTCCACCTGCTCCAGCTCTTATTTCTACATAAACATTTTTAGAATCATTAGGATCTTTAGGTAATAATAAAATTCTAAGTTCTTTCGCACTTTCTTCTTTTACTGCGTTTAATTCTTTTATTTCTTCTTCTATCATTTCTTTCATTTCAGCATCAGTATCTGAATCTTGTAACATCTCTTTATTATATTCTAAATCATCACATGCCTTTTTATATTCTTTATATTTAGTAACTATAACTTCTAATTCAGAATGTTCCTTACAAAGCTTTTGCCATTCTTTTTGATCCGCCATAACTGATGGATCTGATATTTTTACTGATAATTCATCATATTTATTTTCAATAAAGTTAAGTCTATCTAACATTATTTATCAACTCCGCACTTAAAATTTCTCGATTTACAATTATATCACATAATTTTACTTTACTCAACTAAAGGTGACCTATAGCTACCCTATCATTACCTGCTAAATCCTTGACAATTCTTACATCCTTAAACCCTGAGTTTTCCATCAATTTCCTAACTTCATTTCCTTGATCATATCCTATTTCATAGCATAAATAACCACCTTCACAAAGATGTCTGATAGCTTCTTTTGTTATTTTATCATAAAAATACAATCCATCTTCCCCACCATCTAATGCTAGATGAGGTTCATAATCTTTCACATCTTCCATCAACGTCTCTATTACATCAGTTCTAATATACGGTGGATTACTCACTATCACATCAAATCTATTTGTTTCTATATTTTCAAATAAATTACTATGAATAAATTTTGCATTCTCTATATCCAATCTATCTATATTTTCTTTAGTTACTTCTTCTGCAATCTTCGAAATATCAGCTAAAGTTACCGTTACATTTTTTATATTTTTAGCTAATGCTATTCCTATAGCTCCACTTCCGCAACACATATCTAAAATATTCTTTTTTTCTTTTTCTATTGCAATAACTTCTTCTACTAAAGTCTCTGTATCTACTCTAGGTATTAATACACCATTTTTCACCTTCAATACAAGGCCAAAAAACTCTGCATATCCTATTATATATTTTAATGGTTCTTTTTTACTTCTTCTCTCAATCCAATTAAAATATTGCTCTTCTTTATCACTATCTAATAATTCTTCCCCATTCAAAATTATATTAATCTTATCTGTATCTAATATAACAGATAGAAGCTCAAGGGCATCTTCTTTAAAATATTCAATTTCTGACTCTTTTAAGATATTACTCCCCTTATTCAACGCTTCTCTAATTTTCATTTTTTCCTCCTACTGCTTCTTTCATCTCTATTGGAAATACTTCTTCATCATGATTTTCTTTATACATATTTTCAACATCACTAACAGTTATTATACCTTCTGCTAATTTTAATGCTATAATTGCTACTTCTAGCATTTTTTCATCTGGTTCTCTTGTAGTTAATCTTTGAAATCGTAATCCTGGATAAGCTAATATGTTAGATAATTTGCTATCACTCTTTCCAAGCCATCTTATTATTTCATAAGTTGTCCCTGCCACTACTGGTAATAAAACTATTCTCCAAAATAATCTTTCAAAAGCATTTCCCCATCCAGTAAATGAGAATAATAATATAGAAACCACCATTACTAAAAACATAAAGTTAGTACCACAACGTGGATGAAATCTACTTTGTTTTTTTGCATTGGCAGGAGTAAGCTCTAATCCTTTTTCATATGCAAAAATTGTTTTATGTTCTGCACCATGATATTGAAATAATCTTTTTATATCATCTAATTTTGAAATAAGCACTATGTATGAGAAAAATATACCTATTCTTATTAGACCTTCTATAAGATTTAACATGATAGTAGATTCTATACCAATTTTTTTAAATATATTTGCCAATGCTGTTGGAATAAACATAAATAAACCTAAAGATATAAAAACAGAAAAAATTATTGTGACTACAGAAATAATACTATTTAATTTATCTCCAAACTTATCCTCTAACCATTTTTCAAACTTACTCTCTGCTTCTACTTCTTCGAAAAAAGAAGCTGAATAATTTAGTTTTGATATTCCTTCTACCATAGAATCTATTAATCCAACTACTCCCCTTATAAATGGTTTAGACCAAAGCCCCTTTCTTTTATTTAAAGGCATTTTATTATCAAAACTAGCTTTTATTTTCCCTGATTCCAATCGTACAGCTGTGCCACATCCACTTTCTCCGCGCATATAGACACCTTCAATTACTGCTTGACCCCCAACATTCTTTTTTCCCATAAGCTACCTCCTTTTATTAGGAACCTCATGACAATTTCTACATCTAGCCTCATAAGATTCCTTTGCACCTATTAATACAATAGGATCATTATAATCTGCTGGCTTACCATCAATTAATCTTTGCGTTTTAGTTGCCGGATTACCACATTTCATACATATAGCAGTAATCTTATCAACAAATTCAGCTATAGCCATAAGTTGTGGCATTACATTAAAAGGTTCTCCTCTAAAATCTGTATCTAAACCAGCTACAATAACTCTCTTATTATTATCAGCCAACTGATTTACAACTTTTATAATTCCATCATCAAAAAATTGTACCTCATCTATCCCTATAACTTCTGTATCTTCATCAAGATAATTTAAAATCTCTTCACTTCTACTTATAGGTATTCCTTGAATTTTATCTCCTCTATGAGAAACTATATCTTGTTTATCATATCTATCATCAATAGTTGGCTTAAACACTTGAACTTTTTGTTTTGCTATTTCAGCTCTTCTAATTCTTCTTATAAGTTCTTCTGATTTTCCACTATACATAGGACCACATACTACTTCAATACAACCATGATCTTTAGGTCTGTACATTTTATTACACCTCCAAAAATTTAAATCTCATCTTTAGTTTACCTGGGTATATTCTATCAAATAATAATTAGTTATTAAAGTATTATAGATATATAAAAATATTTGGCAATAAATATTTTTATTAAATATCTTTACATAAGGAGATTAATTTTTTATAATGATAATAAATGATTTTTTGACTTTTAAATTAAAGATTTACCTTAATTAAGTTTAAGTCCTTTTTGACTTTGGGACTTAAATGAGTGTTCTCAATATTTTAGCGAGGTGAATAACAATGAAAGAAGGATTACATCCAAAATTCAATAATGAAGCAGTAGTAAAATGTGCATGTGGTAACACTTTCACAACTGGTTCTGTTAAAGATGAATTAAAGGTAGAAATATGCTCTAAATGTCACCCATTCTACACTGGTAAGCAAAAACTTATCGATGTAGGTGGAAGAGTAGAAAAGTTCATGAAGAAATACAACATGAACAAATAATTTTATTCATATTCTACTTATGTAAAAAAGGTTCACATTTTGTGAACCTTTTTTATTTTTACTCTTTTATCTTATTGTTTATCTTAGCTATAAATTCACTATTAGTTTTACTGTCATTTAATAAATTTATAATCAACTCTGTAACAGCCATAGTATTATTGTCACTATTTAATTTTCTTCTTACATTTGTTGCTGCACGTTTTTCTTCATCACTAAGTAAATATTCTTCTCTTCTTGTTCCTGATTTATAAATATCTATTGCTGGGAATATTCTTCTTTCTTGTAATCTTCTATCTAAATGTACTTCCATATTACCAGTACCTTTAAACTCTTCAAATATAACATCATCCATCCTACTACCAGTATCAGTAAGTACTGTAGCTAGAATTGTAAGACTTCCACCTTCTTCTATATTTCTAGCTGCTCCAAATAATCTCTTTGGCATAAATAATGCAGCTGGGTCTAATCCCCCTGAAAGAGTTCTTCCTGTTGGTGTAACAAGTAGATTATTTGCTCTAGCAAGTCTAGTTAATGAATCTAAAAGGATAACAACATTTTGACCTTGCTCCACCATTCTCTTTCCTCTTTCAAGAACCATATTAGCTACTCTTATATGTCTACTAGGATCTTGATCAAAAGTAGAGTAAATAACTTCTCCTTTTATACTTCTCTCCATCTCAGTTACTTCTTCTGGTCTTTCATCAATAAGTACTACTATAAGTTTTATCTCTGGATTATTTGTAGTTATTGCATTAGCAACATTTTTTAAAAGAGTAGTTTTACCAGCCTTCGGTGGAGCAACTATAAGACCTCTTTGTCCTTTACCAATAGGAGATATAAAATCCATAAGTCTCGTAGACATCTCAGTTGGTACTGTCTCAAGTTTTATCCTTTCAGTTGGATATATTGGTGTTAGTTTCTCAAAAGGTACTCTACCTACAGCTCTATCTGGTTCTTCACCATTTATTTTATGAACATATACTAACGCTCTAAATTTTTCACCTTCTTTAGGATTTCTGACCTTACCTTCTATTTCATCACCAGTTTTCAAGTTAAATCTTCTTATTTGAGAAGGTGATACATATACATCATCTGAACATGTTAAATAATTTTTTCCTCTCAAAAACCCAAAATTATTACTTTCATTTATTTCAATTACTCCTTTAGCCATATCAAGAGTACTTATCATTTCTTTCATTTTTTCTCTTTTTTCTTCACTATTTTCTTGTCTTGATTGATGATGAGGTCTAGTGCTACTTTGATGTGAATAAGTATTTGATTCTCTTTTTTCCTCAACAACATTATTCTTAGGCTTTATACTTTCTTTTAATGTAACACCATTAACTTCTATTTTTGCGCCTTCCTCTTCATTTCTAGACTGTTTTATAACGTCAATTAACTCACTTTTTTTATATTTAGAATAATTTTTAATATTTAACTCCTTAGCAAGCTCTTTTAGCTCATTAAGCTTCATATTTTCATAATCTTTACTATTCAAAATAGCACTTCCACCTCTCTGCGTTTATATTAGAAACAAATTGAAAAAATATAAAAGATCTTGATTTATTAAGATTGGATTCTTAGATACGTTCTTTTTTGATTATATCCCATTTAGAAAAAATTATCCACTATTTTTATTCAGTGCACAATGAACAGGAATATGTCAGGGCACAAGTATGAGGGCACATGGCACAGGTAATTTAGATTACAGTTGATATAAAAGTCCTTACAGAAGGCTCATGAAAGTTGCACTTTCATGAAGCTTTGAATATATATTTGCATAGGATTATATATAGAGAGTTAAGTTTATATTAGTACCTGTTCTAATTAAGTAGTGGTAAAACTGTATCTCTCCCATAAAATACACTAGCTATCCGCAGGACTATAATAAAATTCCTCTCAAAGAGGAATTTTCACCTTACTTGTGCCCTGTGCCTTCTAACCTGTGCCATGAAAATTTGTCAATACGACAACTTCCACCTTCAATGTGCACTGTAAATTATAAAAAAGTAGCATCGATGAAAGATGCTACTTTTTTATAATTATTTATTAGAGTTTTCTAATGCTGCTTTAATAAATTCTCTAAATAATGGATGTGGTCTGTTTGGTCTTGATTTTAATTCTGGATGGAATTGTGCAGCCACATACCATGGGTGATCCTTAAGTTCAACAATTTCTACTAATCTCTCATCTGGAGATGTTCCTGAAAGGATTAGTCCTGATTCTGTTAACTCTTTTCTGAATTCATTATTAAATTCATATCTATGTCTATGTCTTTCATAGATAACTTCTTCATTATATGCATCATAAGCTTTTGTACCTTTTTCTAATTTACATGCATATAATCCTAATCTCATTGTTCCGCCCATTTCGTCTACATCTTTTTGATCTGGCATTAAATCAATTACTGGATATTTGGTGTCAGGGTTTATTTCTGCTGAATGTGCACCTTCAAATCCAAGAACATTTCTAGCATATTCTATAACTGTACATTGCATACCAAGGCAAATTCCAAGGAATGGAATCTTGTTTTCTCTTGCATATTTAATAGCAGATATTTTTCCTTCTACACCTCTATCTCCAAATCCACCTGGCACTAGAATACCATCTACATCTCCTAACGCTTCTTCAACATCTCCATTTTCCAACTCTTCTGAATTTATCCACTTTATTTCTACTTTAGAGTCATTTACAAAACCACCATGATTTAATGATTCTACTACTGAAATATAAGCATCGTGTAACTCTACATACTTTCCAACTAATCCGATCTTAACTTTATTCTTTAAGCTAAGAATTCTATTAACCATCTCAACCCATTGAGAATTATCAACCTCATTACACTTTATATTAAGTCTATCTATAACATAGTTATCTAATCCTTCTTTGTGAAGCATTAGTGGTACTTCATAAAGATGTCTTGCATCTAAGTTTTGTATAACAGCTTCTTTATCTACATTACAGAATAAAGCAATTTTACCCTTTACATCATCAGATAATTCTTGCTCAGTTCTACATACAATAACATCTGGTTGTATACCGATACTTCTTAACTCCTTAACTGAATGTTGTGTTGGCTTAGTCTTTATTTCTTTACTCATTCTTAAATATGGAATTAATGTTACATGAATATAACATACATTTTCTTTACCAACATCATATCTGATTTGTCTTATAGCCTCAAGGAATGGTAGTGATTCTATATCCCCTACAGTTCCACCAATTTCTGTTATAACTACATCTACATCTTTTTCCTTAGCTACTCTATAAACTCTTTCTTTAAGTTCATTTGTTATATGAGGAATAACTTGAACTGTACCACCTAAATAATCTCCTCTTCTTTCTTTAGATAAAACACTCCAATAAACCTTACCTGAAGTAACGGAGGAATTCTTCGAAAGGTTCTCGTCTATAAATCTTTCGTAGTGTCCTAAATCCAAATCTGTTTCTGCACCATCATCAGTAACGAAAACTTCACCATGTTGATAGGGACTCATAGTACCTGGATCAACATTTAGATATGGGTCGAATTTTTGTATAGAAACTTTTAACCCTCTATTCTTTAACAATCTACCTAATGATGCAGCTGTTATACCTTTACCTAATCCTGAAACGACACCGCCAGTAACAAAAATATACTTTGTATTTGACTTCATAAATATTTTTCCTCCTCTTTATGTTAAATATATTGACTTATGTTAAGTTATATTGTATAATTAAAATTACCCTTAAAATAGGATTATAATGTAAAAAATCTAACTCTTATATTACCACAAATAATATAAGATTTCTAGTATCGTTTTTTTATTTTACAATAAAAATATTATTAATGTATAAAATAAAGGAGCCATCGCAATAACAAATAAATTTTTGTGAGCGATAGCTCCATTTTTATTTTTTTAATAACTATTCTACACTTTCTGTCATAACATCTGCATCTTGAAAAGATATGCTTATCTTAAGATTTGTTTTTATAGGCGCTTGACCTGGAAACTCTAAAATATACTCTAAAGCTAGCTCCCCACCACTTTCTTTTATCTCTCCAGTTATACTATCTGTAGTTATCTTCATATCTAAAGTTCCATATGGTGTCTCATAAAGTACATAAGTACTTTTTCCTTCCTCAAAAATCATTTCCGAATTTAAACTACCTTTTCTATTTAAGAACACCTTATTTCCCTCTATTTTTATAGTAGTAATAGTTCCTTCCATTCCTGAAATCTCTGTTTCTTCATATACAGCATAAAATACACCATCTTCCTCATAAAAATTACCAGGAGTTATGACTTTTATACCTTCTTCATCTATATTTTGTTTACTCTCTACTTCAATAAGTGCTCTCATTAAACGTCCTCCTTTATCATGAACTCAGTGCACAGTAAATGTGGAAATCCCTCTTAACGAGGAATTTCATTCACAACTGTGTACTGCCCTCACTGTGCACTGGAATCGTCCATTAAATCATATATTGTTCCAATTCCTTATCTGTCGCTGGCGTAACCATAATAATGCCATTATAAGGTTTAGTTACATTTCCGTATCTTACAGTTACTTTTTCTTCATCTTTACCTTTTGAATATCTAGCTGCTATAGCTGCTGCAAGTTTTATTCCCTCTTCAGTAGCTTCTCCAACTAAAACTACCATAGATCCTGTATATTTATCTACAATAAATCCTGTGTCACTACTATTTAAAATAGGCTTAATTAAATCACTTTCATCTTTTGTTCTCGCTGATATTATTACAGTATTCCTAGATATTCTAAATCTTCTACCATATCTTAATAGTTCCATATCTCTTGGAGTTACTTCATCATTATTATCTAATAAATCTCTTAGCCTTTTAGAATATCCTGGTTCTGTTAATTTACACCCTCCCGCTGGAGATGGATAATCTTTTATATTCCACTTTTCTGCTAATTCTATTTGAACTTTTCTACTTCTTCCATTGATATTCATAAGCTTTTCTCTATCTACCAGGCCTGACTCTTCCATCTCTGTTGGAGGTAATAACTTAGCACATAATGGTCTAAGTATCTTATCACTAAATCCAGATTCTTTTTTTACAGTATTTAATGCTCCTGCATTTTGACTCATTGGTCTTTGATTTATAACTTCTCCTGTTATTATAAAATCGGCTTCAAATTTTTTTAATAACTCTCCACTATATCTCATCATCATGGCATGACAATCTATGCACGGATTCATATTTTTTCCATATCCATGTTTGGGATTCTTAACCAATTCAAAGTGCTCCTCTGAAAAATCTACTACTTCCAATGGTATATCTATTTGTTTTACCATTCTTCTTGCATTTTCTTCATTAAAAAAATATGATTTATAAGTTATACCTATAACTTCTATTCCTTGATCCTTTATAAGTTTAGCTGCTAATATAGAATCTAATCCTCCTGATAACATTGCTAGTGCTCTTGTCAAACTTTCCAACTCCTTAATCTTTATCATTCATTTATTGCATATTCTATAAGTTTATCTATAATATCTTTTTCACTTATTCCCTTCTTATTTAAAAGTTTTGGATAAGAAGAATTCTTGGTGAATCCTGGTATTGTATTAACTTCATTTATATAAATCTCTTCTGTTTCCTTATCAAAAAAGAAATCTACTCTTGCCATACCAGAACAATCTAAAACCTTAAATGCTTTTTTTGCATATTCATAAATTCTATCTTTATACTCTTCTGATAAATCTACAGGACATACAAGGTTATCTACTTCTTTTAAATACTTTTCTTCATAATCAAAAATTTCTTTACCATGATAATCTATTTCTCCTATTTCTCCTAAAAATAAATTATCCTTACCTAACACAGGTACTTTAAATTCTCTAAGATTTACTGCCTTTTCTATTAATATTTTATTGTCAAATTCAAAAGCTGTTTTTATAGCTTTTTCAATATTTTCTTTTATTCTAACCTTCGATACCCCCATAGATGATCCACCAGAAGAAGGCTTAACTATAAGTGGAAAAGAATAATTATTTACTATTTGTGATAATATCCTATCTTTATCATCTTTAAACTCTTTTTCTGTTATAACCATATATGGTGTTACAGGAAGATCAAACTTTTCAAGTATAAATTTCCCATATGCCTTGTCCATACACAATGAAGATGATAAAACCTTTGATCCAACAATGGGTAATTTTAGTAATTTACAAAGTCCTTGAATAGTACCATCTTCTCCATTTCTTCCATGTAAAAGAGGGAACACACAATCTACATCTCTATTAAATAATATTTTCTCCCCATTAGGAACTTTATAAAACTCATCTTTTTCCCATTGCCCTGACGCAATTTTTTCTACATCTCCATTATACTCAAACCATTCACCATCTTTAGTTATTCCTATAGGATAAACATAATATTTACTTTTATCAATATGAGTCAATAATTCAGCTGCTGATGCTAAAGAAACCTCATGCTCTATTGACTCTCCTCCAAAAATAATAGCAATCTTCTTTTTCATATCTATCACACTTCTTTTTTATAATTTAATACATACTTTTAAATATAATGTAACTTAATATTAATGTAAAGTACTTTAACATTTACAAAATATTCTATATAATTATAAATAGGCATATTCCTTAAATAGGTAATTTTGATATGTCTAGTAGGAGGTGCCATATAAATGAAATGTATGATTTTTTCTGTAGCTGCTGGTGGAGGACATGGGCATGCTGCTAGCGCATTAAAAGAATATATATTAAATAAAGAACCTTATAGCGAAATTAAGATTTTAGATACTATAAAAGAAATAAGTCCTGTTTTAGATAAAGTTATTATTGGCAGTTATCTTAAAACAATTCAATATACACCATCAATCTTTGGAAAGTTGTATAATTTCACAGAAGATGAAGATGGTCTAACTTCATATATAAGTTCTAAGTTTAATCAGCTTATGTCCATAGAAGTCCATGATAAAATAAAAGAATTTAATCCTGACTTCCTAATTGCTACCCATCCATTTGCTGCAGATATGATTGGCTATTTGAAACGCAAAAAGTATATTTCTTTGCCAACTATAGTAATATTAACCGATTACGCTTCACACAGTAGTTGGATACACCAAGGTATAGATCACTACATAGTCTCAAATGACGATATGAAAAAGGAAATAGCTTTTAAAGGCGTAGATATTAATTCTATACATACTCTAGGTATACCAATTAAACCAAGCTTTTTCGATAAATTTAATAGAGATACTACACTAATGAAACTAAAATTAAGTCCTAAAAAGAAAACTATCTTAATAATGGGTGGAAGTCTTGGAATGGGTAAAATATCAGAACTATTTAGTGAATTATCAACATCTGATTTGGATGCTCAATTAATAGTAATTGCAGGAAAAAATAAAAATCTCTATGATACGCTTATAGAAATATCTAAGACCTCTATCTTACCTTCTGTAATCATCGGATATACAAATGACGTAAATAAACTAATGCAAGCATCAGATTTACTCCTAACAAAACCAGGTGGATTAACTATCACTGAATCTCTTGCATCAGAATTGCCTATGGGAGTATTTTCTCCACTACCTGGTCAAGAAATTAAAAATAAGGAGTTTTTATTGCGTCATAATTTAGCTATAGATATAGATGACGATCCTAACTACATAAACAACATAAACTATATTCTTTTAAATAATCACTTATTAAATACAATGAAGGAAAATACTAAAAAATTTGCAAAACCAAATTCTGCACATGATATATACACACTAATTAAAAAAATAATAAAAGCTTCATAGGTAAAACAATACTAACTTTTAATTCTAGCTATAACTTTATACTTACGGTAACTTTATCGTTTAAAAACATCTATCCTTACAAACAAAAGTACATATAAAAATTGCAAAGCACAAAGAAAATGCAGTTTTTTATATTTTAAAAACCTATCTTCTTTGTGCTATTTTACAAAAGCTAATCTCTAAGAATTATTTATTTTGTCACTTTTTTAAAAAATCTCTTATTAAGTCTACAATTTTAAATCTTATCTCTATATCACATTTTTCTTCTCCAACCAAATATCCAAATTCTTCTTTACTTAAATACCCTTCCATCATTTCATCACTTTTTTCCTTTTCTACTTCTCCAACAGTTACATCTACAAAACATAATGGTGGAAACATCACGCACCACCAATTTTTCCCTTCTCCACTTCCTATAACTACTCTATATGCTTCATATTCACCTTCTGGAAATACTAAGTCTCCATATTGCTTTACAGGAAACATAGTATTTTCAAAAGTAGTAGATACATTATAACTATATCCCTCTTCTTTAATTTTATTTAAAGCTATATTTTTTATTTCATCATCATATTCTTCTAGTAACTTTCTTGACTCATCTTTTGACTTACTTTCATTTAACTTAGGTGAAATAAATTTTAATATCTCATCTCTTACTTTCTCTTTTAAATTTTGATCTTCCTCTGAATCAGAATTTGCTATAACGTGAAATCTTATTATTTTACTTGCAATATCCTTTTGAATTTCCTCATCCTTACCTTTTGCATCACTGTTTCCAGGTAATAATAATAGTATAGATAAAATTATAATAATAACAGTAGATAACTTTTTCATATTTATTCCCCCTTAAGTTTATCTATTGTTATTTATTACCAATTATATATTTTTTAAACACTTTTTTATTATTTTAATATCCTACACCGATTCTTCGTATATTAGTTTTTACATATACTTCGATTTTTGAATTTTTAAAAGTATCACTCCAATTATCTTTTACATCATTCCATATGAATGGATGATATCCTTTTAAATATTCTTTTAACTCCAATAAATCTGCTCCATATTGACTTTGAACTCCCTCTAGCACCATCCTTCCTTCTTTGGCTAAAGAGTTGTCAAAATGATTTTGTATCTCCTCTATGTCCGCATTATCTAAGGCTTTTTTATCCGGAATATATCCTTGTAATTCACCATCTAACTGTAATAATACTTGAAAATTTAATTTACCCTCATCTTCTTTAACTTTTAACTTTCTTGTAACTTCAGTTATATAATAATCTACAGGATGTCCTTCCATATAAATTATTTTCTTTCCACCCTTTAGATTACCTCTTAAAAGTTCTATATCAGAACTTTCTATTTCAGATAAACTACCTGCTATACTAAAATCTTTTACTATAGAAGCACCCTTTAACACAACCTCATTAGATTCCTTCTTTATTGATACCTTAGGTATTGCAATATCACACTCTTTAGACATCAATGATAGCATATCATTTAATCTTACAGGTTTTATGTACGAATTTACTCCTGCATTCTCCATAAGTCCAAGCAAATAATTTTCAACATTATTCTCCATTGGGGGCATGAATTTTAAAATATCTTCTGCCTGACCTTCGCAAATGATTACATACATTACTCTATTAATATTAGGACTCCTCCTTATATTATCTAAAACCTCTTTCAATGTATCTGGATATCTAAAAAAATCTTCACTAATTACCATTAGCTTTCCTGTTCCAAAAGTAACTGTTCTAGAACTCTTATTTCCTATTTTTATTATTGCATCTTCAAAAGATGGTGCTTCTGCCACCATAGTATTATTAGGTGCATCTCCTGATTCTTTTTCACCTGTTTCAGAAATATTAGGAAATCCCAAAGTCAATTTAATCTTCTCTAGTTGTTTCATAGCAAATGGTGCATCTGGATTTATATTTTTCAACTCTTCTTTTTTATCTATAAATTCAAAAGTATCTAATCCTATAGTAGATACAAATGCTCTTTTATCTATTTCAACTTTATCATAACAACCAAATAACATTGGGAAGATTATAACTAAAATTATTAACACACTAAGCTTCCTCATATCTTCCCCTCCTTATTTTCAACCCTATGATTAATACTATGGGTATAACAATATTATTTATTAAGAATAAATATGATAAAAAGTTATCTTGCAATGCATTATTCTCTAATATATTTTTCGGCAACATACTTCCTATATAAAATAATACCGATACTATAGAAAAAGAATTAACCATTCTTTTAAAATTAAATACCTTTTTAGTTATATATGCTGCTCCATAATATATATTTACAAAAGCTGCAAAGTTAAATATCATATAAATCATAAGTATTAATCCATCCCATCTCTCTATAAAAGTTCCTGGTATATCAATACTTTTTACTAATCCTATAAAAGGCCATAATAAATGCTGACTTTCCTCAGCTCCAAAGTAATATATTATAGCAGTATATAATAATATATAAAATGCTACTGCAATTCCTACAACCCCTGCTACTGAATATTTTAGTTTTTTTCTTTCCTCTTCTTTTAATCTAGGCAATAGAAAATATAATATTTCAAATGATGTAAATGAATTAATCCCTACTTTTATTCCTTGTAAAAATTTTGTTTTTTCAAAATCAAAAAATGGTAATACATTTGTAATTTTCCCTCTTCCTATGACAAAAAGAAGAACTACTAATGCTGGCACTAACATTATCCACACAGTTATTTCATTAAATTTTATTAATGCTTCTATTCGTCCTATGATTAAATATGTACTAAGTAATATTAAAACTAGCAATATTAATTGAATTGGTGTTCTATTTAATAAATATAATTTTATTACTTCTGCATAATCTCTAACTTGAAGGCTTCCATTTATAATTATAAAAATAGCAAACTCTATAAGCACTATTCTACCTACAAATTTTCCTAATGAATTTTCAACTATTTCTCCTATACCTACGTATCCATTAACTTTACTTATATAAAGAATAAGATACATTGATATTAATGATATAGCACCACAAACTACTGTTATTATCCACCCATTTTTACCAACATACTCACCTAATCCTCTCGAAAATGCAAATCCTCCTGCTCCTATTATAGATACAAGGAGGGTCATTCTTAATTGATGTATACTTAATTCTTTCATATTTCCCTCCTACTTTTGTCTTATCTTATCTTGAGTTTTCATATACTTAGGTCTCTTCCAAAAATATTTCCAATCCATCCTTACAAATACATCTTTTTGATCTGATATATTACTATTAACTACTGGACTTAGATAAGATAATGTAAATGATTTTAATTTTACTAAATGAATTAAAATTATTAATATCCCCACTGTAATTCCATATAATCCTAAGCAAGTTGATAAAGCTATTAAAAGAAATCTTATAATCCTCAATCCAAATGTTATTTCATAACTAGGTGATATAAAAGATGTCACAGCGGTAACCCCAACAATTATAACCATTATCGGACTAACTATTCCTGCACTAACTGCTGCCTGACCTATGATAAGTCCACCTACTATACCTATTGTTGAACCTATAGGTTTTGGTAGCCTTACCACTGCTTCCATTAATATCGCCATAGACACTTCCATTATTACTACTTCTATAAATGCTGGAAAAGGAACACCCTCTCTCGCTGCCGCTATAGAGTAAGCCAATTTTGATGGTATTATCGATGGGCTAAATGACGTCACAGCTATATAAAATGCTGGTAATAATACAGATAATAGTACCGCTACAACTCTTATAAATCTAGTAATTGATCCATATATGGACCTTTGATAATAGTCATCTGGTGATTGAAATAAATTAACTAGAGTTGCTGGTACAATTATTGCAAAAGGTGAGTTATCTACAATAATTGCTACTCTTCCTTCATATAATGCAGCGGCTACTACATCTGGTCTTTCTGTACTTTGAACTTGAGGAAATGGAGATAATGTATTTCTCTCAAGATATGATTGTATATATCCTGAATCCAATATCGCATCTAGCTTGATCTTCTGTAGCTCCTCTATAGTAGCTCGTAATACACCAGGGTTTACAATATCATCAATGTACATTATAGCTACATCGCTTTTCGATCTTACTCCTAATGTCATTGGTTTAATCCTAAATTTAGGATCTCTTATTCTTCTTCTCACTAAAGCAGTATTAAATCTTATAGTTTCTGTAAACCCTTCTCTTGACCCTCGAATCACCGTCTCTCCTGATGGCTCGCTTATACCTCTATTTGGCCACGCTCTAGTAGCTATGACAAAACCTGATTGATATCCATCGACAATCATCATAGTATCACCACTAAGCATAGAAATTATCATTTTATGAAAGTTATCTTCATCTCTTAGATCACTTATTGCCATTAAACTATCTTTAAGATCATCCACATTATTTAAAACTATATCTCTTCTTTTCATTAACGGCTTTAATATAAAATCATTAATGAGTACCTTATCTGCCATACCATCGATATATATAAGAGCACATTTAATATCACAAACAGTAAACTCTCTATAAATAACGTCTGAATTGTCTTTTAACAACTCTTTCATATAATCCAAATTATTTTTTATTGATTTATCTATCCATTCTCGTACATTTTCCTCCATATTCCACCTCACAATATAAATTTAGGTATACCATATAAAATCACTGATACAATAAATACAATTACTGAAACTGTTTTTCCTCGTTTATCATAATTCTCCTTTGCCATACAAACAGTAAGTAATCCTATAAAAGTTAATATAACAAAATACCCATCTGCAAAAAATAACATATTTCCACCTCTTTCACGTTAAATATATTTTTTCTATTTATTCATTTATTTATTCTTATTTTTCTATATAATATAATTAAGAAAACTCTGGAGGATAAATATGATAGTTAAATGTTACGGGAAAATTAATCTTTCTTTAGATGTTGTAGGTAAACGTGAGGATGGATATCATCTATTAGAGATGGTAATGCAAACAGTAGACCTGTATGATACTATAACTCTTACAAAGCTTTCTAGTGGTATAGAGATATGTTGTTCTAAGCCTTATGTACCTAATAATGAAAAAAACATAGCCTATAAAGCAGCTGAATTATTTATAAATACTTATTCTATAAAAGGCGGAGTAAAAATTAATATAGAGAAAAATATTCCAGTGTCTGCTGGAATGGCCGGTGGAAGTTCTAATGCTGCTGGTGTTCTTAGAGGCTTAAGAGATTTATATAAGGTTCCAGTCTCTGATAAAGATCTAGAAAAGCTTTCATTACTATTAGGTGCAGACGTTCCTTACTGCATTAAAGGGGGAACTGTTCTATGCTCAGGTATAGGCGAAAAAATGACACCGCTTAAACCTTTTAACAATGTGCCTATAGTAATTGTTAAACCAAACTTTGGTGTTTCAACTATATATGTATACAAAAACTTTAATCTCGCTAAAGTTAATACACATGTTAACACTTATGATCTAATACGAGCTATGGATAATATGGATCTTAACGGTGTAAAGAATAATATGAGAAACTTATTAGAGAATGTAACTTTAGGTAGGCATAAGATTCTAAAATCTATAAAAAATGATATGATCAATAACGGAGCCATTGCCTCAATGATGAGCGGTAGTGGTCCAACTATATTCGGTATATGCGAAGATTCATTATCTGCACAAAAGCTTTATGACTTTTTTAAAGACAAATTTAATGATGTATATATCACACGAACTATAGAACCAACTCACAATTAACTTAGACTTCTTAACATGGCACAGGTATGAGGGCACAAGTCACAGGTATAGAGGAAATTCCTGCGGAATTTCTTAAATTATAAGTGTTGAGTTAAATGTTATAAGTTAGACTATATTTCTTATTTAGATTATAGTTGATATACAGGTCATTACATAGGGCTCATGAAAGTTACACTTTCATGAAGCTTGGACTAGTATTTCTAGATTTATAGTAAATAAAAAACAACACTTAAGTATAATAGCTTTATATATTCGCTAAAGATATAAATATATCACCATAATTGAGAATTATAACTTGCCGTCCGCAGGACTATAATAAAATTCCTTCTAAAGAGGAATTTTTACCTTACTTGTACCCTGTGCCTTCTAACCTGTGCCATAATAAAAGGAACTATCACTAACAAATTTTCATTTTGTTGTGATAGTTCTTTATTTTTTACCTTTAAAACGAAATACTATATACCTTTACCAATTATCAATTTACAAAGCTCAATTCACAATTAAATTGTACTTTAGAGAAATATCTTTTTCTTAAAGACCTCAGCATCGTGAATGGTTAAGTGCAACTTTTTCTATACAATAACTGCTCGTCCTTCTATAATAATTTTATCTCCTGGTTTTATAAGTTCCGGAATCTCTATTTCATTTATTTCCATTAATTTATCCACAGTGGTGCTATACTTCTTAGCTATTTTCCACAATGTATCTCCACTTTGTACAATATAGATAATTATAGATGCCTTTTTAGGTGCTACACCTTCGAACATCTCAATTCCTTGTATAAACTCTTTATGAGTACTATACTTCAATAAAACTTTAGCGGAAATCAATGCTTTAACACTTATTGTACCTGCTTCTATAAATCCCTCTATATTTTCTAATGCAACAGTGTCCAATGCTTCCATCCCTATTCTACAACCCGGAATATCTATCGCTACAGCAAATGGTACTTCTTCGTCACAATTATTGACATAGTTTTTATCATCTTTAGTTTTATAAATAGCATAAACCTTAAGTATTCCTTCAAGCACCACTCTGTCATCTACTATTTTTTTATCTGTTACCATAGGCTCACCTGTCATAGACACTACATCTATAGGTACATCATCTACTTCTATATTCTCTTTTACTATAGTTTCATTTTGACCATTACCAAATAGTACGCTGATATCTTTATCTTCTTTTTCTAACTCAATCATTGATCCTGGAGAATAAGCATCATCGATAACCTCTATTTCGTCTTTTCCTACTACTTTGCAAACAATATTAACTCCACATTCAATATCTATAATTCTAGATTCTCCTAATTCATCGTCCTTTAGTATAAAATCAAAATTATCAATTTTTATTTCTACTTCTTCTGTCATATCGGCGGTGGCATTGTTTATAATAACTTCTTCTTCGAAAGGCACCTCTTTCTCTAAATAATCTACGTCTCTTGAATTCTTACATTTATATATAGCATTATATTTTATTGCACCAGCTACAATAACTTTCCCATCAAATACTTTGACATTTCTTTTACATACAATACCTTTACAACTTAATATCGTACCTATTTGAGGCATATCCATAGGCACCTTTAATGTACAATCATTTTTTAATGTAGCTGTACCTGCACCACCTAATTTATCTACTGTTAATGGATAATTTAAATATTGTACTCCTTCTAAGTTTCCTATACCTTTGACAATGTCAACTTGTTCCTTTTTAAAACATTGACCTTTTACCTTTAATACTACTTCTACACAAACCTTTCTTTCATTAACCATTGTAGACATAATATGTTCTATAAAAGCATCTACCTTTATATCCATCTTACTGTCACACTCAATAATATCTACATAGCATGAAAATTTTGATGTATACTTTGAGTTGAACACTTCACAATTGTCCTCTAGTTCAGCTAAGTATAAAACATTGTAGCAAATTTCTCCTTCAACATATATTTTATCTTGCATAGCATCTTTGTTATTTATTTTATAGCTAGTCTCAACACCAACAATTTCTTTTACATCCGGATTAGTATCTGGAATTATAAAATCTTCTTTTAACATAACACTAGATGTATTTTCTCCAAAAAATTTTTCAAACTCTATATTTTCTTTTAAAAGTTCTACCGACATACTACCCCTCCTATAATTTTCTCGATAAAAATTAATATAGAATAGTAATATTAATTCTTTCTCGATAAAAATTAATATAGAATTCTAATATCAATTACTTCTCTATAAGATTTATATATAATTTATCACTAAATTATTACTGTTGATTAAAATTTATTTTTCTCCTTAAATTTCTACATTTTTCGTTTTATCTCATTTTTTTTATTGACTTTAATTTCATTTTTATATATTATAAAAGAGGTTATTAACCATATAACCTCTCATAAATTCTCAATACCCTTTTATACCATTGGAAAGATGGATACCCACCATCTTTCTATTTTTATATATCAAAAAGATAAAAAGAACTGCTATTTAGCAGTTCTTATTATCTTATTCAATGTACTATAAATATTATTAAGCGCTTATACATTAGCAAATTGTTAAACTTTATTATACTATTATGTAAATAAAATTTGGACAGTCTTTGTTAATACATCTGAATAACTATAAGTCACTTTCCTTTGGGTGTCATCATCTAGTCTTACTATAAATATACTAGGATAAGTTTGCTCTATAACTCCATTATTTACAGTTATCCTTTTTCTTCCTGTATTAGCTCTGAGTGTTACACACTCTCCCACGTGGCTCTCTATATTTCTCTTAATGGAGTCTAGCGTTTTTTTTGCTTCCATCGAAACACCCTCTTTCCACATTCTATATTATATCACCAATTTTATCCATTGTCAAATACCGACAACTTTTATTAAGCCCGATTTTATGTATCAGGGACACTCCCTGAACTTTATCATATATAGCTTGATTTAGGAAATCCCTCTCTATATTTCCCTCTTGTTTGTAATCCTCCTATACCATCGATGCCTGTTAACGTATTACCTATTGCCTGTTCTATCTCTACTACACTAGCTATATTGGTATAGGCTATTCTTTCACATAAAAATACTGGATCAAGACAATGTATAAGAACCCTCTTCGGTGAACTTGCAAAATTAGCTCCAGCATCTAATATCGATTCATAACAAGACTGACAAGCTCCAGCAAAAATAACTAAATCATCATAGTTAGGTTCATACTCTCTCAAATTAGTAACCGAGTCAACAAAATATTTTGAGTTCCTATAGTTTAATAAATCACCAAAATCATCATTACTTCTTATCATTCCATCATGTCCCGTTAAAACTACAATGTCTGCTTTATATTTTTTTACTAAGTCAACAATAACATTGGGTTGTTCTTGTTCCGGTATAGCTATCCCTTCTGCTACTAACCCCAATTGTTTATAAGCTTTTAAACATTCATCTAGATATCTAGAATCTCCATCTACGTGTAATATTCTGCCCGGTCTACCGAAAAATAATTCTTTATTCTGAACTTTTTTTTTATCTTTTTTATTAACCTTATTCATTTGCACCACTTTTCCAGTATCTTGAGCCGCTAAATTACTACCTCCTCTCATTTTCATTATTTTTTTTATATTATCTTTTACCTTCGAATCAAAAATCTCTTCCTTTTTACTAAATTCATGTGATGCATATTCTAAATCATCAATTGATGAATCTGCAATAATTCTCATATTACATCCTACTAGCATACATATAGTTTTTTCTTCTTTTTCTATAATATCTATAATCTCAAATGTCAAATCTTTTCCATGAGACTTCCTTACTACTTTATCTCCTATATTCATTTTTTACTCCTATATATTGCTCTTTATATATATTATTCATTAACCGAAAAAAGTGATAATAAATCCGTTTACTTATAGGACATTTATTATCACTCAATTACCTTATTCTTTATCAATATATATTTTTTTAAACTCTTCTATAAAATTAATAAACTTTTCTCTTTCATTAATAAGATCATTAATTTTTCTATCAAATATCTTTTGCCCCCAATTTACTTCATTATAATAAAATCTATTTGATAGTCTCCAAAACCTTTGTGGAAACACTAAGAAAGCATATAAAACCTTATATTCTTCCTCTTCTATTGATGACACAGAATCATAAGCTTCTATTATAGTTTTTGCATATTCTATATTCCAATCAACTCTTTTTAATACTTTGATTAAAAAATTTGATATATCATACACTCTAACCTCTCTCTTACAATAATCAAAATCAATTACGTGAACTTCATTATTATCATCAACAATTATATTATGGTATGTATAATCGTGATGACAGAAATTTTTATCTTGTTCAGCTTTTTTGCATAACTCTAAATAAGCAGAATCATTTAAAATTTCCTTTGCTCTAATACCTAACTTTTTAAATTCCTCATAATTCTTCAAATACATTAAATCAAATTCAGTTTTTTGATTTTTCTTTCTACACATATCCCTCATTTTATCTAGAGCCTTAGTTCTTTTTTCCATGAGACTTGGCCATCTTCCAATATCAGTTTTTAATTTAGAATTTTCTGGTGGCTCATATCCTTTTGATGCTTCATGTAGCCTTGCCAATGTCTTCGCTGCAGCTATTAAATCATCAATATTAGTAAAATCACACTCCCTTCCTTCAATCCATTCTGAAAGAGTATATATATCTTCATTAACAACAGCGTAAGATGTTCCATCAATATTTAAGTCATTCTTATCTACTTGATTAAAGCCATTGTTTCTTAAATGTTCTTTTGCACCATATACAAATAGTAATTTTTGTATCCCATAATTTACTTTTTTCAGACACTTATTCCCCTTATCTGTCTTGAGGAAGTATACCCCTTTGTTGGGCTTAATTGATTCAATCTTTATTCCAAATTGTCTCTCTATTTCAAACTCTCTCATCATACCTATCACCTCCACATTTTAATATATGAAGGTAATATGTATTTTAGAATACTTATTGTCATAAAATAAATTAACACTTTATCATACTTCTAAATATAATAAATTATAGGAATTATGAAAGGACCTAGCCATGAAAATAGGTTTTGATTGTAGACCCGCTAAGTGGTATAGAGGTACAGGTATAGGTACTTACGCTTACCAATTATTAAATATGTTTAATAATATAGATAAAGTTAACGATTATGTACTCTTTGCACCATCCCCTTGGGATATGAATATAAATCTTAATAGTAATTTTCTTACTGCGACCAGTGAATCTTGTGGTTCAGGAGTATTTTGGGATGAAGTTAACATGCCTAATATAATAAAAGATAAGAACTTAGACATATATCATGTCCCTCAAAATGGTGTTGGACTTTCAAAGGACAAAATCTGCAAATACGTAATTACATTACATGATGTTATTCCATATAGAATGCCTAATACTGCTTCAGATAGGTATTTAAAAATCTTCAATGAAGAAATTCCTAAAGTAATTCCTCTTTGTGATGGAATTATTACAGTATCCAATTTTTCCAAAAGGGATATAATACGGTCTTTTAATTGTAATGAAGATAAAGTATATGTTACTCATTTAGCAGCTGAAGATATATATAAACCTTTATCAAAATCTAAAAGTTGTAGTCTAATAAAACATAACTACGGTATAGATGGAGATTTTATCTTATATATTGGTGGATTTTCTCCACGAAAAAATATAATTGGACTAATTGAATCATTTTCTAAGCTAATAACTTTATATAAAAAGAATATTTCTCTAGTAATTGCAGGTACTAAAGGTAAATCTTACGACCTTTATCATTCTAGAGCTATCGACTTAAACATTGAAAATAAAGTTATATTTCCTGGATTTATAGAAATGAATCATATACCTTATATTTATAACGCTGCAAAATTATTTGTCTATCCATCATTTTATGAAGGCTTTGGTCTTCCTCCTGTAGAGGCCATGGCTTGTGGAACTCCTGTAGTAACTTCTAATTCTACATCCATCCCCGAAATTGTTGGAGATGCTGCCATATTAATGGATCCTTATGATGTAGATGACTTATGTGAAAAAATGTATTTAGTACTTACAAATAAAGAATTAAAAGATTCCTTAGTATCTAAAGGTCTTGCTCGTTCTTCAGAACTATCTTGGGAGAAAACAGCAAAACAAACTTTAGATGCATATAGTTCAATCCATGAAAAGTAATAAAAAATAGCTATTGCAACATTAAGATAATTGCATATAGCTATTTTTTTAATCTAAACTATTAGTAGGGCATAGTGTATTAAATTTAATACTCTCCATAGTAGTTACACTACTGCCCATAAAATATTTTTATTTTATATTATACATATTTTTAAATTCTTCTAAGAACTGATTTTTTTCATCTTTTAATGATAGTTTTCTATCTAATTTACTATTAAATAATTGATCGTTCCAATTTTTTCTTCTAGTATAATAATCCCTACATACACTATAAAAATCATAAGGAAACATTAGCAAATAATATAAAACTTCTAATTCTCTATTATCTAAATCACTTTCTTTGGAATACTCCTCTAAAATTAATTTTGCTTTATCTATATTAAAATCAAAATTTTTTTCCACTTTATTAATGAAATTACATAAGTCATGAACCCTAAGATCTACAATAGCATAATCAAAATCCACAAAATATGCTTTCTCTTCATTTATCAATATATTATGATAAGCCAAATCGTGATGACAAATAGTTATTTTATTTTCTTCATTACATAAATCTAAGTAAGCAGTTTTTTTCAATCCCTCTAAACTTTTTTTCCCTAACTCTATATATCCGCTTATTTCTTTAGAAACCTTACTATCAAAGTCTGTAAAGCTATCAAACTTATTTATAAGACTATGAATAAACTTTAGTTCATTAATGTATCGTTTTAAGGATACTTCTAAATTTCCAATATTATTTCTATTTTTTATTTTAGTGTTAAATCCAACTCCAGCATTATGCAATTCACTTAATCCTTTAGATGCAATTTTTAAATGTAATGGATTATTAAATTCGCACATTAATCCTTTTAAGTTATCCATTATAACATATATTTCTCCATTAAAATTAGTATAATATTCCCCTTTTGCATTTTTTTCAAACTTCACAACTCTGTTAAAATTTTTTGATATATACTCCAAAGACGAATTTATAAAATTAAATTCACTTATCTTCCAATCACCTTTTTTTAAAATCTTTTCGCCTTTATCTGTATATAATATATAGACATTCCTTAAGGGATATAAATCATTAACCTTTAGATTAAATCTTTCAAATAACTCAACATCTAAGTTGTACCCATAGTTATTCATATAAATCCTCTCCTACACAATACTATCGCCATCTATGATTTTTGATAAATCTAATTTATTTTTATATTCTTCTTCTGATAATTCTTTCTTTTTCAATCTATAATAATTTACCCATTTCATATATTCATATGGATAAGATACTAATGCCGATATTAAATTTTCGCTAGACTTACTTAAGTCATTATAATTAACAAAATCTCGTATTAATGAAGAGTAATCTATATTTATTTTCTTTTTCTTACACCTTCTTATAAAGTCTACAGCATTAATCTCTATAAAGTTATAGTTGCAATAGTCTAATGTAGTATAATATATAATTCCTTTTTCCCTTGTAATATTGTGAAAAGATGTATTTCCTATAGATATCTCTGTATTATTCATACTTCTTTTTAATATTTCTAAATAGGAAGAAAATTCAATTTTCTCTAGAGCCCTTTCTCCTCTTTCTAGCATTGCCTTTGTATTTAATAAAATATATTCTTCTACTTCTGTTAACTGATCTAATTTTTCTAGATTATAAATATATTTATCAGCTCTTCTTGATAACATCTTAATATTCTCATAGTATCTCCCAGTTTTATTATTTATCATTTTTCCTTCAATACCACTATATCTAGATGCTATATTTGAAAAATCTGATACAACATGAAGATGCTTAACACACTCTACAAAAGTTATGTCTCCATTCTTTCTAGGAGATAGTTCTCCTTGAACTACATTAAACGATTTTAGATAATCCTGAAACATAATAACTACCACCTAACTTTTAATTTTTCAAACTCTTCAACAAACTCCTCCCGTTCTTCTCTATCATCAATAATTTTTTTTAATTTTGTCATAAAAAATTCTTCACCCCAGTTTTGCTTTTCCCAATAATATTGAATACCTACTTGCCAAAAATCTTGTGGGAAAGCAATAAATCCAGACATCACTGGTATTTCACTCTCATTAATCTTAAAAGATTCATTATATACACTTAGTATAAACTCAGCTTTTTCTAAATCCCATTTGCCATTTTTCATAGTTCTAATAATTATTGAACTAAGATCATGTAGATGTGTATCTAAAATACAATAATCAAAATCTATAAGCTTAATTTTATTTCCTGGCTGTATCATAACATTATGGTGAGCAAAATCATGATGACAAAAGCCACTAAATTTTTTTTCTTCGTTCATAAGACTAAAATATTCTGAATTAATTAATTTTGATACAGCTCGTCTTCCTCTATCTGCTTCTTCCTCTAAAAATTGAAAATATAATTGATCAAATTCGCTTTTAATATTCTTTTTAAGTATTCTATCTTTAAAATCATAAATCTCATCTATCCTTGTATTAAAAGTCTTTATCCACCTTCCCCAACCTATTCTTGGTTTCATCTCTTCTGTATCTATAAAACCTTTACTAGTTAAATGTAATTTTGACATAGCTTCTACAGCTAGCATTATATCCACCATATTATCGTAATTTGCCTGTCTTGCATCTATCCATTCTGTTAAGTACCCATACTTACTATCTAACTTAATGTACTCCATTCCATTTAATGTTTTTAAGAAAGGAACCATACTATCTAACTCTTTTTCCATCAAATATTTCATGGCAGAAAAAATGAAATAGAAATGTTTAAATTCATATCTTATGACTTTTAAGCAATAATCTTTATCATTTTCATTTATTATCTTATAAACATTTTTTATCTTATTAATGCTTTTTATATTAAAACCATAAGACTTCTCAACTTCGTCTTTTATAGCCTCAATATCCATATTCTACTCCTAAAAATTATTTATATTATATTATATGAAGTAGCACATTTTTAGTTCCTTAGTAATATACTTTAATAGATATGTATTTACAGGGAGAGGATTGTATGAGAATAGCAATTGATGGACGAGGTATTAACTGGTATCATGGTACTGGTATAGGGACTTATACTGAAAGTCTAGTTAAAAATCTTCTTCAAATAGACAAAAAAAATCACTATCTTTTATACTGGTCTGGGCCTGATTATGATAAATATAAAAGAGAAAATTCAACTATTCATATGTGTTCTAAAAGATATCATAGATTTTTTGAAGAAAGTTATTTTCCTATTACCAATGACATTAATGATATAGATATACACCATATACCTCAAAATGGAATTGGATTATATAAAGATATGAACTGTAAAAAAGTCGTCACTATTCATGATCTTATTCCATATATAATGCCTGAAACTGTCGGCAAAGGTTACCTTGCTAAATTTATGGAAGAGATGCCAAAAATAATAAAAGAATCCTCTGCCATAATAACTGTATCTGAACATTCAAAAAAAGACATATTAAAATTTTTCCCTAATGCTGAAGGAAAAGTTTTTGTGACTTATTTAGCTCCAAAGGATATCTATAAACCACTTAGACGTCAATCTTGTATTCAATATCTAAAACGAAAATATTCTATAGATACGCCTTTTCTTCTGTACGTAGGAGGATTTAGTTCTAGAAAAAATGTGAAAGGACTAATTCTTTCCTTCTACAATCTGATAAAAGTTTTTGATAAACCACTAAAGTTAGTCGTGACAGGCTCACTTAAAGATGATGGTGAAAATCTTCTAAAACTTTGTCATGATTTAAATCTAGATGATAAAATAATTTTTACTGGGTTTATCCCAGAAGAAGATTTGCCTATCTTCTATAACGGTTGTGAGATATTCATATATCCTTCTCTTTATGAAGGATTTGGACTCCCACCGCTTGAAGCAATGAGTTGTGGTATTCCCGTAATAACATCAAATACTACTTCTATACCTGAAGTTGTATCTGATGGCGGTATACTAATCGACCCTTTCGATGAAAATTCATTAACCAAATCGATGATAACTTTGTTAACTGATGAGAAGCTCAATGTTCAATTGCGCTTCAAAGCCCTTAATCGAGCTAAGAATTTTTCTTGGCTCAATACCTCCTTTGAAACACTGAATATTTATAATTGGATTTTGAATAATTCTTAAGGCTGTGCAATGCAGCCTATTTTTTAATTCACAATTCTCAATTATGGTGATATATTTATATGTTCAGCTCATATATAGAGCTATTATACTTAAGTGTTGTTTTTATTTAATATAAATCCAAAAATTCTAGTTTACGCTATCACTGTGCACTGATATATTCCTGTGCCCTAATAAAAAAAGCTGCCACACCTTGTGCAACAGCTCCACATCCAAAACTCTAATCTATATCAAGCACTATAAACTAAAAATTATACGCTATATAATCTATTTTACATTTATATCGCCTTCATTTACTTGTATATCTAATACAATATCACTATCAGCTTTATAATTTTCTACTTTTACTTTTCCTTTACTTGATTTAGCTATAACTTTATATGTATTTTTTAACAATTCCGTTTCTACATCACCTTTATTTACTTTTAAATATATATTTCCATTTGCTTTTAAATTTTTTACTTTTACATCTCCTAAGTAAGAATCAACACTTACTTCTCCACCTATATTTTGTAACTCTACATTTCCCTCTTTATTTATAACAACAACTTCCTTTGGGAGCATATTTTTAATACTTATATTTCCTTCTTCACACTCTACACTTAGATACTTTATTAATTCATTACTACTTGATATATTAATATCACCAAGGAAATTATTTATATATAACTTATTTGTATAACCTTTAGGAATCTTTAATTCTATGTTTAATTCCTGACCTATATTTATAAGACCTGTAGAATTATTATCTATTACTTCATTTATTTCTATCTTACCATTTGATTTATCAATATCTAATCTTGGTGCATAATCATAAGATTTAACATGAGTATGACCAACTAAACATACCTCTATATTCTCCTTATCAGTATCTATAATATTTATATTAGCCGTAGTACAATTTAAAAATATCTCTTCTACATCATCTAATGCTATATCACTCTGTTCGTCTATATCTATATTATGATACTTATCACTATTTGACTTTTCATTTATCAACTGGTCTTCAGATACTATAGATGCTTCATTAGAATTTTTCTCACCTTTGCTAAAAATAAATTTCATACCTATGTATAGTCCCAATAAAGCAATTATCACAAGTACCATTATCAATATTCCTTTACTCTTTTTCATACTGTCACCTCCATATCTATACTTTTCTATCTTAAACTCCATTTACTTTATTATATTTCATAAAAGTATACTCTATCAATAACTTATTTATAACTAAAAAACTACAACTGATAATTTTAGTTGTAGTTTATATATGTCATTTCAGAATAATATTTATAATCAATCTTCTTACTATAAGATATTATTATTTAGTTATATCTTCTCCTGGTGCAAATAACTCATAATTTATAAAATCTTTTTCTACATTCATAGATACTAGACCTTTATAGATAGTTCTCATAAATTCTATTGGTCCACAAAAATAAAACTGTCCATTCTTTGGAAGATTATTTTTCATCCATTGTGTTGTTATTCTACCTTGAACATCAAAATCTTCATTTAATTTATCTTTTTCTAATGGTCTTGTATAAATTGTTGTTAATTCTATATTATTATTTTTATTCACTAACTCATCTATTTCTTCTTTAAAACTATGATGATTTGAGTTTCCTAAACTATATATTAAGCTTACTTTTCTACTTGCCCCAATAGTAGCATAAGCCATAGATAACATTGGTGTTATTCCTATTCCTCCTCCAATTAAAACTAGTGGTGCATCACTTTCTTTTAAAATGAATTTCCCCATAGGAATACTTCCTTGAATTTTGTCTCCTATATTTATGTTATCGCATAGCAACTTACTAACATCACCTTCTGCTTCTCTTTTTACACTAATTCTATAATAATCTTCATTAGAATCCATAGATAATGTATATTGTCTTGTTCTACTATACTTACCATCTTCCATTTCAACTCTTATAGCAATAAACTGTCCTGGTATATGCTTAGGTAATTCTAATCCATCTGATGCTTTTAAATAAAATGAAGTTACTAATTCATCTTCTTTCTTTTTATCAAATACTATTAACTCCTTAAATCCCTTCCATTTATTACTCATATCTATATACTCTCCTCTTTTGCTAATGTAAAGTTTAATCTTATTATTTATTATTTTCTTAAATTAATTACAGTAGATTTAACTCTACTCATTGCTTCTATAGAATATCTTATTCCTTGAACCCCTATACCAGAGTTCTTCACGCCTAAAAATGGGAAGTGATCTGGCCCTCTTTCTGTCTTATTATTAACTTGAACAGTTCCTACTTCAAGCTTTCCAGCAATATAAAATGCATCATTTATATTTTCAGTAAATACAGATGACTGCAATCCATACTGAGATTTATTAGCTATTTCAATAGCTTCTTCTATATTATTTACTCTTAAAATAGGTAATACTGGTCCGAATGGTTCCTCCCATGCTAATTCCATTTTTTCATTAACATTATCAATAAGTGTTGGATAAACTATATTTTCTTCTCTTTTCCCACCTACTATAAGTTTTCCACCCTTTTTTATAGCATCTTCAATCAATCCTTCTACAAATAATGCACTTTTATTATCTATAAGTGGTACAATATCAACTTGTTTTTCTAATGGATTTCCTACAACTAGCTTTTCCACTTTTTCTTTTAGCTTTTCCACTAACTTATCTGCAACTTCATTTTCTACTAATACTCTCTTTATTGCTGTACATCTTTGTCCAGAATATGAATAAGCACCTGCAACAATATTCTTTGCTGCCAAATCTAAATCAGCATCCTTTAAAACAATAGCTGCATCCTTTCCACCCAATTCCATTAATGTAGGTGTCATTTTTGATATTTGAGAAATTCTAGCTCCTATCTCTGAACTTCCTGTAAAGTTAATAAAATCAATATCAGGATGTGTAACAACATAGTCTCCTATCTCACTACCTTTTCCTGTTATTGTATTAATAACTCCAGCTGGAACACCTGCTTTTTGAAAAATATTTGCTAAATATAGTCCACTTAAGCTTCCTTGTGTTGCTGGTTTAAAAATAACAGTATTACCACCTATAATGGCTGGTGCTATTTTTGATGCTGCTAAATTAACAGGATAATTAAATGGTGATATTGCTAAAACAACACCAAGTGGTTCTCTTGTTACCATTGCTATCTTGTCTTTTGTACCACCTTTAAAACTATCACCTTGTAAAATTTCTCCTTGCATATTTTTAGCAGTATCTGCTGTAAATCTAATAAAATCAGCTGTTCTATTAACTTCTGATCTAGCACTTTCTCTATCTTTTGCAACCTCCATAATAAGTAATTCTGATAACTCATCAATTTTCTCTTCTAATATATCAGCTGCTTTATATAATATTTCTGATCTCTCAAAAATATTAGTTAATTTCCACTTCTTTTGAGCCTCTTTACAACTTTCTATAGCTAAATCTACCTCTTCTTTACTCATTGCTGGAACTTTACCTAATAAAGAATTATTTAAAGGTGAGTGTATATCTATGTATGTATCACTATCACTTTCTATCCACTTACCATTTAATAATTTCTTTAACTCTATATTTAAATCATTAAGATATATTTCTTTCATTTTCTTACCTCACATTTCCTACGTATTGTTTTATTAGTATAAATTAATATGTAGAAACAAAATGTGATTCAAATCAAATTTTTAAATATATTTTTTTAATCCTTTTTCATCCATAACTACAATTTTCTTTGTTCCAACAATTTTTATTATCCCTTCTTCTTCAAACTTTTTAAGTTTTCTACTTATAGTTTCTCTCGTAACCCCTACATAATTAGCCATATCTTCTCTATTTAATGGCAAATTAATAATTATACTATTCTCATTAAACTCACCATACTTATCACATAAATCTTTCAATAAAAATGCAATTCTAGCATCAATATCATTAGTGGCTAAATTTTGTGCAAGATTTTCTACCTCTGATAATCGCTCACCCATTATTTCTAATATTTTAATTGCTATCTCAGGTTTATCTAATAAAATCTCTTTAAAATTCTCTTTACTTAATGTACAAATTTTACTTTCTTCTATTGCCTTAGCATTAAACCTATATTTAGACTCCTTAAGTAAATTTAATTCACCAAAAAAATCTCCTTCTGAAAGTATATGTAATATTTGTTCTTTTCCATCTTTAGTATATTTATAAATTTTTATCTTACCAACATTAAGAAAATATAAAGTTTTAGCTTTTTCCCCTTCTAAAAATACAATATCATTTTTATTAAATTTCTTATGAATCATTTTTTCAATAATCTCTGTTAGTTCACTAGAATCTAACGATGAAAAAATAGATATTTCTTTTGTACATAATCCTCTTTTGCAATTACCACAACAATTATTCATTAAAATCCTTCTCCATTTCTTATATAGAAAAGAAGCTTTGCATAATAAGATTTATACATCTTGCAATAGCTTCCTTTATAATCTATATATATTTATTAAATTTATCATTTTGTTTTATTATATCAACTAAGTGTTTTAAATCTTGATCTTTATCTTTACTCATTATAAGTAACACATCTTCACTATCTACTATTATCAGATCTTCCACTCCAAATGTTATAATAAACTTTTTTCCTCCAAATACAAAGCAATTTTCACTTTCACTAGTAAATACTTCTCCCTTTATCCCATTTGATCTTTGATTTGACAAAAATTTTCCTAATGAATTGAAATTTCCTATATCATCCCATACAAATTCACTTTCTATTACATATGCTTTTCTTGTTTTTTGCATTATACCATAATCTACAGAAATTCCTTCTATAAGATTGTATTGGTCTTCAATGACTTTTTTTTCTTCTTTAGTATTTACTGCTTTATATATCTCCATCATATTTTTATACATCTTTGGGACATATCTTTCTAATTCTCTTAAAAAAACATCTGCTCTCCATACAAACATACCAGAATTCCATAAATAATTATTACTATAATAAAAATCTGTAGCTACTTCAAGATTAGGTTTTTCTATAAATTGTTCAACTCTAAAAGTACCTATCTTATTATTCACTCTATCCCCTACTTTTATATATCCATATCCCGTCTCCGGTCTCGTAGGTTTGATTCCAATAGTAACTAATCCTCGTCTTCTTTCCGATATATCTAAAGCTCTTTGTATTGTATCTAAATATTCTCTTTCTCCCTGTATATAATGATCTGATGGTAGTACTACCATCTTAGCATCCTTATCATTTTTCACAAGTTTTACTGCTGATAATGCTATACATGTAGCAGTTTCTTTATTTTGTGGCTCTGTGAATATGTTTTCTTCCTTAATATCATTTAATTCTTCTTTAACTTTATCTAAATATCTCTCGTTTGTTACAACATATATATTTTCTCTTGGAATTAATTTTAAAATTCTATCTACAGTATTTCTTAAAAAACTCTTATCATTAATTACCTTTAAAAACTGTTTAGGATTATCTTCTCTTGAAAGTGGATATAATCTTGTACCTTTGCCTCCAGCCAATATCAATGCATATAACACAAAAATCCCCTCCTGTTATGCATCACATAATAAATTTATGCATATTATGGAGGCAGTATAACCACTTTGGGCAATTCACAATTATATATCAGTGCACAGTGATGGTTGAAATTCCTACGGAATTTCTTAGATTATAAGTGTGAAACTCTAATTCATAATTTGGTCTTAGCTTCTTAATAAGTTTAAATTCTATTAATATGTTTTACAAAGGGCTTATGCCAGTTGTACTGGCATGTCGCTTTAATTATACGTTTTAAACTATCAATATAATTTGAAACTTAGACTTATAATATAATTTCTTCACTTATAGTAAACCTAAAAACATTTTACTGTCCGCAGGACTACAATTTTTTTTCATAGGGAAAAATATCCTTCACTGTGCACTGATAATTGTGCACTGCTATACAATAACCTCTAATCTAAATAAAAGCTACTGAATATAATTTATATCCAATAGCTTTTTAGAGTTATGCTTTCTTTTTATCTAATATTCTTTTTACAAATCTAATAACTTCACCTAAAACTACAATAGTAAAAGAGTATGCTATTACTTTAATCCACATTGTAAAGCTTAATGGTACAGTATTAAATATACTACCTAAAAATTGTGTAGCTAAAACTTGTATTACAAATACTCCTGCAAATACTTCTAATAAAACTTTATTTGAAAAGAATCCTTTAATTACACTTTCATTATCAAGTCTTCTAGAATTAAATACATTAAATAGTGCAAATAAAACAAAAGCATTAAATACTAATGTTGGTTGTTCTGCTTCTGTACCACCTAAAATATTTGTATTCATAAGCAAGAATATCATAGCAACTATATAAACTCCACCAATAATTATCTTCGTAATCATTGATTTTGTTATTATACTTGCATCTCTCTTTATTGGTTTATCATTCATAATATTTTTTCTCATTGCTTCTATTCCTAAAGTAATAGCTAGAGGACCATCCATTATTATGTTAATCCATAATAATTGAAGAGGAGTAAATGGAGAACCAAAATTAAATATTTCTGATAAAAGTACAGTTATAACTGCTGCTACGTTAACAGTAAGTTGGAATTGAATAAACTTTTGGAAGTTTTCATATACTCCACGTCCCCACCCTACTGCTTTTACTATAGTTGTAAAAGAATCATCTAGAAGAACCATATCTGCTGCTTCTTTAGATACCTCTGTACCTGTAATACCCATTGCTATACCAACATCGGATTTCTTTAATGCTGGAGCATCATTAATACCATCACCAGTAACACCAACAGAATTTCCAAGAGCTATTAATGTTTCTACTACTCTCATCTTTGTAAGAGGTTTACTTCTAGCAATAACTTTTATTTTTGGTAGAGCCTTTCTTAACTCTTCATCACTCATAGCATCTATATCAACAGCTTCACAAACTATTGAGTCCTCTTCTAATAACCCTAAATCTTTTGCTATAGCTCTAGCTGTAACAATATTATCACCAGTAAGCATTTTAATATCTATTCCTGCTTTATGACAAGTTTCAACAGCTCCATATACATCATCTCTTATAGGATCCGCTATAGAAACAAACCCATCAAAAATCATTTCTTCAGCTATTATAGTTTCAGATTCTTCCCAATTATACTCTTTAGTTAAAGTTTTATGAGCGAATCCAAGAGTTCTTCTTGCCTGTGCTTGTACATTTTGAATTTCATCTTCTATATTTTTTGTACATCTTCAGTTAAATCTAAAATTTTACCATCTATCATTACTTTAGTAGAAAAAGATAATATTTTTTCCGGACTTCCTTTTGCATAAAGAACAATCTCACCATTATCTCTTATAATACTAGACATATATTTTTTATCTGAACTAAATGGATATTGATGTATTCTTTCTACTTCCCTTTCTGGTACATCCATTATAGATGTTAAAAGAGCTACCTCTGTTGGATTTCCAACATACTTTTTATTACCATTATCTTCTTCTAATTGAGCAGAACTATTAACTCTATAATTCATTATCATATGATCGTTATCTAGTTCTTTTGGAGATGTTAATTTTCCATTATGGAAAACATCGATAACTGTCATTTCATTTTTAGTTAATGTACCTGTCTTATCAGAACAAATAACATTTACAGAACCTATAGTTTCACAAGCTACAATCTTTTTTACTAATGCGTTATTTTTAGCTAATTTCATAACATTAAGAGCTAAAGTAGCAGCTACTATTGTTGGAAGTCCCTCTGGCACAGATGCTACAATAAGAGCTATACTAGTAGTTAACGCTTCACCAACAGTATCAATATTTAGAGTTCCTGTTGATACCAATCTAAGTATTTTTATTACAAATACTACTGTAGCAACAACTATACCGATCTTAGCAATGTTTTTACCAAGATTAGCCAACTTCTCTTGAAGAGGTGTACTTCCTTGATTATTTCCTTGAATTTCTCTTGCTATTGCACCCATTTCAGTAGCATCACCAATTTCAGTTACTACCATAAGACCTTGTCCAAAAGTTGCATATGTTCCAGAATAAACCATATTCTTTCTTTCTGCTAAAGGAGTTTTTTCATCAGTTAAGATAGCATTACTATCTTTCTTAACCATCATACTTTCACCAGTTAACATAGACTCATCTATTTGAAGATCTGTTGTTTCTAAAAGTCTTCCATCCGCTGGAATTTTATCTCCAGTTTCAATAATAACTATATCTCCTGGTAACAATTCATTTTTAGGTATTTGTTTTAATCCACCATCACGAATTACTTTAATTAGAATACCTTCACTAATATCATTTAATGAATCAAAAGCTTTTTGAGACTTTCCTTCAGTAACTAAACTTATACCAACTGAAAGTGAAATAGCTAAAATTATACCTATAGTTTCAATCCATTCTGTAGGCTGACCTTGAATAATTTTCATGATGTTTATAATAACTGTTATTGCTAATGCAACTAACAATATAAGCATCATTGGTTCACATAATGAATTAATAATTCTCTTTATAAGCCCATCTGCTGGTGCTTTAGTAAATTCATTATATCCATGCTTTTCCCTTAACTTGGAAATATCTGTTTCCTTAATCCCCCCTTCTTTCGAAGATCCCAATGATTTCAACGTTTCTTCTGTACTTTTGCTAAAATAATTCATTTTTTTACCTCCTTGATAGTAACAAATAAAAAAGACCTTTAGCACAACAAAAACGTTGTGCTAAAGGTCTTGCATCACTAATTAAGTGCGATAGCTTCCAGGCATAAAATATACCGGTTGTTGAAAACTATCCCTAAATAAAAATTTAGGTAGCTACTCCCCTTTAACAGAAGTAATTTATTTACATATATATTACACTATTCTTTTACAAATTACAAGATTTATTTTTTAAGCATTTCTCCAATAGCTGCAATGCTACCAAGTGATGATAGTGTTTCATTTGGTAAAATAAGCTTGTTAGCTGGATTATTAGCCATTTCTTTAAGTGCTTCAACTTGTTTTAATGCTATTACTGTTTCATTTGTACCTGATTCAATAATCGCAGCATTTACTTTCTTTATAGCTTCTGCTTCCGCTTTTGCCACTGCTTCTATAGCATCAGCTTTACCTTGTGCTTCTAACAGTTGAGCTTCTCTAAGCCCTTCTGCTCTTCTTATATTTGCTTCTTTTTCAGCTTCTGCTTCTAATATTCTAGATTGCTTTTCACCTTCTGCTCTAGCAATTTCAGCTTGCTTAGCACCTTCTGCCTCTAAAATAACAGCTCTTTTATTTCTTTCAGCTTTCATTTGCTTTTCCATTGCTTCTTGAATTTCTCTTGGTGGAAGAATATTTTTAATTTCTACTGAAAGAAGTTTTATACCATATGCATCTGTAATTTCATCTACTATAGTTAAAAGTTTAGAGTTTATTCTATCTCTTCCTGATAAAACTTCATCTAATGTCATTTCTCCAACTATATTTCTCATGTTAGTAATAGTTGCATATCTTATACCTTCCATATAATTTTCTATGTTATATACTGCATCTTTTGCATTAATAACTTTATAGAATATAACATTATCAATTTGAATATTAACGTTATCTTTAGTTATAACTGTTTGTGGTTGAATATCTATAATTTGTTGTTTTGTTGATACCCTTCTTCTTACAAAGTCTACATATGGTATTAAGAAATGCCACCCTGGTTCTAGTAATTTATTGAATTGTCCTAATCTTTCTACTACAAATACTTGTCCAGTATTAACTATTTTAATTGAACTTATTAAAGATACTATTAAAATTACCCCTAAAATGATTAAAAAAACTAACATATATTTCCCTCCTATTTACTTTTTATAGTGAACTTAGTTCCCACTATACCTGTGATTATATAACTTTCTCCAGCTTTAATAGCTTTTCCTTCGTTTATTACAGTCCAATAAGTACCATCTATCATTACTGAACCTGTACTTTCAATATCTGTTTTTGCAATAAACTCTTTACCTATCATCTCTTCTTCTCTTGTCAAGGTCTTTGGAATCTCTTTTAATTTCTTTTTAAAGATCGGATAAAAGATTAATGTTAGAATAATACCTAATAATACAAAAACTATAACTTGTACAACAAATGGTACTCCTAGTACATTTAATAGAATTGCAACTAGCGCCCCAAGCCCAAACCATACAAATAATAAATTACTACTACATACATCAATAGTTACAGCCGCTATTATTATTACAGCCCATAAAAAATATATCATATAGTTCTACCCCTCCTTTTATTTATATTATACCACAAAATATATTAATAACAACATCAAAATGCGTTTTTTAATACCACTTAATAACCTTTGTTAAAATCTACAATATTTTCTACCTTTTCTTCATTTATATATCTAATAAGATTGCTTTTGTAAAAATCCCATCTTCTATCAAAAGTTTCCTTTGTGAGCCATGAATTATGTGCAGTTATTATTACATTGTCTAATTTCCATAATTCATTGTCTACAGGCAATGGTTCTTTATAAAAGACATCTAAAGCAGCTGCCTTAATTTTTTTCTCCTTAAGATATTTATATAAAGCATCTTCATCTATAACTTCGCCTCTTGCAACATTAATTAATATGCTATCTTTTTTCATTAATGATAATTTTCTCTCATCAATAAACTTATATGTTTCTTTTGTATATGGAATTGTAACTACTACTACATCACAAATAGGTATCATTTTTTCAATATCATTATTTTGATAACAATAATTAAAATACTCTCTATTTGTACCATTAGTATTTAATCCAACTATAGTAGCTCCAAAACCTTGAAGTCTTTTTGCTGCTTCTACTGCAAGAGTTCCGGTCCCAATAAACCCTATAGTCTTTCCATAAATTTCAGGCATATTATAAATTAATTTCCATTTCATATTTTCTTGATTTTTATAAACTTCTTTTCTCTTTTTATAGATTTCCAATATATTTAGTACTATCCATTCACCGATGGCAATACTATAACCACCTTTATTATTAGAAACTACTATATTATTTTCTTCAATATATGATTTAAACCCAGCAAGTTGATCTACACCTATTGATGAAAGTTGAATCCATTTCAATTTTTTCATTTTTCTTATATCTAAAGTCGCAAAAGGATTATAACAAACTAATACCTCTACTTCTTCCATATAATCCTTAAAATATAGATTCCTCTCATTTTCTTCATATATCTCATATCCTAAAGACTCTATAAATTTCTTATCTTCTTTCTTAAATCCAAAAGTGAACAAAACTTTTTTTCTCATAATTAACCCTCTCCCTAACTATACTTTAATTGTATCATTAGTAAAGGAATTTTTTAATTCTTATTTATACATTTTTTGCTAATATATATCTTCTTAATCCACCATATTTTAATTTATCCTTCTTTATCTCATATCCTAAACCCTTAAATGTATTTACACTATATGGATTGTACGGTGATGCTGTTGCTGTTATCAATTTCATTTTTCTCTCTCTAGCTATATTTTCAATAATTTCACAAATAATTTTTTGTAGCCTGTTTCCTCTATAAACTTCATCCACTACAGTAGATTCAATCTGACACACTTTTAAAAGCTCTTCACCCTGAATTTCTAAATCATAACCATAATTATGATCACCATATCCATTTTCAACATAAACCCCCATTGCTATTAAATCATCTTCTTCAGTTACACACCCTATAATCTTACCCTTACTTAAAATTACTTCCTCAAACTCTTCAGTAGTTGAAGCTGCATAAATTTCTTTATTCTCTATACCATTTAAAATGTTCTCTTGTAAATTCATTATCTTTTCAATATATGCTAAATCTAACTCTTTCATTATTATTTTTACCGTATCTCCATTTTTTTTATTAACTTTAAATTCTCTAATCATTCTTTTCCCTCCATAATAATATGTATTATATTATTTGTATCATATATATATAACTATAGCAAAAAGGAACTGTGGCATAATAAATTATACAAACAGTGCACAATTATCAGTGCACTAAAAAAGGCCCTCGCCTACAAATTTTCATTTGCCATGCGACAGCCTCTTTCTTAAATAAAACTATTCTGCTATTCCATAATAACATCTCTTAGGAGATATTATTGTTCCTTCTGTCTTTAAAGCTTTTATTGCCTTATCTACTTCTTTTTTATCTATCCCTGTAGCTTCAGCAATTTCTCCACCTTTCATAGGCTCTGCTGAATTTTTTAATGCTTCTAATACTTTATCTTTTATTTCCATCACTATACCTCCAAATATGTAAATCTTATAATAGATAATATAATATATTCTATTATTTTTCAATAATAATTATTATAAGATAATTTCTACTAATTATTTATTTTATTAATATTGTACGTATTTTCATAAAAAAACTATTGATTAAATTCATCTTATGATATAAAATTTTATTGTATTAAGAACATTAATACTTAAAAATAAATAATTGTTCGCTTATATAAGTCCTATGATATGGTTAGGATGTCTCTACTGAGCTACCGTAAATTGCTCTACGCTATAAGTATCTATCATTATTTTATAAGGAGTTGTTATTGATGAATTATGACGTAATAATAGTAGGTGCTGGTCCAGCGGGAATATTTACAGCCTATGAATTAAATAAAAACAAGCCTAATTCAAATATCCTATTAATTGAAGGTGGCAGAAGTATCGATAAAAGATTCTGTCCAAAAATAAAAACTAATAAATGTGTAAAATGCAAACCATACTGTCACATTACATCAGGTTTTTCTGGAGCTGGTGCTTTTTCTGATGGAAAACTTTCTTTAAGCTATGAAGTTGGTGGTGACCTTCCAGAATTAGTTGGTGCAAATGAAGTTCAAAGCTATATTGATTATACTGATGGTATATACCTAAATTTTGGTGCAGATACAAAAATCGAAGGTATAGGTAATGACGATGAGATAAAAGAAATAAGACGTAAGTCTATTGAAGGTAATCTAAAATTAGTTGATTGTCCTATACGACATCTAGGTACTGAAAAAGCACATGAAATATATTCTAGGATTCAAAAATATTTAATAGATAATGGTGTTACTATTAAATTTGACACTATTGTTAAAAATCTCATAATAGAAGAAAATGAAATTAAAGGTGTTTTACTTTCTGACTCTATGACAAAAACAAAAGATGAAAAAGTATTTAGTGATAAAGTAGTTATAGCTACTGGTAGAAAAGGTTCAGATTGGCTTAAAGACATGTGTGTAGAACATAATATAAAACATAGCGCTGGTCCTGTTGATATTGGTGTAAGAGTTGAGCTTAGAAATGAAGTAATGGATAGCGTTAATAACGTACTTTATGAATCAAAACTTATTGGTTATCCTGCTCCATTTAGAGATAAAGTTAGAACCTTCTGTCAAAATCCTGGTGGATTTGTTAGTCAGGAGAATTATGATAATAACCTAGCTATAGTAAATGGTCATTCATATAAAGATAAAAAATCTAACAATACTAATTTAGCAATATTAAGTTCTCACAATTTTGCTGAGCCATTTAATGAACCTATCGAATATGGTAAGAAAGTTGCTGAACTTGTTAATATGCTTGGGAATGGAAGTATCCTTGTTCAAAGATATGGAGATATACTTGACGGTAAGAGAACTTGGCCACATGAATTATATCAATCAAATGTAAAACATACTCTACCTGATGCCGAAGCTGGTGACTTAACTTCAGCTCTTCCTTATAGAACACTAACTAACATTCTTAATTTTATAGAAGCTATGAACACTGTTGTTCCTGGTTTCGCTAGTAGAGAAACTTTACTTTATGGACCAGAAATAAAATTCTATAGTAATCGAATAGCTCTAGATGAAAATTTTGAAACAAATATTAAAGGACTTCATTGCCTTGGAGATTCAAGTGGATGGACAAGAGGTTTAATGATGGCATCAGCAATGGGCGTAATGATGGGAAGAAAACTTTAAACAATTCACAATTGTCACTGCACAATTCACAATTATATTAAATTTCAAAAATAATTATAAAAATGGGGCTCTGGTGATATAAGTTGATTCAATTTATATTACCAAGGCCTTGATTTATCAAACTTACCAAAAAAGCTGCTACACACCTGTGCAACAGCTCTTTATAAATTTAATTCACAATTAATTTATCGAAATAACATCGTATCCTTCATCTTCAATAACTTCTTTTATAACTTCATCACTTACGTCATTTCCTTCTATTATTGCTTTACCTTCTTTTAAGTCTACAGTAACCTTTTCAATTCCTGACACTTCTTCTAAAGCATCCTTTACATGTGCCACACACTTTTCACAACTCATTCCTTCAATTTTAATAATTTTATTCATTTTTACTCCTCTTTAATCTTAACTCTTTTTAATCTTAATGCATTTAAAAGCACTGATACCGATGATAAACTCATGGCTAAGGCTCCTATCATTGGATTTAATAGCGGTCCACCAAATATGTGAAATACACCCATTGCAAATGGTATTCCAAGAATATTATACCCAAAAGCCCATCCTAAATTTTCTTTTATGTTTCTTATAGTCTTTCTGCTAAGATTTATAGCAACGGCTACATCTAAAATATCACTTCTCATAAGTACTATATCAGCACTTTCTATAGCAATATCTGTACCTCCGCCTATAGCAATCCCTACATCACTTTGCGCTAATGCTGGTGCATCATTAATACCATCACCAACCATAGCTACCTTTTTTCCAACTCCCTGAAGTTCTTTTACTACTTCAGCTTTTTTCTCCGGAAGAACACCTCCATAAACTTTATCTATTCCCACTAAATTACCTATATATTCACAAGTTTCCGTTTTATCTCCACTTATCATAACAACTTCTATACCTTTTCTATGCAATAATTCTATTGCTTTTTTAGAAGTTTCTTTTACCACATCACTAACAGCAATTACTCCTAACACCTTATCACTGATAAGAATCATCGGCGTTTTTCCTTCTCTAGATAATTTATTTACCAATGCATCTAACTCATCACTATAAAGATTTTTTTCCTTTACTAATCTATCATTACCAACAAAATATTCTTTCCCTGAGATTTTTCCTTCTACGCCTCTACCGACAAGTGCCTTAAATCCTTCTACATCAAAAACTTCAACATTATCTTCATTACCTTTTCTCACTATTGCTTCTCCTAATGGATGCTCTGAATGTTTTTCCAATGAAGTTGCAATCTCAAGAACTTCTTTCTCTGACACTGCAAAGCCAATAACATCAGTAACTGTAGGCTCTCCTTTTGTAAGTGTTCCTGTTTTATCAAAAACAATAGTATTAATTTTACCTGCTATTTCTAATGCTTCTCCACCTTTTATTAAAATTCCATTTTCTGCACCTCTACCGCTAGCAACCATTATAGCTGTCGGTGTGGCTAAGCCTAAAGCACATGGACACGCTATAACTAATACTGATACAAAAATAGTAATAGCAAAACTTAAACTCTCTCCACCAAAGAAATACCATGATAATGCTGCAATAATAGCTAATGTCATAACTATAGGAACAAAGTATCCTGAAATAATATCTGCTAATTTTGCTATTGGAGCCTTAGATCCTTGAGCTTCTTCTACTACTTTTATTATTTGAGATAAAGTCGTATCTTTTCCTACCCTAGTAGCCTTATATTGAATTCTTCCATTTTTATTTAAACTACCGCCAATAATATTAGATCCAATCTCTTTTTCAACTGGAATACTTTCACCTGTAAGCATCGACTCATCTATAGATGTTTCACCTAATATAACTACCCCATCTACCGGTATCTTTTCTCCTGGTTTAACTACAATAATATCTCCTACTTTTATATCTTCAAACTTAACTTTCTTTTCAATATTGTCTTTTAAAATTGTAGCTTCCTTAGGTGATAAATCTATAAGCTTTTTAATAGCATCTTTAGTTCTTCCTTTTGCTATAGATTCTAGATACTTCCCTAGAGTTATTAATGCCAATATTACCCCAGCTGATTCGTAATAGAGATTCATTGTATGAACCCCAGTATATATTCTAATGGTATTAAATAAAGAATATATAAATGCTGCTGATGTTCCCATTGCTATCAATGAATCCATATTCGGTGATAACTTCACTATATTCTTAAATCCATGTATAAAGTAACTTCTTCCCACTATTATTACTGGAATAACTAATATTAATTGTATAGTTGCAAATACTGATAAATGGTTCATCGCTATCTTGTCTAATGCAGGAATAAACATAGGAACCATCGCTATTAATAATAGTGGAATAGCAAATATCATCGATAATATTAATCTTGATTTCATTTCATTTAATATTTCTTCTGGACTTTTACTTTTTTCCTCTAACTCTAATGCTTTATATCCCTTTTTATCAATAGCCTCTTTAATTCTATCTATTGATACTTCTTTATTATTAAAATCAACTAATAACCTTTCTGTAGAAAGATTTACTGTTGCCTCATTTATACCTGGTAACTTTTTTACTGTTCTTTCCACAGCTTTTACACAAGCAGCGCAAGTCATTCCTTCTATTTTTAATTCTTTTTTCATCTAATTCTCCTTACTTTCCTAAAAGTTTACCTAATATATCTATAACTTCATCTATTTTCTCTTCTGCATTATCCTCATGCATTGCTTCTTTAACACAATGATTTAAATGATTCTTTAATATCATACTATTAGATTTTTTTAATAAACCTTGAGCAGATATTATTTGATTAGATATATCAATACAATATCTTTCATCTTCAATCATCTTTATTATTCCATCTATCTGCCCTCTACAAGTCTTTAAGCATTGTAAAATCATTTTTTTATCTTTATTCATATTTCCTCCTACATAATACCCCCCTCCTATGGGGGGTGTGTAACTTAATGATACCACTTTATCTTATTTTGTCAATAATATTATTTATAAATACGAATTTTATATAGAAATTCTGTCAATAATTTACCAAGAGGTGATATTATGATGGAAAATAAAAAACTATCTAAAAATACTTTAAATCTATTACTAGCTTTATCTCTATTCTTTATAGATGGAATTCTATTAGCATTATTAATCTATATAAATCTATAATATTTTTAATGATAAGTTTGTTATGATTATACAATTATGATATAATAAATTTCTCTAAACCTATATTTACTAACAATAAAAAAGTTTATCCACAGGTACAACGAATTTTTTCATTGCAACTGTGGATAAACTTAACTTTTACACATCTAAATATACTGGTTTTTTATCCTTTACAGATACATAAGGATTTTCTTCATAATAAAACCTGTATAAAAAATCTCTAGCTTCTTCTGCGTAATCTATTCCTATTCTTTTACTTTTAACTATTCTGCCACAAGGTTCCGCTTCTTTTTCTATTAACTTTTTTACTTCATCATCATTATCAACAATAAAAAGTTCTCCACCCCAAAGCAATACATTATTAAATCTTTTATCAATATCCAAAGCCAAACATAACTTTGAAGGTCCTGAGGTTAAATTTAATCTTTCTTTTTTAGTTAACCTTTCGAAAGTTTTTTCATCTTTTTTCTTCGTTCTATTGATAGATATCTTATCTAGACCTATTAATGGTTCAATTGCCCTTATTAATACTCCCTGTGGAATTCCCTCTTTCTCAGTTATAGTATTTAAACAATAATACATACCATAAATACTATAAACATATGAAGTACCTGCCCTTTCATACATAGGTTTTACCCTTTCAGTAACTTTGCCTCCATAAGCATGAGCTGCCTTATCATTTACACCTAAATATCCCTCTGTCTCTACTATTTTCCCACCTACATATTTTCCATCAATAATTCTAATTAAATATTTACCTAGTAATTCCCTAGCTACCGTTAATGTATCCCTTCCATAAAAATCTTCTCTTAATACCTTCATGTATAAAACTCCTCGTATCTTAATTATAAACACATCCATAAATATATTCTTTACAATAACTATAGAAAGTATCAATATTAATTAACAGGGCACAAGTATGATGGCACATGGCACAGGTAGATTTATCAACACTTAACTATAATAGTTTTATATATGTATTTTATGTATAAATACATAGTCTATATAATAAATTTCCATGCCATCCGCAGGATTATAATAAAATTCCTCTCAAAGAGGAATTTTAACCTTACTTGTGCACTGATTATACCAACAAGCTTCTATCACTCAAAGCTTCTTTAACATGAGCATGTTCAAATTCTTTCATGAGTTTATCAGTAGTTAGCCCCATCTTATCTTTCTCTCCAATATCAACCACCACTTCACCTTTGTGCATCATTATAAGCCTGTTTCCACTTGCAATAGCATGATTAAGATTATGTGTCACCATAAGAGTTGTTATTTTATTTTCCTCTACTAGCTCTCTAGTTATTGTCATTATTTTTTCCGATGTTTTAGGATCTAATGCTGCTGTATGTTCATCTAATAAAAGCACTTTGGGCCTACTCATTACGGCCATTAATAACGATATTGCTTGTCTTTGTCCTCCTGATAATAATCCAACTTTATTATATAGTTTATCTTCTAAACCAAGATCTATCCTTTTTAATTGTTCTCTAAATCCATTGATATTTTTCTTATTTATACCTAATGTTAGATTGTATGATTTTCCTTTATTAAAAGCCAAAGACATGTTTTCAAGTATCGTCATATTTGAACATACACCTTGAAAAGGATTTTGAAAAACTCTTCCTATCTTCTTAGCTCTATAATGTTCCTTTTTATTTATAACCTCTTCTCCATCTAACAAAATAGATCCTTCATCAGCCATGATAGAACCAGCTATAAGATTAAGAAGTGTAGATTTTCCCGCCCCATTACTACCTATAATAGAAATAAAATCTCCTTCATTGGCAGTAAAATCGAACTTATTAAAAATACTATTTTCATTTACTGTTCCTTTATAAAATATTTTAGATAAATTATTAATTTGTAGCAACTTTTTCACCACCTCTTACTTTTCTTTTAAAGGAAAACAATTTTCCATTGCAACTAAGAGCCACTATTATGATTATCGCTGTAATAAGCTTCAAATCCTGAGGTTCTATTCTAAATTGTAATGCTACAGCCATTGCTACCTTATAAACCACAGCTCCTACAATAGCAAGAGTTGTCCCTTTGATGAAGGAAACTTTCCCAAGAATAGTTGATCCAATAATAACAGCAGCTAGTCCCATAACTACTACTCCTGTTCCCATACTTACTTCCGCATATCCCTGATATTGTGCTGTCATTGCTCCTCCTAATGATACAAAACCATTTGAAATTACAAGCCCTAAAATTTTAATATTATCTTTACTAACACCAAGAGATGTAACCATTTGATCATTATCTCCAACCGCTATTAATAAAAATCCTTTTTTTGTTTTTAAAAATAAATCAAATAATATCTTAACTATTGCTAAAATGACTATTATCACAATAAGCTTATTAACTTTTTCATTAAATACTAATTCCTTACCAAAAAACGGAACGTTCGATTTTCCCATTACTCTTAAATTAATAGAATATAAACCAGTCATGACTAAGATACCACTCATAAGAGCATCTATCTTTAATTTAACATTTAATATTCCTGTGAAGAGACCTCCTATACATCCTGATAAAAAAGCTAGAAAACAACATAAAAATGGATTTATATCTCTCATAAGTCCAAAAGCGCATACTGCTGCACCTAATGGAAATGTTCCATCTACAGATAAGTCTGGAAAATCTAATATTTTATAAGTTATATAAACACCTATTGCTACAATAGCAAATATTAATCCTTGCTCTAATGTACTAATCACTATTTCATTCATTATTAATTACTCCCTTGTATTTTCTCTGCTTTGCTATCTATATCTTCAGGTAAAGTTATTCCTAATGCTTCTACAGTATCTGTATTAACAATTAAGTTCATATCTGTTAATGTTGTAACTGCTATATTTTCTGGTTTTTCGCCTTCTATGATTTTTATAACAACATCTGCTGTATTCCTACCTAATTGTTTATAATCTATCCCAAGTGTCGCTAATGCTCCATTTTCAACCATACCTCTTTCTGCTGCAATAACAGGCACTTTCTTTTCTATAGCTTTCTTATTAACTAATGCTGCTGCATTCGCAATAGTATTATCTGTAGGAATATACAGTGCATCTATTTCTCCTAATAATGAATTTAATGCTGCATCTATCTCATTAACATTAGTTATTCCTTTAGGCACAATTTCTAGTCCATAATCTGAAGAAGCTTCTTTTGCTTTATTTACTTGAACTTCTGAGTTTGCTTCCGATGTATTGTATAACATTCCTACCTTTTTGGCATTTGGTACTAAAGATTTTAATAATTCAAATTGTTTTTCTATCGATACATCATCTGAAGTTCCTGTTACATTTGTTCCTGGTTTCTCTAATGTCTTTACCAATTCTGCCGCTACTGGATCTGTTACTGCTGTAAATACTATTGGTATATCTTTTGTAGCATTATATGCTGCTTGTGCAGTTGGTGTAGCAATAGCAACTATTATATCTTTCTTATCACTTACAAAATTTTGAGCTATTTGTTGAGTTATCGCATTGTCACCTTGCGCATTTTTATATTCATACTCAATGTTTTTACCATCTTCATATCCTTTTTCCTTCATTCTTTCTTCGAAACCTTCTCTTGCTGAATCTAATGCTGGATGTTCTATCAACTGCTCTAATCCAATTTTAATCTTATTATTGCTACTAGAATCACTTCCACTACATCCGGAAAGCATTGCTGCCGTTAAAGTTAATGAACATATAATTGATAATATTTTCTTTCCTACCATACTACATCCTCCTAAATAATCGTTTACCATATATTATCATAACAATTATTAACTGTAAATATTGCAATTTATCTATAAATATCACTGATATATTTATAATTATATTTAATATCGATAACTACCATTTTCCCAAAAAATAAATAAAGAAGCTATTGCACAATAAATTACCTTCGTGCTTCAAGCTCCTTTTTTAATATAAATGGCATTTTATAATGACATTTTCATTAATATTTCTGTTATTCTTGTAATGATCTATGTCCAAGTCCTATAACAACTTCATTTAAATGTAATAATCCAATAGATAAAAATATAGCTACACATATATGTTCTCCCCCTCTAGCTATACCTATTTTACCACCAACATTTAAATTATTTGCTCTTCCACTAACTTGAGATATCGCATCTCTCGTTGCCCCTGCTATAGCTCCATCTTCAACATGAGTATCTTTAATAACTCCAGATCTCTTTGATGCTACCAAAGCTCTCTCTACTATTTTTAAGATACTCTCATTTAAACTCCCGCCAATATCAACAGCTGCTACTTTTATTCCTTTATCTTTTAGAGTTCTTTCATATTCCTTTTCTTCTTCCCTTGAAGATATCGCCATCTTTATAGCTTCTTTGGAAATATCTATACTTGAGTACATAAATTTATAAGCCTCCTCGTACGTTCTATCTTTTGCAAGCTTATTTTATCATTTATTCTATTGAACTTCTTCTTATTGTAATATCCAATTTAATCTTCTTGCAATAATAGTATATCCCATATGTAAGTAAAATTACTAGTGCGAAAGGTGCCGCTATAAGAGATATAATAATAAACATAGTAGCCACAGTCCATGTCTTAATTTTTTTAGATTTTATTTCCATTTACATCATTCCTCTTCTTATTTGTCTTCATTATATCATGAAATATATGTAATATTTATTAAATTCTCCTTAAGATTTTATTAAAGTATTATTATAATTATTTATTTTTCATAAAAAATTATTTAAAATAAATTTCTTGAAATAATTTTTTCAAAAAAGTCATTGACTTTTATTTTTTTAAGTGATATTATAATATCACTAAGTCGAACGATGTCGAACTTAGTAAATGTTCCCGTAAAGCGAATGCTTATTGTATAGGATTATACCCCGTAATCCTATAAAGAATTCAATATTTCCCTAACCCCCTTAACCGCAACGCCGACGTTGCGGTTATTTTTTTATATTTAATATTTCATAAAAATTTACATTACTTCTTACATTAATTAATATATATATTAATATCACCATTAATTCTATAAACTATTATATTTAATTCAGCAATTTTAGGAGTGATTTTTATGACTTTGACTAAGGATAAAATTAAAGAAGATTTTATAAATAAAACTACATCTCTTTTTGCTCAAGATGTGTCTGAATGTAGCAACTCCTACAAATATCTTGCATTAGCTAGTCTAGTAAAAGATTATGCTGCGCAAAATTGGCTTAAAACTAATAAACAATATGCAGAGACTTCCGAAAAACAAGTTTATTATTTTTCTATGGAATTTTTAATAGGGCGCTTACTTCAAAGCAATTTAATTAACTTAGGAATTAGAGATTTATGTGAAGAAGCATTAAAAGAACTAAATATAAACTTGAGAGAATTAGAAGAAACTGAAGTAGATGCTGGACTTGGTAATGGTGGACTTGGTAGACTTGCCGCCTGTTTTTTAGACTCTATGGCTTCACTAGAATTACCCGGTCATGGCAATGGAATTAGATATAATTATGGACTATTTGAACAAAAAATAGTTAATGGCTATCAAGTGGAAATTCCTGATAATTGGCTAAAGGACGGAAATATATGGGAGACTCGTAAAGATGATAAATCTGTTATAGTTAAGTTTTATGGTACTGTTAAGACTATAGAAAAAAAAGGACGACTAAACTTTGAACTTCAAGATTATGAAGCTGTTAGAGCCGTACCTTATGATACTCCTATAATAGGTTATAATAATAAAACCGTGAACACTTTAAGGTTATGGAGTTCTGAGCCCGTACATTCCGATTTTGACTTATATGAGTTCTCTAAAGGAGACTACGTAAAGGCACAAGAATATAAAGCTGATATTCAAGCGATATCCCAAGTGTTATATCCTGATGACTCCACCGAAAAAGGTAAGCTACTTCGCTTAAAACAACAATACTTTTTTGTCTGTGCCGGTATTCACTCTATAATAAAAAGATTTAAAAAATCAGGACATTCTATTTTTGATTTAGATAAACATGTACAAATTCATATTAATGATACTCACCCTTCTGTCGCTGTTGCAGAACTTATGAGAATTCTTATAGATGAAGAAGAATTAAATTGGGATGATGCCTTTAGAATAACAGTAAATACTCTAGCTTATACAAACCATACTATACTTTCAGAAGCCCTTGAAAAATGGCCTATTGATTTATTTAAAAATTTATTACCTAGAATATATATGATTATAGAAGAAATAAATAGACGATTTTGTGAGGATATACGAAGAAAATTTCCTAATGATGAAGAAAAAGTACGACGAATGTCTATCATAAATGATGGTGTAATTAAAATGGCATATTTAGCAATAGTAGGTTCTCATTCAATAAATGGAGTGGCAAAACTTCATACAGATATCCTTAAACATAGAGAATTAAAAGATTTCTATGATATGTACACTCTAAGATTTAATAATAAAACTAATGGTATAACTCACAGGCGTTGGCTATTACAAGCAAATCCCGAGTTATCATCACTTATAACTGATACTATTGGTGAAGACTGGATAAAAAACCCTAAAGAACTTTCTAAGCTAAGAAAGTTTTCTACAGATACAGAACTTAAGAATAGAATAGAAAAAATTAAATTTAATAATAAGCTACTTTTGGCCCGTTATGTAAAAGATAAATATGATATTTTAATAGACCCTAATTCAATATTTGATATACAAGTTAAAAGATTACACGCCTATAAGAGACAAGTATTAAATATATTACACATAATGTATCTTTACAATACTATAAAAGAAAATCCTAACTTAGACTTAACCCCTAGAACTTTTTTCTTTGGCGCAAAAGCATCTCCTAGCTATCATTTAGCAAAGGAAACTATAAAGCTTATAAATACTGTGGCAACATTAATAAATAATGATCCTGTAGTTAGCAAGAAAATCAAAGTAATATTCTTAGAAAATTATAGAGTATCTTTAGCCGAAAAGGTTATTCCTTGTGCTGATGTATCAGAGCAAATATCTACCACAACCTTTGAAGCCTCTGGAACTGGTAATATGAAATTTATGATGAATGGAGCTATTACCTTAGCAACTCTTGATGGCGCTAATGTTGAGATATATGATGCTGTTGGTACCGATAATATGGTATTATTTGGAATGGACGTCCATGAAGTTACTCAATATCTTAACTTTGGTGGATATTCTTCGAGACGTATATATAATGAAGATAATCGTCTAAGAAAAGTCTTAGATCAATTAATAGATGGCTCATTAAATGTGTCTCCTTATGAATTTGAAAATCTTCGCAACTCTCTTTTAGATATGAATGATGAATATTTTGTATTAAAGGATTTTAATTCTTATGTTAAAGCTCAAGAAAAAATTGATTTACTTTATAGGGATCATAAAAAATGGTTAGAGATGTGTATTATAAATATAGCTGAATCAGGAATATTTTCATCAGACAACACAATTAAGGAATACGCTATAGATATATGGAATACAAACCCTGTAAGAATCAAATAACGCAGAAAGACAAGCTTTTACCGCTTGTCTTCAACTACATAATTAATCCTTTAATTTTCCCGACCCTATTTTTTATAATACTTCTTAGCTTATAATAATCTTCAAAGGATTTATCTATTTCTTCATCACTTGGAACAACACCTCGATACTGATTTTTATTTAATATCTCAATAATATCAGATATTATTATTCCCCTGTCTTTAAATACCTTATTTCCATACGTTATATAAGTGTCATCATTATCAAAATATACATCTAACTTTTCTAGTTGTAAGACTACCCTTTTAAAAATTTCTTTTATAATCACATCATTATTATATTTTAGAACCTTATGTCTCCAAAATATTTCTCTAAGATTTATATATATGTATATAGATATAATTAGCAGAATACTAAATGATACAAAGATTAAAATTATATTTATCATAGATAAATTTACATATAACTTTGAAATTAGTTCGCTAATTTTATCAGCAATTTCCTCGATTTTATATGTAATTCCATTATTAGATTCATCAGAAATTCCTACAGTAGGTTCAAATGTCATCCAGCCGTAACCTGATATATATACTTCTGGAAATGCATGAGCATCTTTTTCTCTAACTATATATCTATTACTATTTTCATCAAACTCATCAGCTACGAATCCTTCTACATATCTTGCTGGTAATCCACTAGCTCTTGCTAATATAACCATTGCTGATGCAAATTGAACGCATACACCTTTCTTACCCTCAAATATGAAAAAATCATTATAATCTTGTCCATTTGCAGCTTTTCCCATATCAAAATCATATTTAAATTCTCCACTCTTAAAAAATTTCTCTATAGCAACTGCTTTTTCATAATCTGAATCTTTATCTTTTGTTATTTTATCAGCTAAATCATATATTCTATCTGGAATAGTATCTGGTAACTCTATATATTTATATCTGTATTTTATACTATCTTTTATACCATCATATAGACCTTGTTCTATAAAAAAGTTTTTTCCTTCCATAGAATGAAATATATCATAGTACCTTTCTTTATTAAGATAGCTTAATAACTCCTTCTGCAAAGAACCCTTCTTCATATTTTGTGACATATATTCTATTTCATAAATCATATTCTCATCAATGTCTTGATTTATAAGATAATATTTCGCTAATCCATCTTTGTATATTTTTTCTTTTTTCCCAGGTATTCTTATATTAAATGTCCCTGGTACATTTAATAAGTATTCCCCCTTATAATTTCTATAATAGATTCTAGCTTTTTTTATATCTCTATCTACAGATTTATATTGTTTTAATATATTAATCTCATCATTATCATCACCATAATAATCCTCTACAGCTACTGCAACATCATCTATACTTGGTATAAGTTTATCCGTATCTTCTACAGGCTCTTGTTGTAGTAATGACGTATCACCAACACACCACTTATTATCTAAATATTTATCCCAACTTTGAACTCTTATATATAACGGTTCATCACTATCAACTTCAAAAAGTATTTTATTACTTTGAGGTACACTTTTTATATCTATATTTGCATCTTTTTTAGCCTCAGAAGTATTTAATTTTTTACTACTACTATCTCCGTAGGCTGTATTTATAGTGTCTGCTATCTTATTATTAAACTTAGGAACTGGAATAATACTAGTAAATCCAATTATAATTATTAAAATTACTATAATAATTTTAACATTTACTTCCTTATTAAATATATCTTTATTTAAATTACTTATGATATAAAGCAACATAAATAATAATATAAACATTACAAAACTAAAATTTATACCTTTTTCACATCTACCTACATGAAAAAATAATGGTATGAATCCTATTAGAAGTATAATTATTGTTCTTTTTATCACTAAAGTAAAATAAAATGTTACTGAAGCAAAAAAATAAGAGAATAAAACAGAACTTATGATGTAAAAGTTGGCAGTACATTTTTCACCATGAGGGGCCACACTTAACCATGCCGAATATGAAGTATCTCCATCCCCTACAACTGATAAAAATAACATACCTATTATCAAAACAATTGTCATTGCTATATAATGCACTATCCCTTGTCTATTTCTTTGTTTTACAAAATTCAGAAATGCAAAAATAGGAATATGAATTATTGATATTTCTACAATACATAGCAATAATGACTTCTCTGTCACTAAATTAAGAATCCAACTAGTGCAATTCATAGAAAAAAGTAATGGTATTATCATTTCTCTCACATTTGATCTTGATTCTCTCACTTCTTATCTCCTTTCTTAAAATAAATTATAAAATTGATAATCCTCCTTTAATACCCATAAGTTTCTTTCAAGTGTGACATCATAATTCAATTGATCATTACTATTCTTTACCCAAACTACTTCATTTTCCACTTCACTTAATTTAAAAATATAATCTATATTCTCTATAAATGCATCTATATTTGCAGTAATTGAAATACTATCGATTTCCACAACTAGCTTTTCTAAAGATTTTTTTATATCACCTTCATCAAATCTGTGTATAAATTGATACTCTACAAATTTATTTTGTATTATGTTTATGTCTTCCATCTCTCTTATTTCATATATAGTCCACAAATCATTTTCAAATATATATATTTCCACATCTATATTTCTATCTAATAATACAAAAGCCAATGATAGAACCGTTTTTAATATTTTATTTTCTATCATCCTTCTATCTTTTTTTTCAATAGCTATATACGGATTCATAATAATAGCTTTCTTATTGATAGCTATTATATTGTCATTTTTTCTTACTAAAAGCTCTCGATTTTTAGAGAATTTCTTCCAATTAATTCTGTTTAAACTATCCCCTGGTACATATTGTCTAAATTCGTACCCTGGTTCTATCTCTATATTACTGAAATTTATATAATAATCACTACTAACCAATCTCATACTAGATGTCAACTTTTTTACTATATCACTATTTATATCTATAGGAAAAATTACAGGTAATACTGTTATTTCTTTTTTATTATCAAAACCATCAATATATATACTAGATATTCCAAAATAATCTCCTATCTTTATGTCATCTATACCTATAGTTCCTTTTCCCCTAAACAACTGATAATACTTCATCGTAATCACCTTTGATTTTCTTGATTCTAAAGTGAATCTAAATACATTCGAATCATCAAAGGTAAATATATCATCTTTTATAAAATCTATTTCTATAATAGATGTAGGTAATATCGATTTATTTTTTATTTCTACTTTTACCTCAAGAAAATCTTCTTTCATAATATCTTCTTTAGGTAAAATAACATGTACATCTATATTTCTTTTGGTAATTCGAGTAAAAATTATAGATGTAATAAATATACTAATAAATACTATAAGTAATGTACCACTAACTACTCCTCCTAAAAGATATGCATTTAAAGTTACTAAAATAAACATGAATAAAAACTCTATTTTATTCTTCATAAACTCAATCCTCTACCTGAATTTTTAATATAATGGCACTTCTACATTTTTAATTGCTTCCTTTATAATTTCATCACTAGTAACTCCTATATTAGATTTTAATATTATCCTATGTGATAAAACCGGTATTGCCATTTCTTGAATATCATCTGGAATAACATAATCTCTTCCTCTAATATAGGCTAATGATTTAGCTGCTTTTAATAAGCTTATTCCTCCTCTAGGACTTATTCCTACTAACACTTTAGGATTTTTTCTACTTTCATGTATCAAATCTACTATATAATATTTAATATTATCTAAAACAGTAACTTCTTTTACTTGCTCTTGCATATTAACAAGCTCTTCCATAGTTATTATTGATTCTAATTTTTTTAATGGATTTTCACCCTCAAATCTATCTAAAATTAATTTTTCCTCTTCTTTATTTGGATATCCCATAGATATTTTTAATAAAAATCTGTCCATTTGAGCCTCTGGCAATTTATAAGTTCCTTGATGTTCTACGGGATTCTCAGTAGCTAATACCATAAAAGGTCTTGGAACAGTATGTATTTTTCCATCTACAGTAACTTGAAATTCCTCCATTATTTCTAGCAAACTTGACTGACACTTTGGTGATGATCTATTAATTTCATCGGCTAAAAGAAAATTACACATAACTACTCCCGATTTATATGTAAATTCTTTTGTTTCAGGATCAAACATGGAAAATCCAACAACATCTGATGGCATTATATCTGGAGTAAACTGTATTCTATTAAAAATTCCATCTACAGATTTAGCTAACGCACCAACAACTTGAGTCTTACCAACCCCTGGTACGTCTTCAATAAGTACATGTCCTTCACTTAATAATGCTACCATAAGCTGCTCTATAACATTTCTCTTCCCAATTATAACCTTCTCTATATTATCTATAATTCTCTTAATTATTTGATTCATTAGATTCCTCCGACATATTTCACATTCTTTGCTATGTAATTATATATTCTTTTGGAAAATTTTGCAACAAGCCAATTTAAAAAATTCACAATTTATGAATAAGCCGCTATCACTATTTTGTGATTAAAACATTATTCTAAAATTGTGAATTTAAATTATATATACTATTTTCTTATATTACCGCATCTATTCATAGCACTTACTAAAGCATTTAGAGATGCTGTAGCTATATTTTCTGATATTCCTACACCAAACCATTCTTTTCCTTTACTTTCTATTTGTATATAACAAACAGCTCTAGAACATGAACCTCCCTCAAGTGCATGTTCAAAGTAATTCTTAAACTTACAATCTACATCTTCATCAGATATTAATCCATTATAAAATGCATTTAGAGGTCCATTTCCTTTTCCTATGATTTCTTTTTCTTCACCATTAACTGCAACCTTAGCTTTAATAGAGACTATATTTTTGCCTCCTTCTACATCATCAGTTGATTGTATCTCATATCCTTTAAGTGTATATGGTTTATTGATATCTAAATAATGCTCTTTAAATATATCAAAGATTTCATTAGCAGTTAATTCTACTCCTAACTCATCAGATTTTTCTTGCACAAAGGCTCCAAATTCAGGATGCATTGCCTTAGGCAACATAAATCCAAAGTCATTTTCCATTATATATGCTGCTCCACCTTTTCCTGATTGGCTATTTATTCTTATTATTTCTTCATATTCACGTCCTAAATCATGAGGATCAATAGGAAGATATGGCACTTCCCATATAGAAGAATTTTTCTCTTTCATGGCTATAAACCCTTTTCTTATGGCGTCTTGATGTGATCCTGAAAATGCTGCATATACTAACTTTCCCGCATATGGATGTCTATCATGAACAGTAAGCTTAGTACATCTTTCATAGACTTCTATTAGCTTATTAATATCATGAAAGTCTAATTTAGGCTCAATACCTTGAGAATATAAATTCATTGCTGTTGTAACTATATCAAGGTTACCTGTTCTCTCACCATTACCAAACAAAGTTCCTTCTAATCTATCTGCCCCTGCTAGAAGTCCAAGTTCACTTGATGCTGTACAAGTTCCTCTATCATTATGAGTATGAAGACTTAATATAATATTTTCTCTATTTGATACATGAGTAGAGAACCACTCTATTTGGTCTGCATATACATTTGGTGTTGCCATTTCTACTGTCGATGGTAAGTTTATTATAACCTTTTTATCTTTTGTAGGTTTCCAAACATCAATAACTGCTTCACAAATTTCCAAAGCATAATCTAACTCTGTACCGGTAAAACTTTCTGGTGAATATTCAAAAGTAAAATCTGTTTCTGGATATTTATTTTTATATTCATTCAATAATTTAGCACCACTAACAGCTATATCAATAATTTCTTCTTTAGACTTTTTAAATACAACTTCTCTTTGCAATGTAGATGTAGAATTATAAAGATGCACTATAGCTTTTTTTACCCCAACTAAACTTTCAAAAGTCTTTTTTATAAGATGCTCTCTAGCTTGTGTTAATACCTGTATTGTAACATCATCTGGTATAAGGTTATCTTCTACTAAAGCTCTTAAGAATTTATATTCTGTCTCCGATGCTGATGGAAAGCCTATTTCTATTTCCTTGAACCCCATATCAACTAATAGCTTAAACATTTCCTTTTTCTCTTCCACATTCATAGGTGATGGTAATGATTGATTTCCATCTCTTAAGTCAACACTACACCAAATTGGTGCTTTCTCTATTACATTGTTTGGCCATTTACGATTAGGTAAATTTACCACTGGATACTTTCTATACTTTTTAAAATCATAAGACATATATATTAGCCCCCCTCTTATAATATCAATACCAAAATAAAAAAACCTCGTCTCAAAAAAGAGACGAGGTTAACTCGCGGTACCACTCTATTTAGCTTATTTTACAAAAAGCTCACTCTATCAGTGGCATTATAAAAAACATACCACCTATCCCTATAACGTGAGAATCGCGTTCTACCCTAAACAAAAACTAGTCTCAGGTGAAAGCTCACAGACAAGTTCAGAACTAAAAAATTACCGGTTCACAGCTACCCCAGCTCTCTGAGAATTTTTATCATACTTACTACTTCTGCTCATAGCTTGTAAAATATTGATTGTAAAATATTATATATTATAAAGTAGATTTTGTAAATACTAAAAATGATTTTTGTTTTTATTAACCTGAAACAACTGTTCCATCTTCATAAACCTTTACCCAATTGGTACCCGTATATCCTTGACATCTCAGTTCTATATCTATAACTTGAAATAAATAATATTTTCCTTTTTCATCACTAAAAATTTCTCCAGTATTCCCACAACTATATTTTCCTTCTTCAAATTCATTTCTTACAAGTGCTTCTGCTTCTTCTACAGTTATCATTGTTTTCTTCTCTTCTACATCTGAATCCGATTTACTGTTTATATCATTTTTATTTTCTTCTGTATCTATTTTTTTGCTACTTTCTTTTATACTAAGTACTAGTTGTACACTTCTTCCATATTGAGGTATATTACCTGTATATCTAAATGTACCTGATTTATTAGTTCTTACTTTATTATTATCCCAAGTTATTTTTCCATTAACATCGCTACCATCAATATTCAATATTGTTTCACTTGGTAATTGATAATTTTCACCGACATATATACTTTTATTTATAACTATAGTATCAAAAGTATCTTCTATCTTTTTTAATTCTTTTTTCATATTTTCTACATCTACATTATTGTCTATAGCTAATCTTACGATCCTATAAGCATCATCTTTTCTACCTTTCTCTAGATACTTATCCTTTATTTTTATATAAGTATCTATACTATTTTTACTTATAGATATGGCCTTATCATACCACTTTTTTGCTTTCTCATAATCCTCTTCTTCTAAATATTTATTTCCATTATCTATTGCAGTCCTTATCTCTTGTTCTTCTACTTTAGCTTGCTCTTTAACATCTTTAAGCAAAATATTTTCTTTATCTTTGGTTTTGCAGGCCATAAAATTAATAACAGCAAAAATACTTAATACTAAACTAATTCCTTTAATTACACATTTCCTTTCAACCATTTCCTTCGCCCCTCAATATCAACATATAAAAACTCATTCTTTTCTTTAATAAAGATCTTGCATTTCTACCTTCACTACCACTCCATTTTCTATATATACCTTTGCAAACATTCCTTTTGATGAAACTCCTGGTACATTCCATTCATCAGCTTTTGAAATTTCTTCAAATACCCTCAATATATTGTAGGATCCAGCATACACTATAAATTGTGTAGTATATGGCATACTAACATGTTGACTTTTAGTGATAAGTTCTTTATCCACCGTCCATTCACATTTCTCGGATACATAATACTCTTCTTCTTCTTTTCCTACATCTCTTATGTAATACTTTCCACTCTTTCTCTCTAAGGCATCATTCTTATCTATACTTGCCTGTTTAACAGCCTCTTCATCTTCATAGAACTCTACTTCCTTTAACGCTAAAACTCTATTATACTCCTTACCTTCAAATTTAGTAACATAACATATCTTTGTACCTGTAAAATAACTTTTTTCATCTACATATATATCACTTTGTACAGGATTACTTTCATCTTTATTCTCAACTTCATTATTTTTATCAACCTTTTTATTTTCTACTATTACATTATTATTTTTATCTTTAACTTCAAGATTTAATATTACTTTTCTCCCATATTGAGCTATATTGCCTCCATAAATAAATACACCTGCTGAATTATTTTTTATCTTATCATTATTCCACTTTATTTTTCCTGTAACCTTACTACCATTAACATCTAATGATGTCTCATTAGGTAACTTATAATTTTCACCAACATATATTTCTTTATTCATTACTATAACATCAAAGGTATCTTCAATACTTTTTAACTCTTTTTTCATATCTTCTACATCTACACCATTATCTATAGCTAACCTAACAATTCTATAAGCATCATCCTTCCTACCTTTTTCTAAATACTTATCTTTTATTTTCTTATAAGTATCTACATTTCCTTTACTTATAGATATTGCTTTCTCATACCACTTTTTTGCCTTATCATAATTTCCTTCTTCTAAATATTTATTTCCATTATCTATTGCAGTTCTTATTTCTTGTTCTTCCACTTTACTTTGACTTTTAACATCTTTAAGTAAAATACTTTCTTTATCTTTACTTGTACAAGCCATAAAGTTCATTAACATAATTATACTAATAATCACCGTAAAAATTTTCTTTAACATAATCTCATACCACCTAATAACTTAAACCTGATAAAGCTGTTCTATTAAACTTTACTATTTTATTATTTTCTATATATACCCACCATAGCTGTCCATAATCATCTTCATTATTATAGAACTTATAGTATCTATCTATATAATCTTGCATTTCTTGAAAATTCATATTTTTCTCTTGATAAATAGTTCCATCTGGAGTTAATGAATTACCCATATACAAATATTCACAATCATCACTTATATTATATCTTTCCACTGCAGTAAAAGAATTTTTAATCCAATATCTATTTTTATCGCCATCGCATCCTAAATAACTTAAACATTCACCTGTATACTTATCTAATAATGCCCCTTGATCCTTTTCAATCTCTTCACTAAAATATTGTACTTCATCTACTATCGCATATTTTTTTCCATTCTCTTCATTAACTTCTTTAATAAAACATAGCTTTTTCTCATTCTTACTACTTTCATTACCTAAATCGTTCTTTCCATTATTATTTACTAACTCCTTATTCTTAATTTCAAGATTCATTACTACCTTTCTACCATATAGCGGAATACTACCTTTATAAATAAATATTCCAGACTTATTAGTAGTCACCTTACTATTATTCCAAGTTATTTTTCCATCAACATCTTTGCCATCAATATTTAATGTTGATTCACTTGGTAACTCATAATCTTCACCAACATATATACTTTCATTTATAACTATAGTTTCAAAAGTATCTTCAATCTTTTTCAATTCTTTTTTCATATTTTCTACATCTACACCATTATCTATAGCTAACCTAATAATTCTATAGGCGTCATCTTTTCTATCTTTCTCCCAATACTTATCTTCTATCTTTTTATAAGTATCTCTCTTACTCCTATTTATAGATATTGCCCTCTCATACCACATTTTTGCTTTATCATAATTTTCTTCTTCCAAATATTTATTTCCATTATCTATTGCAGTTTTTATTTCTTGTTTCTCTACTTTGCTTTGATTTTTAACATCTTTAACTAAGATACTCTCTTTGTCACCTTTACTACAGCCAAATAAACTAAAAGCAACTACTAGTATTGCAAAAATAGTAACTACATACCTTCCTCTCTTGAAAAATATACCTCTCATAAATATCACCCCTATGTAGTAATGATATAACTATATCTTTTCCAAGTTTAAGTTACTTGTTTCCAACTTGTTAACAACACTAGGTATTTTTATCGAAACTTTTATTACTTCTCCATTTTCTATATTTATACTTCCATCATGTTCTCTAATGATTTCACTACAAATATATAACCCTAACCCTCTACTTTTCTCTTTTTCTTCTATAGAATCTTTTGATTTTACAAATGGTTCAAAAATATTATCATAAACTCTATCTGGTATAGAATCCCCCTTATTTATAACATCAATGACATACATATCTTTCTCTATATATCCCTTAACTATAATGTTTTCATTTATATGTGAATACTTTATAGCATTATCAATGATATTTATTAGCACTTCTCTAATTCTGCTATTTTGACCCAATATATATCCTTCTTTTATATCTTTATCTATTCTTAAAGAATACTTCTTTGCCTTCATATTCATATCATCACAAATTTGATCTAGTATTCCTTTCATTTCTAACTGAACCCATTCTTCTTCTATATAAGAAATTCCTTTAGATACATCTATAAGATCTAAAACTAGTTTGTGTAATCTTTCACTTTCTGAATATATTCTCTCTACTGCCCTCTTTTTAAACTCCTCATCATCAACAACATCATCTTTAATCATTTCTGCATAACCTGATATTGCTGTTAGCGGCGTTTTTAGTTCATGAGTAACATTATTAAAAAACTCTACTCTACTTTTTTCTAACTTTTCCACCTTGCTTTTTTGTAACTTTATATCTTCTATTTGATGTTGTATCTTATTCTTCATTTCCATAAAAGATTTTGATAAAATTCCTACTTCATCATTACTTTTTACTTCTACCGATGCATTATAATCTCCATTGCCAACCTTATTTACTACATCTGTCAATTTACTTATTGGCTTAGTGATTTTTCTTATAATAAAGAACAATATAATAAAAACTATTAAGAATACAATTGTTTCTATAATAGTAGTAAATCTTATTGTATTTCTATATTCATTGTATATATAAGTATAATCTTTATTAATTACCACTATCCCTAAATAACTACTATCAATATAGATAGGATAGGTTAATATACCCTTCATCTTACCTTTTCCATAATTAATATTTACTATAGCCTTTTTTCCTTTTGAATTTTTAATTCCCTTTTCAATAATTTTTTCAAATCCCTTATTTCCGCTATCAGCAAATACGTCACCATTCATATTTCTTACTTGGCTATCACAATTATAATTTACAGTTATATAACTTATTATATTATCTGCTTCCTTCTTTAAACCTTCTTCATTTGACTGTAATTCATCTATTATTAACCTATACTTTACATACTCTCTTGTACTACTCATAACTTCTTTTAATGAACTATATACGGTACTTTCCATATTAGACATTAAAACTTCTCTAGTTATAAAATTAATAGCTACTAACAACACTATAAATACTATTGATAATGAAATTGTAAATTTAGCTTTTATTTTCATAAATATTTACCTCATCACATACCCTATACCAAAAACAGTTTCTATGATAGATAACTTTCCTTCACTATCTAGCTTACTCCTTAATCGCCTAACATGAACATCTACTGTTCTTAGCTCTCCATCATAATCATATCCCCAAACCTTATCTAATAATTGCTCCCTTGAAAAAACTTTATTTTTATTCTTAACTAAAAATTCTAACAAATCATATTCTTTAGGTTTCAATTTTACCTCTTCATCATTTTTTATAATACTTCTACTTTCCAAATTAATTTTCACTTCATCATTTATCTTAATATAAGCATTTTCAATAGCATCCTTATATTTATCCACTCTTCTTAAAGCAACTTTAACTCTAGTTAATACTTCCTTTATATGAAATGGTTTTGTAATATAATCATCAGCTCCTAGCTCTAATCCTAACACTTTATCTACTATATCATTTCTTGCTGTCAGCATTATTACAGGTATGCAATTATTACCGTTTATATATTTACAAATTTCAAATCCACTCTCATCTGGCAGATTTATATCTAATAAAGCCAAATTTGGCTTAAATGTATCTAACAAACTCCTCGCTTCTGCTCCATTAAAAGCACTCCTAACAATATATCCATCTGCTTTCAATGCCGCAGATAATATATCATTTATAGATTCTTCATCTTCTACAACTAATATTTTGAATTTCATATACTTTTCCTCATCTCTCAATTTATTCCATAATAATGATACCAAATATATCTAATAATTAAAACTAAAAAAGCTGCCACACATTCCGTGTAACAGCTTTTCTGTCTATTTTGATATTATTTCTACTCCATCTTCAGTAACTAATATTTGATGCTCCCATTGTGCTGATAGGCTTCCATCATCAGTAATTGCTGTCCAATCATTATCAGCATCTACAAATAAAGAATATCCACCAGCATTAATCATAGGTTCTATAGTAAATACCATACCTGGTACTAAAATCATACCTTCACCCTTATTACCAAAATGATATACAAAAGGCTCTTCATGAAACTCAAGTCCAATACCATGACCGCCAAAATCTCTGACTACAGAGTATCCATTAGCTTCTGCATGCTCTTGTATAGCAGCACCTATATCATCTAAAAATCCCCATGGCTTCACTGCTTCTATCCCTTTATATAAACATTCCTTTGTTACTTCTACTAATTTTTTAGCCTCTTCTGAAACATCTCCGATCATAAACATTCTTGATGAGTCTGAAAAATATCCATCTAAAATTGTAGATACATCTACGTTTATTATATCTCCACTTCTAAGAATAATATCTTTATCTGGTATACCATGACATACTTCTTCGTTTATTGAAGTACAAATACTCTTAGGAAATCCTTGATAATTTAACGGTGCTGGAATACCACCTTTCTCAATAGTATAGTTATGGACAATAGTATTTATTTCTTCCGTACTCATACCTTCATGTATCTTCTCAGCAACAAGATCTAATGCACCTTTTGTTATTTCTGCACTTTTCTTGATTCCTTCAATTTGTGCTGGAGTCTTTATTATATCTCTTGAAGGCATTTCATATCCTTCTTCTCTTAGTTTTTCATACTTCTCATCAAAATTCATATGGCACTTCTTATATTTTAATCCGCTACCACACCAACAATGATCATTTCTATTCATTTTCATTTTATCGTCTCCTTAATTCGTTCCAAAATATTAACTCTATACTTTATTATAACTTTTAAGAAGATTTAATCAATAAGGTATATATCATTTTATTCAAAGAACTCCATAAGCCAACTTAGAAACCCTTGATTACTCTTTTTATCATTTATAGACGGATGAAATATATCATCATTATCTTTAGATGCCTTTGGTGTTGCAAAAGTTGTTACCCCATCTGAATATTGTAGCCTTCCATTTCTCTCAAATATAGAGAATAATATGTATCCATAAGTTTTATTTTCATCTAGACCTTTATCAACTACTTTTTCATTTTCAATATATTCTACCTTCACGCCATCCCCCCTTTTTTTAGGCATTGCTCCTTCTTTCCTCCAAACTTCTATTAATTTTGCTCCCTTAGGCTTCTTAAAATCTATTTCTATTTTTCCTTCTTCAGACAATGTATCTAAAATTTCTACTTCATCAATGTTATCTTTATTATAACTATTACTTTCAATAATAGGCTTTTCTTCTATTTTTTCTTTCTTAGGTGTTCTAATATCTATCAACATATCTTCACTATCAACTATAGATATCTTATTTCTTATGCAATAAAGTAATATATATTCCTTAGCATCTTCTATCTCATAATCCATTTTTATCATAAGATCTACAATATCATCAAATTCTTCTTTTAAAATAAATTTTTTAGCTCCTAATATAATTAAGAAATCATCTATATTCTTAAGTTTTCTATTTCTTAAATGTCTATCATAATCTAATTTACTTTCTATATTTTTAAAAACAACATCACAAAATCCTTGAAGCTCTCCTCTCACAGTTAAAACCGCATCTTTTTTTGAACTAGATCTTATTTCTTCATATATCCTTTTTGATGCTCTTTTAATTTCTGCAAGAGAAGCATTTTCTGATACTTCTAAAAAATCATACAAATTATCTATACATAATATTCTTAAATTCTCCTCAATTCTTCTATTAAGAATAGTATCTGTTTCTCTAGTATCTATCACCATTTCTTTTACAATATTTTTACACTTGTATTCCACATCATCTTTTATTATTGGAAATTTATTCATCATAGATACATATTCTTCATTAGTTATATATTGTTTCTTTGAAATTATATTAAATAACTCTAAAAATTCATCTTTTTCTTTTTCTCTTTGCTTTTCTAAGATTTTTTTCGCTTCTTTCCATTGTTTTTCCCTATCATTCTTAGATCCTAATAGCGTCTTTTCCATCTTTGGAATTAACTCCAAATTAAGCTTAGCCTCTATTTTTTTAGTAGGATGATTTACTAAAGAAGACCATTGTACTCTTTTCTTATTTATAGCCTCCTTAATTTTATCCTCTCTCATCTCTGGTGGGTCAATATCTAATCCTAGTAAAATATAGTAATTTATATTCTTCACTGCCCTCACCTTACTCCCTTAAAGTTTTATTTAAAATTATTTAGCAAAAACTCATATACTTTCATTATTGTATCTTTATCTATAGATATATCATTCCATATTTCTTCAGCCTTTACAGCCTGACCAACAAGCATCAATAATCCATTAGCTATATTAAGTCCATTTTTTTTACCTAAGGCTAAAAATTCTGTCTCCATAGGGTTATATATTAAATCTACAGCAGAGCCAAATTCTTTTATAATACTTTCTTTTACTGGTGTCCCTTCAACATTGGGATACATTCCTACTGGAGTACAATTTACTATCACATCTCCATCATTTAAATTCTCTAACATTTCATAATTTATAATATGCACTCCATCAACTTCTTCACTTTCTCTACATCTCCTAGATACTAAGTATATATCTCTAGCTTTTTTATCTTTTAAATATTGAATTACAGCCTTAGATGCTCCACCATTTCCTAATACTACAATTTTTTTCTCCTCAACAATAATATTATTATATTCAAGCAACATACCAAAACCATAATAATCTGTATTATATCCTTCAACTCTTCCATTTTTAAATGCTATTGTATTTACAGCTCCTATGTTTTTAGCATCTTCTGATATGTAATCTAAAGTTTTTATAACCTCTTCTTTATATGGAATAGTGACATTAACACCTTTATATCCTAAAAGTTTAAAACTTTCTATGCCTTTACTAACAGACTTTTCATCTAGTTCGTATAAAGAATAATTACCCTTTATATTCAATCCTTCAAAAATTTTTTCATGAATTTCTGGTGATAAACTATGTCCCAGTTTCTTTCCTATTAATCCAAATAAATTTTTTTCTTTCATCATCATTCTAGCCCCCTATATTTTCTCTTATGTATATTTATACCACAGATTTAATGATTATTTGAATATTTTTATATGTTTTCCCTTTTTGGCTTTTGATATTTCTTTTGCTATTCTAGAAAAACATCCACTAATATTATTCAATGACGTATATAATGCATTTTCATCACAAGATGCTATAGCTTTTAAAAAACTCTCTTCTGCTTCACCGAATCCTAAAGCTATAATCTCTATATTTTCATCATGGCACTGCTTCGCTAGTTTAAGAGAATTTCTATTATTAAATCCATACCATTGTCCATCTGTTAACACTACTAGATACTTTAACGTATTTATACCATTAAATTCTTTAAGAGCATAACTCAATGGCTGATTAGATGTACCAACTCCCACATCTATTGTTTTTAATTTTCTTACTGCCTTCACCAATAAAGCTTTATCTTTAATAAATGATTGTACAACTTTTACCTTATCACCAAAGGCCACTATTCCTATTTCAGTATTACTAAGATTACTATCCTCTATAAATTTAATAGCCGCCTTTTCTGCCATTTCTAACGGTTCTCCACACATACTACCCGATAAGTCCATAGCAATCATAATAGTTTTATTTTCTTCTGATATAGGATTATTTAAAAATTGTAATTCCTCTTCTACTCGCTCTATTTTTAATTGCAGTTCCTTATCATTTTCTATTTGCTTAGCTGATACAGAAACAATGCTATTTTCATCATAACTATATGTTATTTCCACAAGTGCACTACCACTACCCATAGCTTCTATCCCATGAAAACTATACTTTCCAAGAACAGTACAAAACTCTGGATTTATACTTTCTCCTTGCATCATATATACTTCCATATAATTCTCTCTATCTTCATATGTCTCTATTGCATACATTCTCTTCTCTATAGCAGGAATCTTTGTATTTTTATGTATTATTATAGAATTCTTATATTCTTTATTATCCTCATCTCTTGCTATCATTCCTAATGAGTGTGTAATTACGTCTACAACTTTTTTACTCTTAGGTAATGTTAACCTATTTTTATCTTTATTATTTATTAGTTCTCCATATATTGCTGCACCTGTGGCTACAGCTTCTTCCAAATTAACTCCTGTAAGTGGCTCCTTTTTAAAATGATTCCTTATGGCTTCTTTAATCATAGGCATTTTACAGGAACCTCCAACTAAAAGTATTCCATCTATATCTTCTATATTATAATTACTCTCTAAAATTATCTTTTTAGTCAAAGTCATAGTTCTTTCTAATAAATCTTTTGATATCTCTTTAAATATTTCACTAGTTATCTCATACCTTCCTCTATGTCCAAAATAATTCAGATTAACTACTATTTTATTTCTAATAGATAGTTCTTTTTTATATTTTTCACATTTTATCAAAAGATTTTTATATGTATCCATATTATCTAATAACCATATACCATAATCTTCATTAAACTTATGTACAAGATAAAGAGCTAATCTATCATCCCACTCTTTGCCACCAAGTTCATGATCTCCTTCTGAAGTAATAACTTCAATATTCTTAGAATCTATTTTTACTAGTGTTACATCAAAAGTTCCCCCACCTAAATCATAAACAACAACTGTTTTATTTCCTGATACATTCTTCATACCGTATGCTATAGCCGCTGCTGTTGGCTCATTTACTATTTTAACATCTTGAAATCCTGCTCTTATTCCACTATTTAATGTAGCCTCTCTTTGATGATTGTTAAAATATGCCGGCACTGTAATTACTGCCTTATGTATAACTGTACCTAATTCATCTTCACCATCTCTTTTAAGTTTTTTAATTATATTGTAAGTTAAGTCTTCAGCAGTATAATTTCTTCCATTCTGCGTTAATTTGAAATAATCATTACCTATATTTCTTTTGAAATAAGAAGAAATTTTATCTTCTCCTAAAATCCATAATTCTAATGCCTCATCCCCAACTATTATTCTATCTTTATCAAAATAAATAACAGAGGGGGTTGACCTCTTTCCTTCACTATTTCTTAAAATTCTTGGTAGCCCTTTTTCTATTACTGCCATAGACGAAAAAGACGTACCAACATCAATTCCTAAAGTATACTCCATCTATATTCCCCCCCATTATAATTTTAAGATACTCTTATATTCTTACTTCTTTCTTTAGCTTCTATAAGTTCTTCTCCTGAAATAACAGACCTAGTTTCAAATACAGAATTTATAGTATTTTCTCCTTGTCCTTCCCATGCTTTAATTTCAAGTCGCCCATCTTCATTTAACTTAAAAGTAATCATAATAGGTGAATTATACGAAAGACCAGTTGGTAATTTAAGTTCCGCTGTTCCTATCTCCTTAGATAACTCTAAATCAATAACATCTTCATTAACTTCATTCTCCATTATCCTTATTAATGCAGTTTCTTGATTTTCTTCATTTGTTCCATAAACTTTAGTAACTTCACATGGAACATTGGTATTCTTTAATATCAAATTAGAAACTATTTCTTTTTCTCTGCTATCTATAGCAACAACACCGAAAGATTTTGATACAACATTAGTAATCTTTACATTAGTAGCCCTAACTGCTGATAGTCTAAATCCTGTATCATTAGCTAACTCTTTAAGTGTTTCTTCTACAACTTCCTCATTTATAGTTCTTTCTTCTACTGCTTCTCTTACTTCTTCAACATTAGATCCTGTACTATCTGATATTCTCTTTACCATTTCATCATTAACAGATAATTTATATCCATATAATGCAGCCCCTTTTGCAACTACTTCATCTGGATCAAAAAGTCTTGGTTCTATTCCAAATTCATCAGCAATTGCATCCCTTACCATTGGCATACGAGTAGATCCGCCAACTAGTAAAATTTCATCAAAAGAAGTATATCCTTTTTCTTTAGCTTCTTTTAACATCTCTTTTGTTAGAGCTACAGTTCTTTGAACCAAATCAGATGTTAATTCTTCAAACTTCTCTCTTGTTAACGTAACTTTTGCCCTTTCTCCATTATAATTAACAGCCACTGGTACTAATTCTCTTGAAGAAAGAATCTTCTTTGCTCTTTCTGCTGAATTCTGTAGTTCCTGTGATGTTTCCAAATCACTTAAAATATCATCACTTATACCTGTTTGCTCTGTGAATTGTTGTTGAAGATAATATATTATTCTATCATCAAAATCTTTACCACCTAAGTTATGATCTCCTCCAGTACAAATAACTTTTATTTCTTCTCTTTTTATATCTATCATAGATACATCAAAAGTTCCTCCACCTAAGTCATATACTAATACTGTCTTTTCTTCATCTGTTCCCATACCATAAGCAACAGCCGCCGATGTTGGTTCATTGAGCACTTGCCTTACATTTAAGCCTGCAATCTCACCAGCTACTTTAGTAGCTTCTCTTTCATTTATTCCAAAATAAGCAGGACATGTTATAACAACATCCTTTATTTCTTCACCTAGATGCTCTTCGCCATCTTTTACTAACTTCTTTAAAATCAAAGCAGATATCTCTTCTGGTTTATATGTATTATTATTATAAGCAAAAGAATATTCTCCATTTCCCATATCTCTCTTTATAAAAGATACTACTTGTTCCGGATAAAGTTTTGCACTTTCCTTAGCCACAGATCCAACTATAACATTATCTTCATCGAAAAAAACTACTGAAGGTGTTGTTCTTTCATTTTCATTATTAGGTAATACTACTGCTTTACCAAATTCATCTACATAAGAAATGCAAGAATAAGTAGTCCCCAAATCAATACCAAATACTTTTTCCATATTAATCCCCCTTAACTTCTTTGTAGCTATATATTTCTACAACTTCTTTTTTTATAACTTTGTCATCTAAAATATATCCAGGTTTCAACGTGTTCGCTATCATTTTATCTTTACTACTATCATCAGTTTCAATGATAGTAGCTGGTGAATGTATTAATCCATCAAATACCTTACCTTCTGATGTAAACATCTCTACTCCCTGCCTTATTAACATGTCCTGTAAATCTTCTGAAAAGTCCTCAACACTTTTTAATAATTTTAAAGAATTCAACTCATTTATAGCTTGATTTTTTAAATTATTCACTTTTTTATTATTACTATCAATTAAAGATATAATATCTAAAACTAACGGCTTGTAAGATTTCAACACTAAATTATCTTTGTATTGCTGTAACTGATTATGTAATACATCTATCATCTCTTCTTTATGTTTATCATATTTGAGCTTATCATTAAAATCCTCTCTAAGCTTAATGATTTCCTCTAATATTTTGCTATTATCTATAGAATTTTCCTTAATATCTTCTTTAGGCAATTCTTCTTTAATATCATTTACATCTTTTATTCTTATTGAATCCTCCACCTCTATCCTCCTCTTATAAAGTTATCCTTATATATTAAATATGATAAAACCCTAAAATATATTACTAATTTATTAATTCACAATTCACAATTAATGTTTAACAGTGCACAGTGCACTGAAAACTGTGCACTAAAAAAAGGCTATCGCCTACAAATTTTCATTTGTCATTGCGATAGCCTTTTCAATATTACTTATTAAATTGTATTTATAGAAGCGATGATACTATCCTACATACTTTGCCATAGATTTTAATGTAAAACGGTTCCTTTTTAAAATCTTCATATGTAATTAACTTACTAACACTTATATCCCCTTTAACTATATCTTCCAACTTTCTTGTAATTTCTTCATCATAGAATACACAATTAACTTCATAATTTAATTCATAGCTTCTACGATCCATATTAGCTGTTCCAACAGAGCATATTTTAGAATCTATAGTTATTATTTTACTATGAATAAATGCATCATCTCTATAAGAATATACTTCAACACCACATTCAACTAGTTCTTGCAAATAAGTTTTTGATGCAAAATATACTATTGCATGATCCCACTTCTTTGGGAAAACTATTTTAACTTTTACCCCTCCGAGGGCAGCTATTTTTATCGCTTCCATAACACTCTCTGTAGGAACAAAGTAAGGAGATACTATATATATACTTTCTTTAGCCATAAAAATCATTTTAATTATTCCTTGCATTATTGATGGAAATTCCGATTCTGGTCCGCTCTTTACTAGTTGCATTACTTTATTTCCTCCACAACCTATAGATGCCGGAAAATACTTATTAAAATCTTCTCCAAAGAAACTATATGAATTAGACGCTTTCTCTATAGTTAAGAAATCATCTAAAAAAATTCCTTGAAGTCCTAAAACTCCGTCACCTTTTATCATCATATGAGTGTCTCTCCAATATCCTAACTTTCCTTTACCTAAGTATTCATCTCCAATATTCATACCACCAGTAAAAGCTACCTTACCATCTATAACGACTATTTTTCTATGATTTCTATAATTTATTTGTGTATTTATAAATCTAAATAAAGGAGCCAAAAAATATGAATATATTTCAACAACTACACCATTTTCTCTTAATTCCTTTATATAAGATCTACTTAGTTTTATAGATCCCATTTTATCAATTATAAATCTTACCTTAACACCTTCATTAGATTTTCTTATAAGTATATCTTTAATTTCTCTCCCTATAGTATCGTCATTAACAATATAATACTCTAAGTGTATATGATGTTTAGCTTTTTCTAATTCCCTTTTTAAAGCCTTAAATTTTTCCTCTCCATCTCCAAAAATCTCTACTTCGTTGTTTACGAATACTGGAGAATCTGAATTTGTCGCTAATAGCTCTACTAAATTCTTATATTCTTTATTTTCTGATGCCGCTATATAGGGATTAATTAGATCTTTTATTTCCTTTGAGTGACCGTTAATTAAAGTTTTTCTTTTCCAATTTATACCCAGAAATAAATATAATATTAATCCTATTGGCGGATAAATAACAAAAATCAACAACCACGCTATAGTTGTTTCTGGTGCCTTATTATCCATTATAGCCATATACATGGCTATAATGGCAGTGGATATAACAAACAAGTCCCAAATCATCGAATTCCCCTTTAATATTTATTTATATTTCTTTTTTACTTTTTCTAATATATTTTTAAATTTATCTCCATCTAAAGGAACAACCTTTTCTCTTCTAATATCTTTGGGTACCAATACTAATCCTATTGGCTTCTTACTATTTTCTCTTGAGCAAGATATCTTCTTTAATTCTCCTTTTACAGCTTTGATTTTAACTTCTGTAAAATTACTTATAGAGTTTAAACTCTCTGTTATGTCCTCAATAGACTGTATACGCTTATCATTAATTTCAATTAAAGTATCACCACTTTTGATACCCATTTCATAAGCTAAAGAATCTACTCCAACTTCTAAAACTTTTATTCCCTCATCATTAGATACAAACTTTGCTTCTCCTCTTTCTTCTATCTCTCTATCCAAATACAACATAACTTCATGTAATAAAGGCATTAATAATAAGAAACATGTTTCCATAACTAAGTTTCCTCTACTGAAAACGCCAAGAAGAATCATAATTATTCCGTAACTAGATATTAATGATCCTGAAATTAATACTTTAGCTGTCTTACTTTTTGTAAAAGTAACAGATTTATATCCTACAGCGCCATAAAAAATTTCAAAACCTGCCAATGCCCCTGTGGCTAAAATCCATGCTGGTACATGTGAAATAGGTATTGATGCAAATGGATCTTCTACTGACTGAAATAAAATTAAAGACATAGGCATTATCCATACTCTGTTAAACGCAAATCCTCCTCTAATTTCTCCATTAATTCTTGTAAAAACCGGAATGGATCCTCTATTTCCATCTATCGCTACCAATAAGCCTTCAATAAAGTGAATTACACCTACTAATATCAATAAGTTTCCTATAGGAATATAAAATAAATCATTTCCTCTATCTATAAGATTTGCTTTAATCATAATATTATAAACTATAGATACACCACCTAAAATAGCTCCCGAATATGCAAAACATACGTATTTTGGCTTTAATATCATCAGTATTAATGATATTAAAAATATAATTTCTATATAACTTTCTTGATAAAAATTCACTTTAAAGATATACAAAAGTACTGATGCAAATACCCCTGCTATTATTCCAAAGAATAATTGAGATATGACTAAAATAGGAAGCATATTTACACTTCTTCCAAATAGCATCTTTTGTACTCTTACATTCTTAAGATTCTTCCTATAAATTATATAGGCAAATATTAAAATAAATACTATATATTTTGGCGATGCTATTGCATAAGAAACACTTCTCACCGAATCCATTATATAGTTCATCAAATCCTACTACTCCTCTCAGTTAAACCGATTGAACTTCAATCTCCTCTAAATATTCATTCAATTAGAATTATCAATAAACCTACATTATTTTATTTTAGTTTATTTTTTATTTCTTCTATAGCTTTATTAAATTGTGGATCTTTACTTTTATCGTATTCTTCATTTAATAATTCCTTTGGATATTCAACTGTAATATCTGGCTCTATTCCAACCTTATGAATATTATTCCCAGCTGGTGTATAATATTGTGCTGTAGTCACCTTTATTGCTCCCTCTTCGCCATCTTTTATTGGATAAGTATTTTGACATACACCTTTTCCATAAGTTTTTGTTCCAACTATAGTTCCTAATTTATAATCTTTAACTACTCCAGTGAATACCTCTGAAGCTGATGCACTATTGCCATCTACTAAAAGTACCATTGGCATACCTATAAGCTCTCCACCTGTAGATTTATATTCTTCCTTTTTATTTTCCTTGTCAACAGTATATACAAGCAATTTACCTTTCTCTGTGAATTGAGATGCTATACCTACAACTTGGTCTAAATATCCACCAGGATTTCCTCTAAGATCTATAACAAAACCTTTTGCACCTTTATTTTTTAATTCCTCTACTGCATTAGTAAAATATTTGTTACTATTTCCATCAAATTCTTCTAAAGATATATATCCTATTTCATTATCTATTAATTCATATGTAACGGGATTTTTTTCTACATCATCAGTTGTTAAATTCGCCTCAAATATAGAATCTTCTCTTTGTATAGTGAGTTTAACCTTTTTTCCTTTCTCACCTTTCATCATAGAAATAGCTTTTGAAGAACTAGACCAATCAACATCTTCATCATTTACCTTTATTATAAGGTCTTCCTTTTGTAATCCAGCAGATTTTGCTGGAGACTTATCATAAACGTTGACTATTCTTATTTTTCCCTCATTGTTAGCATTTATTTGTACTCCTATTCCGTAATACTTGCCACTTAAGGTATAAAATTCCTCATACTCTTCTTTGGTAAAATATGTACTATAAGGATCATCTAAAGAATCCATAAGCCCTTTTATTGCTCCACTTGTTAAACTCTCTTCATCTATATCCCCAATATATTTCTTTTCTATTAATTCTTTTGCTAAAAATAAATTATTAAATTCTTTTAGCTCTTCATAATCACTTTTACTTAAAACCACAGTATCTTTTCTCTTTAACGATAAATATTTCGATAAAATTGTTGCCCCTGTAAAAGTTGCTGCATTGGTCAATATCAATACTATTGATACTATTATAATTTTCTTCTTCTTATTCATTAATTCACGTCCTTAACGATTTACTCTTCCAATTATATCTATATAATTTAATATTATATCATATTAAAGTTATATAATGAAAATTAGCAATATATTTTATTATATAAAAACATTATATCTAAAAAATATTATATGTTTTATAAATTAAAATATAAAAAAATTGGTACAAAATCATATTTTACAATGATTTTGTACCAATTAACTAATACTCTACATTACGCCATAAACTTTATAGAATACAAATCTCTATTTATACTGATAAGAATCTTCTTATAGAAATCATACTTCCCATAAAACCTAATATAATACCACCAATAATAAAAATTGGAGACATTGGGCTTATTATTATATTTGGCTTTTCTAATAAAATACCTGCAAAATTATTACCTATGTTAGTATAAATCATATAATAAGCTCCATATAAACTTACCATAGATATCAACGTTCCAAAGAAACCTAGAATCATACCTTCTATTACAAATGGCCATCTTATAAACCAATCTGTAGCACCGATATTTTTCATTATTCCTATCTCTTTTCTTCTTGAATATACAGTAAGTCTTATTGTATTAGAAATAAGGAATAATGATACCGCAAATAATACAACAAATAAACCTGCTGCTATAACTTTAATAGTATTTGTCATACTTTTAAATTTTTCTGCTGTATCTTTTCCGTCTTTAATAGATTCTATAGATTTAATTCCATTTAATTGTTTCTTTATTTTTTCTATATCTTCTACATTACTGAACTTTATGCTATATGATTCGGGTAAAAAGTCTGCTTCAAACCCATCTAGCATCTCTCCATATATCTCTTTTGTACTTTCCAAAGCTTCTTCACTACTAACAAAAGTATACTTCTTAACATTCTTAGATTTTCCTAATATTGTTTCTATCTCTTTTTTATCATTTTCAATCTGAGCCTTTATCTCATCAACATTTTCTGAAATTGCTTCCTTAGCTTCAGTGGTATCCGGTACATATAAGAAAACTTTAAGTTCAAGCCTATCTTGAAGAGAATTAACATTTTTATTTATAATCAATGTTGTAAGTAAAAATACTCCTAGTACAAACATAGTTAAAGCTACAGTAAGTACTGATGCTATAGTTAAAGTTCTATTTCTTTTTAAACTTTTAAAAGCATCTTCAAAAAACATACCAACACTATTCAAATTATTCCTCACTGTATCTTCCCTCCAATTCATCTCTGACAATTTGGCCTCGCTCTATAGCTACAACTCTTCTTTGCATTGAATCAACTATCTCTTTAGCATGTGTAGCCATCATTACTGTTGTTCCCGCTTTATTAATATCTATTAAAAGGTCCATAATCTCTATTGCTGTTTCTGGATCTAAATTTCCTGTAGGCTCATCAGCTATCAGTAATGTGGGATTATTAACTATAGCTCTTGCTATGGCCACTCTTTGTTGCTCTCCTCCTGATAATTCTGAAGGATAGTTTTTATATTTTTTATTTAATCCTACTAATCCTAATACTACGGGCACTCTCTTTTTAATCTCTTTCGATGAAGCTTGTACTACTCTCATAGCAAAAGCAACATTTTCATATACATTTAAATTTTGAATAAGTCTAAAGTCTTGAAAGACCATCCCTATTTTTCTTCTATGATAGGCAATTTCCTTTCTAGTAAGTTCAGTTACATCATTTCCATTCATAATAATGGTTCCTGATGTAGGATTAATCTCTTTTGTCATAAGCTTTATAAAAGTAGATTTTCCAGCACCTGATGGTCCTACTAAGAATACAAATTCTCCTTTTCTTACTCTGATATTTATGTTCGAAAGTGCTGTTACATTATCATCATATATCTTTGATACATTTTTAAAGTTTATCATTCCTATTACCCCTTATTGAGACTATTTTCATTTTAGCATTTTCTCTTTATTATTATATATTCTTATGTAGAAAATATGAAGTACACAACTTACCATATTTGTAATATTGTTCAATTAAATTGTTACTATAAATAAAAAGAGCTATTACACCCTACATAATTAATATTGTGTAATAGCCCCATTTTACTAACTATTTTTTTATTTCCATCGCCTTTTTTACACTCTTAATAATTTCATTAGCAGTTAATCCGTATTTTTCTAATAAATCTGCTGGCTTACCACTTTCACCAAAAACATCCTTGATACCAACTTTTAAAACTGGCACTGGATAATTTTCTGATACTACTTCACTTACTGCTGAACCTAATCCTCCGATTACATTATGTTCCTCAGCAGTTACTATAGCTCCTGTTTCCTTAGCAGCCTTTATAATAATTTCTTCATCTATTGGTTTTAATGTATGAATATTTATTACTGATACATCAATACCTTCTCCTAATAAAACTTCTTTAGCCTCAAGTGCTGCATCTACCATAATACCATTTGCTATTATAGTTGCATCTTTTCCCTCTTTTAATTTTACACCCTTACCAATTTCGAATTTGTATCCTTCAAAATCATTCACTGTATTAACAGGCATTCTACCTAATCTTACATAACAAGGGCCATTAAATTCTGCTACTGCCTTTATAGCAGCTTCAGCTTCAATTCCATCACTAGGAGATATAACTGTCATACCTGGTATGCTTCTCATAAGTGATAAATCTTCCACAGCTTGGTGAGATGCTCCATCTTCTCCTACTGTTAATCCTGCATGAGTAGCACAAACTTTAACATTTAAATGAGGATACGCTATAGAATTTCTTATTTGTTCAAAAGCTCTTCCTGCTGCAAATATCGCAAAAGTTGATGCAAAGACTACTTTACCACAAGATGCTAACCCTGCCGCTACACTCATCATATTTCCTTCTGCTATACCCATATTCAGAAATCTTTCTGGTGCAACTTCTTTAAAATTAGCTGTCATTGTTGACTTCGAAAGATCCGCATCTAAAACAACTACATTTTTATTGGTTACTGCTAATTCTTTTAATGCATTTCCGTACGCTTGTCTTGTCGCAATTTTATTACTCATTATCTTGCACCTCCTAATTCTTTCATAGCTGCTTCACATTGTTCTTTATTTGGTGCTGTTCCATGCCATCCACATTGATTTTCCATAAAAGATACACCTTTTCCTTTAACTGTTTTACATACAATTACTGTCGGCTTATCTTTAACATTCTTAGCTTCATTTATCGCTGATAATATTTCTTCATAATTATGTCCGTCTATTGATATAACATTCCAATTAAATGCCTCAAACTTATTTGATATTGGCTCTGGATTCATGACATCTGTTACATTTCCATCTATTTGTAATCCATTATAATCTACAAATGCTGTTAAATTATCAAGTTTATAATGTGCCGCACACATAGTTGCTTCCCAAACTTGTCCTTCTTCTAATTCTCCATCTCCTAAGATTGTATATACTCTATAATCTTTCTTATCTAACTTACCCGCTAATGCCATACCAACAGCTGTAGATATTCCTTGACCTAAAGACCCTGTAGACATATCTACCCCTGGTACATAGTTCATATTAGGATGTCCTTGTAATTTTGAATTGATTTTTCTAAGAGTCATAAGCTCTTCTTTAGGGAAGAATCCTGCTTCACTTAGTGTTGCATATAAAGCTGGTGCAGCATGACCTTTTGATAAAACAAATCTATCCCTATTTTCATCATTTGGGTTTTTTACATCATATCTCATTTCATTAAAATATAATGTTACTAATATATCTGTACATGATAATGATCCACCTGGATGTCCTGAACTTGATTCTGTCAACATATTTATAATGTCTTGTCTTACTATATTAGCCTTTTCGCCTAACATAACTGAAATATTGCTCATGGCATTTCCTCCTCTAGACTTAGAACTTTTTAAATAGTATATCACATTTAATTAGTGTTATATCATATTTGTATTTATTATATCATATAATCACTTAAGGTCAAATTCAGTTAACCTTTACATTAATATTTAATTTCAATATATAGTATCTCCTATTTATAAAATAGTATAAAAAAAAAGCGTCTAAGACGCTTAAATTATAATGCCATGCTAACTTTAAGGGAATTATCAACTTTTTTCATATCCCTTTCTAACATATGACCTATTTTTTCTTTTAATCTTCTTTTATCTAGAGTTCTAACTTGTTCTAGTAATACTACCGAATCTTTATTTAATCCATATTCCTCTGAAGATATCTCAACATGAGTTGGTAGCTTAGCCTTGTTAATTTGGGAGGTAATCGCTGCAACTATAACTGTAGGGCTATATTTATTACCTATGTCATTTTGAATAATTATAACAGGACGTATGCCTCCTTGTTCTGAACCAACAACAGGACTTAAATCAGCATAGAATATATCTCCTCTTTTCACCACCATCGTCATCTAAGTAATCACTCTCCGAAAGTCTTGCTTCATATTCCATTAATTGATCTAATTCATTACAAACTCCTAATTCAGAAATTTCTAAATTAATTTTTGACATTTCAATGTATCCTTTTTTCATCAAATCCATCCTAGCTAACCTTTTCTTTTCTTCTATATATCGTGTAATAGCTTCCTTTACAAATTCGTTTCTATCTTTATTATCTATTTCTAAAGCCTTATCAAATTCATCACAAAGTTTCTCCGAGAGGTTTACAACTAATTTCTTATTTTCTGACATAATGTATACCTTACCTCCTATTAACCCTATAGAAATATGCATACTATATTATACCTCATATTCTAAAATACTTCAAAATAGACTAATAAATTAGTACTCATATAATTATACATAATTTCTTATCTTTACAACTTTATTATCCTTTATGTATACTCTAGGTACTCTTTTACTTATCATGCACGTTACCTCATAACTAATTGTGTCTAGCAGTCTCGCCATATCTTCCGCATCAATCTTTAGTCCACTATCTTCTCCCATTAATACTACATCATCTCCTACTTTTACATCTTCAATATCAGTTACATCAACCATGCATTGATCCATACAAACTCTTCCTACTATATTCGCTATCTTACCATTAATTATAACTTTGCCTTTATTAGATAACGCTCTAGAATAACCGTCTGCATAGCCTACTGGCAATGTTGCAATTTTGCTCTTTCTCTCTGTAATAAATGTCCTATTATAACTTATACTTGTTCCTCTCTCTACTTCTTTTATATGAACAATATTAGTCTTTAATGACATAACAGGCTTTAAATTTATTATACTTTTATTTACCTCATTAGATGGGTAATATCCATATAAAATTATCCCCGGTCTTAAAGCTTCAAAAATAGAGTCTTTCATATCAATTAATGCTGCACTATTAGCTATATGTCTCATTGGAATTTTTATTCCTCTTTTTTGTAATTTTTCATCGAATTTTTTAAATTTATCTAATTGAGTCAATGCATATTCTTTATTTGCTTCATCAGCAGTAGCAAAATGTGAAAACATACCTACAATTTTTATATTTGGTAATTCACTTATTTTTTTAATTTCTTCTATGGAATCCTCATTAGGTATAAATCCTATTCTTCCCATTCCAGTATCTAACGCTATATGCACCTTCGCTATAGATTTTTCTTCTGTTGCCAAAGTTGATAGTTTTTTGCAATATTCATAACTCATTACACTTTGTTCTATCTCATACCTTAATAAGTCTTTCCCAAATATTAGCGGTGTATACCCTAATATCATAATTGGCGCATCTATATTATTTCTTCTAAGTTCTATAGCTTCACTTATAACTGCTACAGCAAACCTATTAACCCCTGCATCCAACATAAATGGAGCAATATCTACAGCGCCATGTCCATATCCATCAGCCTTTATAGCTGCTATTAGCTCCTTACCTTTTGCTACTCTTTTTATTTCATTAACGTTATTTATTAAGTTGTCTATATTAATTTCTGCCCAAACTGGTCTTAAGTGCCTAAACAATTTTATCTACTCCTCTTCTCATTGTAATACTGTATCTTCATCATTATAGTTTTTATCAAAATTTCTATACTCTATTACAATAGTTTCCTTATTATCTTTATTATAGACCACTATTTTTTTAGGTTCAACTTTTCCTTTATCTACCCATAATGATGCAGTTTTCATATTATCATTTCCTTCATTTATTTTTAAATGAAGAATTAAGTATTCTGTTTCATTTTCTTGTTGCACAGTAAAATTCAATTTTTGATCTGTGTATAGTAACTTTATGTATTCCTCTAAAAATATAAATTTATGTATTTTATCATTTTCTGACTTTCTTACATATTCATCTCCAACTATACTATCTTTGACTTTTATCTCATCACTATTAAAAATCATTTTTCTTCCATTATCTAATTCCAACATATACCCTTTTTCTCTTGAAAATACTAATTTACCCTTGTAAATATCTGTTATTCTATCATTTTTAAATGTCATAGTTATATCTGTTGAATACTTATTTAATTCTTTCAATTTAGTTAAGTAATCTTCTTCATTCATAATAATAGTTCTATTTTTTATTAAATAACACATTATTACTATTAATGCACCAACAATAATTACAGATATTATTGATAGCTTTTTAATTATACTTTTCCCCATATACTTAATTATACGCTCCTTTAAAATTTCTCCTATTAATAAGATATTATCTTTAAAGAGCAAAAATTACTTAAATAACTTATAATAATAAAAAAAAGCTATAGAAAATCCCCAATTTCTATAGCTATAATACCAATACTATGTTATTCATTACATTTCTTTTACTATTACATCTGTACTTTCAAAGTCAGATACACACTTGTCTACTTTTTCTCCGATTACATCTACTAAATGTACTGGTGAAACTACATTTTCATATAATAATTTCAACATTTCTTGAACTTTATGTCTATATGGACTTATATGTTCTATAGAATTCTTATCTATTCCTATTAATTCCCCGTTAATATAATTTTCTTTTTCTACCATTATCCCGTAAGCTGGTACCTCAGCACAACTATCTCCGATAGAAACTGATAAATCATTTTTAGTTAATATATAATTGTATTTGTATTTTTTTGATCCTTCTTCTAATATTCTTTCTAAATTAACTATTTGTTTCATAATAAAATACCTCCCACTTATTTCCTTCGCCTATATCGTAATTTTATCACTTTAATTCTAATTTTATAGTCGAACTATAACCCTTATTTAGGATATTCGTTCTTTATAAATTGACATCTTAGGTAATATGAATTTCTTTAATGTGAATGACCGATTTTCTTTATGTAATGACCGAAAAATTTTTTTCCAAGTCACCAAATTTTATATCGAATTTTGTATATTTTTAGAATAATTTTTTTTAAAGTTTTTTTGAACTGTTGAATAATATCTGTTGATTTAGCATAAATTTGTACTTGTTATATATTAATCTGTTTATTTACCTCTATAACAATTGTTATTAATAGATATTTTTATTTTTCTTGGTTAACCTTCTGTAATGATTATCACACTTTTTTCTTCATATTTCTACATTTTTTCACATAACACATTTTTTACTTCATATTCGTAATTTTACATAAAAAACACAGTTTAAGGATATGTTTAGTCCTTTCATGATTTTATATTTGAAATTCAATACAAGAAATGATATAATTAAACTTTTTGCAATATATTAAGTAAGAATTTATTTATGATATGAATTTAAATAGAAGTGCCTATTTAACACGCTTTGTCTTAGATTTTAATTTTTTGGCTTTTATGCCTTTCTTTTGAATAGTTTATCATAAATTCCAACTAATTACAATACCCTTAAGATATAAGTATTATGATAAACTATTGGAGAAATAATATTTATATGTATTTTTTCAGCTACTATTATTATAATAAAGAATAGTTATATCAACAGGAGGTGATAAATTGAAAACTATTATTATAATATTAATTCAAAGTATAAAGAAATTTAAAGAGGATAATGCTTTTTCTTTAGCCTCTCATATAACATACTATACATTGCTATCATTTTTCCCTTTTTTCATATTTTTACTTACTCTAGTTGGTTTTTTCCCTATAAGTAGTGAAAATGTTATTCAAAATATATTAACATTCATACCACAACCGGCAGTTAAAACCGTTTCCCAAGTACTTAATGAAGTACTTAATTATAAACATGTTACCTTATTGTCATTTTCATTTATTTTGTCTCTTTGGAGTGCTTCTTCTGGATGTAAAGCTCTTATGCTTGGAGTGAATAAGGCCTATAATATACGTGATAGGCGTTCTTATATCAAGATAAAGTTTATATCTATGATTTATACTGTTATGTTTGCGTTCTTTATTATTGGTTCATTCCTCCTATTAACATTTGGTGAGCACTTAATTGCTTTTATATATTCTACATTAAAAATATCATTATCCTCATTCTGGATAACAAATTTATTAAGAATAGCTCTATTAATATTAATACTTTTTATTGTATTTATTCTTATGTATAAATACACATCCTCACTAAAGCCTCCTATTATGTCCGTATCATATGGAGCTTTATTTGCCACAGCTGGTATATATGGGTTATCTCGTTTATATGGTATATACATAAATTATTTTGCCAATAAATCATTAGTATACGGTAGTATTGGTGGTATATATGTAATGATTATTTGGTTAAATGTAATTTCTCTTCTTATACTTTTTGGAGCAGAAATAAACTCTGTAGTATATAAAAAATACTATGATTAATTCACAATCACAATTAAGGTGCTGTCGCATTAACGAATGAAATTTCGTGAGCGATAGCTCTTTTTATCATGGCACAAGTTAGAAGGCACAGGGCACAAGTAAGGTGAAAATTCCTCTTTGGGAGGAATTTTATTATAGTCCTGCGGACAGCAAAGTGTTTTCATAGTTACTATAGATACAGAAATTATATTATAATTCTTAACCCAAGCTTCATGAAAGTGCAACTTTCATGAGCTTTCTGTAACGATTTTTATATCAACTGTGCTCTAAGTAAGAAACATAGTCTAACTTATAACATTCAACTCAACACTTAAAATTTCAGAAATTCTGCAAGAATTTCATCTATACCTGTGCCTTGTGCTCTCATACTTGTGACCTGCTTTTGCTCTATCAAACTTACTGAAAAAAGCTGTCACACTCTTCATACAACAGATCCAGCTATCATTGTGAATTGTAAATAAAAAAGGAGATGATTTCTCATCTCCTTTTTTATTTAACCACTACTGTATTTTTCATGGATATTCCCTCTATTCCTTCTCCATGAACTAGTATTAAATTTTTAGGTTTTAATTTTAACATAGTAAAAATTAATTCATCATATGAACTATGAGCTGATAAAGATATATCATATAAATTTATGGTTTTATTGTTCATAAACTCCATTTCTTTTAGAATTAAATTTTTTTTAGGCATATAACCAGCTTTTATAACAGTAGTTTTTTCCTTATATTTTAATACATTAAAATATTCATAGGACCTACTTCCTCTCCTCAACATACCTGAAGAGGCTATTATTATTGAAGATAATTGATACATTCTCTCTGCATCTTCATTTTCTACTATCTCTACACATTCACCTATTAAATTACTACACTTAGATCTTTTCTGATAATAGTAAGTTATCTTTCCTGCTGCTCCATCTACTATAATAGGATATTTAATATCATTTTTTTTTATGGACATCAATACTTCTTGCGCCCTTCCTACAGCAAAAGAGGGAATAAAAACCTTTACTCCACTATCTATCGATGCCTTAGTAACACTTCCTAATATTTTTCTTTTGTCATCTAATGTAAGAGAAAATTTGTTTTCACCATATGTTGTTTCCATTATAAGATAATCTACTTTTCTATTATCAATTAATTTATATATGTCCAATCCCAATACCGTAAATTGATCTGATAAACAGAAATCTCCTAAATAAATTATTCGCTTACCTACTACTTCTATATCAAAAGCACAAGAGCCTAATATATGTCCATTTTCAACAGCTTTTATTTTAAATGATCCTAATAAAATTTCATCATTACTTCTTATTATTTTCACATTATTTAATCTTCCTTGAAACTCAGAATTACTTTCTTCGATTATATCTTTTGTAATGCTTGTCATATATATAGGAATATCTAAATCATCTATCAATAAACTTCCATAATGATCAAAGTGTCCATGAGATATGAATATCCCTAAAATATCTTTATAATTTATATTGTACTTTTCTAATTCTCTCTTTACATCAATATATATAGTATTTCCATTTTCATCAAAACCTGCTCCCATATCTAACAATATTATTCCTTTGCAAGTTCGAATTATATGCATACTCATATTTATCTCATTTTCATATGATAATATTTCTACACTATCATCAGTAAAATTGTAATGAGTTATATTGATATTATCTATTATTTTTTCTCCATCTAAAGCATATCCTTTTAAATCTTCTAACTCTAAATCTTCATAAGAGAAATCTACTAAATCATATAATATATCTTCTTTATATCCAAAAACATATGCCTTTTTTATATAATTTTTATTATGATATTTAGAAAGATAATAGTAAATATGCGATAATATCATTTCATCATTACTAAATTCCTTTATTATATCGATAATAGAATCAATCTTCATATTATTCATAAGTATATATAACCTTACAATTTTATCTGGATACCCTTTTAGGATTTTATCTTTATCTATCTCCTCATTATTTATATCTAACATAATAAATAACTCTATATACTCTTTTACCACTTCATCTTTATTATTAAAACAATCTACTATTATTTCCCTATTTTCTTCATATCGTTTTCTACCTTCTTTATAATACCCAAGCCTTAATAAGGATAATATATTATATACTATATTTTCTGTATTACGACATTGTTTAAGCCCTTCTTCTGAGTAAAAATAACTCATATGATAATTTTTAATTCTATAATTTAAACATGATAGTATATCTAAAACCCCAACTAAACTATATTTAAAATATTTTTTTTCTAATGCTCTAATAATATGTGCTATATAACTTTTATCACTATCCATCTTGAATAATATTTTTTTATCACTTTCAAAATGTATAATTTTATTATTTTCTATCATAATGTTCCTGGTGCTTTTACTTCAAATGATTTCAACATATTTTGTGCTACCATTTGAACATTCAATGAAAAACGTTGATCTCTCAAAATATGAAATAAAAATCGCTCATATGAATTAGCATTTTTACTGTCTATTACTGATTGTACTAATTCTAAAATTCCTAATTGCACCCTTTCCTCAACTCTTATTTCTCCATCTATATAGCCCATTAATTTATACCATGATTCTTCAATGTTTTTATTTAAACATTTCTTTAATACTTCTTTTAATACATTTAATATCTTTAGTTGTCTCTTTTCATCACAATGCTCCATAAAATAATTAAAACTATTGTTTATACATTCTTTTAATTCTACGCAAGAATTAATACATTGATTTATCGCTTTTGCTGTTTCATCATATGTTACATATTCTTCTTTAAATAATTCTTCCGCCATAAGATTACAATATTTTGTTTCACCAAGCAAAATAAAATATGCAAAGCAGTAAACCTTATATTGATCAATGTCAGAATACTTTTCTATTAGATCATAAGCTTCTGTATATTTTAATATGCCTAAAGATATTATTCCTTCTTTTACTTCCATATTACTACATTTCTCTCTTAGCAAAGTATTATATATCAATCTTCCTATAGATTTTTCTCCAGTAAATCTCAAAGCAATTATAGCGGCTTTTCTATGTGCTCTAACTTTTAGTAATTCTTCAAATTCATTTATACCACTATCAAATTCTTTTAAACTTTTAGCTTTTACAATCAAATCACCTAAATTCTTAGAACTAGAATTTGAAATAGCAACAGCATCTTTTCCACTTATATATGTTATCGTTTTTCTTGCCAAACTTGATATCCCATGACTTCTTAAAAGACTATATGCTTTTTTTAGTGCATCATCACTAAAAATTGTCTTAAATTTATCTTTAAAACATTTAGATATTTCTTTATCAACAGCATTATTCTCACTAATTAAAGATATCATTTGCAATATATAATCTACTACTTCTTCTCTTCCGCTATTAATCAATGCCCTAAATAAATCTAGCTTTAAATTATTATCATTAAAAAATCTATAATAGGCCTTTTCTAAAAGATAACTATTTTTAATTCTGCCTAATGCTGCAATTACTATTTTTAATTGCGGTGTCCAGTGCCAGTTTACCACTATATGTTCTAGAGATCCTATAACTTTATCCTTATTTACCATAGTAATCTCATATATGACCATAGACATATAATTTACAAGAGTCCTATCATTATTAATAAAATTATTTATTTCTTTTGATGTATATAGCATACATTCAATTGGACATATTCCTTCTTGAATCATATCCCTACATTTTTCTTTTACTTTTCCATAAATAATTTGTCTAACTTTCTCGCTAATCTTATCTTCTCTAAGTAATGAATATATCTTAGAAAAATCTTCAACATCCTCTTCTCTAAATTTCCATAAAAATAGTTTATTCTCAGCATTATTTAATGGCTCTACTCCTGTAACAGTAGTACCAGTTATATCATATTCATAATTTATATTAAAATCACCTTTTATCAGTTCAAGATCTCTTAAATCTGTCAACTTCATTCCACTTACCTCCCTTCATAAACATTAACATCACTCTCTACTCCTATTTTAATTCTTTCATTTAATGAGTCTTCTACTACAACTTCCATAGATAAATGTTTATTCTCATCAATACTATATTCTATAGTTATCGGCGTCCCTGTTTTTACTGGAAATGTATAGGATCCTGTATAACTTCTCTGAATTCTCATAGCTGAATCATATTTATCTTTTCCCGCATATAAATTTATCTTCAATCCTGAAGGTGAAGATGTTTTTAATTTTCCTTTTAATTGACCTGTATATGGTATTCTTTGATTTGCTTTAAGGATAACTTCTGGTAACCCTTCATCTACGTCTATCATAATCGCTTCTGCTAATACCTTTGTAATATCAAGAACTGCACTATCGCCACCATCTTTTAAAATTTCTTTTGGATTTACATCACTATCATTTTTTGTTTCTTCTATAGAATAATAATTATATATAGCTGCTCCTCTTGATACTGCTTCCATAGGATGCGGTGATAAAATTATATCCTTTCTCAATATCTCTTTTACTCTCTCTTTAACACCAATATACTTTGACATTCCTCCTGTTAGAAATACATAATCTATAGATGCTATTGGTATATTATAATTTGTTAATGTATTTAATATAGGTTCTTCTATATTTTTATATTTAGGCAATTCTCTCTGATCTTTTATAACTTTAGTTGGTTTATAGTACAGAGGTTTTGTTGATAAATCAAACTCTCTCTTTGTTAAAGAAAATTCACAAATTTCATCATTATAAAAATCCGGAATGGATTTTGTGAAACTTATTTCATCATTATTTTTCTCTATCCCCATAAACTCCATATTTTCAACTTCTGAAGATATTCTTTCTTTAGCCTGTTCTGCAAATATAATTAATTGATTTATCATGTGATTTTTTTGTACTTCACTTATTTCATTTATATTAAGTTTACGCTCCTGTGCAAACTTATTAAGAAGATAATTAGCTGCCCAAGTATCAAAATCTACTCCACCTAAATCATCATATCTTCCCACAGCTATTTCTTTAAATGATAAATTATTTTCATCTTGCACTACATCTATAATTGCTATATCACAAGTACCTCCTCCAATATCAAATACAAGTATTCTTTTAAGTTCACTAAAATCTACATCTCTATCTTCTTGTATTCTTTTGGATTGTATGTTTATATAATCTATAAGTGCCGCTGTAGGTTCAGATATTGTGGTAATAGATTTTCTCTTAAACCCAGCTCTTATTGCAGCTTCAACAGTATCATTAATTTGATCTGTATTAAACGATGCAGGTACTGTAATAGTTACACCTTTTATCTCTCTTCCCATAGTGTATCTTTTTATAGTATTGCTACATACTTTTAATATTTCTGTAGCTACATCTACAGGACCTATTACTGTTTCACCAATTTTCCATCTACTATCAGTTCCAATAAATCTTTTAGAATTATATACAACTCTATTAGATGAATTTTCTCGCATCCATTTACCTATCTTCCCAACATATTTTCTTTCATCATTATCAATATATAATACTGACGGTAATAATTTTGATTGTATTAAATTCTTTGTAGCATCAAACTGAGGTATTTCAATAACTTCAGTTCCAAAAGTGTTATCTATATTTCTCTTTCCTAATGTTAATACTGTGTTTGTAGTACCTAAATCAATAGCTACATATATTTGTCTTTCACCTCCCATTTTCCATCCTCCTAACTCCACTTTATCTTTACTAACGGTAATTCTAATGTTTCATCTTTATACTTCCAACCTGGGAATACTATTTGTCCCTTTCTGCTATTTACTTTATACACATCATCAGATACCCTATACTCAGTTCCTATATTCTTATCTTCAACTTCGATACTTGATCCTATATTTTCTTCAGAATATGGTGATATACCAAAAGCTTCTAATGAAATAATCAAGTTCTTAACCAACATAGTTAATTCCTTTTCTGTTAACTTTTTACTTCCACTTGCATGACAATAAAATCTATCTAAAATATTTCCATAGTTTTTACTATTTATTAAATTAAAAAGATCTCTTATTCCAAACTTATATTGATTCATAGAATAATTAAAACTTTCTCTTTGCTTTGAATTTAATTCTTCTATTTCTTCTTTTAGCATATCGATTTCTCTTTTATTATGAGAAATTACTAACTCATATGTAGATTTCAATCTTTCTCTATCTAAAGATACTGCTACAATATCATCTATATCTCTTTCTTCCTTATATTCCAACATATTTTTTATTTCTTCATCAGTTATCTTATCTTTAGACTTAAAATATTCTAAAGATATCTTTAATAACTTTAAATAGACGTCCTTATATGGAGTTAAAGTTTCTTTAAAGGATTCTACATCAAATTTAAATTTAAAATAATGATAGATTAATGAATTTAATTCTTCATTAAGAGCTTTCTCGTCTTTTATAAACATCCCTGCCCAAATTATTGTCTTTTCTCTCAATTTTTGAATCGTCAAAGTCTCCTCATTATTTATGATTACTAATTTCATTATGGAATTTATTATTATATTAGATACAAAATTATCAGATTTTATATCTTGTATGCCCGAATCCCTAATTAACTTAAACGGTAATTTGTGTTTTCTAAGATATCCAAATACCTTTTTGCTATAGGGTATATCAAAAAATTTATTCCAATTTCTCTTCAATGCTGAATCATAATTTCCACTTTTATTATTTTCATCAATAGACAAAGATTCAATAAGTATATCTATTTTAAGCCAAAATAGAGGTTCATCCTCCTTATTTAAATTGTATTCCTTCACTAAATCTAGTTTCTTAAAAGTCTCCACTTTCTTCCCCCTCATATTGTTTGTTTTAATTTAATATAATTATATTCTATTAAATTATTATTGTCAAATTTTACCAATAAATATTTATAGTATTTTTCTTTTCAAAATAATTAAGGGGCTTATTATAACTTACTTAACTATAAAAAAAGACCTAAAGCACAATAATTAATTTTGTACCTTAGGCCCTTTACATAATCTTTATTTAAGATTCTAGTTATTAATAATATCTTCTACTTCTTTTCTCGCTTCTTCACTTTCTTCTACATTTACATCTGAATACTTATAATAGTAGTTTGAAAAAGCAATTCTCTTCGATCTTGCTATTTCCAGATTATCTCCTAATGCTTGTAAAAATTCTACTTCATCAAGATTGTATTCTCCATCAGCTAATCCTATCTTTATAAGTTCAAAATAAACAATATTCTTTATTCTATCACTAGATGATTTTATAGTATTTATTGCATCTTCAAAACTTACAGCCACAAGCTCTTCTTCTGGAAATCCAATTTCATTATATAATCTTTCCATCAATGCTTCTTCGCCTTTTCCTACTTCTTCATCAGCTAATACAAATTCGGACATTAGATTTGTAAAGGCTATTGCTTCATCTTTATTAAGCTCTTTTAAAAACATACCTCAACCTCCTATTGATTAGTATATAATATACATTATACATTAATTTTAATAGTTCTTCAGTTGTAAAATATATTTTTCTGGATTTTTACTACACATAATTCCACTCATTATAGCTACGCCATCTGCTCCTGCTTTATATACTTCTTTATAATTATCCACATTTATACCCCCTAAAGCTATAACCTTTGTGGATATATTTTTATTTATATTATTTATAAACTTAACGCCCTTTCCTTCAAGTCCTAATTTGCATTTTGTTTCATACACATTAGATGCTAAAACATAATCAGCTCCTATTCTATCTACCTCAATAGCTTCCTCTAAAGTATGTACAGATACACCTACATTATCTATTCTATCTTTCATTGATAAAAATTTATTATAGGGTAAATGAAGTCCATAAGCATTAATTTCTTTATATACTTCCAATGATGAATTTACTATAACCTTACAAGAAGTTCCTTTAGTTAACTCCATAATTTTTTTACCATACTTTAAAAGTTCATCATAACCTAATTGTTTTTCTCGTAATATTATTCTATCTAACCCGCCATCTATCGCTGATTTTATCTTTGCAAAATATTCTTCATCAGACTTAACTAATGCTCTATTTGTTATTAAATATATCAACAGCTTCACCTTTCATAACTTTATTCATATTTCTAACAGCGCACATCTTTCCACACATTGTACAAGTATCCTTATGCTCTGGCATAGATTCTTCTCTATATCTTCTTGGTTTCTCACTGTCTATTGCAAGATTAAACATTTCCTCCCAATCTAAATCTGCCCTTGCTTTGCTCATAGCATTATCCCATTCTCTTGCCCCTTTTATCCCTTTCGCTAAGTCTCCTGCATGTGCTGCTATCTTCGCTGCTACAATTCCTTCTTTCATATCTTCTAAATTAGGAAGTCTTAAGTGTTCTGCTGGTGTAACATAGCATAAAAAGTCAACACCTGCTGCTGCTGCAATAGCTCCACCAATTGCTGAAGTTATATGATCATACCCTGGAGCTACATCCGTAACTAATGGTCCTAAAACATAAAATGGTGCTCCATGACAAAGTTTCTTTTGTAGCATGACATTAGCCTTGATTTCATCTAATGTCATATGTCCTGGTCCTTCTACGATAACCTGTACATTTCTTTCCCAAGCTCTTTTAGTAAGCTCTCCTAATGTTATTAGCTCTTTTATCTGCACTGCATCAGTAGAATCTGTATTAGCCCCTGGTCTACATGCATCTCCAAGACTTAATGTTAAATCATATTTTTCACATATATCTAACAACTTATCATAATGCTCATAAAAAGGATTTTCAGCATTGTTTATTTCCATCCATGCATATAACAATGAGCCCCCTCTTGAAACTATATTTGTAAGTCGTTCATTTCTCTTAAAAGTATTTATAGTTTCTCTATTCAATCCTGCATGAATTGTTACAAAATCTACTCCATCCTCTGCATGCTTTTCTACTACCTTTAAAAATTCTTCTGCTGTAATCTCATCTATTTCTTTATCATAAAAACCTATAGCATCATATACTGGGACTGTCCCAATCATTGCCTTTGAATACTCAACTAACTCTTTTCTAAACTCTGCTGTCTTACCATAATTAGAAAGGTCCATTATTGCCTCTGCTTTCATCTCAATAGCCTTTTTTACCTTATCCATTTCTTTTTCAATTGATGCACAATCTTTTGAAATTCCAAGATTAACATTAATCTTAGTTCTTAGCCCTTGTCCAACTCCTTCTGGATCTAATGATTTATGATTTTTATTTGCAGGTATCGCAACCTTACCTTCTGCTACAAGTTGTCTCAATTCTTCTACATCCATGGATTCTTTATTAGCAACTATCATCATTTCCTTCGTTATTATTCCCTTTTTAGCTGCATCCATTTGTGTTGTATACTCCATCATATTTTACCCCTCCATCTAAATTCTTTCCCAATCTTTAAATACTGGTTGATATCCATTCTCTTTAAGCATTTTCTTTATTTCTTCCGTACTTCTACCATCACTTATTTCAAATTGTTCTTCTCCTGCATCTTCTTTTCTAAGGGAATGTCCTCCAACTTCTGTAGATACTCCTGCTGATATCTTATTAACTCCTAGTGATAATAATTTTTCTCTAAATCCAGCTCTTTCCCTAGTTGAAACATTAATAGTACAATTAGGGTGAAATATCCTAAGGGCCACTATACACTGAACTAAATTTTTATCACTTACTTCAAAAACATCTTCAAAAACTCCAGCATGTGGCCTTATCCTTGGCGTAGAAAATGCTACGTCAACATCACCATAATTATCTTGAATATACTTTCCATGTAGTGCTGTATAAAATAATTCTTTTCTAAAATCATCTAATCCTAAAAGTGCACCAATATTTACAGATCTCATCCCCATCTTTGCTCCACGCTCTGGTGCATCTAATCTAAAGTTATAATCTCTCTTTGGTCCACCTAAGTGTACTTTTTTATAAATATCTCTATTATATGTTTCTTGATATACTGTAAGACAATCTACACCTGCATCTATTACTTCTTTATACTCTTCTTCATTAAGAGGATATATCTCTATTGTTATAGAAGAAAAATACTTCTTTACTACTTTTACAGCCTCTACAATATAACTAACAGGGGTGTCCTTAGGGCTTTCTCCTGTTAAAATTATTATGTGATTAAATCCTTCCTTTGATATAACTTTACATTCTTCTTCTATTTCATTCAGCGTTAATTTTTTTCTATTTATATCATTATCATGATTATATGAACAATAAGCACACCTATTTATACAGATATTAGCTATATACATTGGTGTATATAAAAGAACAGCTTTTCCAAAATACCTATTAGTTAATTCATTAGCCTTTCTTGCCATTTCTTCTAAATGTTCTTCCGCCTTAGGTGACATAAGGTTTAATAAATCTTCTTCATCTAATCTAAGCTTATGTATACTTCTTATTACATCATCATCAGTGACATTACTAAAATAATTATCAAAATCAAAATCTTTATATTTATCTATTATTTCTACAAAACTCATATATCTAAAAACCCTGTTAAAGGAGAAGAAGCTATAGCCTTTTCTGAAACAGCACCAGCTTTTGCTAAATATCCTTTCCTTCCTGCTTCTACAGCATTTTTAAAAGCTTCTGCCATGAGAACTGGATTTTTACTTGATGATATAGCAGTATTTAAAAGTACTGCAGCTGCCCCCATTTCCATAGCTTCACAAGCTTCTGATGGTTTTCCAATTCCAGCATCAACTATTATTGGACTTTTTATTTCCTCTATCATAATTTCTATTAGCTCTCTAGTTCTTATACCTCTATTACTTCCAATAGGTGCTCCAAGAGGCATTACCGCTGATGCCCCAGCATCTACCATACGTTTCCCCATAGCTAAATCTGGACTCATATAAGGTAATACCACAAATCCTTCTTTTGCTAAAATTTCTGTAGCCTTTAAAGTCTCAAGATTATCTGGTAACAAATATCTTGAATCATTTATTACTTCTATCTTAATCCAATTTCCACACCCCATAGCCTTTGCTAATCTTGCTATTCTTACTGCCTCCTCTGCATTCCTCGCTCCTGATGTATTAGGCAAAAGAATCATATCTTTTGGTATATATTCCATTACATTTTCTTCCTTATTTTGAAAGTCAACTCTTCTAACAGCCATAGTAATAACATTTGAACCACTTTTCTCTATTATTTCAGGTATCATTTTATTAGAAGAATATTTCCCTGTTCCTATAAATAATCTTGAAGTTAACTCTTTTCCTCCAATTACAAATTTATCAGACATTTTAAATCTCCTCATTCCCTATTAATAATCTCACTGCCATATTCGCAGCATGTCCAGCAACTATTGAAACCCTTGGTGCCATTAAACCATTACCTTCTTTTGCTTCATTTTCACCATCTCCACATAAATAAAACCTAGAATTTATCTTTCTAGTTTCTATACTATTAGATGTAAATATTCCTGCCATACCACTATTTCCAATAATCTTTTTATCTTTTGTTTTTAATAGAATAGTATTTATTAGTTCTGCTTTACACTGTGGATTATCAAAAGCTTCTATTACAATTTCACATTCTTTAAAAATATCCACAATATTATTTTTATCTATATATTTATCAACAGTTTCCACAGATATAAATGGATTAATTTCATTTAACAATTCTTTAATAGCTTCTGTCTTTTTCATACCTATATGTTTAATATAATACTGCTGTCTATTCAAATTACTAGGCTCTACAACATCATAGTCAACTAATACTAGTTTTCCTACACCAACTCTCGCTAAGGCAATAGCTATATTAGAACCAAGTCCCCCAAGTCCAGCCACTCCAACAGTACTATTTTTTAATACTCTAAAAACTCCCGGAGTATGCCTAGACATCATAAGTTCTTCTAATTGATCCTTTGTAGGAACTTCTCCCTTCTTTATAAATACCAAGTTGTCTCCATCTTTTAACTTCTTGTCTTCCTTTATTGGAAATCCATTTAAAATAATTACATCACTATCTCTTTTTACACTATTTCTTATACCATATATAGTTGCTTCATCATTTACTTCTATTATTTTTTCATTCACTTTTACTCTCAATATCAGCCACCTCCGATAAAAGCAACTATTTCAATTTTGTCTTCTTCCCTCAGCGTTGTAGTTTTAAATTCTTCTTTAGGAATAATATTAAAATTTACTTCTACAACAATTTTATTTTTATCTAAACTTAACTTTTCAATAAGTTCTTCTACAGTTATGTCTTTATATTCATACTGCTTTCCATTGATAATCATAAATTCCCCTCCTTTTAAAATAAAAAAGACTCACCAAAGTACGGTAAGTCTTTATATGCAAAAAACATTCTTAATTGTATAACACATATATTGCTTCCCTACGTTGGTATTAACCAAATCAGGTTATAAGAGTTAGAACTATCTTAAGTTCCTCTCAGCCTTCTCCACTTTCAAGGCACCCCTAGCAAATTACTATTCTATTACATATAAGTATAATATTATAAATAACCTTTGTAAAGATTATATCCCTTTATATAAGTCAATTATTTCTTCTGAAGCAAATAATTTATTAGCGCTATATACTATTACACCATTTATAGATTGTTTCTTTCCACCTGCTTCTACAACATTTGTATTAACATATAGCTTAATAACTTCTTTATTATTTTTCTTAATTATAGCTACAGGATTTAATTTGTCAGTAGTGTCAACTTCTATAGTTCCACCTAACTTACTTATTTCACTAGAAATATCAGCAAATCTTTTTGAAGTAGTTCCTGCTAAATCTAAGCTTATTTGCTTTTCAATATATTTTGCTATATAAGTATTATCTACAACGCCTGATATTACATCAATTCCTTCTGGTGCATAAGTATAAACTGCTACATCTCCACCAGTATGTCCAGTAGTAGTAAATCCTAACTTAGCTCTACTAGCTTCAACTTTTTCTATGTTTCCAGCCTTAATTAAAGCTAATTCATCAACAGTAAGATTTGTTATACCGAAGTATTTTTCTACTAGACCTGATATTTCTTCATCAGTTTTACCATTTATAATTTCATTAAACTTAGGTTTTGAAAGCTTATAACCTTTTAAATTTCCTACACTTTCATCAAAAGTCATTTTTGAGTAACTATTAGTTGTATCACTGTTTCCAATAGAAATACCACTATTTCCATGATCAGTCGTAGATATTACTACTGTATTTTTATCTTTCTTAGCAAATTCAATAGCAGTTTTTACAGCGTCATCATATGCTAAAATATCATTTACCATACCAGCTGTATCATTGGCATGTGCTGCCCAGTCAATTTTACTTCCTTCTACCATTAAGAAGAATCCATCTTCATCCTTTGATAAGACTTCAATAGCTTTATTAGTCATTTCCGCTAATGTTGGCTGTTCTTTATTAAATTCTTGTCTATCTCCTTCATAAGCCATATCAGTATCAGCAAACATTCCCCATATTTTATTGCTAGTAGTGCTATTCATCTCATCTTTAGTAGTTATATAATCATATCCCAATTCTTTAATTTCTTCTGTTAAATCTTTATTGTCATCTTTTCTTTTTCCATTACCATCTTTATCATAAAGAAACTTATCTCCTCCACCTAATACAACATCTACATTATTATATATTTGTTGTTTCATAAGAGAATTATAGTCACTTCTTGATGCATTATGTGCAGTAAAGTCTGATGGAGTAGCATGCATTATTTCACAAGTTGCTATTATTCCAGTTGCCTTACCTTGATCTTGAGCAGCTTCTAATACTGAAGCGATAGGAATATCATCTGGTGTAACTCCTACATGACTATCATCACTTTTCACTCCACATGAAAGTGCTGTTCCTCCCGGTGCAGAATCTGTTATTGGCCCTTTATTCCATTGTGTTTTTGAATATCCAGTTAAGTAATCATCTATGTACAATGAATCGTTTCCCCAAATTCCATCTTGTGAATCTTTATAATATCTTGCTACATTCGTAGCACTATTACTCATCCCATCAGCTATTAGTAAAATTACATTTTTAGGCTTATTTGCTGCCTTTGCATTTACATTTTCTTTAGATGTAAAATTAACTGGAAGTATAATACCTGTAATAATAGCTGTAGTCGCTGCAATAGTTACTATGAATTTTAACTTACTATTCTTTCTTAACATGTTTTATTCCTCCATACCCTTTTCTTCATCTTTTTTCTTTCTTAGAAGTAATGCTCCTCCAACTGTAGCTAAACCAGCTCCACCTACAGTCAATAATCCAGCTCCTAATGCTCCTGTTTTTGTAATAGTACTTGGTTTCTTATTCAAAGTTATTTCATTATTTGTTGATACGCTATTTATTGATTCTTCATTTGATGTTCCACTATTTATTGTTCCTCCGTTTGTTGATTCCTCGTTTGTCGCTCCACTATTATCAACTTTTTCTATAGTTGAAATTAATTGTGCCACTTCTTGTGATACATATAACTTTTCTTTAATTAATGGCATGACTGTAGTTAATTCAGAAACTTTTCCATCTAATTCATATTTATTAGTATTTGTATATAGTTTAAGAGTTTTTCCTGTCTTCTCATTCACTAATACAACAGCACTATCATCTTCTGATTTCTCTAACTTTGTATCTGCACTCTTATCTAAATCCTCAATATTATTAAATAACTCTTTTGTTAATGATTCTAACTTTTCTTCATTAAATATCATATTTTGCATATATTTATTTACTTCTGTATTATCTACTACTCCTGTTAACTTCTTTGATGTTGTTGGTGCGTATACTCCTAAATAAACATCTTCCCCTGTATGTCCACCAGTAGTAAATCCAATTTTTCCTCTTAAAGATAAAACTTTATTTATATTATTATTATTTTCCTTAATGTTTTGTAATTCTTCACTAGTTAAGTCTATCCCATAATACTCCTTAGCAAGACTTACTATATCAGCATCAGTTTTTCCACTTATTAATGATTTGAAAGTTTCTTCTGTAATTTTTGCTTTGCTGAATAATTCTACTGTATCTTCAAATAGAGCTTGACTATAACTAAACCCTTCTGCATCTGTACCTATAGTTATACCACTATTTCCATGATCTGTAGTTACTACTACAACAGTATTTCCATCTTTCTTTGCAAACTCTACAGCTTCCTTTACCGCTTCATCAAAAGCTAATATATCAGAAATCATTCCTACTGGATTATTAGCATGTGCTGCCCAGTCAATTTTACTACCCTCTACCATTAAGAAGAATCCCTTTTCATTTTTATTTAATACATCAATAGCCTTACTTGTCATCTCACTTACTGAAGGTTGTGTTGAAGTCTTATCTGCTTGTCTATCAAAATCATAATCTAAATCCGCATCGGAGAACATCCCCCATAACTTATTAGAATTACTTTTTTCCATATCCTTATTAGTTTCTACTAGATCATAACCTTCTTCTTTAATTGTTCCTTTAACTTCATCAATAAGGTTACTAAACTCTTCATCATTCTCTATTCCATATTGATGTTTCCAGCCAATCCCTCCCCCTAATACTACATCTAAATCGTTACTAATTTGTTGACTTAATATAGACTTATAATCAGATCTAGTATTTGTATGTGCTGTAAAATCTGCAGGAGTAGCATGAGGAACTTCACAAGTCATTACTATACCTGTTCCTTTTCCTTCTAATTTTGCTCCTTCTAATATAGTAGCTAAAGGCTTATCTTCAGTAGATGTCGCTACATATTTATCATTCGTCTTATTTCCTGTCGCATAAGCTGTTCCGCCAGGTGCTGAATCTGTAACTGGCCCATTAGCCCAAGCTGTATGTGTCGCTCCAGATGCTATTTCATCCATTGCTAATGTATCATTACCATATTTCCCATCTTGTGCATCTTTATAATATCTTGCTAATGTTATAGCTTCTTGACTCATACCATCTGCCATAAGCATAATGACATTCTTATCCTCACCTTCAGCTGCATTTGCTGTATCCAATTTAACATTATTGCTTAATGACATTGTTAACATAGACCCTACAATAATGGTCGATAATAATATAGTTAGTTTTTTACTCATTACTACACCTCCAATTATTTCATTTTTATGATAATTCTTTAAATTTAAGAAAATATTAAATCAACGTAAAGTTTTGATTATAAAAAAACTACAAATATGAAGGTATATGTATAAAGATCAATTAATTTCAGTACACAGTTAAAGTGGTTTACTGTGTACCAATCATGTTTCTTATCTTACATAACTTCGTATAATATCTATATTCTTCTGATGTTCCATATCCACAGTATCACTTATTCCTCCTTCCATATGTCTTCTACTATTTATAAAATGTACATCAAAAACTCCATCCATATTATTATTCTTTATTGTATCTAAATTTTGTCCATATCCATATCCTCCTGATAACCCTCCAACTACAGCAAACGCTGGAGCTGAATCCACTCCAGCATGAGGCATTCCAGACATAGATGCTGCATAATTTTTACCACCTATATGTAAAACGATGGGTCTTTTACTCCAATTAAATCCTCCAAATATTTCTTTCATTACTTTTGTATCATCTTCTGTAATAGTTTCACAATCAGCATGATTATCTCCCATAGTTCTTATTATCTTAAACTTTTTCCCTGTATATATATCTTCTACTTCAGCTTCAGTTTCTCTAGGAAATACATCATTATTAATTTCATCCCAACATAAAAACTCTATACTATCAGTACTATCCCCTTGACTTTCATAATTAATTTTCTTCTCCTCTTCAGCTAAAGTTACATTTGTATTAACTATTGAATTACTTATTACTGATATATCTTCATCTTTATATCCATGTATAAAAGTTACTCCTAATAATAATAATATACATATGATAACTATTATTGAAACCATTTTACTTCTTTCCATATTTGTTACTGATTCACCTCACTTTTTTACTAAATCATTTTTACCCAAATCTATAGCTTTTATACTTAATACGTACATATATTGTATATATTTTATTATATTTAGGTATAATTCGACTTGATTTAATTAAAAAATTAGAGTATAGTAAATTTTTGACGTTATATTTTACAAACAAATAAGAGGAGATGACTGAAAAGTGAGAGATTCTGTTTTAGCTGCCATGCAGTATGGTCTTAAAAAACAAAAGATGTTAGAAAAAAGTAAAGGACAATTTTTCTTATATGCATTCCTTGGTGGAATGTTTGTAGCTTTTGGTGTTCTATTATATCTTTCTATCGGTGCACCATTTGTCGCTGCTGGAAGTCCTGGAGCAAAACTTGCTATGGGAGCTGCATTCCCCTTAGCTATTTGTCTTATAATTTTTGCTGGTGGAGATTTATTTACTGGTAACACTATGGCATTTACTATAGCTTTACTTGAAAAAGAAACTACTTTTAAAGATACTTTAAAAGTATGGTTATTTAGTTATTTTGGTAATGTAACTGGTTGTATAGTAACAGTATTTATATATGTTAAATCTAAAATTCCTAGTGATCAATTAATCCAATATATAAATGATACAGCTGCTCATAAAATTCATGTGGATTTTTTCCCTTTATTCTTAAGAGCGTTATTATGTAATACATTAATTTGTCTATTAATTTGGGCTGCTGTAAGAATGCAAACAGAAATAGGTAAGATTGCTGTATTCTTCTTCTGCATTCTTGGAATGATTGGTATCGGACTTGAACACTCTATTGCTAATAGTGCCACTCTTTCTCTTTCATATTTCTTAAATGGTGGAAATTCTTTAGGTAGTATTCTGTATAGTATGGCTACAGTAACCCTAGGGAATATAGTTGGTGGATGTTTCTGTGTCGGACTTCCTTATTGGTATTTAGGTAAAAAAGATAAATAAATGAATCTATAAAAAAAGCTACAACACAATAAATCAACATTGTGTTGTAGCTCTTTTTTATAATTCACAATTTTCAATTCATAATTAAGGTAGTTTTTCCTACGGAAAAACATTATAGTCATGAGTACAGAAAGTTCAGTTGGGAGAATGCACTGAATTTTATCATTTTATCGTGAATTGCTCATTTATTTATTTTATCTTTAAGATACTCTCTATTTTGAAGAACACTGGGATGATCAGGAATATACTCCGCCGCTTTCTCATTATAATAATTTGATGTATTAAAATCTCCTAGGTTAGCGTAGCATACACAAAGTTGAATATATGGTATCCATGTATAATATGCATGATTGATTAATGCCATATTATCTTCATCAGGTTTTGTATCTATTGCAGCTTTATACCAAAATATAGCTTCTCTATATTTATTTTGCTCTATAAATCTATATGCTATTCTACAACAAAAATCAGGTCTTGGCATATCATATTCAAAAGCTTCTAAAAGAGCTTTCATTTCCATATCTTTATCTTCCTTATAATTATAACAATCCGCTATTTTACTTAATGCACTTTTTACGTCCTCTACCCATCCTTTTTTTCCATCTACAAATTTTCTATACATATCTAAAGCTTCATCATATCTACCATGATCAAATAATTCATTAGCATAATAAAATTGCTCTCTTGGAGAAAATTCATCGTTATTTTTAAGCATTCCCTCATATATCCTTAAATTCCTATCTGTATATGGTTTATTCTTTTGATGTAATATTGATATATCAGATGAAATTACATTTCCATATACCTCCAGATACTCATGTACTTTACCTATCCATGAAAAATTGTTTTTTCTTTTTACCACTCTATTTCTTCTTAAAGAACTTACAGGATTATTGTTTTCATCTACAGCCAATACATAATTCATAGATACAGCATCTACAGTACTATCTAAACTGTCTTTTAATTCTTTTAACTTTTCTTTATCTTCTGGAATCAATATATCATCTGCATCTAACCAAAATATATATTCCTTACTAGCTTTGCTAAATGAATAATTTCTAGCAGCTGCAAAATCATCTATCCATGTAAAGTTGTATACTTTTGCTCCATACTTCTCTGCTATCTCAATAGTATTATCAGTAGAACCAGTATCTACTACAATAATTTCATCAATAATATCAATTACTGATTCTATGCATCTTCCTATTACCTCTTCTTCATTTTTAGCTATCAAACATAAACTTATTGTATTCATCATACACCTCAAATAATAATCACTAATATTATCCTATTATTTAAAGCGTAATATTGTTCCAAGTATAAAACTAAGAAACTCCTTTCTCTTGTCTTTTCTCCATTGTACGCCAGCTAATATAACCATAAAAATCATTTATTAAAAAAATAATAAAGCAAATAATCATAGGCAAATAATCTTTATTTTCAATTGTCGCAAGAACCCACAGAACAATTAAAATAATATCATTAGCTGCATAACCTAATGCATATAACGGACTTCTTAAAAAGGTAAGAGCGGCTGATAAAAAGCTAGTGGCAATAGATATAGTACTGAATATCATATTAGCAGTGTTGAAATATAATAGAATATAATAAAATATCCATGTTACTATCACTGTCATAATAATCAGGCAGAGTACTTTTTTTTTAGAAAGTTTTGCTGTCTTTACAACTCCTTTTTCCCCTTCATAAGGATTTTTTATCCATTGTATTGCTGATAATACTGCCATTGGCGCTGTCATTCCTAAATAAGTAATCATCTCACCATAATAACAAAAGTCCCATGAAATCAAAGCATATAAAACACTAAATAATAGCATAAGTAGCTGCCCAATTACCATTCCCTTTGCAATAAAAATAAGGGACGTTGCGCCTACTAGAGATGCAACCAATGTTAGATAATTTCCTGACGACTTAATGAAAAAAGCAATAGTAATAATGATTATAGAACTTATCCACAATATCCACTCCTGTTTTGTTAACGTAGCAAAGAGATTAAATTTTTTCATATGTTACCTCCAACTATATAATATAGCAGATACTTTTTTACATAAAAAAAGCACCCACTATACACATCTTCTATGACCTAACGATGTGTATGTGAATGCACATATGCATTCCTACCCGGTGGCAGATTTAATTTAAACTGATTATAGCAAATACAAATTTCTTTGTAAATAAATAAAACATATCGTTATTGCTACAGTCTTATTTTTAACTTTTACAAAATGCTATAGCATCTTTAAAATCAGTAAATACTTTTATTTCTTTTTCTTTTATTTTTCTTAAATAAACTTGAGCTTTCATTTTTGATATTAATCCATCTACAACTAAAGCTCCTTTATTCACTTTACTACTAATAAATAACTCTTTTAACCTTTCAATCTCATCATCATCTACTTTACCATCTACTCCTTCTAACTTTGTAGCATCTACTAAACAGTTAGTAAGTTTTGTTAGTGAGTTAATCTTACTAATTCCCTCTTGCTTCATAGCTTCTATCTCATTAGTAGTAATCTCTCCTTCTATTTTAACTTCTATATACCCTTCATTATCTCTAATATGATACATTACTCTCCTCCTAAATATAATAGCTTCTATATATTACTATTTAGGAGGAATCTTTTTTATACTATGATTTTTTAAAAAGATTCTTTATCATAGATAAAATCATTCTTAAAGCAATACCTATATAAACTAATATTTTAATAAATATATTATACTTATCATTGTAATGCTTTCTATAAAACAGAATCATCGCCCTATGAAACTCATAAGTAGTTTTAGCTTTCTTCTTTTTTGATGAGCTACCTTTATAGTGTATAATCTTTTCCTTTGGATAATACATTATCTTGTATCCAGCTTCTTTTATTCTATAACACCAATCTATATCTTCTCCATACATGAAGAACTCTTCATCTAGCATTCCAATTTTATCTATAACTGTTCTAGGTATCATCATAAATGCCCCCATTAAAGCATCTACTTCTCCTACTTCATCTTCTCCAAGATATTCCGCTGTATATGCACCATATTTCTTTTTATTCTTCATAATTTTATTAAGTTTTAAAAAATAATATAATGATGCTTCTGGAGTAGGAAATCCTCTCTTACATGCATGATCCAATGTACCATCTGGTAACTCTACTTTACATCCTAGTGCTCCTATCTCTTTATGTTGATCCATATAATTAACACAATTTTGTAAATTATCACCTATAACTTTAGTATCTGAATTTAATAAAAGTATATATCTACCAGCAGCTTTTTTAATAGCGACATTATTTCCTTTCGGAAATCCTAGATTCTCTTTAGATGCAATAAGTTTTACGCTTTTAAATTCTTCTTGTACCATTTCTACCGACCCATCTTTAGAAGAATTATCTACTACCCAAATTTCATATTCTATTCCCTTAGTATTGTTAATTACTGATTCTATTGTTTGCTTAAGTAAATCTTTAGTATTGTAATTAACTATTACTATTGATAAATCCATAAATTTTCTCCAATCTTAACTAAATCTAATATGCATTTTTATTAACAAAACCTTTAAATACAGTTAAAAATAAAATCTTTATATCAAACCAAAATGTCCAATTTTCAAGATAATAAATATCATATTCTACTCTTTTTTCAATTGATGTATCTCCTCTTAGACCATTTACTTGAGCCCATCCTGTAATACCTGGTCTAATTTGATGTTTAACCATATATTTAGGTATTTCATCTTTAAACTGATCAACAAAATATGGTCTCTCTGGTCTTGGCCCTACTAAACTCATATCTCCTACTAAAACATTAAAAAACTGTGGCAACTCATCTAAACTTGTTTTTCTTATAAATGAACCAAACTTAGTTTTTCTAGGATCATTTTCTGTAGTCCATTCAGATTTTTCTTCTTCTTTACTTTGCACCTTCATAGATCTAAATTTAAACATAGTAAAAATTTTGTTATTTAATCCGACTCTTTCTTGTTTAAATATTATAGGACCTGGCGATGTTATTTTAGTAAATATAGCTACCCCTATCATAATTGGACTAAATAAAATTATAAGGGTCAATGATCCTATTATATCAATTGTTCTTTTGACAAATTTATTTACTAAATTATCAAGAGGTATATACCTTATATTTATTACAGGTAATCCATCTAGCTCTTCTACATAAGGTTTCGCTGGTATATATTTTGAATAATCAGGAATAATCTCTGTCCTAACACCATACTTCTCTGATTTATTTATTATCTTTCCTAACTTCTCATACTCTTTTATATTTAATGTTATAAATACTTCGTCAATATCTTCTTTAGAAAATATCTCTTCTAAATCATCAATAGAACCTATTCTTTCTATTTTAGAAAATATCTCTTTCTCTCTTTCATCCATCTTAGGCATATATACGCCATCATCAACTAAACCTACAACATTATAGCCCCATTGCTTGTTTCTATTTATTTTTTCTAAGAACCTTATCGTTAACTCACTACAACCTACAATTAAAATATGTTTTTGATTATATCCTTTTACTCTCATGGAATGTAGAGATTTTCTTACTACACCCCTCTCTATAATTACCATAATTGCAGAGATTACTATAAATACTATTGAGAATGTTCTTGAGTAATCTTGTATCTTTAATATGTATATACATCCAAAGAATATAAACATTGACATAAAACATCCTGTTATAATATTCCAAGCTTCCTCTAAAAAACTCTTATGTCTAAAAGGCGAATAGAGTTTAAAAGCAGAAAAAGCAATCAATATTATAGGTAAAATTAACATTGCTGGCATTAAATACTCTTTAAAAGTTAAAATTCCACCCTCTACAATAAATATAGGATTTTTAAATTTTAAACACCATGTCATTATAAATGACAATACTATCATAACTATATCAAGAACTATTAATAGTCTATTAAAATATTTTTGATTCTCTCTAATCAAAAAAACACCACCTTACACTTTAAAAAACATTTTAAATGTATTTGCTATAAGTCTTGCTTCTATAATAAAGTAGTAAATTAAATTTTTAAACTTAAATTTAGTTTTTTCCACTTTATTTTTTGTAAATACTCCCTCCATAATACCCTCTATATATTCTTTTCCTAATGATTTTCTAAGAAAGAATATATATTTTACTATAATCCCCAATATAAGAAAAGGTAAATTAATTATTGTAAAAATTAAAGGCATGTTTTTTCTTATTAGGTATATATTATTTCTACTTGCTAACTTAACTTTAAATTTGTTATGTTTACTACCACTAGTAGCCGATACCATATGATAAACAATTGCATCATTTACATATACATTTTTATACCCATGTATATTACCTCTAAATGATACATCTATATCTTCTAAATATGCAAAAAAATTCTCATCAAAATATCCTATCTCTTCGAAAATATTTTTTCTATACAGTCCAGCACCAGCGCATGTAGAAAACACCACTTTATTTTTATTAAATTTATCTATTTTTGACCCATCTCCTCTTTTATAGGCCCATCCTAATAAATTATACTGATCTCCTGCATCATCAATTATATCTCTTTCATAAAACCTTACCATCTTTGACGATGCAGAAAAAATTTTATTATCTTTACTTACAACTGAATAAAGATTTCCAAGCCACTTCTTATCGACTTCTGTATCATTATTTAATAATGCTACAAAATCACTTTTAGAAGCTTTTATCCCTATATTTACTGCAGCTGCGAATCCTAAATTTTTATTATTTTTAATTAAAGTTATTGATGGATATCTTTCTTCTATAATCTTTACACTTTCATCAGTAGAATTGTTATCTACTACAATTATATTAAAATCCTTATAATCTTGTTTCAATAAAGATTGAATACATCCATCTATAATTTTTTCTCCATTATAATTAGGTATTATTACTGATATTTTCATATATATCTCCATCTTTTTATTTCTTATATATTATATCGTTATCCTAAATATTATACAAGAAATTGCTATATAATTACAAAGGGGCTGTTCCACAAGTTATTGTGATTCAGCCCTTTACTTGTTATGTAAATAATAAACTAAGAAATTTATTTATTTTTTTAGTAATGTTCTATCATCTAAGGAATATACTTCAACAAAAGAATTCCATACTATTAAGTATCCACGTCTTTCTACATTCAAACAGAAATCCGCACTTACAACTATCGGAACATCATCATAAGCTCTTATTGTAACATCATCTAATACATTTCTTTTTATCATAGCACATGCTAAGTACACTACTGATAAATTTTGAACACAGTTTATTCTTGTACTACACTGTTCTTTATGCATATCTATAACATCATCACTGATATTATATATTTCCTCTATACCAGCACTTTGAACTTTGTTATCTATATTTAAAATTTTTGCTCCAACAACTCCTACATCATCTCTTTGCGCGTATTGAAGCATCTCTTCTATCCAGTTATCTGTCATAACCTCGATATTATCATCTATTAATATTATATAGTCACCTTCTGCTTCTTTAACTATTCTTCTGCTTCTATGATTAAAATTTTCATTATATTCCAAAACTTTTATACCATGCTCTTGAAGTATCCTATAATACTCTAATAATCTTTCATCTAAAAAGTTATTCTCTATTACTAAAATTTCATAATTTCTATAAGTAGTTTTTTTATTAATTATGCTAATACAACTTTTTAAATCTTCTATATTATCTCCACTTGAGATAACTATAGATACTAACGGTTCACCTTCCAATTCATATTTAATCCTAAATGAATTATTTATTTCTCCAGTAAAAGCTTCACCTACAAGTCTCATTCTTCTAAGATGCTCTCTTAACGCCCTTAATCCACCTTCTAATGAGTAAAAACTTGAACTTTCTCCCATTCTTTTATGATATATAACCTTTGGCACATGTGAAAATCTATAACCTTTTTCAGCCATTTTTAGATATAAATCATAATTATCACAACCATCATATCTAGAATCTAAACCACCCATATCGTTTAGCACATTTCTCTTTATTATACTAAATATACCTATATAATTTATACTTCTTAACTTATCAATAGAAAATCTAGCCTTATAATTAGGTTGTTGATATAGTTTTGTTTTATCGTCATACATATCATCATCACAATATAATAAATCTGGCGCACCATCTCTATTTATCATATCTACAATTTCGTATAAAGCATGCTCACTTAAAAAATCATCTTGATATAAAAATGCAACATAATCTCCATCTGCTACTCTTATAGCAGTATTAATGTTTTCTGATATTCCCATATGCATTTCAAGATATATGGCTTGTATATTTTCATTCTTCTCTTCATAATCTTTAAGTATCTTTTTTACATATGATTTTTCACTGCCCCCATCCACAACTATTAATGACCAATTTGTATAACTCTGGTTAACAACAGAATCTAACAATTGCCTTAAGTATGCTTTATTAGTATTAAATGTTGTAGTTATTAACGTAATTTTAGGAACAATTCTAAATTTAGAAATATTTTTTTCAACTTCTTCTCTGGTTATCTCTTCTTTTTCTTCTGTTTTGGCATTTCTCTTTATTGTAAATTTACCTTGAGTTTCCTTAACCTTGTCCACAAACCCTTTAGATACATTTGCTATTTTCTCACCAATACCACTTAAATTTATAGATTTATTAGTTTGAGTCTTTTTTTTAATCTTTTCCGATTCTTTAGATTCTTTTAATGTCAAAGATATAAGCTTCACACATACATTATTACGATCTCCATAAGCATATACTACATCTAAACCATCTACAAATAACCTAATAACATATCTTCTTTCGCCCTTATTTTCTATAGGATCAAAGGATATATTATTCCATTCTCCATTTCTAATCTTATATATAGGTATCTCTGTAGATATAACTATTGTACGATCATCAATATCTATCAACTCTACTATAAGATTATTATCAGAATTAATGCTTCCTATTTCTAACACTATTTCGAATCCAGACAATAATGTTTCTTTAAGTACAAAAGGAATTTCAATGGCATTTAATCTATCTATAATATATCTATTATCTGCTAACTCATTTATATAATTTTCTTTAAAAAGCTTATTATATCCATGCATAGTTTATCTCCTTATTTTAATTTCCTACCTATATATAATTATACTTCAATTGTATCGTTAATCAACATTTTATACCATTTTCCCTAAAATAAAAATAAATATTGCACTTTTTCCTGATTTTTTTATATTTTTTCATAATTGTAATAAAAAAAATGCAGAATGCAATCTAAAATTGCATCCTGTATTTTTCATATTTATATAAATTACTTGTATAAATCATTATTACTATAAATATTTTTTTATTAAAACATCCCTATCTTCCTCTTTTGTTGCAATAGAATAGTCAATGTCTTCAAGAGAAAGATTTACATTAAAATAATAATCCCCTTCTATCAAGTATTTCTTCCACTTTGAATAAAACCTTTCGATTTCAAATTCAAATCTTTTTACTTTTTCTTCGGTATCCTCTGATCCCCTTGAAATTGATTCATAATGATACATCTCAACAAAAGGATTCCATACTATTAAATATCCTTTTTTCATTACTGACATACAAAAATCTATATCATTAAACGCTACCTTAAACTTTTCATCTAATCCATTAATTTCAGTGTAAACATCTCTTTTTATCATCATAACAGCTGCAGTGACAGCACTTAAATTTTGAACATACTGTAGCATACCCATATTGCCAATTTCATTTTTATATGATCCACAATATCTATGTGCAGCTAACCCTCTCATACCAATAATTACTCCAGCATGTTGTATTGTATCGTCTAAATAATATAATTTTGCTCCTACTATTCCCACATCTTTACGTTGCGCATACTGAATCATATTTTCTATCCAATCAGGAGTGATAATTTCTATATCGTTATTTAAAAGTACAATATATTCTCCTTGCGATTGTTCCACTGCAAAATTATTTATAGCTGAATAGTTAAATTCTCCATCAAATTCAATAACCCTAATTTTATCTATCTCTTTTATAGTATCATAGTATTCAAATGTTTCTTTCTCAATAGAATTATTTTCTACTACAATTATTTCATAATTAGTATATGTTGTTTTCTTTAGTATACTATTAATACATGTTCGCAATACTTCTAAATTGTCTTTATTAGGAATGATAATTGAAACTTTTTTTGAATTAATACTATATAATATTCTAAAAAATTCATCCTTACATATACTAACCTTAGCATCCAAATTTATTCTAGATAGATGCTCCTCTAATATTATTTTTCCATCTTTAATATTTGATATATTATCTTTACATATATGATATAAAACTTTTGATACATGAGTAAACTTATAACCATTTTCATATAATTTAAAATATAAATCATAATTATCATAAACAAAGTACTTAGGAAATGATTTATTTATTTTCTTTAATATATCACTTCTTATAATAAAGAATTTACCTATGTAATTTATACTTCTTAACATATCTATAGAAAAATTAGGCTTAAATTTTGGTTCTTTAAGTTCTCCACTTTCAACATCATAAATATCTTCATCAAAATATACACATTCAACATTATTAGTAACTTCTTTACTTATTTCCATAAATGCATTTTTATCTAAAATACCTTTACTATCTATAAATCCAACATATTCATCATTAATTTTATCTATAATATTATGTAAGTTGCATATTTCACTTTTTACCTTTACTTCAATATATAAATATTTCTTATATAAATTAATGATACTATCTACATAAGATTTCAGCTTTGAAGTTGTTATTATAACTAATCTTTTATGAAAACATCTTTGTAATTTTATAGAATCTAGAAAAGCACAAAATTCTTTTTTATTTCTATTATCAACTAATGTTATTAATGTACATTTAAATGTAGTATTTTCTATGCACTCCATATCATCATGCTTATTAATAAGCCATTTTTCATATTCACTTTTTTCTCTTTGAATTGGTAAATCGATTTCTTTATTTTTACCAGAGAATATATTATTAATTAAATTAATAACTCTCCATCCCCTAGATTTTTTTATTTCATCTATTTTCAATTTATATTCTTCAATTTTTTCTAGTATTTCATGATTTAAAGACTCTCGTTCTATTTTTATAAATAGATTCTCATTGTCTTTAATCACATATACCCCATCTACATTGTCTACAAATAACTCTATATTAATTTTCTTATTACATCCTAAAATTGATACATCTTTTACATCTATATTAATTTCTTTATTATTTTCTATCCTATATAGTGAGATTCGTTTTTTGTATAATTCTTTATTATTCTCTACATCTATTATTTTAGTAATTAAATTTCCTCTAGTGAACTCTTTTGTTTTTCTTAACATTAATTTCAAAGACTTAATTTTTTCTGAATTTAAGTTTAGTGACAAATCTAATTTTTCTTCTGGTGCTAAATATATAATATTATCTTCTTTCATTTATTCCTCCTTTAACATTTACATAAGTATAGTAATAGAGTAACATAACTTCATAATTATGTTACCCTATCACTATTAAAATCTATATGAAAAATCTTCCTTTGCAAGTGTTAAATTACAACTATAATATGGATCACCTTTCTCTAAAAAGTCGGCATATCTTTCTCTAAATCTATTAAATTCTCCCATAAAACGCTTTTGTTTTTCTTCAGTATCTTCTAATCCTCTACTTTTTGATTCATAATGATATAACTCAGCATATGGAGTCCATACATTAACTCTACCTGTCATTAATACTCTTAAGCAAAAATCAACATCATTATACGCTACCTCAAAAGTTTCATCTAATCCATTTACTTCATCAAAAACACTTTTCTTAATTAATAAACATGCACCTGTAACAGCACTTAAGTTTTGTGTTATTCCTAATCTTAAAAAGAATCCATAATCATTTTTATCAAATCCTCTATGTGCATGTGCTGCGGCACCTCCAAGTCCTACTATTACACCACCATGTTGAATAGTGTCATCTGGATAATAAAGCTTAGCTCCTACACACCCAACATCTTCTCTTTGTGATAATGATACCATCTTAGTTAACCATTCTTCATTAATAACTTCAACATCATTATTTAAAAGTAAAATATGTTCTCCAGAAGCAAATTTTGCTCCAAAATTATTAATAGCAGAATAATTAAATCCTTTTTCCCATGTTACCACTTTTATATTTGAGTATTTTTCTTCTATTTCTTTATAATATTCAAATGTTTCTTCTAATTCAGAATTATTTTCTATTACTATTATTTCATAATTCTTATAACTAGTTTTATTAAAAATAGACGTTATAGTTCTATTTAAATCTTCAACATGATCTTTTGTAGGAATTAAAATAGAAACTTTAGGATTTCCAATTATCTCATATTCTACTTCATAAGTTCCTATATATTTTCCATCAACAGTTTTTCCTTTTATACCCATTCTCTTTAATTGTTCATCGATAGCCTTTTTAGCAGAATCATAACAATACATTTTATTTTTAGGATTACCAGCTGTTGATCCTGAATGTACCCTCCATGAATATAAAATTTTAGGAATATGATGTATATTCTGAGCATTTTCTGTTGCTCTTAAAATTATATCGTAATCTTGACTTCCATTAAAACCATATCTAAACCCACCAATTTTATCCATCAAATCTTTTCTAAATACAGAAAAATGACAAATATAATTATAGCTTCTAAATGTATCTGGCGCAAAATCTTGCTTAAAGTGAGGATCAAATCTATAGTCACTTTTCTCATTTATCTTGTCTTCATCAGTATATATAAAATCTATAGTATTATCCTCATTTATTGCTTTTACAACTTCATATAATGCATTTGGCTCTAATAAATCATCATGATCGAATAAACCTATATAATCACCAGTAGCTATATAATATGCTTCTTGTGTATTACCATCAATACCCTTATTTTCATCAAGATACTTAACTTTTATTTTTTCATATTTTGATGAATACTCGTCTAATATCTCATTAACATGTGGTGTTTCTGAGTTACCATCAACTATACACAATTCCCAGTTAGAATAAGTTTGATTAATAACTGAATCTAGTGTTTCTATTAACAAATGTTTAGGTGTTTTATAAGTAGGAATTAATATACTAATTTTAGGTTCATACTGAAATTTATATGATCTTTGATATTCTAATTCTGAGTTAGTTGGAAGATGATTGCTTAACCAATAAGTATAATCTAATCTTTCTCCTCTAAGTTTTCCATATGCTTTTCTTAGAAAAGCTTTAAATCCCTCATCTTTTATAAACTCTTTCGCCCTTCTGATATTGGCAATATTTATATTTTTTATTATAACATAAATTAATTTAATAAATTTCTTTATACCTCTAAAGAAATTTAGTATCTTATCTCTTACATTATATAACCTAACCAAAAATCTCCATCCTGAAGAATTATATATTGTTCTTAATTCTTTAACATGCTTATCAAGTTCCTTAGCAGCAACTTTATCCATATCTTCATATTCAATTTTCATGCAAATATTATCGTTTTTATCAGAATATATATTACATTTTCCATCATCATAAGATATTTCGAAAATTAAATCTTCATTATAAATTCCTAGTACAATAGGAAATCTAACTTCTATCCATTTATTATTTATATCTTCAGACTTACCTATACTAACTAAATTTTTTTCATTATCCTTATATATATTTATAGATATTTTAGATTTTATATCTTCATCACCTATGTATAAATATATAGACTTAATATTATAAACGCTACTTACATATTTAAATTTATATGGTGATTCTTTTGATATTTCTATCTTCTTATTTGGAATCGTTCCTAAAATTACCTCGTTTTTGTTCCTCATTAGAATATTCCTTTCTTAAATATTTCCTATTTCATGATATAATTGTATCATTTCATCAACAGGACCTTCTATCATCTCTCCGCCCTTTTTAATAAATAATACTCTATCACATATCATTTTTATTGAATTCATATCGTGTGATACAAATAATATAGTTTTTTTATCTTTTTTAAATTCAAGAATCTTATTAATACATTTCTTTTGAAATGCTTCATCTCCAACTGCTAATACCTCGTCTATAACAAGTATTTCAGGATCTACATGAATTGCCACAGAAAAGGCTAATCTCATATACATACCTGATGAATAATTCTTTACAGCAGTATCCATAAATTGACCAACCTCAGAAAATTCCACTATTGAATCGTATTTTTTACTTACTTCTTCTTTACTAAGTCCTAAAATTGATCCATATAAATAAACATTTTCTCTACCTGTCAAATCTGGTTGAAACCCAGCTCCAACTTCTAATAAAGATGATACTTTTCCATTAATTATAATCTCTCCACTATCTGGATACAATATCTTTGTTACCAATTTTAAAGTTGTACTTTTTCCTGTTCCATTTTGACCTATTATACCTACTGTTTCTCCCTTATTTACGTTAAAAGAAGCATCTTTAAGAACTTGATATTTTTGTATTTCTAACTTATTTCTTCTTAAAACGAAATTTATAAATTTTTCTTTTATAGAATAGCTTTTATTTTGATATATATTGAACGCTTTACTTACGTTTTTGAATTCAATTACTGACATAAGATTTCACCTTCTTTACTATATTTCCTCTGCAAATCTTTTTTGAATCTTATTAAATACTTTAAATCCAATCCATAAAAATACCATTGCAATTATTGCTAAAGCTAAAACAACTTTTGCACTTGGAAATCTATTTTCATAAAGACATGCCCTTATAGAATTAAGTACTAATGTCATAGGATTTAAATACATTAAAGGTCTTATTTTTTCTGGTATAAGCTCCATTTGATAAATAACTGGAGTTAAATACATCCATGCCATAAATGCAACTTCAACAAAATGAGATACATCTCTATATATAACATTTAAACTACTTAATATTAATGTTAGTCCTATAGTAAAAATCAAAAATAAAAATAAAACTATAGGAAATGCAATTATTGGTATACCTATTGGTATCTTTGCAATAAATATTCCTGCAAAAAGTATAATTAATGTTATTAGATAATTTACAAAACTAGATAAAACTATTGATAGTGGAATTATTTCTCTAGGAAAGTATACCTTTTTTATTAAATGAGCATTATTTACTATAGATTGTGTTCCACCCATTATAGCAGTCTGAAATGTTGTCCAAGGTAACAACCCTGATAATATGAAAATAGGATAGTTTGGATCTGGATTCCTAAATATAACTTTAAATGCAAATGTATAAACCATCATCATAATTAATGGATTAAAAAAAGACCATACAAATCCTATTGCAGAATTTTTATATTTCAATTTTAATTCTTTTGAAGTTAAATTCTTTAACAACTCTTTTGACTGCATTATTTCCTTTATTCTTTCAACCAAAATTTTCACCCTTTCTATACAAATATATTTTCAATAGATTATACACAATATACTCAAAAGACTAACAAATAGATTTTGTTAGTCTTTTAAATCTTATTTAAAACTCTATTTTACTATCTTTAAACAAAGGCCACTTTTTATCTTTTTCTGATAATAATACTTCATCAATTCCTTCTAATGGCCATTCTACTGCTACATCTGGATCATTCCAAATTATACCCATTTCGAATTCTGGATGATAGAAATCTGTACATTTATAAGTAAATTCTGCTTCTTCAGACAATACTACAAACCCATGAGCAAATCCTTCTGGAATATAGAATTGCTTTTTATTTTCTTCGCTTAATACAACCCCTACATATTTACCGTATGTTGGAGAATCTTTTCTTAAGTCTACTGCTACATCGTAAACTTCACCTTTAATAACTCTTACAAGTTTACCTTGAGTATGTTCAGTTTGAAGATGTAATCCTCTTAAAACACCCTTTTTAGACTTTGATTGATTGTCTTGAACAAACTTCATATCAAGACCTGCCGCTGCAAACTCTTCATAATTATAAGTTTCCATAAAGTATCCTCTGTTATCACCGAATACTGTAGGCTCGATTATATAAACATCTTTAATTTCAGTTTCTATAAAATTAAATTTTCCCATTAAAATTCACCCTAACTTTTATTTATTACTATACATCTTATTGTAATAGTTTTGATATTCTCCTGAAGTAACATTTTTCATCCAATCCATATTATCTAAATACCACTTAATTGTAAGCTTTATTCCTTCTTCATATGGAGTTTCTGGATACCATCCTAATTCATCTTTTATTTTAGTTGGATCTATACCATATCTTCTATCGTGACCTTTTCTATCTTCTACAAAAGTCATTAAAGTTTCATTTACTGATTCATCTACATTATCATGAACATATTCAATTATAGTCTTAACTATATGAATGTTTGTTCTTTCATTGTGTCCACCAACATTGTAAACTTCTCCTAATCTACCGTTTCTTATAACCATATCGATAGCTTTACAGTGATCTTCAACATATAACCAGTCTCTTACGTTTAATCCATCTCCATATATAGGAAGCGGCTTCTTATTTAAACAGTTATTGATAACTAATGGTATAAGCTTTTCTGGAAATTGATATGGTCCATAGTTATTTGAACATCTTGTAATGTTTATTGGCATCTTATAAGTTTCTCCATATGCCTTAACCATTAAATCTCCACCAGCTTTTGATGATGAATATGGTGAGTTTGGATCAAGTGGAGTAGTTTCCATAAAGTATCCTGTTTCTCCTAATGAACCATAAACTTCATCAGTTGATACTTGAAGGTATTTAACTCCTTCTTTCCATCCATTTTCTGTTTCCCAAGCTTTCTTAGCTGCATTTAATAAAGTAACAGTTCCAAGTACATTTGTCTTAGCGAAAATTTCTGGTTCCTTTATACTTCTATCAACATGTGATTCTGCTGCAAAGTTTACAACATAATCAATTGTAAATTCTTCAAATAAAGCTTCTACAGCTTCTGCATCACAGATATCCACTTGTCTGAATATGTGATTTGGATTATTTTCAACATCTTTTAAATTTTCTAAATTACCTGCATAAGTTAATTTATCAATGTTTACTATTCTAACATCATCATATTTTTTTAACATGTAAAGTACAAAATTTGAGCCTATAAATCCAGCTCCTCCAGTTACTAAATAAGTCTTCATATCTTTCCTCCTAAATATTACTCTTCTGATATACTTTTTAAATACTTACCATAATTAGTTTTCATCAATGGCTCTGCAAGAACTAATAATTCTTCTTTGCTTATCCATCCATTTCTATATGCAATTTCTTCAAGGGAAGCAATATATGTTCCTTGAGTACTTTGAACTGCTTCTACAAAGTTTGATGCCTTAAGCATTGACTCATGAGTACCTGTATCAAGCCAAGCCATTCCTCTACCGAAACAGTTAACTTTTAGAGTCTTCTCTTCCATATAAACTTTATTTAAATCAGTAATCTCAAGTTCACCTCTTGGTGATGGCTTTAGTGATTTAGCTTTTTTAACAACAGAATTATCATAGAAATATAATCCTGGCACAGCATAGTGTGACTTCGGATTTTCTGGTTTCTCTTCTAAAGAAATAACAGTATCATTTTCATCAAACTCTACAACACCAAAAGCCCTAGGATCTTGAACATAATATCCAAATATCTCAGCACCCTTCTCTAATGATGCAGCTTTTTGTAAATGCTTAGAAAAACTTTGTCCCCAGAAGATATTATCCCCTAAAATCATAGCAACATTATCATCACCAATAAATTCTTCACCTATTATAAATGCTTCTGCTAATCCGTTTGGTTTTTCTTGAAGAGCATATTCTATATTTAATCCATATTGACTGCCATTTCCAAATAATTGCTTAAATAATGGTAAATCTCTTTCAGTAGATATGATTAATATATCCTTTATTCCTGCTAACATAAGTACAGACATTGGATAATAAATCATTGGTTTATCATAAATAGGAACTAATTGTTTTGATATCGCTTTTGTAACAGGGTATAATCTAGTTCCTGACCCCCCCGCTAATATAATACCTTTCATAGTTTCTCTCCTTCTGCATTCTCTTAATAACTCTTATTATATTCTTCTTTTACACATAAATATATTTTAATACTATTATATTAAGATGTCATTATATTAATATTCTAAGCATTTGCCTTTTTATATATCAATTCCGCCAAAGACTTAGCTAAACTATTAATTTCATCTTGATCCTCACCTTCAAGCATAACTCTTACTAATGGTTCTGTACCAGAAGGTCTTATAAGTACTCTACCTTTTCCATCTAATATCTTTTCTATTCTCTTTATCTCTGATGCAATTTCTTCATCAACTAAGTAAATATTTTTTTTGTCATTTGGTATAACAGCATTTTCAAGAACTTGTGGTAATGAAGTAACTATATTTGATAGTTCCTTTAATGTCTTGTTATTCTCCTTAATTATTTCACATAACTTAACTGCTGTTAATAACCCGTCACCGGTAGTGTTATAATCTAAGAAAATAATATGTCCTGATTGCTCTCCGCCTAAATTATATCCTCTTTTTATCATTTCTTCAAGAACATATCTATCTCCAACTTTAGTCTTCGCAGTCTTAATCTCTTCTTTGTCTAATCCTAAGAAAAGTCCCATATTACTCATTACAGTAGTTACTAAAGTATTTTCAACTAATTTTCCTTTTGATTTAAGATATTTAGCAAATACAGCCATAATCTTGTCTCCATCCACTAAATTGCCTTCATTATCTACAGCTAAACATCTATCAGCATCACCATCAAAAGCTAACCCTAAATCACAACCTTTTTTCACTACATAATCCATCAATTCTTCCATATGTGTAGATCCACATTTCTTGTTTATATTAACACCATCAGGATTATCATTTATAACATATACTTCTGCCTTTAATTCTCTAAAAGCTTTAACTGCAGCTTTATACGCAGCTCCATTAGCACAGTCTAAAGCCACCTTTAGTCCATCTAATGTAATATTAACTGTATTTTTTATATATTTTACATACTGTTCTATAGCAGTCTCATCTTCTATCTTTCTTCCAACATCTCCTGAAACAGGCGACGGAACTTCTTCTAAATTATTTTCAATAACATATTGAATTCTATCTTCTATTTCATCTTTTAGTTTGTATCCTTTACTATCAAAAAACTTAATTCCATTATACTCAACAGGATTATGTGATGCTGAAATCATTACTCCGGCATCTGCATTGTATTTTCTTGTTAAATACGCAATTGCTGGTGTTGGCACAACTCCTACGCATACAGCTTCTGCACCAACTGATAGTATTCCAGAAACTAATGCACATTCTAACATTTGTCCTGAAATTCTTGTATCCATCCCTACTAGAATTTTGGGTTTATGAGTTCCTTCTGTTAAAACGTATGCTCCGGCTCTTCCAAGCTTAAAAGCTAATTCTGGTGTAAGTTCTGTATTAGCTACTCCCCTTACTCCATCTGTCCCAAACATCCTACTCATATTATTATCTCCTTTAAAATCTTATTACTTGCCATTCTCTAGTATATCACTATGTTTCATATTTGAAAATAGTTCTTTACAAGTTATCTTCTCTACATGAAAATTATTACAATTTTGGATATCCGTGCACTGTAATTATACATAAAAGTGATACTTTTGTAAATATTTCGATATATTATATATTTTTTCTTCATGCTACTATTTTAAAAGTTATATTTTTTTAAATAATTTTAATTATATAAAAGAGATGCAAATAATCTCTTTCTGCATCTCCATAACTTTTCATATATTATTATTTATACTCTTTTGCTTGCTCTTCACCATTTAACACTCTAAGTGCACCTTGAGCTAAAGCTAACATCTCATCTTCGCCACCATAAACTACTAGTGGTGCAATAAAGGACACTCTTTCTTTAATTGAATTAACAACTACATCTGAATATGCTATTCCACCTGTTAAAACGATAGCTTCAACCTTTCCTTTTAATACTGTAGCCATCGCTCCAATATCTTTAGATACTTGATATATAAATGCGTCATATATTAATTTTGATTTCTCATCACCTTCAGCAGAGGCCTTCAACACATCTCTCATATCATTTGTATCAAGATATGCTACAAGTCCACCTTGACCTGTTATTTTCTTCTTTACTTCTGCCTCTGTATATTTTCCTGAAAAACACATCTTAATCAAAGCACCTGCTGGTACTCCTCCACTTCTTTCTGGCGAAAATGCTCCATCTCCATCTAACGCATTATTTACATCAACTATTTTTCCGCCAGTATGTGCTCCTACTGAAACTCCTCCACCCATATGAACAACTATTATGTTGCAATCTTCATATGATTTATTTCTTTCCTTTGCATATCTTTTACCAACAGCTTTTTGATTTAAAGCATGGAATATTGACGTTCTTGGTAATTCAGGTACACCAGAAATTCTTGCAACATCACTTAATTCATCTACAACAACTGGATCAACTATAAATGACTTAGCCCCAATTTCTTTTGCTATTTCATCAGCTATCATAGCACCTAAATTCGATGCATGTTCTCCTCTTTCAGCCTTCTTTATATCATTTAACATTTCTTCGTTTACTGCGTAAGTTCCACCTTCTATAGGTTTTAAAAGTCCTCCTCTACCAACGATAGCATCAAAACCTTTTATATCTATACCCTTTGTTTTTAAAACATCAAGAATAACTTCTTTTCTAAAATCCTTTTGATCAACAACAGTAGCATATTTACCAATTTCTTCTGATGAATGTCTTAATGTTTCATCTAATATTTCTTTCTCATCTTCAAAAACTCCTATTTTAGTTGAAGTTGATCCCGGATTTATTATTAATAACTTTCTCATTTACTAATCCCCCTATTTTATATTAATTTTCTTTCCCATGACTTGATACTAATGATGCTAACGCAATAGAATACATTTTTGTTTCTGAACTATCTGCTCTTGATGTTAATACTACTGGTGCAGATGTTCCAACTAAAATACATCCATTTTTACTGTCTGTAGTATATGTTAATGTTTTATACATTATATTACCAGCTTCTATATTAGGTAAAAGTAATATATCTGCTTTTCCTGCTACTGGTCCTGTTACGCCTTTATGATGTGCTGCTTCTTCGGATATAGCATTATCTAATGCAAATGGTCCATCTACTATACATCCTTCAAACTTTCCTTCTTTATACATTTCAGCTAATGCATTAGCTTCTATTGTATTAGGCATATTTTTATTTACAACCTCTACAGCACACACCGCTGCAACCTTTGGTTCCTCAATTCCAATAGCATGAGCAACCTTAGCTGCATTATTTATTATCTTAACTTTATCTTCTAATGTAGGAAATACATTAAATGCAACATCTGTTAAAAATAATAGTCTATCAAATTTTTCTGTTTCAAATATAGCTACATGTGACATAAGATTTCCTGTTCTAAGACCAACTTCTTTATTTAACACACACTTTAAGAATGTTTTAGTATCAACTAATCCTTTCATAAGCATATCAGCTTTACCTGATGAAACTATTTCTACAGCTTTTAATGTAGCTTCATGAATATCTTTAATATCCACAACCTCAAATCCACTTAAATCCATATTTATAGTATTTGCTACCTTTTCTATTTCATCTTTATCCCCTACTAATATTGCATCAGCTATCCCATTTTCCTTTGCTTCTTTTACAGCTTGTAATACTGGCTCATCTTGTGCTACTGCTACAGAAAGCTTTCTTAAACTTTTACTCTTAACCTTTGCAATTATTTCATCAAAACTGTTAATCATACAATCCAAACCCCTTTAAAATTTATTCGTTACTTTTTTAACATACTATACATATATTGTATCAAAATAATTATTAAGAACTTGAATTTTCAGAAAATTTCCTTGAAAAATTTTTCATTAATTCAAGATACAAGTGTGAACTCGATAAAGAATAAAGAGGATATTCCACAATAATTAGATAACTTTTGTGAAATATCCTCTTACTTTAAATATTTAATCTTAACTTATATAATTTACAATGCACAATTATCGAAGAAACTCCACAGAAATTTCCTCTAAAACAGTACACTATCTAGCCTTATATTCTTTCATAATAGATTCCGCACACTTTATTCCATCTACCGCTGCAGACATAATTCCTCCAGCATATCCAGCTCCTTCTCCACAAGGATATATTCCTTGTACATTTTTACTTTGCAACAATTCATTTCTTTCTATTCTAAGTGGTGCAGATGTTCTAGTTTCTATTCCTGTAAATATGGCATCTTTTCTTCCATATCCTCTTATTTTTTTATCAAAATCAGTCATAGCCTCTTTAATAGATCCAACAACGTAATTAGGCAATGCATCTTTTAATGGTTTAAACTTAAATCCAGTTGTTATAGATGGATGCACTTCACCTAACTTTTCGCTAACTCTATCATCAATAAAATCTCCTATAGTTTGAATAGGTGCATCATAATTACCGCCTCCAAGTTTGAATGCTAGTGATTCATAATGTCTTTGAAATTTCATTCCATCTAATGGGTGACTTCCAAAGTCTTTTTCACTAACTGTAACTACTACAGCAGAATTCGCATTTTCCTTATCTCTAGCATGATAACTCATTCCATTTACAACTAATCGTTCTTCTTCAGAGGAAGCTGCCACCACTACTCCTCCCGGACACATACAAAATGAATAAACACCTCTATTATCTTTAGTCTTATATGTTAACTTATACTCTGCTGCTTTAAGTCTTGGATGATTTGCATAGATTTCTCCATATTGACTCTCATTTATCATTGATTGAGGATGCTCAACTCTAACCCCTATAGCAAAAGGTTTCGTATTCATTTGTACACCTTTATTAAATAGCATTTCATAAGTATCCCTTGCTGAATGCCCTATAGCAAGAATTAAATTATCACATTTAATTTCGTCACCATTTACTATAATAGACTTTATTTTACCATTCACTATACTTATATCTTCTAACTTAGAATTAAATCTAACTTCTCCACCTAATTCTATTATCTTATTTCTAATATTTTTTACTACATCTTTTAATATATCTGTTCCAATATGCGGCTTTGCCAAATATAAAATCTCTTTGGGAGCTCCAGATTTCACAAACTCATTCAAAATATAATCTATTCTTGTATCCTTAATTCTCGTAGTAAGCTTTCCATCTGAAAAAGCTCCTGCTCCTCCCTCTCCGAATTGAACATTAGAGTTAGTATCTAATTTTCTATTAATCCAAAAATTATTTACAGCTTTCGTTCTACTGTCTACATCCTCTCCACGTTCTATCACTATAGGATTATATCCATTACTCGCTAAAGTTAATGCTGCAAATAATCCTGCTGGCCCCATACCAATAACAACAGGTCTAGAATTTAAGATTTTATCACCATACTTAAATTCTTCTTTATTATTATCATTGATTAACTTAACATCGTTACTTTTTATTCTAGCTACTATCTTTTCTTCATTTGCACAATAAACTTCTATAGCATAAATGAATTTAAGACTGGATTTCTTTCTTGCATCTAAAGATTCTCTTAAAATTTTTAATGACTTTATATCCTTTTCTTTCACTCTTATCTTTTTTGCTACTTTACTCTTTAATATATCCTTGGATTCTTCAATATTTAAAACTATATTATTTACTACGATTGACATTATTGTCCTCCACTTTCCTTTTTCTTTATAGTTACTTTACACTTATTTGTATCAACATATGTTATTTCTACTCCGTCAATTGGTTCAATGACCATCTCTAATTCTGTTGTATCTTCATTTGCATTTTGAAAATCAACATTAGCTATCAATGTATTTATAGAAGATATTTTACTTTCTTCTCCATAAAGTTTTACAGTAACTTCCTTTGGCTCATATTGATATTCAAATTCTTCACTAGTATTTATAGCTGTAACCGTAGCTTTTACCTCTTTTTCTATCATTACTGTTACATCTACATCTACTGAAATTTTATTATTGTTACTTACTAAAAATACACCATTAGGTATATTTAACTTCGCTTGAACTGTAGTATCTTTCTTTATATTGGATAAATCTATATTTTCCGTATTTATACTATATATAGAATTCAATACATCCTCATCGCCAGAAATAGACACTTCATTTACATTTGTAGATATGTTATCTATCCTAATATTATCCTGTGGATTATTCAATGTATTAATTTTAATAGGAACGCTCTTTATCTTACTATAAGTTAATGTCACATTTCCTTGTTTAGGATCCATATCTATACCCTTAACTTCATTATTATTCTTATCTAAAGCAATAATATTTAATGTATTTTTACCTCCTTCAGTTATATCTTTATATTTACCAACTGCCTCTACTTTATTAATAGTATTTACTATTGTCGATGGCCCTTTAACAGTAACTTCTGATACATCAAAGTATGGTTCATTTAATATCTTACCTTCTTTATTTCCCGTCCCTTCAATATTTAAGACTACAGAGAATTTCTTCGTAATTATAGAATCTAAATTTAAATCTATATAAAGATTATCTTGTTTCTGTATGGCTACATTTTCCGGTTTCTTTTTAATCTCTATAGGTAATCTATTATTTCCCGCTTTTAAAGAATTTTTATTTAAATCTACCTGTAGACTAAAATCACTAGCTTTTACAGAATATACATCTGTAGATGCTCCCCTTATTGTTACATCAACATAAAACTCATTATTTGATAACATTACTAAAGATGCATTCTTAAGTGCATCTCCTTCTACTACTTTAACTTTAACATTTTTAACTGCTGTAGTTTTTATAGGATCATTAGAACTAGATACCATTATCCATAAAAAAAATGAAACTAATATACATCCTAACTTTATTAATCCTTCTTTTCTTTTATCCCTATCCATTTTCCCACCTTCCTTCTGATTTCATCTTTTCTTACCTTTTTACTTTTATCCATAAATTTAATCAAACTTTTTTCCAAAGATTCTATTGAATAACCTCTAGTTAACTTTCCATTAAAAGTTAATGATATTATTCCAGTCTCCTCAGATACTACTATAGCAATAGCATCCGATACTTCACTAATACCAATAGCTGCCCTATGTCGTGTTCCAATGGATTTACTTATAATATCTATTTTACTTAAAGGTAAAAAGCATCCTGCCGAATCTATTTTATTCTCTTTTATTATAACTGCTCCATCATGAAGAGCAGTATTTTCAAAAAATATAGTTTCTAATAAAGCACTCTTTACATCGGCATTTATTTTAACTCCAGTTTCAGTAATATCTTTTAATCCAGTATTTCTTTCTAAAACTATTAACGCACCTGTTTTACTATTAGACATATTTTCAACGGCTTTTAATAATTCTGACATAACTTCTTTATTTACACCATCATCGTAAAAAAATCCTTTATCTAATAATTTTCCTCTTCCTAGACGTTCTAAAGCACTTCTTATTTCAGGTTGAAAAATTATAACAATTGACAAAACACCAATAGTTATTGTCTTGTTTAATATCCAATTTAACAAAGTTAAATTTAGAAAGCTACTAATAGGTATTAAGACAAATACTAACGCTAATCCTTTTAATAACTGTATTGCTCTAGTTTGATTTATCAATGTATAAATTTTATAGAATATATATGAAACTACTAATATATCTATTATATCTATTAAATTTATATCAGTTATAATTCTTATAACCATTTTTAAAAAATCCACTTCATCACCTTCTTTTTTATAATATTTAATTATACACTTACTACTATCTTATTACTAATACTAACATAAATTTTTACCTATAAAAATAAATGAATAATAAATATAATTATGGTTAGAATAAAGTTAGCCTAAGTTGTAAAAAAATTTCTTTATGTTTTCTTATATAATAAAGGAGGAAATTTATGAAAAAACTTATTCTGTGGACTAAAATTTTTGTAATTTGTATATTAGTCCTCAATACTTTTGCATCTAAAGGCAATATAGTCAAAGCTGAACCTCTCGATACTGAATCAGACTCTGTTTCAGTATTTAATAACGACGGTAATTCAATCTACATAGATAAAAGTGACATAGAATTGATGGCTAGAGTAGTTTATGGAGAAAGCCGTGGTGAACCTTATGAAGGTAAAGTTGCTGTTGCTTCTGTAATTTTAAATAGAGTTAAAAGTGGAAAATATCCACCAAGTGTAAAAGATGTTATTACACAAGAAAATGCATTCTCTTGTGTATCTAATGGTACAATAAGCGTTACACCTAATGAGGCTTGCTATGATGCAGTCTATGATGCATTAAAAGGCAACGATCCCACTGGTAATGCACTATTCTTTTACAACCCAAGCATTTCCACTTGTTCTTGGATGGAAAATATAATTAAGAAAAATGCAACCAGTATAGGTAATCACGTTTTCTTTTCTATTTAGATATACTCTAGGCTTAGGCAATATTTTTATATATATCTAAATATACAAAAATAAAAAAGTTCCTAAAATAGGAACTTTTTTATTTTTGTACGATTTCTTTTATTATAGAGTTATTCATATCAGAATCACTATAATCATAATATAAAATTTCTGCATAATGCTTAGATTTTTCCGAATCTATTTCCAAATAAAATGTAGCTAAATCATATAAAACAGTGGTAATATAATTTCCATTTGGGTATTTGTTAGCATATTCCTCAAAGCTCTTTATAAAATTATCGGAATCCCCCATAGACCTATAAGCTATACCAATAAAATATTCTATATGCTCATTTAGATAATTTTCCCCACTATATATATGAGCAATATTTAAATACTTTAATGCTTCTTCTGGTTTATTTTCTCCTATATATTTATAGCCCTGTTCATAAAATTGTTGAACACCTTGTCTTTTCAATATATTCTCACATTCTATAAGTAGATTTTTTTCTGTCAAATTTTTTCCTTTTTCTTTATTAGCTATATATAACTCATTTAACTTATATACATCTAGTGAATCTATCGCTTGTTTTATTTCAACTACTGGTATACCTAATTCTGTATTTGTTTCTTCTACTACCTCATTAGTAGAACCTCCCGCAATAGTTGCCGTAGGATTGTCAACTTTATCTTCTTGTTCTCTATTTCCTTCTAAAGCTACGACTTTATTATATGTATTTTCCTCATTTACTTTGTCATTTTCCCATAACTTATTTATACCGACCACCAATAATAATATACAAATTATTGGTACAATATATTTTCTAGCTTCTTTTATTGGGTATAATGTTTTTGAAATCTTTTTTGCTTCAGTATTTCTTTTATCCATACTTAAAACTTTATTAACATATTTTTGCGCCTGTTCCTTATCTCCTAGATCACAGTAACATTGTGCTAATTTATTAAAAGTATTTATGGAATTAAATGATTCATCTTCGATCTCTTTAAATCTTACAACAGCTTCTTCTACTCTTGAAGATTGATATAACTTCTGAGCTTTAATAAACTTTTTCATTACATATTCATCATCTCTTAGATTATTCAAATATATACTAGATACATTATCCTTGTTTATTCTTAAATTTAATTCCCATATTTTTTTTGAAGCATTTATATCCCCTTTTAAATAAAGAATTAATCCCTTTAGATTTAGTGCTGATGGATTCTTTATATTTTCTCCTATAGAATAATTACAGTATTCTATAGATTTATCTAACTCTCCAGAATCATAAAACTTTTTTGCTTTTAAATAGAATTTTTTAGCTTTCTGTATATTATTTCCTACCTGTTGAGCCAAATCCGCCTTCCCCTCTTTCACTATCATTCAACATATCCACTTCTTTTACATCTACAGTAAGAACAGGCATTATAACCATTTGAGCTATTTTATCTCCCTTATTTATCTTAAATGCCTCTTCCCCGTGATTTATTAAAATCACTTTTATTTCTCCCCTATATCCTTCATCTATAGTACCAGGACTATTAAGTACTGTAACACCATATTTTAATGCAAGACCACTTCTTGGTCTTACTTGAGCCTCTGTATTTTTAGGTAATTCTATACTAATTCCTGTTGCCACTAACTTTCTCTTTCCTGGTTCAATAGTTATTTCTTCCACAGAAAAAAGATCTAAACCTGCATCTCCCGGATGTGCATAAAAAGGTATTATTGCATCCTCACTTAATTTTCTAATTTTTAATATTTCCATAATAAACATCCTTTCTCTGTCGTATAATTACATTATATATCATGTAAAATACTATGTAAATTTAGTTTTTTTAATATAATTTGTAGAACAATTTGATCTTTTTTTGAAAAATATTAATTTAATAATTTTTTTCATTTTCTATATTGATTTTTTACATTAAAATTTGTAGTTATATAAATATACATGTAAAACATTTTACAATTTCTTTATGTTAGAAAGATAATATTATAATACAATAAAAATTTATTCTAAAAAATATTTATTTTTTTAAAATAAAAAAACTTGGAACCTTTTAAAAGTTCCAAGTCAAATATTATATTATTCACAATCCATTATAATTTTCTTAGCACCTAGAATTGAAGAAGCACTCATTGAGAACTCATCTAATCCCATTTCTACTAATTTAGCTGTAGCTCTTTCATCTCCAGCCATTTCTCCACACATACCACAGAACTTACCTTCTTTATGTGCAGCATCAATTGTCATCTTTATTAATCTTAATACTGCTGGATGCATTGGATTATAAAGATATGAAATCTTTTCATTCATTCTATCTGCAGCTAGTGTATATTGAATTAAGTCATTAGTTCCAATTGAGAAGAAATCAACATGCTTAGCAAATTCATCTGCCATAACAGCTGCTGCTGGAATCTCTACCATGATACCAGTCTTAATGTTTTCATTGTAAGCTTTTCCTTCAGCTTTTAATTCAGCCATACATTCAGCTAAAACTTCTTTAGCTTGGAAGAACTCTTCTAAAGAAGAAATCATAGGGAACATTATAGCTAAGTTTCCGTGAGCTGATCCTCTAAGTATAGCTCTTAATTGAACTTTGAATATGTCTTTTCTATCTAAACATAATCTTATAGCTCTGTATCCTAAGAACGGATTTTCTTCTTCTGGTAATGGTAAGTATGATAATTTCTTATCTCCACCGATATCTAGAGTTCTAACAATACCTAGCTTTTCTCCAACTTTTTCAGCAACATATTTGTATGCTTCATATTGTTCTTCTTCACTTGGCATATCATCTCTATCCATGTATAAGAACTCAGTTCTGAACAGACCTACTCCATCTGCACCGTTAGCCATAACTGCATCTACATCTTCTGGCTTTCCGATATTACCGCAAACTTCTATTCTCTTTCCGCTCTTAGTTTTAACTTTAACATCTATAAGTTTCTTTAATTCTTCTTTTTCTTTTAAGAAAGCTTCTTTCTTAGCTTCATATTCTTTAACAACAGTCTCATCTGGATTAATGATTACGTCACCAGTGTTACCATCAACTATTAATAAGTCGCCGTTTTTAACATCTTCAGTTATAGTTCCTAAACCAACTACAGCTGGAATTTCTAATGTTCTAGCCATAATAGCAGAGTGAGAAGTTCTTCCTCCAATGTTAGTTAAGAAAGCAACAACTTTATTTCTATCTAATTGAGCAGTATCAGATGGAGTTAAGTCGTGAGCAATTACTATAGTATTTTCACCAACTGAAGCTAATCCTTCTGTATCTACTCCTGCTAAATTCTTTAATATTCTAGCACCAACGTCTTTAACGTCTGCAATTCTTTCTTTCATGTATTCATCTTCCATGCTACCAAATATAGCAATGTACATATCTAATACATCATTTAAAGCTTTTTCAGCATTTACTTTATTGTTAGAAACATTCATTTCTATTGCTCCAGTAAACTCTGGATCATCAAGTAACATCATATGACTTTCAAAAACAGCAGCTTTTTCTGCTCCCATTTCTTTTTCTGCTTTATCTTTTATTTTTTCTAATTGAGCTCTTGTTGCATCTGTAGCAGCTTTTAATCTTGCTAATTCTTCATCTATATTTTCAATAATTCTTTCTTCTATTTTAACTTCTTCGTCTTTCTTTATGAATGCATATCCTATTGCATATCCTTTTGAAGCGCCTATACCTTTTTTCATCGTATATCCTCCTACGTTTTATCTATTCTCTTTTAAAATGTAAGCACATTATAGCACACAGATTTAATTCTCGCCATATATAAATTTTGTAACTTAAATCCTTATTTTTACAATAAATTAACATTTATTTAATATTTTTATTTTTTTTCTCATTAAAGTTGATAATTTTTATCAAGTATATTAAAGTAATATATATCATAATTATAGTATATTATATAACAACTAATAATATGCGATTTCGTCAATAAAAATCGGTTGATATTTTTTATCAACCAAATTTATACTCTTGATAAAAATTAGCAGGTGATAACATGAAAAAAATTATTGAAATTAAGAATAGCGGTGGCCTTCATACTAGAATTGCTGCTCTCATAGTAAATAAAAGTAATGAAATTAAAGAAAAATATAAACGAGCTATTTTTATACGTATTCCCGATAAATGTGAAGCTATGGAAATATCTATGTTAGCTCTTATATCTTTAAAAATCTCTGAAGGAGATTTTATTGAAATCTCAACAAAAGATGATGATTTATTAGCTGAAATTGTCATAGATGAATTTATTGAATTTATTTCATCTATCAATAAAGAAGAACCTGTTAGTAATGTAGATAAATTATTAGATCAATCATCTCTAGCAGCAAATAAAACTTTAGACTCTTTACCACTTGGTATAGTCTCTGTAGACTTTAATAATAATATTACATCGATGAATGGCCATGGTTGTAAACTATTAAACAAAAACAAAGTAGATATATTAGGAAAAAAGATTGGTGAAATAATGCCAACATCAAAAATTACTAAAGTAATTAAAAGTGGTAAAGAAATTTTAGGGGATATTATTCATATAGATACAAAAATTTTTCTTGTAAATACTACTCCTCTGATAAGTGATAATAAAGTTATCGGTGCCATATGTATATTTCAAGATATTTCTACAATAGTATGTCTTAAAGAAGTAAATGAAAAACTTAATAAAATATTAGAAAATACTCATGACTGTATATGCTTTGTAGATGAAGATAGAAAAATTAATTATATAAATCCAGCTTACGAAGATATTCTTGGTAAAGAATCAAAAAAACTTGTAGGAATGGATTTGATGGATGTAGCTCCCAATGGATTAAGAATGGAAGTTTTTAATTCTAAAAAGAAAAAAGAAAATGTCTTATATAAAAAAAATAATATTTCTCTTATATGTAATGTTACTCCTATATTTATAGAAGGAACATTTAAAGGAGTTATATCTATCTCGAAACCTACTTCTATAGTAAAAGATATATTAAAACTAGTATCCGAAACAGAAGAAAAAGCTAATTACTATAAAAATGAACTTAGAAGATTTCACTCATCATCTAGCTCATTTAAAAATATTATTGGAAATTCAAAAGGTATCAAAGATGTTTTAGTTATTGCTGAAAAAGCTTCTTATTCTTCATCTTCTGTTTTAATTATTGGCGAAAGTGGAACTGGTAAGGAATTACTTGCTAAAGCCATTCATAATAATTCCGACAGAAAAGATAAACCATTTATAAGAGTTAATTGTGCTTCTATACCAGAACCTTTACTTGAAACTGAATTATTTGGTGTAGAAAAAAATACAAATGGTAATAACAATGCCCTCCTTGGCAAATTTACTATTGCAGATGGCGGTACTGTTTTTCTTGACGAAATTGGTGATATGTCTAAAAATATGCAAGCTAAACTCCTTAGAGTATTACAAGAAAAAGAATTTGAAAGCGTAGGCAGCCTTACTCCTCATAAAATCGATGTAAGAATAATAGCTGCTACAAATAGAGACTTAGAAACTATGATCTCTACTGGTGAATTCAGAAAAGATTTATATTATAGACTTAATGTAATTTCGTTACTACTGCCACCATTGAGAGAACGTCAAGACGATATACACTTACTAGTAGATCACTTTATTGAAAAAATATGTGCACAAATAGATGTTCCAGTAAAGTCTATTGATCCTAACTGTTTTCAACATCTATATAGCTATAATTGGCCCGGTAATATAAGAGAACTTGAAAATGTAATAGAACGCTCTATAATTCTATCTGACAGTGAATTTATACTACCAAAAGATCTACCTATGTATATATCAAATATTGATTCTTCTAATACATCTCTCATAAATCTTCCTAATGGTAATATTGCTACTATGGAAGAGTATGAAAAAGAAATAATTACTGCAGCAATGAAAAAATATAAATCTTTCAATAAGGCCGGTAAAGCATTAGGGTTAACTCACAGAACTATATCATTAAAGTGCAAAAAATACGGAATTGAATATGAAAACTAAAATGAAAGGTAGCTTTGTAATTAATATTGCATAGCTACCTTTTATTATCTATTAAAAATCATTTATTCTGCAATAGTTGATATATTTCCTGGGCAATATCTATTATAATATTCATCTACAGATTTTTTTATTGAATTTGCTATTTTATCTTGATATTCATCATTTTTTAATTTCGATAAATCTCCCGGGTTGGACATAAAACCACATTCAACTATAACTTCGCCATTCTTAGGACTTCTTAAAATCTTATATGCGTTTTTAGCCGGTTTAGATTCCCTTTCCTTAGGATATTCTAAATCTTTAACTAAATTATTTATTATTATATCTGCTATAAATTTAGATTTTTCATTATTAGCATAGTATACATGAGGACCTGTAGGTTTTGAATCTGTGAAATTATTCATATGGATAGATATAAATAACTCACATCCTGTTTTATCTTTCATATCACATCTTGTTTTTAAATCTTGTATCTTTTCTCCCTTTACTGTTCCTTCTTTAGTATGCAGATCTCTATCATCTTCCCTCGTCATATATACTGTATATCCACTATCTTTTAAAAGATCTCTAACCTTAAGCGATATCTTTAAGTTTAAATCCTTTTCTAAAGTTTTATCTTTTCCAACAGCTCCACCATCTTGCCCTCCATGACCTGGATCAATCAAAATTACTTTATTAGCCACAGTATCATCATGAATTTCTTCTCCATAAATCATATTGCTAGTCAATATAAATATACTAATTAAAATACAAATAATTTTTTTCAAAAAAATCAACTCCCACAATAAATCTTCTTAATCTATTGTGGGAATTTTATATAATTTATATACTATTCATTTATAACTGATTGTGCAATATTAGTAGAATGATCTCCAATTCTCTCTAAATTATTTAATAAATCTAAGAAAATTGCTGAACTTTGTGCATTACACATACCTGCATTAAGTCTCTTAATATGATCTTTTCTATACTCTTCTTCTAATTTATCAATTCTATTTTCAAAGGTAAATACTAATTTAGCTTTCTTATCATCATTTATTCTAAAGGCCTCTATAGCTGAATTTAAGGCATCATAAGTATATTTATACATATCATCAATCTGCTTAGTAGCAGTATCTGATATATGTATTTTTTTCACTATCTTATCCTTGGCCATTTCAGCTATATTAGTAGCATGATCTCCAATTCTCTCAATATCCTTAATCACATGAAATAAACTTGTTATTATATCATGATTTCTTTCATCTATATCTGTTTTAGATAATTGGACTAAATATGTTGTTATTTCTTCTTCTAATAAATCTATTAATGATTCATTTTCATCAATTTTTTCTAATAATGATAAATCATTATTCTGAAATGCCATCATTGCTTTTTCAAAATTATCTTTTGCTTTAACTGACATTCTATTAATTTCTTTAACAGTCTGATTAACAGCAATTGATGGAGTTTCTAAAATTCTTTCATCTAAATATTTTAATCCCATTTTTTCTCTTTCTTCATCACCTGGAATAATCTTATTTACAAAAGCAACAAGATACTTAATAAATGGTGCTTGAATTAATACATTCGTTACATTAAATAATGTATGTGCGTTTGCTATTTGTCTACCTACATTATTTGGAGTAATATATTGTACTATAGTTCCAAATGGTTTTAATAAGAATATAAATAATGTTGTTCCTATTATATTAAAAGTTAAATGAACTAATGCTGCTTTTCTTGCAGTTTTATTTGTTCCTATACTAGATATCAATGCAGTAGCACAAGTACCTATATTATCACCTAATAAAATAGGTAATAAAACATCTATTCCAATAGAATTATCTGATGCAAGAACTACTAACACACCTATTGTTGCAGATGAACTTTGTAACATAACAGTCATTAATACCCCCACTGCAACACCTAGTAATGGATTTCCTCCAACCGCTTCTATAAGATTTAAAAATAATGGTGTATCTTTCAATGGAACCATAGCTGATGACATAGTATTCATTCCTAAAAATAGAATACCAAATCCTAATATAGCTGTTCCAATCTCTTTTTGTCTTTGCTTTTTATTAAATAAGAAAATAACTGCCCCAATAGCAATAAATAATGGTGCCCACTTAGTTAATTTTAATGCTACTAATTGTCCAGTAATAGTTGTTCCTATGTTAGCTCCAAATATAACTCCAGCTGCTTGATAAAGATTCATTAAACCTGCATTAACAAATCCAACTACCATAACTGTTGTCGCAGAACTACTTTGAATTACTGCTGAAATAATGGTTCCAGTAATTATACCTTTTACTGGATTGCTAGTTATCTTTTCAAATAAACCTTTTAGCTTATTTCCCGCAACATTTTGAAGCGCATCGCCCATTATTTTCATTCCATAAAGAAATAATCCTAGGCCCCCTAAAAGATTAATAACTAAAAAAAGATTATCCATAAAATCTTTCCTCCCGGTTTTTATCCTACCTTATTAATAATACACAAACTTATACTATTTTATGACGTATTTTATATGATATTCTTAAAAAAAACAGAGAGGATACCCTCTCTGTAAATTTGTAGAAACTATCTCTTTGAGAATTGTGGAGCTCTTCTTGCTTTCTTTAATCCGTATTTCTTTCTTTCCTTCATTCTAGGATCTCTTGTTACGAATCCAGCTTTCTTTAATTCTGGTTTTAAAGTCTCATCTGATTTAATTAATGCTCTTGTGATACCGTGTCTGATAGCTCCAGCTTGACCTGTGAAACCACCACCATATACATTAACTATAACATCAAATTTATCTTTAGTTTCAGTTAAATTTAATGGTTGATTAACTATATATCTTAAAGTTTCTAATCCGAAATAGTTTTCGATATCTCTCTTATTTATTGTAACTTTTCCTTCACCTGGAACAAGTATAACTCTTGCTACTGATTTCTTTCTTCTTCCTGTAGCCATGTATTGAACTTTTGCCATTTTATTTCCTCCTCTCGACCTCTATATTAATATTTTAATTCTAATACTTGTGGATTTTGAGCTGCATGATTATGTTCAGAACCAGCATATACTTTTAATTTTTTAGCCATTTGTCTTCCTAAGATTCCCTTTGGTAACATTCTTCTAACAGCTTCTTGGAAAACAAATTCTGGTTTCTTTGCTAATGCATCTCTATATGGCATTTCTTTTAATCCGCCTGGATATAAAGAGTGATGTCTTAACATCTTTTGATCTAATTTCTTACCAGTTAAAACAACTTTATCTGCATTTAATATGATAACGAAATCACCACAATCAACGTTTGGAGTAAATTCTGGCTTATTCTTACCTCTTAATATAGTAGCAACTTGGCTTGCTGCTCTACCTAGTGGTTTACCAGCAACGTCAATTACATACCAATTTCTCTTAACTTCATCATTCTTTGCTAAGTATGATTTCATTTTGTACCCTCCTAAATCTTTGCTTTTTAATTATTTCTTAACTCGTTCTTCATGCTTTTATTTAAAGTTCCATAACCGTCCGGAACTTCTCGGCCTAACAAACAATATTCATTATAATACATTGACCCTGGTGTGTCAACAAATTTATTAAATTTATTATTTATCAAGGTTTACGGCTATATTCAATATATAAAATTATATTTATCGGTGTGTCATATCTTCTAATAAAATACTTTTACTAATTTTAATCCCAAAGCTGGAGCTGTTTTCCCAGCCTTACTTCTATCTTTACTTTCTATTATATCCAAAACTTGCTCTGGTTTCTTATATCCTACTCCAACATCAATAAGTGTACCTGCTATTATTCTTACCATATTATATAAAAATCCGTCACCAGTAACATAAATTTTAATATAATTTTCATCTTTTACTATCTTAATATCATTAATAGTTCTTACTGTAGAATTAACTTCACTTCCATTGTTCTGAAAAGCTTTAAAATCTTTTTCGCCTATCATATATTTAGATCCTTCAATCATCAAATCTATATTTAATGGCTTATAAATATGATGATAATATCTACTATTTAATGGACTCCTAATTGGTTGATTTAAAATAGAATAACAATACATCTTTCCTGTAGAAGAAAACCTAGCATGAAATTCCTTATCCACCTCTTCTGATTTTATAACAACAATATCTTTAGGTAACTTTTGATTAATGACTATATAAAATTTCTCTCCAGGTATTGTACTATTAGTATAAAAATTCGCCACATATCCTGTAGCATGAACCCCTGAATCTGTCCTACTACATCCTATTAAATCAATTGTTTCACCTGTAACTTCACTTATAGCTTTCTCAATTTTCTGTTGAACTGTATTTCCATCTGGTTGCTTCTGCCACCCATAATAATTTGTACCATCATATTCTATAATAAGTTTTATATTTTTCAAATTTTAAATCCCACCTATGTAAAATTTACTTATAAATGTTATAGTGACAATGATGCTCATTACAACAAAAGCAATGAAATCTTTTTTTTGAAATTGTAACTTTTTCATTCTAGTTCTACCTTTACCACCTCTATAACAACGTGACTCCATCGCCATAGCAAGTTCATCAGCCCTTCTAAAAGAAGATATAAATAGTGGTACTAAAATAGGTATCATTGCTTTTGCTCTTTGTATTATACCTCCAGATTCTAAATCTGCACCTCTTGCCATCTGAGCTTTTTTTATTTTTTCAGTTTCATCTATTAATGTAGGTATAAATCTTAACGCTATTGTCATCATCATTGCAATATCATGTGCCATAGAATTCTCTTTCTTCCTTGGATTAAATAAAATCTCTAATCCATCAGTAAGCTCTATAGGAGATGTGGTAAGAGTTAAAAGTGATGTTCCCACAACTAATAATATTATCCTAATTATCATAAATGCAGCTGTTATTAGTCCTTCTTTATATATAGTAAAAATCCACCATTTAAAAAGCAATATGTCTCCTCTTACTAAAAATATGTTCAATAATGCTGTAATTAATACTAAGAAAAATACAGGTTTTACCCCTTTATATATATAAGAAATCTTTATATCAGATATATATATAATTCCTATAGTAAAAATGGCTATGATACCATATGAAATAAAGTTATTCGCAATAAATAAGTTAATTATATAGATAAATGCAATTATGAGTTTAGTCCTTGGATCTAATTTATGAATAATAGATTCTCCAGGTATATATTGTCCTATAGTTATATCTTTAAGCATTATTTTTCTCCCCTAATACTCTTAATATTTCTTTCTTTGCTTCTTCTATAGTGTATATATCATCACTAATATCAAATCCAGCTTCCTTAAGTTTTATTTGAAGATATTTTACTTCTGGTACTGCCAATCCTAACTTTTCTAATAAATCTACATGTCTAAACACTTCACTGCAACTTCCATCAAGTTCTATAGCCCCTTCATTCATAACAATAATTCTTTCTGCAAATCTAGCTACATCTTCCATAGAATGAGATACAATAATTATTGTAATCTTATCTTTATCATGTAACTCTTTAATTCTATTCAATATTTCATCTCTACCTATGGGATCTAATCCTGCAGTAGGTTCATCTAAAATTAATATATTGGGATTCATAGCCACTATCCCCGCTATAGCAACTCGTCTCTTCTCTCCTCCACTTAACTCGAAAGGTGATTTATTTCTATACCCTTCATAATCAAGTCCTACAATCTCCATAGCTTTCTTTACTAACTTATTTATTTCCTCATCTTTATTAATACCAATATTTTTAGGTCCATATGCAATATCTTTTTCTACAGTCTCTTCAAAAAGTTGATACTCTGGATATTGAAATACTAGCCCTACCTTCTTTCTTATATCTGATAAACTAACATCCTTACTTCCCAAATCTTTATTATCTATATATATAGAACCGCTGGTAGGTTTTAATAATCCATTAATATGTTGTATAAGTGTTGATTTTCCTGAACCAGTATGTCCAATTAAAGCTACAAATTCACCACTATTTATTTCTAAATTTATGTCTTTCAATGCAATTTTTTCAAAAGGTGAATTAGGCATATATACATGGTTCAAATTTTCTATCTTAATTGACATAACTCTCTCACCATCTCATCTATACTTAAAATATCTTTATTAATACTTATACCTTCTTTCTTTAACTCGAAAGCAAGCTCTGTCATCTGCGGAACCTCTAATCCTATCTTTTTAATCTCTTCTACATTTTGAAATATTTCTCTTGGGGTACCTTGTAATCTTATTTCACCTTTATCCATAACAATAATTCTATCAGCTTCAGCAGCTTCATTCATATAATGAGTTATTGTAATAATAGTTATACCTAAATCTTTATTTAATTTTTTCATTATATCCATTATTTCTTTTCTACCACTTGGATCAAGCATCGAAGTAGCCTCATCAAAAATTATACACTTAGGTTCCATAGCTAAAATTCCCGCTATGGCTACCCGTTGTTTTTGGCCACCTGATAATAAATGAGGTGCATTTCTTTTAAATTCAAACATTTTAACTTTATTTAGAGCTGAATCTACCCTATTTCTAATTTCTTCAGAAGGTACTCCTAAATTTTCTGGTCCAAAAGCTACATCTTCTTCAACTACTGTAGCAACAATTTGATTATCTGGATTTTGAAATACCATCCCAACATTTTGTCTTATGTCCCATATCTTTTCTTCATCTCTTGTATCTATATTGTCTACTAAAATAACTCCTTCTGTAGGAACAAATAGACCATTAAAATTTTTAGCTATAGTAGATTTGCCTGATCCATTTCTACCTAATATAGCTAAAAATTCACCCTTCTTAACTTCTAAATTAACGTTTTTAACAGCAAATACAAGATCCGATTCAGAATATTTATAACTTATATTTTCACCCTTTATAATATATTCTTCCATAAAAAAACACCCCTATATAACAAAATGGGGACTAAGGTATAAACTTAATCCCCTGTATATTATACTAATTCTAATATAACAACTTCTGCTCCATCGCCTCTTCTTGGGCCCATTTTGTAGATTCTAGTGTATCCACCATTTCTTTCTGCATATTGTGGAGCAATTTCATCAAATAACTTTGTTACAACTGTTTCTTCAGTAACGAAAGCAAGTACTTGTCTTCTAGCATGAAGATCTCCTCTTTTAGCAAGAGTAATCATCTTTTCTGCTAAGCTTTGAGTTTCTTTCGCTCTTGTTACAGTTGTTTCAATCTTACCATGCTTTAAAAAGCTAGTAACAAGATTTCTTAACATAGCTTTTCTTTGATCAGTTGGACGACCTAATTTACGATATCCTGCCATCTACTGTACCCTCCTTACTCGTCTTCCGGCTTTAAATTTAATCCTAATGCCGTTAATTTTTGTTCTACTTCTTCTAAAGACTTTTTACCAAGGTTTCTAACCTTCATCATGTCTTCCATGCTTCTCTCAGTTAATTCTTGAACTGTGTTAATACCAGCTCTCTTTAAGCAATTGTAACTTCTAACTGAAAGATCTAGTTCTTCTATAGTCATTTCAAGAACCTTTTCTTTTTTATCTTCTTCCTTCTCAACCATTATTTCTACATTATCTGCATTATCAGTTAATGTCATAAATAGCTTGAAGTGCTCTATTAAAATTTTAGCCGCAAGACTGATTGCTTCTTCTGTTCTAATTGTTCCATTACTCCAAACTTCTAGAGTTAATTTATCATAATCTGTGATTTGACCAACTCTAGTATTTTCAACTTTGAAGTTTACTCTTTGTATTGGAGTATAAATAGAGTCAACAGCAATAGTTCCGATAGGCATATCATCTCTCTTATTTCTGTTTTGAGTTACATATCCTCTACCTCTATTTACTTCAATTTCCATTCTAAGCTTACCGTCTTCATCTAAAGTTGCGATATGAACATCTTTGTTTATTACTTCGACATCAATATCTCCTTTAATATCGCCAGCTTTAACTTCGCAAGGACCTACTGCATCAATATACAGTGTTCTTGGTCCTTCTCCATCCATTTTAAAGCATACACCTTTTATGTTAAGGACTATTTCAGTAACATCTTCTTTAACACCCTTAACTGTTGAGAATTCATGAAGAACTCCATCTATCTTAATTGAGTTTGCAGCGACTCCTGGTAAAGAAGAAAGTAATATTCTTCTTAAGGAGTTTCCTAATGTTATACCGTATCCTCTTTCAAGTGGTTCTATCACAAACTTACCATATGAACCATTTTCGCTTGCTTCAACGCATTCAATTTTTGGCTTTTCGATTTCTAACATTAAATAACCCTCCTTATTTTAAAAGTTGGCAACCTAATCTGAGGGCAACTGACTTTACTCTATTTATTACTTACTGTATAACTCAACGATTAATGTTTCGTTTACAGGTACATCTATATCTTCTCTTGCTGGAATAGCTTCTACTTTACCAGTAAATGTAGCTACGTCTCCACTTAACCATTTTGGTAAAGATTTTGGATTTTCAGCAAAAGTCTTGAATAATTCAGAAGCTCTACTCTTTTCTCTTACAGTTATAACATCTCCAGCTTTAACACTGTATGATGGTATATCAACTTTCTTACCATTTACTAAGAAATGTCCATGAGTAACTAATTGTCTAGCTTCAGTTCTTGAATTACCATATCCAAGTCTAAATACAACATTGTCTAATCTCATTTCTAGTAACTTTAATAAATTTTCACCTGTTATACCTCTAAGCTTTTCAGCTCTGTCGTATGTTCTTCTGAATTGATTTTCTAATAATCCGTATATTCTCTTAGCTTTTTGTTTTTCTCTTAATTGAACACCGTAGTCAGAAATTTTCTTTCTTCCTTGTCCGTGTTGTCCTGGTGCATATGATCTTCTTTCGAATGCACATTTGCCACCATAACATCTATCTCCTTTAAGGAATAATTTCATTCCTTCACGTCTGCAAAGTCTACAAACTGCGCCTGTATATCTTGCCATTTAAAGTACACCTCCTATTGCTTAAAATTAAACTCTTCTTCTCTTTGGTGGTCTACAACCATTGTGTGGAATTGGAGTTACATCTTTGATTAAAGTAACTTCTAAGCCTGCTGCTTGTAAGCTTCTTATTGCTGCTTCTCTACCTGAACCTGGACCCTTTACATATACTTCAACACTCTTTAATCCATGTTCCATTGCTGACTTAGCTGCTGTTTCTGCTGCCATTTGAGCTGCAAATGGAGTGCTCTTTCTTGAACCTCTAAATCCAAGAGCTCCAGCACTTGACCATGATAATGCATTACCATTTACATCTGTTAATGTAACTATTGAATTATTGAAAGTAGACTTGATATGAGCTGCTCCGTGCTCAACATTCTTTCTTTCCTTTTTTCTTCTAGTTCTCTTAACGTTCTTAGCTGCCATAATTATCCCTCCTTACCTATTACTTTTTCTTACCTGCTACTGTCTTCTTTGGACCTTTTCTAGTTCTTGCATTAGTCTTAGTTTTTTGTCCTCTTACTGGAAGACCTTTTCTATGTCTAACACCTCTGTAGCATCCGATTTCAACTAGTCTCTTAATGTTAAGAGCTACGTCTCTTCTTAAGTCACCTTCAACATTAAGGTTCTTTATAGCATTTCTTAATGCATTTACTTGATCTTCTGTTAAGTCCTTAACTCTTGTATCAGGATTAATTCCTGTTTCAGCTAAAAGCTTTTGAGAAGTTGGTAACCCTATACCGTATATATAAGTTAATGATATTTCAACTCTTTTTTCTCTTGGTATGTCTACACCAGCAATTCTAGCCATGTAATCTCTACACCTCCTAGGTTTTTTTATATTTGATTTATATATATATATATAGCCTTAGGTAAATTTAATTTTCAGCCGCGCCTAAAGCTCTATAACCACAATTAATAATTATCCTTGCTTTTGTTTATGCTTAGGATTTTCGCAGATAACCATTATTCTACCTTTTCTTCTAATAACTTTGCACTTCTCGCATATAGGTTTAACTGATGGTCTTACTTTCATAGTCAACCCTCCTTAATCTACTTGGCTCTCCAAGTTATTCTTCCACGAGTAAGGTCATATGGTGAAAGCTCCACAGTAACCTTATCACCTGGTAGTATTCTTATAAAATTCATTCTTAATTTTCCTGAAATATGAGCTAAAATTATTTGCCCACTTTCTAGTTGTACTTCGAAATGTGCATTAGGTAATGCCTCAACAACAACACCTTGCATTTCGATAACATCTTGCTTTGACATAAGGTAATCAAACCTCCTTATCTATGTCTACAGACTTTATAAATGCATCTATCTTAGCATTTGTATATGGTTCTATATCCTTAGTATAGATATTTGTAAAGTTTAAGTGTTTTATCTTTTTCTTCTTAGGTTTATCGATACTCCTATTCTTGCCATTACATATCAATACATATTCATCATCGATAACTCCAATAATTAAAAAATATTTTCCACTATCTCTACCTGCTTTACCAATTACTATTCTATTAATTAGATTTCCACCTTCCACTATTTCACCTCTATTAACTTAATGTAAGGATCTCAACTCCTGTTTCAAGAATTACTACAGTATTTTCATAATGAGCACTTAAAGACCCATCTGCTGTTACTACTGTCCAATTATCTCTAAGAGTCTTAGTATAGAAGGATCCGATATTCACCATCGGTTCAATTGCCAAAGTCATTCCATGAGTTAGCTTAGGACCTCTTCCTGGTTTCCCAAAATTCGGAACATTTGGCTCCTCATGAAGCTTTTTTCCAATTCCATGTCCTACGAAGTCTCTTACTACAGAATACCCTTCACTTTCAACATAAGTTTGAATTTCATGACTTATATCTGACAATCTGTTACCAACTATAGCTTTTTCTATTCCTTTAAAGAAGCTCTTTTCTGTAATTCTAATAAGTTCATTTGCTGCATTACTAACCTTTCCTACTGGAAAAGTTCTTGCTGCATCACCATGATATCCTTTAAAAAAAGCACCACAATCAATACTTATTATGTCACCATCTTGTAGTATTTTATTCCTACTTGGTATTCCATGAATAACTTCTTCATTAATAGAAGTACATAATGTAGCCGGAAAACTGTAATATCCTTTAAAAGATGGCTTAGCACCCTGGCTTATTATAAACTCTTCTGCAAGTTTATCAAGGTCTGCAGTAGATATTCCAGGTTTTATCTCCTCTTGTAACATTGCAAGAGCATCGCCAACAATTTTACCCGCACGTCTCATTAATTGGATTTCATTATCATTTTTTTTGATAATCATTAATTAGTTTCTCCTAATAGAGACTTAATATCTTCAAACACTTTATCAATTGCTTGAGTTCCATCTACTTCAGAAAGCTTATCGCATTCTTTATAATAACTAATTAATGGTTGAGTTTGTTTGTCATATACATTAAGTCTTTCCTTAACTGTATCTTCTTTATCGTCTTTTCTTTGTATGACTTCTTTTCCGCAAACATCACATATACCTTCTACTTTTGTAGGATTGAATGATACATGATAACTTGCTCCACAGCTTACACAAACTCTTCTTCCTGTCATTCTTTTTAATATATCTTCTCTTGGTACTTCTATAAGTAATGCTACATCTATTTTTTTACCATCTTCTTGTAACATCTTATCAAGTGCCTCTGCTTGAAATACTGTTCTAGGAAATCCATCTAATAAGAATCCCTTTTTGCAATCATCTTCTGATAATCTATCTTTAACTATATCTATTGTCAATTGATCTGGCACTAAAAGACCTTGATCTATATATTCTTTAGCTTTTTTTCCTAGTGGAGTTTCCTCAGCTATGTTTTTTCTAAATATGTCTCCAGTTGATATATGCGGGATATTATACTCAGTTGCTATACTTTTAGCTTGAGTACCTTTACCTGCTCCTGGAGGTCCTAATAGTACTAAATTCAAAACATTCATCTCCAACTACCTAATTTTTCTTTAAGAAACCTTCATAGTTACGCATTACTAATTGAGATTCTAGTGTCTTCACAATCTCTACTGATACTCCAATTACAATAAGCAATGCTGTACCTGTTATAGAAACTTTAAAGTTTCCAAACTTCTCCATAATTATAGGAACTATAGATACTATTGAAGCTATTATACCAGATATAACTGAAACTCTGTTCAGTACACTTGTTAAATATTTTTCAGTAGGTTCCCCTGGTCTGACACCAGGTATAAATCCTGAAGACTTGTGAATATTCTCAGCCATCTCATCTGGCTTAAAAGTTATTTGTGTATAGAACCATGTAAAGAACATTATTGCTAATACAAACAATATAACATACCATACTGTATTAGTATTAAATGGACTCCATTGTGAATTAAGTACCCACTTTGAATATCCCCAATTAGTATTTATTTGCGCAATTATAGCTGGAAATTGAACAACTGACATCGCAAATATTATTGATATAACTACTGAAGATGTTAATCCAAATGGTATATTGGAAGATTGATTAAATACTTTTCCATTACTTTTAGTTGCATACTGAATAGGAACTCTTCTTTCTGATAATGATGCAGCAATTACACCAACTAGTAATATTGCTAAAACACCAACTAAAACAATTGCTTCTATTAAGCTAGCATTTCCTGTCTCAATAATTTCAGCAATTTGTCCTATCATACTTGGTATTCTAGAAAGTATATTCCAAGCAATTAGTAGAGACATACCGTTTCCTATTCCTTTTGCTGTTATTTGATCACCTAACCACATTGTAAAAGTAGATCCAGCCATTAATGTTAATACCACTAAAGCTTTTTCAAAATTTGAATCAACAGAAGCTCCATAATGAGTCATTACCGCATAAGTTCCAATTCCCATTATGATAGAAAATACAATTGATAAGTATCTAGTATACTTTCCAATTTTCTTTCTTCCTTCTTCGCCTTCTTTAGATATACTTTCAAGTCTAGGTATCGCAACAGTCAAAAGCTGCATTATAATTGATGCTTCAATGTATGGCATAACCCCTAAAGCAAATACAGATAATTTGCTTAGGGCTCCACCATTCATCATATCAACAAAGCTTAATAATCCACCTTGTTCTGACATGCTCTTTACTATATCTGATGTATCCACAAATGGTACTATTATATGATTTCCTAATCTATATATTACTAATATTAAGAATGTATATAAAATTCTTTTTCTTAATTCGGTAACATTCCATGCATTACGTAAGGTTTTAAACATATTAAATCACCTCAAATTTTCCACCAGCAGCTGTGATTTTTTCTTCAGCTGACTTAGAGAATTTATTAGCTTTAACAGTTAGCTTCTTTGTCAATTCTCCATTGCCTAATATCTTAACTCCATCTTTAACTTTTCCTATAACTCCAGTTTCAATTAATAATTCAGGAGTAACTTCTGTTCCATCTTCAAAGATGTTTAATTTATCTACATTTATAGCTACGATTTCTTTAGCGAAGATATTAGTAAATCCTCTCTTAGGTAATCTTCTGTATAAAGGCATTTGACCACCTTCAAAACCAGGTCTTACTCCACCGCCTGATCTAGCGTTTTGTCCTTTTTCACCTTTACCAGCATTTCTTCCTAATCCAGAACCAGTACCTCTACCAACTCTCTTTGGTGCTTTCTTTGAGCCTGCAGCAGGCTTTAATGTATGAAGTTTCATATTTTACACCTCCTCTTTACGCTTCTTCTACTTTTAATAAGTAATTAACCTTATTTATCATCCCTCTGATTTGAGGAGTTTCTTCTTTAACTACAGAGTGACCAATTTTTCTTAGTCCAAGAGCATTAACAGTAGCTATATGGTCTTTTTTTCTACCGATTGTGCTCTTTACTAGAGTAATCTTTACATTAGCCATTGCTAATACCTCCTATCCTAATATTTCTTCTACAGTCTTACCTCTTAATTTTGCAATATCTTCTGCATTTCTTAATGAGCTAAGTGCATCTAATGTTGCATTAATCATATTTTTAGGGTTGTTTGAACCTAAAGATTTAGCTCTAACGTCCTTAACTCCAGCTAATTCAAGAACAGTTCTTACTGGACCCCCAGCAATAACTCCTGTACCTTCTGTAGCAGGCATTATTAGTACTTTACCTTTACCAAACTTTCCTTCTATTCTATGTGGTACTGTGTTTTCTTTAATAGAAACCTTAACTAAGTTTTTCTTAGCATCTTCGATACCTTTTCTGATTGCTTCAGGTATTTCTATTGATTTACCATTTCCTACTCCAACGTGACCATTTTCATCGCCAACAACTACTAGTACGCTAAATCTGAAATTTCTTCCGCCCTTAACAACCTTAGCTACTCTATTAATGTGAACAACCTTTTCCTTAAGATCTAATGTGCTAGGATCGATTCTCACTGAATTTCCCTCCTTCTTTACTAGAATTCTAAGCCAGCTTCTCTTGCTGCTTCTGCTAGTTCTTTAACTCTTCCGTGGTATACATATCCACCTCTGTCGAATACGACATTCTTAATACCTTTTTCTAAAGCTTTCTTAGCGATAGCTTCTCCAACTGCTTTAGCAGCTTCTTTATTGCTTCCAACTTTTAAGCTGAAATCTTTATCCTTTGATGATGCAGCAACTAAAGTTACAGCTTTAACATCATCTATAATTTGAGCGTATATATTCTTTTCACTTCTGAATACAGCTAATCTTGGTCTTTCAGTAGTACCAGAAACTTTCTTACGTACTCTTAAGTGACGTTTTACTCTTGCTGCAGATCTGTCTGCTTTCTTAAACATGCACTTCACTCCCTTCTAACTATTACTTACCAGTCTTACCTTCTTTACGTCTGATAACTTCGTCAGAGTATTTAATACCTTTACCCTTATATGGCTCTGGTTTTCTCCATTTTCTGATATCAGCAGCCACTGCTCCAACTAATTCTTTGTTAATTCCTTTAACAATGATATGTGTAGCATCAGGAGTTTCAAAAGTAATTCCTTCAACAGCTTCTATTTCAACTGGGTGAGAGTAACCTAAGTTTAATGTTAATCCCTTACCTTTTAATTGTGCTCTATAACCTACACCGATAAGCTCTAATGTTTTTTGGAATCCAGTGTTAACACCAATTACCATGTTATTTATTAAAGCTCTTGTTAAACCGTGTAGTGCTCTGTGTTCTTTAACATCGCTTGGTCTTGTAACAACGACGCTATTATCAACAACTTCTATCTTCATGTCTTTGTGCATTGCTTGCTTTAATTCACCTTTAGCTCCTTTTACAGTTACTAGATTTGCATCATCAACTGTAACAGTAACGCCTGCTGGTAAAGTTATTGGCAGCCTACCAACTCTTGACATACGTACACCTCCTATTTAATTACCATACGTAGCAAAGAACCTCTCCACCTACGCCTAATTTTCTAGCTTCTCTATCAGTAACTATACCTTTTGATGTAGAAATAACAGCTATTCCTAATCCGTTTAATACTTGAGGAATTTCTTCCTTTCTAGCATAAACTCTTAATCCTGGTTTAGATATTCTCTTTAAGCCAGTGATAACTCTTTCTTTATTTGAACCATATTTTAATGATATTCTTAACATCGGAACGATTCCGTCATTATATTCTTCAATTTCCTTTACATAACCTTCTTGTAATAAGATGTTAGCAATAGCCTTCTTTATATTTGAAGAAGGGATTTCTACTACTTGATGCTTAACAACATTAGCATTTCTTATACGAGTTAGTAAATCTGCTATTGGATCTGTCATAACCATCTTGTCGGCCTCCTTTCATACACCTTAATTACCAGCTTGCTTTTCTACAACCTGGAATTTCGCCTTTATAAGCAAGTTCTCTAAAACAAATTCTGCAAATACCAAATTTCTTTAATACTGCGTGTGGTCTTCCACAAATTCTGCATCTTGTATATGCTCTTGTTGAAAACTTAGGTTCTTTATTCCATTTTTCAATCATTGCTTTACGTGCCACGATATTCCCTCCTTTTATTGAGCAAATGGCATTCCAAGGAATCTTAATAACTCTCTAGCTTCCTCGTCAGTCTTTGCAGTAGTTACGAATATTATATCCATACCTCTTAACTTATCGATCTTATCATATTCAATTTCTGGGAATATTAATTGTTCTTTAACTCCTAACGCGTAGTTTCCTCTACCATCAAAAGATTTTGAAGATATTCCTCTGAAATCTCTAACTCTTGGTAGAGCAATATTTATTAACTTATCCGCGAATTGGTACATTTTATCTTTTCTTAAAGTAACTTTACATCCGATCGCTACATTTTCTCTTAATTTGAAGTTTGCGATTGATTTCTTAGCTCTTGTTAATACTGGCTTTTGACCAGAAATTAGAGTTAAGTCATTAACTGCTCCTTCTAATGATTTTGGATTGTCCTTAGCTTCTCCAACTCCCATGTTGATTATAATCTTTTCGATTTTAGGAACTTCCATGATATTTTTGTATCCGAACTTATCCATTAATGCCTTAACAACTTCGTTTTCGTACTTTTCTTTTAGTCTTGGACTCATTTAATTGCCCTCCTTCCTAAATTAAAGTGTTTCTCCACATTTCTTACACACTCTAACTTTTATTCCATCTTCTTTAATCTTGTTTGAAATTCTTGTTACATTTTTGCAACCTGTGCAGTATAACATAACTTTTGAAGAATTTATAGGTGCTTCCATACGGATTATTCCACCTTGCATATTTGCTCTATTTGGCTTAACATGCTTAGTTACAACATTAACATCCTTAACTAACACCTTATCTTTTTTTGGGTAAACAGCAAGTACTTCTGCAACTTTACCTTTATCTTTTCCTGATATAACCATTACAGTATCATTCTTTTTAACGTGAATCTTTGCCACCGAAGCCACCTCCTTATATTATAGTACTTCTGGTGCTAGTGATAAGATTTTGTTAAATTCCTTATCTCTTAACTCTCTAGCAACTGGTCCGAAGATACGAGTACCTCTTGGGTTCTTATCATCTTTAATTATTACTGCTGCATTCTCGTCAAATTTGATGTATGATCCGTCTGCTCTTCTTAAGCCCTTTACAGATCTAACTATTACAGCTTTTACTACATCTCCCTTTTTAACAACTCCACCTGGTGTTGCGCTTTTAACTGAAGCAACTATTATATCACCAATGTTTCCCCATTTTCTGTGGGAACCACCTAATACTCTTATGCACATTATTTCCTTTGCACCTGAGTTATCTGCAACTTTAAGTCTAGTTTGTTGCTGAATCATGCTAGTGACCTCCTTTCAGTATCGAAAAATTACTTAGCCTTTTCAACTATATTAACAAGTCTCCATCTCTTATCTTTAGATAATGGTCTTGTTTCCATGATTTCTACTCTATCGTTAATGTGAGCTTCATTATTTTCATCATGAGCTTTGAACTTAGTAGTTCTGTTTACAGTCTTACCATATAATGGATGACGAACTTTAGTTTCAACAGCTACTACTATAGTCTTATCCATCTTATCAGAAACAACTCTTCCGATTCTAACTTTTCTCATTCCTCTTTCCATCGTGAGACCTCCCTTCAGGCTTCTTTATTTATTGTTGAACACCCTTTAATTCTTCTTCTCTTAGGATGGTTTTAATTTGGGCTATTGATTTTTTAACTTCTCTAATTCTCATTGGGTTTTCTAATTGCCCTGTAGCTAATTGGAATCTTAAGTTAAATAATTCCTTCTTTAAGCCATTAAGAGATTCTACTAATTCAGTTGATGCTACTGATCTTAATTCTTGTAACTTATTAGCCTTCATTATTCATCACCACCCATTTCTTCAAAGTCTCTTCTTGTAACGAATTTAGTTTTTACTGGAAGCTTATGCATAGCAAGTCTCATAGCTTCTCTAGCAACTTCTTCGTTTACTCCTGATAATTCAAATAGAACTCTACCAGGCTTAACAACTGATACCCAGTATTCTGGTGAACCTTTACCTGAACCCATACGAGTTTCAGCTGGTTTTTGAGTTACTGGCTTATCTGGGAAAACCTTTATCCAAAGCTTTCCTCCTCTTTTTATATATCTATTTATAGCAATTCTCGCAGCTTCTATTTGTCTACTAGTTATCCATCCGCATTCAGTTGCTTGAATAGCGAAATCTCCGTAAGCAATAAAGTTACCTCTAGTAGCTTTACCCTTCATTCTGCCACGTTGAACCTTACGATGTTTAACTCTCTTTGGCATTAACATCTAGAATTCCTCCTTCCTTATGCGTTAGCTTCTTCCTCGTTTTTAACCTTCTTTACTGGAAGAACTTCTCCTTTATATACCCATACCTTAACACCGATCTTACCGTATGTTGTATCTGCTTCAGCAAAACCATAATCGATATCTGCTCTTAGTGTTTGTAGTGGAATAGTACCTTCATTATAGCTTTCAGCTCTAGCAATTTCTGCACCAGCTAATCTTCCTGAGCAAGTAACCTTAACTCCTTTAACTCCGTGCTTCATTGCTCTTGAAATAGATTGTTTCATTGCTCTTCTAAAAGATACTCTCTTTTCTAATTGTTGAGCTATGTTTTCTGAAATTAATTGTGCATCTATTTCAGTATTTTTAACTTCTACTATATTTATAAGTAAGTTCTTTTCACTTACGAATTTTAATAAATCTTTCTTTAAAGCCTCGATACCTTGACCGCCTTTTCCAATGATTACTCCTGGCTTAGCTGTGAAGATATTTAACTTAACTCTCTTAGATGCTCTTTCGATTTCAATCTTAGAGATACCTGCTGAGTATAACTTCTTCTTTACGAATTCTCTTATCTTGTTATCCTCTACTAGGTAGTCAGCGAAATTTCTATTGTCTGCATACCATTTTGCATTCCAATCTTTAATGACACCAACTCTAACACCGTGTGGATGTACTTTTTGTCCCACTCTGCTTCCCTCCTAACTATGCTCTTTCTTTTACACTTATTGTAATATGACTAGTTTTCTTTAATATTCTAAACGCTCTTCCTTGTGCATGTGGTCTAAATCTCTTTAATGTTGGACCTTGACCTGTGTGTGCATCTGAAACATATAAGTTGTCAGCATTTAAATTTAAATTGTGTTCCGCATTTGCTACTGCTGACTTAAGCACCTTAAGTACTACTTGTGCAGCATCCTTTGGAGTGTATTGTAATATTACAATTGCTTCGTTAACGCTCTTACCTCTTATAAGATCAAGAACTATGTTCACCTTCATAGGTGACATTCTTACATATCTAGCTATAGCTTTAGCTTCCATGTTGAGTTTCCTCCTTTCTTAAGCCTATCTTTTCTTAACGCCTGATGACTTTTCATCTATATGACTCTTAAACGTTCTTGTAGGAACGAATTCACCTAGCTTGTGGCCTACCATATCTTCAACTACATATACAGGAACATGTTTTCTTCCGTCATGTACAGCAATTGTGTGACCAACCATTTGAGGGAAAATAGTTGAACTTCTTGACCAAGTCTTTATAACTTTCTTTTCTCCCTTTTCGTTCATTGCTTCAATCTTATTTAAAAGTGACTCTTTCACGTAAGGTCCTTTTTTAAGTGATCTACTCATTAATTTGGCCTCCCTTCATCTACAACTGACATTATGGATGAGAAGAGAATAATTTCTCTCTTCTCACTACTTTCTCTTCTTGATGATAAGTCTATCTGAATATTTCTTATTCTTTCTAGTCTTATATCCAAGAGCTGGTTTACCCCATGGAGTAACTGGACTTGGACGTCCTACTGGAGATCTACCTTCACCACCACCATGTGGATGGTCGTTAGGGTTCATAACAGAACCTCTTACAGTTGGTCTCCAACCCATGTGTCTCTTTCTACCAGCTTTACCGATATTGATGATTTCATGAGTTAAGTTAGAAACAACACCAATTGTAGCTCTGCATTCTAATCTTACATATCTCATTTCACCAGATGGTAATCTTAAAGTTGCATATCCATTGTCTTTAGCCATTAATTGTGCTGAAGAACCTGCAGCTCTTACTAATTGAGCACCTTTACCTTTAGCTAATTCAACATTGTGAATTACTGTACCTACAGGTATGTTTATTAATGGTAAGCAGTTTCCTACTTTGATATCAGATTCTGGACCAGATACTATTGTATCTCCAACTTTTAATCCATGTGGAGCGATGATATATCTCTTTTCTCCATCTGCATATGTTACTAATGCAATATATGCACTTCTGTTTGGATCGTATTCTATTGTAGCTACCTTTGCAGGTATGTTATCTTTATTTCTCTTGAAGTCGATTATTCTGTACTTCTTTTTAGCACCACCACCATGGTGTCTAACAGTTATTTTACCTTGGTTATTTCTACCACCTGTTTTGCTCTTTGAAACAAGAAGTGACTTTTCTGGAGTATTTGTAGTGATAAACTCAAATGTATCCATAGTCATTCCTCTTCTTGATGGAGTGGTAGGGTTAAACTTTTTAACTGCCATGTGTTTTCCCTCCTTCTTTGCGCTTATCTGGCAAACTGCCAATAACTGCTCTTATTACATTCCTTCGAAGAATTCTATTGTGTTACTTTCTTCTGATAACTTAACAATAGCCTTCTTAAAGTCAGCTCTCTTACCAACGTGTACTCCAACTCTCTTAGTTTTTCCTAAGCAGTTGATAGTCTTTACGTCTTCAACTGTAACGTTGAATACTTCTTCGATAGCTTTCTTTATTTGTACTTTGTTTGCGTGTACATCAACTATGAAGGTGTATTTTTTATCTTGCATATCTGCCATGCTCTTCTCTGTTATTACTGGTTTTCTAATTATATCAAAGTTAGTCATTTTCATTATGCATACACCTCCTCAATTTTTGATACAGCATCCTTAGTAATGATAAGATTTTCGTATTTTAATAAGTCATAAACATTTATGTTGTTAACTGGTACTACAGCAACCCCTTGAATGTTTCTGATTGACTTATAAGTGTTTTCGTTTGATTCAGCAACAACTACTAAAGCTTTTTTAAGGTTAAGTGCTTTAAACATTGCTACTGCTTCCTTAGTCTTAGGTGTTTCAAATGATAAATCTTCTAATACGAAAATTTCATTTTCTTGAACCTTTGAAGTTAATACTGATCTCATTGCAGTTCTCTTCATTGACTTTGGAATAGCCATTCTGTAATCTCTTGGCTTTGGTGCGAATACTATACCACCATGAATCCATTGTGGAGATCTGATAGAACCTTGTCTCGCTCTTCCTGTTCCTTTTTGTCTCCAAGGTTTGATTCCACCCCCAGAAACTTCAGCTCTAGTCTTAGCGCTTTGAGTTCCTTGTCTTTTATTAGCTAATAAAGCTACTACTACTTGATGTACAGCTGCTTCACTAACTTCAGCTCCGAACACATTTTCATTTAATTGGATATCTCCAACTTTTTCTCCTGCTTTGTTTAATAATCCTACTGTAGGCATTCTGCATCCTCCTTTCTAACAAATTAAGCCTTTATGCTATTCTTTATAGTAACTAGGCCTTTATTTGGTCCTGGAACAGCACCTTTAACTAAGATGATATTCTTTTCTGGGTATACTTTAACAACTGTTAAATTTTGAATTGTTACTTTTTCGCATCCCATGTGACCTGGCATTTTCTTGTTTTTGAATGTTCTTGATGGATCTGATGAAGCTCCCATTGAACCTACTGCTCTGTGGAACTTAGAACCATGTGACATAGGTCCTCTACTGAAGTTATGTCTCTTAATAACACCTTGGAATCCCTTACCTTTTGAAATTCCTGTTACATCAATCTTATCTCCAGCAGCAAAAACTTCTGCCTTTATTTCACTTCCAACTTCATAAGCTGAAGTATCTTCTAATCTAAATTCTTTTACGAATCTCTTTACTGGAATTCCAGCTTTAGTAAAATGACCTTTTTTAGGTTTGTTTACTAAACTTTCTCTGATGTCACCAAATGCAACTTGGATTGCATCATAACCATCTTTTTCTACTGTCTTCTTTTGAGATACGAAACATGGACCAGCTTCTATAACTGTTACTGGAACAAGCTTTCTGTTCTCATCAAAGATTTGAGTCATACCAAGTTTTTTACCTAGTATAGCTTTTTTCATTACTCTACACCTCCTGAACTAATTAGCGGATCGTAACACGATCATAATAGCGGGTAATTAAGCTTTTATTTCAATATTAATACCTGCTGGCAAGTCTAATCTCATTAATGCATCAACTGTTTTTGATGATGGACTTAATATATCAATTAGTCTCTTATGAGTTCTTATTTCGAACTGTTCTCTAGAATCTTTGTACTTGTGTACAGCTCTTAAGATTGTAATCACATCTTTTTCTGTTGGAAGTGGTACTGGACCAGCTACCTTAGCCCCTGTTGCTTTAGCTGTTTCAACTATTTTCTCAGCTGCAGCATCAAGTAAATTGTGATCAAATGCTTTTAATCTAATTCTTATTTTTTGTTTTGCCATATTCTTTCCCTCCTTTTCATCGCACGCTTGACTTTATACGCACAACACGGATGTTATGTAAACCCTCCCTGGTGTATCGCATTCTTCAACACACGTGGGCATAAAATAACTCCGCCGCCACATTCTTGATGTGGCATACTCCACAAGAATTCCCTAAAGTCCGGCTACCTCTTGCTTCATCGCATATAAACAACTCAATAACAACTCTTACATTATATATTAAATTTTTATGTTTGACAAGAGTTTTTATTTTTTTATTTTTCCCACTTCTATTGCGCCTGAAATGAATTATATTCTATAAATAAATTTTTTTCAATAGCGTAATATATGGAAATTAAAATTTATATTAATCTAGTTTCTAATTTTGATTTCTACTATTATATATTAAAAATCAAAATTTATAATTTCATTTTTTTCATAATAAAAAGAGGAGGAAATATTCCCCCTCTTTCTATTTGGCTAATTTTTGGCTTTTGGACATTTAATTTTTTATATTCTTTATTTTAATTATTCAACGATAGAAGTAACAACTCCTGAACCTACAGTTCTTCCACCTTCTCTGATAGCGAATCTTAAGTTTTCATCCATAGCTACTGGAGTGATTAACTCAACGTTCATATCAATGTGGTCTCCTGGCATTACCATTTCTACTCCTTCTGGTAACTTGATTGATCCTGTTACGTCTGTTGTTCTGAAGTAGAATTGTGGTCTATATCCATCGAAGAATGGAGTGTGTCTTCCTCCTTCTTCTTTCTTTAATACGTATACTTGACCTACGAATTTCTTGTGTGGAGTTACTGATCCAACTTTTGCTAATACTTGACCTCTTTCGATGTCAGTTCTTTGGATACCTCTTAATAATGCTCCGATGTTATCTCCTGCTTGTGCTTCATCTAGTAACTTTCTGAACATTTCGATTCCTGTTACTGTTGTCTTTCTGATTTCTTCTTGCATACCAACGATTTCTACTTCGTCTCCTACATGAAGTACTCCAGTTTCAACTCTTCCTGTTGCAACTGTTCCTCTTCCTGTGATTGTGAATACATCTTCTACTGGCATTAAGAATGCTTTGTCTGTTTCTCTTTCTGGAGTTGGGATATATTCATCTACTGCTGCCATTAATTCATGGATGCATTTTGATTTTTCAGCATCTGTTGGGTTTTCTAATGCTTGTAATGCTGATCCTGTGATTACTGGAGTATCATCTCCTGGGAATCCGTATTCATTTAATAATTCTCTAACTTCCATTTCTACTAATTCTAGTAATTCTGGATCGTCTACCATATCAGCTTTGTTTAAGAATACTACGATGTATTGTACACCTACTCTTGATGCTAATAGGATGTGTTCTCTTGTTTGTGGCATTGGACCATCTGCTGCTGATACAACTAAGATAGCTCCATCCATTTGTGCTGCTCCTGTAATCATGTTCTTTACATAGTCAGCGTGTCCTGGACAGTCTACGTGTGCGTAGTGTCTGTTTGGAGTTTCATATTCAACGTGTGCTGTGTTGATTGTGATTCCTCTTTCTTTTTCTTCTGGTGCTTTATCTATTTCGTCATATTTGAATGCTTCTGCTCCACCTGCAAGTGATAATACAGTTGTGATTGCAACTGTTAATGTTGTCTTACCGTGGTCTACGTGACCGATTGTTCCAATATTTACGTGTGGCTTACTTCTTTCAAACTTTGCCTTTGCCATTGTTAATTCCTCCTAACTAATCTTTACATTATATAATATATTAAAATTTAAAAATTATTTTTTGTTTCTTTCTCCAGCAATCTTTTCTTGAATGCTCTTTGGTGCTTCTTCATAGTGATCAAATTCCATAGAGTAAACTCCTCTACCTTGAGTTCTTGATCTTAATGCAGTTGCATAACCAAACATTTCTGAAAGTGGAACGAAAGCTCTAACTACTTGAGCACCTGCTCTTGCTTCCATACCTTCAATTCTACCTCTTCTTGAGTTAACGTCTCCCATAACATCTCCCATATATTCTTCAGGAACTGTTATTTCAACTCTCATCATTGGCTCAAGTAATACTGCGTCTGCTTTTTGCATAGCATTTTTGAATGCCATTGATCCTGCAATTTTGAACGCCATTTCAGATGAGTCAACATCGTGGTATGATCCATCGAAACATTTAACCTTGAAGTTTATAACTGGATATCCAGCAACTATACCGCTATTAGCAGCTTCTTGAATACCATTATCTACAGCTGGAATGTATTCTCTTGGAATAGCTCCTCCAACGATAGCATTTTCAAAGCTGTATTCTCCTTCAGTTGGTTCCATTTCAATCCAGCAGTGACCGTATTGACCTTTACCACCTGATTGTTTAATATATTTACCTTCAGCTTTAACAGCTTTCTTGATAGTTTCTTTGTATGCAACTTGTGGAGCACCTACGTTACATTCAACTTTAAATTCTCTTGTTAATCTATCAACGATGATATCTAAGTGTAACTCACCCATACCAGCGATAATTGTTTGACCTGTTTCTTGATCAGTCCAAGTTTTGAAAGTTGGATCTTCTTCAGCAAGTTTTGCTAACACTAATCCCATCTTTTCTTGAGCTGCTTTACTCTTAGGTTCGATAGCAACGTTGATAACTGGTTCTGGGAATTCCATTGATTCAAGAATGATTGGCGCATTCTCATCACATAATGTATCTCCAGTTGTAGTATTCTTTAATCCAACAATTGCTCCTAATTCAGCTGCTTCTAATTCTTCAACTTCTTGTCTTGAATTAGCATGCATCTTAACAAGTCTTCCGATTCTTTCTTTCTTCCCTTTAGTTGAGTTAAGAACATATGAACCTGCTTTCATTACTCCTGAGTAAACTCTTGTAAATGCAAGTTTTCCAACGAATGGGTCAGTAGCAATCTTGAATGCTAAAGCTGACATTGGTTCACTGTCTGATGCTTTTCTTTCATCTTCTTCACCATCTTCATTTACACCTTTAACTGGTGGTATATCAAGTGGTGATGGTAAGTAATCAACAACTGCATCTATCATTTGTTGAACACCTTTGTTTTTATATGAAGATCCACATAATACTGGAACTATTTCATTCTTAATTACAGCCTTTCTTAAAGCAGCTTTTAATTCTTCTTTAGTGATTTCTTCACCATCTAAATATTTCATCATTAGCTCTTCATCAGTTTCTGCAATTGATTCGATCATAGAAGCTCTATATTCTTCAGCTTGATCCTTTAACTCAGCTGGTACTTCACCATGAGTGATATCTGTACCTAAGTCATTATTGAAGATAATAGCTTCATCTTCTATTAAATCTACCATACCCTTAAATTGATCTTCTTGACCAACTGGAATATGTATTGGCACTGCATTTGCTCTTAATCTATCTCTTACTGTATTAACACAGTTAAAGAAATCAGCACCAGTTGCATCCATCTTATTTACGTATATGATTCTTGGAACCATATATTTATCTGCCTGTCTCCAAACAGTTTCAGTTTGTGGTTCAACCCCACTCTTAGCATCAAGAACTGTTACAGCTCCATCTAATACTCTAAGTGATCTTTCAACCTCAACAGTAAAGTCTACGTGTCCTGGTGTATCAATGATATTTAACTCATGACCGTTCCATTCACATGTTGTTGCAGCAGAAGTAATTGTTATACCTCTTTCTTGTTCTTGAACCATCCAGTCCATAGTTGCTCCACCATCGTGAACTTCACCTATTTTGTGAGTTTTTCCTGTGTAGAATAATATACGCTCAGTTGTTGTTGTTTTACCAGCATCAATGTGAGCCATTATTCCAAAGTTACGGAATTTTTCTAAAGGATATTTTCTAGCCACTTTATTTCCTCCTCTCGGATTATTAAATTGTATAAAACTGTTTTGGTCAAAAGACCAAAACAGTTTCTATTTTTTTATAAAAATTAATATCTGTAATGAGCAAACGCCTTATTAGCTTCAGCCATTTTATGAGTATCTTCTCTCTTCTTAACAGCAGCTCCTGTGTTGTTTGCAGCATCTATAAGTTCATTAGCTAATCTTTCTCTTCCATACTTTTCGCCTCTTTTTTCAACGGCTGCAAGTATCCATCTGATTCCTAATGTCTGTCTTCTTTCAGGTCTTACTTCGATTGGTACTTGGTAGTTAGAACCACCTATTCTTCTTGCCTTTACTTCTAATAATGGCATAACGTTGTTCATAGCATCTTCAAATACTTCTAATGCATCTTTGCCTGTCTTTTCAGCTATAATAGCAAATGCATCATAACACATTTTTTGAGCTACACCCTTCTTACCATCTCTCATAATACCATTGATTAACTTAGTAACAACTTTTGAGTTGTACATTGGATCTGGTAATACATCTCTTTTTGCTATATGTCCTTTTCTTGGCACTTTTCTTCCCTCCTTAATATGATAATTTAACTCATCGGTACTCGACAATTTTATTGCCGCAAAATGCTTTGTAATCGGAAAATTTATATAATCTCCATATGGAGTTGTATATCATATAAAATATCGAAAACATCGCACTAACTAAGAATTATTATTTTTTCTTAGGTCTCTTAGCACCATACTTTGATCTTGCTTGCATTCTGTTAGCTACTCCTGCACAGTCAAGTGCTCCTCTAACGATGTGGTATCTTACCCCTGGTAAGTCTTTTACTCTTCCACCTCTTATAAGAACAACACTGTGCTCTTGTAAGTTGTGTCCTACCCCACCGATATAAGCTGTAACTTCATATCCATTTGTAAGTCTAACTCTGGCAATTTTTCTTAACGCTGAGTTTGGCTTCTTTGGAGTTGTAGTCTTAACAACAGTACATACCCCTCTTTTTTGTGGACATGATTTTAAAGCTGGTGCAGTTGATTTAGCTGCTACAGTTTTTCTACCTTTTCTTACTAATTGAGAAATAGTTGGCATCTTTACACCTCCTCTTTAATTTATCCTATATATTAATATACTAGATAGCTTTTTATATTAGAGTAACTGCTACTGATGCTTTCACATCAATCCCACATAGTTTCCCTAATTCTCTCATAGTGTCTATATACACTATTTCAACGGAGTTATCTTTTGCTAAATTCTCTACGTCTCTCAAAAGTGCTAAATTTGCATCTTTTGCAATATATAGAGTTTTGCATTTTTCGGTTTTAAGAACCTTAGTAGATTGTTTTATTCCAACTACTTTTTTATCTTTAATTCTTTCCACCATTTTAAACCCTCCATCACTTAACACACGTAATGTATTTTATCATTTTAATGTTAAGCTGTCAACAGAACTGATTTATATACTTTCAACTATATCCATATCATCTGGATTTTTAGTTTTTATCTTTATTGACTTATATCTCTTCATACCAGTACCTGCAGGAATCAACTTACCTATAATTACATTTTCTTTTAATCCTATAAGTGGATCTATCTTTCCTTTTATAGCTGCATCTGTAAGAACTCTTGTAGTTTCTTGGAATGATGCTGCTGATAAGAATGAATCTGTTGCAAGTGATGCTTTTGTAATACCTAATAATGTTTCATTACCTTTTGCAGGTTCTCCACCTTCAGCTATTACTTTATTATTTACTTCTTCAAAATCGTAAATATCAATCATTGTTCCTGGTAATAAGTTAGTATCTCCTGATTCATCAACCTTAACTTTTCTAGTCATTTGTTTTACAACAACTTCTAGATGCTTATCGTTAATATCAACCCCTTGAAGTCTATAAACTTTTTGAACTTCTGATAATAGATAATTCTTAACGGCTTTAACACCTTTAATTCTTATAATATCATGTGGGTTTACTGAACCTTGAGTGATTTCATCACCAGCTTCTATAAGATCTCCATTAGATACTTTTAAAGATGATCCAAATGGGATATCATAGCTTACTTCTTCACCCTCAGCTGTAATAACAATTACAACTCTCTTCTTTTTAGTTTCTTCTATTTTAACTGTTCCGGCAACTTCTGATACAATAGCAAGACCCTTAGGCTTTCTTGCTTCGAATAACTCTTCTACTCTAGGAAGACCTTGAGTAATATCTGCTCCTGATGCAACTCCTCCTGTATGGAATGTTCTCATTGTAAGCTGTGTACCAGGTTCACCGATAGATTGAGCTGCTACTATACCAACTGCTTCTCCAATGTTAACCTCTGTACCAGTTGCCATATCCATACCGTAACATTTTGAGCATACTCCATATTTAGAATCACATGTAAATACTGATCTTATTTTTACTTTTTCAACACCTGCAGCTTCTATTTTTTCAGCCATATCATGTTCTATATAAGTATTTCTTTCTGCCATAACTTCTCCTGTTTCAGGATTAATTATGTCTTCAGCACAATATCTACCTGTTAATCTTTCACTTAATGGTTCTATTATTTCATTACCTTCTTTTATTGCGTAAACTTCATATCCTTCTGTAGTTCCACAATCATGACTTCTTACTATAACGTCTTGTGATACGTCAACAAGTCTTCTAGTTAAGTATCCTGAGTCAGCAGTCTTTAATGCTGTATCAGCATTACCTTTTCTAGCTCCATGTGTAGATATAAAGTACTCTAATACATTAAGTCCTTCTCTAAAACATGCTTTGATTGGTTGCTCTATGATCTTACCAGATGGATTAGCCATAAGTCCTCTCATACCAGCAAGCTGTTTGATCTGAGACTTAGAACCTCTGGCTCCAGAGTCAGCCATCATGAATATTGGATTAAATTGATCCAAACTATCCATTAGAGCATCAGCTATATTTTCAGTAGTCTCATTCCATTTTTCTATAACTTTTTCATATCTTTCATCATCAGAAATGAATCCTCTTCTATACATCTTTTCTATCTTTTCAACAGTTGATTCAGCATCTTCTAGTAGTGCTTTTTTACTCTCTGGTACTATCATATCAGATGTAGCAACAGTTATAGCTCCAATTGTTGAATAATGATATCCTTTTGCCTTTATTTTATCAAGCATTATAGATGTCTCAGTAGGACCATACTTTTGATAACATTTATCAATAAGTTTACCTAAATTCTTTTTAGCTACTAAGAAATCAACTTCAAGCTTAAATTCATTTCCTGGGATACTTCTATCTACTAAACCTAAATCTTGTGGAATAGATTCGTTAAATATAATTTTCCCAACAGTTGTATCAATTATTCCATGTCTAAGCTCTCCATTTATTTCTTTATACATTCTAACTTTAATTTTTGCATTAATAGCTATTTCTCCTAATTCATAAGCCATTAAAGCTTCTTCTTTAGAAGAAAATACCTTTCCTTCACCTTTTGATCCTTCTTTTTCTAATGTTAAGTAGTATGATCCAAGAATCATATCCTGTGTAGGAACACATACTGGTTTACCATCAGATGGTTTCATTATGTTATGTGCTGCTAACATTAAGAATCTTGCTTCTGCTTGTGCTTCAACAGATAACGGTACGTGAACCGCCATTTGGTCACCATCGAAGTCGGCATTATATGCTGTACATGCAAGTGGATGAAGTTTTATAGCTCTACCTTCTACAAGTATTGGTTGGAACGCTTGAATTCCTAATCTATGAAGAGTAGGAGCACGGTTAAGTAACACTGGATGATCTTGAATTACTTCTTCAAGTACATCCCATACTTGTGCTTGAACTCTTTCTACCATTCTCTTTGCACTCTTAATATTGTGTGCAACTCCACTTTCAACAAGTTTCTTCATTACAAAAGGCTTAAATAATTCTAATGCCATTTCTTTTGGAAGCCCACATTGGTACATTTGAAGTTCTGGTCCTACAACGATAACTGATCTACCAGAGTAGTCAACCCTTTTACCAAGTAGGTTTTGTCTAAATCTACCTTGCTTACCTTTAAGCATATCTGATAATGATTTAAGTGGTCTATTTCCTGGACCTGTAACTGGTCTACCCCTTCTACCATTATCTATAAGAGCATCTACAGCTTCTTGTAACATTCTTTTTTCATTTCTAACAATTATATCAGGAGCTCCTAAATCTAAAAGCTTCTTTAATCTGTTATTTCTATTTATAACTCTTCTATATAAGTCATTTAAATCTGAAGTAGCAAATCTACCACCATCTAATTGAACCATTGGTCTTAAATCTGGTGGAATAACAGGAATTACTTCTGTTATCATCCATTCTGGCCTATTATTTGATGCTCTAAATGATTCAACAACTTCTAGTCTTCTTATTATTCTGATTTTCTTTTGTCCTGCAGCACTCTTAAGCTCTTCTTTTAATTCTTCCACAGTTCTGTCTAGATCCATTTCAGCAAGAAGAATCTTTATAGATTCTGCACCCATTCCAGCTACAAAGTTATCTCCATATTTATCAACTGCTTCTCTATATTCTTTTTCAGTTAATAATTGTTTCTTTAGTAGTGGAGTTTCTTTAGGGTCTAATACAATATAATTTGCAAAATAAAGTACCTTTTCTAAAGCTCTTGGTGACATATCAAGAATTAATCCCATTCTTGATGGTATACCCTTAAAGTACCATATGTGAGATACTGGGGCAGCAAGTTCTATATGCCCCATTCTCTCTCTTCTGACTTTAGATTTTGTAACTTCAACACCACAACGGTCACAAACTATACCTTTGTATCTAACTCTCTTATATTTTCCACAGTGACATTCCCAGTCTTTTATTGGTCCAAATATTCTTTCACAGAATAAACCATCTTTTTCAGGTTTTAATGTTCTGTAATTAATTGTTTCAGGCTTTTTAACTTCACCTCTAGACCATTCTCTTATTTTTTCTGGTGAAGAAAGTCTTATTTGTAACATATCAAAATTATTTAATTCCAAGGGTACGTCCTCCCTTCAATCTATTAGTGTTCATCATTAAAGTCATCTAACTCAAAATTGTCATTAAAATCTTCTAAAGAAATTTCTTCTAATCCTTCTGGTTCTTCATCTAAGTTTTCTGGAACCTCTTCATCGTCATAGAATTCTTCTTCTTGTTCATTATCAACGCTTATAGTTTCTTCCATTGGTTGAGTAGGTAAAACCTCTGTAACCTCAAGATTAACTTCAACATCTTCCATTTCTTCCTCAACAGATTCTTTTAACAGTATTTCTTCATGATCTGAAGATAACACTCTTACATCTAAGCACAACGCTTGTAATTCTTTAATAAGAACCTTGAATGATTCAGGAAGTCCTGGTTCTGGTATATTTTCACCCTTAACGATAGCTTCGTAAGTTTTAACTCTACCAACAACGTCATCTGACTTAACTGTTAGTATTTCTTGTAATGTATGTGCTGCTCCATATGCTTCAAGAGCCCAAACTTCCATTTCTCCAAATCTTTGACCACCAAACTGAGCTTTACCTCCTAATGGTTGTTGAGTAACTAGAGAATATGGACCTGTACTTCTAGCATGGATCTTATCATCAACTAAGTGAGCAAGCTTTAATATATACATGTAACCAACTGTTACCTTGTTATCGAAGGCTTCACCAGTTCTTCCATCATAAAGAACAGTTTTACCATCTCTATCATATCCTGCTTGTTCTAAGCAATCTTCTATTTCTTCTTCAGTAGCTCCATCAAATACTGGAGTAGCTATGTGCCATCCTAAATTTGCTGCTGCCCATCCTAAATGAACTTCTAGCACCTGACCGATATTCATACGAGATGGAACTCCTAGTGGATTTAAGCAGATTTGTACTGGTCTACCATCTGGTAAGAACGGCATATCTTCTTCTGGTAATACTCTTGAGATAACCCCTTTATTACCATGACGTCCTGCCATCTTATCCCCAACTGATATTTTTCTCTTTTGAGCAATATAACATCTTACTAATTGGTTAACACCTGGTGAAAGTTCATCACCATTTTCTCTAGTAAATACTTTAACATCTACTATTATTCCTGTTTCTCCATGAGGAACTCTAAGAGATGTATCTCTTACTTCTCTTGCTTTTTCACCAAAGATAGCTCTTAAAAGTCTTTCTTCAGCTGTTAATTCCGTTTCTCCCTTAGGAGTAACCTTACCAACTAATATATCTCCAGATCTTACTTCAGCACCAATTCTGATGATTCCTTTTTCATCGATATCTCTTAATGCATCATCTCCTACATTAGGTATATCTCTTGTAATCTCTTCTGGTCCTAATTTTGTATCTCTAGCTTCACATTCATACTCTTCAATATGAATTGATGTAAATACATCATCTCTTACTAATTGTTCAGATATAAGCATAGCATCCTCGTAGTTATAACCTTCCCAAGTTATAAATCCTATTCTTATATTCTTACCTAATGCAATTTCACCTAAATCAGTAGATGGTCCATCAGATAAAACATCGCCAGCTTTTACCTTTTCACCTTTTTCAACTATAGGTCTTTGATTTATACAAGTACCTTGGTTAGATCTCTTAAATTTAGATAGCTTATAAGTATCAACTCTACCATCTTCATCTCTTCTAACTTTAACAGTATCAGCACTTACGTATATAACTTCTCCATCATACTTTGTCTTAGGTAGTATACCTGAGTCAACAGCAGCTTTGAATTCTATACCTGTACCAACTATAGGTGCTTGTGGTTTTAATAATGGAACTGCCTGACGTTGCATGTTTGCTCCCATCAGTGCTCTTGATGCGTCATCATTTTCAAGGAAAGGAATCATCGCCGTAGCAACTGAAACCATTTGTCTTGAAGAAACGTCCATTACATCAACATCATGCTTAGAAACAATAAGAACATCATCCTCATCTCTTACAGTAACTTTATCATGTATAAAGTATCCGTTCTCATCAATTTCTTCATATGCTTGAGCTATTAAGAAACCAGCTTCTTCATCAGCAGTGAAGTATTTGATTTCATCAAGTACTCTACCAGCTTTTTTATCTACTATTCTATATGGAGTCTTTATAAATCCATATTCATTGACCTTAGCATAAGTAGCTAATGAGTTAATAAGACCTATGTTTGGTCCTTCTGGTGTTTCTATAGGACACATTCTACCATAATGTGAATGGTGAACGTCTCTTACTTCGAATCCAGCTCTTTCTCTCGATAAACCACCTGGCCCTAATGCAGATAATCTTCTCTTATGAGTAAGTTCTGATAATGGATTAATTTGATCCATGAATTGTGATAATTGTGAACTACCAAAGAATTCTTTAATAGCTGCTGCAACTGGTCTAGTATTTATTAATCCTTGTGGAGTTATTCCTTCTTGTTCTTGAATAGTCATTCTTTCTTTAACTACTCTTTCCATTCTTGATAAACCAATTCTAAATTGATTTTGAAGCAATTCTCCAACAGATCTTAATCTTCTATTTCCTAAATGATCTATATCATCTTCGTGACCTATTCCATATGGTAATCCAATAGCATAACTTATTGTAGCAAATATATCAGCTTTAATTATATGCTTAGGAATAAGTTTTGTTATGTTTTTCTTTATTGCATCTTTTATATCATTCTCATCATCATAAGTATCTAAAATTTCTTTTAGCACTGGATAATAAACTAATTCTCTTATGTTTAAATCTTCAATATCGAATGATACAAAACTCTTTATATCAACAAAATGATTACCTATTACTTTTAATACTTTATCTTCTACTAATACATTAACAATATTAATACCACAGTTTTGAATTTCTAGCGCCACTTCTCTTTCTATCTTAGCACCCTTAGCAACTAACACCTCGCCAGTTTCAGGATTAACGATATCTTCAGCAGCAGTATGGCCTATAAGTCTATTGCTTATAGCAAGTTTTTTATTAAACTTGTATCTTCCAACTCTAGATAAATCATATCTTTTAGCATCAAAGAACAGTGAATCTATTAATGACACTGCACTTTCTACTGTTGGTGGCTCACCTGGTCTTAATCTTTTATAGATTTCAAGTAATGCTTCATCAGTAGATTTTGTATTATCTTTTTCTATAGTAGCTTTAAGTCTTTCTTCTTCACCAAAGAATTCTATTATCTCACTATCTGATCCATAACCCATGGCTCTAGCAAGTAATGTTATTGGTAATTTTCTTGTTTTATCTATTCTTACATATATTATGTTATTTGAGTCAGTCTCGTACTCAAGCCATGCACCCCTATTAGGTATAACAGTAGCTGCATATAATTTCTTACCTGTCTTATCTACTGTATAAGAATAATAAACACCTGGTGATCTAACAAGTTGGCTAACGATAACTCTTTCGGCACCATTAATTATAAATGTACCTTGATCAGTCATTAATGGGAAATCTCCCATGAAGACCTCTTGTTCTTTTACTTCTCCAGTTTCATTGTTTCTTAATCTTACTTTTACCTTTAACGGTGCTGCATAGTTTGTATCTCTTTCTCTACACTCTTCAACTGAATACTTAACATTTTCCATCTCTAAAGTGTAATCTACAAACTCAAGGACAAGATTTCCTGTGTAGTCACTAATTGGATTCACATCTTCAAAAACTTCTTTAAGTCCTTCTTTTAAGAACCACTGATATGAATCTAATTGTACTTCGATTAAATTAGGCATTACACCTATTTCATTTAATTTAGAGAAACTCATTCTAGTTCTCTTTCCCACTTGGACAGGATGTACCATCAGCTTTCACCCCTTGTATAAACTAAAATAACCAATAAGCACTCTGGTAAATAGTGATATTGGACCGCATACATTTTCATTATTGTATTCTTTACTTTAATTTAAATTTTAATTCATGCATAATATTCTACAATATATCAATGCAATTAAATATACTATCACAATTTATGTCAAGTGTCAATAAAAAAAATTAATGCGTATTTATAAAGAAAAAAGAGCTATTGCTATCTACAATGTTTTATAGCAACATCTCTTTTTTACTATATAATACTATACATTATTATTAACCACTCTTTGGATATGCATACTTAAGTATACTATCTCAGCATCTTCTACATCATAATCATATTGTTTTTTTAAGAACCTCTTAATCTTCATCGCACACTTATACGATTGATTATATTGTTGCTCTATTAGTTTTAAAAATTCATCTTCTTTATTCTCTATCTTAATCTTATTAAACAATCTATGAGAAAAGAATTTTAAGTGAGTGATAAGCCTATCATAGGATATATCATTGTCTTTAAACTTTATTTTAAATGTTTTTTCAATAATACAGCTTATTTCTTGTACCAATTTAGTAACTGCTAATGTTTCTGTAACCTCAACATTGTTTAAGGCATTTATAAAATGAAAAGCTATAAAACCAGCCTCATCCATTGGTAACTCCACACCAAATCTAGAATTAATATAGTTTAATGCCCATACCCCTTCATTATATTCTTTTTTATGTATTCTTTTTATTTCCCACAAAAGATTGTTTTTTACCATCATATTATCTTTATATCTTTTTAAAGAAAATGTTATATGATCAGCTAAAGATAAATAGATATGATCACTCAGCTTACAATTAAACTCAGATTCACAATGTGAAATTATAACCTCAGAACAATCTAACACTTCTTCTGGTATATTCTTAAGCATGTTTTTAACTTTATCAATTCCACCTTCATCTTCTAAAGTAAATATTTTTTCTATTCTACTTTTATCTACTTCATCTCCACTTTTCTTTCCAAAAGCTAATCCCCTACCCATAATAACCATTTCATTATCAGTATTAGGATCTATGGTGGTTGCAGCATTATTATTGAGAACTTTTAAAATCACCATACCTATCACTCCAAGCTATATTAATTTTACAATAGTCATATACTTAGTATATTATAAATTTATATTAAAAAAAACAGAAATATGCTTTAATATAAATAAAAAAAAGGAGCGTAATTCCGCTCCTTTAATTTTATGGACTATTGTAATTCTACAACAGCTCCAGCTTCTTCTAATTTAGCTTTCATTGCTTCAGCTTCTTCTTTAGCAACGCCTTCTTTTATAGCCTTAGGAGCTCCGTCTACGATTTCCTTAGCTTCTTTTAATCCTAAACCAGTTAATTCTCTAACTGCTTTGATTACTTTGATTTTTTCTTTAGCTTCTTTTAAGATTACGTTGAATTCAGTTTTTTCTTCAGCAGCAGCACCACCAGCAACTGCACCAGCAACTGCTACAGGAGCAGCAGCTGAAACTCCGAATTCTTCTTCGCAAGCCTTAACTAATTCATTTAATTCTAAAACGCTCATGTTCTTTATAGCTTCAATTATTTGATTCTTATCCATTATAAATTGCACCTCCGAAATTTTTAAATCTAATATTCTTTAATGTTAAAATTCACATTAAGCTTCTTGTTCCTTCTTTTCGCTTATAGCACTTAATAAGTAAGCAAAGTTTGATACTGGAGACTTGATGCTTCCAAGGAACTTCGCAATAAGTACTTCTCTTGAAGGAATTTCTGCTATTTGCTTAATTGTTTCAGTACCATATACAGTACCTTCAACTATACCAGCTTTTAATTGAATAGCTTTATGGTTTTTACCAAACTCATTTAATAATCTAGCTGGTGCAGTAGCATCTTCATAACCAAAAGCAACTGCAACTGGTCCTTCTAAATGCTCTTCTAAACCTTCAAATCCTAATTCCTTAGCAGCTAATAATACTAAGTTGTTTTTGTAGATTTTATATTCTACTCCAGCTTCTCTTAAAGTCTTTCTTAACTCTGTATCTTCATCAGCTTTGTTTCCTTGATACTTTGTTAACACTATAGACTTAGCATTTTGCATTTTTTCTTTTATTTCTTGAACTTTAGCTTCTTTAATAGTTCTGTTATTGCTTGCCATCTACGTCCACCTCCTTACAGATTTGACCTGTATAATAATTAAAGGCCTCCCCGTAGACACAAGAAGAGACCATAGTAATCTATTAGTCAGCTACCTCGGTAGGTTGTTTTCACGTTACGGCATAGCCACCTACTGTCTACGGATGAGCACATTATATTTCATTTTCACACGAATCATATATTAACATAATTATTATGTTATGTCAATAATAATTAGTCTAAAACTCTGTTTGGGTTAAGCTTGATTCCAGGTCCCATTGTGCTAGACACTGAAACAGACTTAATATATTGTCCTTTTGCTGCTGCTGGCTTAGCTTTGATTAAAGCTTCCATTAAAGTTTGGAAGTTTTCCTTTAACTTTTCAGCTCCAAAAGATTTCTTTCCAACTGGAACGTGAACGATAGCTGTTTTATCAACTCTATATTCAACTTTACCAGCTTTAATTTCTTCTATAGCTTTAGTTACATCAAAAGTAACTGTTCCTGATTTAGGGTTTGGCATTAATCCCTTAGGTCCTAATACTCTACCTAATCTACCAACAACACCCATCATATCTGGAGTTGCTACAACTATATCGAAATCAAACCAGTTTTCCTTTTGGATCTTATCAGCTAAATCTTCAGCACCTACAAATTCAGCACCTGCAGCTTCTGCTTCTTTAGCCTTTTCACCCTTAGCGAAAACAAGTACTCTTACAGACTTACCAGTACCATGTGGTAATACTACCGCACCTCTTACTTGTTGATCTGCATGTCTTGGATCTACACCTAATCTAACATGTAGTTCAATAGTCTCATCAAATTTAGCTTTAGCTGTTTTTATAGCTAAATCCATAGCTTCATCAGTTGAGTAAAGAACATTTTTATCTATTAGCTTTACGCTTTCTACATAATTCTTTCCCATGTCTTATCCTCCTTTGTGGTACTAACGGTTGTTACCTCCCACTAATTTACAATGTTATTATTCTACTACTTCGATACCCATACTTCTAGCAGTACCAGAAATCATGCTCATAGCAGCTTCTAAAGATCCAGCATTTAAATCTGGCATCTTTAATTCAGCAATCTTCTTTATTTGTTCTGTAGTAACCTTACCAACCTTAGTCTTGTTAGGTACTCCTGAACCACTCTCTAATCCAGCTTCTTTCTTTAATAGAACAGCTGCTGGTGGAGTTTTTAATATAAAGCTGAATGATCTGTCTTGATATACTGTAATTACAACTGGAATTGTTAATCCTGCTTGATTAGCAGTCTTTGCGTTGTATTCTTTACAGAATGCCATGATATTAACACCATGTTGTCCTAGTGCAGGTCCAACTGGTGGTGCTGGTGTTGCCTTACCTGCTGGCAGTTGAAGTTTAATTAAACCCATGACTTTCTTAGCCATAATTTACACCTCCTGAATTGTGGTATGGCGGAATAAATTCCTCCCACTATTAAAGGCTAACGCCTCAATAGCTAATTAGTCTATTTTTTCTATTTGTTTAAATTCAAGTTCAGCTGGGATTTCCCTGCTAAACATATTAACTAATGCTTTTACTTTGCCCTTATCGTTATTTATCTCTTCGATAACAGCACTCATTCCTTCAAAAGCTCCATTAGTTATACTAACAGTTTCTCCTACCTCCAAGTCCATAGCAACGGTATTTAAGTTTATACCCATAGCTTCAACCTCTTCATCGGTAAGCGGTACTGGTATCTTAGGATCAGGTCCTACAAATCCAGTAACTCCTCTAGTATTTCTAACTATATACCAAGTTTCATCGTTCATCATCATATGAACAATTACATAACCTGGAAAAACCTTCTTTTTAGTGATTTTTGTTTCACCATTCTTTTCCTCAGCTTCTTCTTCCTCTGGAACAATTATGTCTGGGATAAGCTCTCTAAGATTTCTATTTTCTATAGTTTTTTCTAAGTTAGCTTTAACTTTATTTTCATATCCTGAATACGTATGAACAACATACCATCTTAGTTTATCACTCATTTTACTCCACGAAATAACCTTTGTTATTTCATAACCTCCTTTTACTTAAAGATAGCTTGATAGAGGTTACTAAAACCAAGATCCAACAAAGCCATAGCAATGACAAAGATGCCACACACAACCACTACTGATAGTGTCGCCTTTTGAATGTCTTCTTTTGTAGCCCAAGTTATTTTCTTTAATTCAGATACTAATCCCTTTATAACTCTAAAAGGTGATTTTTTATGACCTGACTTCGCTTTTTTAACTTTTTTATTTTCCTTAACATCCATAATTCTTACACCCCAACTCAATTTAGTGGATTACTTTGTTTCTTTATGAAGTGTGTGCTTGTGGCAGAATTTGCAGTATTTTCTTGACTCTATTCTATCTGGGTCGTTTTTCTTATTTTTCATCGTATTATAATTTCTTTGCTTACAATCTGTGCATGCTAGTGTTATCTTCACTCTCACAATCAACACCTCCTACTTATCACAAGTTAAAAATATATATCATTTACATTTTTCACTTAAAGTTACTTATAGTAATGTACCATAAGAGAATATTCATGTCAACTAATTTATATTTTCCACTTTTTATTAATTATATTATCTTTAAACAGACCAAGTTTTCACTTGGTCCATTATAAACTTTCTTAATTATTCAACGATAGAAGTAACAACTCCTGAACCTACAGTTCTTCCACCTTCTCTGATAGCGAATCTTAAGTTTTCATCCATAGCTACTGGAGTGATTAACTCAACGTTCATATCAATGTGGTCTCCTGGCATTACCATTTCTACTCCTTCTGGTAACTTGATTGATCCTGTTACGTCTGTTGTTCTGAAGTAGAATTGTGGTCTATATCCATCGAAGAATGGAGTGTGTCTTCCTCCTTCTTCTTTCTTTAATACGTATACTTGACCTACGAATTTCTTGTGTGGAGTTACTGATCCAACTTTTGCTAATACTTGACCTCTTTCGATGTCAGTTCTTTGGATACCTCTTAATAATGCTCCGATGTTATCTCCTGCTTGTGCTTCATCTAGTAACTTTCTGAACATTTCGATTCCTGTTACTGTTGTCTTTCTGATTTCTTCTTGCATACCAACGATTTCTACTTCGTCTCCTACATGAAGTACTCCAGTTTCAACTCTTCCTGTTGCAACTGTTCCTCTTCCTGTGATTGTGAATACATCTTCTACTGGCATTAAGAATGCTTTGTCTGTTTCTCTTTCTGGAGTTGGGATATATTCATCTACTGCTGCCATTAATTCATGGATGCATTTTGATTTTTCAGCATCTGTTGGGTTTTCTAATGCTTGTAATGCTGATCCTGTGATTACTGGAGTATCATCTCCTGGGAATCCGTATTCATTTAATAATTCTCTAACTTCCATTTCTACTAATTCTAGTAATTCTGGATCGTCTACCATATCAGCTTTGTTTAAGAATACTACGATGTATTGTACACCTACTCTTGATGCTAATAGGATGTGTTCTCTTGTTTGTGGCATTGGACCATCTGCTGCTGATACAACTAAGATAGCTCCATCCATTTGTGCTGCTCCTGTAATCATGTTCTTTACATAGTCAGCGTGTCCTGGACAGTCTACGTGTGCGTAGTGTCTGTTTGGAGTTTCATATTCAACGTGTGCTGTGTTGATTGTGATTCCTCTTTCTTTTTCTTCTGGTGCTTTATCTATTTCGTCATATTTGAATGCTTCTGCTCCACCTGCAAGTGATAATACAGTTGTGATTGCAGCTGTTAATGTTGTCTTACCGTGGTCTACGTGACCGATTGTTCCAATATTTACGTGTGGCTTACTTCTTTCAAACTTTGCCTTTGCCATTGTTAATTCCTCCTAACAAATCTTATTTATTATGTTAATAGGATGAGATACACTCACCCAAGTGTTTTGTATCTGGAGCCCATAACCGGGATTGAACCGGTGACCTCCACCTTACCAAGGTGACGCTCTGCCAACTGAGCTATATGGGCAGTTCTCATAACTTATTAACCAATTATATATTCTAAATGTTAATATATTTTATGTCAAGTTTTTTTTATCAAACACTTCTCTAGCTTCCTCTTCACTCTTTGTAGTGCATTATCTATAGATTTAGGCCTTCTTTCTAAGTCGCAAGCTATCTCTTGATAAGACTTTCCTTGCAGATAAGAAGATAATACTATCATCTCTAAATCTGATAATACCTTGCCTATGTCATCACCCATTTTAGATAATTCTTCTTTACTTATCATAAGCTCTTCTGGATCACAAACTTTTATAGTTGATAACACATCTAAAAGTGTTCGATCTGACTCTTCATCATAAATTGGTTTATTTATGGATACATAAGTATTTAATGGTATATGCTTTTGCCTTGTTGCTGTCTTTATAGCTGTTATAATCTGTCTTGTTATGCATAATTCTGCAAACGCCCTAAATGAAGATAGCTTATCTGGCTTAAAATCCCTTATCGCCTTATATAAACCAATCATTCCTTCTTGATATATATCCTCTTTATCTGCTCCTATTAGAAAATAGGATTTAGCTTTCGTTTTCACTACATTCGAATATTTATTTATTAAATATTCTTGCGCAAATACATTACCCATTTTTGCTTTCATGACTACTTCTTCATCTAAACTTTGTCCAAATATTTCAGTTTCTGTTGCAACTTCTTCCATTCTATTCACCATTTCCCCCTCATATATCTCATATTATCATACCAATCCCCAAGATAAATTATAAGAAAACAATATTACGTAGTCAAGGTTTATAGTAAATTTCTCCTAATTCTTTCCAATTTCTTTCTTACTTCTTCATCTTCTATGCTATCCACTAATGTTGTTCTAGTTTTACTATTTATCTTACTAATTTCTTCTCTTAGAGAATTCTGTGATTTTTTCACTTCATTATTAAATTCTATAGAAGACATTCTTGTAGCACCTCTTTGAAATATAGTTTGTTGCTCTAAATTATCATTAGTCACTACAATAACTTCTTTTTTTCTTCCTATTAAATTAACTTTGCGTTCTATATAGCTATCTGCCGTTTCGCCTTCTTTTGTAAATACCACCGTTATATTATTTGTTTTTTCTTCTTTTTCGATGCTCCCCTTACTAAGATGAGCATCGAAAACTAAATATAACTTATCTTCTCTCATAGCAACATAATTTTCAAGTATCTCTATTAGCCTTTGCCTTGAATTTTCTAAAGTTTCATCTTTACCTATAGCTAAATCAGACCAACTATTTATGATATTATATCCATCAATAAATATGTATCTCATTATTTTCAAATCCTTTGTTTCATTATTTCATACATAAGTATCCCACCGGCAACAGATGCATTTAATGAATTAACTTTACCCTTCATTGGGATCTTTATCATAACATCACATTTATCCTTTGTTAACTTCGATATTCCTTTACCTTCACTTCCTATAACAAGAGCTAAAGGACCTTTGAGATTTGTCTCGTAACAATATCCTCCATTCATATCGGCTCCATACACCCATATACCTAATTCTTTTAAAGTATCTATAGTTTTGTTTATATTAGTAACTTTAGCTACTTTCATATATTCAGCTGCTCCTGCAGAAGTTTTATATACTACAGATGTAACACCTATGTTCCTTCTTTTAGGAATTATAATACCATGTGCTCCACAAACTTCAGCACTTCTAATTATAGCTCCTAAGTTATGAGGATCTTCTATTTCATCTAGTATAACTATAAAAGGATCTTCATTTTTATCTTTTGCATCTTTTAATATATCTTCCACAGTAAAATATTTATATGGTGTTACAATAGCAATGACACCTTGATGATTTGAAGTTTGTGCTAAAGAATCTAACTTTCTTTTGTCCACTTCTTTAACTACTATTCCTTTTTCTTTAGCCATGTTTATAATAGGAATTACAGAATTTATACCTTTAACAACTAAAATTTGTTCTATAGTTCTATTATGTTTTATGGCTTCAGTTACGCCATTTTTTCCCTCAATAATATCTTCTCTTATTTCTTCGCTTTTACTTGATTTATTTGTATAGTAATTATTATCGTTATTCTTACTAATTTTTTTATTATTTTTCATTATTTATTTTCTCCTTGTATAATGATAGTGATGTTTCTAATATATAATTAAGTCTATCCATATCCTCTATTAAATATAAATACCCTATTAACGCTTCAAATCCAGTAGCCATTCTATAATCTATAAGATCTGCATGTTTAGGTACGGTTCCAGATTTTGCATTTCTTCCTCTTTTAAAAATGTACGTTTCATTTTCATTTAATTCATTCAGAATACATTTCATCATGTTGCTTTGACCTTCTGCCTTGACTAAGTTAATAGATAGTTTATGTAAACCATGAACTTTTACATTTTTATTTTCTGAAACTATATAGGTTCTTACAAAAACTTCATACACTGCATCTCCTATATATGCTAACACTAAAGGGTTTAATCCTCTGATCTCTTGATGAGTAAGTTTTCCTTTTAATATATTAAACTCCATATACTTTCCTCATTTCAAAAATTCTTAAATTAATTATAATAAATCTTACTATATTTCGCTACAGTATAGTAAAAATACAGTTAGTAATACATTTTATATCACTAACTGTATCTTAAAAATATACTAACTTTTTTTACTCCATCTCACACCTTGTGGAGTATCTTCTAATATTATATCCATAGCTTTTAATTTATCTCTAATTTCGTCAGCTAAAGCCCAGTTCTTTTCTTGTCTTGCCTTTTGTCTTTCTGCTATAAGATTTTCTACCTCTTCTTCTAATGAATTGCTTATTTCCTTTTGAAGTATTCCAAGAGGTGCTCCAAGCTCTCTTAATATTGCTATTGATTTTTCTATAACACTCACTGAACTATTTATGTTAACCTTTATGTTTATATCCTTAACTAAATCAAAAATAACAGATATTGCATCAGCAGTATTAAAATCATCATCCATTTTCTCTATGAACTTATCTCTATATCCATCTAAAACTTGTAAAAACTCATCATCACTATTCTCTTTACTTACTTCGCCTAATAATGAATATAAGTTATTTAAAGCGTTATACATTCTATCTAATCCTGATTTAGTTGAATCTAATAATTCCATAGTAAAATTAAGTGGTGTTCTATAATGACCACTAAGCATAAATAATCTAATAACTTCTGCATCATATTTTTCTAAAATATCTCTTGTTGTAAAAAAGTTGTTTAATGATTTAGACATCTTTACATTATTAACATTCAAATATGCCGAATGCATCCAATAGTTTGCAAAATTCTTTCCACTTCTGCCTTCACTCTGTGCTATTTCATTTTCATGATGTGGAAATACTAAGTCAGCTCCACCAGCATGTATATCAATAGTATCACCTAATAAATTGTGGGCCATACAAGAACACTCAATATGCCATCCTGGTCTTCCCATTCCCCATGGACTTTCCCATGCTGGTTCACCTGGTTTTTGATTTTTCCAAAGAGCAAAATCTATCGGCTCCTTCTTTCTTTCGTCAACACTTATTCTTGCCCCGGATTGTAAATCTTCGATATTTTGTCCTGATAGCTTACCATAATCTTTAAATTCCTTTGTAGAAAAATATACATCACCTTCTACTTCATAAGCTAATCCTTTATCTACTAATCCTTTAATAAACTCTATAATTTCATCCATATGATCTGTAGCTCTTGGATTACAAGTGGCTCTCTTTAATTTAAGATTATCCGCATCTTTATAATATTCATTTATATACTTATCTCCAAGTTCTTTAACGGTAATCCCTTCTTCATTAGCTCTTTTTATCATTTTATCATCTATATCAGTAAAGTTTTGAATAAATTTTACTTCATATCCTCTATACTCTAAGTATCTTCTTACTGTATCAAAAATTATAAATGTTCTTGCATTTCCTATATGAAAAAAATTATACACAGTAGGACCACATACATACATTTTGACTTCTCCAGGATTGATAGTTTTAAACTCTTCCTTTTTTTTAGTCAAAGTATTATATATCTTCATTCCAATTCCCTCCTAAACTATATATTCTATTATAAAACCATTATGTACCTGTGTCATCATATAAATAAATTTATACTACATAATAATATAACTTATAAAATAGAAAAAGAAAACCACTTATAAAAGTTAGTTTTCTAATATCTTCTCTGCAATTGCAATGTCCTCAGCAGTAGTTATTTTTATATTATTATAATCTCCTGAATATATATAACTATGAATTCCCAATGTTTCTATAGCACTAGTATCATCAGTAAGAATAATATCATTTTTTTTAGCAAATTCATGGGCTTTTAATATGTCCTCATACTGAAAACATTGAGGTGTCTGTATAGAAATCAATACTTCTCTATCCACAGTTCCTATAGAAAATCCATCCTCATTTATTTGCTTAATAGTATCTTTAACCTTAACCCCTGGTGCTGCTGCTCTGTATTTTTTAGCATATTTTATACCTTCTGATATTATATTTTCAGACACAAAAGGTCTTGCTCCATCATGAATAAGGACAATATTACATTGCTCTATTCCTCTCAAGCCATTTAGTACTGAATCAGCTCTTTCTTTTCCACCTTCAATAATTCCTCTTACTTTTTTAAAATTATATTTTTCAATTAATTTATTAAACTTATCAATCTCTTCTTTTGATGAAACTATATAAATACCATTAATTTCACAGTGATTTTCGAAAGTTCTAATATTTCTTACAATTATAGGCTCATCTCTTAATTCTAAAAACTGTTTGTTATATCCAAGCTTCATTCGGCTTCCTTTTCCAGCTCCTAAAATTATAGCTATATTCTTATTCATAATTTTCTCCTTAACTCTTACGTGTTGCAAATATCATTCTACCGGCTGATGTCTGAAGAACTGATGTAACAGATGCATCAATAAACTCCCCTATGTACCTTTTTCCATTTTCTACAACTATCATAGTACCATCATCTAAATATCCAATTCCTTGGTTATTTTCTTTACCTTCTTTTATAATTTGAAGTTTTAGCTCTTCTCCAGGTAAAAGTACAGGTTTTATAGCATTGGCTAAATCATTTATATTAAGTACCGGAACCCCTTGAAATTCTGCTACCTTATTCAAATTGAAATCATTAGTTACTACTTTGCCATTTAAAACTTGTGCCAATTTTAATAATTTACTATCAACTTCTGTAATATCCGGAAAATCCATATCGCTAATTTGAACTTCTATAGGTAAATCTTTTTGAATTTTGTTTAATATATCTAACCCACGTCTACCTTTTGTTCTTTTTAAATCATCAGCAGAATCAGAAATATGTCTTAATTCATCTAATACAAATTGAGGTATTACAAGGGGACCTTCTATAAATCCAGTTCCAGATATATCTAGAATTCTACCATCTATTATTACTGATGTATCTAATACTTTAGGTACCTCCCCAAAATTATTAGATCTTTTACCCTTTTTTTCTTTGGAGTTATTTCTTCTATTTAACCCTGTAAAAAATGCTATAATCTCTTCTTTCTTTTTAACAGCTATATCTCCGCATATAATTGCAAGACTTAATGAACCTATTATTGATAGTATCGCAAAGAATTCAGATATACTAGCGAAAAGTGTTCCAATCAGAACCCCTATTAATAATCCTATTATACCTCCTGTAGCCCCTAATAGTATATCTATCATAGCCATCTTTTGCGTATACTTTTCTATGTATTCCATAAAATTAAATAACAATTTTATTAATAACGGTGAAATAAAATAAAAAATAATTCCTATTATTAAACTAAATATAATACATGACGACATTGCTAATACTAAGTTTTCTCTTATATTATCTATATGAGATATTCCTTCAATAGATAATATACTATTTGCTAAAAAATAACCTAACATTACTCCCATAATTGTGAGAATAATTCTAATTACTTTTCGTATCACATAAACACCTCCTTATTATATCTTTGCCATGACATTGATTTTTTAATCTATTTTTTCTATATTCTATAAATTACTTAACACTTATTGAAATATAAGTAAACTATAATAAATCCCCCTATACTTTTCAAATTTGTTGATGTATTATAAAAACAATTTAAATATACAAATTAACCTGTATATTAATTTGTTAAATGAAGGAGATGTGAACTTTGAAAGATGTTATTTTCGACGAATTTCAATCTTGTGTTGAAGATTCACTCATTAGACATAAAAGTTTACTTGATATTTTAAGCAAATTACAAGAATCTGAATCCAGATTAAATCGCGCTGTAACAAAAGCTGTGACTAATTGTGGTTGCGTAAAGCTATCTGCTGAAAAACAGGTCCTTTGTTCCGATAAAGAAGACTGCGATGCTAATTTACATCAATCACCTTCTTCTCATATTACCGGGAATTTATGTGAAAATTGTGTAGATATAATAGAAAGTGAACTTGGAAATCACTTTTTCTATTTATTTTCATTATGTAACACTTTAAATATAAATCTTTATGATACATTGCTAAAAGAATATGAAAAAAGCTCCATGCTCGGAAAATTCACTTTTAGATAAGCAAATATAGAATATCTATATTTGCTTATCTAAAATAAATTGCTCTCTTAATCTTCTTAACCCGTTTCTTATTGCTTTAGCTCTAGCTTCTCCTATACCTTCTACTTGATCTAACTCATCATAAGATGCTTCCATTATTCCTTTTAATTCTTTAAAATAGTCTACTAAATTCTCGATTACATTAGTCGGTATTCTAGGTATCTTACTTATCATTCTATAACCTTTTGGTGACAATAATGTGTCAACTAATGGTACATTATTATATCCTAAAACATCTGAAATCTCTTCAAGATCTAAGAATTCATCAGAATCTAACTTCTGTATATCCTTATATATATCTATCGGTGATTTAGTTTCATCACAATAATCTCTTATAATAAGCAATCCTTCTCTTTCTATATTACGTATAAGCTCATTCAGCTGCATAGATATAAGTCTTCCCTCATTACCAAGTTCCACTATAAATCTCTCGATTTCCTCTACAATTCTCATAACCATTTCTGTTCTTTGAATAGCAGTAGCTACATCAAATAGTGTAACTAAATCTTGAAATTCTAAAAGATTCAAATTAGAAACTACTCTTTCTAGTACAGATACATACTTTTCTAAAGTTTGTATCGCTTGATTAGCTCTAGCTAATATTATTGAGCTATCTCTAAGTACATACTTTATATCATCTTTATATAAAGTTATTATATTTCTTCTTTGAGAAATAGCTACAGTAATTACACCAGCATCTTTAGCCACTCTTTGTGCAGTTCTATGTCTAGTTCCCGTTTCATGAGTAACTAGTGATGAATCTGGTACCAATTGTACATTTGCAGAAATTATTTTTTTTAAATCACTGCTTATTATAATTGCTCCATCCATTTTAGCTAATTCATATATATATGCCGGATTATATTCTGCATTAATTTGAAATCCACCATCAACTACCCTCATTACATCGTCTGAATTTCCTAGTACAATTAATCCTCCAGTTTTAGCCCTAAGTATATTTTCTAGTCCTTCCCTTAGTGCTGTACCCGGTGCCAATAATTTTAAAATACTTACTAATTCTTTATCTTTTTGTAACCTCTTATTCATTTAAAACCTTCACCCCCTTATGAAAATATTTTTAATATACATTCTTTTAAAGAAGATACACCTATAATATTTATATTATTCCTCTTACATTTTAAGCTATTTCTATATGGAATTACAATATTTTTAAATCCCATTTTTTCTGCTTCATTAATAATCCTATCACAGAAACTTATAGGTCTTATTTCACCTGTAAGTCCTAATTCCCCTACAATAGCTATTTTCTCATACTTACTAACCTTACCTTTTATAGAACTGACAAGGGCTATAGCTAGACCTAAATCTCCTAATGTACCTTCTATATTAAGTCCTCCTACTACGTTTATGTATACATCACAATTATAAAAAGGAATTTTTAATTTTTTTTCTAAAACAGCCAATATTAAGTTAACTCTAGCATGATCTACTCCCACTGATGTTCTTCTTGGCATAGGTGACTTCGTCTCTGATACTAAAGCCTGTATTTCCACAAGCATCGGTCTACTACCTTCTATAATTCCTATAACTACAGAACCTTCTACTTCAAAATTTGTTTCTTCTAAAAAAATCATTGATGGATTACTTATCTCCACCAATCCTTCTTCACTCATCTCGAATACTCCTATTTCTGATGTAGTTCCAAAACGATTTTTCATCGTTCTAAGTATTCTAAATTCTTCTGTTCTCTCTCCTTCAAAAGATAAAACTGTATCTACCATATGTTCTAAAACTCTAGGACCTGCAAGTTCCCCTTGTTTAGTAACATGTGCTACAATAAAAAAAGGTATATTTTCTTTTTTACCTAGTCTCATAATTATATTTGAACACTCTCTAACTTGTGAGACACTTCCTGGCGCTGATGCCACTGATGATTTAAATACCGTTTGAATAGAATCAATTATTACAAATGCTGGTGACAAATTATTTATATGTTCTTCTATTATATCCATATTAGTTTCGGATACAATAAATAATTCTTCACTTTTTACCCCTAAACGATCTCCTCTTATTTTTATTTGTTCTTCTGATTCCTCACCAGATATATATAATACTTTCCCTGAATTTTTACTAATATTATAAGCCGTTTGAAGTAATAATGTAGATTTACCTATTCCTGGCGCTCCAGATATTAAAGTAAGTGATCCTTTTACCAAACCTCCACCTAAAACTCTATTAAGCTCTTTTACACCAGTATCAATTCTTTCCTTCTCTCCAGATTTTATATTACCTATACTTTTAGGAACAGATGCATTACCTGTTAAGGTAGTTAAAGAATTTACAGGTGTAGATGTCGTTTTTGCTTCTCTGATTTCTTCAACCATAGAATTCCACTTATTACACTCTGGGCACTTTCCCATCCATTTAGGATTCTCATAGCCACATTCCTGGCATACATATACACTTTTAATTTTTGCCAACCTCTTCACCTACTCCTTTCTTTTGTTAAACACTTTTAAAAGCTATATCATAATTTAATCAATATTAAATTATGATATAGCTAAATCAGCAAAAAGATTTTATTTTTTATTAATTACTAATTTATCATTTTCCTCAGCTATTATTATAGCATTTCCTTTTACCACATTACCAAGAAGAATCTCTTCTGATAACATATCTTCCACTTTTTTTGTTATAGTCCTTCTAAGTGGTCTTGCTCCATATTCTTGATTAAACCCTTCATTACAAAGATATTTTTCTGCTTTATCTGTAAATGTTAAAAAGATATCTTGTTCTTCTAATCTACTTGTAACGCTCCTTAGCATTAATTTAACTATCTTTTCTATATCCTTTTCCTCTAACTGATGAAATACAATTATATCATCAATTCTATTTAAGAATTCTGGTCTAAAACTCTTCTTTAATTCATTCATTATATTTTCTTTCATTTTTTCATATTCATTAGCTCTTGCAGCTTCAGTTGTTGAAAATCCTAATGTTTTCTGTTTCTTTATTGTATGTGCTCCAACATTTGATGTAAGAATAATTATTGTATTTCTAAAGTTAACAGTCTTTCCCTTACCATCAGTAAGTACACCGTCTTCCAAAATTTGAAGCAATATATTAAATACTTCTGGATGTGCTTTTTCTATCTCATCAAATAATATTACGGAATATGGTTTTCTTCTAACTTTTTCTGTTAATTGACCACCTTCATCAAATCCTACGTATCCTGGAGGAGCTCCAATAAGCTTTGCCACAGTATGTTTTTCCATAAATTCAGACATATCAACTCTTATCATAGAGTTTTCATCTCCAAACATAGCTTCTGCTAAAGCTTTAGATAGCTCTGTTTTTCCAACTCCTGTAGGTCCTAAGAATATAAAGGATCCTATAGGTCTTTTCGGATCTTTTAGACCCACTCTAGCTCTTCTAACTGCTCTAGCTACAGACTTTACTGCTTCTTCTTGACCTATAACTCTATCATGAAGTATATTTTCTAAATTCAATAGCCTACTAGACTCACTTTCAGTAAGCTTCTCTACTGGTATATTAGTCCATGTTGATACAACATTGGCTACTTCTTTCTCTCCTACTATAGGATCATATTCATTACTTTTAGTTTTCCATTCTTGTTTAAATTCTTGCAACTTTGCTTTTACTTCTTTTTCTTCATCTCTAAGTCGAGCAGCTTTTTCAAAATCTTGCACTCCTATAGCATCAGATTTCTCTTTACTTACTACCTCAAGAGCTTCTTCTAATTCTTTTAAATCTGGTGGCGTTGTCAAGTTTTTCATTCTAACTTTTGCCGATGCTTCATCTATAAGATCTATAGCCTTATCTGGTAAATATCTATCTGTTATATATCTATTTGATAAAACTACAGCTGCCTCTATAGCATCATCTGTAATTTTCACTCTATGATGTGCTTCATATTTATCTCTTAATCCTTTTAAAATCTGACTTGTTTCATCCATTGTTGGTTCTCCAACCATAACTGGTTGAAATCTTCTTTCAAGTGCTGCATCCTTTTCTATATATTTTCTATATTCATCAATAGTAGTTGCTCCAATACACTGTATTTCACCTCTAGATAAAGAAGGCTTTAGTATATTAGATGCATCAATAGCTCCTTCTGCTCCACCAGCTCCTATTATAGTATGAATTTCATCAATAAACACTAAAATATTACCGGCCTTTCTAATTTCACCCATTACTCGTTTTAATCGATCTTCAAATTCTCCTCTATATTTAGAGCCAGCTACCATAGAAGGTAAGTCTAATGTTATTACTCTTTTATCCTTTAATATTTCTGGTACATTTCCTTCTATTATTTTTTGTGCCAAGCCTTCAGCAATAGCTGTTTTACCAACTCCAGGTTCTCCAATTAGACATGGATTATTTTTAGTTCTTCTAAGTAATATCTCTAAAACTCTTTCCGTTTCTTTGTCTCTTCCTATAACAGGATCTAATTTCCCTTCACTAGCCATTACTGTAAGATCTCTTCCGAACTGATCTAAATTTGGTGTCGGCTCTGATTTATTCTCGACTTTTCCCACTTTTACATTCTTATCTTGAGATGCCATATTCTCATTAATTAATTTATTTAACTTATTAAAATCAATGTCTACATTTACTAATATAGTATATGCAACACCTTCTCCATCTCTAATTAAAGCCAATAATATGTGTTCGGGACTTATATAATTATGATTTAATTCCCTTGCTTCCTGATAACTAAGTTCTAATATTCTCTTTGTTCTTGGAGTCAGTGGAATTTCATTAATATATCCCTCTTTATCTCCATATCCAACATATTGTTCTACCAAAGATCTTACTTTTTCTAATGTTAAACCTACATCATTTAATGCCTTTTTTGCAACTCCTTCTTGTTCTCTAAGAATCCCTAGTAAAAGATGTTCCGTTCCTACATAATTATGTCTCAGTCTCTGTGCTTCTTCTCTTGCATAATATATAATTTTTTGAGATCTCTCTGTAAATCTACCAAACATCATTGAAAATCACCCCTACTCTTTCAATAAATCTTTTATAACCCTAGCTCTAATAAACCCTTCTGTTTTTTCTTCTAACTGTTCTTTATATTTGACTCTTATTATCGATGGTTCTATTTCTAAAAGAAGCCTATTTATTTTTTCAATAGGTATATTCTTTATTGTTCCCAATTCTATACCATTTCTAACATATGATAGCAATTTTAATGATTCTTTAAAACTTATTATAATTGCACTATTCAATATTCCCAAAGCTCTACAAATCTTATCTTCCAACTCATACCTTAGTTTTTCTCTTAATTTTTCTCTACAAGAAATCTCTTTTGAACATATCTCTTCTACTACAGCTTTTAAGTTTGCCATTATCTCTTCTTCTGTTAATCCTAAAGTTATCTTATTATACACTTCATACAAATTGCTTTCTGGCTCATTTAAATATAGAGAGTTTATTCCTACCCCAATTTTATTTATATTCTCCTCTATACTCTGAATTTGCTTTTTCATAACTAGTGCTGGTAAATGCATAACTACAGTTACTTTCATTCCGGTACCAAGATTCATTGGAGATGAAGTTAAGTATCCATACTTACTTTCATAAGCATAATCATAGGTATCCTCAATTAAATCATCTATATCATTACAACAATCATATGGATTTTCAATATCAAATCCTCCTGTTATACATTGAATTTTTATATGATCCTCTTCATTAATCATTAACGCTACAGTTTCTTCTTCATTAATAATGACTGCAGAACTACCTTTTACATTATCACTTACAATGCTTTTACTAATTAACTCCAATTTATCTAATTCTTTAGCATCTGTTAAAGAAATCAACTTTAAATCCTCTTCTTTATATTCTGATACTACATTATATACCTTTTCTACTATATCCTTTCCTTCATCATCGCTACATTTATGAGGAAATGGATATCTCTTAAGATTCCTTGATAAACTTACTTTTGTCGATAAAACAATATTACTTTTATTATTCTTAATCCAATTTATCATAATTACCCTCTGACTCTATTTTTTTTATTTCATCTCTTATCTCCGCTGCTCTTTCAAAGTTTTCTTCTTCAATAACTTTTTGCATCTCAAATTTTAGTTTTGTTAAATACTTCTCTCTGACTAGCATTTTCCCTTCACGTAATGGAATTTTCCCCTTATGCTCTATACTACCTTGTAATCTCTTTGCTATACTTTCTATATTAGATGAAAATTCATTATAACAATTATCACATCCCAATAATCCTGTCTTCTTAAATTCCTCTAATGTAGTACCGCACTTATTACATACTATTGTTTTTATTATATCTTCCTTTTTATTCTCATTAACATAATCCATAATATCGCTTAAAATATTTTGAAATGAAAATTTATTTATAAAATCTAAATCTTCTCCAAAAAAGAAATCAGTCTTCTCCCTGGCACAATATTCACATACATTTAGTTCCTTTTTTTCTCCATTTACAATCTTTGTTATCAGAATTGTTGCATTGTTTTTTTTACATATATCACACAACATAGCTTTCTCTCCTCTCCTTATGTAGTTAAGAAAGTGATACTTTTCTACTTCTATAAATATATTTTATTTTTCAGCTATTCATGATAATATCTATACACCTTTTACTTTCGTCTTGTATAACTCTCCTAAGTGTGTTACATCACCATATAACTCAATAGAACTTTGTCCATTTTTATTATCATATTCTATTAACGATAAACTTGTTTGATGAATTACAGGTGGTTCCCATAGCTTTGATATATCTCTTCCTTCAAAATGACTTAATATGCTCTTTAAAGCAATACAATGTGTCACTATAACTATATTCTTATCATCGTTATTTTTTAAAATTTTTAAAGTCTCTCCTACCACTCTTCTTCTTACTTCTTCAAATGTTTCCCCTCCATCTGGAATAAACAAATGTGGTTTGTTCCAAAAATTATATAATTGTTCTTCATTAAAATTCTTTATCTCATCTTGATTATACCCTTCCCAATTACCTATATACATTTCTTTTAAATTTTCTACAGGTATTATTGGAATATTCATATCTCCCGCTAATATCTTAGACGTTTCTATAGTCCTCCCTAGCGGTGAAGTATATATTACATCAATTTTTTCTTTTTTTAATCTATCTCTTAATAACATAGCTTGTTTTATACCATTACTACTTAAATCAGAATTACTCCAGCCTTGCATTCTATGCTGTAAATTCCATTCCGTTTCTCCATGTCTAACTAAATATAACTTTGTCATATTTTTGTAAATTCCTCCAAATATTTTTTAATCATTATACCATAAATATATTATTATGTATTATAATAACATAGATAAATATATTTGTGATAAATAATAAAGGATTAGCATCAGCTAACCCTTTATTATTTCCATATGGGACCATCACTACTTAATATTTCTTTCAACTTACTTTGCATTTTACTTTTATCATCAATAGATGAAAAAGGCTCCATAGCTCCAAAAGCATCGTGAAAGGTATTTACTAAATTAGGCATATCATTATGACTTTCTTTGTGCACAAATGATGAATTTCCCATCATTATCCCTCCCTCTTTTTTGTATTTGAAAATTAGTTCCTTCTAGTATAGAACATACCATATCTCCATCGTTACTATTATTTTCATTAAATACAATGGTCAAATTATCATTTTTCTGAACCATATGTATATAATCAGAGATAGCACTATAATCACTTAACTCTATTACTCCATTAATGTCTAAACGATATCTTGGCATAGCTCTCTTCTCCTCATCTATTTGTATCTATTTTTTGCAAAAATAATTTTTTTATACATATCAATGTAAATTAAAATTTAACTAAATAAAAAAACTGCTGTAACACTATTTAATTTCATTAGTGCTACAACAGCCTTTTTTACTTTATGTTAAATTAATCCAATGCTTTTATTCCATCTATAATTGATACCTTTTTAAGTCTATTTAGTGGAATAATTATTGACACAATACCTAATAATGTAGAAACTACAACTGCAATTAAAATCTCTTTTATAGGAAATATATTCATTACTCCAAATACATTTGAAATCTGTTTAACTATAAAATTAGCAAGAATTATACCAAGTAAACTTCCATATATAGATGAATAGATACCATACATCATACCTTCCATCAGAAGCATTTTTCTCATACTAGAAAACGATGTTCCTATTGCTCTAAGTGAACTAAGTTCTCTTTTTCTTAATAAAATATTTGTACTTACTGTATTTATTATATTTAACACTGATATTAAAGTTATTATTAATATAAAACTATAGGAAAATATTTTTACTGTCATTATTCTTTTATTATTATATTCTTTATCTTCTAAAAAATCATCTATGTAATATCTATCTCCAAATTCATCCTTTATTGATTTTCTTACAATATTTAATTGTTCCTTATTTAAATTATCTTTCAATTTGACTCCTAGAGATGTAATAGTATTTGTAGATAATTTTATATTTTCTGTTTCCCCTAAATGTATTTCTTTCCAATTTTCTATGGGAATAATCATAATTATGCCATTTGATGTTGATATAAAAGTATCTCTTCCTAATTTACACACCATATTATACATAATATTTGCTTTTTTTAAAGAATTTCTAACTATCCCTTTACCTATATCACTGTTCTTTTGTAATTCTACTTCTGTAATATCGCTTAAATATAAATTATCTCCTTTATGTATATTATTATATCCTGAAACATATTTTCCCTTAACCGAATCAAAACATTTTACATCTAAAGATATTACTCCTTTTTCTTTAACTAAATCACCATAACTAAAATTATCTATCTTAGTTTTTATCCATGATTCATAACTTTTATCTATTAATATTACTTCTACAGGAATTGCTTCTAATGTATTATCATCTATAGAAAATCTATCTTCATAAGTAGAATAAGATAATGTTTTTCCCTCATCAACATAACCAATAACTTCAGCACCAAAACGTATATCTTTTATATCCTTTACTTCTTTACATTTTAATAATTTCTCCTTAATTTCAGAATAATCCTCTGAATTATCCATAGACATTATTTCCATGTCATAAACTGAACTTGGATCTATGACTTCCTCCATAGAACCATATAATCTAGTTAATGATGTCGATATTGATATAAATAATGCTATGCTAAGTGACATAGATACAATAGTAACATAATACCTATTTCTATTAATTTTTCTATTTCTAAATGCTAATAATCCTTCTATCCTAAAAATTTTATTTATAATTCTCCCTCTAGGAACTCTTTTTATATTAACAGTACTACTATTAATACATTCTAATGGTGATACTCGTCCAGCCTTAATCGTTGAACTTAAAGCTGATAAATAAACTGTTACTATTCCTATTATTATAACTATTAATATGACCTTTATATTAAGAATTATATTTACTTCTGCAAGCTCACTAATCAAACTGTTTTTTAGCAATATTAAAACTAATTTTAATCCCAGATATCCTATAATAATTCCTATTGGTATAGAAATAAAAGCAATAATTGTTGCCTCTATAAAAACTAAAGTTCTTATTTGAGATGGTGTCGTTCCTATAGCTTTGAGCAATCCAAATTCCTTAAGTCTTTCTGTAACAGTTATATTAAAAGCATTACTTATCATAACTATTGTTGAAATAACTACGATACTAATTAAAATAATTATAACTATATATAATTCACTATTAATATTTTGATATTCACTAGCTCCTAAATATGATAATAATGAATCATTTTCTTCTATCTCTATAGAATTATTATCCTTTTTTAGCACTTCGTTTAATTTATCTATATTTTTTCTTAATCTACTATCTTCTTTTATTTTAACAATAGCCCCCATTTGCGAATTTTTATCATTAAAAACTACCGCTATAGGACCATTCCATTCTTTCTTTTCAATAATACCCACAACAGTATACTGAATCTCATTTTCCTCCTCCATTAAAGTTACATCAGTACCTACTTCAATATCTCTTCCATAACTACAATATTTATTATTATCTATAACTATCTCATTACTGCTTTTAGGCAATCTACCTGATACTAACTTATATCCTAATACCTCAATACCATCTATATCCGTAGAAATAGTTTGTACCATTTCATGTCCTAACTTATATTCACCAACTTCATTATAAAAGCAATATTTTTCTATTGTCCCATACTTACTTATAACATTTTTATTTTTTTCATTGATATTTTTATACAGAACATGATAATCCCTATACTCTCTAATTCCTTCTATATTATATTTCTGTACAGATATAAGAAATGTAGCCATGGCTGTAATTAATGATACAGAAAGAATTATTCCAATAGACACTAAAATCGTTCTTTTTTTATTTATTAATAAATTTCTTTTACTTATATCTGTATACTTACCTATCACCAGCTATCACCTCATCTTTTATAATTCGCCCATCATCAATAGTTATCATTCTATCAGCCTCAGCTGCCAAATTAAGATCATGGGTAATAACTATTAATGTTTGATTATACTTTTTAGCCATTACCTTCAACAGTTGAATCACTTCTTTAGAATTTTTACTATCTAAATTTCCTGTAGGCTCATCAGCTAGTATTAAACTTGGTTTATATGCCAAAGCTCTTCCTATAGAAACTCTTTGTTGTTGTCCTCCTGACAACTGACTTGGCAAATGTCTTTTCCTATTTTCTAGTCCTAAAATTTTAATTATATCTTCCATATATTTCTTGTCTACTTTTCCATGGTCTAAGGATATTGGAAGTGCTATATTCTCTTCTACATTAAGAACCTGTATAAGATTATAAAATTGAAAAATAAACCCTATTTTTCTTCTTCTAAAAATAGCTACTTCTTTTTCTTTCAGTTTTGTTATATTATCACCATCTACGATAACATCACCTGAAGAAGGTTTATCTAATCCTCCTATCATATTTAATAATGTACTTTTGCCAGAACCTGACGCCCCAACAATAGCTACAAATTCTCCACTATTTATTGATAGATTTATATTATCTAAAGCCTTTACTTCATTTTCAGCTTTACCATATATTTTACTTAACCCTCTTACTTCTAATATTTCCAAACCTCATCACTCCTTATATCTTAATTGTATATTGTAAATCTTACTATCACATTAAAGAAAACCTTACAAATTAGTAAGATAAAAAAAGGTCGTGCAATTAATTATGCAACAACCTTTTTATACTTTAATAAATGTAAAAATAAATTTTGTACCATATCCCTTTTTACTTTCAATAGCTACCTTTCCACCTTGCCCCTCAATTATAGACTTACATAAAGCTAACCCTATGCCAATTGAATCTTTACTTGAAGATTTTCCTTTATAAAATCTTTTAAATACATTTATTATATCTTTCTCATCAATACCTTCTCCAAAATCCTCTACTATTAACTTATAATATACCAAAGTATTTTCACTATGTATTTTTATTTCACCATTATAGTTAGAATGCTCTATTGCATTCTTTATCACATTTATCAATGCCTCTTCAGTCCATCCTTTATCTAAAATTAAAGATTCATTATCCATTGCTAAATCTATAGTTACATTTTTTTCATTAATCTTAGCTTTAAGCTTATTTATAGACTCTATTACAACATCTTTTATAATACAATTTTCTTTTTTAAACTCCAATGCTGATGATTCTAATGTAGCTAACTTAAGAAGATTAATTATAAGCCATTGCATTTTTGACAACACTACTCTAGATGTTTCAAATATTTCTTTCTTTTTATCATCACCTATAATGTCATCCACTAATAAATCATTATATATAATTAATGTTGTTAAAGGCGTTTTTAATTGATGTGATATATCTGATATTAAATTTTTAAGAAATTCTTTTTCTTTCTTAAGCATAATAGCTGCATTATTTAAAATTCTAGTAAGACTGTTTATATTACTACTTAATCTATAAAATTGCCCTTCATCATTTTCTACTAATCTAATTTCCCTATTTCCATCTATTATCTTTTCTACTATCGTATTAATTCTTTCTATCGGTTTAAAAAATTCCTTATATGTAAATATCTCTTTTACTATAAGAATACATACTAATAAAAACATAATTATTGCAATAGTTACATTAATATATATCACTATATCTGAATTCTTATCTTTGACTTCATACTCACTATATCCATAATTCTTCAATAGTTCCTTACCTTTTTCAATATCATTATCAACAATCTTACCTTTTGTTATTGTTGATACTACTTCTTCCCCTACTTTCTCATCTATTGAATATACTTCTCCTATAAGAGCAGCTTCTTCATTTCTTATATAATTAGCTATCTTAATATTTATAATACTAGAGCTAATATAGCCTATACTTAAAATCAAAATAATAATTACCATTATAAATATAATTGACTTCTTAACTTGTTTATTTTGATATATATATTCCATATCATACCCCTCTAAATAACATTTTTACTCCACTTATATCCTAATCCTCTTAAAGTTTCTATATAAACAGGTTTACTTGGATTATCTTCTATCTTTTCTCTAAGTCTTCTTATATAAACTGAAAGCGTATTTCCATCCACAAACTCTCCATCTATATCCCATAAATTGTGGATAATCTCATCTCTACTAATAATTTTTTGTGGATTATTAAAAAATAACATTAACAACTTATACTCCACTGTCGTAATAACTATCTCTTTATCTTTTTTTAATAATTTAGCTTTATTTATATCTAATGCTATTTCTCCAGATCTTTTAATATCCATAGCATCCCTTTTACTTCTTCTAAGCACTGCATTTATTCTAGAGATAAGTTCCTTAATTCTAATGGGCTTAGTTATGTAATCATCTCCACCTAAATCAAAAGCCAATACTACATTTGCCTCTTCATCCATAGCTGTAAGAAAAATTATTGGTACATTTGATTTTTCTCTAATATATTTGCATAAATCATATCCACTACCATCTGGAAGCGTTAAGTCTAGTAATATTAAATCTATTTTTTCATTACTACAAAATACTTTTTTACTATCCTCAACAGATGTTCCTCTTAATACATTAAATCCTTCATTTTCAAGAGTATACTTTACTCCTAATGCTAATGCATTATCATCTTCAACTAATAAAATACTTCTCATTATTATCTCCTATATTATTTTTATTAGTTATATATTAACATATATTTATATTTCATCATATAAACAAAAAAATAAAAAAGAGATTAGTAAAATACTAATCTCTTTTGGCTCCGTAGAGAGGGCTCGAACCTCCAACCTGTCGGTTAACAGCCGAATGCTCCACCATTGAGCTACTACGGATCATTACCTGGCAACATCCTACTCTCCCACACAGTCTCCCGTGCAGTACCATCGGCCCTCTGAGGCTTAACCATCGTGTTCGGTATGGGAACGGGTGTATCCCTTAGAGGCATCATCACCAGATTTGAAAGATATTGTTCTTTCAAAATTGCATGCTACAATAAACTTTTTTATATACATTGGACAAGCCCTCGACCTATTAGTATCAGTCAGCTAAATATGTTACCACACTTACACCTCTGACCTATCAACCTGGTAGTCTTCCAGGGGTCTTACTGACTTAACGTCATGGGAAATCTTATCTTGAGGTGGGCTTCACGCTTAGATGCTTTCAGCGTTTATCCCTTCCCGACATAGCTACCCAGCTGTGCTCCTGGCGGAACAACTGGTACACCAGAGGTCAGTCCATCCCGGTCCTCTCGTACTAAGGACAGCTCCTCTCAAATTTCCTACGCCCGCGACGGATAGGGACCGAACTGTCTCACGACGTTCTGAACCCAGCTCGCGTGCCGCTTTAATGGGCGAACAGCCCAACCCTTGGGACCTACTACAGCCCCAGGATGCGACGAGCCGACATCGAGGTGCCAAACCTCCCCGTCGATGTGGACTCTTGGGGGAGATCAGCCTGTTATCCCCGAGGTAGCTTTTATCCGTTGAGCGATGGCCCTCCCACGAGGAACCACCGGATCACTAAGCCCGACTTTCGTCCCTGCTCCACTTGTAAGTGTCGCAGTCAGGCTCCCTTCTGCCTTTGCACTCTTCGAACGATTTCCGACCGTTCTGAGGGAACCTTTGGGCGCCTCCGTTACTTTTTAGGAGGCGACCGCCCCAGTCAAACTGCCCACCTAACAATGTCCCGTGACCTGATTCAAGGCCTCCGGTTAGAAATTCAGTACTGTCAGGGTGGTATCCCAAGGATGACTCCACACAGGCTGACGCCCATGCTTCCTAGTCTCCCACCTATCCTGTACAGACAATACCAAATCTCAATGCTAAGCTACAGTAAAGCTCTACGGGGTCTTTCCGTCCAATCGCGGGTAACCAGCATCTTCACTGGTACTACAATTTCGCCGGATTTGCAGTTGAGACAGTGCCCAAATCATTACGCCATTCGTGCGGGTCGGAACTTACCCGACAAGGAATTTCGCTACCTTAGGACCGTTATAGTTACGGCCGCCGTTTACTGGGGCTTAAGTTCACACCTTCGCTTGCGCTAAGTGATCCCCTTAACCTTCCAGCACCGGGCAGGCGTCAGCCCCTATACATCAGCTTTCGCTTTAGCAGAGACCTGTGTTTTTGCTAAACAGTTGCTTGGGCCTATTCTCTGCGGCCTACATTTCTGTAGGCACCCCTTCTCCCGAAGTTACGGGGTCAATTTGCCGAGTTCCTTAACTGCAATTCTTCCGCTGGCCTTAGGATTCTCTCCTCATCTACCTGTGTCGGTTTGCGGTACGGGTACCAAACTCCTCCCTAGAAGCTTTTCTTGGCAGCGTGGAATCAGGTACTTCGCTCATACGAGCTCCCCATCACACCTCAACTTAGTCTCCGGATTTGCCTAGAGACATGTCTAAGTGCTTAGACAGACATCCAATAGTCTGCACACCCTATCCTCCTGCGTCACTCCATTGGTAATAACGTCATTTGGTAGTATCGGAATATCAACCGATTGTCCATCACCTACGCCTTTCGGCCTCGGCTTAGGTCCCGACTAACCCTGGGCGGACGAGCCTTCCCCAGGAAACCTTAGATTTTCGGCCATTGAGATTCTCACTCAATTCTCGCTACTTATGCCAACATTCTCACTCCTGTACAGTCCACCGCTCCTTTCGGTACGACTTCAGCCCATACAGGAAGCTCCTCTACCACTCCGTTAGGAGTCCGTAGCTTCGGTAGTAGATTTTAGCCCCGGACATTTTCGGCGCAAGGTCTCTCGACTAGTGAGCTATTACGCACTCTTTAAATGAGTGGCTGCTTCTAAGCCAACATCCTAGTTGTCTTAGAAACCTCACATCCTTTACCACTTAATCTACATTTAGGGACCTTAGCTGACGGTCTGGGCTGTTTCCCTTTTGACTACGGATCTTATCATTCGCAGTCTGACTGCCTGGGTACAAGTGTATGGCATTCGGAGTTTGATAAGGTTCGGTAAGCCTCGCGGCCCCCTAGCCCATTCAGTGCTCTACCTCCATCACTTAATTTACCAGACGCTAGCCCTAAAGCTATTTCGAGGAGAACCAGCTATCTCCGAGTTCGATTGGAATTTCTCCGCTATCCACAGCTCATCCCATGGTTTTTCAACACCAACGTGGTTCGGTCCTCCACGAGGTTTTACCCTCGCTTCAACCTGGCCATGGATAGGTCACCCGGTTTCGGGTCTACAGCATGCAACTAGTCGCCCTATTCAGACTTGGTTTCCCTTCGGCTACGTACCATAAGTACTTAACCTTGCTGCATACCGTAACTCGTTGGCTCGTTCTACAAAAAGCACGTCGTCACACACATAAGGTGCTTCGACCGGTTGTAGGCACAGGGTTTCAGGTTCTATTTCACTCCCCTCCCGGGGTTCTTTTCACCTTTCCCTCACGGTACTGCTTCACTATCGGTCACTAGGTAGTATTTAGCCTTGGGAGGTGGTCCTCCCTGCTTCCCACAAGGTTTCACGTGTCTCGTGGTACTCTGGATCAGTTCTGACTTTTTCGTTCTTTCGCCTACATGACTATTACATTCTGCGGTGCAACTTTCCAGTTGTCTTCGACTAGAATTCCAAAGTATTTATGAACTGTCCGCAACCCCAAGAGCAAGCTCTTGGTTTGGGCTCTTTCCGTTTCGCTCGCCGCTACTCAGAAAATCGATGTTTCTTTCTCTTCCTCCGGGTACTTAGATGTTTCAGTTCCCCGGGTTACCTTCCTTAAGCTATGTATTCACTTAAGGATACATGAGGTTTCTCATGTGGGTTTCCCCATTCGGAAATCTGTGGATCACGGCCTATGTGCGGCTACCCACAGCTTATCGCAGCTTATCACGTCCTTCATCGGCTCCTAGTGCCAAGGCATTCGCCCTGCGCCCTTTGTAGCTTGACCTATCATTTATTCTACTATAAACTGCGCATTACTTCGTCAGCTACGTCGCTCATTTCGTTCACATACAAAAGTATTGTTCACTCATTCGCTCCTTGCTTCCTCGTACTGCTTGTTTCTAGCGAATAAATCTATACAATCTTTACTAGATTAGTATAGGTATATAAATCAGTAAATCTATAATAGATTTTAAAGTCTTTATTGTAACTATGCAATTTTCAAAGAACAATCTGCTCTACTATAAGCTTCGCATTACTTCGTCAGCTACGTCACTCATTTCGCTCATATACATAAGTATTATTCGCTCATTCGTTCCTTGCTTCCTCGTACTGCTCGCTTCTAGCGAACATATAATTTTGAAAGATTCTATGATCTTTCAAAATTGAACAGAAGACATAAACCTTTTTGCTTAGGTTCTCCCTAAACATATATCCTTAGAAAGGAGGTGATCCAGCCGCAGGTTCTCCTACGGCTACCTTGTTACGACTTCACCCCAATCACTAATCCCACCTTCGGCCGCTGGCTCCTTGCGGTTACCTCACGGACTTCGGGTGTTACCAGCTCTCATGGTGTGACGGGCGGTGTGTACAAGGCCCGGGAACGTATTCACCGCGACATTCTGATTCGCGATTACTAGCAACTCCAACTTCATGTAGGCGAGTTGCAGCCTACAATCCGAACTGGGATGAGTTTTTGAGTTTTGCTCCACCTCACGGTTTTGCGTCTCTTTGTACTCACCATTGTAGCACGTGTGTAGCCCTAGACATAAGGGGCATGATGATTTGACGTCATCCCCACCTTCCTCCGCGTTAACCACGGCAGTCTTGCTAGAGTGCTCAACTTAATGGTAGCAACTAACAATAAGGGTTGCGCTCGTTGCGGGACTTAACCCAACATCTCACGACACGAGCTGACGACAACCATGCACCACCTGTCTTCCTGTCCCCGAAGGGACTTCCTCGATTAAGAGTAATTCAGGAGATGTCAAGTCTAGGTAAGGTTCTTCGCGTTGCTTCGAATTAAACCACATGCTCCGCTGCTTGTGCGGGCCCCCGTCAATTCCTTTGAGTTTTAATCTTGCGACCGTACTCCCCAGGCGGAATACTTAATGCGTTTGCGACGGCACGGAGGTCATGACAACCCCCACACCTAGTATTCATCGTTTACGGCGTGGACTACCAGGGTATCTAATCCTGTTTGCTCCCCACGCTTTCGAGCCTCAGCGTCAGTTATCGTCCAGTAAGTCGCCTTCGCCACCGGGGTTCTTCCTAATCTCTACGCATTTCACCGCTACACTAGGAATTCCACTTACCTCTCCGACACTCTAGACCTCCAGTTTGAAATGCAGCACCCAAGTTGAGCTCGGGTATTTCACATCTCACTTAAAGGTCCGCCTACGCTCCCTTTACGCCCAGTAAATCCGGACAACGCTTGCCACCTACGTATTACCGCGGCTGCTGGCACGTAGTTAGCCGTGGCTTCCTCCTTTGGTACCGTCATTATCGTCCCAAAAGACAGGGCTTTACGATCCGAAAACCTTCATCACCCACGCGGCGTTGCTGCATCAGGCTTTCGCCCATTGTGCAATATTCCCCACTGCTGCCTCCCGTAGGAGTCTGGACCGTGTCTCAGTTCCAATGTGGCCGATCACCCTCTCAGGTCGGCTACGCATCGTCGCCTTGGTGAGCCGTTACCTCACCAACTAGCTAATGCGCCGCGGGTCCATCTTATAGCGGATTGCTCCTTTAAAGCTAAAGCCATGCGACTTCTACTTCTTATGCGGTATTAATCTTCCTTTCGGAAGGCTATCCCCCTCTATAAGGCAGGTTACCCACGTGTTACTCACCCGTCCGCCGCTAACTCCACTCCCGAAGGAGCTTTGTTCGCTCGACTTGCATGTGTTAAGCACGCCGCCAGCGTTCGTCCTGAGCCAGGATCAAACTCTCAATTTAAAAAGTTTGATTACTAGCTTAGTACTAGTTTGCTGACTTCATATATATGAGTCAATTTAAAGAATTAACTGGTTATATGTTTCTTCTGTTCAATTTTCAAAGATCATCTGTCGCTCTCTTGCGACGCTCATTTATTTTATCAAAGCTATCGAACCTTGTCAATAACTTTTTTTCTTTCTCGTTGCTGCTCTCTCGCAGCGACAAGACTTATTATAGCACCACAATATTTCTACATTTATCGATTTTATACTATATTCTTATATTATATTATTATTTCTTTAAATATCACACTATTTCTAACTATTTCACACTTTGATACACCTGGCACACTTGTAGTTGATTTTTATAAAAAACATAGGATAATATGTATTTTTACTTATAATTTACACATTATCCTATGTATATTTCTACTTTATCTTTTTATTGATATACATAGATTCTATTAATTTAATCCCAATATTAGTTTTAAAATACTTATCTTTTATAATTTTTATAGCTTCTATTTCTATATTATCTTCATCAATATTAACTAAAAAATCACTTTCTATTAATATTTGAAAATCTATTTTATCAATATTGTTATAAGAATGATGATTTCCTATAAGAAATTTTATTCTTTCTATCGTATCTTTATCTATATTAAATTCATTTAATAATTCTTCAGCAACTTCCGGACCCTCTATCTCTTGATAATTACCAGCTGAAGAATTATACTTTCTTTCTGCATTCTTTATTCCTATATCATGCAATATAGCTGCTATTTCTAAGCCTTTATATTCATCTTCTTTCATATTCTCTCTAGACGATATTAATTTAGCAAATTGATATACTTTAATAGCATGATTTATCCTTTTTATATCACCATCAAAATATTCTATCATTTTTAATATTATTTCCTCTATCATATATCTTTCCCCTTTTTCTTATATATAACTCAATGCAGTAAAAGCATTATATTTCCAGTAATAATATAAATAAAAGCCACATTGCAATTGCAATGTGGCTTTATGGTGGACCATCAGGGACTCGAACCCCGGACCTACCGGTTATGAGCCGGTTGCTCTAACCAACTGAGCTAATGATCCATTCTTACCTGGCAACATCCTACTCTCCCACACAGTCTCCCATGCAGTACCATCGGCCCTCTAAGGCTTAACCATCGTGTTCGGTATGGGAACGGGTGTATCCCTTAGAGGCATCATCACCAGATGCTAGTTCATTCAAAATCTATGATTTTGCTTAATGAACTGTACTCCTCAGCTCTGCTGAGCGAGTTTCCTTTTCATTCAGTGAAAAAACTTTATTATTCTTTCAAATTTGCTACAATAGTTATTATATCAACTTAAAATTTATTGTCAATAATTTATTTTTATAAATTTTACACAATTATTATAAATAAAAAGCTGTGGATTAAAATATCATTTGACTCTAACTTTTTAGTTTTATGATAAATTAAAATTATGTGGAAAAGAAATTTTTTTCTCCTCCACACTATACTTTCCTTATATACTAACTTTCTTTTTTACCAATTAATATTACACTTATTGAAGTTTATTAATAATATCTTTAAAAGCTCTTCCTCTTACTTCAAAATTAGGATACATATCAAAAGATGCACATGCTGGTGATAATGTTACAATATCACCTTCCTTAGATATCTCTTTTGCTTTTAATACTGCATCTTCCATAGTATTAACAACGTAAATTGGCAATAATAAGTTCTTTTCCTTAATAACATTATCAAAAACTTCTTTGATCTTTTCTTTTGTCTTTCCTAATAATATTAGAGATTTTATTTTTTCATACCCTTCTTCTGCCAATGGTTCAAATGGTATATTTTTATCGTAACCTCCTGCAATTAAAATAACAGGATGATCAAATGCATTTAAACCTGCTAATGTTCTTGTAGGTGATGATGCTATCGAATCATTATAATATTTAACACCGTCAATTTCTCTAACAAGTTCACATCTATGCTCTACTCCCTTAAATGTAGTAGCAACCTTTTTCATTGTATCGATGCTAACATAATCATATACTGCACAAAAAGCTCCTAAATAATTTTCTACATTATGCATTCCTTTAATAACTATCTCATCTTTTTCACATACTTTTTTATTATATACATATAAAATTCCGTCTTTATAGTATGCTCCATCATCAATTATTTGCTTAGTAGAAAACTTACTTAGTCTACCTTTTTCTTCTCCAACAAAAGATGCTGTTATATCATTATCCATATTTAATACTAGTAATCCATTGTTATCTTGATACTTAAATATATTTTTCTTTGATTCAATATACTCCTCCATACCTTTGTGCATATCTAAATGATTTGGAGTAATATTAGTAACCACTACAACATCCATAGGCAATTTAATAGTCATAAGTTGAAAACTAGATAGTTCTAAAACTACTTTATCTTCTTCCTTAATTTCTTCTATATTCGCAAACAAAGGAGTTCCTATATTTCCGCCTACATATGTCTTATAACCTTCTTCTTTTAACATATTATATATTAAAGTAGTAGATGTAGTTTTACCATCGCTTCCTGTTACTGCAAAAATTGTACCTTTGCAATATCTAATAAACTCCTCCATCTCTGATGTTATATATGCTCCTTCTTCTTTAGCCTTAACTAAAGCATCACAATCTATTCTCATTGATGGTGTTTTGAAAATAACTTTAAATCCAGTAAGTTTTTCCAAATAACCTTCTCCTAAGATTAATTTCACCCCTAATTCTTCAAATTCATCTCCAATTTCTCCAAGTGCTTCCCTAGTTTTTCTATCAAAAGCACTTACATTCGCACCTAAATTAACTAAAAACCTTATGAGAGGCACGTTAGAAACACCTATTCCAACAACAGCCACATTTTTATTCTTTATAAATTCCTTGAACTTACTAAAGTCTTCTCTCATAAACTTAACCCTCCTGATAATTAACTCTTTATTAATTATATCACGTATTTTTATTGATTTATAACAGCTATAAATAAATTACAACTACATTTTTACTTTCATATCAAGACATCAACAATTTTCATAACATATTCATAAATTTTCATAATTCTACAATACTTTTGTATAATTTCATTTTTTATGAAAACATCTACATACGCTATTTTACTGCTTTTACAGTATTTTATAGAATTTTCAGAATATAAAAACATTATTTTTTTTGTTGAAAACATACTGCAAATAATGTATTATAATATCATAACGCAAGAAAACTTTGATACAAATTCCCATAATTTAAAAAGATTTGACACATTCCCGTGATCAAACCCCAAATAACCAGATGCATCCCTATCTGGTTATTTATTTTTTTATAATACTTATTAAATATAAAAGGCTATGCACTATTCCAGCATAGCCTTTTATTTGTTAAAATGATAACTTTTCTTCTACATAAGCTCTAACTTCACTAATAGGAAGTCTAACTTGATCCATAGTATCTCTATCTCTTACAGTTACAGTATTATCTTCTAATGTATCAAAGTCTATAGTTATACAGAATGGTGTTCCGATTTCATCTTGTCTTCTGTATCTCTTACCAATGGACCCTGCTTCATCATAGTCTACAGCAAAATATTTTGCAAGTTCACTATAAACCTCAGTAGATTTTTCAGATAACTTTTTAGATAAAGGTAGTACTGCTACCTTAAATGGTGCTAATGCAGGATGTAATCTTAAAACGGTTCTTACATCACCTTCAGAAACTTCTTCTTCATCATATGCGTTACATAAGAATGCTAATACAACTCTATCTGCACCTAATGATGGTTCAATTACATATGGAATATATTTTTCATTTGTCACTGGATCTTGATATTGAAGATCAGTCTTAGAATGATTCATATGTTGAGTTAAATCATAGTCAGTTCTATCTGCTATTCCCCATAACTCACCCCATCCAAATGGGAATAAGAATTCTATATCAGATGTAGCATTTGAATAGAATGCTAATTCTTCTTGTTCATGATCTCTCATTCTTAATGCTTCTGTATTCATTCCTAATCCTAAAAGGAAATTCCAGCAATAATCTTTCCAATATTTAAACCATTCTAAATCTGTTCCTGGTTTACAGAAAAATTCTAATTCCATTTGTTCGAATTCTCTTGTTCTAAAAGTAAAGTTTCCTGGAGTAATTTCATTTCTAAAAGATTTACCTATTTGAGCTATACCAAAAGGCATTTTCTTTCTAGCACTTCTTTGAACATTTTTAAAGTTAACAAATATACCTTGTGCTGTTTCTGGTCTTAAATAAATTTCTGCAGCAGAATCTTCTGTTACCCCTTGGAATGTTTTAAACATAAGATTAAATTGTCTTATTTCTGTATAATTGTGACTTCCACACTTAGGACAATCTATATTATTTGAATCTATATATTCTTTTAATTGTTCTTTAGTCCATCCATCTGCTGAAGCAACTTCTACTCCTGACGCTGTCATATGATCTTCAACTAATTTATCTGCTCTAAATCTAGCTTTACAATCTTTACAATCCATTAATGGATCTGAAAATCCACCAACGTGACCTGAAGCTACCCATACTTCTCTATTCATAAGTATAGCTGAATCTAATCCAACATTATATGGTGACTCCTGAACAAACTTTTTCCACCATGCCTTTTTTACATTGTTTTTTAATTCTACTCCTAATGGACCATAATCCCATGAATTTGCTAGTCCTCCATAAATATCTGACCCAGGAAAAACAAATCCTCTGTTTTTGCATAACGCTACTATTTTATCCATAGTCTTTTCTACTGCCATTGATATAACCTCCTAAATTTTATTATTCAAAAAACAAAAAAACCACCTGCTCATCTAAGGGACGGTTTTACCGCGGTTCCACCCTTATTGGCAGCTAGCCCAACTTTATTTTTAATCGCTCCAAAGTTCCTTCAATATAAATTTCCTAATGGTTTGCAGCACCCACCATCTCTCTTCAAGGTCCCTTATATTTACTCCTCTTTTTCAACGCGTCTTTCATTATATTACTATTATATATCATTCAGCTAAATTAGTAATTACTTTATTTTATTTTATCAAAGATTATATAAAAGTCAATATTGCTTTATCATCATTTCCCTTGAGCATATTTTGTCTTTTCTTGCATTATTTTGTATTTTAATGTATTATATTGGTACTACTTTTTTCTTTTTTTGTTTTATTTATTAAATATTAAAGAGGTGATTATGTGATAAAAAAAACTTTTATTAAAACTATAATAACTTTTACAACTGCTATTGCTCTAACTCTAAATTCTTCAGCCATTGCAAGTTTTTCATCGTTAAAAACTAACGTTTACGCTGCCACTTCTACAGCAAGACAAATGGAGTATTTAGATCGTGGCGTTATAGCTACTAAAGTTAACAATGGTGTATATATTGGTTGGAGAATGTTAGGTACTGATAATGAAAATATTTCTTTCAACATATATAGAGATGGTAAAAAAATAAATTCTTCACCTATAACTAACAGCACCAATTATCTTGATACTAGCGGAACTACAAACTCTAAATATTCTATAAAGCCAGTAATAAACAATAAAGAACAGGACGGAACATCTGAGGTATCTGTATCCTCAACACCATATAAATCTATCCCAATAAAAAAACCTGCTGATGGAAAAACTCCATCTGGAGAAGAATATAGCTATAGTGCTAATGATGGTAGTGTAGGAGATGTAGATGGTGATGGACAATATGAAATTATATTAAAATGGGATCCATCTAATAGTAAAGATAACTCTCAAGATGGATATACAGGAAACACTTATATCGATGCTTATAAAATGGATGGTACTTTTCTATGGCGCATAGATTTAGGAGTAAATATTCGCTCTGGTGCTCATTATACTCAATTTATAGTTTATGATTTTGATGGCGATGGTAAAGCTGAAGTAGCATGTAAAACTGCAGATGGAACAAAGGACGGTACTGGAAAATACATTGGTGATAAGAGTAAAGATTATAGAAATAGCAAAGGACGTGTTTTAAGTGGTCCTGAGTATTTAACAATGTTTGAAGGCTCCACCGGTAAAGCTTTATCTACTATAGATTTTTCTCCTGAAAGAGGCAAAGTAAGTGATTGGGGAGATAGCTATGGTAATAGAGTTGATCGTTTCCTTGGTGGTGTTGCATATTTAGATGGTAAAACTCCAAGTCTTGTTATGAGCAGAGGATATTATGCTAAAACTGCTATAACAACTTATAACTTTAAAAACGGCAAGCTTACAAAGAATTGGGAGTTCGTTGCAGATGGTTCAACAAATTCTAGCTATAGAGATCGTGGTTGCCACAGCTTAAGTGTAGCTGATGTAGATAATGACAATAAAGATGAGATAATATTTGGTTCAGCAACTATAGATGATAATGGTAAAGGATTATATTCTACAGGACTTTCTCATGGTGATGCGTTACATGTTGGAGACTTAGATCCTACTAATGATGGATTGGAAGTTTTCCAAGTACACGAATCAAAGACCTCCAAATATGGATTTGATCTTCGCGATGCAGAAACTGGAAAAGTGCTTTGGGGCATAAAGACTGGTACTGATGTAGGTAGAGGTCTTACTGCTGATATAGATCCTACTCATCCAGGCGAAGAAATGTGGGCATCAGGCCAAGGCTTATATAACTCTTCTGGTGAAAAAATAAGTTCTTCAACTCCAGGTTCTATAAACTTTGCTGCATGGTGGGATGGCGACTTATCTCGTGAATTAGTAGATCGAAATAGAATAGATAAATGGGATTATCAAAATAACAAATTAAACAGACTTTTAACCGCTACTGGATGCTCTGCTAATAATAGTACAAAGGCCACTCCTGTATTACAGGCTGATATATTAGGAGATTGGCGCGAAGAAATAATTTGGAGAACTGACGATAGTAGTGAATTAAGGATTTATTCAACAACAGATATAACTGAATATCGTATTCATACATTAATGCATGATTATGTATATAGATTGGGAGTAGCTTGGCAAAATGTTGCATATAATCAACCTCCACATACAAGCTTTTTCTTAGGTAATGGTATGTCAAAGGTTTCTTCACCTAATATATATTTAGCAGGTAGCTCTAACAGCTCAAATGATTCATCTAGTTCTAGTAATACTTCTACATCTAATAATTCAACTACTGTAACTAAAATTACTAGTGGTAAGTGCTATAGACTTAAAAATGCAAATAGTGGTCAATATATGGATGTAAAAAACGGCAACTATGCTAATAATACTAATATACAACAACATCCTTCTAATGATGAATCTGCCCAAGTTTTCAAAATAGTAAGTGTTGGTGATGGATATTATAAAATGGTATCTCAAGTTGGAAATGCAGATAAAGTTGTAGATGTTAGCGGCAAAAAAACTTCTAATGGTACTAATATAGCATTATATACTGATAAATCTGCTACTAATCAACAATTCAAGTTCAAATGTCTAGATAATGGTAACTTTGTTATATACACTAGAGTTTCAAAAAATAAATCTGTCATCGAAGTAGAAAATGCCAGCAAAAGTAAAAAAGCAAATATTCAACAATGGGAATATAATTCTAACCTATGCCAAGAATGGATTCTTGAATTAGCTGATTAAATAGTTAAATAAATGGGCCATTATACAAGACTATAAAGACTCTTGTATAATAGCCCATTTCTATATTTCTTTCATAAAAATTAATATTTTTATAAAAAAGCTGCCACAAATAAATTTGTGACAACTTTTTCAACACTATCAATTATATATTTAAAATAATAAAAAGATTAGTATTAATACTAATCTTTTTTATGGCTCCGTAGAGAGGGCTCGAACCTCCAACCTGTCGGTTAACAGCCGAATGCTCCACCATTGAGCTACTACGGATTAATCTCATTCACAAATAATATTATATTAATATTATTTGTGAATGTCAACAACTTTTTTAAAGTTTTTATGATACAGGAATTTCCTACATAACTATTCACTATTACTTCTTCTCTCTTAACTGCCTTTATAAAAAGTAAGACTGAAGCATTAAATGATATGCTCCCCTTATGGTAGACACATAAAATAATTAAAATGTCTATCATGAGAGGGAGTATTTTTTTATGTGTAAAAAACGTAATTTTAGTGCTGAAGAAAAAGTTAAATATGTTGAGGAATATCTAAAAAGTAAAAATAGTATGAGTCATTTTTCATCTATGCTGGGGATTGCCTTAGAATCTTTTCGTCAATGGATTCGTAACTACAATAGTATAGGCGCGGAAGCCTTTACGATGGAAGGATATAAGGGCTATTCTAAAGAATTGAAATTACAAGCAGTAGAAGCTTATTTGTCAAATTTATATTCTCAAGATGAAATTTGTGCAAAATATAAAATACGTTCAAAAACGCAACTACAAAGATGGATTTCAATATATAATAGTCATAATAAACTAAAATCTTCTGGAGTTGGAGGGACAGCAATTATGACTAAAGGTAGAACTACAACTTATAATGAACGTATTGAGATTGTAAAGTATTATATAGAAAATGATAAAAATTACGCTAAAACAGCAGAAAAATTTCAAATATCATATCAACAAATATATAGTTGGATTAAGAAATATGAAACCAATGGCATTGAAGCACTATTAGATAAACGTGGAAAGCGAAAGCTTGCCGATGAAATGTCTGAAATAGAAAAGTTAAAAGCGAAAAACAAATTACTTGAAGCCGAAAATCGTAGACAACAGATGGAGATAGAATTCTTAAAAAAGTTAGACGAAATAGAAAGGAGGCGATTTTAAGTAAAACAAAAAATGAATTTATCTATTTAGCAATACAAGAGTTGCATAAGCAAAAATCTTTTTCTATTAAAGAATTATGTGAAATAGCCGGTATTGCACGCTCCGCATATTATAAATGGACGAATCGCAAAGTAAGTATGAATGAAAAATTTAATGAGGTGTTATTATCACTTATACAAGAATCATATGAAGAAATAAACGGAATATTAGGATATAGACAAATGACTATAAAATTAAATCGTGAAAATGATTTTCATGTAAATCCAAAGAGAATTTATAGGCTTATGTGTATTCTTAATCTAAAGTCAGTATGTCGTAGAAAACGAAAAACTTATAAAAAATCTACACCTGAAACTGTAGCTGATAATATTCTAAATAGAGATTTCTATGCAGATAAATTTGGTGAAAAGTGGCTCACAGATGTAACGGAAATGAAGTATGGTATTGGAAAGAAAGCATATTTAAGTGCAATTCTAGATCTTTCTGATAAGAGTATTGTCTCTTTTGTAATTGGGCATTCAAATAATAATAATCTAGTGTTTCAAACATTTGATATTGCCCGTAGGGAGTATCCGCAGGCTACGCCTATTTTTCATAGTGATCGTGGTTTTCAGTATACTTCAAAAACATTTAAGAAAAAGCTTGAAGAAGCTAATATGATTCAAAGTATGTCACGAGTATCACGTTGTATTGATAATGGTCCAATGGAAGCATTTTGGGGTATGTTAAAATCAGAAATGTATTATTTAAAGAAATTTAATTCATATGAAGAATTAGAAGCAGCAATTATAGAGTACATAGATTATTACAATAATCGTAGATATCAAAAACGTCTCAACTCTATGACTCCGTTAGAATATAGGGAGTATTTATTAAAATCTGTAGCATAAAATATAGCTAACCACAAAAGTGATTAGCTATATTAAATATTTTTATTATTTCACCTGTCTACTTGACAGGGAGCAGTTCATAAATGCAACAGTCCCAAATAATTACTCTTTTTCTTTAGTTCCAACCTTTATTATAGTATCTGAAGGTTTATAATAATCTGTATTAATTTTTTCACTACTTACGACTTGTCCATTAACAATCTTATCTAAATAACCTATAGACTTATATCCTACTGTTCCATTACTTTCTACCTTCTCTTCACCAATTTCTAAAGTATCATCATTTTCTCTTGTAACAGACGGTTGTACAGTTTCAGTAATTTCACCTCTCATCTTATAAGAAACTCCTGAAGTAACCGCTCCTTCATTACTATAAATATTAAATGTTAAAGTACCATTATTAGTATATCCTTCTATGTAAATAGGATAACTTAATGTATTTTTAAACTTATAATCCTGATATCCATAAGCTATCGCTGCATCTGTACTTTTATCAACATAGCTAACAGCCATATTATGAGGATGCCTCTCAGTAGCTCTTATATTTAATTGCATTACTGCATTATATAAAGTAGTAGATACTTGGCATATACCTCCGCCATAATCTTTTTCAAATTTAGTTCCAACAATTACAGTTGCAGGTTGGTAACCTTTATCAGCAGTAGTATCTCCAACAATATTATTAAAAGAAAATTCATCTCCAGGCATAAGCATTATACCATTTAATGTTTTTGCAGCTAAACTAACATTAGTCACTCTTCCAGCATCGCTTGTTCCAAATTTTGTTGTAAATGTACTAACTTTCTTATTAATCTTTCTTAATTCATCAGCTGTAATTCTTGCATTAGTATTTTCCACTTCTGCAGTAATAGAATAACTATCTCCATCCTTACTTTTGAAAGCTTCTTTAATATCTTCCTTAATTTTTTCCTCATTTACAACTTTTCCAACAATATCATCAGTAATATTGAAATTACCATTACTTAATTTTATAGTTGCATCTTTAGGATCTGTATTAACTTTATCTTTAACCTCTGTTGCAATCCTATTAATTTCTTCATCATTAAGAGCAAATTCTAAATCAAAATTTACTTCTTCTTTTTCCTTAATCATCTTATATTTCGAAAATAATCCTTTATCTTTTCCGTATTGTTCTGCTTTTTCGATTATATCTTGTGAATTCTTTTCTAAAGCATTAACATCTATTTCAAACTCATATTCATTATCTTCTGCTTTAACAATTATTTTCTTCCCACTATATTCTTTTGTAATATTTTCTTCCATAATCTTTAAAGCTTCTTCTTTTGTTTTTCCACCAAGATTTACACCTTCAACAATAACATTAGGATATATTTTATTCTCCCATTTATTAACCTGTGAATTTACAAAAATAACACTACAAGCTCCAATAATTGCAACAGTTGCTATAGGCGCTACTATCCATAGTAACTTTTTATTAAATATATTTTTTATTTTCTCAAAATCTATAAATCCCTTCTTATCCATATATGCTATTCTCCTTCATAATACTCTTCTAGTGTTATTCCTCTTTCATATAATTCAGTTGCTAACTCAACACCTACATATCTAAAATGCCATGGTTCATATAAATATCCTGTGATTTCTTCTTTATCCTTAGGATATCTTAATATAAATCCAAATCTATGTGCATTATCTCTAAGCCATTGTCCTTCTTCAGTAGTATCAAATATATCTTCTAATTTACATCCTATCTTATTACTAGTTATATCTATCGCTAATCCTGTTTCATGTTCAGATGTCCCTGGTGGAGCAACATAATTAATTCCTTCACCTCTAGTAGCCACCTCATCACTATATAAAGTTTCTTGACTATCACTGCTTCTATATCCAGATGAAAGCAATAAAGATAATCCATTAGCTTTACCTTCTACCATCATATTATTTAACGCTTCTGCTGCTTCACTTCTCATCTGTATAGGTTTATTTACTAAATTATAATTAATCTCAACTAAATCTGTTGGTATATATCCATCCTCTAATTTATTCTCTTTATTAACTAATACAAAAATACTATTGCTATCTTTATAATTATACTGATCTAACAACTGTTTCTTTATATCTTCATTATTAGAATTATCTTTATTATTGGTTTTATCACTACTATTTACCTTTTCACTACTTTCCTTTAATTCTTTGCTAGAAGTACTAGGTTTACTAATACTATTTTTCTCCAAAGCTACAACCGTACTAGATCCTGCTAATAACATAAGTGCTAAAAAGATTGTAAATCTCTTTTTATTTTTTACCTTCAGCTTTTTCATAAATTTTTCCTTTCCAAAACAGTTTATCTTTTATTCTTCTCAATATAATAAAAAATACACATCATTAAAATGATATTCTACTCTATCATAACATTTTGTATGTAAATCAACAATATCCCTCATAAATTTTATAAAATCTCATAAATAAAAAAGTTGTAACAAACTTATTAGGCTTATTACAACTTTTTTACTATATTATATTCTACTTTGTATTCGTAGGTTTCATAGTAGGGAATAAAATTACATCTTTTATAGATGATGAATTAGTTAAGAACATAACTAATCTATCAATTCCCATTCCCATTCCTCCAGTAGGTGGCATACCGATTTCTAAAGCTGTTATGAAATCATCATCCATCATGTAAGCTTCATCATCACCCATTTCTCTTTCTCTTAATTGTTGAAGGAATCTTTCCTTTTGTACTATAGGATCATTTAATTCAGAGTATGCATTACATAATTCTCTTCCATAAACAAAGCCTTCAAATCTTTCAGTAAACATTTCATTTCCTCTCTTTTTCTTTGTAAGAGGAGAAATTTCTACTGGATAATCTATTACAAAAGTAGGTTGAATCATTTTTTCTTCAGCAAAAGCTTCATATAATTCATTTAAGATTTCACCCTTAGTGTAATTCTTTAAATCTTTCTTTAGTTCTAAATGCTTTTCCTTAGCTATAGCTTGAGCTTCTTCGTCACTATTTATTGTGTTGAAATCAACACCAGCATATTCTTTAACTGCATCTACCATAGTAATTCTTCTCCAAGGTGGAGCAAAATCTATTTCTGTGCCTTCATAAACTACCTTAGTTGTTCCATGAACCTTTTCTGTTATATAAGCTACCATATTTTCTGTTAATTCCATCATGTCATTATAATCAGAGTACGCTTCATATAACTCTATCATAGTGAATTCAGGATTATGTCTTACTGACATACCTTCATTTCTAAAGTTTCTTCCTATCTCATAAACTTTTTCAAGTCCACCAACTATTAATCTCTTAAGATGTAATTCTGTAGCAATTCTTAAGTACATATCAATATCTAAAGTATTATGATGTGTAATAAATGGTCTTGCAGCTGCACCTCCAGCAATAGATGAAAGAATTGGTGTTTCAACTTCAAGGTATCCTCTATTATCTAAAAACTCTCTCATAGCTTTTATTATTGCAGTTCTCTTAATAAATGTATCCTTTACTTCTGGATTCATTATAAGATCTACATATCTTTGTCTATATCTTAAATCTGTATCTTTTAATCCATGGAATTTTTCTGGTAGCGGTCTTAATGATTTTGTAAGTGCAGTGAATTCCATAACTTTAATAGTAATTTCACCTGTTCTACTTTTAAATACTTCACCTGTTACAGCAATGAAATCTCCTATATCTAAAGTTTTGAATCTCTTAAGTGCTTCTTCACCTACATTATCTAGCTTTACATATAATTGAAGTTTTCCCTCTCTATCATAGATGTCAGAAAATCCAGCTTTACCTTGAACTCTTTTAGACATTAATCTACCAGCAACTGTTACAGTTGTATTTTCTAATTCATCATAATTATCTCTTATTTGTTGAGAATTATGTGTTCTTTCCACTTTATATTGGTCGAATGGATCCATACCCTCTTCTTGTAATTGAGCTAATTTTTTTCTTCTTTCTAATAAAAGTCCATTCAATTTTTCAGTTTCTAATTCTTCATTAAGCTCTTCATTAGCTACTTGCTTTTCATCAGCCATTTAAAAATCCCTCCAAGTTATAAAATTTCTACTATCTCTAAAGATAATTGACCATCTGGAACATCTACAGTCACTTTTTCACCAACTTTTTTACCAATTAAAGCCTTCCCAACCGGTGACTCATGTGAAATCTTAAAGTTCAATGGATCCGCTTCTGCTGAACCAACAATGGTATATAAATCTATTTCATTAAAGTCTAAGTCTTTAATCTTTGCTCTTGAACCAATAGATATTACATCTTTACTAATATCACTTTCATCTACTACTTCAACTTTTTTTAGCATTGCTTCTAATTGTGCAATTTTACCCTCCACAAAAGCTTGCTCATTTTTCGCTTCATCATATTCAGAATTTTCACTTAAATCTCCAAAAGAAAGTGCTACTTTAATTTTTTCTTTAATTTCACTTCTTTTTGTAGTTTTTAAATAATTTAATTCCTCTTCTAATTTTCTTATTCCATTATAAGTCATTACAAATTTTTTTTCTGCGCTCATTTCAGTACTCCCCTTTTCATATTCCCCTACTAATATTCTAATTATTATATGTTCCTGTAACCATTTACGTTATTATAAACTAGCATCATTTCATTGTCAACAATACTGAACTCTTTTTTGGAATTATTAGTCAATTTTTTATATCTATATTATAGACTTTTTATATTCCATTAATACTTTTATTACTTCGTCAGCACTAGTTAATACATTTATTTGATTTTTTATATCTATAGAGTTTTTAAGGCCTTTCAAATACCATGCAATATGCTTTCGCATTTCTCTAACAGCTTTATATTCTCCAAAGTCTTCTATCTCTAATTTAAGATGCTTTATTACAGTATCAATTTTTTCTTCATTTGTAGGACGCCTTACTTCTCTCCCATTTAAGTAATCTCCTACTTCTCTAAAAATGAAAGGATTCCCTTGTGCTCCTCTACCTATCATTATTGCATCACAGTTAGTCTCTTGAAATAATCTAAGTGCACTGTCAAAACTATTTACATCTCCATTACCAACTACAGGTATATCAACTGCCTCTTTTACTTGTTTTATAATATTCCAATTAGCAGTTCCAGAATACATTTGTTCTCTAGTTCTACCATGGATAGTTATGCACTTAGCTCCGGCTTCCTCTAAAACTTTACCAAATTCAACTGCATTTATACTATTACTATCAAATCCTATACGATATTTCACTGTAACAGGTTTTGATGTTGCTTTACTTACTTCTCTGACTATTTCTGCTGCTAACTCAGGCTCTTTTAATAATGCTGAACCTTCTCCATTTTTTACAACTTTAGGTGCTGGGCATCCCATATTAATATCTATAGCAAAAAATCTATCATCACTATCAAATCTTTCAGCTGCTTTTGCCATTATATATGAATCTCTTCCAAAAATTTGTACTGCTGCTGGTTTCTCTTCATTTGTTAACTTTAAAAGCGCTTCTGTATTTTCTGACCCATAATATAGTCCTTTTGCACTAATTAATTCTGTGGTAACCATACCACATCCTTGTTCTACACAAATCCTCCTAAAAGCAGAATCTGTAACACCTGCCATTGGTGCTAAGAAAACCTTATTTTCAAAAGTAAGATTTCCTATTTTCATATAATTAACCTCTATTCTTTTCGTATATTATTCTTAATCCCTCTAATGTAAGAAATCTGTTTACTTCATCTACATTTTTTGTTTCTTGACTTATCAATGTCGCTAATCCGCCTGTAGCAACTACAAAAGGTTCTTCTTCCCCTAATTTAGTAAGCTCAGCCTTCATTAAATCAACAATATATTCCACTTGACCTATATATCCATAAATAATACCACATTGCATAGCAGATGTTGTATTTTTACCGATAATATTATTGGGTTTTATAAGTTCTATCCTTGGTAATTTTGCAGCTCTCGCAGTAAGTGCATTAGCACTTATCTTAATTCCTGGTGCTATAGCTCCGCCTAAATAATCCCCATTCTTTTTAACAGCACAAAAAGTAGTTGCTGTTCCAAAATCTATGATTATTATCGATCTCTTGTAAATTTCATGAGCTGCCACAGCATTTACAATTCTATCTGCACCAACTTCTTTAGGATTATCATACTTTATATTTATCCCTGTCTTTATTCCCGGTCCTACTACTATAGGGTCTTTTTTTAAATATTTCTTTATCATGTTCTCCAACGAATACATTATATTAGGAACTACAGATGAGATTATAACACCTTCTATCTCTTCTATAGAAATTCCACTATGTTCAAAAAGATGCATAACTTGAATCCCATATTCATCTGCACTTCTCTGATCATCAGTTGATAATCTCCATTCATTAATTAACTCTTTATCTCTATATATTCCTAATACAATATTTGTATTCCCAACGTCTAATACAAATATCATACCCTTCTCCTTCAAACTATAATAAATCGAAATAACTTTCATTTATTAAAATAGTATATCCATTTTATCAAATGAAATATCATAAACGCAAGTTATACATTTCATTTATTATTTTACTTATATTTATTTCCTAGGCAATATATGCACAAATAATATTAATGGGACTGTTGCACAATAAATTAAATTAACTTTTGTACTACAGTCTCATTGTTTATAATTAATAACAAAAAGTTAAAATTTTTTAAAATAATCCAACAATCTTTCCGTCTTCATCAATATCCATTATGTTAGCTGCTGGTTTTTTAGGCAATCCAGGCATTGTCATTATATTACCTGTTAATACAACTATAAATCCAGCTCCATTAGATACTCTTACTTCTTTCACTGTAATTTCAAAGTTTTCAGGTCTTCCTAATAATGATGGATTATCTGAAAAAGAATATTGTGTTTTAGCTACACATATTGGCATTTTATCAAGTCCGAATTTTTCTAACTCTCTTATTGCTTTCATTGCATCTGCAGTAAAGTTAACTTTACTACCACCATATATCTCTTTACAAATTATGTTCATCTTCTCTTCAATAGAAAGATTCTCATCATATAGATAATGGAATTCTTCTTTATTATTATCTATTTCTTTAATAACTTTTTCTGCTAAGTCTATTCCACCTTCTCCACCTTTTGCCCATACATCAGTAAGTGAAACTTCAACACCTATTTTTTCACAATAATTCTTTAATAATTCTACTTCTGCATCTGTATCACTTAAGAATCTATTTATTGCAACTACTGCAGGTAGTCCATATTTTCTGACATTCTCAACATGTCCTCTTAAGTTCTCCATTCCTTTTTCTAATGCTTCTAAATTTTCTTCACCTAATGCATCTTTGGCAACACCACCATGATGTTTTAATGCTCTAATAGTTGCGACTATAACTACGCAGCTTGGTTTTAAGTTTCCAGATCTACATTTAATGTCTAAGAATTTCTCTGCACCAAGATCTGCACCAAACCCTGCTTCTGTAACAGCATAATCTCCAAGAGCTAATGCCATTTTAGTAGCAATAATGGAATTACATCCATGTGCTATATTGGCAAATGGTCCTCCATGTATAATAGCTGGAGTATTTTCTAAAGTTTGCACTAAATTAGGCTTAACGGCATCTTTCATAAGTAACGCCATTGCTCCTTGAACACCTAATTCTCTACAATACACTGGTTCTCCAGAATAATTATATCCAATTACTATGTTACCCATCTTTTCTTTTAATTCACTTAAACTATTAGATAAACAAAGTATTGCCATAATTTCTGATGCAACAGTAATCATAAATCCATCCTGTCTCATTACCCCATTTACTTTGCTTCCTAAGCCTATAACTATCTCTCTAAGTGATCTATCATTCATATCCATAACTCTTTTGAATATTATTCTCTTAGGATCAATTCCTAATGAATTTCCTTGATGTATGTGATTATCTATTGCTGCTGCTAAAAGATTATTTGTACTAGTTATAGCATGCATATCTCCAGTAAAATGTAAATTTATATCTTCCATTGGAACTACTTGAGCATATCCACCACCAGCAGCTCCACCTTTAATACCAAATACTGGTCCTAAAGAAGGTTCTCTTAATGCAATAACTGCTTTTTTATTTAATTTACATAATGCTTGTCCTAAACCAACTGTTACTGTTGATTTTCCTTCACCTGCTGGAGTAGGATTTATTGCTGTTACTAAGATTAGTTTACCTTGTTTTTTATCTTTATTCTTTTTTAATATATCCAAAGATAATTTACATTTATATTTTCCATATAAATCCACATCATCTTCTTCTACCCCCAATTTTTTTGCGATATTCATGATAGGTTCCATCTTAGCCTCTTGTGCTATAACTATGTCACTTTTCATCTTTTACACCCCTTATAATTAAAGTTATTTTATAGTAACCTTTTTTCAGTTAATTAACAAAAACATTATATCATATAATATTAAAATTTATATAATTTACATTAATTTTATCAATATATGTCTTTACTTTTATTAATGTTAGTTAAGAAATAATGAATTTTCAACTAATTCACAAAGCACAATTATGGATGAAATTCCTGCGAAATTTCTTAAAATTTGAATGTTTAACTTTGTGTTATAAAATGGATTAGTTTTCTCAAGTTAGTTGTAATTGATACAAAACTATTACGGGGGCTAATGAATGTCGTACCTTCTGTAGCTTAGACTAAAATTTTTAAATTTATAATAAGTACAAAACAACACTTAAGTGTAATAGCTTCATATATTGACTAAACACCTATATATCCCCATAACAAAAGTTGCATTTTCATATAGCTCAAATAAAATTTCCTCACTTATAGTAAATATAACAACACTTTGCTTGTCCTCAGGACTTATAATATTTTCCCCACAGGGAAAATTAACCTATATTGTGAATTAAAAAAAGAGGCTTTCGCCTACAAATTTTCATTTGTTATTGCGACAGCCTCTTTTATTATAAATCTTTCTTTTCAAAGTCTTCTAAAGTCATTTCTTTGTCATTTTCTTCTTTAACTTCAGTACTTATATCTTCAGATTCTTTCTTTTTCTCTGATATCTCTTCTACTGAAGATCCATCTGGATACTTACCAGTTGAAATTAATGATTCAAATTCATCTGCTTCTAATTTTTCTTTCTCTAAAAGTGCTTTTGCTACTAAATGAAGTTTATCCATATTTTCTATCAGAATTGTTTCTGATCTATTATAAGCTTCTGTAATAAACATCTTAATTTCTTCGTCTATTTCAGCTGCAACTTCTTCAGAATAATTCTTGCTTCTTCCAAAATCTCTTCCTAAGAATACTTCACCTTGCTCATCTCCAAAAGCTATAGTTCCAAGCTTATCACTCATACCATATTTCATAACCATTGATCTAGCGATATTAGTAGCTCTTTCTATATCATTACTAGCTCCAGTAGATATATCTCCTAAGATTAATTTTTCTGCAACTCTACCACCAAGTAAAGAAACCATTTCATCTTTTAAGCCTTCTTTAGACATGTAACTTCTATCTTCTTCTGGAAGATGCATAGTATACCCTCCAGCAGAACCTCTTGGAATTATACTTATTTGATGTACAGGGTCAGCGTTTGGTAAATTTCTCATTACAATAGCATGACCTGCCTCATGATATGCAGTAAGTTTTCTATCCTTTTCACTTATAACCCTAGATTTCTTTTCAGGCCCTGCAATAACTCTAGTAATTGCTTCTTCTAATTCTTCCATAGTTATTGTAGATTTTCTAGCTCTAACTGAAAGAATTGATGCCTCATTCATAAGATTTTCAAGATCTGCTCCTGTAAAACCTGGAGTTCTCTTTGCTAAAGTTTTTAAGTTAACATCTTCTGCTAAAGGCTTATTCTTAGAATGCACCTTTAATATTTCTTCTCTTCCTTTAGCATCAGGTGCACCAACTAGAATTTGTCTATCAAATCTACCTGGTCTCAAAATAGCTTTATCTAAGATATCAGGTCTATTTGTAGCAGCGATAACAATTATATCTTCATGAATTCCAAAACCATCCATTTCAACTAATAATTGATTTAATGTTTGCTCTCTTTCATCATGACCGCCACCAAGTCCAGCACCTCTTTGTCTCGCAACTGCATCTATCTCATCTATGAAAATTATACATGGTGAATTCTTCTTAGCAGTTTCAAATAAGTCTCTAACTCTAGATGCACCAACACCAACAAACATTTCGACAAAATCAGATCCTGATATTGAGAAAAATGCTACGCCGGCTTCTCCTGCTACAGCTTTTGCTAACAATGTTTTACCTGTACCTGGAGGTCCAACTAAAAGTACTCCTTTTGGAATTCTTGCCCCCATATCCCTATACTTTTTAGGATATTTTAAGAAGTCTACAACTTCTTCTAATTCAGCTTTTTCTTCATCTTCACCTGCTACATCTTTAAATGTGACCTTCTTGTCGTTAGTAGCTTTTTGTGCCTTACTTTTTCCAAAGCTCATGACACCTCTACCACCGCCACCTTGAGACTGATTCATAAACATAACCATCATCATTACAGTAAATATTATTAATATACCTGTCGGTAAAAACTGTACCCATACTGGTATCGTAGTAGGCTCTTTATATTTTTGTGTTACTGTATCATTAGCATTATCTTTAAGAAAATCATCTAATCTTGTACTAGCTATTGATGTACTGTATCTATTATTATCATTTGCTACAATCTCTACAGTGGAAATTCTTCCATCAGAGTTTACTTCTATACTTTTAATTTGATTGTTTTTCCACATTGTTTCAAATTTGTCTGCTGTTATTGATGTTAAAGCTTTTGAATTTTGAAATAACATCATTGATGTAATAACAACAGCAATGATTAAAAATAACCAGGCCGTTAATCCATAAGTAGATTTTTTCACGTAAGGCCCCCCTCTCATTATAGTTATATTAAATTTTAACATAGTAGCATATTCGTTACAATTAAGTTTTTTTAACTATTTGTAAATTTCTTCTTTTAAAACTCCTATATAAGGTAAATTTCTATATTTTTCAGCATAATCTAAACCATATCCTACAACAAATTTATCTGGTACTTCATATCCTATGTATTTTGCATCAACCTTAACCTTATTTCTTTCTGGCTTTGTTAACAGTGCTGCAATTTCAATATTTTTAGGACCTCTATTTTTTAAATAATCAACTAAATAACTAAGAGTAATTCCACTATCAATAATATCTTCTACTATTATTATATTTTTATCCTTGATTTCAAAATCTAAATCTTTGAGAATTCTTACAACTCCAGTGCTAGACGTTCCATTTCCATAACTGGATACAGCCATAAAGTCCATTGTAACCGGTATTGTTATTTCTCTCATAAGATCTGCCATGAAAGGAACTGATCCTTTTAAGATTCCTATTAAGAACACCGATTCACCTTCATAATCCTTCGATATTCTTTGCCCAAGTTCTTTTACCTTTTCTTTTATGCTATCTTCGCTTATTAAAATTTCTTTTACATCATTATTCACTGCAATTACCTCTCTTAACTTGTATAATTAATATACGTTTTGTTTCTTCTGTTATTTTAAATTTCTCACTAATTCTTAACCCTACTATCCAAGCTATTTCATTGTTAAATAATATTAATGGTATCTTGTTTCTCTTACTCTTATCTATTTTTTCATTTATAAATAAGTCCTTTAACTTTTTTCTTCCCTTCATTCCTAAAGGCGTAAAAAAATCCCCATCTCTTCTATTTCTAATTGTCACCTTTTTAATTTTATCATAATCAAAGTATTTTATTAAATAATTATTTGAAAATTTATTTATATTTTTCTTATCAGTGACTTCACAATCTACTGTTATATCTAACTCCTCTATATAAGTACTACCACTTAAATTTATATCTTTCTCAAAATTAATAAATTCATCGGCTTCATTATATAACTGTATAACTATATCACCATAATTGTTAATAACCTTAATTTTTCTTGGCAAAATTAATTCTTTTCCCGTTTCACCACTTTGAATTAATATTATTTCATCAATATGCTTTTTTTCTATTTCCTTTATATTACCTAATAACTCCTTCATAACATTTCTAACTAGTCTGGATAAAATAGCTTTATGAAGTAAAAATGCCTCTTTATCAATTATTATTTTTTCTCCAAGATTTTTTGTATACTTCTTATATGATATATAGCTTTGTTCTTCTAAATAATCATTATCTATTGTAAAACTATCTATTGTTCTCATGATAGTATTTACTATATCCTTATTAAAATTTTCCGATATGTACGGCAACACATCTAATCGTATCTTATTCCTACTATATATATTCTCTAAATTAGTTGCATCTAATCTCGTCTCTATGTTCATTTCTTCACAAAATCTCTCAATAGATCCTCTATCTATATCTATAAGTGGTCTTATAATATTATCTCTAACAGCATCTATCCCTCTTAAGCCATAGATTCCACTTCCTCTAAACAATCTCATCATAAAAGTTTCTACTTGATCATTTGCATTATGAGCTACAGCTACTTTATTGCAATTTTCTTTTACAGAAATTTCTCTAAAAAAATCATATCTTATTTCTCTTCCTGCAACTTCTGTAGATACACCTTTCTCCCTGGCGTATTTATCGGCATCTACTCTACATGTCTTTACAGGAATTTTTAGCTTATCTCCCAAACTCTTTACATACTCTTCATCACCATCAGATTCTTCATTCCTTAACATATGATTTACATGTGCTATTACTAAAGAAATACTTAACTCATCTTTTAGCATATTCAATACATGTAACAACGTCACTGAATCTGGACCTCCAGATACCGCTACAAGGATTCTATCTCCTTTTTCTATCATATTGTATTTTCTTATAGTTTCTTTAACTTTATGTAATAAAAACTTCATACTACTTTAATACTCCTAATCATAGTGTATATTAATATAATTACATAATGGTTTTGTACTGTCAACCAAGCTAATCCATAACTTTAAACGTTTTAGACACTATTAGTGTCATGTCATCTTTAATATGTCCCTTTGATAGCTTCATAGCTTCTTTAATTATTCCATCTCTTATTAATTCTTGACTATTAGTTTTACAAGTCTTTAAATATTCTTCTAACCAACTATAATCCCCTTCATCACCTTTTTGACAATCTATAACACCATCAGATAACATTACTATTATATCTCCATTATCTAATGATATATTATTTATTTGGACATCAGGTTTATCTAAAACTCCTATAGGTAGAGTTGTATTATTTATAACTTTTACTTCCTCACCTCTTTTTATAAAAGTAGCAGCAGCTCCTACTTTGATAAGTTCTAATTCCCCTCTATATAAATCTATATTTGCAATATCTAATGTTGCAAATTTTTCTTCCTCGTTAAATTTCAATGACATTATCGAATTCAATGTATCAATAACTGTATCCATTGATAATCCTGACTCAGTAAGTTTTTTTACCAAATCTATCACTATAGAACTATCTTGATCTGCCACCTTGCCAGATCCCATTCCATCACTTAAAAATATGTTATACTCTCCATTTCTCCCTTTTCCAAAATAACTATTATCCCCACTATCAACTTCTCCTTCTTTAGGAATTACCTTTATACAAGATGATACATAAAATTGTGGTCTTTCTTCAAATGAAACTGTACATAAGTTTTTATTTCTATCTATACAACAATTTTCATTTCCAACACACATCTCTCTCTTTACCGCTCTGCTAATTATAGGTATTATATTCCTTACACAAAAATCTGTTCCTCTACAATAATTAAGTTTAACATTAACAACAAGTCTTCCTTCTTTAGTATTTATACAGCTCAGATCTTTATAATCTATTCCTGATTTATTAAAAGCATATGCTATATTTCTTTCTTCTCTCACATCGAAAGATATATCATTTTGAAATTCATTAATTATCTCTTCTATAGAATTAGCCATATGAGAAATATTATTAGATAAAATTTCTCTGCCCTCTATCTGTTTTTTTTGATATATATCTCTAATCATAATCGAAGTTTTTAATTCAGAAGATATTTTTTTTATCATTGTTCTATTTATACATTTTCTATTTAATTCTTCAGGTATATCTTCATTATTGTATAATATATTATCAATAAGTTCTTCAAATGCAGCATAGGTATAGTATGTCTCTTTTTCCCAACATTGATTTTTCATGCTACATCTACTACAGACCTTTTCCACTAGATTATATACAGATTCTTCACCCATATCTTTATAATTCTTTTCTGCACTTATCGTTAATTGTTTTAATATGTTAGATATGTCTTCAAGAACATTGGAATATGTACTCATCCTTTGATTTACAGCTTTTTTTATTTTATCTCCATAACTTTCATAAGCTCTTTCCCTTTTAACTTCAAAATTAAATTCTCTCTCTAAAAAATTATATACATTCTGAGGAATTGCGAAAGCTATAAGAAAAGCTATAGCTCCATCCCATATACCTATATAACTTGATGTATTTCCAGATATATATATTATGATAAAAGCAATGATTCCTCCAACTATTGCTAACATTTTTCCGCTCTCTCGTATTATTTCAATAGTCATTGATACTAATGCATAGGTTCCAACAATAATCATTAATCCTTCACTATTTATCCCAATCATTACTCCTATGGCTATAGAAAAAATTATTCCCATTCCATTGCCAAAAACTAAAGATGCCATTATTATTATTATTATACCTAAAACATTAGCGATATGTACTCCTAAAATATCAATCCCCCAAAATCCAGCAACTATTACTGATATCAGTAAAGCCATTGAAGCTATTTCTTCACTATTGAAAAGATAGTTTGTTCTTATAGATGACATAGACGAAATTGAAAATTTAAATATATAGTATATCGGTATTATAGCTATCATTTCTATAAACGTTAAAAATAATCCCATTCCATAATTAGCATTACTAAATATAATTTTATATGCATAACTTATAAAGAAAATAGCCATATATTGAACACATATCTGTAACTGCATTTTTCTCTTACTTAAAATGAGAGAAATTATACCTATCGTTATAACATAAGTTATATATAAAATTATAGGTCCTACCTTATCTCCTACAGTTGCATATCCTAATATAGACATTATTGATACAACAACTACTTCACTTTTTTTTAAATGTTGTACTAAAATTAATAATAAAGCAACTCCAAATGGCGCTACCTCTCTTATAAGCGTTACTCTACTTACAAAAAAAATTGATATTGCTGAAATCAGCAATGATATAACTTTTCTAATATACTCTTCTTTTCTTTTCTCCCCATTATAACTAAAATCAATCTGCATATCTTCATCCCCTATCTCCATTGTGAATAAAGTATATCAGTTTCATTTTCCATTTTTTGTAAATTTATCTTGCTGGGGATTTAAAACTTTTTGACATCTTCTAATAGATTTTTAGCACTAATAATATTCTTCGACAATATTTATTAGTTTCGAAGTAGATCATTTGTCAATTAGATATATATTACTAGTCTATATATCTAAAAACGTAACATGATTTTAGTAATATTTTATTTAACATATGAATATAAACAGAGATAATAAAAAAAGAACTCAAGAAATAAACTTGAGTTCTTTTGGTGCCGAAGACCGGAATCGAACCGGTACGATGTGTTAGCATCGCAGGATTTTAAGTCCTGTGCGTCTGCCAGTTCCGCCACTTCGGCATACTTGTTCTACTCGCTTCTAGCGAATATCTTTTATTCTACTGTAAGCTTCACATTACTGTGTTACTTTAGTATAGCTGTTCTTTCGAACATTTGATATTTTACCACAAACTATTTTCTTTTGCAATAGTTTTATAGTAATGGTAGCGGAAATAGGACTTGAACCTACGACACTTCGGGTATGAACCGAATGCTCTAGCCAGCTGAGCTATTCCGCCACATTTTGGTTGCGGAGGCAGGACTTGAACCTGCGACCTTCGGGTTATGAGCCCGACGAGCTGCCAACTGCTCCACCCCGCGTTATTTGGTGCCGAAGACCGGAATCGAACCGGTACGATGTGTTAGCATCGCAGGATTTTAAGTCCTGTGCGTCTGCCAGTTCCGCCACTTCGGCATACGTCGTTTAGCGACAAGTTAAATTATATATGACATTTTAAAAGCTGTCAACAAGTTTTTTTATTTTTATTTATAATTTATTTGTATCTATACAATATATTGAAACAGTGCGATAAACTGTTAACTCTCATCATCTATTCACATAAACTTTTTAAAGCCTAGTAACCCTTTTTTATCAAAATAAAAAGGAGCTTATTAGCTCCTGATCATTTCACTATCTTGTTAGAGAATTTTTTTTGTTTCCTCTACCTTTGAAGTCTTGATGTTTTTTTAAATCTTGAAATCTTTCTTCACTTTCTTTTAGAAACTTAGATAAAATGTCCTCAAAATCCCCACCATTGTTTTTGCCAGCGTTTTTGTTATTCTTTTTCCAATCTATCTCTACTGGTCTTGAAGATTTTTTTGGTGTACTTGCTTGTTTTATTGACAAGCTTATCTTACCATTATCATCTACTGAAAGCACCTTTACTTTTACTTTATCTTGTTCCTTTAAATGTTCTCTTATATCCTTAACATAATTATCAGCAACTTCGGATATATGTACTAATCCTGTTTTTCCATCAACCTCAACAAAGGCTCCAAATTTAGTGATGTTAACTACCACCCCGTCTGTTATAGTACCTGCTTTTAAAGACATGTAAAAAAAATCCTCCTTAGATTATAAATATATTAATTTTTATTGTTATTTTTTCTCTATTACCGGAATTTCATCTTTCTTTACTAAATTACCTTTTTCTCTAGCTATAGTTTCAATATAAGCATCACTTTGGCTCATTTCTAAGTCTTCTTCCAACTTAGAATTCTCTTTATTTAGCTTCTCTACCTCAGCCTTAGCATCACTAATATTATTCTTTATCCTATGCATAGTAATTTGTTGATTAACAAGAGTATATACTACACTTATTAACACCATCGTAATCACAAGGTTCTTCAAGTTCAGCCTTCTCTTCATTCTTTCTATTCAACCCCTAAATTAACCTTTTATACATATTTATATTTTAAAGTTTTTTTTAAATATATTCAAGTTAATTTTTATTTTTTCCTTTTATTATTAATTGAAAAGGATAAATTATATAGTTGAATATTATTCTCAACGACTTTATTATACCATTTACCAAAATTGATAAAATTCTTGTAAAATGCTTACTTATCATTTTATAATATAATCCGAATCCTAATACTATACATAAATATGCATAAACAGATACAAATGGCGCTCCTACAATATGTAGAAATATATATACTATAAAACCAGCAAGAATCCAAAAAAGAACATCACTTATAAATGTCATAATTTTGTTAGGAACTTTTATTCCTCTTATAACTCTATATATATCAAAAAATATTCCTGCAAAAATTCCTGAAATAAAGGTCATAGCCACAATATACGCTTGAGATACATTAGATATTATCATCTAAATAGCCTCTCTATTATACTTTCTTTTTCTCTTTTCGATGATGAGTATATGCAAGAATCTATAGTTCCTGATATTATAACATCTCCATTTTCAACATCTAATTTATTCATTTTTAGATCTTTACCTTTAATTGTTAGTTTGCCCATTGTGGTATTTAAGTTTATTTCATCTTCATTAAATCTAATAACCTCTACAACTCCTGTTACAGAAAGATTTGCTCTATTTTCTATAGTCAAATTTGATGGTTTGTTACTACTTAATACTACATCCTTCTTTACATCCATCTCAATCCCCCCTACTTATATATAAATATGAGGGATCATCTAACTTTATTACTCTTCTTTATCTTCTTCACCCATTAATATCTCATACATCTCTTTTGCATCATCTTTCTTAACATGTGAAGCTATATTAATTATTCTAGCTTTTAATTCTCTATTACCGAATTGTATCGTTATAATATCATTTTCTTTTACATCAGTACTTGCTTTAGCTACTTTATCATTTATAGAAACTCTTCCACTATCACAAGCTTCCTTTGCTACTGTTCTTCTTTTTATTATTCTCGAAACTTTTAAATATTTATCTAATCTCATAAATTCCTCCATTGCCTATATTTACTCTAATATATATAAATAAAAAGCCTAGATACCTAGGCTTTCTATTCACAAGTTAAATTACTTGTTTACTCTCTCTTTTAATTCTTTACCAGCTTTGAATGCTGGAACAGTTGAAGCTGGAATAGTGATTTCTTCCTTTGTTTGAGGATTTCTTCCTTTTCTAGCTTCTCTTCTTTTAGCTTCAAAAGTACCAAATCCAACTAATTGAACTTTATCTCCATTTTCTAAAGCTTCACCGATTGAATCCATAAATGCCTTTAAAACAGCTTCAGCATCCTTCTTAGATACATTAGCTTTTTCTGCCATACTTGAAATTAATTCTGATTTATTCACTTTTGTAACCTCCTTGTACTTAAAGCATATAAAATTAATATTCTTCAAAAATATTTAATTTCCTCTTTTTAATTAAATTTTATTGATTTTTTTTTGATTCATTCCACAATTCGTCCATTTCTGCAAGCGTCATATTTGAAAGTTCTACTCCATTATCAATAGCATATTTCTCTATATAAGAGAATCTCTCTATAAATTTACTTATAGTAGTATTTAAAGCTTCTTCCCCATCTATATTTAGAAATCTTGCTACATTTATTGCAGAAAACAATAAATCTCCAACTTCCTCTAATATTCTTGACACTTCTGCATTTTTATATACTTCTTTTATCTCATTTAATTCTTCAATTACTTTATCAAATGCAGGTTCTATACTATCCCAGTCAAATCCAACCTTTGCTGCTTTCTTTTGTACCTTAGCTGCTCTTATCGTAGATGGCAAGCTTTTAGCAATATTATTCATTGAATCCGTTATTGAAGTATATCCTTTTTCTTTCTTTTTAAGTACTTCCCAATCTTCAACAACTTTCTCTGATGTAGTATTTACTTCATTTTTAAATACATGAGGATGCCTATAAATCATTTTTTCACAGATTCCTCGAATTATATCATGCTCTGAAAAATATCCTTCTTCTTTACCTATTGTTCCGTGAAAAACTACATGCAATAATACATCTCCTAATTCCTCTACTAAATTATCATCATCTTTATTATTAATAGCTTCAATTACCTCATAACACTCCTCAACAAGTCCATTCTTAATAGATTCATGTGTTTGTTCTCTATCCCAAGGGCAACCATTTTCCCCTCTTAAAGTTTCTAATATACTTGTTAAGTGATAGAAATCAAAGTATTGTCCCGCCTCATCTTTAGGTATATATATAGAAGTAAGATAATCAATATCCTCTTGCCAATCTAATTGATATAAAGGAATTTTTCTAATTGATTCTATATCTTCAACTCCTGCAGCTCTTACAAAAATGATTTCTTTTTCATCATCATAAAATTTTGATAAATTAAATTTTACTTCTGATGCTATCATATTATCATAAACTTGCGTTATTATAGTTCCCACCCTTGTGTCTATAATTTGATTATCCATATCAAAAGCATCTACTATCTTTAATCCTCCAACAGGATCTATATTCAATGTTTCCATCATAACATCAACGAAGGAGACTGCTGTATGTATTTTATATTGAATTCCTTCCTTTTTGCACATCTCAACTAATAATGATACTGATTTTTCTGCTACTAATGGATGACCTGGCACTCCATAAACTAAGTCTCCTAACTCTCTATGCTTTTCTATTAAATCCTTAGCAATGTTAAGATATACTTCATCAAAAGAATCATACTCATCATAACAATAATCATAGGTTTCAAAATTTATTCCCATATCTTTTAAATATTTTATTGTAGGATGAATTTCTGTTCTAAGAAATATAGGTTTATTACTTTTTAAGACCTCTATAGTTCCAATGGTTAAAGAATCTTTTGACCCAGGCCCTAATCCAATAATATTAATCATCTTAAGCTCTCCTTCTCTTTACTTTCTTTTTCACTTCTCTAATATCCACAACTCCAAAAACTATTACTAATAATGTATAAATAATAACCCCTATCCCTATAGAAATCAAGGTTATTAAAGGTACAGATGAAATATTTCCTTTTAAATTATTATACACTATATATACAAATATACCCATAATCCCAGATGTTATAGTATTCTTTATAAATATCTTAATATAATTAATTTTTACTTTTACAGATAACTTTAGATACAATATATTCAATATAGCTGTAACTACATATCCTATGATTGTTCCTATAGCTGCTCCATTTATACCAAAACTTATATCAGGTACTAATATTATTGTTACAATTACCTTAACTATACATCCTATTAATAAGTTTATTACAGGCATTATGTATTTCCCTGTTCCTTGAAGTACTGATGTTGAAGTTTGTGTAATTGCCATGAATGGAATTGCTACTGAACAATAACTTAATATCTCTCCTCCATCTCCGTGACCAGGAAATATAGTATTTAATATTGGTGATGCCAATATTGCTAATCCCACTGCAGATGGAAGTGCAATAGCCATAGATATATTCATAGCTCCCTCTATTTTTCTTTTTAGTTCCCCTCTATTATTTAAAGCAAATAATTCAGATATTATAGGCACAATAGACGAACTTAAAGCTATAGAGATCGTTAAAGGTACATTGACAAGTATTCCTGCTTTTCCTGATAACTGACCTAATAAAACCGCAGCTTCTTTATATGTATGTCCACCTTTTACTAATAATTGAGGAACTAAAGCAGAATCAATTAGATTAACAGAAGATATTACTGCTGCTCCTACAGATATAGGAATTGCAACCCTTAATACTTTACTCATTACCTCTGTATCATTTTTTACTTTCTTTATTCCCCATTCTTTTTTTACTTTTATGTACTTTAAATATAAATATATGAGTCCAAATAATCCACCAACTGATGCCCCTAATGTAGCTCCACCAGCTGAATATTCTACCCCATATGATACTAATATATATGCTAGTCCTATTCCTATAACTATTCTACCTATTTGTTCTATAATCTCTGATATTGCTGTAGGAGTCATATTTTGATATCCTTGAAAAAATCCCCTAAATGCACTCATAAGCCCTACTATTATTGGTGCAAAAGATACTCCTATAAGTGAATAATACACCTTATGATCCCATTTTAGAAAAGTCATTATACTATTACTAAATAAAATCATAGATAAAGTAAATCCACAGCCTATAATTGACATTATAATTATAGCTTTTTTCAATATAGCAAATGCACCTTCTCTATCATTTACAGCATTACACTCTGATACTAACTTAGATACAGCTATAGGAATACCACTAGCTACTGCAATAAAGAACCCTAGTAGTGGATAAGCCATTTGATAATAACCAACGCCTTCATCTCCAACTAACATAACTAAAGGCCACCTAAAAAATAGCCCTAAAAATTTTGCTATAATGCCGGCCATTCCTAATATTATTGTTCCTTTTACTAACGATTGTTTTTTCATTATATCCCTCCATTCTCGGATAATTAATAATTATGCTAAAATGGAGGTTTTATAACCTATTGTTCCATTTGCTTTCCTAGAAATGATGCTGCTGTCTCCGCAATTTTCTTTTCTACTTCTCCAAATTTTGAACTTTCATCTTTAGATGCGATAATCACAGAGCCTATAACATCACCTTCAGCGATGATTGGAGCTATAACCTGAGCCCTTACCTCGCTAACATCTTCATCTTCATACATAGGTAAAGCTTTATCCGTGTCATCCATTGAATATACTTTTCTTTGATTTATATTATCTTCCAAACTATCAGATATTTTTTTCTCCAAGTATTCTTTTTTAGATGCTCCAACAACAGATACTATTCCATCTTTATCTGTGATAATTATAATATGACCTAATGTTTGATGTAATGCCTCTGCATATTCTTTTGAAAAATTAGTTAATTCACCAATAGGCGAATATTTTTTTAATATAACTCCCCCTTCTCTATCTGTAAAAATTTCCAAAGGATCTCCTTCTCTTATTCTTAATGTCCTTCTTATTTCTTTCGGTATAACTACTCTTCCTAAGTCATCAATACGTCTTACGATTCCTGTAGCCTTCATAATTTTCCTCCTTATTTGTAAGTAACTCTTGTACTAATATTATCTTTATATAAAAACATTTTTATACTTACAAATAAGAAAAAAATACATTCCTCTTAATCTTTGGTCTCTTTAACACCGCTTTCATACTTACGAAAAAAACTGAGAAGAATGGATTCAAAACCCATTCTTCTCAGCTTTACTTATATACACATTAATTTGTTAACTTCTTTTCATAAGTCTTCAACTTATCTTTATAAATCTCTTTTAAATCACTATATATTCCATTTGACATAGCATTTTTCTTTAATTCATACTTAATACCGGTATCAGTATCAACAACTCCTATAATAAAATATCCGAATTGTAAGTCAACTGATTCAACTATATCAGAAGTTTTACCTACTTCTAATCCTTTAACTGCATTTACAAAGTTTGCATCTATACTTGACATATCTTCTGATTCTGTATCCATAAATCCAAAGAAGCCGTTATTTTCTTTTCCACTGTCAGTACTATAAGTTGAAGCAATTTCATCTATAGTCTTACCAGCATCAATCTCTTTCTTTGCAGCTTCAATTTGTTCTTTATCTTTATTAACTATGTATAAGACAGCCTTTTGTTTTGACTTTGTTTCGTAATCATCTTTATTTTCCTCTTTATATTCCTTTATAGCATCATCAGTTGTTTTAGGTTCCATAAGATAATTAGTAGCACATTGTGTTAAATACATATTACCTAAAATTTCTTTCATCTCATCTACTGTAACACCAAGTTGTTCTTTAGCCTTTGTCTCAAAATCCTTATCATCTGAAGCACCTAATTGCTCCTTATAATAATTAACCTTTTCGTCTACATACTCTTGTTTTTTAGTATCATCAATCTTTATATTATTATCTTTTATATACATATTTACTAATTCAACATATATAAGATTATCTAATTCAGATTGCTTAGCTTGATTAAGAGTTGAGACAGCTTCATCATTTTCTAAGTAATTATCTCCATACTTTTCTTTTAAAGTATCTTTATAACTTGTCATTTTTTCTTCAACATCTGATCTTTTAATTTCAGTATCCCCAACTTTAGCAACTACTTGCTTCCCTTTAGCTGCATCTGTTCTTTCAATAAATGTACATGATGTCAAACCTATTGTAGATAAAATAATCCCCATTGCTATAACAGTATTTCTTACCCTTTTCACTCCTATTCCCACCTTTGCTATTGTTATTTATTTACCTTCTATAATTTTACCACATTTTTCTTACTCTTCAACAAATTTTGTTATATCTTCAATAATAGTTTTTATTTCCACTAAAATTTTATCTCGTTTTTCTATTGAGTAAGACATTACAGGATTCTCACCATCTTTAAATGATATTCTTCTAGAATATTTTTCTACAACATTAGTTATCATGTTACCTGTAATTCTATCTCTATTATCAAACTTAATATCTATTAAAGAATTCTTATCCTTTATTTCAATAATTCCAAGATTTTTACCTAATACCCTTATATAAGATATATCTATTAAATTATTTACTGAAGTTGGTATATCCCCAAATCTATCAATTATCTCTTCAATAATTTCTTCCTTTTCTTCCTTCGACTCTATAGAGGCTATCTTCTTGTAGATTTCAATCTTAGTTACTTCATCTTCTATATAATTATTTGGAATATATGCATTTACTTTTATATCTACCACTGTATCAACAACTTCTTTATCAATTTCACCTTTAATAACTTTTATAGTATCCTCTAACATCTTACAATACAAATCATATCCTATAGAAGCCATATGACCATGTTGTGCTGATCCCATCAAATTACCCGCACCTCTTATTTCTAAGTCTCTCATAGCTACCTTAAATCCTGATCCAAGTTCGGTAAAATCTTTAATTGCTTTAAGTCTTTTTTCTGCTACTTCAGTAAGAACTTTATCTTTTCTATACATAAGATATGCATAAGCCATTCTATTGGTCCTTCCGACTCTACCTCTTAACTGGTATAGTTGAGATAATCCCATCTTATCTGCATCATATATAATCATAGTATTTGCATTTTGAATATCAATTCCTGTTTCTATTATTGTAGTAGCTAAAAGTATATCATACTCACCTTTCATGAAAGATACCATTACGTTTTCTAATTCATTTTCTTTCATTCTTCCATGAGCAGTTATTATTTTAGCTTCTGGTACTATATTGGATAGATAACTTTCCATCTCCATTATAGATTCCACTCTGTTATATACAAAAAATACTTGACCACCTCGATTAATCTCCCTAAGTATTGCATCTCTTATTAATTGGTCATTGTATTCTACTACATAGGTTTGTACTGGGTATCTATTTTCTGGCGGCGTTTCTATAACACTAATACCTCTAACTCCAGTTAAAGACATATGTAATGTTCTTGGTATTGGTGTTGCTGTAAGTGTTAATACGTCTACATTTTTCTTAAACTCTTTAATTTTTTCTTTATGCTTTACTCCAAAACGTTGTTCTTCATCTATAATTAATAGCCCTAAATCTTTAAATTGTACAGATGCACCTAAAATTTTATGAGTTCCTATAAGTATATCTACATTTCCTTCTTTTAATGCTGTTAATGTCTTCTTTATACTAGCTGCTGTCTTAAATCTAGATATCATATCTATATTTACAGGAAACCCTGAAAATCTTTCTTTAAAATTTTTAAAGTGCTGCTCTGCTAAAATTGTTGTAGGCACTAAAATTGCTACTTGCTTTCCATCCATGACTGATTTAAATGCTGCTCTCATAGCTACTTCTGTCTTACCATATCCTACATCACCACATAGAAGTCTATCCATAGGTTTATTACTTTCCATATCTTTCTTTATATCTTCTATAGCCAATAATTGATCTTCCGTCTCTTCGTAAGGAAATTCATCTTCAAATTGTTTTTGCCAAGGAGTGTCCTTTCTATATGAATATCCTGTTATAGCAGATCTCGCTGCATACAACTTAACAAGATCTTCAGCAATAACATTTATAGATGACCTTACTTTACTTTTAGCCTTTTGCCATTCATTCCCGCCAAGCTTATTTATCTTAGGTATCTTTCCTTCACTACCTATATATTTTTGAATCAAATCAAATTGTTCTACCGGTACATATACTTTATCATCTTTAGCATAAGATATTTCTAAGAAATCCTTCTTAACATTATCTATTTCCAATTGGGTTATTCCTTTATATACACCTATACCATGACTAACATGTACAACATAATCACCAGGATTTAATTCAGTAAAACTTTTTATCTTTCCTATGCCTTTAGCTTTATTCTTCTTTTTTGACTTTCTTTTTCCTTGTCCAAATAGCTCTTTATCTGATATTACACTAAGGCCTAAATCTGGAAATTGAAAACCTTTATCAATCATACCAAAAGTAATAATAACTTGACCATCTAAAATTTCATCAAAAGAATCTTTATATAACGCTTCTATATCTTCTTCTCTTAAGTTTTTTTCTAGTCTTTCTCCCCTAGCTCTAGTACCACTTAAAATTACTATTTTATCTCCACTAGCTTTTCGTTCTTTTATATCATCTATAAAAAATTCCATTTTTCCTTGATAAGAATTTAAAGTTGTCTGGTTAAAATTCACTGTTAAGTATGAAGGAAAATATTTATCTCCTTTAGTAAGCATACTTAAAGTTATTAATTTACTACCTTCTATCTTTTCTACTATTACATCTTTAGACAATACTATATCACCCTGTCTTGGTAATATATCTCCTCTACTCAAATATGTATTATAGTCTTCTAAAAATTCATAACCTAAAGACTCTAATTTTCCTACTGATCTATCAACCTCATCAACTATTACTATAGGATTATTAAAGTATTCAAGAAAATCTGCAGGTTTATCATAAAAATATGTCAAATACGAATCTACAGTTTCAAAACTACCTCTCTCAATTAAGCTTTCTATATTCTTACTTACTATATCTGATAATTTATCTTTTGCTTCGTTGTTATTTCCTAAGCTAATCTTAACTTTTTCTAAGTCCTCTTTTATTCTCTCTATAGAATCATTACAAATACTCTTAGGTATTATAACTTCCTTAGCTGGAGTAATTTCGGCAGTTTTTACTTTTTCTATGCTACGTTGTGATTCAACATTAAAAGTTCTTATAGAATCTATTTCATCTCCAAATAATTCAATTCTATATGGATATCTAGATACTGGCGGAAATATATCTATAATTCCACCTCTTTTTGAAAATTGACCTCTACCCTCCACGACTTCTACACGTTCATAACCACTTTCAACTAACTTTTCAACTAACTCTAATTCATCTACTTCTTTACCTTCTTTTAGTTTAAAATGATATTTCTTCATAACATCTATAGGTATGTAAAGACCCCTTAATGTTTCTATACTAGTAACTATTATCCTCTTTCCATTACCGACTAATTCTTTAAATACCTTTAATCTTTCCCAAATTAAATCTCCAGATATAGCTGTAATATTATAAAAAACTATATCTTTCGTTGGAAAATAATATGCATTTGTTGTAAAAAAGCTTAATTCTTCATGTAATTTTTTACTTTCTACATCTGAAGATGTAAAAATTACTATAGAATCATCACTACTTTCAAATAATGACCATATTGCATAAGCTTTACCGGATTCTGATAATCCATTTATATTGATAGGAAATTGATTATTTTTTATACCCCTTAATACATTTTCAAATTTCCCACTACTTACTATTGGGGTAAAAAGACCTTGTAATCTCATTTTTACACCTCTAAGAATTTATATTTAGTCCATTATATTTATTCATAGATGCATTGACACCATTAGCTATCATCTCTTCAACAGCATCAGCACTAGATTCAAATACCTTTTCTACTATAGCTCTTTCCTCCTTATCAAATACACCTAAAACATGCTCTATTAAATTATTTTTTGGAGCCCCTACCCCTACTTTTACTCTAGGAAATTCATCTGTCTTTAAATTTGCAATAACACTTTTAATTCCATTATGTCCTCCGGCACTTCCTTTATCTCTAATTCTAAGTCTACCAACACTTAATGAAATATCATCATATATTACAATAACTTCATTAGAAGAAAGCTTATAAAAATTAACTACCTCTACAATACTTTCACCACTTAGATTCATATAAGTTGAAGGCTTTAATAATATAACTTTTTTGTTTCCAATAAATCCTTCGCCATATACCCCTTTAAACTTTTCTTTATTAACTGAAATATTATGTCTATCTGCTAAAACATCTATAACATCAAAACCAACGTTATGTCTAGTTTTATCATACTTAGCACCTATATTTCCTAATCCTACTACTAATATCATACTTATCACCTTTATTCATGAATTTAGGCTAGAGTAATCCCTAGCCAATATTATTTTCAATTGTAAATTCTATAATCTTTCTATCTCTTACTATATTACATTTTATCTTAGAATTGAAATAGTTTTTTTCCATAAATTCTTCAAAAGTTTTATAATTATCTATTTTCTTTCCATTAACACTTATAACTATATCGCCTGGCATAAGTCCACTATTTTTATATACTCCAGATACATTAATAATATATGCACCTTTATCTACTTCATCTTCTTCAGTGGTATCTCTTCCTACCAATCCCATATTGCTAGATTTACCTTCATAATCTCTTATTATACCTTCTGCACTATTTATTATGTCTCCTATATAAATAATATCTGAAGAGTCTTTAGAATTCTTTATACCTACTATTTCACTTTTATTATTAATAAATACTCCTACATCACCTACATTAGTAATATTATTTTTTATATGATACACATTATCTTTTGAAAAAATCTCCATTATGGATCCTATTGATACCTGTTTTTTAAACTCCTCATCATAAAATCCATAAATAGTATCTCCTTTTTTAAGGATCGGTAATCCCTCGTTATACCCTGATAATGATGATTCTCCTTCTATTTTAATAACAGCTATATCTACTTTATCATCTTTTCCTATCACCTTACCATTCATAGAAACTCCATCATCATTAATAACTATACTTTCATCATCTTTTATATTGGAATATGTCGTTAAAACATATCCTCCTCTTTTATATAATATCCCCATTGTAGAATTTTCATTATTCTCATCGCTTACACTAAGTACATAAGGACTTATATTCCAAAAAATCTGCTCAACAGCATTATTTTGTATATCTAATATTTTTGATGAGTTTTGTTGTCTATATTTTACTAGTATAAATTGATGATATAAAAATATACATAGTATATTTATAGCTACAGATATAAAAACTACATTACTATATTTCACGATAACCTTTGTAGCTTTTCTTCTTTTATTTAATTCATAATGAATAAATCCTTTTTTCTCATCATCAAATCTTTCTTTTTTCAAAGAAATCACTCCCTAATCTGTAGTCTCTTTATACTAAATGTAAATTGTACTCCGCCTTCTCTTTTGTTCTCAACAATTATATCTTCATTTAAACTCTTTATTATATTCCTAACTATAGATAATCCTAAACCAGTAGATTCTTTAATAGTTCTAGATTTATCACCTTTATAAAACCTCTCCCATATATGCTTTAATCCATCCTCACTAATAGATGCTCCACTATTATATATAGATATAAAAACTTTATCTCTACTTATCTTAACTTCTATTTTTACTATTCCTTCTTCATTGCAATACTTTATAGCGTTATCTATCAAATTAACTAATACTTGAATAACTCTATCTCTATCTGATACTACATAAAGCTCTTTCTCATCATATATTATCTCTACATTTAGTCTCTTTCTTGCAAATAACGGTTGAAAATAATCTACTTGATCTCTGATTAACTTAATAATATCAAATGATGTTATTTCCAATTCAACATTTCCAGATTCTAATGTAGATAAATTTAATAAATCATTAATAAGTCTAGCTAATCTATCAATCTCATCGTATGCTAATGACAAATAATGTCCTTGTTTATCACTAGGTATAATCCCATCTAAAATTCCTCCAATAAACCCTTTAATGGAAGTCATTGGTGATCTTAATTCATGAGATACATTTGAAATGAATTCTTTACTATTGTTATCTAAAGTTTCCATATATTCAGCAGTTCTATTAAACGCCCTTCCAAGTTCTGCAATCTCATCTAATCCTTGAATCTCAACTCTTGTTGTAAAATCTCCCTGAGATATCTTATGGTATGCTCTATTAATCTCCACTATAGGTTTTACTATTCTTCTTCTAGTAAACAAGTAGAAACTTAATGCTCCTATAAGAGCTATTATTACAGCCATAGTAGATGTCTTTAATAAAAATGTAACCATGCCCTTTGTAAAATACATTGAACTTTCACTTATAAGTATTGCACCTAAAAATTTATTATCTCTAATTACTGGTGCAACATAAACTTCCTTATTTAAGTTTGTAAAGATATTCGTAGGTCCATTTCTATCTATAATTTCACCCTGCTTTAACTTTTCAAGATATTTGTTATCTATCTTCTTACCTATAATAGCTTCCTTATCATCGGAACTCATAAAAATATTACCAACTGAATCAGCTAATGCTACTTTATACCGTTTTGTATTTTCTATGCCTATTATTGAATCACTTAATAAACTTTCACTTACACTACCTTCATAATATTCTTCTATAACCACAGAGAGTATTATGGATGTCTGCTCAATATCTTCATTTCTGTTCTCATAATAAATATTTCTATATAGAAATGCTAATAATATAGTTAACCCTATAAAACTTGCCATAAAAATACTTATATAGGCCCCTATTATCTTAGAAAAAAGTTTTCTCTTTTTACTTTCTCCTCGCATTATTTCACCTCAAATTTATATCCTACTCCCCAAACAGTTTGCAGAGACCAACCTTCTCCATCAGATACCTTTTCTCTAATTCTCTTAATATGAACATCCACAGTTCTTGAATCACCTGGATAATCATAACCCCACACTCTACATAATAATTCTTCTCTAGTAAATACCTTATTTTTATTCATAGCTAAAAAATGCAAAAGTTCTAATTCTTTTGGTGGCATTTTTATTTCTTTTTCTCCTAAATAAACTGTATAAGACGATATATCTATCTTTAAATCATTAAATACTAAAACATCATTATCATTATTTTCGCTTCCATTACTTCTTCTAAGTACAGCCTTAATTCTAGCTATTAATTCTCTTGCATCAAAAGGTTTAACAATATAATCATCAGCACCTGAATCTAATCCTGTAATTTTATCATAAGTACTTCCTTTAGCTGTTAACATAATTACAGGAACATTGCTGTCTTCTTTTATATCTTTTAATATTTCAAAACCACTTTTACCTGGTAACATTACATCTAATACTATTAAATCAGGCTGCCACTCCTTAAAAGTATCAAAAACTTTATCCCCTTCACTAATTACCTTTGTGACAAAGCCTTCACTCTCTACATATAACTTTATCAGTTCACAAATATTTTTATCATCATCTACTATTAAAATTTTGTTATTCATATATACTACCTCCAAGTTTATAATAAATATTTCCTCAATAATTATTTATTTTTACAACAACAAAATGAAAAGCTACTACTTGTAGGCCTTCCACTTAAGGCTAAAAACACTGTGTATATTTTCTTATATTCAAAAAAAGGAGGCAAAATCCTCCTTAATAATTCTTAACTTTTTGCTAACTTTTATTCTAAAAATAAAGAATCTATTAATTTCCTTTCACTTCTCCATGTGATTCATAATGGAATATTTCAGAAACCTTATTATTTTCATCAGCGAGAACTACTGTTGGCTTATGTTCTAATGCCTCTTCTCTAGTAAATTGAGCATATGCCATTATTATAACTTTATCTCCCGGTTGAACAAGTCTCGCCGCCGCCCCATTTAAGCTGATGATACCTGTTCCCCTTTCTCCTGGTATAGTATATGTTTCAAGTCTACTTCCATTATCAACATCAACAACTTGTACCATTTCGTACTCTAATATTCCTGCTGCATCTAATAAATCCTTATCTATTGTTATACTTCCTACGTAATTTACATTAGCTTCTGTTACAATAGCTCTATGTATTTTACTTTTTAGCATAGTTAATTGCATTTGTCTCATCCCCCTGCTATTCTAATATAATATTATCAATTAATCTTGTTTTTCCTATATATACTGCCATAGCAATTAGCACACCACTGCCTATTTCTTCTACATCTTCCATAGTATTTATATCCACAATACTTACATAATCAATTTTTGCTAAAGGCTCTTTATTAATAACATCGCTAATGATTGAAATAACATTTTTACTTACTTTTTCACCATTGTCTATAGCCTTTTTAGCTTCCTTTAAACCTCTTGAAAGCACTAATGCTGCCTTTCTTTCCTCTTCTCCTAGATATTTATTTCTAGAACTCTTAGCTAATCCATCTTCTTCCCTAACAATAGGACATCCTATCACTTCTACAGGACTATTAAGATCTCTTACCATTTTCTTTATAACCATAAGTTGTTGTGCATCCTTTTGCCCAAAATAAGCTCTATCTGGCAATACTATATTGAAAAGTTTTGTTACAACTGTAGTCACTCCATTAAAATGGCCTGGTCTTTTTGCACCGCAGAGACCTGCTGTAAGCCCTTCTACCGTTACTGTAGTTTTTCTTTCTTCAGGATACATTTCTTCTACAGAAGGTAAAAACATCACATCTCCACCATAAGTCTCACAAACTTCTTCATCTCTTTTTTGATCTCTAGGATATTTATCTAAATCCTCATTAGGTCCAAATTGAATTGGATTTACAAAAGTAGATACTATTACAATATCATTCTCATCTTTAGCTCTTTTTATTAAAGAACCATGACCTTCATGAAGATATCCCATTGTAGGCACAAACCCTACTTTAAGTCCATCTCTTTTATATTGTTTAACTAGTTCCCTAACTTCACTTATTGTATATACAACTTTCATAAATTTCCCTCCTAATATAACTTAGCTAAAGCCGCTGCATCTATGCTAAAGCAATGTTTTTCTTCTGGAAATACACCACTTTTTACTTCTTTATCATATGCTTTGAAAGCTTCCATCATAATTTCTCCCACATTAGCATACTCTTTTACAAACTTAGGCTTAAATCCTTGGAACATAGATATCATATCTTGATAAACAAGTACTTGTCCATCACAGCACTCTCCAGCTCCTATACCTATAGTTGGAATAGATATAGCATTAGTTATAAGCTCTGCTAAATCTCTTGGTATACATTCTAAAACGATAGCAAAAGCTCCTGCTTTTTCTAGTGTCTTAGCATCTTCTATAAGCTGTTTTGCTGCTTCTTCATTTTTACCTTGAACCTTAAATCCACCAAAAATATTTATTGATTGTGGTGTTAATCCAATATGTCCTACAACAGGGATTTGAGCATCAACTATAGCTTCTACTTGCTTTGCTACCTTAGCTCCACCTTCAAGCTTAACAGCACCAGCTCCACCTTCCTTTATAAGTCTTCCTGCGTTCTTTACTGCATCTTCAACATTTGTATAACTCATAAATGGCATATCACCTATTACTAAAGCATTTTCTACTCCACGAGTTACAGCCTTAGTATGATGTATCATATCCTCCATGGTAACAGCCAAGGTATCCTTATATCCTAAACATACCATTCCTAAAGAGTCTCCAACTAAAATAGAATTTATATTACAAGAATCAATGAGTTTAGCTGTAGAATAATCATAAGCTGTTAACATCGATATCTTTTCTCCTCTTTTTTTCATTTCAATAAATGTTGCACTAGTGTTTTTCATCTTCATTTCCCCCTAATATGGAATCTATTTTTTCATACTTACTATTTAATCCATTTCTCTTCATTGATAATTCTAATAACTCTAGAGACAGCCTTTTATAAACATCTTTGTCTTCTTCATCTAGCTTACTCAAATGACCTTCTATAGTATCTACATCACCTCTAACTACAGGACCTGTTAAGGAATTAACAAATCCTTTGTCAAAGATACTCTTAACATTACTTTCAATCAGCGGACGTAATGCTTCAATACTGTCTTTCTCGCTAAATCCAACCCTTTGTAAATACTTTGAGCTTACTGATAACAAAGATAAAACTAAATTTGATGCCATAGCACATGCCAGATGATAAGTTTTTTTATCACCATCTATTAGAATAACTTTATTTCCACAGCTTTCTACTAGATTTTTAACAAGTAATAGCTTTTCATCTGATCCTTCTAATGTGAAAACAGCTTGTCCTAGATTCTTATATGATGTTTCTTTATCCGAGAATGGATAGATTGGGTGTAATGAATACGGAAATGCACCTAATTCTCTAGCATTAGAGAATATACTTGAAGAATATGAGCCTGAGGTATTTACAATTATCTTATTTTCTAAACTAAAATTTGATATCTCGTTAAATCCATTGACCAATTCATCATCATTAGTTGTTATGAATATAATATCACAATCTAAAACAAAAGATTCTAAATCACTATAGCCATTAGTCTCTGTAAAGTCTCTCGCAAATTCAGTCGAGGCAAAAGTTTTAGAATAAAAACCTGCAATATCTAATCCATTAATTTTAAAATACTTTCCTAAGGATACGGCAACCTTACCGGCTCCGAAAAATCCTATTTTCATAGCATCACCACCTATGTTAGTGTGCTCATAATTATTTCTTCAAGACTTTTAGGTGTAGTTCTTAATTTGATACTACCCATATAGACTATAACATATTATTTTTTTATCAACAATAGTTGGATAAAATTTCTTTTCCTACTAACTAATAGCTATATAAATTGGTGTTGCATAATAAATTTATGTTTATATGAATAATTCACAATTCAAGAAATTCCGCAAGAATTTCCACCTTAATTGAGAATTGTGAATCGTCAATTGCTAATTTTAAAAAAGGCTATCGCCTACAAATTTTCATTTGTTAATGCGATAGCTCTTCCACAACTACTAAACGATAGATATCCTATCAGTCTTTAAATATTATTGAAACTGGAAGATCCTCATAGATTCTTCTTATAGCTTCTGCAAAAATTGGTGCCACTGATAAAACTTTTATTTTATCAATTCTTTTTTCTTCTGGTAATGCTATAGTATCTAAAACTACTAGTTGTTTTATACAAGAATTTTCTATTCTTTCTATAGCTGGTCCTGATAATACTGGATGAGTACAAGATGCATAAACTTCTTTAGCTCCCATCTTCATTAATGCCTCAGCTGCATTAACTATTGATCCTGCAGTATCTATCATGTCGTCTATCATAACTACTGTTTTACCTTTTATATCTCCGATTACATTCATAACCTCAGATACATTTGGTTTTGGTCTTCTTTTATCAACTATTGCTAATGGTATGTGTAATTTTTCTGCAAAATTTCTAGCTCTTTTAACTCCACCTATGTCTGGCGATACAGCTACTAATTCTTCTGGGTCTATATCTAGTTCTTTAATATAATTAGCAATTAAAGGAACTCCTTCTAAGTGATCTACTGGTATATCAAAGAATCCTTGAATTTGAGTTGCATGTAAGTCCATAGTTAAAACTCTATCTGCTCCAGCAGTATGAATAAGATTAGCTACAAGCTTAGCTGTTATTGGCTGTCTAGCTTTTGCTTTTCTATCTTGTCTTGCATATGCATAATGAGGAATAACTGCTGTTATCTTACCTGCTGATGCTCTTTTGAAAGCATCTATCATTATTAAAAGTTCCATTAATGAATCATTAATAGGATCTGCTGTTGGTTGAACTACAAATACATGAGCTCCTCTAACACTTTCATCAATATCTACTGATATCTCTCCATTTGAAAATTTAGAAACCTTAGATTTTCCAACTGATACACCTAATATGTCTGCTATATCCTGTGCTAACTGTTGATGTGAGTTTCCTGCAAATATTTTGATATTCTTGCCATGTGAAATCATTAACATTGGCCTCCTTATTTTTTATGATATAACCCTCTTCTACTAACCCAATTTTTTATATTAACTTGTTTTGCTCTAGCAACCGCTAATGCATCGCTAGGCACCGTAGTTGTTATTGTGGATCCAGCTGCAATATATGCTCCTTCTTCAACTTCAACTGGTGCTACAAGATTTGTATTACATCCAACAAAAGCATTATCTCCTATTTTAGTTAAATGCTTTTTATTGCCATCATAATTTACTGTTACAGTACCACAACCGAAGTTTACATTTTTCCCTACTTCTGCATCACCTACGTAAGTTAAATGTGAAACCTTTGTTCCATTTCCTATAGTTGATTTTTTAATTTCTACAAAATCACCTATTTTTACATCATCACCTATAATTGATTCTGGTCTGATATATGCAAATGGTCCAACATGAGTATTTTCTCCAACTTTACTTTGTAGAATAACAGAACTTTGTACTTCTGTACCTTTTCCAATAAAACTATCTACAATTCTACTATTTTGTAGAATTACACAATCCTCAGATATTATTGTATTTCCTTCTAATATGCAACCTGGATAAATGATGACATCATTTTCTATTTTTACGTCTCTTCCTATATAAGTGTTACTTGGATCAATTATTGTTACACCATTTACCAAGTGTCTTTCATTTATTTTTTTTCTCATTATAGACTCTACTTCCGCTAACTGCACTCTAGAGTTTACTCCCAATGTTTCCTCAAACGGTGCTACTACAGATCCTACCTTTAAACCTTTTTTAGCCATTATTTCTATTACATCTGTTAGATAATATTCTTTTTGTGAATTATTATTACTTAACTTATCTAATGCTTGTAGTAATTCTTCTATATCAAATATATACATACCTGCATTTATCTCTTTTATTTCTAATTGTTCTTCATTACAATCTTTATGTTCAACTATAGATTCAACATTACCTTCATTATTTCTTACTATTCTTCCGTAACCTGTAGAATCTTCAATAATAGATGTAATTATTGTTCCATAGTTCTTTTCATTTATATGACTATTTATCACATTTTCCAATGTTTCAGGCTCTATTAGTGGTGCATCACCATTTGCTATAGCAACAATACCCTTTTTTCCCTTTAAAAATTCTTTAGCACATATTACCGCATGTCCAGTACCTAATGTCTCTTCTTGTAACGAATAGCTAACTTTTTTATCTTCTGTACTTTCACGAACAAGCTCAGCCCCTGTACCTATTATTACATTAACATCATCTATATTAACTTTTCTTAATGTATCTATAACATGATTTACCATGCTCTTTCCACATACCTTATGCAATACCTTTGGAAGCTTTGATTTCATTCTAGTACCTTGCCCCGCTGCTAAAACCAATGCACACTTATACATATTTACACCTCTACTAAATATTTGATATATATTTTTATATAACATATATTATTATATTTTATAGTACATATATTTTCAACCGCGTAAAATTCTATCTTAAAATAATAAAATCTCATTTACACAAATGAGATTTTATTACTATTTAACTATTCTGTTTCACTTTCTTCTTCACTAGCTTGATTCTTAACCTTTTCATATTCAGCTAAAATTGAATTTTGTAGTTGTTCCCTAGTTGCGGTATTTATTGGATGAGCAATATCCTTAAATTCTCCATCTGGAGTTCTTCTACTTGGCATTGCTATAAATAATCCATTTTGTCCTTCTATAATTTTAATATCATGAACTACAAATTCATTGTTGAAGGTCACAGAAACAATAGCTTTCATTTTACCTTCGCTAGTAATCTTTCTAATTCTTACATCAGTTATTTGCATGCACTACACCTCCAAGACACTTTTATAATTAAATTCTATAAAAATCCTGGATTTCCTTCTTTATTTTTACATTTAATTAAAAAAATTTATTATTTTTTTAAGTCCTATGTTATAGAAGGCTCTAATATTGCCATGCCATTATCATCAATTCCGTAGTACTTTATAAGGGATATATAGTTATCTACTATTTTTTCACTGCTCTCCACATTATCTATAAGAACACCTATACCAACTAAATTACAATCAAATTCTTTTATAAGATCATCAATACCTTTTGCTGTACCTCCAGCTTTCATAAAATCATCTATAAATAAGCAGTTAGATTTTTTATTTAATGATTTTTTAGAAAGTGACATTGATTGTATTCTTTTACTTGATCCAGATACATAATTTATTGATACTGTAGTTCCTTCTGTAACCTTATTATCTCTTCTCACGATTACTAGTTTAACTCCAAGCATCTTTGCTACTTCATAAGCTAGTGGAATTCCTTTAGTTTCTACTGTCACTACATAATCAATATCTTTATCTATAAAAATTGACGCTAATATATGCCCTGCCTTTGAAATTATATCTGGATCATATAATATGTCTGTCATATAAAGAAAATCTCCAATAATCACTCTTTCTTTTTCTCTTAATATATTACATAGATTTGATACAAATTCTTCTCTCATCTCATCTGTAACAGAACAAACATACTTAACTCCACCAGAAGCTCCAGCCACAGTTTCCACTTTTCCCAAATTTAAGGCTTTAAATGTATCTTTAATAATAACGATATCTTCAGAGGTAGTGGACTTTGCTGCGTTTAATCTTTCAGTAAAATAGTTTAATCCTATAACTTTGTTCGGATTTTCTATAAGTTTTTTAGTTATTACACCTATTCTCTGACCTCTAGAATACTTTTCCATCTTTGCTCCACACCTTATACGAATTTTTTTAGTTTATTTTTTTACTAATATTCATATTTTATGATAAAACCGCTAATTTATCAATATAAATAGTACTGGAGAAAATTTAGAAATTTACACAATCTTTGTTTTGATTTACTGAATATTTGTATATAATTAGTATAGACTAGTAAGAATTAAGGAGGCGACAGTTTTGTCATTAAATATAAATAAAGATCATAACATTCACTTTATAGGTATTGGTGGAGTTTCCATGAGTGGATTAGCTGAGATTTTAATTAATAGAGGTTATAATGTTTCTGGTTCAGATATGAATGCATCGCCTATAACAGAACATTTAAAGAAAATCGGAGCTACTATATATATAGGACAAAAGAAAGAAAATTTAAATAACGTAGGTGCTGTAGTTTATACCGCTGCTATTAGTGAAGAAAATGAAGAACTTATAGCTGCTCGTAACTTAAATGTACCACTATTTAATAGAGCTGAATTCCTTGGAGAAATCATGAAAGACTTTCATCATAATATAGCTGTATCTGGTACCCATGGTAAAACTACTACTACTTCTATGTATTCTCATGTACTTTTATCAGCAAAACTAGATCCTACTATATTAGTTGGTGGAAAATTAGATATTATAGATGGATATGTTCGCTGCGGTAAATCAGATTTCTTCTTAACAGAAGCTTGTGAATATAAAGCATCATTCTTATCTTTCTTTCCTACAATAGGAGTAATACTAAATATCGATGCTGATCACTTAGATTATTATAAAGATATAAATGAAATAGAAGAAACTTTCAAGAAATTTGCTCATATAATTCCAAAAGACGGATACTTAATTGCTAATGCTGAAGATACAAAAGTTATGGAAGTTGCAGACACTGTAGATTGTAATGTAATATCTTTTGGTATTAATTCAGGTGATGTAAAAGCTGAAAATGTTTCTTTCGATGAAAGAAGCCGTGGTTCTTTTGATGTAACATATAAAAACGAAAAAATACTTTCGATTACATTAAAAGTACCAGGAAGACACAACATATTAAACGCTCTTTCTACAATAGCTGGATCTATAGCTATGGGTATATCTTATGAAAATATCAAAGCTGGTCTTGAAGATTTTCATGGAACTAATAGACGTTTTGAATACAAAGGTAAAAAGAACGGTATAACTGTTATTGATGATTATGCTCATCATCCAACAGAAATAAAAGCAACACTTGCAGCTGCTAAAAATTTTCCTCATAAAAAACTAGTTATAGCTTTTCAACCTCATACTTACACTAGAACTAAAAGTTTATTTAAAGAATTCTCAGAAGTATTTGATGAAGTTGACGAACTAATCTTAGCTGATATTTATGCTGCAAGAGAAAAAGACACCGGAATAGTTTCATCTCAAATGCTTTGTGATGCAATTAAAGAAAGAGGTGTAAACGCAATTAATATTCATAGCTTTGATGAAATAGAATCATATCTAGAAAGGACTCTAGAAGAAGGTGACTTATTTATCACCGTAGGAGCTGGGGACATATTTAAGGTAGGCGAATCTTTTTTAAGTAAATAATAATGAAAGTGAGCGGGGCTGTCGCATTAACAAATGAAAATTTGCGAGCGATAGTTCCTTTTATCATGGCACAGGTTAGAAGGCACAAGTAAGGTGAAAATTCCTCTTTGGGAGGAATTTTATTATAATCCTGCAGATAGCTAGTGCATCTTATGTGAGATACAGTTTTACCACTACTTAATTAAAACAGGTATTAATATAAACATAATTTTCTCTATATAATCCTATTCAAATATATATTCAAAGCTTCATGAAAGTGCAACTTTCATGAGTTTTCTGTAATGACTTTTATATCAACTGTGATCTAAGTAAGAGACATAGTCTAACTTATAACATTCAACAAAACACTTAAAATTTCAGAAATTCTGCAAGAATTTCATCAATACATGTGCCTTGTGCCCTGAAAACTGTGCACTGACATATACCTTTGCACTGTTTTTAAAATTTTTCTTGCTTTTTGTCATATTTGCATATATAATAAGTCTCGTGCCTCGGGGTGTGGCTCAGATGGTAGAGTGCGTGGTTTGGGACCATGAGGTCGCAGGTTCGAGACCTGTCACCCCGACCAGAAAAAAACGTTGAAGATTTTCTTCAACGTTTTTTTATATTATTTAATATAACTAACTTTAATACTAATTCATTAATATAAACATAATTAACGTAATTGCTACTAAGGCAATTACAGATAAAATATTTCTACTCTTAACCATCATTAAATTCCCCCTCTTGTCCCTTTTCAATCTTCATTAGTAATCTTCCATATAAAAATAAGCAATAGAACTTATTTCTTTTGCTCCATTGCTTATATATATAATATCATAATATTATATAATTATCTATATTTTTCAATAAGTATTATTAATAATATTAAATTTTTTAATATTAATTTTTTCCTCCAGCTGCCTCAAATAATGTACTTTTTTCTTTTGTTAATTCTCTTTTTGTTAAGATATCATAGAATCCTGACACAATATAAGTTAAAGTCATTACTATAATAATTGATAAAACCTCTCCACCACCAAAATACTCAATAGCCATAGCAACTGCTGTTATTGGTAATGCATGTGATCCACAAAATACACCAATCATACCTAACGCAGCTACTGATGATAATGGTAATCCAAAAAAACTAGCTATTGCACTACCAAAAGTTGCACCTACAAAAAATGTAGGATTTACACGTCCTCCTTGAAAAACAGAACCTAATGCTACTGCTGTAAATATCGTCTTCCAAAAGAAGTGTAATATATGCGCTGGCGAAAAAAAAGCATCATTAATAACTGATTGACCTAATCCATTATAGTTTTTCCCTAATATTAATGTAAGTACTATTGTAATAACTCCTCCTATAAAGCCTTTTATAACAGGATTTTTTATTATTAATCCATAAACCTTAGAACTATTATCAACAATAAAATTAAAAAACATCCCTACTAATCCAAATAATATACCAAGAATAATAAGCTTCCCTAATAAAGGAATGGTCAATTTTCCTAAATCTAATTTAGGATACTCTATTGGTTTTACACCAATTAATTTAGAAACTTCACTAGAAATTACACTAGTAAAAAATGCTGGTATTAATGATTCATAGTGGAAATTACCTTTAAGAACTAGTTCCATTCCCATTAATGCACCTGCAAATGGAGTGTCATATAGAACGCCAAAAGCGGCACCAACACCGCTAATAACCAATGTTCTTTGTTCTCCATCACTTAATTTTAACTTTCTAGCTAAAAAATCTCCAAAAGTTCCAGCCATAGCTGTACCTGCACTATCCTTACCTGCTGATCCACCAAAAAAAGTTGTTGCTAGAGATCCTATAAAACTTACTGGAATCATATATAATGGTATATCTTTTGCCGCACTTTGTACTTCTGACTTTAATAAATTTTCTCCTGAATATGCGTTTCTTTTTACCTTAACATACATATAACTAATTATTACTCCTGCTATTGGTAAGAAATATATTAGCCAGTCATTACTCTTCCTAAATTTATTAGCATAACTCAATATTATATCAAAAGATCCTACTACTATTCCAATAACTATCCCCATAACTATGCTTAAAATAAGCCATTTGAAAACTTGTTTTACTAAATCCATACTATATTTCTTTATCTTGTTTTTTTTCATATTGCACCGCCCATATTAACTTATAATATAGTAGTATTCCCTAAATACACATAGAAATATTACAAAAATACGGTACAATTATATAATTCAAGAAATTCCATAGGAATTTCTACCTTAATTGATAATTGTGAATTAAAAAAAAGGCTGTCACCAGCCTTTTTATAATCTATCCAACTTTATTAAAATCGTAATGATTTACTTCTCTTCCTTCTTTATATGAAAAATCACAATAATTATTACCCCAACCTATAGTTTTACTAACTTTGACTCCTGTACCTAATACTTTTCCTATAGCTATATCTAAAGTACATACGTATGGTGCTAATTCTTCTCCGCCATTTTCCATATAATATCTAATAATAGGACAACATCTATATGTTACACAAAGTTCTCCTTCACTTTTAATTTTTACATCAAAAACAAAGTCCTCTTTACTCCTATTGTTCTTACTTTCTATTCCTAGTTTTTGTAATGCATCAACATTTCTTTCTGAAAAGAAACTTTTCCTCTTTGCCCATCTTAAAATTCTAGGTCTTCTGCTAACCTTCATGATTGTCACATCATAAATTATTTTTCCCATTTCTACTGGTGTCACACCTTGTTCCTTCATAACCTTGTACAACGTTAAAAAGTAAACCGCTATTACAAGTTTTTGCGTATGAGGATTCTCCTTTTGTCCAACACAGGGTATTGTTGGTAATACATATTTAAACTCATCTAAAGTATCCTTAAACATTTTATCTAAAGCCTCTCTAGAAAAATCATCTACAAGTAACTTTCTTAATAGTCTATTATATTGTTTAACTTGTCTTATACACCCCTTATTGTTGGTCTGGTACTGACCATCTTCCATGGCACCTTCCATCGATAAATTCAACTCCATTTCATATTTTAACTTTTATTTCACATTATTACTTTTAGTGTACCATAACATTAAAAAGTTTCTTAAGTTTATATTTCTTCACTTTCGGCTATATTTTATATATATTGCTAATTATTTGACTTTATCATTAATTATCTAATATTTTATCTGATTTATTAATTTTAACTTTATTTATCTACTTAGAAATAAATTTATATATTTAAATGCGAACATTTGTTTGCTATAATGGATTTGGTGATTTTTTATGAATATAAATGAAAAGTTAAAAATTTTATCAGGAGCAGCAAAATATGATGTATCTTGTTCCTCTTCTGGCTCCAATAGACAAAATACTAAAAATGGAGTTGGAAATGGTTCTATTAGTGGTATATGCCATAGCTATACTCCAGATGGTCGTTGTGTTTCTCTACTTAAAATATTATTAAGTAACTATTGCATATATGATTGTGCATATTGTATAAATAGAAATTCAAATGACATTCCCAGGGCAGCTTTTACTGTAGATGAAATAGTAAATCTCACAATGAATTTTTATAAAAGAAACTATATCGAAGGGTTATTCTTAAGTTCAGCTATAATTAAAAGTCCAAATCATACTATGGAACTTTTAACTAGAGTAGTAGAAAAATTACGTGTTGTTGAACATTTTAATGGCTACATTCATCTAAAAGCAATACCTGGTGCTGATGATAATCTTATAAAGAAAGCAGGAACTTTTGCTGATAGAATGAGTGTAAATATAGAATTACCTTCTAATGAGTCTTTAAAATTGTTAGCCCCTGACAAGGAGAAACATGATATTTTTACTCCTATGAAAAATATCAAAAATTCAATTATTGAAAATACTGAAGAAAGAAAATTCTTTAAGAAAGCTCCCATCTTTGTCCCCGGTGGTCAAAGTACTCAGTTAATAGTAGGTGCTACTAAAGATAGTGATCTTAAAATATTATCTTTATCTGAAAACTTATATAATAAATACAACTTAAAAAGAGTTTATTACTCAGCATATATCCCTGTTAATTCTGGTAGTAATCTTCCTGATATCAAAAGGCCTCCTACTATACGAGAACATAGATTATATCAAGCTGATTGGCTTCTTAGGTATTATGGATTTTCTTCAAAAGAATTACTAAGTATAAAAAATCCTAATTTTGATATAAACTTTGATCCAAAAACTTTTTGGGCTATAAATAACCTGCACCTGTTTCCTGTGGAAATAAATAAAGCTTCATACAACATATTAATAAAAGTCCCTGGCATAGGAATTCGTGGTGCTAGGAAAATTATTAGCGCAAGACGTCTCAGTAAATTAAGTTTCTTCGACTTAAAAAAAATGGGTATAACTTTAAAAAGAGCACAATATTTTATAACCTGCAATGGAAAATATTACGGGGATATAAAGTTTAGAGAAGATTATATTTCTTTAGCATTAGCACCTAAAAAAGATCTAAACATTATTGAAAATAAGATTATAACTCAACTTTCCTTTTTCAATGACCAAGTTAATTTACTAGATGACCTAAATACATCAATAACAGGAGAATTATAATGAAAGTATTATTATATGATGGTTCATTTTATGGATTATTAACATCAATATATCATGGATTTTATATGAAAGAAATCGATATAAAATTATATATAAAAGATACCTATAACTCTAACTTCTTAAATATGGAGTTTTATATAGATACTGAAGAAGCAAAAGCATTAAAAGTATATAACTCCATTAATGATAAACTAGGTAAAAATATATTAAAAAACGTATATTATCTTCATCTAGCCGAAGGGGATGAAATCCCTACCTTAATATTTAAATATTTAAAGTTAGCCTTTAAATATGGACCTGAAATTTCACTAGCTAAAAATAACGATATTATTATTAATGTAGATAAGTATCGTCGTAGAGTATCTCTTGAAGCTCATCGCTTTACTGGATTCGTTAGATTTAAAGCTATAGGAGAAAATCACTACTACTCTAGAATTTCTCCTGATCATAATATACTTCCCCTTATAATTGATCACTTTATTAATAGATTTAGAAATCAAAATTTTATCATTCATGATACAAAAAGAGAACTAGCTATTATTTATAATATGTCTCAGGGTATTATTACTGATTTTTCTAAAGAACAAGGAGATTATCTTTTCCACAATAGCTTTGATAAAAACTATGAAAACCTGTGGAAAACTTTCTATTCTTCTGTGAATATTGTGGAAAGAAATAATCCAAGAGCTCAAAGAAATTATATTCCCTCTAGATATTTTAAATATCTAACAGAAATAGATTGACGTTTATTTTCTAGATATTAGCACACACTATATAGAAAATAAAATTTAGGAGGCCCTTATGAAAAAATCAAGAAAATATCTATATAGTTTTTTATTATTGTCACTGTTCTTTTGTCAATTAGTATCTAATAATCTCATAAACCCGCATAAAATAAATAATGAAAATTATTTATCTACCAAAACTTTAGCAACTGCTGCTGCTAAAAATACAGAAACAAGAACAACTTCTAAGCCTACTACTAAAGGCTATCTTTGGAAAGCTACGAAAGACTCTAAGGAAATTTATCTTATAGGTACCATACATTGCAGTGATCCCAACTATGATTTTTACAATGATGAACTCCTAAAGATAATTAATAAATGTGATACATTAGCTGTAGAGATAAATCCTACTATGGCTGAAACATTAGGTATGTCAATGAAACTTTTATGCCCCGCCGGCGATACTATAGAATCACAATTAACTGATGAGGAAATCTTTAAACTTAAAACTCTTTGTATGGATTATAATCTAAATTATTCTATACTAAAAACTATGAATTCTACAGGTATCTGTATGAATCTTAACAACTTAAGCTGCATAAATTCAGGATTAACTGGCGAAGGTTTAGATAATACATTAATGGCTAAGTTTAAATGCTCAAATAAAAATATAATCCAATTAGAATCTATAGATCTTCAATTTGATAGATTAAGTAAACTATATGATATCTCCACATTAAAAGAAATACTAAACTCTTATAAGAGTAATACTAGAAATAATTCCAGTGAAGATAATAATAATAGAGTATTATTTACTGCTTTTATTAATGGAGATGAACATTATATGCTAGATTCAATTGAACTTTCAAAGAAATGTCCTAAAGAATATGACTTACTAATAAAATCTAGAAATGAAAATATGGTAGATGAAATAGAAAGAAATATCTCCAATAATAAAAATCTTGCTGTTGCTGTAGGTGCTCTTCATTACTTTGGTGAAGATGGTATAATAAATCAGTTGCAAAATAAAGGATATACTATTGAAAAAATTAAAACTACATAAAATATGAAAGAAGGTATCACATTAACAAATGAAAAGTTGTTAGCGATACCTCCTTTTATTATGACTCAATGTAGGGCACAGGTTAGAAGTAAGGTCACAAGTCCTGATACTTGTGCCCTTTATATTAATTAAATATTACTAATAACATTCTTTAGCCACTTTCCTGATTTTAATCTTCGTGTTTGTAAAATTGCCTTAATAATTTCTTCTGTTGTTAATAATGCAAAAACTCCTGCTATAGGCAATTTTAAAACCATAGCTCCAATAAATGATAATGGTACTGAATAAAACCATATTGTACACCCTTGTAAAATCATTGCATAAGTAGTGTCTCCGCCTCCTCTGAAAACTCCTACTATCATAACAAGGTTATATGATCTTAACGTAAAGAATATAGCCATCACTCTAAGAACTTTTATCGTATCAAAATAAGTATCACTAGTTACACTAAATGGTTTCAATACCAATGGCGCAGTTACCCATACTACTATTCCAAGAGCAAACCCTACTATTACAGATAATTTTGCAATATTGTGAGAATATTCTCTAGCAGTTTCTTCTTTTCCTGCTCCTATATTATTCCCAATAATTATTGCCGCAGCACTAGCCATTCCTGATAAAAGTACTAAAAACATATTATTTAAAGTATTAGCTATTTGCATAGTAGCTACAGCATTTGTTCCTATTTTTGCATAAGCAATAGAATATGCTGTTAACCCTAAAGACCATACTAATTCATTAACTATAACAGACCAAGATGTTATAAAATATGTTTTTATAGTACTTATTTTAAAGTTTATCATCTCTTTTAGCTTAGCCGCCACAATATTATTTTTTAGATAAACGACAGAAACTATAAATATCATCTCTATTAGTCTAGCTATGGTAGTAGCTAAAGCAGCTCCATTAACTCCCATTGCTGGTGAACCAAACCTTCCAAATATGAAAATCCAATTTAATATTGCATTTGATGCCACCCCTATTAAACTTGCATACATTGGTAGTTTAACTTGTCCCGTACTTCTTAATGCTGATGAATAACCTTGAGTAAAATTAACAAAAATACAGCTTATAGCTACTATTCTTAAATACTGAATTCCTCTTGAAATAACTTCAGGGTCATTTGAGAAAAAATTCATTATTACATTAGGAAATATACCTGCACCAATAGCAAATAAAATAGATGCTATAAGTCCTACTGATATATCTACCCCTAAGAATGTTTTTATACTCTTAAGGTCCTTTTTGCCCCAAAATTGAGACATAAATATACTTGCTCCAGAGTTTATTCCAAATATACATAATGTAAATACAAATATATACTGATTAGCTAATCCAACTGATGCTATAGATGTTTCGCCAAGTCTACCAACCATGACATTATCTATTAAATTCAATGAAGATGTAATAAAACTCTGAAGTGTAATAGGTAATGCTAACGCAAATACTGTCTTTAAAAATTTCTTATCTTTAAAAATTTTCTTCATATTGTATCTCCTTATTTTTTTCAATAAAAAAGGAAAGCCTATGGGTAGTAATGCCGCCCATCTGCTTTCCATATTTATATCGTTTAATATTTTCTTATAAAAATTAATAAAAGTCAATATTAATAATTTTCAAAAAATCTTCCTACATCTGATGATAGGTGTGAATCAGAACCATAAACTTTTTTTATATTATACTTATCCACTAATTCACTAAATGCTCCAAATGGATATGGTTCTAGACAATATTCCTTTCTCATGCCAGCTGTATTAAAATCAATCTCGTATCCTCTCTCCTTTATTTCTTTAGCCATCACTTCTAACAATTGAATATTATCATAATCTATCGGATATTTCTTGTTAAATAATCTAACTAATGTAGGATGACCTATTCTTCTAGGTTTATATGTTCCTAGCTCAGCCCTTATAGACTTAATAACTGTTTCAAAATATTTATCATAAACTTCTTTTACTCCACCTAGCTTCTCTACTAACTGACCAAAAATTTCAGTACTATAATCCATCGCATAATATTCATCACCTATTTTTAGAAAATGGACAGATAATATAGAATCATCTAACTTACTTCCATACTTGTCCAAGAAATCTCTTGTTTCGTTTTCATACCCCTCTATGTAATCTACTTCTAACCCTATATTGATTTTAATCTTTTCACTATAAGCCTTCTTTAACTCTAGTAATTCATTAAAATACTTCTTAATTTCTTCTTCAGATGGAGAGCATCCCTTTAAAAGCTCTTCATCCATAAAAACTACTGGAAATGGCATATGCTCGGTAAATGTTATTTCTTCTAACCCCATCTCTATTGCCTTATCTATGTACATACTAAAAGAATCTTTAGATCCATGAGGACAATATGGTGAATGTATATGACCATCTCTTATTATCTTTTTATTTTTCATAGACTCCCTCCATCCTTAGATAATTATACCTCTGTTGCAATATATATACAATCCAAAAACATGGGGATATCGCAATAACAATTAAGTTTCGTCATTGCGATTCCCTTTTATTTATAAATTCATAATTTATCACAAAACAGCACCTATTCTATTTATATTTTAAAACTCGTTTCTCTATTATAATTTTTTGCTGTTGCTGAAAGATATCTTTTTAGAATCTTTGATGTAAAAACTTTAAACTCTAATGATGGAGATACCTCTACATCACAATTGATTTTTATAGACTCTTTTATATCTATTACATTACAACACTGTCTATCTATCTTAGTTTTAATTGCACCAATTTGCAATGCAGTATGACTATCACTACCTCCTACTATAGGTTTATCTACTTTTTCTCCAAGACTTATTACCTTTTCCTTTACTTCTATTTCTCCCTTTTTATAAATATCCTTAGCATTTAGCTCAAAACAATCTAATCTACCTAAAAGTTCATAAGGTTTTTTAGATAGCTTTTGACCTTTTCTAAAAGGATGTGCTCCTATCTTAAGGCAATTATATCTATCTCCTAGATTCAATAAATCTTCAAACTCAATAAAATTTTCTTTTTCTATATTATTCATTAATATCTCATGAATATCTATGATATCATCCATTCCCCCAGATAAAATTATATGACCGCCATCCTTTATACTTACCTCCATAGCTGGAAATATAGAAATTCCATTAACTAAATATCTACCATTTTTGTAGGGATAGTTAACTTCTAAATATTTATATATATCATTAAAAGCTATAGCTTGAAAATGCTCACAAAGAATAATTCCTTCTATATTGTTTGATTTAGCACTATTAATCTCCTCTAAAAAAAATTTCTCATTAAAGTCTTTCTTTTTACTTAATAATCCATGAACATGAAAATCAATGTTCATCTTAGCTTTCTCCTTAAATAATTAATATAATTCCATTATATAGAATATTTATTTTTTTGCCATATTCCATCTTAAAACTCTTTAAAAAGATCAAAACTCTTCTTTTCTTGCTACTTCAGAATATTCTCTATCAATCTATAATTTTATGTAATAAAAAAAGAGCCGGGGAAGAGTGGCTCTTTTTTCTATCTATATAAATTTATCTAGCTAGCTTTATTATAATGCAATTGTTTTAAACTTATTTAAATCTGCAAAACTTGGCTCAAAACCATATTCTCTGCATACATTCATATATCTTTTTAAAAGTTTAATATCCATTTTTTTATTCCTCCTTGAATCCCTTATCTATCTAAATATTCTTTTCGCTTTCCATGATTCTATTATACAAAACTTCACATACGAATTTCTATAATTTTACTTATATCTACTTTTTTCGCTCTTATTTGCATTTTTGAAGCAATTTATTGCACTTACGACTTATTTTTTTGCGTTCACGATGATTATCCCATTTTTGTTGTATATTACTCATACAAATAAAAAAGAACCGGGGAAGAGTGGTTCTTTTTTTTATTTATCTATATAAATTTTTATGTGACTAGCGCTTTTACATTGCAATTGTTTTAAATTTATTTAAATCTTCAAAGCTTGGTTCAAAACCATATTCTTTACAAACATTCATATATTTTTTTAAAAGTTTAATATCCATTTTCATTTCTCCTTAAATCTTTTTACCTAAATATATTCTTTGCTTTCCATGACTTTATTATACAAAACATTCCATACTAATTTCTACAATTTTACTTATAGTGTATTTTTTTAATCTCATTTGTAATTTTATCTATATTTTTTACATTCACGATCTCTTTTTTTACATTCACGACGATTATTTTTAATAAATAGAAATATGTGAATATAACTCACGGTTCGATTTTATCAAACTTACTAAAAAAGCTGCTACACCTTCCGTGCAACAGCATCTTATTTCATTGAAACTAAACAAACTTTTTTAATATATTATTAACACTTTCTAATATAGATATCATTGTATTTAGCACAATTGGTAAAAATAATGCTACTATAAATCCTATACCACTTATTATAAATATCTTATACTGAATAGCATGTCCAATATAGATTTGATATCCATGAATAGCAGATGCCGCTATTGCTGCAATCATTACAACTTTGGATGCAATCCATGATATTAAACTTACTATCTTACATAAAAATATAACTAAAGATAATAAAGCCACTATTGGTAATAATACAATTTTTAGTGGTAACTTAATTAATTCGCTTACTGAAGATGATTCTTTTTTCTTTTTAGATTCTTCTTTTCTAGAATTATTTCTTTTTTCTTCTTTACTTTTATCATTATTCTTAGATTTATTTTTATTATTTTGGTTTTTACTTTTCACATTTCTTGAAGATGATTTCTTCTTTCTTTTCGTAGCTGTAGATTCTTCTTCATATTCTTCATTATTATCTCTATCTAAATTCTTTGAATTCTGCCTTGAATCAACTTCTTTAATATTCATAACCATTGTTTGCTGATATTGATGTCTTGCTCTTTCTAACATTATCTCTTCATATGCCTTATCAAATACCTTAATAAATGCTTTTGCTCGTTTTTCATCTTTTATATTTTCACTATATTCTTTTACCTTATTCTCATATGCTCTTCTAACTTCCTCCATTGATGCACTTTCATCAATACCTAAAATTTTATAATTTTCCATATGTTCATCTCCATGATGTATTTTATTTAAAGCCTATTATATCATCTACTTTTAAAGATTATATGAAAATATCACTATAAATATTTTTCTATAATAAAAAGTTAGTATTGTTCATACTAACTTTTTACATTTGTTACTATATAACTTTAAGTGTCCATTCCCCTCAACTATCCCATAATTCTTCATTTTCTAAAGATTAAATATATACTATTAACATTGATGCCTTCTTGCAAAATCCACAAATATAAACTTATCTGGTCTATGCCTTGATTCAGTATATTGAAATAAACTTGTATCATCTAGATATGTATAACTTCTTACTACTACTATCATCTCAAAACCTTTCATATCTAGATATTTCTTATCTTCCTCAGTGGCATTTTGAACTGTTATCTCTCTTTTTGCATATGCGATTTTTAATCCTAATACATTTTCTATATATTCATATAAGGAATCCTTACACACGTCATATGTAAGTTCATCCACAAACTTCTTAAGAATATAATCTTTATCCAATATTACTTTTTCTCCATCAAAAGATCTTGTTCTAACAACTTTCCATGTTTTTTCACTTTCACTTGTTTCTAAACCTTTTGCTATATTTTTATTTGGATATATACATTCTAATACCTCAACAAAAGTCTCTATATTACTACTATATTTTTCAGCAAGTTCCTTAAAACTTACTACTCCTGATGATGGAAAATTAAATTTATTTATATCTAATACAAAAGAACCTTTTCCTTTACTTTTTTGTATATATCCATTTTGCTCCAACATATTTAAAGCTTTTCTCACAGTATCTCTTGATACACTATATTGATTCATTAACTCTTTTTCTGAAGGTAACTTATCATTTGTTTGATAATCTCTATTTTCTATTTTATTTACTATAATGTTATACATTTTCAAATATTTTTTATCCACTTTATATCACCATAGTAATTCTATCATATGAATGTACTATTTCTCAATATAATAGACTACTGATTCATATGGTCTAAGAGTGATTTCATTAGTTACTTTATTCTCATAAGAATAATTAGATATTAATACTTTAGCATTATTATTGTCTAATAATTGTGATGGAGTATCTATCTTTATTTCTTCTCCATAAAAATTATTCAGTACAACTAAAGTCTTATTTTCATAATTTCTAGTATATCCAAAAACTTTATTGCTATCTTCTAATATCATCTTAAAGCTTCCTTTTGAAATTACATCATATTCTTTCCTTAATGATATTAGTTTTTTATAATGATAGAATATAGAATTTTTATCCTTAAGTGCATTTTCTGCATTTATCTCTTTATAAGATTTTCCTACTGGTATCCACGGAGTTCCCTTTGTAAATCCTGCATTTTCACTATTGTTCCATTGAATAGGCGTTCTTGCATTATCTCTAGATTTAGACTTTAATATTTCTAAAATTCTCTCCTCAGATTCACCTTGATCTTTCAATATATTATAATAATTTATCGACTCAACATCCCTATACTTATCTATACTATCAAAATAAGGATTGGTCATACCGAACTCCTCACCTTGATAAATATATGGAGTACCTCTCATCATATGAATAGTTGTTGCTAACATCTTAGCACTTTCATTATGATATTTCTTATCATCACCAAATCTTGATAATGCTCTTGGCTGATCATGATTGCACCAAAATACTGCACTCCAACCTTTTCCGCTTTCCATGCCTTCTTGCCAGTCTTTGAATATCTTTTTAAGCATCATAAAATCAAAATCTATTAAAGTCCATTTATCTCCATTTTCATAGTCAACTTTTAAATGATGAAAATTAAATACCATTGAAAGCTCTTTTTCATCTGGATTTGAATATTTAATACAATTATCTATAGATGTTGATGACATTTCTCCAACTGTTATTATATCTTCATACTTACCAAAAGTATTTTTATTAAGTTCTTTCAAATAAGTATGAATATTAGGACCATCAGTATAAAATCTTCTACCATCACCTATATTATCATCTTCAAAATTTTCTGGTTTTGATATAAGGTTTATTACATCTAATCTAAACCCTTTTACACCCTTATCTAACCAAAAGTTAGCCACTTTAAATATTTCATCTCTAACTTCACTGTTTTCCCAATTTAAATCTCCTTGAGTAACATCAAATAAATGTAAATAATACTCATCAAATTCTTCTACATATTTCCATGCTGAACCACCAAATTTAGAAATCCAATTAGTTGGTTCCTTTCCATCTTTACCTTCCTTAAATATATAAAAATCTTTATACTTTTTATCTCCCTTTAATGCATTTTTAAACCATTGATGCTCCGTTGATGTGTGATTAAATACCATATCTAGCATTATATCAATATTTCGCTCATTAGCTTCTATTACAAGTTCCTCAAAATCACTGATATCTCCAAATATTGGATCTATATTGTAATAATCAGCTATATCATATCCATTATCATTTTGTGGTGATGTATAAAATGGTGTTAACCATATATAATCTACTCCTAATTCCTTTAAATAATCTAACTTTTCTATTACTCCTCTTAAATCCCCAATTCCATCACCATTTGAATCATTAAATGATTTTGGATATATCTGATAAACTACACTTTCCTTAAAATCTTTCATCTTATTTATCTCCTTTTTCTTAGCAAGAAAGGATAATATAATAAATAATCAAAAATTATTTATATATATTATCCATTTCAATTTATTTTAACTTAATTTCTTTTTACCAACTATAACTGTTAATACAAATGGTACAACTATCGCTATGCCCATTGTTACCGCAAACATTAACATATGTTGTGGTTGAATTGAAAGTATTCCTGGAAGTCCTCCGATTCCTACAGCATTTGCCATAACTCCAGATCCAACTGAAACAATAGCAGCTATACCAGATCCTATCATTCCACAAATAAATGGGAAACCATATTTTAAATTAATACCAAATAACGCTGGCTCTGTTACACCTAAATATGCTGAAATACATGCTGGTATTGAAACTTGCTTTTCTTCTTCATTCTTTCTTTGTAAATATATCATTGCAAGAACTGCTGACCCTTGAGCTATATTAGATAAAGCAATCATTGGCCATAATAATGTTCCACCTACTTGAGACATTAATTGAAGATCAATTGCTGTTGTCATATGATGTAATCCAGTAATAACTAATGGAGCATATACAAATCCAAATATTCCTGCAAATATCCAACTAAATGATGATGTTAATCCTGAATAAACTACATTAGAAATCCATGATCCAATAGTCCAGCCAATTGGTCCTAATACTGTATGTGCTATAATTACTGTTGGTACTAGTGCAAAGAATGGTACTATTATCATTGATATTGATGCTGGTGAAATTCTTCTAAAGAATCTCTCAAGATATACAAGTAAGAACCCTGCTAATATTGCTGGTATAACTTGTGCTTGGTACCCTATCATATTTACTTTTGCAAATCCAAAATCCCATACTGGAGCTACTGTACCTTCTGCTACTGAATAAGCATTTAAAAGTTGTGGTGATACTAATGTAATCCCTAATACTATACCTAATATTTGAGTTGTTCCCATCTTCTTAGTTATTGCCCATGTAATTCCTACAGGTAAGAAGTGGAATATAGCTTCACCAATTAACCATAAAAAGCTATGTGTTCCTGACCAAAATTGTGATATTTCAATTAAAGACTTAGTTCCATTCTCAAAAAATTTAATGTCACCAATTATATTTCTAAAACCTAATATTAGTCCGCCAACAATAATAGCTGGAATAAGTGGTGAAAATATTTCAGCTAGATTTGCCATTAATTTTTGTATAAATGACATATTTGATTTTGCTGCATCTTTTACCTCTTCTTTACTTATTCCTTCAACACCGGAAACCTTTACAAAATCATTGTAGAAATCTGTTACTGTATTACCTATTATTACTTGAAATTGCCCAGCTTGGATAAATGTACCCTTTACTGATTTAAGTTTTTCAATTTGTTCTTTATCCGCCTTAGATGTATCTTTTAATACAAATCTCATACGTGTTACACAATGAGTCACAGCTGAAATATTTTCTCTTCCACCTACATACTCAAGTAACTTTTTTGAGTCATCAATGTATTTTCCCATCTCTCTTCCTCCTTAGTTCAAACATGTACGTATAACTTATATTACGTTACAATAATAACTTGTACGTATATGTTTGTCAATACTTTTTTGAAATAGTTTTCATAACATATTAATTTTTATAAAAATAAAGTAAAATATTGGTTAGAATAATATTTAGTCATTTGGCTGTTACTATTGATATATAAAAAAGAGTTAGCTTTTACACTAACTCTTTTTGTAGAACTATTAAAATACCTTATGTATTTATCAATACAATATAATGAATACGTACTTTTCACTTCTGTATGTTAATATTTTTCAATTAAAACTAATACTTTTTTGAAGTAACTTATTTATCTACAATAATAACTCTAAAACACAATTTATAGAATAACTTATTTTTAATAGGAAATACTATTCTATATTGATACATTTTATAAAGGAAGTGATATTATGAAACAAATTTCACAAGCTGAAATTTTATCTTTAACAGCAATATTAAAAGCAGAAGGTGATGGTCTTAAAATGCAAAGGGCTTTAGACACTATAATCACTGATGAAGATTTGAAAAGACAATCAGAAGCAAGCATCTTAGCTACTGAAGGTAGAATAAATGGGCTTATTAAATTTATAAATGAAAATAATATATTAACTACTGAGGAGGTAAATTAAAATGATAAAAATAGTTGGAGATCTAATCAAAGATAATGTTAATATAGATGATAAATTAATAGCTGAGAGTATGATAACTGCTGCAAAAGATGGAGCACTTCTTTATCTTAATTCAGCAACAACAAGCACAACTCCAGAGCTTAGGGCTATTTATACTGCTTCTGTAGGTCAAATGCTTGAAGGTGATGCAGCTCTCACAGAATTATCCATAAAAAAACAATGGGTAAAGCCATCTGAATCACTAATTAATCAATTACAATGTGCATTTGATTGTGCTAATAATACAGTTAACAAAAAAGATTAACTTTTTTACACTATCTCATCTGTAAATAGAATTAATTTTTATTCTAATCAAGATGAGCTGTCGCAATAATGAATGAATTTTCATAAGCAACAGCTCCTCTATCTTATAAAATAACTATACAACCTTTGTAGTCCAATCTTCACAATTCCAAGTTTCAGTTACTATATCTCTATAAAACTCTGGTTCGTGACATACTAAAAGTATTGTTCCTTTATATTCTTTTAATGCTCTTTTCAATTCATCCTTTGCTTCTACATCAAGATGGTTTGTCGGTTCGTCAAGGATTAATATATTTGTTTCATTATTAAGAATTTTACAAAGTCTTACCTTTGCTGCTTCCCCTCCTGAAAGTACAACTATCTTTGACTCAATTTGTTTTGTTGTAAGTCCGCACTTAGCTAGAGCAGCTCTTATTTCATATTGACTATATGAAGGGAATTCATTCCATACCTCATCAATGCAACTATTATAATTACTTTCTCTTTCTTCTTGTTCAAAATATCCTATATGCTGATATTCTCCAAGTTCTACTTCTCCACTTATTGGTTGTATTTTACCAAGTAAACTCTTAAGAAGAGTAGATTTCCCAAGACCATTTGCTCCAACTAAAGCTACTTTTTGTCCTCTTTCTAGAAGAAGGTTTAATGGTTTTGTAAGTGGCTCATCATAACCTATTACTAAATCTTTAGTTTCGAATATTAACTTACCTGAAGTTCTTGCCATTTTAAAGTTAAACTCTGGCTTTGGCTTCTCTTTCATAAGTTCAATTTTTTCCATCTTATCAAGCTTCTTTTGTCTTGATTTAGCCATGTTAGATGTAGCAACATTTGCCTTATTTCTTGCTACGAAATCTTCTAATCTAGCAATTTCCTTTTGTTGCTTTTCATAAGCTGCTTCTAATCTTTTTTTGTTTTCTTCATATAATCTCTTAAACTCATAATAATCACCAACATATCTTGTAAGTTTTCTTTCCTCTACATGATAGATTAAATTAACTACAGAGTTTAAGAAAGGAATATCATGAGATATTAAAATAAATGCATTTTCATAATTTTGAAGATATCTTTTAAGCCATTCAATATGCTCTTCATCAAGATAGTTTGTAGGCTCATCTAAAAGTAGTATATCTGGAGTTTGAAGTAATAGTTTTCCTAAAAGAATCTTTGTTCTTTGTCCACCAGATAGATTATCTACATCTCTATCTAATCCTAAATCCAAAAGTCCTAATCCTTTTGCCACTTCTTCAACCTTTGCATCTATAACATAAAATCCATTATTATCAAGCATATCTTGAATAACAGCAGTTCTTTCTAACATTTTATTTAATTCATCAGCATCAACTTCACCCATTTTTTCATATAAAGAATTCATTTCTGCTTCTAAATCAAATAAATACTTAAATGCATCTCTTAAAGCCTCTCTTATACTTTGTCCCTTAGTTAATGCTGCATGTTGATCCATATATCCAACTCTAACATTATTAGACCAAATAACCTTACCTTCATCAGGCATAAGCTTACTTGTAATTATACTCATAAATGTAGACTTACCTTCTCCATTAGCTCCAATAAGCCCTACATGTTCACCTTTTAATAATCTAAATGATACATCTTCAAAAATAGCTCTATCTCCAAAACCATGACTCATGTTTTTTACTGTTAATATACTCATATTTTCCTCCTACAGTCCCGCATAATTTCTACTATTGTAACACTAACTAATAGTTTAATTTATACAATAGTTTTCTGTCAAAGGAAATTTGTTCTGTTAATCTATTTATTAGTTAATAATGCTTTTTGCTCTATTGATGGTTATACTATAATAAGATTAATAATTTTGGAGGATAAATTTATGAACTGTAAATTTTATTTACATAAAGGTAAAGGTCAAAAAGCCATTGCTGGGCATCCTTGGATATTTAGTGGTGAAATCATGGGATATGACGGAGAATACACTAATGGTGATATCGTAGATGTATATACTAATGAAGGCAAATTTATAGGTAAAGGATATATAAATGATGTTTCTTTAATAACTATTAGAATTTTAACTAGAGATATAAATGAAGAAATTGATAAAGAATTCTTTAGACGCAAACTACACCTTGCTTGGGATTATAGAAAAAAAGTAATTGATACCTCTAGTTGTAGATTTTTATTTGGCGAAGCTGACTTCGTTCCAGGAATGGTCATAGATAAATTTAATGACTATTATGTTATCCAATCACTAGCTCTTGGAATAGATAAGTATAAACAAACTATCGTTGACATCTTAGTAGAAGACTTTGGTGCAAAAGGTGTTTATGAAAGAAGCGATGCCAGTGTGAGAAAAAAAGAAGGTATGGAACTAACAAAAGGTTTCTTAACTGAACCTTTTGATACTAATATAATCATTGAAGAAAATGGTGTTAAATATCATGTGGATATAGAAAATGGTCAAAAAACTGGCTTCTTCTTAGATCAAAAAGAAAATAGAAAAGCTATCCATAAAATATGTAAAGATGCAGAAGTTATTGATATTTGTACTCATACTGGTTCCTTTGCATTAAATGCTGGTATTGCCGGTGCAAAACATGTAATTGGCGTTGACATATCAGAGCATGCCGTAAATAACTGTAGAGAAAATGCTAAGTTAAACAACTTAGAAAATACTGTAGAATTTATTTGCGAAGATGCCTTCGAAGCTCTTAATGACTTCTATCATCAAGGTAAAAAGTTCGATGTTGTAATATTAGACCCACCAGCTTTCACAAAATCAAGAGAAACTATTAAAGCTGCACAAAAAGGTTATAAAAAACTTAACTTCAGAGGACTTAGAGTTGTCAAAGACGGTGGTTATCTTGTAACTGCTTCTTGCTCTCATTTTATGAGTCCAGAATTATTTAAAAAAGCTATTGCGGACGCTGCTAGAGATGCTGGTAAAGTATTAAGACAAGTAGAATTTAAAACTCAAGCGCCAGATCATCCAATTCTTTGGAATGATGATGAAAGCTATTATTTAAAATTCTATATTTTCCAAGTACTTTAAACTTAATTGGGGGAGGAATAATAATGGATGAATATACTAAAGCTCTCTTAGAGCTAGAAGAGTTACATGAAAGAAAATCAATATTTACTTCTTACTTTTTGAAAATGTCTAAAAAGGAATCTTCAATAGACGAGGGAACCTTCAAGGACTTAATGATGGATAATGTTTATCTGAAATTATTTTGTCCTTACCTTAGAACATCATTAGGAGAACAAATCTTATACAGCAATATAAGAAATCCCTTAACAAATAAAGAAGATTTAGAAAAAAGGCGTAACAAAATTTCTAAATTAAAATCTTCTAATATGAAAAATAGATTTACTAAAATATTAGATAACATCGGTACTATTGGATACTATAATTTTACAGATATTGTATTTAATAAACCTAAAAGATCCACTACTGTATCTATTATGTCTAAGATTTCTTTAATCTGTACCATATTAGCTGTAGCATTATATTTTGTTAATCCATTTCTATTATTCTTAATAGCATTTTCAGTAATTAGTTATCCAATATTTTCTGGTAAATTCTTTGATGACAATACTGATAATATAGTATTAATAAAATACTTAGCTAAAGTAATTTCTGGTGCGGAAGATCTTGCTAATGTAAATGCTCCAGAGTTTGCTGATGATATAAAAAGAATTCAAGAGATACATAAAAAATTCTCTTTAATTCCATTTCTAAGTAAATGGTTAGGTACACCAAATAAACAAAGTGCTATTGTAATAACTTTAGATACACTATTTGGTACTAGATATTTTGCCTATAACATAATAGCTAATATCTTAGAACGTAACAATAAAGAGCTAATTGAATTAGTAGAAATTATCGGTGAACTAGATAGCAATCTAGCAATATATGAAATCGAAGAAAATAACTATGTTTGCTCTCCAACCTTTACTGATAACAAAATATTCTCCTGTGAGGATTTATATAATCCTCTTATAGAAAATTGTGTATCAAACTCACTAACTATTAAAGATCATGGATTAATTCTTACAGGCTCAAATATGGCTGGTAAATCTACATTCCTAAGAAGTATAGGTATAAATGTTATTTTATCACAAACAGTAGGTATTGCTTTTGCTAAAAAATATGAAGCTCCTATCCTGAACATTTTAACTTCTATTAGTAGAAATGATAATATGTTAGCTGGAAAAAGTTATTATCTAGAAGAAGCTCAAGCAGTACAAACCATCGTTCAAAACTGTAATAATGAACTTCCTATTCTTTGTATAATAGATGAGATATTTAAAGGAACCAACCCTACAGAAAGAGTGGCAGCAGCGGCATCTATTTGTAATTACTTATCTAAAAGTAACTGCATTCCTATAGTAGCTACTCATGATATGGAATTAACATCAATGGTTAAAAATTATAGCTTTTATTACTTCTCTGAAACAATAAATAAAGATAAATCTATGACTTTTGACTATAAGCTAAAAAAGGGACTTTGTCCTTCTTCAAATGCAGTAAAAATATTAGAAATTTTAAACTATCCAAAAGAAATAATCGATGACACATATAAAAGATTGAAGAGATAGGGCACAGGGCACAGGGCACAGGGCACAGGGCACAGGGCACAGGGCACAGGGCACAGGGCACAGGGCACAGGAAAATTGTACTCTTTTGTGTTTATTGAATCAATTTATTTATAAAAACTATATATACTAAGGGACTTACTACAGGATTTTTAAAATAAATCTAATGTAACAAAGTCCCTTATTTTATAACACTATATATAGCTTTTTCTTTCTAAATTGTATTCTCAGAGTATTCTACACCTCTTTAAAACCCACTTACAATTACAGAAATTCCGCAGGAATTTCCTCATTACTTGTGCCCTGTGCCTTCATACTTGTAACCTGAACTATTCCATGATAATTCATATGCTGCATCTTCAGGACATACAGGGTTTAGCATTATATTTGTTGATAGCTCATATCCTGCTATATTATTTTTTCTAGGATAAAATTCTATATAAAAATGATAATACTTACTTTCTTTAATAAAGTAATAACATATATTTATTGGTGGATCATGAAGTATATTATCAAGACTTTTTATAACATTATTATATATATATGATAACTCACTTATTTCTTCTTCTTGAAATTCTTCTAATGACTCAGTATGAACTTTAGGTACAATCCTAACGGTATAAGCTAAAATAGATCCCTTAGGACAGTATGCTAAAAAATATTTTCCATTATACACTATTCTATCCTTTTCTTTTATTTCATTATTTATTTCATCACAAACCATACATCGTCCTGTGCCTTCTCTGTACACTCTCAACTTTTCCTCTTCTTTTAAGTACTTATTAGGTATATTATTAGTTGCTAATATTTGAGAATGTATATGATCCATAGATGCTCCAGCTTCACGTTTATAATTCTTAAAAATTTGAATATGCTTAATTTCTTTAAATTCCTTTAAATATTTAATCATAGCTTTATATAAATTAAATAACTGTGAAGTCTCTTCTTCATCAAATTCAGATAACTTTTTATAATGATTATTAGTTTCTATAACTACATAATGAAGTCCCCTAACAACAAAATTTTCATCATCTAACGGAGCTACAGCAGGATACTTATTTTCTATTACTCTCATAGTCCAAGGATCTCCAATTGCCATAATTGTATGCTGCGTAACCTCGTCAGATCCAGGACAAAATGGACATTGATCTTTTGATATATTTCTCCCACTAACTATAGGTCTTTTTCCTCTTCCTCTACAAAATATAACTTCTTTATCCGTTAACATATCAAAACTATAATTACTATTATAAAATTTAACCTTCATTTTCTTATCCTCCATTAGCTTAATACTAATTTGTCTAAAACTTTATTTACTTCTTAGTTAAATAAATATAATACCTCAGTAGAATAAATAAAATAAACTTACATAAAATAAAGAAGCTATTAATATAATATTATTTTTATAATGGGAGTGTGCACATGGATATAGAGTATTTAGTAATTTCTTTATCTGCAAAATCTGATACTGAAATTCAAGATAAAATTAATGAATTAAGTTTAGTCGGTTGGCAATTAGAATTTGTACTTCCTGACGGTAGACACTACTTCAAAAGACATGAAGTAGAATTATAATCCAAGAATTGTTTCTCATTACTGAACACTATCCTTCAGTCCTATTTTAATAGTAAAGAGTGAAAAGCTAAAAAGTATTTTCATTTTACCTCTTCACTCTTCACCATTCCTTACTCACTCTTCAATACTTTTCCCTCTTTATATACAGGAACTACATTTGTAATATCCTTCTTACAACAATAAATAAAATCATCTTGAAGTCCCAATTCCATTATTCTTCTATAATGTCTAGCTTCTTTTATATAATCTTCTACATTATCATTATTTTTATAAACAAATAATGCTGTTTTAGCTATATCAGATAACTCTGTTTCATTTTCCATGTTGCATAAGTGATTAATTATATGCCCTCCACATATAAAATCATCTATTGAAAATTCACCTTCTGTTCCAGCATTAACAATAACTACATCGTCACCTATCTCAACAAGTTTTTTAGCTACTGCTTCTCCGTTAATCATTGCTGCCATAATTAAAGTTTTCCCTTTTTCACATCCTTTAATTGCACGTGTTCCATTTGATGTTGTCATAGTTACTATTTTACCCGCTACCTTGTCCTCAGTATATTCTAATGGAGAATTTGAAAAATCAAAACCTTCTATTTTAATAGCATGCCTTTCTCCTCCCAGTAAACAATCATTTTTATCTTTCAAGGCCAATGCTTCTTCTATTGTAACTACAGGTATAACTTCTTTACAGTTGTTTTTTATTGCAGTAACGATAACACTCGTTGCTCTTAACATATCTATCACAACTACAGATTTACCTATTAGCTTGTCCTCTTTAATAAAATCCACTGATGGTACTAAATCTATCTTCATATCTAGTTTTCCCCTCCGTTTTTAGTATATTTAAACCCTTTAATCTCTTTAAAATTCATTCCTTGATATATGCCTCTATCTCTAAGAGTATTATCAATAGCATTTAAAATCTCCCACTTTTTTAAACTCCACATTGGTCCTATTAAAAGTTGACGAGGTGCATCACCTGTAAGTCTATGAATAACAATATCTTCTCTTATATACCCTACAGCCTCACACACCAAATCTATATACTCTTCCTTTGTTAAAAAATCAAATGGCTCTTTTTCATACTCTTCCGCCATTTTTGTATTTTTCATAAGATGCAATAGATGTATCTTTATTCCTTGAATATCTTGATTTGATAGATATTTTATAGTGTCAAGCATATCTTCTCTAGATTCACCAGGAAGTCCAAAAATACTATGAACTACTGTATCTATCCCTCTATCTCTTAATCCTTTTAATCCTTTTTCAAATGTAGTTAATGGATAGGCTCTGTTTATTCTTTCAGCAGTTTTATCACTAACACATTGTAAACCTAGCTCTACCCATACATAAACCTCTTTACTCATCTCTTCTAATAAATCTAATACATCTTCAGGTAAACAGTCTGGACGAGTTCCTATCGCTAACCCTACTACCCCATCCTTTGAAATAGCTTCTTTATATTTTTTCCTTAACTCATCTACTGGAGCATAGGTATTAGTATATGCTTGAAAATAAGCTATTAATTTACCATTACTCCACTTCTTATTCATCATATCTTTTATATCATCAAATTGATCCGATATTGATTGCACTCTATTTCCAGCAAAATCTCCTGATCCGCTAGAACTACAATAAGTACATCCTCCCTTTGCTACTGTCCCATCTCTATTAGGACAAGAAAACCCTCCATCAAGTGAAATCTTAAATACTTTTTCATTAAATTTCTCTCTTAAAAATGAATTTAAAGTATAATATGATTTTCCTCCCCACTTATTACTTACCATTTATTTATCCTCTACTTTCTTATTTTCATAGTTCTCTAAATTTAGCTTATAATTATCTTCATAATTATATTTTTTATTTTTAACTTTATAATAAAGATATTCATCCTCAAAATCAACGTAAGTTATATCATTTTCTTCTAATGGAAATTCCTTTTCAAAGTCAAAGTCTATTTTATCTCTATTCTTTGCAAAATACGCCTCTATTCCTTTATTTCCATTACTAATATACTGAACTAATATATATTTTTCTTTAGGACTATATGCTACAAACTCAACTCTCTTATTTTCTAATATATCAAGACAATTAACCTTCATTCCTATAGGTGTATCACTATCTGTCTTTTCTTCCTTGTCCCACTGATTTTCTATATCAAAAGTAAATATATATGAATCTTTATCATAAGTTGTTACTATCCCCTGTTCTACATCAAAGCCTAATGTCAATGTAATTATATTATCTGTATTTATTTTTACCTTATTTATTTCTACGTTATCTTCTTTATTTATATCATACTGGGGAAAACTAAATTTATTTAAAACTAAATAATTATTAGCATCATTTTTAAATCTAACTCTTACTTCATCTCCATCTTTCACTAATTCTCCTTCTATTAATGGAGAAACTTCTACTATTTTATATTTATCTTTTTGTCTCTCTACTTTTATCTTTATAGTTTCTGAACTACTATATCCTTGTAATAAATCACATCTTATTATTCCAAAAGTATACTCTCCCTTTTCCCCAATTTCAACTTCCTCCTTTAAGTTATAACTTACAATTTTTAAATTGCTACTTTGATTTATTGTATTATTAGCTTCCTCTTCAACTAATAATTCTTTATTTTGCTCATATTTCTCTTGAACTAAATTTTTCATAAATTCTTTTGCGATAGATTTTCCTTCATACAAATTGAAGTCTGTAGCAGTCTTTTCAATAGAAACTCCTTTATCACTACATCCTACTAATAAAAAAATACTTAAAAATAATGCCATAATCCTCTTCATAGTATCTCTCCGTTTCTTCTTTTATTAATTATTTTGTGATATTAATAATTATTTATGTAATTATCTTAAAATTTCAGTGTATATATTAATGAACCCATTATTTAAGGAGGAATTATGAAAAAAAAATCATCTTTACAAATAGGTCTAGTCTTTATTGGAACTATCGTCGGTGCCGGTTTAGCTTCTGGACAAGAAATAACTCAATTTTTTACTAACTATGGTAAAATATCTTTTATAGCTTTATTTATCCCACTTATAATCTACATAATCTTAGGAAAGGCTGTAATAAATATATCTGTTAAACATAATTTAAATTCATATTCAGAACTATGCACTCTAGTTTCTCCAGGCTTTCTTGGAAAAGCTACTGGATTTGTAACAACCTTATACTTATTAAGTTCTTGTTCCATAATTATTGCTGGATCTGGCGCCTTATTAAATCAATACTTTGGAATTCCAAAAATCGTAGGAAGTTTAATTATAATACTTATTGCTATTCTGACTCTTATGAAAAATACTGATGGCTTATTCGCGATAAATTCATTTATTGTTCCAATGCTAATTTCTATAATAGCGATAATATTTATTTTTTATGTAGGGTTCTCTCCTACTACTTCTATAGAATCTCATAATATATATCCATATAAAAATCTTTGGATTGTTTCAGCCTTTCTTTACGGTGGATTTAATATAATGGGATGTAGTGGGGTTATAGTACCTCTTTCCAGTGAAATAAAAGATAAAAAGAAACTTTTTAAAGGCTTACTCATAGGAGCTATTTCTCTTACAGTAATCTCTCTAGCTATAAACTACCTATTATCTTGTAATTTTAATTCTATACATAAATTCGAAATTCCATTATTATTTGTAGCAGACAGATTCGGTAAAGTAATTCAATGCTTTCTTCTTATGGTTATATTCTTTGAAATGTTCTCTACTATTGTTTCTGACACATTTTCTATATCTAAAACACTAGACTCAGCTTTTAATATTCCTTATAAATATGGAATGTTCATAGTTTTAACAATTGGGATTTTTGTATCACAACTAGGCTTTAAGAATCTCATCTCTACCCTCTATCCAGCATTTGGAGTAATATCCGTATTTTTTATGATAAGTGTTCTTATCTATAATAAAAACGATAAAAAATCTACTGCTATAAGGGAACAGTAGGCTTATAACTTATCAGTGCACTGAAAAAAAGGCTCTCGCTTACAAACTCTAATTTGTTATGCGACAGCCTTTATCTTTTTAAATCTATCTCTATCCTATAGGATATTTGAAAACTGGAACTACCCCATTAGTAGTAAACACTGGCGATATAAATTTACCTTCCCCACATTCAATAAAATCATCACTAATTAATGATCCATTATTATCGTTATATACGCCTTTTCTTAATTCTCCGATTTTGGTAACGGCAACATATATAGCTGATATTTTATACCATGTAGCATAATCTACATTTCCTGATTGTGGTAAACCAAATATTCCTTGAAAAGTTTTTACTGAATCTGCAGTACTTTCGCCATATATTCCATCTACTGCAACTTTTTGAATTAAAGGATAGTTTTGAGAAATTCTATTTAGATACTCTTGTACTTCTCTTACTGGCTCTCCACTACTTCCTACTGAAAGAGTATATCCAGGATATGATTTAGGTATTCCTGCAACCTTAGATGCCTGTGTTATAACTATGTCTCCATAATAGTATCTTAATATTTGTTCATAATCTTTCCCTTGATCTCCAAGATACTTACTTCCCCATTGCGAAAGCCAATTTGGACAAGTTACATTTTTACCATCACAAAACTGAGTCAATAAAGGTTGCTTTGCAGATGGTCTCTTTACATAAGTTGTAAATACTTCATCTACTATTCTATCTACATTATCATATATATTTCTTCCGTAAGTAAATGCTAAATCAAATGCAGTAGAGTTAGTTATTTGATACGGTTTCCCTTTTCCTCTATACCACTCCGTATAAACTCTATTTAGCGCAAATGATACTATACATATGGCATTTGCTCTTAACGTTTCATCTGGCCAAGTAGCAAACACTTCACTACTTAATGCATTCTTTACGTAATCCTGAAACCGTACAGTATAGTCGGCTCCACTAGTGCTATTAGGTGATCCATCATGTACTACTATAAATTCTGGAACAACAGCTTCTCTTAGAACAACTAAACCAGAAGTAGGTGGCAGTGGCTTCTCTGGATCTTCCGGTATCTTTGTTGGATATTCTCCAACTTGTACATTAGGAGGTATATTAATAATTTCATCAACTCTTACATTTTCTGATTCTGGTGTTAAATTGCATTGTTGAATAGCAGTAACATCCGGTAATACTTGCACTCCTCTTATTAATATATCTTGATAACCGCTTACTTGCACTAAAACATCTAATAGTGAATATGGATTTCCTCCTGTAGGACTTTGTGAATTTGCTAGTGGTGGTGTATCTATTTCTATCACTGATGTTAATCCTGATGAATCTGTTGAGAGTGTCGCTTCCTTCGTAGTACTTCCTTCTTCATTAGTTGCAGTAATTGTCACTTTCCCATTATCTATAGGTACATATGATTGTCCAACTAATAACCTTGCTTGAAATCCTCCTGTAGCCATCATTGCACTCCTTATAAATTTATCCTTAATATTATATGAATTTATTTATATAAATGTGTTTTTTATTTCATTCTCAAATTCACTAGGATGACGAATAAAAATCTGTGTTCTTTCCTCCTCAAGTAATAATCCTCTCATACTGTTAAATACACCTTTAAGATCTAATTCTCCATATCCAGTAGTAGGATTAGGATATACTTCTCCAGGCCGCTTTCTAGCACCTCTAATAATATAGTTTTCTATTTTAAGAGCATATAAAGTAGTATCTCTTCCATATACTATTCCCCATTGCATCATAAGAACTATTGCAGAAGCTAAAACTGCTCCAGCTATAGATGCTCCTGTAAATGTAGTAACAACTCCATCTCTTCCTATAACAGGAACTGCTACTCCACCTGCTACTACTGATGGAACAATTCTTCCATCTCTAGTATAGCCTCTAGATGATTTTGCTACTAAAGTATTTGCCGTCTGATTATAATAACCAACATTAATAATATACCTAGCAGAAGACGGTATTGTAAAAGTTATAAGATTATTTGATTGTAAAAACTTTGTTTCCGGATCTAATAACTCTCTTTGTGGTAACCACACATTATAATTTCCATTTACAATACTGTCACCTATAAGTATAAATTTCCATATACCTTGAACTACATTTACTAATCTTACCTCTATCATTTCATCACCAGACAATTCTTGAGGCATATAATACTTTATTTCTACTTTTGTTCCCTCTAACACAAAATTCACTTCCTCTATCTGCATAAGTTTAGCTTCTATTTTTTCTACAACTTCACCAGAAGGAGATACCATAGATAAAGAAACTTTATCTGGCTTAGACATCCATATTTGAAATTCTACACTTCCTTCATTAGGACCAACTCTTAATTCAATTTCTGCCGTATCCCCTGTCTTTTCAATCACTCCAGATGCATGGACTTCAGTATCCCCTTGATTTCCCATTCCCTTTACAATAGCAATTCCTCTAAACTTACCTATGTTTTCTATATATCTCTCCATTGTTGTTGTTCCATCATGACCTCCTCTATTTGTTCCTAAGCCTATAAATATTACAAAAGGCTTTTTTAAACTTCTACTGATATCTACCAAATACTTCAATGCCATTATTATATTTCCATCTTCATACATAGGCACATTAATTCTTGAAACACCATAATAATCTTTTATAGCTTGTCTTGCCTCCTTAAGCTTTACAATAACAAACTCGCAATTTGGTGCTCCTCCTTCTATTTTTACACCTCTACCTCCAATTATAGAAGCCATACTCGTTCCATGTCCTATTTCATCTCTTGATGGAACTATACTATATGGATCTCCTCCATTTTTACTAAGATCAATAGCTCTATTTATTTCCTCTCTAGTATACTCTGCTCCTATAGGAAATCCACTTGGTATATTTCCACTTAATATAGTTTGATCCCATATTGATATTATCCTACTAGTACCATCTTCTTTTATAAAATCCTCTTCCATATATTCTATACCAGTATCAATAATCCCAACTACGACTCCGTTTCCTGTTAAATTTAAATATATATCATTATGAAATTGTATTATATTTGCCGATTCTAAAGGAGATACTGCCTCTAATGTGTATATAGATGGTTTATCAAAATAAACTATCCCTGCTTCATTTGGTTTAATATAGTTAGTCCATTCTTTAAACGGAACAGATACCAACGCTATATTTTCTGTGATTCTTACAGAACAAGTACTACCTGAAATCCCCAAAGGCGGTGCCTCTCCTTGATATTCAACAATAACGGTCCAATTTTTTTCATTATTAAAACTAGACTCACAACTACTAGCTTCATTTGTTTCCGACTCTTGTGATGATGGTGTTTCTCGTTTAGATATAACTATATCCATAGCTCCTGGTAATGATAATAATCCATATCCCCATGTATCATTGGGATAGACCACATCTGTTCTAGTTCTCCTTGCACCTTTAAGTAAAAAATATTTTAATCTATTACCATACATATATAGATCAAAACCTTTTACAATACCATACTGACATAATAAAGCTGCTGCACCAGATACATGTGGTGTTGCCATAGATGTACCTGTAAGTGAATCTATTCCTCCATTGGGTATAGGTCCTAATATTGATTGTCCTGGAGCTAATAAATCTGGTTTTTCAACAATACCTCCTCGTCCAGAAAAAGGTGAAACATTTCCTGTAGCCATATTATAACTACCGACAGTTATAACATTTTCTACTGTTCCAGGAATACCTACGGTGTTATAAGGATTAGGGTTTAAAAACTTTGTATCTTTACTTAAAGTTTCCAATATAGGAAGCCACATATTATATTCTCCTGGTTCCCCTGCTATAGTCATATATATACTATATATTCCAGAAGAAAGATTTTCTCCTTTACCTAATATAGCTATAGATATATCTCCCTCTATAGAAAATGGTAATGGCCCAGAGACACTTATATAATACTCATTATTTCCAATATCACCACTATAAAAGCCTTCTCTCATAGCTATGAGTCCTGAATTTACATTGCATGGACACCTTATTTCTAATGATATATTCCATAAAATTGGCTTATATAGTTGTAGTATTATGGCTCTCTCTCCTTCTGCTACATTAAAAGTTTCTTCTATCTCAGTGGTTCCTTGAAGGCTTCTTCCAACGTGGTGCGCCGCTTCTCCTTCATTTCCACCAGCTATGACAATAGTTACTTTTTCTATTCTTGAAAGTGTATCTATATATTGTTCTAGTAAAGAAGATCCATCATGAGCACCAGAATTTGTAGCAAAACTTATATTTATAACTATTGGCTTATTTAATTCTATACTTTTATCCAATAAAAACTTTAACCCTCTCATAAGTTGTGAACTCTTTCCAAATAAGGTTTTACCACTCCTAGTGAATTTCACCATAGCAATACTACTTTCATACGCTACTCCATAATATCTTTTATCTATTTTTCCACCTGCAGCTGCTATTCCTGCTACATGAGTTCCATGTCCTGCTTCATCTTGTGATGGTACTATGGAATATGGATCACTAGACTTTAGGGCTCTATTTATATCATCAGCATTAAAAACTTGTCCTTGTAAAGATAAATCATATATATAATCAATCCTTGTAGTACCATCTTCATTTATAAATGCCGGATGAGTATAATCTATTCCCGAGTCAATAAACCCTATTATTACTCCACTTCCACTTAATCCATATTGCTCCCATACTTGAGTAGCTCCAATTTCTCTATTAGATGCTTCTGCTGTCTCAAATAATGTCTTCGGTAATTCTATATAGTCAATTTCTTCTATAGCATAAAGTTCATCCAATTTAGAAAAGTCTATAGTAACTATACCAAAACCAAATCCTAAATCCTCTAATTGTCCTCCTATAGCTTCTACTTTCTCACTCACTACATCTACTTTTATACCATATAAAACAATAAATTCTATTTTCCCTGGTCCATATATTTCATTCTGTGAATATTGTAACAATTTATATCTTACTTCAGGTGGTACTCTATTAAGTAAATTAATTATCCCTTCAACATTCTCCATAATATCCTCATTAATATTGATTGATTTATTAATTAATATTCATTTTTATTTTTATTTAGAATAAATAAAAAGATATACAAAGTATTATCTTTGTATATCTTCTGGATATATCTCTTTATATTTATCTCTTATCTCTAAAAATTCATCTAAATTATCTAGGAACAAATCTACTAATACAGGATCAAAATGCTTTCCTCTTTCTTTTCTAAATAGCTCTAGGATATCTTCTAATGGCCATGCCTTTTTATAAACTCTTTCAGATCCTAAAGCATCAAATACATCTGCTATAGCTGTTATTCTTCCAGCTATATGTATTTCCTCTCCCTTTTTACCATAAGGATATCCCGTTCCATCATACTTCTCATGATGTTCTAATGCTATTATTGCCGCTGTTTTCATTAATATATCATTAGAATTTTTAAGCATTTCATATCCTATTTCTGCATGAGTTTTCATAACTTTAAATTCTTCAAAAGTTAATTTACCCGGTTTATTTAAAATAATATCTGGAATTGCTAGTTTTCCTAAATCATGCATAGGCGATGCTAACTCGATAATTTCTGCATCTCTCTTTGTAAGGCCATATTTCAATGTTAATAACTTAGAATATTCTGCAACTCTCTTTACATGATGTCCAGTTTCATTAGAGCGCGTTTCTGATATCTCCCCAAGAGTATATATAATTTCTTTTTGAGTTCTATCAATTTCATTATTTAAATAAATGTTATCATAAGCAACAGATACATTTCTACAGAATGTATTTCCTAAATATATATCTAAATCTGTTAATCCTTTTAGGTTTTCTACATATAATATAGTCTTTACCCCAAAGTCATTTTTAAAATATAGTACTAAAGTATCATTTTCATATTGACTACTTTCTGAAGATATTCCCTTATACACAATAGAAAATTGCTCTTCGTCTAAAGCTTTCTTTATACTCAAGCCAACAGTATCTTTTAATCTCCCAGCCGCTGCTAAAATAATATAATCTTCATCTAAACTACTAGCTACTATAGCTGAATTGCTATCAATAACTCCTCTATTATTAAAATCTAATATAGAAAATAATTGAACTAACATCATTGATGTAAATTCCTTTATTTCTCCAAATTCAAATACTTTACCAGAGCTCTCTATTATCTTTTCTAGTCCCATTTTACTATAACTTAATAAATATTTATCATAAAAATTATTTATTTCAGCTGCTATTGTTAAAATAATCTCATCATATGATATATTATTTATATTCTTAATTCCATTAATATTCATATCCTTAATTTCATCAAAAGTAAGATTTACTTCATCTGAAATTAACGTTAATATCCTCATTAAATTATTTTCTAGACTACCTCTTACAAAACTTATTAAATCTTTTCCCGCTTCAATATTATTTTGTAAACCTATTACTGATATTAATATATCTCTATTTTTAATAAGAATATACTTAGCTTCTTTATGAGATTTTGCTTCTATTACCTTTATTCTCTTACCTTGATACGTATAACTCTCTAAACTATTCTTTACTTTTTCAACATTCTTTTCATCTATATTTACTATCAATACCTTCCATATATTTTCTTCCGCAGTTAAAAGTATATTATTCTTTTTTTCTAGTTCTTTTATACGCACCCCATACTTATCCATAGCCTATTTTCCTCCCGAAGGTTTTTCCTCTTAATACAATATATTAATATATTTTTGAATTTAATATAATTATATCCTTTACTTCAATATATCGATGGATACTATTTTTTCTTTAGCAATGACAGATATTTTTTAACGTAGTATAATTATTTAGTAGTTATTAAATAGAGGTGAGATTATGAAAACAAATGATTTACCAATAGGATTCTTCGACTCAGGTGTTGGTGGAATATCAGTATTAAGAGAAGCGTGTAAAATTCTACCAAATGAAAACTACATATATTTTGGTGATTCAAAAAATGCACCTTATGGTACTCGAAGTGATAATGAAATAAAAGATTTAACTCTTAAAGCAATAGATTTTTTAGTTAATAAAAAAGTTAAAGCTCTAGTTGTAGCTTGTAATACAGCTACGTCTGTAGCAATAAATACTCTTAGAGATACATATAGAGATTTACCTATCGTAGGAATAGAGCCTGCTGTTAAACCTGCTGTAGAATTTACCAATTCTGGTTCTATAGTAATCATGGCTACTCCTATGACCCTTAAAATGCGCAAATTTAATGAACTTATAACCACTTATAGCGAAGGAAGAGAAATAATTCCTATGCCTTGTCCCGGATTAGTTGAATTTATAGAAAAAGGCATTTTTGAAGGTGAAGACTTACATAAATTTTTAATGAATAAATATAAAGATATTAACATAGATGATGTAGGTGCCGTTGTTTTAGGTTGTACTCACTATCCTTTTATAAAAAAGGAACTTAGTAAAATAATCGATGAAAATAAGATTTTTGATGGCTCTAAAGGTACTGCTAATCAATTAAAACATTTATTAGAAGATAGACATTTACTTAACAATAGTTCCACTACTGGCAATATAGAAATTATTAATTCCCTTAACGATAACTATCTAAATGAGCTATGCATAAACTTATTAAATTTAAATATAAAATAATGTAACAATTCTAATAGTCCATATATACTATAATGTAATAGCATAATTCTTTATAGGTGATGTACTATGGTAAAGTTAATTGTTAAAAATATAACTGGTGGTAACACATCGCAAGATGAAGCAACTTTATTAAAACAAATTATCTATGAAAATCTCGAAGAATATATAGAGTTAGACTTCTTAGGTATGGATAAAATCCCTTCCACATTCTTTTTCACATTATTTTCAGATCTTATTTACAATAAAGGTAGAAATTTTATTATAGATAAAATAAAAATAACAAACTTAAAAAATCCTGATGCTTATAATCGTATGATAAACGGTACTAATTTTTAACAAAAGCTTATAATGCTATCGCAATAACGAATATTTTTCGTAAGCGATAGCTCTTTTTATCATTGCACAGGGCAAAAAAAGATATGCTAGTGAATAGATAAGAGTGAACGATGAGCTGTGACTTCTCACTTATAATCTAAGAAATTCTGCAAGAATTTCATCTATACCTGTGCCTTGTGCCATCATACTTGTGCCCTGCCTAGCCTTTCTATGGTATAATAACTTTATTATATGTATAAAATATATAAATAACATTTCAAGGAGGTATTTGTAATGAATCCAATCGTTACTATGAAAATAAAAGATAGGGGAACTGTTAAAATAGAACTTTACAAAGATTTAGCTCCGAATACAGTTAAAAACTTTATCTCTTTAATAGATAAAAATTTTTATGATGGTTTAACTTTTCATAGAGTTATTAAAGGTTTTATGATTCAAGGTGGATGTCCAGAAGGTAATGGTATGGGAAACCCAGGATATTCAATAAAAGGTGAATTCTCTAAGAACGGATTTAAAAATGACTTAAAACATACAGAAGGTGTTCTTTCAATGGCAAGAGCTATGTCTCCTGACTCAGCTGGCTCACAATTTTTTATCATGACTGAAAGCGCTCCGCACCTTGATGGTTCATATGCTGCATTTGGTAAAGTAATTGAAGGTATAGAATTTGTTCATGATGTAGAAAATGTAAAAACTGATTATAACGATGCACCTCTTGTGCCAGAAGTTATTGAAAGTATGACAGTAGATATGAGTGGTGAATCAATAGAAGAACCTGAAATTATTGAATACTAGGAGTGATTTTATGAATTCTTCTAAAAATATACTAGTATACGGGGTAGAACCTAGTAAGATATTATTTCTTAATAGTTTTTTTAGTAAAAATCGCTTACCATCTTGTAATTGCATAGATGATTCTATGGAAAACATGATTATGTCCGATATACTAAAAGATGCTTCTAAGAATACTAAATGTTCTAGCTCTAAACAATCTATAATAATATTCAATAATCTTTCACAAGTAGAGATGTCCACAGCTATTGCCTTAATAAAAAAAGTATTAAAACCTAAGCCAATATTTGCATCAATAACACCAAATTCAATAACTTGGACATTTGCTCAATTGAAAGAAGAATTAATAAATGAAAAAAAATTTTTTGAAGGTAAATAACAATGAGTAGAATTGGGGAAAAAATTAAAAATCTTAGAAATAAAAAAGGTCTAACACAAAAGCAACTTAGTAAAAAACTTGGTGTTTCTGAATCATTTATAAATGACATAGAGCTTGGAAGAAAAATAATAAACGAATCACTTATGTCTAAACTTACAAAAGTTTTAGGTGAAGATTTAAATGACTTAACTTTATCTAATGATACACCTAGTGAACCTATAAATAAAGTTAATACCTCTGAATTTATGTCTCAAAAAAATAAACAATCTAAAGAAACACCAATAAACTCAATATGGACTGATGCTCTTAGTTCTGTTGTTAAATCAGTTCCTGTTTATAATTATGAATTAAAGACTCTATCTACAATTCCTAGAGTTGTAAATAATAATAAAATTGAAAACTTCAATAGCGATAAAGTATTTTATCTTATTATAGAAGATACTGATTTATCAGAATATAGAATTGAAAAAGGCGATAAAGGATTTTTAGTAAAAATAGGTGAACTAGAAAATAATTCTTTATGCTTCATTGAATATAAAAACCAGCGTTCTATAAAATACATTAAGAACTTAGGCAATGGTAAATATCTTTTATTATCTAAGGGCGGAAAATTTTCCGAAACAGTAGATAAAAAAAATATAAAGCCTTTAGGAAAGCTAATAAATATAGAATTTAATTTTAAGGACTAACATTTGATAATGTTAGTCCTTATTCTATATTCTTCTTTTTATCTATTACCATTATTTGTAAATTGATGATTTATTTTGTTTAATTTTTCTATAATTAATATTTATCTTCTTTACATAATTTACTTTTTTACTTTATATATTTACTGTATAATAATTATTATCACATACAAATTTATTCATAATTGGTAAATATTATAAAATCTATATATTTTTGCCAATGCAATAGGAGGGTTTTTATATGACAAAAAAGGAAATTCTGGCAATGATTCTTGCTGGAGGGCAGGGTAGTCGACTCGGGATCCTTACTAAAAGAGTAGCTAAGCCAGCGGTACCATTCGGTGGCAAATATAGAATTATAGATTTTGCTCTTAGTAATTGTTCTAACTCTGGCATTGATACCGTTGGAGTTCTAACTCAATATAGACCACAGGTATTAAATTCTCATATTGGTATCGGTGCGCCTTGGGATTTAGATCGTATTAATGGAGGAGTGAGTTTATTACCACCCTATATGAAGGAAAATGGAGGAGATTGGTATAAGGGAACTGCAAATGCTATATATCAAAATAGACATTATATAGATTCCTATGATCCCGAATATGTGTTGATTCTTTCAGGAGATCACATATATAAAATGAATTATGAAAAAATGCTTCAGTATCATAAAGAAAAAAATGCTGATGCAACTATTGCTGTCATTGAAGTTCCATTAGATGAAGCTTCACGTTTTGGAATTATGAACACTAATACCGATAATTCTATATATGAATTTGAAGAAAAACCTAAAGAACCTAAGAATAATATGGCTTCTATGGGTATATACATTTTTAAATGGAACCTACTAAAAAAATATCTAAAAGAAGATGAATTAGATAAGCAATCTTCAAATGACTTTGGCAAAAACATAATTCCAAATATGCTTAATGATAATAGAAAACTTTTTGCATACCCATTTAAAGGATATTGGAAAGATGTTGGTACCATTGAATCTCTTTGGGAATCTAATATGGATCTTCTAGATATAAATAGCGGATTGAATCTTCATGATCCCAATTGGACAATTTATTCCGTAAATCCTAATATGCCACCTCAATATATAGGTTGTGAAGCAAGAGTACATAACTCAATTTTAGTTGAGGGATGTAAGGTATTAGGGGAAATTTCTAATTCTGTTCTTTTTTCTGGAGTCACTGTAGGTAAAGGCTCTAAAGTAACTAATTCCGTAATTATGAATAATGTTACTATTGGAGAAAATGTCATAATTGATAAAGCTATTATTGGTTGCGATTCCATAATAAGAAAGCTTTCTCAAATTGGTGATGGCAATGAAATTTACGTAGTTGGAGATCGTGAAGATATTAAAGCAAATTCTATATTATCTGAAATAAAAGAAGTAATTTAACTAAAGATTATAGGGAGGATTTCATATGTTAAATAACTATATGGGCATACTTTGTCTTAACGAAAAAGACTCTAACATTAAGTCATTAACTCAAAATAGACCATTAGCTTCTATTCCACTTGGTGGTAGGTATAGAGTTATAGATTTTATTCTTTCAAATATGGTTAATTCAGGAATTAAGAATATCGGTGTACTTACTCATAATCATAGTAGATCCCTAATAGATCATTTAGGTTCAGGATCTCCCTGGGATTTAGATAGAAAAATAGGTGGATTATTTTTAAATACCTCTGGTCATTCAGAAAATTTTTGTGACATAGAAGTTATAAGCAATAACATAGAACATCTTCATAGAAGCAAAGAAACTAATGTAATTATCTCTTTATCATATATGATTTGTAATATAAACCTCGAAGATGCTGTTAATTGCCATGAAAAGAGCGGTTCAAAAATAACAATATTATATAAAAAGATTTCTAATGGAAAGAACTCTTTTAGAGATTGTGATGTATTAAACATAGATGAATCTGGCCAATTAATTTCTGTAGGTAGAAATATCGGTGTTGATAATAATTTAAATATATCTATGGAAATGTTTATTATGAGTAAAGAAACTCTTATATCTATAGTATATGACTGCATAAAGAAAGGTATTTGGTCCAATATAAAGGACTATATTTACTCTAATATCGATATATTAAAACCATCAACCTACGAATTTAAAGGATACTTACAATGTGTAAACTCACTATTATCCTATTACAACTTGAACATGGAACTTTTAGATTTAAAGAAATCTAAAGATCTATTTTATTCTAATGGATTAATATTTACTAAAATATCTGATGGTCCTCCAACTAAATATACTAGTGATTGCACCGTTATAAACTCACTTATAGCTAATGGTTGCATTATAGAAGGCTCTGTTGAAAATTGTGTCATCGGCAGAAGAGTGAAAGTATCAAAAAGTGCTACTCTTAAAAATTGTATTATAATGCAAGATTGCATAATTGGAACAAACTCACACTTGCATAATGTAATCATGGACAAAAACGTCTTAGTTGAAAATAATAAAGATTTAAAAGGAGATATAGAATTTCCATTAGTTATACAAAAAAGAACTAAATTTTAAAGGAGGAATTATTTTTGAAAGTTTTATTTGTAACATCAGAATGCCATCCATTTTTAAAAACTGGAGGTTTAGGCGATGTATCATACTCTCTTCCAAAAGCATTAAAAAAATTGAACGATGTGGACATAAGAGTAATTATGCCTAAATACAGCTCTATCCCAGACTATTTTAAAAATTCTATGCAACATAAAGGAAATTATATAGTTTCTGTAGGTTGGAGAAAACAATATTGTGGAATAGAATTTCTAGAATTTGATGGTATACCTTTCTATTTTGTAGATAATGAATACTATTTTAATCGTCCTGGCTCTTATGGATATACTGATGAAGGTGAACGTTTCACTTTCTTTTCTAAAGCAGTGCTTCAAAGTATTCCATATATGAATGACTTTGAACCAGATATAATACACTGTAATGATTGGCATACTGCTATGATTCCAGCACTATTAAAAGATCACTATAGATTTTTTGATAACTATACAAGAATAAAAACGGCCCTAACAATCCATAATTTACAATATCAAGGTATCTTTGATAAATCTATTCTAGATTTATTAGAGTTAAATGAGGGCTATTTTAATGAATCATCATTAAAATACTATAATTCAGTTAACTTTTTAAAAGGTGGAATTGTTTATTCTGATAAAATATCTACTGTATCTAATACTTATTCTAATGAAATTCAAACTGAACCATTTGGCTCAACATTAAGTGGTCTATTACATGGAAGACGTAATGATCTTTGGGGTATAGTAAATGGTATTGATTATGATACATTTAATCCTGCAACTGATATTCACCTCCCAGTAAAATATGATGTAAATAATTATTGGCTAAAACGCGAAAATAAAGTTAACCTTCAAAGAGAATTAGGCTTAGAACAAAATGCTGATACTCCATTAATAGGTCTTGTATCTAGATTAACAGATCAAAAAGGCCTCGATTTAGTATGTTCTATATTTGAAGAGCTAATGTGTAGTGAAAATGTTCAATTTGTTTTACTAGGTACTGGTGATCCAAATTATGAACATAGTTTTAGATACTTCGCAAATAAATATCCTAATAGATGCTCTACTAATATTTACTTTGATAATTCTCTCGCTCAAAGAATTTATGGAGCTTCTGACTTCTTCTTAATGCCTTCAAAATTTGAACCTTGTGGTCTTTCACAATTAATAGCACTACGCTATGGTTCCGTACCTATTGTTAGAGAAACTGGTGGGCTTAAAGATACAGTATTTTCTTATAATGAGCATTATAAAGAAGGTAATGGATTTACTTTTACAAACTACGATGCTAAAGATATGTTAAATACCATTAAAAGGGGACTTCATTTCTATTGGGATAAATACCACTGGGATATAATCTCTAGAAATGCTATGAACTCTTCTAATAGTTGGGAAAATTCAGCTTATATATATAAAGATTTATATAATACACTTATTTGGGGATAAACTTAAAAACAACACCATAAAACTAACCTTATTTATGCTAGTTTTATGGTGTTGTTTTTATTTATTAAACATTTCTTCAAATGAATTTTTAATATTTTCTCCATCATCAGATATACTATATACTAAGTATCTCCCTTTTGTATATACCTTTGAATTTTCTATTCTACCCTTTACATCTTCACCGGCATCTCCTAAATCTTCCACAGCTTTATCCTTTGCAGCCTCTATTTTATTTTTCAACCCTTCTAGATCTTCTTCACTTTTTGCCTTTACTACTAAAAGCTGATCATGTAGATTTCCATCTGGTGATACATATAACTTAAAATCCTCAACATCATCTTTTGAAATATCATATATTCTCTTTAAATCATCTTCAGTACCTTCTTTTAAATTTTCTAAATCAGATCCTAATTTGTCTGTAAAATCGGACACTGCAAAATCCTTATCATCTGTATTAGTTTTATTACCACAACTTACGATACACATAACAGAAACTAATAATACCATAAAAATACTTGCTTTCTTTAAATACTTCTTCATTAATATTCCTCCTAAATACTTACTTTAGAATTATTATTCCCTGGAAATAATAAAATTATTTTAATATCTCATCTTCTATAAATCTCTTAATGTTATCCACTTATTTACGATAATTTATTTATCTAACAATTATAAATTTAGGTGATATGATGAAAAAGTTTTTCGTATTTTTATTATTTATATCAACTACTATATCTGTGGGAATTTCTTTATACTTATACTTTCCATATATAAAAAATTATAAAGACACTCCCACTACAAATAATATACCTACTGCTACAATAGCAAATACTTTATCTACAGAATCCAATACTTTATCTTCTAATGAATCATCAAGTAATGCCTTTAAGATAATTCATGTACCGATTATTAATCAATTTCCTGAACTTCCATCTGGATGTGAAATTGTCGCTACTACAATGTTATTAAATTGGTATGGATATAAGGTAGATAAACTGTTATTAGCAAATAGTATAAAAAAGAGTCCTCTTCCTACATACAGAAAAGGTGTTTTACATGGTAATGATCCTAATGACAGTTTCATCGGTGACCCTTATTCTAAAAATTCTTATGGTGTATATCATAAACCAATAATTGACCTAATAAATATATATACAAATAATGAAGCTAATAACTTAACAGGAGTACCTTTTGAAAACATACTTGATACTGTAAAATCAAATAAACCAGTAATTATGTGGGCTACTATTGATATGAAAGCTCCATCAGTAACAACGACATGGCAATCATCTAATGGTACTATTTCTTGGATTGCCCCAGAACACGCTTACTTACTAATAGGCTTTGATGAAAGTAATGTAATAGTTAATGACCCTTATGATGGTACCGAAAAATATATAGATAAAGAGTTATTTAAAAGTCGCTGGGAAAGCTTAGGTAGTCAAGCAGTATCATTAAAATAAAGCTATTGCATACTATTTTATAAACATTATGCAATAGCTTTTTATCATTAATTTATGATCTTATAATAGATATAATAATTATCTTAAACAAGAAAAAAGGATGCTACAATAATTTTCTTATAACATCCTTTTTTTCTTATATTCCTTTTATTGCTACAGAATTTAGTAAACTCCATGGTTTATTAAAATGCGGTTGAAAGAAGAAATCAGTCACCGCTAACTCATCAATTGTCATTCTATTTTGAATAACTACTGACAATGTGTTCATATATTGAGTTAAATCTTCTTCAGATATAATTTGTCCCCCTAAGATTCTATTTGTATTTTTATCGTATACTAACTTTATCATGGCTTCAGTATATGTTGGCATAAATTCTGGTCTATAATTATCTTTATATATAAGTGATCCAATATTCATATTGGTTGTTGCCTTTGCCACCTCTTCTGTTAAACCAGTTGATGCAATACATTTATCATATATTTTTATTCCAGATGTTCCTTGAGTACCTAGATATTTAAGCTTTGGTTCTACCAAATTTTTCGCAACTAACATTCCCATTCTAACAGCATTAGTTGCTAATGGAATATATCTTTTATCTCCTACAGGATTATACTCTACTATGCAACAATCTCCTGCAGCAAACACATCTTTCTCACTAGTTCTCATATATTCATCAATCACTATAGCACCATTATTTATAGTATCAACCTTTCCATTTATCAAAGCTGTATTTGGCTTAAACCCTATACAAAGTACTACTAAATCAGCATCATACTCACCTTCATTTGTAATAACCTTTGAAACTTTATTTTCTATATTACTTTCAAATTTTATAACTTTTTCACCTAATCTTAGTTTTACTCCCTTATCAATAAACTCCCCTTCTGCTACATCCGTAAACTCTTTATCAAGATATTTATTCATAATCCTATCTTCTGCATCTATTAATGTTACATTTTTTCCTTTTATATTAAAGGCCTCTGCTAATTCAACTCCAATATATCCAGCACCAATTACCACTACATTGTTTATAGAATTAGATTTATTTATAATTTCTTTTGCATGATTATAATTTTTACATAACAAAATATTTTCTAAATTTCCACCTTCAAAATTAGGTACTATAGGCCATGAACCTAAAGTCAGAACCAATTTATCATATTTATCTACTATAATTTGCCCTGTAATTAAATTTTTAGCTTCTATTTTCTTTTCCTTAATATTTATATTAGTCACTTCATAATTCATTTTCATATCTATTCCCATACTTATCATATTATCTGGTGAATTGTAAAAAAGCTTCTTTGGATCTTCTACTATACCTCCAACCGTTAATGCTATACCACAAGATAGAAATGAAACATTATTATTCTTTTCATATACAACAATATCACTTTCAGGATATAACTCCTTGATATTCATTGCACTGGCAGTTCCTGCATGTGTGCATCCTATAATTATAACTCTCATAATTCTTAACCTCCAATATTAATTCAATACCCATTTATATAAGAACTATTATTTTTTAATAAAAGTTCTTACTTGTATTCTATTCCATTTAAAGGCAAATTTCAATATATTTCAAAAATAAAAAAAATCATTATGCAATTATACAATAGTATACCTTACATAATGATTTTTATTTACTTTATAATATTTATCGCTTCACCTAAGTGTTTTATCTTTTTATATAATCTTGTTGATGTTTCTTCATCAGCATCTAATAAGTCTGGAACCATAATTGGTCTCATACCAGCATTTTTAGCTGCCTGTATCCCTTGTCTTGAATCCTCCATAACAATACAATTTTCAGGACTGCAATTAAGCTTTTCTGCAACCTTTAAGAAAATTTCTGGATCAGGTTTTGATTTTGTTACTTCGTCTCCACATATAATATAATCAAATTCATTCTCTATTTTAGCTAATGTTAGTAATTTTTTAGCTCTCTCTCTCCTACTGGATGTAGCCACTGCAATTTTAATATTAAGTTTTTTTAGATAATTTAATAAGTCATATAATCCATCTTTAACAACTAATCCCTCATCATCAACTATCTTATTTTCTATGTATTTTACTTCTTTTATAATATCATCAATAGGGCAGCTTTCTCCATAAGTATCAACAATGATATTTTTAACAGATACTATATTTCTACCAAGAAAACTATCAAAAAGTTCTCCCTCTAGTTTATATCCAAACTTATCCCCAGCTGCTTTCCATGCTCTCTTTGCTACCCTCTCAGTATCAAACATCAATCCATCCATATCAAATATAACTAATTCAACATTCATTTGTATTCTCCCCTCACTTTTTATCCAGTAACTTAAAAAGCTACACTGCAAAACCACATATGTGGTATTTGCAAAGTAGCTTTTTTTAATTTTAAATTAATATTCTAAAAATCAGCATTTCCTGGAGTTCTTGGGAATGGTATTACGTCTCTTATATTACTCATTCCTGTTAAATACATAAGAATTCTTTCGAACCCAAGCCCAAACCCTGAGTGTTTAGTTTCTCCATATTTTCTAAGTTCTAAATACCACCAGTAATCTTCTTTATTTAATCCTAACTCTTCCATTCTTGCTTCAAGAATATCTAATCTTTCTTCTCTTTGAGATCCACCAATGATTTCTCCAACTCCTGGTGCTAAAAGATCTGCTGCAGCAACAGTTTTTCCATCATCATTTAATCTCATATAGAAAGCTTTTATATCCTTTGGATAGTCAGTAACGAATACTGGTCTCTTAAATACTTCTTCTGATAAATATCTTTCATGTTCTGTTTGAAGATCAATGCCCCACTCTACTGGATATTGGAATTCCTTATTACATTTTTGTAATATTTCAACAGCTTCTGTATACGTAATTCTAGCAAACTCAGAGTTAACTACATTATTTAATCTGTCCATTAATCCTTTATCAATAAAGTTAGAGAAGAACTCCATTTCTTCTGGTGCATTTTCAAGAACATAATTAATAATATATTTTATCATATCTTCAGCACAATCTAGGTAGTCTGTTAATTCTGCAAATGCCATCTCAGGTTCTACCATCCAGAATTCTGATGCATGTCTTCCTGTATTTGAATTTTCAGCTCTAAATGTTGGTCCAAAAGTATATATATTTCTAAATGCTAATGCATAAGTTTCTCCATTTAATTGCCCTGAAACTGTAAGGTTTGCAGGCTTTCCAAAGAAATCTTGTGAAAAATCAACTTCACCATCTTCAGTTAATGGAGGATTTTTAGGATCTAATGTAGTTAATCTAAACATTTCTCCTGCACCTTCACAGTCTGAAGCTGTTATAATTGGAGTATTTACATATACAAATCCTCTTTCATTAAAGAACTTGTGTATTGCATAAGCTGCTAAACCTCTTACTCTAAATACAGCTGAAAAAGTATTACTTCTTGGTCTTAAATGTGCTATAGTTCTTAAATATTCCATTGTATGTCTTTTCTTTTGTAATGGATAATCTGAATTACTATGTCCATGAATTACTATATTAGTTGCTTTTAATTCAAGAGGTTGTTTTGAATTTGGTGTTAATACAACTTCACCTTCTATTTCTAAAGATGAGCTTATCGCTATCTTTGATATTTCTTTAAAATTATCTAATGTATTTTCAAAAACAACTTGTAGATTCTTAAAGAAACTACCGTCATTTAATTCTATAAATCCAAAGTTATTATTTGATCTTATAGTTCTTACCCATCCACTTACTTTAACTGTTTTTCCTGCAAAGTCATCACTTTCTCTAAAAAGTGCTTTAACTAAAGTATTTTCCATTATTACCATCCTTTCAAAGCCTTTATTATATACTTAGTATATTAAATAATAAAATAAAAAGTCCTTCATCCCTAAATAGGGACGAAGGACATACTTTCGCGGTGCCACCCTAGTTGCTTAAAAAAAGCCACTCTAAAATATAAGGGTTTTAACCCTCTAATCCTACGCAGGCCTCAAAGTGCCCTTCAGTTAGAAACTCCGAGTCGTTATTCAATATAGCTTCAATACTAACTCACAGCTACCGTTAGCTCTCTGAAATCTCTACTATACCTACTGGTCTCATCAACGTTTAATATATACTTATAAAAAAATTATAGATTTTTCCCTCAATAAAGTCAATACTTATAAATACTTGTATCTATTAGTAATAGTATTTATAATTTTATATATAAAATTTAATGAGGTGTTTTTATGAGAATTGGAATGGGTTATGATGTACATAAATTAGTAACTAACAGAAAACTTATCATTGGCGGAGTTGAAATTCCCCATAGTTTAGGACTACTAGGTCACTCTGATGCCGATGTTTTATTACATGCTATAATGGATGCCCTACTAGGTGCTGCTGCTCTTGGAGATATCGGTAAGCATTTTCCTGATACCGATGAAAGATTTAAAGGAGCTTCTTCTATAAAACTTTTAGAAGAAGTAGGGCGCCTTGTAAATGAAGCTGGATATAAAATAGAGAATATCGACTCTACTATTATTGCTCAAAAACCAAAAATGTCTCCTCACATTAATTTAATGAGAGAGAACATATCTAATGCACTAAACATTGATATAAAAAATATCAATGTTAAAGCAACAACTGAAGAAGGTCTTAGCTTTACGGGAAGAGAGGAAGGTATCTCCTCTCAAGCTATCTGCCTTTTAATATAACAATATAAAAAGGAACTATCACTAAATGAAAATTTGTTAGTGATAGTTCCTTTTATTATGTCACAAGTTAGGTTAATTTTCCCCTATGGGGAAAATATTATAGTCCTGCGGACAGCAAGTTACAATTCCCAATTAAAGAAACAGATTTATATATTTAGCGAATATATAAATTTATTATACCTAAGTGTTATTTTGTACTTACTATAAATCCGAAATTTTTATTTCAAGCTATATGAAGGTGCAACCTTCATATAGCCCCATGTAATAGTTTTACATCAAATATAATTAACTAAAAAACTAATCCACTCTATAACACAAGCTAAACACTTGCAATTTCAGAAATTCCGCAGGAATTTCCACCATACCTGTGCCTTGTGCCCTCATACCTATGCCCTATCCATACCTGTGCCTTGTGTCCTCATACTTGTGCCCTGATAATCTATTTTCTATTAATGCTTTTACATACCACTCAGCATCTTCTCCATCATTTCCTATAACATTAATAATCGTAGAATACACATCAAGTACCCTATCATCTTTAATATATTTCTTAATATAATTGGCATTTGCTTTACCTAGTAAGTACTTTATTATAAGATCTCTCTTATCTCTATTTTTATAATATACATTTTCAAAAAAATTCACTACATCTTCTGTTCTCATATATTTTCTCATGATAGTAAGTTCATTTATATACATTGCTAAAAATCTAAAACTTTTCTTATAGAACTTATCATCATTATACCCTTCAGAAACATCATGCATTAAATCTATAAATGCTAATGCAACTTCATTAGATATAGTACATATATTAGATGTTATTCTAAGTTCCAATATATTTATTATTCCGTATTTTACATATTTATCACCATATCTATCCAAAAATTTTATACCTTTAATAATTCGTTCAGCTTCTGTTGATGACATAGTATATATAAAACTATATAAATTATAACAATCATCAATATCTTGTCTTATATTAAAATACTGAAACTTATCCATAAAATTCGTTACTGCCTTAATATTGTCATATGAAATAGTATATCCTATTTGCGCTAAGTTAGCATATCTAGTATCTAGCGCTGGTTTACTTTCCAATCCCTCAATTAAATCATGTATATAATATTTACTTTCATTTTCTACATATAAAGAAATAGTAATATCATTTTTTTCTTTAACACAATTTATATCAAAATTATTATCTATACCATTACTTAAACTATTAAATGATATATCCTGAGCTAATCTTACAGGAAACAAAAAGCATAGTGCCCCTATCCACATAAGGCAATTCTTTCCTGAATCCTTTAATATAATTTTGCGATGATCTTCCTTACTTAAGATAAGTATGTTTATCAACCTTTTTAATATTCTTATTCTAGACTCATTATAATTATTATTAGGTCGTGCTACTATAAATCCACTAACACTTTCTGGGCTTATATCTTCCCCAACTATCATTTTTTCTATTTCATACAATGTTATATTTTTATAATCCATATTTAAAATGTTGCTATTTATATAAGCTATTGGATAATTATCAAAATATCCATTTTCCTTGACTATTGTATGTATTATTTTCTTTTCTTTACAAATAACTATTTTAGAAATATAACTACTATTTTCTTCTCTAAAAAATGCATATCCTTCATCATCTTCTTCATATTTATTATTAATTATAGAATGAAATCTACTTTTTATGATATTAACATTATTCTCTGTTGCATTACGAGTTTTTATAATATTTAAATCATCACCATAACTCATTAGTATAATTTGATGATATGATTCCATTCTATCCCCCCCAATAATAAATATAAAACACTATTCTAATTCTATATCAAATTCGCTCTTTTTCAGTTCTGATACAACTTTAAACATGGCTAAATCCTTCATTTTTGCTTCTATCATAATATCGAAACTTTCCCCTAAAAGTTTAGTAATATTTATAAACTTCCTCATTTCTTCAATATTTATATATTCATGGTGTTTTCTATCTCTTATACCATCTTTAGGACTAGAAAAATGAACTTTAGGTGGCAATTTTTCACTTGTCCATGTATTAAATATTCTCTCTAAGTATTCCTCTATCCTTTCTCCATTATTGTTACAATTATGATGATGTACATCTAAAACCATTGGAATTTTTAATGATTCGCATAATTCTAAAGTCTCTTTCATTGTATATGTTTTATCATCATTTTCTATTATTATTTTTTTTCTTATTTTTTCATCAAAACCTGTAATATTATCTTTAAATCTATCTAATGCCTTTTCTTTTCCACCAGTTGCTCCTCCTATGTGTAATACTAATTTATAATCATCGTAATTCATCAACTGAAATATTTCGCAAAAGTGCATAAGATTTCTTTTAGTAGCTTCAACAACTTCTGATCTATTTGAATTTATTACGTTAAATTGATCTGGATGTGCATCTACCCTCATATTAGATTTTTTTATTATATCTCCAATCTCTTTAAATTCTTTCTTAAAGTATTTTTTATAATCCCAATTTTTCACTTCAGGATGAGTAGCTAATGGAATTAATGCTGAAGTCATTCTATAAAAATGTATATTCTTTTCTACGTTATATTCTAAAATTTTCTTTAATGCTTCTAAATTACTTAATGTAACTTTTTTAAGCTTGTTTAATCTTTCTTCATCATTATGCATCTTACTATAATTAGAAAAAGTAACAGTAGACGAAGATGTTACATTTTTATCCAACCCTAAAGCTATCGCTACATATCCAAATCTTATTTTCATATTTTTCACCTCTTTTTAATTAGTATGGTAGCCTTATTGGTTTACTATGCATATATTGTTATTATGCACACAACATACACAGAAGGTGGTGTAATACTTGGATATTAAAGAGGTTCACGATGCTATTCACATTTTATATACGAATGGTACTTCAAAAGATTTAATAAAACGAGCTATTAATAATATTTTTAATCGTTCATTTCCTGCAAGCGTTCCTACTATCGCAGATATTTTGATAGATGAAAAAGACTACCCATTAGCTTTAGAATATTGTAACCTTGCATTAAAATCTATTCATATTGACGAATTATATTTTTTGAAAGCTCGTTGTCATTTTTCTTTGAAAGAATATAATGAATGTTTAGATTCATTAAATAAACTAACTAACGAGTACTATATGAATAAATCTGAGGACATGAAAGAATTTTCACTTATGAAAATTCCAGAACTAAAGGACTGATATTATTCAGTCCTTTTTGATATAATGAAAAGTATATTAAATTAGGAGAGATTACTTATGAATAAACTAACACTTATTGCAACGGCGCCTATGGGCTTAGAATCAATAGTTTCTAAAGAACTTAAAGACCTAGGATTTACTAACTTAGAAGTAGAAAATGGAAGGGTAACATATGATACTGATATATCAGGTATGATAAAATCGAATCTTTATCTTCGTTGTAGTGATAGAGTTCATATTAAACTTGGTGATTTTGTTGCTACTACATTCGAAGAATTATTTCAAGGTGTTAAAGCTCTGCCTTGGGCCGATTACTTAACTGTTGATGGAGAATTTATTGTCAATGCTAAATCTGTAAAGTCAACATTATTTTCTCTTTCAGATATACAGAGCATATCAAAAAAAGCAATTATTAATAAAATGAAAGAAACCCATAACGTTGAATGGTTTGAAGAGGACGGAACTCGTTATTCTATATTAGTATCTATACTTAAAGATAGAGTAATTGTTACTCTAGATACCTCTGGTGTACCATTACATAAAAGAGGTTATCGTGCTCACGGTAATGAAGCTCCAATAAAAGAAACTTTAGCTGCAGCATTAGTTAAATTATCAGATTGGAATCCAAGTAAACCGCTTATAGACCCTATGTGTGGTTCTGGAACTATAGCTATTGAAGCTGCCATGATGGGACTAAATATTGCTCCTGGTCTTAATCGTCGTTTTGATTTTGAAGATTTTCATTTTGTTGACAAAGAGCTGTTCAAAAAAATAAAGAAAGAAGCCTATGAAGCAATTGATTATGATAAAGAACTTAAAATCTATGCTTCAGATATAGATAAAAAGATAATCGAAGTAGCAAAAGAAAACAGTGAACTCGCTGGTGTAGATGATATGATTACTTTTAGATCCATGGATGTACGCAGAGTTTTTTCTAATGAATCTAATGGAGTTATCATATGTAACCCCCCTTATGGCGAAAGACTTCAAGATGAAAAAGCTGTCTTAAATCTCTACAGAGATATGGGAAATACATTTAAAGGTCTACATGGATGGAGTTATTTTATAATAACATCTTCTGAAAAATTCGAAAAATCTTTTGGTAGAAAAAGCGATAAGAATAGAAAACTTTATAATGGTAGAATTAAATGTTATTACTATCAATACTTTCACAAATAAAAAGAAATCACCTCAATTATTGAGGTGATTTCTTTTTTCCAATTACATAGTGGAGGAAATTTGATATTGGTATTGTCTTTTAAGTTAATTTATTGTATCTGTTTTTTCTTACAACTTTATTCTACAATATTTTTAGTAATTTTGCAATATTTTTTAATAAATTACATATTATTTTTTTATATTCTTTTTTTTACAGTTAATATTTAAATTAAATAATAATTCTATTAATGTCTCTGACGCTAACCTAACTTGATCATTACTCAACTCTTCAATTTTCTCCATTATAAGATATCCATACGCTAGTTCTAACAATGCAAATAGTATATATAAAAGCTTTAACCAAACAACATCAACGGTTAAAGCTATAGACCTCACTTATTTATGATATAATTCCCTATTTAATAACCTAAATTCTCTTCAACTATTATTACATGAAATCTTTCTTTATCACCTTGACTTCTAATAACAGTGTATTCCCTACAAATTTTCTCTGGTGATTTGCAATCACAACAATAACCTACTTTAGCACATGGAGTATTTCTATTTAATCTTATTGCATTTGCTGGTGCTGCTATTTCTTTCATTCTTACAATTGCTACATCTAAATCTTTAACAATTTTATTTACCCCTGCGATAACTATAACTTTTTTAGGTCCATATATCATTGCTGCTACTCTATTTCCATTACCATCAACGTTGTATAACTCACCTTTTTCTGTTAATGCATTAGTAGATGTTAAATAGTAATCTGCAAAAAATGCATCTCTATATATCTTCTCTATATCTTCTCTACTCAGGCCTTCTTTATATCTATCTAAAAAATTATAATCACCATTTCTTAATAAATCTATTACTCCAGCTTCAAAAAGTGTCATTGATCCACCTACTGTTACTGTTGATTTACTTTCTAGTAAAGACTCTATAAGTTCTTTCAATTCTTCTTTATTTTTAACTTTATACCCATTAATTCCATTCTCTTTTAAAGCTTTTATCGTTCTTTCTATTTTCATATCTTGCACTTTCTTTAAATTTTCACTCATTATAAATTACCCCCTTTAATTTAATTATACTGAAAATTTATTAATATATCCCTTGCCTTTTACCACAGTTTTTCCTTATTATTGTATTATAACCCATATAATATATTACATAAAGGAGGACTTATGAGAAAGGAAGCAATTACTTTTAACAATGATCTACCTGTAAAAATATCTTTAGAAAAAATAACTGACTACCCTATTCATTGGCATAATTCTATGGAAATTATTTTTGTTTTAAAAGGTAGTATTAATGCTATCCTCGAATCTTCTGAGTATGTATTGAAAGAGAAATCTGTTGAAATTATTAATCCTGATGAAGCTCATAAATTTTATGCTACAGATGAAGATAATCTAGTTTTAATATTTCATTTTGATCAAAGCTTTTTTGAAAAATATTATCATGACATGGATAATACTTTCTTTTACACAACTCTTTCAGAGCCAGATCATCAAGAACAAGAAAGAGATGAAACATTAAGAGAATTATTATCTATTTTAGCTTGTGAACTCATTCAAAAAAACGACAATTATGATGATGAAATAGAAAATACTACTGTAAAATTACTATTTCATCTTATAAATAATTTTCACTATTTAATATACGATGATAGCGAAAATAAAGTAAACTCACTACAATTTAAAAGATATCATAGAATTACAAAATTTATATATAACAATTACGACAATAAGATTTCCCTTAGCGATATAGCTGAACAAGAATTCTTAAGCTCCTACTACTTATCTCATGAGATTAAAAATATGAGCGGACTTTCATTTAAAGATTTTCTTAATATGATACGAGTTGATGAGTCTGTTAAACTTTTACTTGGCACAGATAAAACAATACTTGATATATCAGAAGAGGTAGGCTTCTCTCATAGTAGATATTATAATAAACATTTTAAAAAGCACTATAAAATTACCCCTCTACAATATAGAAAAAAATACTACCTTACACCTGATAAATATGAAGCGGCAAAGAAATTTACGGAGTTACCTCTTTCATCTTCTGTAGATCTTTTATCAAAGTATCTAGAAAACTATGAACGTTTTAATTATGAAAATAAAATTATTAAACTATCCATCAATACTGCCGATGAAGGATCTCCTTTATTTCATAGCTGGACTGAAATAATAAACCTTGGTGACGCTTTTGAAATTTTAAAGTCAGCTAAACGTTCATATGTAGAAACATTACAAAGTAACATGCATTTTAAATACGGCCTAGTTGAATATTTATTTCATAAAGATATGAAGATTTATTTTAATGATAATGTAGATTTCTTAAATTGGAATGAAGTTGAGGGACTACTAGATGCTCTTATTAAGCTAAATATAACTCCAATGATTGTAGTAGATAAGGTTTTTGATAATATAGAATATTTTTCTAAACTATTTAAAAGTTTTCTTTTATACTTTTTCGATTTATATGATTATGAAGATATATCTAAATGGAAATTTAGGCCATCTTCAAATCTACCAATTGATTATATTACTAAAACTAATGATATATTAAAAGACTTTAATCTTGATAATATGATGGAAGAACCCTTTACTTACGAGGATAAAGTAAGTCATATATATGATTTACCCTTTATGATTCCATATATAATCCATAATTATATTAATAATAAACCACTTTATAATATAAAAGCATTTGATGTAGTCGATGAAACTACTCTACTAAACAATGAGTTATTCTTTGGTTACTGTGGTATGCTAACCTTAAACGGTATAAGAAAGCCTTCTTATTATGGATTATACTTATTATCTCTACTAGGTGATGAAGTTATTTCCAAAGGTGATGGCTATATTGTTACTAAATCTAATGAAGATTTTCAAATTTTACTTTATTCTTATGATGAAAACTTATCCTCTTTAAAAGTTAATAAAAATATTACTGACAAGAAAATATCTCTAACTTTATCAAATCTAATGTATGATTATAAAGTAACAAAATATGAGATAGGAGAAAAACATGGTTCTTCATATAACCACTGGATCACTATGGGTAAACCAAAACGACTAACTGATGAAGAATTTCAAATGTTAAATAGAATTTCATTTCCAGATGTAACTTTAAGTTATAGCAAAAAAACTCCACTCCTTAATATGATAATTAGACTTCAAGGCTACTCAGCGTGTCTAATTTTACTAAAAAAAGTACAAAAGCACCTTTTTTAAGGTGCTTTTTTGTTATATTCATATTTTTAACAAACAATACATTAAGCAAAAATGTACTTTTTATTCAGCAATGTTGTGAGAGAATTTCCATTTTTTCTTCTATATAATAGTATCATAAAGATTTATTACGTTAAATTTTTAATAATTATTATAGATAGGAGGTGAAAGCTATGGAAATTAAAGAGAATTTAAAAGATGGTAACAAAGCCTTCGAAGAAGGTAGTGTGTCAAAAGTACTTTTTAAATTTGCATTACCTATAGTCATTGCTTTATTAGTATCAGAACTATACAATATGGTAGATTCCTTATACATCGGACAAGTTGTCGGTGCTAATGGTATTGGTGCTCTTACTATAGCTTTCCCAATTCAAAGACTCTTTTTAGCAATAGCGATGCTCGTATCAGTAGGTGCATCTACTGCTGTTGCAAAAGCTTCTGGGGAAGGGGACCTAAAAAAAATACAAAAAATTATACCAACAGCTATAACATTAGTTACAATGTTATCTGTCTTAGTACTTTGTAGTATATACTTATTTCAAGATAAAATACTGATAAGCCTTGGCGCTAGTTCTAATACTCTTAATTATGCGAAGACATATGTTTCAATTATATTGATTGGACTTATTTTCAATGGATTTACTCTAGTTGTATCATATATACTTACAGCTCTAGGTAATTCTAAAATAACATTAATCAGTACTAGTATTGGTGCTATAGCAAATATAATAATTGATTATATCTTAATAGTTATGTTTGATTTTGGCATAGCTGGTGCAGCTATTTCTACCGCCGTTTCTCAATTAATATCAGCAGTATATGCATTCTATCAATATAAAAAAGCTGTAAAAGGTTTAACTATTAGTTTTTCCCTAAAAAACCTACAACCTTCAATGGCTTTAACTATGATATGTGTTGGATTCTCAACATTTGTTATCGAAATATCTGATGCTGTAGTATCAGTTATTCTTAACAATCTATTATTCTCTAGTGGTGGCGATGTAGCTATTGTTACTATAGGTCTTATAACAAGAGTTTCAATGTTTTTATTTGTAACAGTTATAGGTTTCTCATCTGCTATGCAACCAATGGCAGCATATAACTATGGTGCTAAAAACTTCACTAGATTATATGAAATTATTCGAAAATCAATTATCGATGTAACTGTGACAACTTCAATAGTTTGGTTCTTAATTATGCTATTTACAAAAGAAATAATGAGCTTATTTGTTACAGATCCTGCGATAATAGAAACTGTAGTTCCTGCATTTAGAACCGTAGTATCAGTATTTCCTATAATCGGAGTATACTATGTAGCAATATACTATTATCAAGCTATGGGTAATGTAAAAAGTTCTTTCTTATTATCAATATATAGACAAATAATAGTATTTATACCACTTGTGTTTATATTAGTAAAAGTTTTTAATCTTGGAGTTTTTGGTGCTTGGATTTCATTTCCTATTTCAGATGCTATTTCCTTTATAACTTCATTGTTTTATGTTAGAAAAGCATATAGTTCTATTGATGACATGATTGAAACTGAAAAGGTAAAGAAAAAATTACGTAAAACAGCTATCGCAACCATGTAATTTACAAAAATATATAACAAAAGAGACTGTTTTTTAACAGTCTCTTTTATCGTATCTAATTCCATTCTTCTTTATTATTGATACCAATACCTGAATCATCAAGTTTTATAGTATAAATATGTTTGAATTGCTTGTCTTGAAAATTAGCATCATTACCTTCTTTAACTTGCAGATTTTCAACAACATATATTTTATAAGTTTTATTATCAACTTCTTTTATTTGATCAATACTATAATTCAACAAATTATACTTTACATTATTATTATACGAACTTTCTATAGCTTCTTTTTGTTTCATGTAGAAATTACTATCTTGTATTATCATACTAGAAACAATAGAAAAATCTCCATTATTATTAGCATCTACTACTAATTGTTCATAATTTGATATTAATTCTTCTATATAAAAGTTGCTAGGTCTGGCATTAGAATTATCTCCTGCTGAATTTACTAATGTATTCTCTATAATAATATTTTCTTGCTCTTTAGAACTTGTTTCAGTATTATCACTTTTACTATCAGATTCTTCGCTTACATCTGTATCAGAATCTTCATTCAAAGATTCTTCCTCTTTTGAATCATCTTCTTTGCTTTCTTCTACTTTCGGTTTACTAGAAGTAGTGTTCTTTTTAGATGATTCTTTACCACATGCAGTTAAAGTAACTGATATTAAAAATATAGAAATTAAGGCAATAAAAAATTTCTTTTTCATAAACTTACCTCACTAAATGATTATTGTTCTAACATTTTTAATGCATCATTTTTTTCATTTTCAAATCTCTTTTTTACAGCTTCTTGAACTTCTTTACTACTGCTATAAAAATACTTGTCCACCTTCGAACGTTCGTCATATATTGCAATAATCAGATCCCTTTCACTTCGATCTAATCCAACCGTTTTAAATATATTAACAGCTCCACTTGCACCATGTTGAACCGATGTAGACCATAATACATTTTTTAAAGCCCATGAATGTTCTTCAATATTAAAGTTATAATTCTTTAATAAACTCGCTGCTGATACATCATAATATGTCATCTTTATATACTGTCTTTGTAATTCTAAAAACCCATCTCTATCATTTTTAGCTATATTTCTCCACGTATTATCAAAATTTGTTCCAAATTTATTGCCATCTGATTGCTTTGCTGCAGATAGCTCATTATAATAATATGCATTCTTAGTTTTAAGGAAACTTAAAAACTTATCTACAGACCCCATATTAGAGGCTAATTGCCATGCTCCATATGACTTTCCTCCTATATCACCAACACCTGTAGATATAGTACCTGGTTCCCCATTAGATTCATATTTTGCAGATAATTCTCCTAATTTTTCTTCGGCATATTTAGATTCAAGACCATCACCTGATCCAATATATCTTAACTGTTGAATAGTTGTTGCTGAATTACCTTGTCTATTTATAGCATATATATTAATTTTATCACCTGATAATAATACCATTTGAGTATTTTTATCTCTTTTTTCCATTGGTGTAGATGATTTTAGTAAATATGATTGAAATCTATCTTTACCATTTAATACATATAACTCTATACCATTTTTACCTTGTTTATTCATACAATATAAATCAATTGTCCCATCATTATTGTAATCACTCAAACCAAATTCAACATCTTCACTCGCACTTGGAAACACTGTTCTTATTTGAAGAAGAAACTTTTGATATCTTTCAGCTCCACTTAATATATGAACTTCTGTTTTTCCACCAGCTTGCTTTTTCATCCAATATATATCAGGAACATTATCTCCATTATAGTCTCCAATTTGAAAATTAGAATCTAAATTTGTTGATTCTATTGGTAATACAATTTGTAATAAGAAAGATTGAAATTTATTACTTCCATCTAATATATGAACTTCCGTTCTATTTCCAGCATGTTTTTTTATCCAATACAAATCAAGTATTCCATCTTTATTATAATCTGCTACTCTAAATTCAGAATTTTCGTCTGTTGCTTCTATAGGCAATCTCACATTAAGTAAAAAAGACTGATATTTATTTGCACCATTTAAGATGTGCATCTCACCTTTTCCAGCCACAGCCTTTTTTATAACAAAAACGTCTGGGATAGTGTTTTTGTTAAAATCTCCAACTGCAAATACAGAATTTTCATTGGTTAGTTCTAATGCTGTATCTATATTAAATCCTAACTCAATTTGATTATTACTAAGGTCTTCTATTATCTGATCTTGTCCTTGACCATTCTCTTCCCCTTCTATTCTATGAATTTCTGTATTAGTTGCTCCCAATTTCTTTACTGCATATAAATTAAGTTTACCAGTTCCAACCAAAAATTGCGTATTGTTGTCTGTCTTTTCCATTACAGTACCTATTTCTAGTGAAAATGATTGATATTTATTACCTCCATCCAACACATGAACTTCTGTATTAGACGCTCCTTGCTTATTAATACAATAAACATCCGGCACATTATCAGAATTATAATCACTTATACCAAATTCCCAATTAGATCCTACTTCTCCTAATGCTGTTCTAATTTGAAGTAAAAACTTAGAATATCCTGTTGCTGCATTCAATACATGAATTTCAGTTTTTCCTGATACTTTTTTCTTTATGCAATATAAATCTACTTTTCCATCTTTGTTGTAATCCCCTAATTGAAAATCAACATTTTCATCTGTTTCTTCTATCGGTAATCTTACTTGTAATAAAAATGAAGAGAAATTTTTACTTCCGTCCATAATATGAACTTCAGTTCTTCCTAATACTTTTTTCTTTATACAGAATAAGTCATTAACTCCATCTCCATTATAATCCCCGACTCTAAAAGAAACATTTGAATCGGTTTCCTCAATTGGAAGTCTTAAATGTGTTAAAAAAGATTGATAATTATTTGCAGCATTTAAAACATGTAATTCTGATTTTCCTGCTACTTTCTTTTTAATTATGTATAAATCTTCTTTACCATCATTATTATAATCCCCTATCTGAAACTCAGTGTTTTCATTCGTTTTCTCTAAAGCAGTTGATATATGAGCTGTCCACTTTGTTTTTTCTATACCTGATGCCTTTACATTTAGATTTAGATTTAATAAAAAAACAATACATGCTAGCGGAATTCCAAGATATTTTACCTTACCGCTTTTTATTTTCATATCCTTCTCCTTTATATTTGATTTTGAGACTATATTTAATATAATATCATATTTTTATAAAAAATGCTTCGTTTTTTCAAATTAAAACAAAGTTATAGGAACTTTTTATTTTATATGATAAAAAATATATCAATAAATCGTTTTTTTACATTAAATAAAATTATTGACATGCCAGTATTTTACGCGATACCACTAAAAAATTAAAAGATGATTTCTGATTAATACAAAAATCATCTTTTTAGTGATTATAATAATTATTTTAAATTATTATAAAAATATTAAAATTTATAATTTATTCAAACAGTAATTGTAATTACATATTTCTATTCTTTTCCGCAGCTTTATGTACAGCTTCAATAACAGTTCCTCTAAAATTATTCTTTTCCAATGCATATACAGCTTCTATTGTTGTTCCAGCTGGAGAACATACATTATCTTTTAACTTTCCTGGATGATCTCCTGTCTCTAATACCATTTTTGCAGATCCAAGTACAGCCTGTGCTGCCATTTTAATTGCTTTATCTCTTGGCAACCCTTCTAATACTGCTCCATCTGCTAAAGCTTCAATAAACATATATACAAAAGCTGGAGATGATCCTGAGACTCCAACAACAGCATCTATAAGATTTTCAGTAACTACTTCTGCCACCCCAAATGATGAAAACATATCTACAATTTCTTTAAATTCTTCTTCTGTTACATTTTTATTCTTACATAAAGCACTAGCACCTTCACCTACTAAAGCTGGTGTATTTGGCATTACTCTTACTATCTTTTTATCATCGTCAAGTAGTGCTTGTAACATTTTAATATCTACACCGGCTGCTATAGAAACTATAGTTTGTTTATTAGTTATCACATTTTTAACATCAGCTAATAGACTTTTAATATGTTGAGGTTTTACACATAATACTATTATATCTGCAAAATTTACTGCTTCATTATTATCATTAGATATTGAAATTCCTAACGTTTCCTTTATATAATTAGTTTTATTAACATCAAAGTCTGTCGCCATTACATTACGAGGGTCAACTAGGTTTGCTTTTATTACTCCATTTATTATTGCTTGAGCCATATTTCCGCAACCTAAAAAAGATATTTTTTTATTCATATTGCTCCACACTCTTTCTCTTATTTTTAAGTAAATTATATAACTAATATTATTTGAAGACAATACATGGTATTCTATATTTATAGAAGGGATGATTTTAAAATGAATTATGTAAAAGATGTTAAAAAAGTTGTAGTTAAAGTTGGTTCCTCTTCTTTGACTCATAAAACAGGATTACTTAACTTAAGTGCCATAGATCATTTAGTCAGGGATCTTTCTAATATTCATAATAGAGGAATAGAGGTTGTTTTAGTATCATCTGGTGCAATAAGTGCCGGTATGGGACGTCTAGGATTTAAAGAAAAGCCTAATACTATTCCTGAAAAGCAAGCTTGCGCTGCTGTTGGTCAAGTTAGATTAATACATACTTATGATAAATTATTTGCAGAATACGGAAAAATATCATCTCAGATATTATTTAATAGAGATGATATGTCTGATAGAGTAAGATTTTTAAATGCAAGAAATACCTTCTTTTCATTATTGAAACTAGGTGTTATTCCTATAGTAAATGAAAATGATGCCTTGACTGTAGATGAAATTAAATTTGGTGACAATGATACTCTTTCTGCTATGGTATCTTCACTAGTTGAAGCTGACTTACTTATAATACTATCTGATATTGATGGGCTATTTGATTCTAACCCTAAGGATAATCCGAATGCTAGACTAATAAAAGTTGTAGATGAAATAACTGAAGATATTGAAAATATGGCCGGTGGTGCTGGATCTGCTATCGGCACTGGTGGTATGGCTACAAAAATTAAGGCTGGTAAAATCGCTACCACTTCTGGTACATCTATGATAATTGCTAATAGTGATGAACGTAATGTAATAACTAGAATTTTTGATGGCGAACAACTTGGTACTTATTTTAGAGCATCTTCTAAACCTATGCATAGTAAAAAGCATTGGTTAGCTTATGAAACTAAAACTCAAGGTGAAATAATAATAGATGACGGAGCTGTAGTTGCTCTTAGAGAGCATAATAGCCTGTTACCAAAAGGTATATTAAATGTTACTGGTAATTTTGTTGAAGGTGATGTAGTGTCTATTCTATCTACTTCTAAAGAAAAAATAGCTAATGGCATTGTTAACTATTCTTCTAATGAAATTTTATTAATTAAAGGTAATGATACATCTGAAATAAATAGATTACTTGGTTATAAAAACTTTGATGAAATCATACATATTAACAATATGGTATTACTATAATTAACTATATGTTTACACATTTCGTATAATTTTGTATTGACTATATTGTAATTTATGTGTAAAATTTTTTATGACGTGTTACATGTGATGATGGCATGAGTTTACCATTAAATGGCAACTCATGTCTTTTTGTTTTAATATAAAAGCATAATATAATTATCACTGTACAAAACTAGAGAATGAATTAATATTTTAGGAGGTATATATATGTTTGGATTTTTCAAAAAATCAAAAGCTCTTAACTTTGTTGCTCCTGTAGATGGAGAAGTTATCGATTTATCAAAAGTACCAGATCAAGTTTTCTCTGAAAAAATGGCTGGTGATGGTGTTGCAATCAATCCTACTGGTAACACTGTATGTGCACCTGCTGATGGAGAATTAAGCTTAGTATTCAAAACTAAACATGCTTTCGCTATGACTTTAGATAACGGTGTAGAATTATTAGTACACATTGGTATCGATACTGTTGAATTAAACGGTGAAGGTTTTGAACAACTTGTTGAAGCTGGTACAAAAGTAAAAGCTGGTGAACCTATCATCAAATTTGATGCTGAATTTATCAAATCAAAAGGTAAGCCATTAACTACTCCAGTTTTAATCACTAACCATGAAGCTGTTATCAGCGAAATCAATGGAAACATCGGAGCTACTGTTAAAGCTGGTTCAGATGAAATCTTTACTTACAAATTAAAATAATTTATATATAAAAGGACTGTTGTATAATATTATGCAACAGTCCTTTTATTTTTAAGAAATTCATTGAATACCTCACTTTTTAAATATGTATCAAAAGTCAGTGTCGAGATACAACATACATTAATTTATATAATTATATATCGTATTTTTATAATTAAAATTAGCATTTACTTTTTGAAAATGAGATAGTGAAAATTTTAACTAAATAGGTTCAACTCTTTACTAATATGTATTATAATAATATTTACAAGTGTATATACACATAACTTTACAGGAGTTGAATATTATGAATTTAATCAAAGAAATCAACAGACTAAAAAAAGAGCAGGGAGCTCTAATACTTGCACACTACTATCAACGTCCAGAAATTCAAGATATTGCGGACTATGTTGGTGATTCTTATTATTTAAGTAAAATTGCTAAAGATAGCCCTAATAACCTTATTATTTTTTGTGGTGTGAAATTTATGGCAGAAAGTGCAAAAATACTTTCCCCTAATAAAAAAGTACTTTTACCAGCATTAGATGCAGGATGTCCTATGGCTGATATGGCTAATGTAGACAAGCTTCTAGAAATGAAGCGCCAGTATCCTGATCATACTGTTGTTACATATATTAACTCATCTACTGAAGTAAAAGCTTTATCTGATGTTATTGTTACTTCTTCTAATGCAGAAAAAATAATATCAAATTTAGATAGTGATAAAATATTATTTTTACCAGACAAAAACTTAGGTAGACATATTGCAAATAAGTTCCCTAATAAAGAATTTGTCCTATGGCCTGGTTTTTGCATAACCCATAAAAAAGTACAACCTGAATGGATTTCATCTTCTAAGGAAAAATTAGATGATGTAGTTGTACTCGCTCATCCTGAATGTGAGGAAAATGTTTTAGAATTAGCTGATTTCATTGGATCTACTGGTGAAATAATAAATTATGCTACTAATAGTGATAAGAAAAATTTCTTAATAGTTACTGAAGAAGGTGTAATTCATCCTCTTAAATTAAAAAACCCTAATAAAAATTTCTATGTTCCTGGAACAACAATGACTTGTATAAATATGAAAAAGACTCGTCTAGAAGATGTCTATGATGCCTTATCTAAAGGTACCTATGAAATCATAATAGATGAAGATATAAGAGAAAAAGCTGCTAAAGCTTTAAATAAAATGCATGAACTTGCAAAGTAACTCTTCATCAGTAGTTATTGTTGGTTCAGGAGCCGCAGCATTATATTGTGCATTAAATTTAAGAGATGACGTAAATGTAACTATTATTACAGAAAAAACATGTACAGATTGCAATTCATACCTTGCGCAAGGTGGAATAGCTACTGCTAGAAATAAAGAAGATATTCCAGCTCATATATCAGATACCCTAAAAGCTGGTCAATATAAAAATTCTGTAGAAGCGGTAGAGATTTTAGTCAATGAATCTAGAGAAAACATAGAGAATTTATTAAAGCTTGGTGTTGATCTTGATAAAGAAAATAATCATCTATTATATACTAAAGAAGCAGCTCATAGCATAAATAGAATTGTTCATCATAAAGACACAACTGGAAAAGCTGTTGTAGATGGATTATTAGCTAAAGTAAAAAGTAAAAAAAATATTACCATAGAAGAAAATGCATCATTAGTTGATTTACTAGTAGAAAATAATCAATGTCATGGAGTTGTATATTATAAAGATAATAATTACATAAAACTAACTGCAAAAGATGTAGTTCTCGCTACTGGTGGAATTGGTGGATTATTTAAACATTCCACAAACTTTAGACATATTAAAGGAATAGGTTTATACCTTTCTTTGAAACATGATATTAAACTTCATGATACTGAATATATTCAATTTCATCCTACAGCTTTTTATGATGAAAGTAATGATGGACGCTGCTTTCTTATCTCTGAAAGCTTAAGAGGCGAAGGAGCAGTAATTACAAATCTTGAAGGTGATCGTTTCGTAGATGAACTATTACCTAGAGATGTAGTTACTAAAGAAATTTTAAAAGAAATGCATAGAACTAATAGTAATCATGTTCTTCTTGATATATCTCATAAAGATTCTGAATATATTAAGAATAGATTTCCATCTATATACTCTAATTGTCTAGAAAAAGGTTATGATTTATGTTCTGGTCCTATTCCAATTGCACCAGCTCAACATTACTTTATGGGTGGAATCGCAGTAAATTTAAATTCTAAATCTTCAATGGACAACCTTTATATTGTTGGAGAAGCTAGTTGTACTGGTGTTCACGGCGCAAATCGATTAGCATCAAATTCTTTATTAGAAGCTTTAGTTTTTTCAAGACGTGCAGCTAAAGAAATTAATACTTTAATAGATGATATTAAATTAACTGAAATTAGCTATGAAGGTAATTTAGATATTGATACTGTAAAAAAGGATTCTTTAACTACACTTATTAAATACTTTAGCAGTAAAGGAGACTTTATTAAAAATGAATTGGTTAATTATTGATGAAATAATCAAAAATGCTTTAAAAGAAGATGTATGGGATGACGATATAACATCATCATCTATTCTTTCTAAACATCAACAATCTACCGTTGATGTTATCTGTAAAGAAGATGGTATCATCGCCGGTCTAGACGTTTTTAAAAGGGTATTTTTTCTTCTTGGCGATGTAGAAGTATCTCTTTACCATAAAGATGGTGATTTCGTTAAGAATGGTGAAATCTTAGGTAATCTTAAAGGAAATACATTAAATATACTTAAAGGAGAGAGAGTTGCTCTAAACTTACTTCAACATCTTTCTGGTATAGCAACAACAACAAATAAGTATGTACAAGAACTGTCAAATACATCTTGTAAGCTTCTAGATACTCGTAAAACCACTCCTGGTCTTAGAATATTAGAAAAGTATGCTGTTAAAGTTGGTGGAGGTTGTAACCACCGTTTTAACCTTTCTGATGGTGTATTATTAAAAGATAATCACGTTGCTGCTGCTGGTGGTGTTAAAAATGCTATTGAAAAAGCTCGTAACTCTGTTTCCTTTGTTCGTAAAATTGAAGTAGAAGTTGAAACTTTAGATCAAGTTAAAGAAGCTCTTGATGCAAAAGCTGACATCATTATGTTAGACAATATGGATAATGAAACAACTAAAAAAGCAGTTGACTTAATAAAAGGCAACGCACTTATAGAAGCATCAGGAAATATGAACCTTAAAAGAATACGTTCTGTAGCTGAAACAGGTGTTGATTACATATCTGTTGGGGCATTAACACACTCAGTTAAAGCTCTAGATATATCTATGAAAAATTTAAAGAATCTTTAAATATCACTAAAAAAGATGGCCATTAGGTCATCTTTTTTCTAATTAACAATTTGCAATTCACAATTCACGATGAATGTAAGGGCCGTCGAATTAATAAATGAAAATTTGTGAGTGGTAGTTCCTTTTATCATGTCACAGGTCACAAGTAAGGTGAAAATTCCTCTTTGGGAGGAATTTTATTATAGTCCTACGGACAGCAAAGTGTTTTCATATTTACTATAGATACAGAAATTGTAACCAAAGCTTCATGAAAGTACAACTTTCATGAGTTTTCTATAATGACTTTTATATCAACTGTGATCTAAGTAAGAAACATAGTCTAACTTATAACATTCAACTTAACACTTAAAATTTCAGAAATTCTGCAAGAATTTCATCTATACCTGTGCCTTGTGCCATCATACTTGTGCCTTGCTTTTGTCTCTATGAAACTTACTAAAAAAAGCTGTCACACTCTTCATTTAACAACTCCATTATAGTCCTGCAGACTTCTTGATAAATATAACACTTTGTACTGTTTTTTTGCATTATTACAGATATTATACTATACTATTGTTGAAATAAATTTTGCTAGGGGTGCCTTATGGCTGAGAGATGATATTTCATTAACCCTTGAACCTGATCTGGATAATGCCAGCGAAGGAAAGCAGCGACTATTGATAATTTAGAATTTGAAATGAAATTATACTTATTCATAAATATAACTAGTGAAATTCCATAAGAATTTCTCTCTTCAACTGCTAACTGTCAACTACTAACTGCTAACTCTGAAAATCTCCTCTACCTAGCACATCAGGAGGCTATTATGAAAACTTTTATTACTAACCTAACGGATATTGCTAAAAGCCCATTATCAATTTTAACACTTATCGCTGTAGTAATTTTAATTATAGTATTTATAAAAATAAAAAAAGTAAAATTGACTACAAAAATATTGGTACAAGTTGCTTTAGCTGTAGCTCTATCCACAATATTAAGCTTTATTAAGTTCTATCATTTTCCTCAAGGCGGTAGTATAAATTTAGCTAGCATGGTACCTATTCTCGTTATGGCTATAATATATGGCCCTGAAATAGGATTCTTAACTGGTTTTGTATATGGAATTGTTGACTTAATATTAGGACCATATATTTTGAATCCTATCCAAGTTCTATTTGATTATCCTCTTCCTTATATGGCTTTAGGTTTAGCTGGATATTTTAAAAATAATAAAACTTTTGCAGTTATTGTGGCTATGGCCGGTAGATTTATTTTTCACTTTATATCCGGTGTAGTATTCTTTGGTAGTTTTGCACCAGACGGTATGTCCCCGATAATATACTCTGCTGTCACCAATGCATTACTAATAGTTCCTAATGGATTAATCTGTTTAATAGTTATTTATTTAATACCTATAGATAGACTAAAAAAGATATAAAATATGAACTAGGCATCAGCCTAGTTCATATTTTTTTTATCATTGCAAATTCCCTAATAAGATTTTTTATATTGATAAACACTACAAATAATAATATACCTATCAATAATGCTATGTAATATAATGATAATTGTTTTATTGTCCCTAATAAAATGACTAATAGCGCCATTACTACAAAAAAACTTATTACACTTATCATTTCTTTTTTTACATCATATTTCCTACGCTTTTTTCCTGTAGATAATCTATATATAAGATGACATATACCACGATTTATTAATATATTGGTCATTATTACTTCTATTAGTATAGTGCTAACCCTAATAACACTAAATTCTTCATTATTAAAGCTCAATAAAAAAGCCACTGCTACTGTTAATATTATATATATAATATTATTTTTCTTAATTTTCTCTGCATTCTTATTTCTAGCCTGTTTCATAAATATATTATTTATCAAAACCGTTATAAGTAAATATACTGATACTAGCTTTATAAAACACCCCATTTTCCCAACCCCTATTACATTTCTAACTAAAAAACTCTAACTATTAAATTAATTATAGTCAGAGCTCTAAGTTATATTATTTTCTTGTATAAACATAAAAACTATGCGGATATTTATTTTTTTCATCCACAATTCCTTCAGTAATACTGTCAGTTATCCACATGCTTTCATCAAAGTGTGGAAAAAATGCATCACCTTCAAAACTCTCATTAATTCTTGTTATATATGCTTTTTTACAATATGGTAATAATGTTTTGTATATTTCTGCTCCACCAACTACAAAAATTTCTTCTTCGCTATCAACATAAGGCATTACTTCTTCCATACCATGTAATACAGTAACTCTTTCATCTTCCACATTAAAGCTTCTATCCCTAGTAAGAACTAAATGTGGTCTTCCTGGTAATATTCCTGGAAGTGATTGAAATGTCTTGCGTCCCATAAGAATCTTATGTCCACTTGTAACTGACTTAAAATACTTTAAATCATTCGGTATATGCCATATTAATTTATTATCTTTTCCTATAACATTATTTTCGGCTACCGCCACCATTAAGCTTAACATAATTACCCCCTTAAACTGATACTTCCATCTTAATAGATGGGTGATATTTATATCCTTCAAGCTTTATATCATCTGGTGTAAAATCATAAAAATTAGTTATTTCAGGATTTATCCAAAGCTTTGGTGCTTCATAAGTTTCATTTTCTCTTGTAAGTTGCAACTTCATTCCTTCGACTTGATTTTCATATATATGTGCATTATTTATTACATGAGTAAATAATCCTGGCTTTAGTCCTGTAACTTGAGCAATTAAATGAACAAGCACTGCATATTGACTCATATTAAAAGGAACTCCTAATGGAACATCTCCACTTCTTTGAACTAACATACAATTTAGTCTTCCATCTGTAACATCCCACATAGTTAAAAAACAACAAGGTTGAAGTGCCATCTCTGGTAAATCTTCAATATTCCAAAGATTCATCATCATTCTTCTATCCTGTGGATTATTCTTTAGTGATTCTATTAATTTATCTACTTGATTATACTTAGCTATTTGATACCCATAAGCTTTCCCTATAGTTCCATCTTCTAATGCCCATTCATTCCAAATTTGAACGTTTTGTTCTTGCAGCTTTTTAACATCATTAGACTGATCTTTAAATATCCATAATAATTCTTTCACTGCTGTCTTAAAAGCAACAAATTTAGTAGTTAATATTGGGAATTCATCTTTTGACAAATCAAATTGAAACATCTTGTGCGGAAGCTTATACGTAGCTGTACCTGTTCTATTTTGATCATAATATCCATTGTCTAATATATCTCTAACTAAAGTTAAGTATTGTTTATCAGCATTATTCATACGTTTATTTCCTTTCTTTACTTCATCTAAAGTTAATTATATCATTCTTTCTCTTTTCACAACACCCAATAATCTTTAACTAAAAAGAGCTGCTACATGACTTCTAGTCTTGCAACAGCTCTATAAAACCTCTATCTCTTCTTCACTATTTCCATAACCTGCTCATACCATACTAAGAAAGATAATATTACCCAAATCTTTCTTGACTCATCTTCTATCCCTGCTCTATGGTTTTCTAAAAGCTTTAATGCTTCTGCTTTATTTATATATTCTGGACATTCTGATCTGTTAATAATGTCCTTTGCCCAATCATACATTTCATTCTTTAACCAAACTCTAATAGGTACTGGATATCCAAGTTTTCTTCTCATTGTAACTGGATCCGGTAGTATATCCGCAAAAGTTTCTCTAAGTAGGCTCTTAGTAGTGTGTCCACCTATTTTATCATATCTACCAAGCTTACTAGCAACTTTTAAAACTTCTTTATCTAAAAATGGTACTCTAAGTTCTAAACAGTGTGCCATAGTCATTCTATCTGACTTAACTAATATATCTCCAGTAAGCCATGTATTAAAATCTATATATTGCATCTTACCAACACCATCTAAACCTAAAGCTTTAGCCTCGTCATAAAATGGCTTAGTTATTTGTTGAGGTTTTATATTATCATTATAAAATGGTAATATTAAAGGTTTTTGTACTTCCTTAAATATATTTGCATTACCAAAATATCTTTCTTCTACAGGCGTACAACCTCTTTCAATAAAGCTCTTTCCTTTTACATGCTCTGGTATTAACTTAGAAAAAGCTAAGAACATCTTCTTAAGTCCATTTGGAACATGATTCCACATTTTTAAAGATTCACTTTCTCTATAAATAGTGTATCCACCAAACATTTCATCTGCACCTTCACCAGAAAGTACAACAGTTACTTGCTTTCTTGCTTCTTCTGCTATGAAATATATCGGTACTGCTGAAGGATCTGCCATAGGTCCATCTAAATGCCATACTAGCTTAGGGAACGCATCCATATATTCTTTTGCTGTTACTATTCTCTTATAACTTGATACACCTAGAGCTGCTGCTGATTCTTCTGCTAAGTTAATTTCTGAGTATCCTTCAACTTCGAATCCTACTGTAAATGTCTTTATGTCAGGTTTGTGTTGTTTTGCTAATGCCACAACTATTGTTGAATCTATTCCACCAGAAAGGAATGAACCAACTGGAACATCTGATGTTAAATGCACTCTAACTGAGTCTTCCATTACTTCTCTTATTTCTTTCATCATAGCTGTTTTATCATTTTCTTGTGGCTTTAACTCAATCTTAAAATATCTTTCAATTTTAGTTTCACCATCGCCTACTTTTGTTAATGTACAACCTGGTTCTAGTAACATAACATCACTATAAATTGTATGTGGTTCTGGTACAAATTGATATGTTAAATAATGTTGTAACCCATCTTTATTAACTTTTCCCATATTTCTATCAGAAAATAAAAATGCTTTACTCTCTGATGTTAACATTAATCCGTCACTATCTTCTGTATAATAAAGTGGCTTTATACCAAATATATCTCTACATGCAAAAAGTGTATCATTTTCTTCATCTCTGATAACTATTGCATACATACCTCTTAAATAATCAACATATTTCTTACCATATTGTGTATATGCTGCTCCAATAACTTCAACTTCTGAATCTGTTACAAATTCATAACCTAATTCTTGCAAATCTTTTCTAAGTTCTCTATAATTATAAATTTCTCCGTTAAAAACAATATTCAGTCTACCTTTATCATAAGCATAAGGTTGATGTCCATTCGCTAAATCATTTATAGATAATCTTCTAAATCCTAAAATAGCTTTACTATCACTATATACTCCATAATCATCCGGTCCACGGTGAGCTATAATCTCGTTCATTTTTTCAACCATCGGAAGGTCTTGTTCTTTTAATCCTTGTGGTCTATATAAGCATACAAATCCGCACATATAATTACTCCTCTCAAAAGCATCCAATTTATATAATCTATTAATTATTTTCACTTAACATAACTTATATTATATCAAAAAAAGTCTACTTTAAAATAGTTTATCTACTCTTCTTCAATAAATATATCTGTTACTAAAGTTTTTCTTCCAGTCTCTTTTGATTTATCATCAATATTTAGCTTCATATATCTAATCATTCCAGTTTCAATATTTAGCTGTGAAGATAATTTTATTTTAATATTATTATTCTTACTTTCATCAATACATACTTCAATCAATGCAATATTATTTTTAATAGCCTCTACTTGACCATTAATACTAGTATCTTTAAAATTTATATACTTACATATTTCTTTTCCTATTATTTTTTCTAAATTTACATTTACCCGGCCATTCTTCTTAACATTTTCACCGATAAAGCATGTAATAATTTCAATAATTTTCTCTTGTTGTTTTTCAATGCTTAAAGTACTATCTCCTAGCACCTCTTCATCTCCACTTATTAAATTATACTTCAAAAGATTTGATTCTGCATATATACATCCTTTAAACTTGCCTGACTTTAATTTACGTATATTTTCTCCGAATATTTCACTATTTTCATCAGCTTTTATTGATATGCCATCTTCCTTTGTATCTATTACATAATCATTATACTTCAGATCAATATATGTATTCTTCTTTTTAATATCTGTACACCTTAAATTTATATCAAAATTATTTTTAATACTAACATTTTCATCCTCTGATTGTAGTTTTACATTATATTCAACTCTATATTCCCTTCCTTTCTCAGGGGCAAACTTAATTGTATAAGAATTTTTATTACATCCAGTTATTAGTGATATAACAAGAAATATCGATACTACCATACATATCTTTTTTCTTATATTCATATACTTATTTTCCCCTTTCAGTAATTTATTTCATCATGGCGATATTATACCACACTTAATATACGAAAAACATATTTTTCTATGTTTTTTGACATATTTTTCATGCAAATACTATAAAACTTTATAAAAAAAAGTTGCTACATAATAATTACATACGTAATATAATGTTACAACTTTATTTTTTTCATTATTAAGCTTATTTCTTTTTCATTGTAGATTTTAATATAATGTTTCCTTGTACTGATCCATCCATATCTGTATCTATTTCCATACTTTCTGTAATTCCTGTATCTACATTTATCTTAATATTTGCATTAAAATTTTTTAATGTACTATTATTTGTATCTAATTTTATACTATCTATATCAAAAGTGATTTCCGCTACATTGTCTTTAATTGATTTTACCTTTCCTATTAATGTAGATCCATCGACGTTTACTCCTAATGTATTCTCTGCATCTTTTCCTAATAATTTATCTAATGATATTGATATTTCTTCACCATCTTTTATCTCCATATTCTCTAGAATACAAAAATTATTTCCACCTAAAATATTTCCCTTACTACTTAAATCTACACCATACTTATTTAACTCTGCTTCCTCTTCTCCTTCAACATTATAAGTTAATATATTTCCATCTCTATCTGCTGTAATTAGAATTTTACTAGCTTTTAATTGAGATATTAACTCCTTAAACATCTCATTATCTTCATTAACTTGCATAGATATTCCACCCATATCCATATTCATAGAAAAATCATCATACCCAACTTCTTCGGTAATTTCATCTTCTGATACATTTATATACTTTACATTTCCTTTAACATCACCATCTAAAGTTATTTTTTTTGTCCCCTGAGTAGCATCAATTTTTATACTACTAGTTACGCTATACTCATCTCCTACAGAAGGATTAAATTTTATATTATATGTTTCTTTGTCAGCACATCCCGTAAATGATGCTAAAATAAATCCAACTGTAAATACCGATATCATCTTTCTAAATTTCATACATAAAACCTCCTAAAATACATGTGTCTCTTTATATATTATGATTTTACCATAAATTTACTTATTGTTGTTCATTATTTCATTCCATATTAAACAAAAAATGTTGCAAAATATTTTACATTTTGCAACATTTTTAATACTAATTTTTCATTGAATGTACTGGTGCTGGTATTCTTCCACCTCTATTAACAAAATTAGAACAATCTGAGCTATTTACTGGCATAATTGGAGCTCTTCCAAGTAGCCCTCCAAATTCAACAAAGTCTCCAACTTTCTTATTTGGAACTGGTATTAATCTAACAGCAGTAGTCTTTTGATTAATCATACCAATAGCAGCTTCATCAGCAATGATTCCTGATAAAGTTTCTGCTGTTGTATCTCCTGGTACAGCTATCATATCAAGACCTACTGAACATACACAAGTCATAGCCTCTAATTTTTCTAGTGTTAAGAAACCATTACTTGCAACTTCTATCATACCCTCATCTTCTGATACCGGTATAAATGCACCACTTAAACCACCAACAAAAGAAGATGCCATAAGTCCACCTTTTTTAACTGCATCATTTAACATAGCAAGAGCTGCAGTTGTACCAGGACCTCCACAATGACCTACACCAATCTCTTCAAGTATTCTTCCAACAGAGTCACCTACTGCTGGTGTTGGTGCTAAAGATAAATCTACAATTCCAAATGGAATTCCAAGTCTTTCAGATGCTTCTCTAGCTACCAATTGTCCCACTCTAGTAACTTTAAAGGCAGTTTTCTTTATAGTTTCTGCTACAATCTCAAAAGATTCTCCCTTAACATCTTCTAAAGCTCTCTTAACTACTCCAGGTCCACTTACCCCTACATTTATTACTTTTTCCGCTTCTCCTACCCCATGAAAAGCTCCTGCCATAAATGGGTTATCTTCAACAGCATTACAGAATACAACAAGTTTTGCACATCCAAATCCATCTGGTGTTATTTCCGCTGTCTTCTTTATTGTTTGTCCTAAAAGCTTTACACCATCCATATTAATACCATTTTTAGTAGAACCTATGTTAACTGATGAACATACAATATCTGTTGTCGCCAATGCTTCTGGTATTGAGTTTATAAGCACTCTATCTGAGTCTGTAAATCCTTTTTGAATAAGTGCTGAGAATCCACCTATAAAATTAACTCCAACATTTTTTGCCGCTCTATCTAAAGTCTTAGCTATTTGTACATATGAGTTTGCTTTAGTAGCCGCTGCTACCATTGAAATTGGAGTTACTGATATTCTCTTATTAACAATTGGGATACCATATTGTCTTTCTATATCTTCTCCTGTTTTTACAAGATTTTCTGCAGTTTTTGTAATTTTATCATAAATCCTATCACATAACACATTTATATCATCTGATGCACAATCTAAAAGGCTAAGACCTAATGTAATTGTTCTTACATCAAGATTTTGATCTTTAATCATGCCTATTGTTTCTAAAATTTCATTTGAATTCAACATCTTCTAATCACCAACCCTTAAATATTATGCATTGAATTAAATATGTCTTCATGTTGGATTCTTATATCCACCCCAAGTTTTGATTCTAAACTAGAAAAAGTTTCTCTTAACTCTGCAATTGATTTGTTGCTCTTGGAAATATCTGTTATCATTATCATTGTAAAATATCCATCTAATATAGTTTGTGAAATATTAAGTACATTTACAGAATTCTCTGCAAGTACTTTAGTAACATCAAAAATAATACCTACTCTATCTTTCCCTACAACTGTAACAACAGCTTTCATTTTTAGCCCCTCCTAAATATATACTATCTTAAAATTATACCATAAACCTACAATTATAATAGGAGTAAATTACAAATTTATAATATTTATTAATAGTTTTTTATTAAAATCTAATATTGTAACAAATTTCCGCATACGAGAAATTATAAAACATAATTTCGCATTTAGCATTTCATAATTCTAAATTTAAGTAATTCTACAAACAGCAAAGTGTTTTCATATTTACTATAAATCCAAAAACTTTAATCTAAGCTATATGAAGGTTCAACCTTCATTACCCCCCTGTAATGACTTCTATATCAAATTTAACTCTCTTAAGAAAAAATAATCTATTCTATACCTCAAACTTATACACCTAAATTCTAAGAAATTCTGTAAGAATTTCATCCACACCTGTGCCATGTGCCCTCATACTTGTGCCCTACTTTGTGCACTGATTGAAAAAAGCTGCTACACTCTCCGTGTAACAGCTTTTTTGTATCTTGTGCCTGTTATGACACTTCTTCTTTTTCAAATTGACTATTATAAAGATCTGCATAGAAACCATTAGCCTTTAATAATTCTTCATGATTTCCTTGCTCAATTATATCTCCATCTTTCATTACTAAAATTAAGTCTGCATCTCTAATAGTAGATAATCTATGAGCGATAACAAAACTTGTTCTACCTTTCATTAAATTATCCATAGCTTTTTGAATAAGAACTTCTGTACGAGTATCTACTGAACTAGTTGCTTCATCTAAAATTAATATCTTAGGATCAGCAAGTATTGCCCTGGCAATAGTAAGTAATTGCTTTTGACCTTGAGATATATTACTTGCTTCTTCATTTAGTTCCATATCATATCCATGCGGCAATGCACGTACAAAATGATCTACATGTGCTAATTTAGCAGCTTCTATTATTTCTTCATCAGTAGCATCTAATCTACCATATCTTATATTTTCTTTAATACTTCCATTATATAACCATGTATCTTGAAGAACCATACCAAATAATTCTCTTAAATTATCACGAGTAAAGTCTTTAATATTATGACCATCTATCTCTATAGAACCACCATTAAGTTCATAAAATCTCATAAGAAGTTTAACTATAGTAGTTTTACCTGCTCCTGTAGGTCCAACTATTGCAACTCTTTGTCCTGGCTTAATCTTAGCTGAGAAATCATTTATGATTATTTTATCTTCATTATATCCAAAATGAACATCTTTAAATTCAACAGCGCCTTCAACATCTTTAGGATTTACACCTTCTGTAACATCATCAACTTCTTCTTCCTCATCTAAGAACTCAAATACTCTTTCAGCAGCAGCCGCCGTAGATTGAAGAACATTTGCTATTTGACCTGCTTGTGATATTGGTTGCATAAATGTACGTATATATTGTGTAAATGCTACAATATCTCCAACTGTTATTTTTCCTAATACCGCAAGCCATCCACCAAGTATTGTTACTAATACATATCCTAAGTTACCTATAAAAGTCATTATAGGCATCATCATTCCTGATAAAAATTGTGACTTCCACGCTGACTTATATAATGTTTCATTTAATTTATTAAACTCTTCTATTGTTTCTTCTTCTCTATTAAATGCCTTCATTATATTGTGTCCACTAAAAGTTTCCTCTACGTTACCATTTACATGTCCAAGATACTCTTGTTGATCCATAAAATACTTTTGAGATTTCTTTACTACTAACATTATTAATCCCATAGCAATTGGTAATATCAATACTGATCCTAAAGTCATTTCCCAGCTTATAGATAACATCATAACTATTACACCAATAAGCATAGTTACAGATGTTATTATTTGAGATAAACTTTGATTTAATGTTGTATTAACAGTATCTACATCATTAGTTATTCTTGATAGAACTTCTCCATGAGTAGTTTTATCAAAATATTTTAAAGGCATACGATTTATCTTTTTAGAAATCTCTTTTCTCAAATTATATGATACTTTTTGAGCTATTCCTGACATAACAAAGCCTTGTATAAACGATAATATTGTACTAACTATATATAATGCAACTAATCCTATGGCAATCTTCCCTATATATCCAAAATCAATAGAACCATTACCTGAACTAGAAACCTTGCTCATTAATCCATTAAATATCTCCGTTGTAGCCTTACCTAGTAACTTCGGTCCGACTATTGAAAAAGCAGTACTCCCTATTGCTAATATAAAAACTAAAATCATAGCAATTCTATAGGGTTTTAAATACTCCATAAGCTTTTTCATTGTACCTTTAAAGTCTTTAGCTTTTTCTGTAACTACCATTGGACCTCCACCCATAGGGCCGCCATGTTTTTTCTTACTCATTGGCTAATTCCTCCTTTGAAAGTTGTGATAAAGCTATTTGCTTGTATACTTCACAATTCTTCATAAGTTCATTGTGAGTACCTATTCCTGCTACTTTTCCTTCATCCATTACTACTATTTGATCTGCATTTATTATAGTACTTACTCTTTGTGCCACTAATAATATAGTGCTATTTTTTGTTTTCTTATTTAATGCTTTTCGTAATGCCGCATCAGTCTTAAGATCTAATGCTGAAAAACTATCATCAAATATATATATTTCTGGTTTCTTTATAAGAGCACGAGCTATAGAAAGTCTTTGTTTTTGTCCTCCAGATACGTTTGTTCCACCTTGAGATATTTCTGTCTTAAATCCATCTGGCTTACTTGATATAAATTCTGTAGCTTGTGCTATTTCTGTTGCTTCTTTTAAATCTTCTTCTGTAGCATTCTTATATCCATACTTTAAGTTACTTTCGATATCTCCTGAAAATAATATACCTTTTTGAGGAACATATCCTATTTTTTCTCTTAAGTCATGTTGCGTTACATCTTTTATATTAATTCCATCAACTAATATTTCACCTTCTGTAACATCATAAAAACGTGGAAGAAGATTTATAACTGTTGACTTACCACTTCCTGTACTTCCAATAAAGGCCGTAGTTTCACCTGGTTTTGCAGTAAAACTTATATCTTTTAATACATATTCTTCTGCTCCTGGATACTTAAAACTAACATTTTTATATTCTACAACACCTTTAACAGAATCTGAGAAAGTTTTTGCATTTTTACTATCTTTTATAGACTCTTCTGTATCTAACACTTCACATACACGTTGAGCTGATACAGATGCACGAGGTAACATTATTGATATCATAGAAATCATTAAAAATGCCATTATAACTTGCATAGTGTATTGCATAAAGGCAGTCATATCACCAACTTGCATAATACCATCATTTATCTTATGTGCACCTACCCATACAATTAAAATTGTTACAAGATTCATTATTAACATCATAAGTGGCATCATGGTTACCATTATACGACTTACAAATAAATTTGTACCTGTAAGTTCCTTATTTACATCCTCAAATCTTTCTTCTTCATGTTTTTGATTACTAAATGCACGAATTACTAGCATTCCAGTAAGAGATTCTCTTGATACTAAGTTAAGTTTATCTACAAGTTTTTGCACTAATTTAAACTTCGGCATAGCAAATCCAAATAACACCATAACCAAAAGAGAAATAGCTACTAAAGCAACAACTACTATCCATCCCATAGATGTATGAGTATTAATAACTTTAATTGCTCCACCTACTCCTAAGATAGGTGCATAAAACACTATTCTTAAAAGCATTACCATAAGTAATTGAATTTGTTGAATATCATTAGTTGTACGTGTTATTAATGATGAAGTTGAGTAAGAATCAAACTCCGCATTAGAAAATCCAATAACTTTATTAAATACTTTTCCACGTAAGTTTCTTCCAAGTGCCGCTGCAACTCTTGCTCCTATTAATCCTACTAATACTGTAGCTACCATACTGGCTAGTGCTATTCCTAACATTAATGCTCCTTCAAATAATATATATCTTAATCGAAGTGTATCAGTATCAACTCCCATATTCTTATATTGATCACCAACATAAGATACAGCCATTTGATCTATCATCATATCTGGTAAATCACTGAACTTTTCATCTATTGAAGTTTTCATTGATTCAACCTGCTCTTTCGGCATACTACTCATAGCTGTAAATATATCTACACCTTCTGGTAATTGCATCATAGGAGATTCTTCTGCTGACATATCAGCTAAATTTTCACTTTCTAATGCTGCCACTGTAACTATAGGCTTCTTTAATATTTTTGCTAACTTATCTTTTTCATCTTTATTTTTAGTAGATAATCTATATATTTTCTCATCATGATTACTTATATATTCCTTTACACCTTTATCTACTATACTTCCACTAAGATTACTTTTATTGGCAACTTCATAATTATCTAATAATACCTTCTTATCATCTTCATCAATAAAAAGCATTATTTTATTTAATTCCGTTTCACTAATAGCTAATGGAACTGCTTCATCAATACCATTTTGCTGGATACCTACATTAACTATATTAGACATATACTCTGGTAATGCTAAATCACAAGTTGCTTGAATAATCAGAAGCATGACAATAGCTAAAATAGACCCTATAAACGGCTTTAAATATTTTGTCAGCTTTAACATTATATTTATTCCCCTCTCCAGTTAAACTTTGTTTGTTCATTTATTATTTTACATAACAACAATTATAATTTCATAACTATTATATGTCAATAACTATTATAGTTGTATAATCTTTTGTAATGGTTTATAATTAAAGTATTAACAATATATTAATAATATCTTTACCAAGGAGCGAATATTTATGTCTGATATAAATTTAATCGATATTTCAAAAAAATTATTTAGCTTATTGATGTCTATACATGGAAAAGCTTTTAATCCTAATGAATTTGCAAAAGGTCATTGTATACCTCCTTCTCATATAAAAGTTATTTTCTACTTACATGGCCATGATTCTGCATCAGTATCTGAAATTGGGAAGAAATTATATATATCTAAACCTAATATGACTCCTATTATTGATAAGTTAGTAAATGAAGGTTTTGTTACTAGATATGAAGATCCTAACGATAGAAGAGTTCTAAGAGTAAAACTCTCCGAAAAATCTATAATTTTTTTAGATGAAGTAAAAGAAAATATAACTAAACAATTTGTCTCAAAACTTTCTGTTCTCGATGAATCTGAATTAATGGAATTGTCAAATTCAGCAGATACTATAAAAAATATATTATCTAAATTAAGTTAACTTTATACAAAATTTATTATTATAAAATAAGGGAGAGAGGGCCTTGATTATTTAAATCATTGCACTTCAATCCCTTGTAAATTTCTATTTATATTTTACTTTCTATCCAACTAACTATATCTAGATAAACATCTTTCTTATTAACTTCATTTAACATCTCATGGCGTCCATCTTTATATAATTTATATGTTACATCTTTAATGCCTATTTCTTTAAATTTATTGTATAAATTTATTATACCTTTTCCTCTCATTCCTACTGGATCTTTATCTCCGGCAAATATGTATATAGGTAAATCTTTTCTTACTGTATCAAAGTTGCCTCTTGTATTTATTGTTAAAAGTCCTGTAAATAATTCGTTAAAGAAAGAAACTGTTGGAACCCCTCCACAATAACTATCTTTTATGTACTTGTCCACTTCTTTACTATCAGAACATAACCAATCTACTTCTGTTCTTCCTTCTAAACCTCTATTATAGCTTCCAAAGGTAAGTTTATTTATAATATTGGCTCTTTTATCTACTTTAAACACATTCCTAGCTATATTAGTTATCCATGCAGCAAATCTAGTAACCTTAGGAGGTTTCCCATTACTTCCACTCAATATCAATGCATGTATATCCTTACTATAAAGTTGTATATATCTCTGTGATACAAAAGATCCCATAGAATGACCTAATAAAATCACTTTTTTATCTTTATATTCTCTTTTTATTTTATCAGTTATTAAATGAACATCCTCAACCAACCAATTAAAATCATCTTTATCTAAATGGCCTAATTTCTCTTTTGACTCAGCTGTTTTTCCATGCCCCCTATGATCATGTCCATATACAACATAACCATTTTTATTTAAATATTTAGCAAAATCATCATATCTTAATATTGTTTCTAACATACCATGAGATATTTGAACGATACCCTTTATCTCTCCCTTTGGTATCCACTTATAACAATTAATTTTGACACCTTCATCATCTACTATCGAAAAGTTAATTCTATTTGTCATATTTCCATCCCTCATTATAATTATTTATTATCAATTATTTTATACTGACCAGTACAAATTTTTAACATTTTTATATTACCCATCAATTATCGGTGATTAAATCTAAATCATTATAATAAAACTATATATTGAGGGATTTTATTAATAAGTTTCATAGGCTATTAATCCACTTATTGAGTTTTTCCTCTGTTAATCTCATCCCATCTTTATCAAACTTTATATCAATTTCATTTATAATTTTTTGTATTCTTCATCTGTTACTGGTTCGCACCATTCACTAGAAGCACCTTCTTTTGGAACAGCTACTGCTAAATGTGCTCAACTATTTATTCAACAAAAAGAAAAGACTGAAAAACAAATTAAAATATTACAAAATGCATTAGATCGTATCAATTACAAATGCGAGTTTTACAGGATAGCAAAAGAAAAAGGAACTACAAGTGTCCCTGGATTACGTGAAGAACTGTCTATGAAATTCCTAAATAAAGAAGAAGAAACAGTATAAAATAATTCACAAAGCACAATTCGCAATTTATGAACTTTAATTATACCTTGTCATACCACAGATATACACTAAGCTATATGAAAGTGCAACTTTCATTATCCTCATGTAAAACTGTGCTATACTCCCCATTCTAATTATAAAATAAATCTTTATTGTAAACTAATAACATAATACTTATAATCTCAGAAATTCCGTAGGAATTTCATCCATAATTGCGAATTGTGAATTACAACTTACCTCTTTAAAATTATAAAGGACTGAAACATAAAGTTATGCATCAGTCCTTTAGTTAATAAATTAATATGCTTTACCCCAGTAAACCATTGATTTTGCTTTTTTACCACAACATACACAAGTATCTGTAATTTCTTCTTGTTCAAATGGCATACATCTTGAAGTCAATCCAGCTTTTTCTTTTATAGCTTCTTCACAAGCTAAATCTCCACACCACATAGCTTTTATAAATCCTGGCTTTGTATCAGCTATTTCCTTAAGCTCTTCCATAGTCTTAGCTACAAAAGTCTTTTCTTCTCTATTTTGTAGTGCTTTAGCATAAAGATTATCATGAATTTCATTTAATAATTCTGTAATTCTAGTTTCTAAGTTATCTAAAGATACTACTTCTTTTTCTCTTGTATCTCTTCTTACTAGAACTGCTACATTATTTTCTATATCTTTTGGTCCAATTTCAACTCTTACTGGAACACCTTTCATTTCCCACTCATTAAACTTCCAACCTGGCATCTTATCTGAAGTATCTGCTTTAACTCTAGCTACTTTTGAGATTCTTTCTCTTAATTCTTCAGCTTTTTCTAGAACACCTTCTTTATGTTGTGCTATTGGTACTATTATAACTTGTGTTGGTGCAACTCTTGGTGGAAGTACTAAACCACTATCATCTCCATGAACCATAATTATAGCTCCGATAAGTCTAGTTGTTACACCCCATGAAGTTTGATGAACATATTGCTTTTGTGAATTCTTATCGCTATATTGAATACCAAAGCTCTTTGCAAATCCATCTCCAAAGTTGTGAGATGTACCACTTTGTAGTGCTTTACCATCATGCATTAAACTTTCTATAGTATAAGTTGCTTCAGCTCCTGCAAATTTTTCTTTTTCAGTCTTTTGACCTTTAACTACTGGTATAGCTAAGAAGTTTTCCATCATTTCCGCATAAACATTTAACATCTTAATTGTTTCTGCTTGAGCTTCCTCTGCTGTAGCATGTGCAGTATGACCTTCTTGCCATAAGAATTCTGTAGTTCTTAAAAATGGTCTTGTAGTTTTTTCCCATCTAACAACAGAACACCATTGATTATATAACTTTGGAAGGTCTTTATGGCTTTCTATGATTTTTGAATAATGATCACAGAAAAGAGTTTCTGATGTTGGTCTTACTGCTAATCTTTCAGTTAATTCATTGTCTCCACCTTTAGTTACCCATGCAACTTCTGGAGCAAAACCTTCTACGTGATCTTTTTCCTTTTGTAATAATGATTCTGGTACAAACATTGGCATATATACATTTTCATGACCAGTTTCTTTAAACTTTCCATCTAAATATTTTTGAATATTTTCCCATAACGCATATCCATAAGGTCTTATTATCATACAACCTTTAACACTTGAATAGTCAACAAGTTCTGCTTTTTTAACTATATCTGTATACCACTGTGCAAAGTCTTCATCCATTGATGTTATTTCAGAAACAAACTTTTTATTATTTTTCTTACTCATATATATTCCTCCTAAATTTAATTTACAAAAATAAAAACACCGAGAATATCCAAAAGGGACCATTCTCGGCGTTACCACCCTAATTAATATAAAACAATAATGTCTTATATTCTCTCTAATTTCCTATAACGTGGAAAACCGCTGTATCCTACTAAAATCTTTTCAGTACAGAACTCCAAGGCTGGTTCAAAACACTATCTTAGAAACTTCCACCTACCGTTTCCTCTCTATAAAGAATCATATTTTTACTATTCCTCTTCAAAGCCTTTTTATATACCTATATGATAAATTACAAAGTTTTTTATGTCAATGATTATAGTACTATCGATTTAGAAACTTATTAATAAGTTCTCCTAATATCTTTATTCCTCTATCAATAGTTTCAGCATCACAATTTGTATAGTTCAATCTCATAGTATTAGATTTATCAGAATCTACATAGAAACAAGATCCTGGAACAAAAGCTACCTTATTTTTCAAAGCTTCATCTATTAAATCCTCAGTATAAAATTCATTAGGTAAAGTAACCCATATAAACATTCCACCTTCTGTTTCTGTAAAAGAAACACCCTCTGGGAAATACTTCTTCATAGCTTCTACCATAGCATTTCTTTGGTCTTTATAATGCTTTCTTATTAATGCAATATGTTCATCTAAATCATTGTTTTCCAAATATTTATATACTACTCTTTGTGAGAAAGAATTTGTTTGCAAATCTGCCGCTTGTTTTGCTATTGTTAACTTCTCTATAATTTCTTTATCTCCAGCAACCCATCCAAGTCTCATAGCTGGAGCAACAATCTTTGAAAAACTTCCAAATAACAATCTATTCTTTTTAATAAGTGATGCTACTGGTTTTTGTTCTTCACCTATAAATCTAAGTTCTCCATATGGGTCATCTTCTATATAAATAACATTACTATCATTAATTACAGCAGCCATAGCTTCTCTTTTTTCTTTAGAATATGTAATTCCTGATGGATTTTGAAAGTTAGTTACTGTATAAATCATTTTATTATTCTTATCTTTTAATGCTTCTTTTAAACCTTCAATGCTTATACCGTCATCCTCCATATCAACAGCTGTAAATTTAGGTTGATACATAGAAAATGACTGAATTGCTCCAAGATAAGCTGGTTTTTCTAATATAATACCATCACCTTCATCTATAAAAACCTTTCCTACAAGGTCCATAGCCTGTTGTGAACCACTTACTATAAGTATTTCATCAGCACTTATATCCATGCCTTTCTTTTTATATCTATTAGCAATAAATTCTCTAAGTGGCTTATACCCTTCTGTTGTACTATATTGTAATGTATGGTCCTTATCTTCATTTAGTGCCAACGCTGTAGCTTTTTCTATTTCTTCACTAGGAAAGAATTTAGGATTAGGTAATCCACCAGCAAAAGATATTATTGAACTATCTTCTGTAACCTTTAATATTTCTCTCACAAATGATTTAGGTACGTTTTTAATTCTTTTAGAATATAATTCAGTCATATTTTAGCCCCCTGTCCGTTTTACCAATAATGATACCACTTTCTCTCCTTTAATAAAAGAATTATTTTTATATCAAAAATTCTTATTACTTATAAAGAATGTATGCTGAAACCTTAGGCACTATTATTTTAGTATCATCAATAAATTTAATTTCTTCAACTCCTGCCACATTATTATCTACTACTAAACTCCAGCCTTTACTTGGTAACTTCACTTGTACATCTTCATCGTTACCATTAAATATTACAGCTATTTCATTCCATGTATCTCCTACCGCCGCACTATTTATAGTATACGCTACTATATTATCCTTACTAAAAGATTTCCCTTTACTTAAGAATTTAATATTATTAACTATATCAATAGTTCTGTCCATTCTAAACCCTTTATGAGTTCTTCTAAGTTTTATAAGTCCCTTATAATAATTAAATATATCAATAAATTCTTCTTTTCTTTTCCAATCAAGCTTATTTACACTATCTGGTGATTTATGGCTATTTTCATCTAAAGTTCCATCTTCTTTGACCTTTGTTCTTGCAAATTCCTCCCCGGCATGAATAAAAGCTATCCCTTGTGACGTCAATATTATTGATGCTATTAACTTATTCATTCTCTTTAATTCACTAATGGTAGCCTCCTTATTTACTACTTGTAACTTATCAAATAAAGTATAGTTATCATGGGCTGATGCATAAGTTACTGTTTGATATGGCTCATTGGCCCATGGATGATCTGAATAATTAATCTTACTATAGTCTACTTCAGGATGTTTTGTTGAAGCCACTACTGCAAACTTTATTGTTTCTTCCATATCTTTTGCTCCATTAACAAATCCGGGCTCATCTTCATAAAAAACATGACCCTTAACGCCATCTCTTACATCATCACTAAAAGCTGCAATTTGTAGATTTCCATACTTCACAGTATTTTTCTTCAATGCTGCTTTTTCTTCTGGTAATGGTGATGGTCCACCATTCCATCCTTCACCATACATTATTATAGTTTTATCTATTTTATCTAACCCTTTTCTAATCTCTTTCATAGTCTCTATATCATGAAGTCCCATTAAATCAAATCTAAATCCATCAATATGATATTCTTTTGCCCAATAAATCACTGAATCAACTATAAACTTTCTTACCATCTTTCTTTCTGAAGCAGTTTCATTTCCACAAGCAGATCCATCAGCAAAATTACCTTTTGAATCTTGTCTATAATAATAATTTGGTACTGCTAAGTTTAAATTAGAATCAAAACTTTTCATTGTATGATTATAAACCATATCCATTACGACTCTTATTCCTTTTTCATGTACCTTTTTAACCATTTCCTTAAACTCTTTTATTCTAACTTCTCCATTAAAAGGATCCGTTGAATAAGATCCCTCTGGCGCATTATAATTTTTAGGGTCATATCCCCAATTATATTGAGGTATGTCTAAATTAGATTCATCTACTGTACTATAATCAAAGCTTGGTAATAAATGAATATGTGTTACTCCTAATTCTTCTAAATGATCTAAGCAAGTTTTAGTTTTCCTATTAGTTGTCGTACCGCTTTCACAAACACCTAAAAACTTTCCTTTTTTCTCATTACTAACACCAGAATTTTCATCTATAGAAAAATCTCTAACGTGCATTTCATATATAACAGCATCTACTGGCGATATCTGCTTTGGCTTTCTGTCATTTTCCCATCCTTCAGGATTTGTACTTAATAAATTAGTTACCATTCCTCTATCACCATTAACACCAAGAGCCTTAGCATATGGGTCTACAACCTCATTTACGATACCTTTATTCTTCACTAAATAGTTGTAATACTCACCATTTAAATCTCCATCTACTTTTACTTCCCAAATACCTTTTTCACCTTTAATCATATCTATTTTACTTCTATAGGAACTTCTATATTCTTTTCCATCAGTTCCATAAAATATAACCTTTACATCCTCTGCAGTAGGTGCCCACAACACAAATTTTGTCTCCATTTTTGTATATAAAGCTCCCAATTCACCTTCATAATAATATGTATCTTCAAATTCATCATAACTAATAGATTTATATCCTGATTCTGTACTTACTTCAAAAAATTTTTTATCTCCCATTCTATTTACTCCCCTTTAACATGTTTCTCTATCATTTCATACACTCATACTTTAAATCTTACTTTATTCCTCTTTATATATTCAACATATTTCAAATTACAACTACTTATTTGTATAGATTATACAATTTAATAAGCAATTTTCAGTATATAATATATAATTATCATGTAAAAAAATAGCAGCTAACAGAGTATCTTAATAATTGATATATAAATCATTATCAACTACTAACTGCAAGCTGTTAGCTGCTAACTATTAATCATATTCTAATTTCTTTGTCTCTTTCTAATAACCAATGTTCCAACTAAAACTAATCCCATTCCTACAGCTATTACAGCAGTTGTTCCTACTGAACCTGTCTTTGTAAGAATTGTATTTGATGGTTTCTTATTATTTATATTGCTATTTGTTACTTCTTCAGTATTGCTATTTGTTGTTTCTTCAGTATTTGTATCTGTCTTAGTTCCACCATTATTATCATCATTACCCTCTTCATTATCTGCTGGTGGTACTACTACATTACTAGCTTCATAGCTCTTTGTATCTACAAGAACATATGAAGTTCCTGCTGGTACTGTTACTTTATTTCCAGTAATCTTAGCTAATTCTTCTACACCGGCTTTTGCTCCATCTACTACTACTGTCCAATCATCTGTTGGAAGAGTCACTTCTACATCTTCTTCATTAGCATTAAATACTACAGCTATATTTTCCCAACTATCTCCTACTGAAGTTCCCTTTAATGTATAAGCAACAACATTTTTACCAGTAAAATCTGTACCTTCTGTTAAGAAAGTTAAGTTATTTTGAATGTCTTCAGTAGAATTCATTCTAAATGCCTTATGAGATTTTCTAAGTTCAATTAATCCTTTATAGTAATTAAATAAATCTGAATACTCTCCTTTTCTTGACCAATCTAATTGATTTACACTATCAGGAGAACTATAACTATTTTCATCAAAAGTTCCATCTTCTTTAACCTTTGTTCTAGCAAACTCTTCTCCTGCTTGCATAAATGGTATACCTTGAGAAGTATATACTATTGCAGCTGACATCTTATTCATAGCTTGTAACTCCTCATCAGTTGCATCTGGATTAGTTGTTTGTAATCTATCCCATAATGTTAAGTTATCATGAGCAGAAGCATAATTAACTGTTTGATATGGTTCATTTGCCCATGGATCAACTTGTGTATGATCTCTACCGATATTGCTATAATCTATACCATCATGCTTAGTAGAACCAACAATACCGAACTTTATAGTTTCCTCGAAATCATCTCCACCATTAACAAAAGCTGGTTCTGTATTTGTAAATACATGTCCTTTTATACCATCTCTAATATCATCACTAAATGCTGCTATTTGCATTTCCCCAAATAAAGGAACGTTAGCTTTTAACGCAGCCTCACTACTTGATAATGAAGAAGTTCCACCTGTCCATCCTTCACCATACATTATTATAGTCTTATCTATCTTATCTAACTCAGTTCTAATTTCCTTCATAGTAGTAATATCATGAAGCCCCATAAGGTCAAATCTAAATCCATCAATATGATATTCTTCAGCCCAGTATACAACTGATTCTACTATCATTTTTCTAACCATAGAACGTTCAGATGCTAATTCATTTCCACAACCTGACCCATTTGAAAAGTTTCCTTCGGCATCTTGACGATAATAATAATCTGGTACTGCTAAATTAAATAATGAATCCGCAGTAGATCCTGTATGATTGTAAACAACATCCATAACAACTCTTATTCCAGCTTTATGAAGTGCTTGTACCATTTCTTTAAATTCAGTTATTCTAACTTCTGCTGTGTATGGATCTGAAGAATATGATCCTTCTACTGCATTATAATTTTGTGGGTCATATCCCCAGTTAAATTGTGCTTTATCTAACTTTGTTTCATCTATTGATCTTTGATCAAATGTTGGTAATAAATGAACTGTTGTTACCCCTAATTCTTTTAAGTGATCTATACCAGTTTTTATATCAGTTCCAGGAACTTTAGTCCCTTCTTCCCAGAATCCATTATATTTACCTCTATATTCTACAGATACTCCAGAATCTTCACTAATAGAAAAATCTCTTATATGAATTTCATATATTACAGAATCTGTTGCATCTTTAAGCTCAGGCTTAGTATCTGTGTCCCAACCTTCTGGATCTGTTGAATCTAAATCTACTACCATCCCTCTGTTACCATTTACTCCTACTGCTTTTGCATATGGATCAGTAACTTCATTAGTCTTTCCATTGATAGTAACTAAATAGTTGTAATAGGTTCCATTTAAATCACCTGATTGTTCTAATGACCAAGTTCCATTATCACCTTGTACCATATCTACAGTCTTTTTAGCGGCACATGTATAATCTTTACCATTAGTTCCGTAAAAAGCTACTTGGACCTTGCTTGCTGTTGGTGCCCACAATACAAACTTTGTTTTATCTTTTGAGTATAAAGCTCCTAAATCACCATCATATGTATATAACTTTGCAAAATCTTCTGTTTCATATATCTTACCAAAACTAGATATTGCTGAAGTATATCCCTTTATTTCTAATGTGTAAGTCTTATTTATATCAATCTTTGAATCTGTCTTTATCTTTCCACTAAGTTTATTATCATTGATTGTTAATTTATACTTACTTTCGTCTATAACCTTATTATCTTCCTTTAAAACTACTTTTGTATCATCTGCTAGTTTTGCATTAACTTTAAAACTAAAATCATTTAATGAATCTATCTTAAATGAGCTAATTGCTGGTTGTTTAATTGGTTCATCTGGATAATAATATATATTTTCATCGCCTTGTAAAAAATATGCATTAATTTCTCCATTATTATTAGCATATGCAAGATTTACAAATCTATCAATATCACAATCTTTAGCTGACCAATCTGGTTTCCTTATTATAACCCCTATACTTTCTGCATCCTTAACATTATCAAAAGATGCTGTTGCTATCTTTCCATAATCATCTTCATCTGTAAACGCAACTCCCTTACCATCATCTATCCAAGACCATACATCCCATTCATCATAGTCTTGTCCAAATCTATAGTAATGAATATTTAACTTAACATTATCAAAATCCCTATTAATTGCCTTTGGTTCTGAAACAGTAACGCTTGCATCCCCTTGAGTAACTACTACTTCTTGATCTCCATTAGATAACGATACCTTTTCATCAGATGTAGCTTTAGCTTCCCAATCACCTTTACGTACTATAAAGTTTATTTCACCTGCTTCTTCTGTAGATTCTACAACGGCAAATACACCATCATCATCTTTTCCCATAAAATCTACTTGTTTTCCATCTTTACCAGTTTCCCAAACCCATAAATTCCAATTACTATAATCCCCATCAGGCCTATTGTACCTAATCTTTACATATACAGTAGCATCACTTGCTGCTGATGCTGTAAATAAAGGTATCTGCATCATAGTAAACATAAGAATAACTGCTACGATTAAAGCTGACCAATGTTTTATCTTTTTCACAAACCCCACTCCTTTAAAACGTTTTCTCAAATTAATTATAATACAGTTTTAATTTTATATAAATGTATAAATATAGATTTGTAAATGTATACAAAGTTAACCCGGACTTCCTTTGTATACATTTACAATAGTAAGTAATTCCTTATACTAATAAAAAATAAAGTGACTTTTATTAAGCCACTTTACTCTAATTATTCTATATTCAATTTTATTATTTACTAATAAAAAGTTCCTATTTTCCTTAATACTAGTACTATCAATATTACTGTAGTTGTAACACTCTTACTTCCTTAGTATTTTATCGTAATGATTTTATAAATTTAGGTAATAAGCTTCCTAGAAAAACTAATACTACAGCTAATACTATAAACAATACTTGAATTCCGCTCATTTACTCTTCCCCCTTATTAAGTGAAAATAATTTTTTAAATATCAAAACTATATCACTTTATTACTAACTTTCACTAATAATGATAATAAATTTGCTAAATGAATTCAATATTGTTAAGAAAACTTTAATAGTTTATATATAAAGAATTAATGAACTTCTACATGTCTTTAGCCTTTGGTATTGGTTTACCAACTATATATACTGTTGCTCCTACTAATAATATTGATACTGGCAATACAATCCATATACTTATACCTAGCGCCGCTGGTATATACCCAGCTAGAATGGATATTGCCGCTACTGATAATGCATATGGCATTTGTGTTCTTACATGTTCTATATGGTTACATCCAGCACCTGTAGATGAAAGTATTGTTGTATCAGATATTGGTGAACAATGATCTCCAAATACAGCTCCTGTAAGTACTGCACTAGCACTTATTATAACTAAATTCATACTCCCTGAACCTACTGAAAATGCTAGCGGAATTGCAAGTGGCATTAAAATACCCATAGTTCCATAAGCTGTTCCTGTAGCAAATGATATAATTGCTCCTAGTATGAAAATAATTGATGGTAATATAAATGCTGGTATTTTATCAGATAAAATAGATACTAAATAATCTCCTGTACCTAAATCTTTAATAACTCCTGTTAAAGCCCATGCTAAAACAAGTATCACAGCTGTAATAATTAATGGTTTCATTCCTTCTATCCAAGTTTCAATAGCTTCTCCAACTGTGAATATCTTTTTACTTGCTGCCATTACTATTGCCACTATAGATGCTAAAAGTGCTGATTGGAATAATACTATAGATGCATCTGCTTTTCCAAAACAAGTTTGTATAGATCTCAATGACATAGGTGAATTTCTTATAATATCTATAGCAGCAGTATCATCTCCAGACATAACTATAGACTTACCATTTAAATAAAATCCAATTACTGCCCCAACTATTAAAACACCTATAGGAATTATGGCATTCCATATTGATAATTTTACATTAGCTTTTGGCTCTAATTCAGCATGTTCCTCTGTACTTTCTATATTTCCATTACTTAATACTTTACCTGTGGTTCTCGCTCTAACTTCAGCTTTATACATAGATCCAAATTCTCTTTTCATTAGTATTGTATATACTATAAAACAAAGAATAAGTATATTATAAAACCTATATGGTATCGTCTGTAAAAATACACTGAATCCATCAACCTCTTGACCTATTGCTGCAAATGCATCCTTAATTAAAGTTAATTCATAACCTACCCAGGTAGATATTATTGCAATTCCTGAAATAGGTGCCGCTGTTGCATCTATTATAAATGCTAATTTTTCTCTAGAAATTTTCATTTTATCTGTAACCGGCCTCATTATAGGACCTACTATAAGTGAATTAGCATAATCATCAAAAAACACTAAAAGTCCTAATATCCATGTTATTATTTGTGCACTTATTGGTCCTTTGGCTTTTTTCGCCAAAGCCTCTGCAATAGCTTTTGCTCCACCCATCTTTGCTACTAATGCTATTATTCCACCGATAACTAAAACCTGAAGTACTATACCTGCATTCCAAGGATCTGCTAATGCATTTATCATCCTCTGTACAATTTCTGTTATTGTTATAAATATAGCATTTATAACTGTAGAATCTACTAGGGAAATTAAAAATGCTCCCGAAATCAGACCTATAAATAGTGATACTATTACATTCTTTGTTATAAACGCTAAAATAATTGCAATTAATGGCGGTAATAAAGTTAGCACCCCATATCTATCAACATTTTTTATTTCTGTTCCATCACTACCTAATGCTATTGTTGTCATTGATATTGTTATTAACAATATCAGCATAAAAGTACGTAATACTCTTCTTTTGTTCTTCACTTTCTCTCCTCCTATTTTTTCTATTAAATGTAAAAAAAGCCTAGAGCATACACTCTAAGCTTAAAATTAACATTAATAATCATAAGTCGCGAGTGATAGCTCTCCATAAAATTCCTTTATGACAGTCTTAAAGATATTATCTGCAAAACCAGCATAGTATATTAAAGCATTAATACTAAACTTCGGCGACAATTCCTTTCGTTAAACTTCATCCTGCTTAAGTCCATCTAAATACTCTTAATTATCGCGCCTCTATCACGGAATATTCAATTATATAATTTATATCATGGCTAATATATTATTGTCAATGTAAATTGTTGTTTACTTGTCATAATCTGCTACGATTCTAGATTCTACAACCTTTTTTATATATCCCGCCGCTTCTACATGATGAGGATTTACTTGATATGAATCTAAATCTTCTCTTGTATTAAATACAGAATATAGAACAACATCATAAGCTGCGTCTGAATCATTCCAATTTATACCTACTTCTATCTCAACAATTTCGGAAATTTTATTCTTTAAACTTTCTAATGAGTTCTTAATTATCTCCGCATTTTCCTTTTTTGTTTTACCTTCTGCTTCTTCTTTTAACTTCCACATAACTATGTGCTTTACCATAATTACTTCCTCCTAAAATTATAATATTATTGTATTTATATAGTATATCATTATAATTATATAATAAAGAATACTTATTTAATATTACATAATAAGGAGGTAACTATGCTTTTAAAATCTGTATTAATTGACGGTGTTACTAAAATAGTCCCTATAACAGAAATGACATTTAATGAATTTTTATTAGATAAATATCAAGGCGATGAAGCTACTATTAGATCAGCCTTAAAAAAAGATGGCTTAAAACCATCTTATATAGATAAAGAAATTGATAAATTAAAAAAGGATTTTCTTAGATATTGCAATGAATTTTCACTAAAAGAAAAGTAGTATGGATACTTTTCCATACTACTTTTCTTTTAGTTGCTACCAGCTAAAATCTTGTTGCTCCTACCCGCTTGTCTAGCAACTTGATTCACCGATACCTTGTCCAAATCACCAGTAAAATTATCTACTCTAAGTTCCGTTCCATCAATAAGTTGTGTATCATATGCCTTTTTACCAACATATATCTTTGAGAATTCAGTAAAATTTTCACCTTTCACTACAAGAGCTCCATTTTCGATATATGTCTGATCAATACAAACATTTTTTACTCCTATACTAGTTTCAATTTTCTCCAACTTCTCATTGCCCATATAGTAGTTCTTCCCAAATAACATATCATACTGTATAAGAGCTAACTTTTCATCATAATCATCTTCATTTTTTAATGTATTATGAATATTAGGAATAATACCTTCCGTTATATTTAATGAATTTAATATTTTAGTTGATAACTGATATGATTCTATATTTTCATCATTTTTCTCCAACCCTATATTGTCCCATATTACATAGTCAACTTTATACTTGTCTATATAACTTGCATTTTCATTCGTTATTACATTTAATGTTGGTAAATGATCTGACACTAGTGAAAGGATAACTGGTTCACCTCTATTTTCTAAATTTTCTATTAAACTTTTTATAAATTGATCTGTTTCATATAATTGATTACAATAATACTCAAGTTGCTTTTTATCCCAATCATCTATATCTCCTTCATCTACTGTAATTGTCTTCTCATATTCTTCACCATAATCATAACCTCCATGATCTTGTACAGTAACTACATATACAAAATCATTTCCTTCTGTAGAATCCATAGCCTCATCTATATATTTACCAAGTATATTATCTTTAGGCCATCCTATTGGTGTTGTATCATAGTTTGTCATAGATTCTATTGGCGTAAATGTATCAAAACCTATATTCTTATATACTTCATCTCTTGCATAAAATGTTGCCTCATAATTATGAACTACATGAGATGTCAACCCATATTCTTTTAAGATTCTCGGAATAGACTCTACAGGTTGTTTTCTTAAAATTGTATTGTATGGCACTTCTCCTGTAGAAAAATTCTTTACTGCCATACCTGTTAAAAACTCAAATTCTGATTTTACAGTTCCTCCGCCGAACGTATATACATGCGCTTCTCCAGAAGTATAATTATTGCTAATTTCTCTGAATGTTGGTATTGGATCCATGTTATACGTTATACCTTCTATTTTCAATGGATCAAAAAACGACTCCAACTGAACCATTATTACATTTGCATTAATGTAATCATTATTATCTTCTGCTTTATTCATTTCAATTGTATCTTTTATATCATTTATATTTTCTTTTGTATAATTTTCTGGCTTACTTCTCTTACTTTTCTCCACTGTTTCTAAAAATGAATAGCTGAATCCATTAGATTTGTAATTTAAGACTAAATCCCAAAATATATCTGATATAGTTTCATTTTTTCTAGAATTACTTATTGAAATTGGAGTTGTAATCGTAACTATAACTATTAATACCCAGGCTATAGAGTTACTTAATCGATTTTTAGCGACATCTTTTCTCCATATTAATGTCATAATAAATCCAACTATAGTTAATCCTATTAATCCCATCAATACATATAGTATCAATTGTTTCATTCCAATATACTTACTAGCTACAGCTATTCCTTCTTTCAGCAAAAACATATCATAATAGGTTAAAGGTTCCCCTTTCATATTTAACATTGCCTTATTAGCAAAGCCCATTATTAATAAAATAATTGTAATTATTGAATATGCAAAATACTTTTTTTTAAATAAATAACTTATTGCAGTAATAATTAAAATAATTCCTATATTTATTCCAACAATGGTACTATTATTGTTAATAAAATCCAATACATCTTTAAAATTTCCTCTTTGCATTAACTCAATAAGAAAGAATATTGCAAATGAACCTACTAACCACAATACTAACATACTATAATTATTTTTTTCTAATTGTTTTTTTATCCAAGTAGCAAATCTATTTCTTGATATAACTTCATTCAATTTACGTATATAATTATTTTTTGATATAGCTTCATTCAATTTACGTATATGATTATTTTTTAATAACCAATTCTTAATTCTATTCATCAAAATACTCCTCAATATTCAATTTGTCATATTATAAATCATTATATGTTTTCTTGTTATAATATTCAATATTATAAACTTTTTTACTATTTAACGTTTTGTTAACATTAAATTGATCTTAACAAATTATAGATAGCGTCATTATCATTATCTGTAGTCCTACCTTTAATTACTTTTTTCAACTTTTCATCACCATTCTCTACTACAAATCCATGACCAACTTCTTTTAACATATCAAAATCATTCATGTTATCTCCAACGGCAAATACATCCTCTAACTTATAATTTAGCAAATCACATAATATTTTTACTGCCATTGCTTTTGATGTATTCATTGGCATCACTTCTAAATATATATCATCACTTCTAACAATATTAGCTTGTCCAACTTTTTCTTTAAAAATAGATTGCAAATTATCTAATTTACACTTATCTCCTACTATCAATACTTTTCTCCATTGCATATCATATATAGTATCATCTAATTCATAGTGAACCTTATATCCCTTTTTCTTAAATCGTTCCGTTCGCTTATGGTTATTGTATACATAAATTTCATCACTACAATAAATTTCTATTCCAATAGAAGGATCTATCGACTTTATTTTCTCTAAGTAACCCTTTACATTTTTTTCTAACGTTTTTGCATATATTTCTTTTTTCTTGCTGAAATCATATATACTCGATCCATTAAAAATAATTGCTGGCGCATTTATAGGCAATCTATCTAAAAATTTTTCTACACCCTTTTTCATTCTTCCTGTCGCAACAGTAAATCTGCCACCTAATGATACAAATTCTCGTATAGCTTCTATGTTTTTTTCTGATATATTTCCATCTTTATTTAGAAGTGTTCCATCCATATCTGATATAAGCATAACCCCTTCAAATGTCTTCATATCTCTTGAACCTTTCTATTAAATCTTTTTATTAAATCTTACTTTTAATAGTATATCATAACTCTTTATGTATTTCCTATGTTAATTTTCCCTACGTGAAAAACACTATAGTCTTACTGACAGCAAATTAGACAAGAATTATAACTTATTCATTAAATTTATAAAATTAGTCTTACTAAGAAACTTTAAACTAAATAAACTCCTTTATAGTTACTTTACATAGATAAGTATAGAGGCTCTGCTCACGAAATAGAATCGTTATTGCACAGCCCCTAAATCTTATTTATAACTTAAATTATTAACCATCATTCGCTCTATTGATTCTATAGACGTACCTTTTCTCTTACAATAGTCCTGCATTTGTTCTTCTGATATCTTATCTATACTAAAATATCTACTTTCTTCATTTGCAAAGTATAATCCACAAACAGAACATACTGGAGTCATTAAATAATTTTCTGTAAGTTCTACTCCTATATTTGTCTCTCCCTTTAATATATCAAATAACTTTCTTTTTTCTGAATGATCCGGAAGAGATGGATATCCTATTGCTGGTCTTATTCCTTTATACTTAGCATCAAATAATGATGTAAAATCTAATACTTCGCCCTTTGAATACCCCCAAAATTCTGTTCTCACTTTATAGTGAAGATATTCTGCAAAAGCCTCCGCAAGTCTATCTCCAATAAGCTTAACCATTATAGCTGAATATTCATCGCCTGCTTCTTTAAATTCTTTAGATAGTTTATCAATTTCACTTCCTGCTGTTACAATAAATCCACCAATATAGTCTTCTATATTACTTTCTTTTGGTGCTATAAAATCTCCTAAAGCCAAAGTTGTCTCATCTTTATTGATTTTTTGTTGTCTTAATGTATTGAATACTGTTAGTATATCGACTCTTTCATCATTCTTATATACTTCTATATCTTCACCTACTGAATTTGCTGGAAATATTCCATAAACTCCTTTTGGCTTAATTCCTTTTTCAATCAATAGATCTATCATCTTATTTCCATCTTCAAAAAGTTTTTTAGCCTCATTGCCGTATTTGCTATCTTCAAGGATTGTTGGATACTTTCCTTTCAATCCCCATCCATAAAAGAATAAACTCCAGTCTATATATTCTCTTAATATTCTTATAGAAATATCATTTACTTTATATACACCTAATTTATTAGGCTTAAATATATTCCACTGTATATCCACTTTATTCTCTCTAGCTTTTTTTAAAGATAATAACGGTGATTTTTTAGTATTATAATTATCTCTAATATTTTTATACTGATTCTTTGTTTCTTTTATAAAACTATCTTTTACTTTTTCATTCATTAATTTTTTGCATACTTCTACTGATTTTGAAGCATCAAAGCAATGTACTACAGCTCCAGAATATATAGGATCAATCTTTACTGCCGTATGTGTTTTTGATGTTGTTGCTCCACCTAATGTTAATGGAATATTTAATCCTTCTTCTTCTAACGCCTTTGCTACATGACACATTTCATCAAGAGATGGTGTTATAAGTCCACTTAACCCAATGATATCTACATTTTCTTCTTTTGCCTTAGCAATTATATCTTCACATGGTACCATTATTCCCATATCAATAACTTCAAAGTTGTTGCATGCTAATACTACAGAAACAATATTCTTTCCAATATCATGTACATCACCTTTTACTGTAGCTAAAAGTATTTTACCTGCACTAGTACTTGAATCTCCACTCTTTTCTGCTTCTATATATGGCAGTAATACTGACACCGCCTTTTTCATAACTCTAGCACTTTTAACTACTTGAGGTAAGAACATCTTTCCTTCACCAAAAAGCTCTCCAACCTTTCCCATACCTTCCATCAAAGGTCCTTCAATTATCTCTAATGCTTTTTCATACTGAGGTCGTATCTCTTCTATATCTTCTTCTATATAATCACTAACACCTTTTATTAATGAATGTATTAATCTTTCTTTAACCTCTAATTCTCTCCATGCTAATTTATGTTCATTAGAAACTACAGCTGTTCCTTTATATTTTTCTGCTACTTCTATTAATTTTTCTGCTGCTCCATGATATTTATTAAGGACAACATCTTCCACTACCTTAACTAACTCTGGCTCTATTTCATCATAAATTTGAATCATACCTGGATTTACAATACCCATATCCATACCATTATTTATAGCATGGTATAAAAATACTGAATGCATAGCTTCTCTTATCTTATTATTACCTCTAAATGAAAATGATAAGTTACTTACACCACCACTAACTTTTGCATATGGTAAATTTTCTTTAATCCACTTTGTAGCATTGATAAAATCAACGGCATAATTATCATGTTCATCAATTCCTGTTGCTATAGCAAGAATATTAGGATCAAAGATTATGTTCTCTGGTGGAAATCCTACCTTATTAACTAAGATATCATATGCTCTCTTACATACCGCTATCTTTCTTTCATAGACATCAGCTTGACCATTTTCATCAAACGCCATAACTACTGCACCAGCTCCAAAAGCCATTATTTCTTTAGCGTGACTTATAAATTCTTCTTCTCCATTCTTTAAAGAAATAGAATTTACTATACATTTACCTTGAATGGATTTAAGCCCAGCTCTTACTACTTCCCACTTTGAAGAGTCAATCATTATCGGTACCTTTGATATTTCTGGTTCTGATGCTATTAGCTTTAAGAAAGTTTCCATCTCTTTAGCTGAATCTAGTAATCCGTCATCAAAGTTAACATCTATTATTTGAGCTCCATTTTCTACTTGCTCTCTAGCAATAGATAGTGCTTCTTCATACTTCTTTTCATTGATAAGACGTAAGAACTTTCTAGAACCTGCAACATTAGTTCTTTCTCCAACATTAATAAAATTTGATTCTTTTGTAATCTCTACTACTTCAAGACCTGCAAACTTACTTATCACATCCATCTTTTTAGCTATTCTTGGTGCCTTTCCTTTTGCTACCTTTGCAATAGCTTCAATATGTTTAGGTGTCGTTCCACAACAACCACCGACTATATTAACATTACCATCATCAATAAGAACCTTTAATAATGATGATGTAACTTCAGGTGTTTCATCATACTCACCAAAAGCATTCGGTAATCCTGCATTAGGATATATAGATATATTTAAATCTGTCATCTCTCCTAAATCCTTAATTATAGGAATTAAGTCCTTAGCACCAAATGAACAGTTAAGACCTATTGAAATAACTAATGGATCTTTTAATGATTCAACAACACCCTTTAAAGTTTGACCACTTAAAGTTCTTCCACTTTTATCATTTATAGTTATAGATATCATTATAGGAATACTAATGCCTTTTTTATTGCACACCTCATTTGTAGCGCAAATTGCAGCTCTAGCATTTAGAGTATCAAAAATAGTTTCTATTAATATGACATCTATGCCACCATCTATTAATCCTTCAACTTGTTCCTTATAAGCATCCTTTAGTTGATCAAAAGTTATGCTTCTAAACCCTGGATTCTCTACATCCGGTGATAATGATAATGTTTTATTAGTTGGTCCCACAGACCCTGCCACAAATCTTAATCTATCTGGATTTTCTAACATAAACTCTTTTGCAACTTTTTTAGCTATTTCAGCTGAAGTTTTATTTATTTCATATACTATATCTTCCATGCCATAATCTATTTGAGATATTCGATTTGCATTAAAAGTGTTTGTTTCTACAATGTCACTACCGGCTTTATAATATTCTCTATGAATCTCTTCAATAACCTCTGGTTTTGTTAGTGATAATATATCATTATTACCTTTTTGCTCAAAAGTGGAATCTTTAAATCGTGTTCCTCTATAATCTTCCTCTTTAAGCTTATATTGTTGAATACAAGTACCCATAGCCCCATCTAATATCACTATTTTATTTTTTAACAATTTCAAAAACTCACTATTCATTCTTATAGCCCCCCTAAATAGCAAATATTATTGTTTCTCTCATATATATATTTCTAAATATATCATTAATTTAAAATAATTAAAACATATTTCTTATTGCTTTTACATAGTTATTACATTATAATCAATATATATTTTATCACTTTAGTACGCTAAATCATTAACGAGGTGAATTATGACTAATTTAGAAAAGCAACTAGGCTTTAAAGAAGCCTTATCAATTACAATTGGAGTAGTTATAGGTGAAGGTATCTTTTTTAAAGCTTCTTCTGTATTTAACAATGCTGGATCCCCAACTCTTGGAATATTAGCTTGGATCATTGCAGGAATAATAACAATCTGTTGTGGTCTATCTATAGCAGAAGTAAGTTCATCTATTCCTAGAAACGGAGGTTTATATGGCTACTTAAAAGAATTATATAACGAAAAAATAGCTTATCTTTATGGATGGATGCAAAATATAATATATTACCCTGCATTAGTAGCTTCTACATCAATAGTTTTTTCTAGACAAGCTACTTACTTTATTCAACTTACTGAAACTGAACAAAAATTATTATCTATTAGTTTAATATTATTTTTATCAGCTATTCATATTTTATCTACTAAAACAGCAGGAAAGTTACAGATAATTTTTACTGCTGGTAAACTTATACCTCTTTTCGTCATAATTATTATAGGTATATTTTATAATGGCAATAATACTGGAATAATATTTTCAGAATACTCAAATCCCTCTAATTCATTAGGCTTTGGTAGCGCATTACTTGCTTGTCTTTGGGCTTATGATGGTTGGATTTCTGTTGGCAATATTACCGGGGAAATGAAGAATCCAGCGAAAGATTTACCTAAAGCTATTATATTAGGTTTATCATTAATAATGGTTGTATATGTATCAATATCCTTTGTATTTTTAAAAGTTCTTGGATTTAATGATGCCATCACTTCAAATAAAATAGCTTCTGATGTATCACTAATTATCTTTGGTAAAGTAGGAGCTACATTAATAACTATTGGAATTCTTGTATCTGTTATCGGAGCTTTTAATGGTAATCTTATCTCTGGTTCAAGAATTTCATATACTATGGCAAATGATAAATTACTTCCGTTTTCAAAATCATTATCAAAAGTGTCCAAGTTTAATACACCTATTTATTCTATAATACTTACTAGCGGTCTTGGAATTATTTATGTATTTACTGGAACTTATGAAAGCATAACTAATATTTGTTTATTTTCAGCCCTTTTCTTTTTCTTATTAGGTGTAACAGGAGTATTTATATTAAGAAAGAGAAAAATAACCTCTAAATATAAAACTCCACTTTATCCTGTAGTACCTATAATAGGAATACTTGGTGGTAGTTATGTTATAATAGATACATTATTCTCAGACTTTAGAAATGCAGCTATAGGAATACTTATAACTCTTATAGGTTACCCTGTATATGTCTTTTTAAAGAAAAAATAAGGAGCGCTGATGATGAGAGATCTAAATAATAGTAAGGGGAAAATTTTTAGACACTTTAAAGGAGATTTGTATCTTCTAATTGATTTTGTAACTCACTCAGAAACACAAGAGACAATGGTATTATATAGAGCTCTTTATAAAGATTGTGGACTATTTGTTAGGCCATATGATATGTTTATTGAAGAAGTGCCATTAGATAAGCCAAATCCAACAGGACAAAAATATAGATTCGAAGAATACTACGTTGAAAGTATAAAATAGATACAAAATCATTTCAATATAATACATTTATTAAAACTCTATATAAAGATAAGGGACTTGTCACATGATTTTCAAAATAAACCTATTGTAACAAAGTCCCTTATTTTTTAGTCTTAAAACCAAAGAAATCCCTAAGGGATTTCATCAATTACTGTGCACTGCCATACTATGCACTGTGCACTGACTATGCTTTATATCCTAATAGTTCTCTTACTACAACAGACGCAATAATCATTCCTGCTACTGGTGGTACAAAAGAAATTGATCCTGGTATTTGTCTTTTTTCTGCACACTTTTTAGTACTTTCACCAGTACAAACACATCCAGTTTTACATGTTACAACATCTTCTGCTCTTGGTTTCATTGGTATTTCTTCTGAATATACTACCTTAAGCTTTTTAACGCCTCTTCTTTTAAGTTCATATCTCATAACTTTTGCTAATGGACACACCTTAGTCTTATAAATATCAGTAACTTTAAATTGTGTCGGATCTAGCTTATTTCCTGTTCCCATTGAACTAATAAGCTTTATTTTATTCTTTTCACAATATACTGCAAGACCAATTTTTGCAGATACAGTATCTATAGCATCTACAACATAATCAACATCATCTGTTATAATATCTCCAATATTATCTACAGTAACAAATACTTGATGAGTTATTACATTACATTTTCTATTTATAGTTAAAATTCTTTCTTTCATAACTTCAACTTTGCTTTGACTAATAGTCTTATATGTAGCATGTATTTGTCTATTTAAATTTGTTAAACAAACTGAATCATCATCTATTAAAACTATTGTCCCAACACCAGCTCTTGCTAATGCTTCAACAGTGAAACTTCCTACTCCTCCGACTCCAAATACAACTACCTTACTATTTGCTAATGTATCTAAACCTTCTTTTCCTATAAGAAGTTCTGTTCTTGATAATGAATGTTGAGCCATACCTTATCCTCCTTAATAACATTTCATTAATACTTTAAAGTGATAATTATAATACTACAAGATTATCATATTGTCACCCTTTTATTCATAAGTAGTAAGTTCTAATATTTGTTTTCTTATAATTGCTTCTTTATTTAAATCCGCAATTATAACTAAATAATCTCCTGATTTAATTTCTGTATTACCCCTAGGTAATATTTCTTCTTCTCCCCTTTTTATTGATAGTACTAATGTGTTTGATGGCCATGATATATCTCTAACCTTTTTTCCCGCTATATCAGATCCATAATGCACTACTGCATTTATAACAATCTTCTCACTATCATCACCACTATATCCCTCTATATTTTTCCCTTTAAGTTGATTTTCAAGTAATGAATCATATACAGGTTTACTCTTTGTTAAATCCGCCACTATATACGCAATTATAGATACTATTGTTAATGATAATAAATGCGAAAATGATCCTGTCATTTCTGTTATAAGTATAACGCCTGTTATTGGCGCTCTTACTATAGCCGTAAAGTATCCTGCCATAGCTAGTATTATGAAATTATTAAAAAATACACTATCGATCCCTAAGTAGTTAATAGATATATTTCCAAAGATGGCACCTATAGTTGCTCCAATTATTAAAAGTGGAAAGAATATTCCTCCTGGTGATCCAGATCCGAAACTTATCATGGAAAATAAAAATTTCATTATTAAAAGTAAAAGTAAAAATGGAATTGTTGTTTCTAAATGCAATTCTTCAATAACTCTATGTCCGCCACATAAAACATATGGAAATACGATTCCTAAAATTCCTGCTGTTACAAATGGTATTATATTTTTAACAGGCATAGATACAAACTTTATCTTCTTATATAATTGTTGACTAAGTAATAAAATTTTATTATAAAAAGCTCCTAATAACCCTAAGACTATACCTAGAATTATTAAAACCCAGTAATGATCTAATGGAATAGATTTTGCTTCTCCAAAATTAAACACAGGCTTAATACCAAATACTTGCTTTGAAACAAAATCTGCTGATACAGCAGCTGCCATTGTTGATAATAATACTAAAGGTGAAAAATACTTATATATCTCCTCTAATGCAAACATAACACCGGCTAATGGTGCATTAAATGCTGCTGCAAGACCTGCCGCACCTCCACTTGATATAAGTATCTTTTTTTCTACTCTTGTACATTTTAGTTTCTTACTTATTCCTTCTCCCACAGATGCCCCTAATTGTATTGATGGACCTTCTCTTCCTAAAGATAATCCTGAACCTATAGATAAAACTCCACCTATAAATTTATAAATAATAGTAGTAACCCAATTATTCTTTAAATATCCTAATAATACTCCCTTTGTTTGTGGTATCCCACTACCACTTACCATAGGATTTTTTTCTACTATTTTACCTACGATATATCCTACTATACCTAAAATTATAATAGATACAGGTACTAGCCATAATTGTTTTCTTTCTATATTATATATCCAAAATGCAAAATTCTCTGCATATCCTAATGCTAATCTGTATAATACAACTACAACAGAAGCTAGTATTCCCACTAGTATTCCATGTATCAATATATATAACTTTCTATCTCCCCTATTAACCACCGCTTTATAGTCATTTTTCATTATTTACCACCCCATAATAAATTATACTACCCTCCCATTTATGGCACAAATAAAAAAAGCCACGATGTGACTTTTTCTATCTATATTTTTTGATTACTTTATTTTCAAAAATAGCAACAGCTTTATACATAATATACGCTAATATAGAAAGAATTATAATAGCCATCATTACAGAGTTTAAATCTGCTATTTGACCACCATATACAATAAGGAATCCTAGTCCTTCTTTAGCCACTAAATACTCTCCCATTATTACCCCTACCCAAGATAAACCTACATTAATTTTTAATGCAGACATCAAAAGCGGTATTGAGGCTGGTAAAACTAAATGTTTTAGAATTTGAAGCTTAGTAGCCCCAAAGGTCTCCATTAACTTAATCCTTTCACCATCAACTTCCATGAATCCTGCATATACAGATATTATTGTTACTATAATCGAAATTAATAAGGCTATAACAATTATGGCAGTTATTCCATTTCCAACCCAAAAAATTATAATTGGTGCTAATGCTACTTTAGGTATGGCATTTAAAACTACTAAATAAGGATCTAACACTTTACCTATAAAATCATTCCACCATAAAACTACTGCTATTGCTGCACCCATTATAGTTCCTACAACAAATCCTATTATTGTTTCATAACAAGTTATCCAAATATGTCTAAATAGATCCCCTTCTTTAAAATATTTAACTACTGATTCTACTACCCTAGATGGCGATGATACTAAAAATGGATCTATCCATTTTAATTCCGCTGCAACTTCCCACAAGATAATAAATATTATTAATATCAAAACTCTTGTTATTCCTATTGTCCTTTTATCTTTCTTTACTTTTCTTAAGTACTGTTGATGTTCTGTCAATTGACTTTTATTCACCATTATCGAGCTCCTTCCACACAGTATTAAAATAATCCTTATACTGCACTGCTTCTCTCCTCTTAAATGGTGTATCATATTCTTCATCATAATATATATCTAATACTTTTTTTATTTTAGATGGCCTTGAACTTAAAATAATAACTCTATCTGACGTTGTAATAGCTTCGCCAATATCATGAGTTACCATAAGTGCTGTCTTATTTTCTTTTCGTATTATAGAGTAAATTTCATCAGATACACTAATACGAGTAACATAATCTAATGCTGAAAATGGTTCATCTAGTATTAATAATTCTGGAGACAAAGCGAGGGTTCTTATAAGTGCCACTCTTTGCCTCATACCTCCTGATAATTCCCTTGGATAACTGTCTTTAAAATCATATAATTCATAGCTTCTAAGAAGATTTTCTACTTTAATTAAGTTTACCCTGTTTATAGATTTCTTTATTTTTAACCCCAATGTTACATTTTCCCATACTGTTAACCAATCAAAAAGATTATCCTTTTGAAACATATATCCTATTTTATCTGTTCCTTTTTTTATTTCTTCTCCATTTAAAGTTATATTTCCTGAAGATTTATCAATAAGCTTAGCTATTATATTTAAAATAGTAGATTTCCCACATCCTGATGGCCCAACTATAGAAATAAACTCTCCTTCATTTACTTCAAATGATATATCCTTTAGTGCCTCTGTTTCTCCACTTAAAGTATGATAATTTTTTGTTAGTTTTTCTACTTTAAGCCTAGTCACCTTAAACTTACCTCCTCTCATTATGTAAGGTTTCATAAGGCTAATTGCATACTAACCTTATATTAGCATCCTGCAACCGCCTTATAGCTTACTGTACATCATTTTTGAACTACTTTATCTGTAAAAGAGGTATCTACAATATCTTTAAAATTAGGTCTCGTAGGTATTAATGTAGAATCATAGTCTTGTATTATATCCATTAAGTGATCTACATTTTCTTCTGAAACAGACGGTGTCTTAGAAAATGCTTCAACATTTCTATAATTCTTAACTACATTTGTTAACACATCTAAATCACTGCCAGGAAAGAAATCAATTATTGCTTTAGCCACTTCTTCATCACTAGATGCTTCTACAAATTGTTGTCCTTTATAAATAGCTCTAGTAAATGATTCAATAATTTCTGGATTCTTTTTTATATATGATTGATTAGCATAAAAAGTAGTATATGATATGTCTCCAGCTTCCTTACCTATTGATGAAACTATATATCCTTTTTTCTCTTTTTCTAACATACTTCCTGTAGGCTCAAATAATGCTACATAATCTCCTGTGCCTCCAGTAAAAGCACCTGCTGTGGCATTAAAGGCTATATTAGTTACTATATTTACATCCTTCCCTGGAGTTAAACCATGTTTCTTTAACACATACTCCAGCGACATTTCTGGCATCCCGCCAGGTCTACCTCCAACTATAGTTTTTCCTTTAAGAGATTCATATTTAAAATCTTTCTCATTTTCTCTACTTATAAGAAAAGAACCATCCTTTTGAGTCAATTGTGCGAATACTTTAGGATAATCCTCTCTTCCTTGATTATAAATGTAAATTACTTGTTCTGGTCCACTAAACCCTATATCTACACTGCCGCTAAGAACTTGTTGCATTGTTTTATCTGCTCCCTGTCCTGTACTTATTTCAAGATCTATTCCTTCCTCTTCAAAATATCCTTCACTTATAGCAGCATACATTGGTGCATAAAATACAGATCTAGCAACTTCATTTAATCTTACTTTTTTAAGCTTTTCCTTGTCTTTAGAGCTACATCCAAAAAGTGATATTGACATTACTAATGCTAATAGAAATACCCCACTCCTTGCTATACGACTTCTCATAAGCCCTCCTAATTTCCTTTACTTATTACTATATTATGAAGGTTTATTAATTCAGTGCATATTTGAGTTTATAACTATAAAAAAAGAGGACTGAAGCGCAAAGTTGATTAACTTATTGCGCAACAGTCCTCTTAATTCTACTATTTATGTTATTTTCCACAACACTTTTTGTACTTTTTACCACTTCCACATGGACAAGGGTCATTTCTACCAATTTTAACTTCATTAACTACAGTTTTTCCATTCTTCCACTCTGTATGTATTTCTTTTCTCTTTTCAGGTGAAAAAATACTTTCCCATTGTGGTAAGTTATATAAATAATCTGCTTTTGCATCTAGCATATTGAAATATAATTTTTCTAAGTCAATATTAAGATTTAATTCTGTATCTGATTCAATATTTTCTATATCCATATCTACATCTACAGATTCACTTAATCCGTCTAAGAATCCCATAAAGAATAATATATCTGTATTATATTCTTTTGCTAAATCTTCTACTTTTCCAGCTAAGTTTGTTCTTTTATCACCTAAAATTTTAGCATAAATTTTTTCTTCTACTGAACTATATTCTTTCCAGAACTTAGCTTCTCCATTTACTTTTACATAATCTACTACCATATCTGTCCATTGCTTGTATAAACTCATATTTTTCTTCTCCTTTTATATCTTTTATTCAAGCTCAACGCTTTCTACGATATTAATTATTTTCAGATATATAATCATTATCTGATAATGGTTTAGTGATATCTATAAATGAAATAAATTTATCACTTATAGGATTTACATTAATTTTCACTTTATCAATAAATTCTAATTCCGTCAATGTTAAAACTATAGATTCTACAGCTTTTTCTTCTTCCTCTTCTGTAAAAGTAGGCTTAAAATTAGCAAAATCAAAAGTTACATATGCAATTTTATCCTTTATAGATACTGCAGAAATCCTAGTATCTGTAGGAAAAACTGGCTTTAACTTAGATGTTCTTTCTGGTCCTTTTATCAATTCATCCAAAATATTTCGTACCAAAACTTCATCTTCATTTATAATTCTTTTTTCATCTACTAAATTATTATTCTCATCTCTAAATTTTAACTTAACATCTATAATACCAGCTTCAGTAGATTCTTTTATGATACTTATATCTGTATCCATCCTACTTTGTTCTTTTGTGCATGCTGTCACGATAGCTACCATTATCATTAAACATATTGCCGTAGCACTTTTCTTTAGTATACTCATTTAATAAAACCCTCTTACTAAATTTCAATAACTTTGCTTGGACCTTCTCTTCTCGCTAAAGATAACTTTACTTCTTTCTCTAAATCAACTTTAGCTTCTAACAATATAGATTTTACAGTCTCGTATGCTAAATCTGGATAATTATTATTATTACTTAAATGTCCTAAAAATATAGTTTTTTCTTTACCATCTAAGATATCAATTATCCCCTTGCCACAATCTTCATTTGATAAGTGCCCTACACTACTTAAAATTCTTCTTTTTAGATTATATGGATATGGCCCAAACTTTACCATTTCAACATCATGATTGCTTTCTAGTAACATAACATCACAATCTTTTACTGCATCTTTTACTTCATAAGAAAAATGTCCTATATCAGTAACTACACCACATTTTTTGTTTTTATGTTGTACAGTATATCCACTAGAATCTATAGCATCATGAGGTGTCGAAAACCTATTCACTATTATATCTTTTATTTCTATGCAACTGCCGTTAAATACTTTTATATTTTCATCTTTTATATTTCCTACTTTACTTTCCATCTCAAGCCATGTTCTTTCAGTTGCATATATTGGTATATTATATTTTCTACTTAGTACACCTACACCTTTTATATGATCACTATGTTCATGAGTAATGAAAATCCCATTTATAAGTCTTGGATCTTCTGATATATCTTTCAGAGCCGCCTCTATGTATTTTCCAGGCATCCCTGCATCAATTAATATCTTCCCTTGATCTCCTGATATAAATATACTATTTCCTGAACTACCACTATATAACGAACAAAATTTCATTCTAATCACCTATTTATAAATTCTAGTTACATCTCCACCAAGACTTCTGAATTTATCTTCTATGTGAGGATATCCCCTATCTATATGTTCAATAGAGTATATTTCTGTTTCTCCTTTAGCTACTAACCCTGCTATAACCATCGCAGCACCAGCTCTAAGATCTGTAGCCTTAACTACTGTACCTGTAAATTCCTTTACACCTTCAATTATAGCACTTCTGCCATCAACTTTTATATTTGCTCCTAGCTTTTTAAGTTCATCTACATGCTTAAATCTTGATTCCCAGATAGATTCATTTACTAAGCTTCTTCCTTCTGCTAAACACATAAGTACAGTCATTGGCTGTTGTACATCAGTTGGGAAACCTGGATATGGTGATGTTTTTACATTTGTTCCTCTTAAATTTCCTTCTCTTTTAACAGTAACAGAATCATCACCTTCTTCTACCTCAACACCCATTTCTACTAACTTAGCTGTTATAGATTCAAGGTGTTTAGGTATTACATTCTTTATAGTTACTTCCCCACCACATGCTGCAGATGCTATCATAAAAGTCGCAGCTTCAATTTGATCTGGAATAACTGAGTAATTACACCCTTTTAAAGTAGGCACCCCTTTTATAATAATTACATCTGTACCTGCACCTTTTATATTGGCACCCATAGTATTTAAGAAATTAGCTACATCAACTACATGAGGCTCTCTTGCTACATTTTCTAATATAGTAGTACCTTCTGCTACAGCTGCTGCTATCATAACGTTTATAGTAGCCCCTACAGAAACTACATCAAAAAATATATTAGTTCCTACTAATTTCTCGGCTTGTATAGATACTGAACCATGATTTATTTCTACAGTAGCCCCTAATGCTTCAAAACCTTTTATATGTTGATCAATTGGTCTTACTCCAATATGACATCCACCTGGAAGTGCAACTCTAGCTTTCTTAAATCTCCCTAGTAATGCCCCTATTAAGTAATATGATGCTCTCATATTTTTAACTTCTTCAATCATTGCATCAGTACTAGAAATTGACTTACTATCTATAACAAATTCATTTTTATTTCTTTGTATTTCACAACCTAAACTTCTCATTATTTTTTCCATACATTGTACATCTTCAATATCTGGAATATTATCTATTACACAAACACCTTCACTTGCTAATATAGCCGCCGGCAATATCGCTACAGCTGCATTCTTCGCTCCAGTTATTTCTACAGAACCAAATAATTTATTTCCACCTTTAACGAGTAATCTTTCCATCCCTTCATCCATCCTTAAATAGTTTATATATTAACTCTCTTCATTTAACCTTTTTTTATAACCACCTTTTATTCTATCATTTATTCTATTAAAAGTTAACTATATTTTTTGTGTTATATAATTCCACTTATTATCGTTAATTACATATAATAATTATATCAAAATATTGACATTTTTCAATTTTTTTGTGTTATATAAGTCTTTTTTGTTACTTTTTATATTTTTATCTACAAAATTAAATCTTTAAAAACTATACATTAGTTATGTTTTATCTGATATTATATAATTAATAAAATTTTGAAAATAAGGGTGAAACTTATGAAATATAATTTAGTTGCTTTATTCGATAATGATTCTAATAGATTTATTGATTTTAATTATAAACATGATTCAAAACGAAATAAAATTATCCATCATATTCCATTTCATATTGTATTAGAGACTATAGATGATCCAGATATTATTAAATTAAATGATTTAATATTAAAAATCTTAAAACCTTATAAACGATTTAAAATTCACTTTAATACATTATCTACACTTTCTTCTAATAATAAAAACCAATATCTAAGTGTAGAAGAAAAAGGTTATATAAATGGTTTAGTAAGAAACTTAAATGAAGATTTAAAATTATCTGGTTTTAAAGTAAGAGATTTAGATAATAATGAAAACTTATTTGTATCTTTATCACAAAACTCACCAAAAAACCTTAATTCTAAATCTAATCTTTCACAAACCTCTATCGATTCGTTTGCAAAAATAGAAAAAATAGAGCTTTGGAAAATAATTGGAAACAAGAAGCATTCTGTAGTCCATACTTATAATTTAAGAGAATTTTAACTTATAATAAAAATTTTTAGTGTAAGCCTTTTCAGCACTTTCATAATTATTTTTATTTGTTAAAATAATAATTAATACACAAATGCGAAGAAAGGAACTTATTTCCATGGAACTAAATGAAATTTTTACATTATACAAAAATTCTACAGTTAATCCTGTAGATGATACATTTAAAATTTCTGAAAAGAATATTCCTAAAAAAGTATTAGCACTTCAAATAACCTTAGGCAATTTGGCTACACTTAGTAACTGTTGCGAGTTCATCAAAAATGATGAATCTGTAGAGAAAACGTCTATTCTAAATGAATATTTGTCTTGCTTAAATTTTATTTTTAGCATTGGATTAGATATGGGAATAGAAAATTTCAACTTCAATCCAAGCGATACAAATGCTCCAATATATGATCAATTTCTTAATCTTTATGTAGATATAAACGACTTTATAAACTTTAGAACTGAAGATCAATTCTCTACACTACTAGAAAGTTTCTTAACTATTGGAAAATCACTTGGTATATCTAATAGTGACATTTATGAAATCTATAATCCGCAACTAAAAAATAATATATCTTAAAAAATACTTAAAAGGGGCTACTGCATAACTATAAATGCACAGCCCTTTTTCATATATTTTTTGATTATTTCGATAATTTTAGGGAAATATATTATCGAGGTGATTTAATGGGTATAATTTTAAGTATAATAGCAGGTTTAGCTATGACTTTTCAAGGAGTTTTCAATACTAGGCTTCAAGAAAAAGTTGGATCTTTTGAAGCTAATGCTATTGTTCAAGGTACTGCATTTATTTTAGCTATAATATTACTATTCTTTTTAGGTAAAGGAAACATTCGTGAAGCAAAAGATATTAATAAAATCTATCTTTTAGGTGGTGTTATAGGAGTAATAATTACATATACTGTCATGGGTTCAATTTCATCTATAGGTACAACCTTTGCCATCTCAACAATTTTGATAGCTCAATTACTTAGTGCAGCTATTATGGAATGGTTCGGATGGTTTGGTACTGAAAAAATACCATTTTCTCTCCATACCATTACTGGTGTAGCTCTTATGATAATTGGAATTTTAGTATTTAAATTTATGAAATTTTAGACCTACTATGGAATATACATAATATAGCACTACCTTTAGGAGGTCTAAATGATTTTTCTTAAAAATAAGCTGTCATGGGAACTAAAAAATACTATAAATGAAACTTATCTTAAAAATCTAAGAGTACTAATTGAATTTTCTAATTTAGGAGAAACTGCAGAAAAAAAGCTTCGATCAATGGGCTGTACTATATTCTATCGTAATGACTTCATAAAAGTAATTTCTGCCGAGGTTTCTCCCAAAAACATAAACCGTTTGATAGAATTGCCTTATATTAAATATATTTCTTTAGATAAGCATTGTTATCTATGTGGTTCAAATATATTATCATCTAATGGTGTATCTTCTTCCACTAAGCTTCCTGGAACAGGAAAAGGTGTTACCATAGGAATAATAGATAGTGGTGTTTATCCTCATACTGATTTAAAAAAACCAACTAATAAAATTAAAAATTTTATAGATTTATATTCAGAAATTACAGAACCTTATGATAATAATGGACATGGAACATTTATATCAGGTGTCATATGTGGCAGTGGTATTACAAAAAGTGGCATGTATAAAGGCATAGCTATAGACAGTTCTATAGTAATGATAAAAGCATTTGATTCATTAGGTAAATCTTATTGTTCTGATCTTCTTCAAGGACTCGACTACATTAAAAATAATCCTGAGTTAGAAATAAATATTGTCCTTTTACCTTGTGAGTTAAATTCTTATGATAAATTCCTATTATCTCTATTTGATAAATATTTTCAATTTTTTAATGATATAAATATACCTATTATTGTTTCTGCAGGACATAATGGTAATGTGGAAGGCAAAATTTCTGGTTTTGCTTTATTAAATAATTGTATAACAGTAGGGGGTATAATAGACTCTAGATATGAAAAAAAGCCATATAAATATTCGTCTGGTGGAATTGTAACAAAAATAATAAAACCAAACTTTGTTGCTGCAGCATCAAATATAGTATCACTTAACTGTGATTCATCATATATATCTATAAGAAATGGTTCAAAAGTTTACCCTAGAAAATTACAAGAACAGTATACTACTTATTCCGGAACCTCTATCTCTGCTGCATATATAGCTGGAATATGTGCTATAATTCTAGAAATAATTCCTGAACTAAAACCTGTAGATGTACATGCAATTCTAAAATTTTGTTCTGAAAACATTGGTCTACCTAAACATTTGCAAGGATATGGTCAAGTATCCATTTCAAAATTACATGATAAATTAGACCGTATTAATAAAGAGAGTAAACGAAAAAAATATTAAAATAAAAGTGTATATTATTAGACTTTTATCGCTAAAAATATACACTCTCTTTCTTTATATAAATACTCTTTTTATTGTTAACACCATAAATGTTACCATTATACATACTCCTAGTAATAAAAATATGCCTTCTACAATTCTTTTATTTTTTATAATAGCTCTCAATCCATTAATTATAAATAGGAACACTATTATAGCTTCTGATATTAGATATACTTGGACCCTTGCTTTCGCGCCTGTTCCGTACATATATCCAGCTGCTGCTATACCTATAGCCACTAATCCTAACAATATATTTAATATTGTTATAAGTACTTTTCCCTTATCTTTTTTCTTTTTTGCTACATTCATCATATCCTTACTCTCAATCTCTTTTTCTTCATTTGCTACATTCATTTGCTCTAACTGTTGTACTCTTTCTTGTCTCTCTTTTTGATTCAAATTATAGTTTCTATCTTGTTGTCTGATTCTTTCTATTCGTTCTCTTTCTTTTTCTCTCTCTAGTCTTTCCCGTTCTGCTATCCTATATTCTCTTTCTCTATCATAATTTCTATTTTGATCTATGTTTGATCTTTCTTGATATCGATAATCGTCACTTCTTCTTTGAGGTTCTCTATTCATTCTATCTCTTGAATATGTATTATTTATTGTTTCCTGACTATATCTTCTATTATCAACTCTATCCCTAGTATTAACTCTATCTCTATTATATTCTCTATCATAATCTTTACTTACTCTTTCTTGCTCATATCTTCTTTGATCAAGTTCTCTATCATATGATCTACTTCTTCTTTGATCATTTCTAGCCTGTTGTTGACGCATTCTATCCTGCTCACGAATTCTATCCATCCTATATTTCTCACTCATCCTATTACCCCCTTCTAATTACAAAATTGTAATGATATTTTATTATCTTTAATAATTAACATTGCTTTAAACTCATTTCCATTCTTCGATTTAAACCCTGAAATGACATCTGTTCTTTTATTTTTTATTAAAGAATATATTTCTTTATCCCCTATTTTTACTCCACAAATTTCTCCTACAAAAAAACTACATCCATTATTAAAATTAGTACAATTATACCCTTTTGAGTTTCTTCTAACAAGTCCCCTGTTGCAAATTGGACATATACCCAATACTTTACTTTCTGTTGGTTCTTTCAATTTTTTGTCTTCAATCACTTTTTTAAAAAGACTTTTACCATCTACAAGCCTACCTCGCCTCATGGCTTTAGCTATATTAGACTTTATATACTTCTCCAGTTTTTCCATAAAAACATTACTTTCTATCTCCTTATCGCATACCTGCTTCAATCCTTTTTCCCAAGATGCAGTTAATATAGGATTTAGTAATGATGGCACTGAATCTTTAATAACTTCATATATAAGTTCACCCTTTGTTGTAGGTGATATAATTTGTGTCTTATTATTAGTCGATATATATCCTATGTTATTAAGTTTTTTTATAATTTCTCCTCTAGTAGCTGAAGTACCTATTCCTGTATTGATTATATGTTCCCTAAGTTCTTCATCTTCTATAAGCTTTCCAGCATTCTCCATAGCTAATATTATTGACCCTGAAGAATATCTTTTAGGCGGTGATGTTTCACCCTCCTTTATTGTCAATTCATTCAAATTCAATAATGCTCCTTTTTTTAACTTATCAACTAATTCTTTCGATATCTTATCTTCTCTTTCCTTAGTCTTATCTTCAGTATAAATCTTCATATATCCTTCATCTACTAAAGTCTTAGAAGAAGCAAAAAAGCTTTCTCCATCTAATACTACTTCCACAGCAACCTTTGAAAACTTAGCTGGATCTAAAAATATTGCTAAGAATCTTCTAAGTATATATTCATATACTTTAAATGACTTATCTTTTAATCCATTTAAGTTATTCAATCCTTCTCCTGTAGGTATTATGGCATAGTGGTCTGTAATTTTTTTATCGTCTACATATTTAGTCTTATTTATATTCTGATATGATTTATTTTCTAATATCATATTTACAGCATCTGATATATCTTTATTTTGATAGTTTTTCAACTTACTTATCGTCTTACCTATTTCTTTTCCTACTGCTGTAGATAAAACTCTGGCATCAGTTCTAGGATATGTCACTAGTTTTTTTTCATAAAGTTCTTGAACTATGCTTAATGTTTCTTCTGGTGGTATCTTAAGTCTCTTCGAACAAAGATTTTGAATTTCTGCTAAATTAAATAATAACGGTGCATTTTTCTTCTCTGTATGTTTAGTTATTGATTTAACCACAGCAAATTTTCCATCTACTGAATCTATAAACTCCTCTGCATCTTCTTTTTTCTTAAAACCAGAATCACTATATAACTTTGGCGAATCTTTAACTCTAGATTCATCTGTTACTTTCCATTCAGTACTTAAAACTTCTTCATTTAATGTGAAACTACCTTGTATTTTATAAAAGTAATCTTTTACGAAGTTTTTTATATCCCTTTCTCTATCAACTATCATTCCTAAAACACAACTCATTACTCGTCCTACTGCTATTACAGTAAAATCTTCATTTAATACTTGTGCTAATGCATCTCCATATATTAATGTAAGCAATCTAGAAAAGTTAATTCCTTGCAGATAATCTTCTTTTGCCCTCAAATAAGCCGAATCTGACAATGCATCATATTCCTCTAAATCCTTAGCTTCTTTTATTCCTCTTTTTATTTCTTCTTCAGTTTGTGAATCAATCCAAACTCTTTTCTTTTTCTTACCTTCTACGCCTACCATATCGTCTACTAATCTATATATGTATTCTCCTTCTCGTCCTGAGTCGGTACATACATATATTGTATCTATATCATCACGTTTTAATAGTGATGCCACTATATCAAATTGCTTTTTAACTGCCGGTATTACTTCATACTTATATGTATCCGGTATAAATGGTAGTGTATTTAAACTCCAAGTTTTTAGTTTTGCATCATAAGCTTCTGGATAACACATTGTAACTAAATGTCCAACACACCATGTAAATACAGAATTTTCTCCTTCGATATATCCATCTCTTCGAGTAGATTTTACATTTAATAGTTTTACGTAATCCATTGCTACTGATGGTTTCTCTGTTATAAATAAAGCCTTTTTCATAAAATCACCATTTTGATTATATCATAACTACTTTTTATTATATAATGTTTTTATAACACATTTTATTTTGGGGGAATAAGTTAATGAAAGATAAGATATTATCACTACTAAAAAAAAATAACTTTGACTACGTATCTGGTGAAGTTATATCTAAAGAATTAAATATAACTCGATCAGCTATTTGGAAATACATGAAGTCACTTAAAGAAGATGGCTATATAATAGACTCTGTTACAAATAAGGGATATCTTTTAGTATCTGGCCCCGACGTAATTACTTATGGTGAAGTTTACAATTCACTAACTACTAAATACATAGGTCGTAACTATAATTATTTTTCTACTATAGATTCTACATCAACAAAAGCAAAAGATTTAGCCAGCAAAAACTCTCCTGAAGGAACTATTGTTATATCTGAAATTCAAACTGGTGGTCGTGGTAGAATGGGTAGACATTGGATTTCTCCTTATGGCAAAGGGCTATCTTTTTCTATAATTCTTAGACCTAATGTTGATCCTTATAGTGTAGGAATACTAACATTTGTAGCTGCAGCTGCAATTCATAAATCTTTAGAATCTTTTAATATAAACACTACTATAAAATGGCCTAATGATATATACTTGGACAATAAAAAAGTATGCGGTATATTAACAGAATTAAATTGTGAACTTTCCTCTGTTAACTATGTTGTTCTAGGTATCGGCTTAAATGTAAACTTAACATTAGAAGACTATCCTAGTGATATCCAAAACATAGCTACATCATTAAAAATACACTGTGGTCAAGATATATCAAGACAGACATTACTTGCATCTATCCTTAATAACTTTGAAATATTTTATGAAAAATATAAAAATAATGATATCACAGAGGCTCTTTCAATCTGTAGAAATTATTCTAATGTTATAAATAAAGAAGTTTACTTATTAAATAAAAATTCTTCTGAAAAAGTCTTTGTTAAAAATTTAAACGATGACGGTAGTTTATTAGTTATTGATGACAAAAATGAAGAAAAAATTATTTACTCAGGTGAAATATCCGTTAGGGCAGTGCACAGTTAATTCAGTGCACTGAAAAAAGCTATCGTTCACGAATTTTCACTCGTTTTACGATAGCTTCTAAAAAACTTATAATATATCGAACTCTCCAAAGCTTCTAAACTTTGCATATCTATCTCTAATAAGATTACTCTTATCTACTTCTATCAATTCTTTTAACTCTTTATATAATTCATCTTTTATTCTTTGCGCCACTAAATCTACATCATTATGAGCGCCTCCATTTGGTTCTTTTATAATTTTATCTATAATTCCTAAATTAAATAAACTATCTGCAGTCATTTTCATTAATTCTGCAGCTTCTTTTGCTCTAGCCCCATCTTTCCATAGTATTGAAGCAAATCCTTCCGGTGATAATATTGAGTATACAGAATTTTCTAGCATCCATACTCTATCAGCAACGGCTAATGCCAATGCTCCACCACTACCGCCTTCACCTATTATAATTGATATTACAGGTGTCCTTAGCTTACTCATTTCAAATAAATTTCTAGCTATTGCTTCACCTTGCCCTCTTTCTTCTGCTCCAACCCCACAAAATGCTCCAGCTGTATTTATAAAATTTATTACAGGCCTATTAAATTTTTCTGCATTTTTCATAAGCCTTAAAGCTTTCCTATATCCTTCTGGATAAGGCGCTCCAAAATTTCTTTCTATATTTTCTTTTAAATCTTTTCCCTTTTGTATACCTATTACTGTAACAGGAATCTCTTCTAAAAAACCAATTCCTCCAACTACAGCTTTATCATCTCTAAAGTTTCTATCTCCTTTTAGTTCTATAAAGTCAGTGAATATTCTTTCTATCAAATCCAATGTTGTTGGTCTCTCAACCATTCTAGATAATACTACTTTATCCCATGCATTTAATTTACTCATTTATTTCACATCCCTTACATTGTGTATTTTTAATATAGTTGCTAAGATAGACTTTAAATTCTTTCTTTCTACTATTTTATCAACAAATCCATGTTCTAGTAAAAATTCAGCTGTTTGAAAATCTTCTGGTAATTCCTGCTTAATAGTTTGCTCTATTACTCTTCTTCCTGCAAATCCTATTAAGGCTTTCGGTTCAGATAATATTATATCTCCTAACATAGCAAATGATGCTGTTACACCTCCAGTAGTTGGATCTGTTAACACTGTTATATATAATAATCCTTTATCGCTATGTTTTCCTAAAGCTGCACTAACCTTTGCCATTTGCATTAACGATACCATACCTTCTTGCATTCTAGCTCCGCCTGAACAAGTAAATATGATTATAGGCAATCTTTCCTTAGTAGCCTTTTCTACTGCAAGAGTAATCTTTTCTCCAACTACGCTACCCATACTTCCCATCATAAAGTTACTATCCATAACTGCTATTATACATGGCTTTTTTTCTATCTCTCCATATCCTGTAACTACCCCTTCAGATAAACCAGTTTTTTCTTGTATCTTTTTTATCTTACCTTCATAACCCGGATAATTTAAAGGATTTTTAGGTGTCATGTTCTCATTAAATTCTTTAAAAGTTCCATCATCAACTATTAAACTTATTCTTTCTCTTGCATTGAGTCTGAAATATCCACCACAATTAGGACAAACTTTTAAATTTTCTTCTACTTCTTTGTTATATAATATTTTGTTGCATTTATCACATTTAATCCACATACCATCCGGTATTGTTGGAATTTCTTCAGCATTGGCATTTATATCTTTACTTTCCTCATTACCAACAGTAAGGTATTTAGTTCTCTTAAATAGATTCATAGTTACCACCTACTATTTCAATATCTCCTTTTGAATAAAACCAGTATCAAAATTTCCTTTAATATAATTTTCGTTATTAAGAATTTTTAGTTGAAAATCTATATTAGTATCAATTCCTCTAATTTCATATTCACACAATGCTCTTTTCATCTTTGAGATTGCTTCTTCTCTAGTATTTCCATGTACTATAAGCTTACTTATCATAGAATCATAATATGGAGGTATGTTATATCCTTGATATACAGCTGAGTCCACTCTTACTCCATTTCCACCAGGTACAATAAGTATCTCTACCTTTCCTGGAGACGGTGCAAAATTCATATCGGGATTTTCTGCATTTATTCTACATTCAATAGCATGACCTTCAATCTTTATATCCTCTTGATTTATAGAAAGTTCTTCTCCATTTGCTACTTGTATTTGTTCTTTGACTAAATCAATTCCTGTCACTAATTCTGTTATTGGATGCTCAACTTGTATTCTCGTGTTCATCTCCATAAAGTAAAAATTTCTATGCTTATCAACTAAGAATTCTATTGTCCCGACACCTTTATAATTAACCGCTTTTGCTGCTCTAACAGCAGTTTCTCCCATTGTTTTTCTTAAATCCTCTGTAAGAATTAATGATGGAGCTTCCTCTAACACCTTTTGATTTCTTCTTTGAAGCGAACAATCTCTTTCCCCTAAATGAACTACATTTCCATAATTATCAGCTAAAATTTGTATTTCTATATGTTTAGGCTCTTCTATAAATTTTTCCATATAAATTGTATCGTCATTAAAATTGGCCTTTGCTTCACTTTTAGCTGAATTATATGCCATTTCCAAGTCATTTTCAGAATATACTATTCTGATTCCTTTTCCTCCACCTCCAGCTGCTGCTTTTATCATAAGAGGATATCCTATTTTCTTGCTCTCATTTATAGCTTCTTCTAAACTATCTATAGTTCCTTCACATCCTGGTACTATTGGAACATCAGCATTTTTCATAACTTCTCTCGCTTTTGCCTTATTTCCCATCATATCTATAGTTTCTGCATCTGGTCCTATAAATTTAATATTACATTCTTCACACATAGATGCAAACATTGCATTCTCTGATAAAAATCCAAATCCAGGATGTATAGCCTGAGCCCCTGTAAGAACTGCCGCACTTATAATATTACTCATATTTAAATATGAATCTTTAGATCTAGCAGGTCCAATACAAATTGCTTCATCTGCTAATTGTGTATGCAATGCATCTTTATCAGCTTCTGAATAAACTGCTACAGTTTTTATTCCCATTTCTCTACATGCTCGTATAACTCTAACAGCAATTTCTCCACGATTTGCAATTAAGACTTTCTTTATCATAATAGCCTCTCCTTACCCAATCATAAATGTTAATTCTCCCTCTGCCACCTTTTTACCATCTACATAAGCAGTGCCTTTTCCGACACCAGCTCTACTCTTTAAGTTTATTATTTCCATCTCTAATGTTAATACATCCCCTGGTACAACCTTGTTTCTAAACTTAACCTTATTCATACCACCAAAGTATGCTATTTTCCCTCTATTTTGTTCCATAGATAATACTGCAATTGCACCGGTTTGTGCTAATGCCTCCATTATAAGTACTCCAGGCATTACTGGTTCTTGTGGAAAATGGCCTTGAAAAAAATACTCATTCATTGTTACAGCTTTTGATGCAACTATCCTTTTACCTTCTTCCATCTCTAAAACCCTATCTACTAATAAAAAAGGATATCTATGTGGTAATATTTCTTGTATTTGTTTAACATCCATTATCATATATACTTCCCTACCTTATCTTAAATAATGGCTGACCGAACTCAACCATATCTTCATTATTACAAAGTATTTCTACTATCTCTCCATCAAAATCAGAATTTATCTCATTCATTATCTTCATAGCTTCAATTATACAAAGAGTATCTCCTTTGGATACCTTCTGACCAACTTTAACAAAATTATCTTTTTCTGGTGATGCTTTATCATAAAATGTACCTACTATTGGAGATTTAACTATTTTATATTCATCATCGCTCTTAGTTGTAGCTTCTTCACTATCTTCAATTATCATCTTACTTGGTACCGATGATTTAGTTTCAGTATTTACTACATTATTTTCTCTTTTTATTCTAACAGCAATTCCATTTTCTTCATACTCAAATGATGTTATAGATGATTTATCTATTAGTGTTATTAGGTCATTAATTAACTGTTTATCCACATTAATTACCTCCCATCCCACTTTCTAAAAGCAATCACTGCATTATGTCCTCCAAATCCTAATGAACTTGATAATGCAACCTGTACATCAGAATTTCTACCTTCATTAGGTGTATAATCTAAATCACACTCTTCATCTGGCACTTTATATCCCACTGTAGGTGGTATAAAACTATCTTCAATTGCTTTTACTGCAAATATACCTTCTACTGATCCTGCTGCACCCAATAAGTGTCCTGTCATTGATTTAGTAGAACTTACTGCAACCTTGTATGCATAATCTCCTAATGCTCTTTTAATAGCTCTTGTTTCTGTTTTGTCATTCAATTCTGTAGATGTACCATGAGCATTTATATAACTAACCTCTTCTGGCTTGATATGTCCTTCTTCCATAGCTAATTCTAAAGCTCTTCCAGACATCTCTGCTGATGGATCTGGTGCTGTAATGTGGTGAGCATCACAAGTTGAACCATAGCCTACAACTTCTGCATATATTTTAGCCCCTCTTTTAAGTGCTGATTCCATATCTTCTAAAATAAGCATACCAGCACCTTCACCCATAACGAATCCATTTCTCTCTTTATCAAATGGTATAGATGCTCTAAGTGGATCTTCGCTCTTACTTAATGCTTTCATAGATGCAAATCCAGCTACCCCCATAGGTGTTATTGGTGCTTCACTAGAACCAGCAATTATTATATCTGAATATCCATGTTTTATATTTCTAAATGCTTCACCTATACATTGTGTTCCTGTAGCACATGCAGTTACCACACTACTACATATTCCTTTAGCTCCAAATTCTATAGCTATAGTTCCAGCTACTAAATTTATAATGGACATAGGTACAAAGAAAGGTGATACTCTTCCCACACCCTTTTCATGCTTATTTATTACTTGCTCTTCTATTGTTCCAAGTCCACCGATTCCAGAACTTACAATAACGCCAAATCTTTCTCTGTTAACTCTTTCTAGATCTATTCCTGAATCTTTTATTGCCTCTCTTGCCGCTATTACTGCAAGTTGAGTAAATCTATCCATTCTCTTAGCTTCTTTTTTTCCTAAATACTCTTCCGCATTAAAATTTTTTAATTCTCCTGCAACTTTCGCTTTATGCTCTGAAGCATCTATTAATGTAATCTTATCTATACCTACCTTACCTTCTTTAACTCCATTCCAACTTTCTTCAACATTTAATCCTAGCGGTGTTAACGCACCTAATCCTGTAACAACTACTCTTCTTTCCATATTAATAACCCTCCAGTTTTTAATTCATAGTCATTCCGCCATCTACTGCGATGACTTGACCTGTAATATAATCTGATAAGTTACTTCCTAAGAATAATGCTAAATTAGCTACATCCTCAGGATTACCTAATTTTTTAAGTGGTATAGATGTTTCCATAGATTCTTTAAGCTTATCTGGTAACACTTCTGTCATATCTGTTTGTATAAATCCTGGTGCAATAGCATTTACATTTATACCTCTTCCACCAAGCTCTCTAGCTATAGATTTAGTAAGACCTATTATTCCAGCCTTTGATGCTGAATAATTTGATTGTCCTGCATTTCCTACCAATCCAACAACAGAAGAAATATTTATTATTTTTCCACTTCTTTGCTTCATCATGATAGATGTAGCAGCTTTTACTGTATTAAATGTTCCTTTAAGATTTGTATTGATAACAGAATCAAAATCTTCTTCTTTCATTCTTATAATAAGTCCATCTTTAGTTATTCCTGCATTATTAACTAATATATCAAGTTTACCTAATCCTTCTACTGTTTCTTTTACTATTCTATTTGCATCTTCTAATATAGCTACATCTCCTTGAACCGGTAATACTTTTACACCTTTACACTCTAATTCTCTCACAAGATTTTTTAAGTCTTCATTATCACGTCTATAATTTAGAGCTATATCAGCACCATTTTCAGCAAACTTTAAAGCTATTGCCTTCCCTATTCCTCTAGTAGCTCCTGTTATTAATGCAACCTTCCCTTTTAACATATTGCGCCTCCTATCCATTAATAGTTGAAATTGTCTTTTCCAAAGATGCTATGTCTTCTACATTTAAAGTAATCAGTTTTCTATCAACTTTTTTAACAAAACCACTTAATACTTTTCCTGGACCTAACTCTATAAATGTGTCAAATCCATCGTCAACAAGTTTTTCTATTATATTTACCCATTTTACTGAACTCATAACTTGAGCTTCCAATAAATCTTTTATCTCACTTATACATTTTACATAGTTTCCTGTTACATTAGTTAATAATGGCACCTTTGTTTCAGAAAAATTTACATTTTCCAATTCTTTTCTTAGCTTCTCAGCTGCTGGTTTTAACAAAGATGTATGAAATGGCCCTGAAACTACTAATGGAACAGCTCTTCTAGCTCCTAGTTCTTTAGCTTTTTCTGACGCTTTTTCAACAGCTTCTATCTCTCCACCAATAACCATTTGCTCTTTGGTATTGTAATTAGCTATCTCAACAACTCCAAATTCGCTTCCATATTCACAAGCTTCTTGTAATTTTTCTTTGCTAAGACCCATAACAGCAACCATACTACCTTTTCCTGCTGGAACAGCTTCTTGCATGAACTTTCCTCTTTTTCTTACTAAAGCTACTCCTTCTTCAAAAGTAAGTGACCCTGATGCAATAAGTGCTGAATACTCACCTAATGATAGCCCTGCCACAGCTTCTGCTTCTATTCCTTTACTCCTTAGTACCTCTAATGCAGCTATAGACATTGTTAATATAGCTGGTTGTGTATTTTCTGTTCTATTTAGCTCATCTTCCTTATTAAAAATTATTTCTTTTAAATCTATTCCTAATACTTCATTTGCCTTATTAAATACATTTCTTGCTTCTTCATAATTATCATAAAGTTCTCTACCCATATTTTTATATTGTGCCCCTTGGCCTGAAAATAAAAATGCTATCTTCATATCTAAATCTCCTTAAGCCCACTTATTATATTGTTATATTCTTCAAACATCTCTGTTATTATTTCTTTACATGTTTGTTTTTTACTTATAAGTCCTGCAATTTGACCTGCCATAAAAGATCCTTCATCTAAATTACCTTCTATTACTGCCTTTGGTAATGCCCCTGTTCCAAGTTTTTCTATTTCTTCTTTACTTGCACCACTTTTCTCTAACATATCAAACCTTCTAGCTAATTTATTTTTTATTACCTGTACAGGATGCCCTGTACTCCTACCTGTGACAACAACATCTATATCTTTTGCATTTAAAACTAAATCTTTATAATTTTCATGTATTGTACATTCTTCTGCAGCTAAAAATCTTGTTCCTACCTGTATTCCATCACATCCTAATGCAAAAGCTGCCGCTACACCTCTTCCATCACCTATACCACCAGCTCCTATAACAGGTATATTTACAGCATCAATTACTTGTGGTAATAATGCCATTGTTGTTAATTTTCCTACATGACCTCCTGATTCACAGCCTTCTGCAATTACAGCATCTGCACCTGCCTTTTCCATTCTCTTTGCTAATCCACATGATGCTACAACTGGAATTACAACAATGCCAGCTTCTTTCCACATATCCATATATTTTCCTGGGTTTCCAGCACCTGTTGTAACCACTTTAACGCCTTCTTCTACTACTATCTTAGCTAACTCCTCTGCATTATCACTTAAAAGCATTATATTTACGCCAAATGGTTTATCTGTTAATTCCTTAGCTTTTCTAATTTCATTTCTAATCATATCTACTGGAGCATTACCACCAGCAATTATTCCCAAACCACCAGCATTTGAGACAGCCGAAGCTAATGATGCATTTGCTATCCATGCCATCGCGCCTTGAAAAATGGGATATTTTATATCTATAATTTCACAAATATTTTTTCTCATTTCTTCTTCTCCCTTACCACTGTAATAAGATTGCTCCCCAAGTCAAACCTCCACCAAATCCAACTAAAACTATTTTGTCACCTTTATTTAACATACCTTTTTCATTCATTTCATCTAATGCTATTGGTATACTTGCAGCAGAGGTATTTCCATATTTATCTAAATTTATATAAAATCGCTCCATAGGTAACTTTAATCTCTTAGATGCACTTTCTACAATTCTGTAATTAGCTTGATGTGGCACTATGTATTTAATTTCATCTAAAGATATTGAATTATCTTCAAGCACCTTATTTACACTATACGGTATTATATTTACAGCAAATTTAAATACATCCTTTCCAGCCATATCTAATTTAGATTCACTACATCTTTCTTTTACTGAAAATGGGTTATCTATACCAAATTCTCCTGTACTTAAGCATTTTCCTTTAGAACCATCAGATCCTATATATATATCCATAATACCATTTTCTTCTGTATATTCTAGCACCGCAGCCCCTGCTCCATCACCAAATAAGACGCAAGTACTTCTATCTTCCCAATCTAATATTCTAGATAACACTTCTGACCCTACAACTAATGCTTTTTTAAATTTAATACCATCTAAAAATTTACTAGCACAATTTAATGCATATATAAAACCAGAACATGCTGCAGAAATATCAAAGGCAACAGCATTTTTAGCCCCAAGTTTTGCTTGAACTAAACATGCAGTAGATGGCGTGAACGAATCCGGTGTAGTTGTCGCAACAATTATTAAATCTAAATCCAAAACATCTATTCCAGAATTTTTTATTGCTTTTGTTGCAGCTTCAGCTGCTAAATCTGATGTATTTTTATCAACTGATATACATCTCTCTTTAATCCCAGTTCTACTAGATATCCACTCATCAGATGTTTCTACAATTGTAGCTATATCATCGTTACTTACTACTTTCTCTCCTAGACACCTACCTGTACCTGTTATCTTAATATTCCCCATTTATTTACCCCTTTCTACTTACCACTTCTTCGCCCTTATCTTTTATAAAACAATCTAACTTCCATAGGGCTTTAGTTAAAAATTCTTCTTCCTCTTTAGTTAATCCGTCTATAGTGGCCTTAACCATTTTTTCATGGAACTCATCATGAATTCTACAAACCTTTTTACCCTTATCTGTCAATGTAATTAAAACTACTCTTCTATCTAACTGATCTTTCGTTCTACTTACATATCCTTTTTTAACCAAGTTGTTAATAGCAATAGTAAGAGTTCCTACTGTTACACCTAATTCTTTTGCTACCTCTGACATAGATTTACTACTATCCTCGCCTATCGCTGATATTGTGTGCATCTCTGTATATGATAAATTTTTTACATTTATCTCTCCTCTAGTCACTACATATTCATGTTGAATAGATAAAATATTTTTAAATATATCTACTAAAATCTCATTTATCATTGATAATGATTTATCCATTGTTACCACCTATATAATTATATTTTTTTCATTTAGTTACAGTTTGTTTTGAATATCAAAATATTATTCCAATAATCAAAGTATATTTAACATTCACTATTTAGTCAACTAAAAATAAAAATTTCTGTTTATGTTAAAAATATGATATTCTTATTAAAAAAGCCAACCAACAGTATTTTACCATTGCTTGACTTTAATTTTGTTAACATTTTCTTAATTTTAATCTAAGTTCATTTAATATCTCTAAAACAGCCTTATGTCTTATATTTTCTCTATTACCTGATAAATTTAATTCTTTATATGATATATCTCCATCTATATAAAATCCTATATATACTAATCCTACTGGTTTATCTTCACTTCCTCCACCTGGTCCAGCTATACCTGTAGATGACACTCCAACATTAGTACCAGCTGTCTTTGCGATTCCCTCTGCCATTTCCATTGCAACTTCTTTACTTACAGCCCCAAACTTATCTAATGTTTCTTTATTTACTCCTAATCTTTGCATTTTTGCTTCATTTGAATAACTAACTACTCCTTGCATAAATACTTCAGATACACCTGGATAATTAACTAGCGTTGCTGCCACAAGTCCTCCAGTACAAGATTCAGCAGTGGCTATAGTCTTCTTAAGATCTATTAACCTTTCTACTACTACTTTTTCTAAAGTATCATCATCTTCACCATACACATATTCTTTAAAAATATTTTTTATTTCACTCTCTACTGGACTTATTAAATTTTTGCAATGACCTTCATCTTTCCCACTAGCAGTTATTCTTAATAATACTCCATCTTCTTTTGCATAAGGAGCTACTGTAGGGTTATCTCCACTTAATAAGTTACATATCTTATCTGCTGCCAATGATTCTCCTATACCATATATTTTTATTTCTTTTGATACTAATACGTTTTTAACCTTATTTTTTATATATGGTACTACCTTACTTTTAAACATAGGTATTAATTCCTTAGGTGGTCCTGGTAACATAACAATAGTTTTATCCTCTGAGCTAACGATAACGCCTGGAGCTGTACCATTATCATTATATAAAGGTATTGCTCCTTCTGGAATATAAGCTTGTTTTTTATTAGATTCACTTACCTCCATATTTTTCTTTTTCATTATTTTTTCTATATTTTTATATGCTATTTCATCATAAACTAACTTTCTGTCGAAAAATTTAGCTATAGTTTCTTTTGTTAAATCATCTTTTGTAGGACCAAGTCCCCCAGAAGTAAATACTATATTTGATCTAGAAAATGCTATATTCAAAGCATCCATTAATCTATCTGCATTATCTCCTACCACCGTTTGATTGTATATATTTACTCCTAGTGAGGCTAATTCTCTAGACAAGAATTGAGCATTTGTATTTACTATATCTCCCAACAACAATTCTGTCCCTATACATAAAATTTCACCTTTCATAAACATCCCCCAAATTAATATTATTTTAATAAGTCACTAGGACTTATTATATTTCCATTTTCTTTTACTTCTAAATGTAAATGTGGACCTGTAGAATTTCCTGTACTTCCAACTCTAGCTATCTCCTGACCTACGCAAACAGTATCTCCACTCTTTAAAAGTAGTTCATTACAATGACCAAATAATACTTCCATATCGCCTGCAGCTATTATCAAAGTATTTCCATATCCACTTACCCATCCACTCAATATAACTTTTCCCTCAACAGGACTATATATAGATGAATTCATTGGTGCTCCAATATCTATTCCCTTATGAAAAGATTCACTTCCATTGAATGGATCACTTCTACTTCCAAAAGATGATGTTATTACTCCCCTAGTAGGAAGTGAAACTTCCTCACCTTCTGTGCCACAACTCTTCGATTGTGAATAGATCTGTAATATATTTTCTTCAGTATCCATAGTATACCTAGCATAATCGCTAGGAGTACTAAATTCTGATATAAAGAAATCCCCTTCTTTATATACAATATTACTCCTAATCTCAATATTTGTTAAGTCATTATGTCTTTCCATATATATTTCTTTAACTTTATTTAAATATATATCTATATCTTCTTTATTTTCAAATACTATTCTATCAATACCATCTATATTCACCAATACTCCATGCTTCGTATCATCTTCCCCATATACTACTCTTATTTCCCTAAGAAATACTACCGAAACTAAAATTATGCTAAAAACTAAACTAATAATTTTTACTTTTTTATTCATACTAATAGTTAGCACTCCTTTCACATTTTAATACTATTGCCCAAATATTTTTTTTTATTCCACAATATTTTTGTTATAATTAAACTATTATGATAACTGAAAGGAACGGATTTAATGTCAACTTTTAAATTTACTAGAAAAACACCTTCTTTCACCCCATTATCCAATACATTTATTGACAAATACATGCCTATGGCTCGTGGAGAATTTATTAAAGTATACATAATGGGATTAAGATTATATCATTCTGGGGAATTAGGTATAAATTCCTCACTTTTAGCATCTTCCCTACATCTATTGGAATCCGATGTAATGAATGCTTGGCAATACTGGCATGATGAAGGTGTAATAAATAAAATAAAAATAGATAATTTTGACAACTTTGAAATTGAATTTATAGATTTAGACAAAAATAATATAACAACAAAGGAAGTAAATTTACTTTCAGAAATGAAATCTGACTCTACTAGGGGGATGCTCGAAGATATAGAATCCCTTCTTGGTAGACCTCTTTCATCTGCTGAGATGCAAAACTATCTTTCTTGGCAAAAGTCTTTTGGATTTTCTCCTGAAATGATTTTACTTTTAATTCAATACTGCGTAAGCAAAAAAAAGACAGATTGGAGATACATAGAAAAAGTAGCTATTTCATGGAAAAACCAAGAAATAGATTCTGCTGAAAAAGTTCAAGAATATATAAAGAAAAGCGAAGATAAATGGTCATCTATAAGAAAAATTCTCAAATATTTAGGGGTTTCCGAGGGAGAAGTTATGAAACCTCAAGAGGAAATGTTTGATAAATGGTTATTTAAATATAATATGCCTCTAGAAGTTATATTTAAAGCATGCGATATTTGTTTTAAAAATATAAATAAAGCTGATTATAAATATATAGATGCTATATTGAACAATTGGAATAAAGAAAATTTACGCTCACTAAAGGATATAGATGCAAAAACTACTATTAAAAAAGCTAATAAACATAACTTTGAAAAACCTAAATCTAAATTCTTTAACTTTGAATCACATGACTATGATTATGATGATCTAGAAAAAAAATTATTAGGATGGGATGATAATGATTAATAAATTTACTGGAGAAGTATATAAAACTTATGAGCGATTACAAGAAGAGAATTCACGTGATATGCGTGATAGAAAAAAATTGATATACTCTACTATTCCTTCTTATTCAAATTATGAAAGAGAAATTTCAAAGTTATCAATTGCTCTAGTTAACCTTACTATAAGTAATGACAATAATAAAATAAATGAAATAAATAATATAAAGCAAAAGATTTTATCGCTTAGAGAAAAAAAATATGAACTTCTTGTTCAAAATGGATATCCAGCAGATTTTCTTGAACCAAAATATCATTGTAACAAATGCAAAGATACTGGATTTATAGGAACTACAAGATGTACCTGCTTTAAAAAATATCTAACTAAACTTTATTATGAAAAATCAAATATTAAATCTTTATTATCAGATGGTAATTTTAAAAACTTTAAATTACAGTATTTCTCCAATAAACCATCTTCTGAATCAAATAGAAGTCCTCAAAGTAATATGCAAGATATATTAGAAAAAGTTACTTCTTATATTAATAACTTTGAATCTACAAATGATAACCTTCTATTTTACGGAAGACCTGGTACAGGAAAAAGTTTTATGTCTCAATGTATAGCTAAGGAATTATTAGATAAGGGATTTTTAGTAGTATACCGAACTGCATCTGATATCATTGAAGATTTACGTGAAATTAGATTTAATAAAACTCCTGATTTACATGATCTCATTTTTAATTGTGATTTATTAATTATAGATGATTTAGGCTCTGAAGGTTCTAATGATTTCACTACAACAGAATTATTTAATTTATTAAATAAAAGATTATTATCGAAAAATAAAATGTTAATAAACACTAACTTATCATTATCTGAAATTGCAAATGCCTATTCAGATAGAATTACATCACGATTAATGGGAGATTTTCAGCTCTTTAAATTTTATGGAGAAGATTTAAGAGTAAAATTAAATTTAAAGCGAAAAAACTTATAGATAATTCTATAAGTTTTTATTTTTATACAATAAAAAAAAATCTTGAGAAAACTCTCAAGATTTTTTGGTGCTGGCAACAGGACTTGAACCCGTAACCTGCTGATTACAAGTCAGCTGCTCTACCAATTGAGCCATGCCAGCGGACAATGGCGACTCAGAAGGGGCTCGAACCCTCGACTTCCAGCGTGACAGGCTGGCACTCTAACCAACTGAGCTACTGAGCCAAATATGGTGGGAACAACAGGGCTCGAACCTGTGACCCTCTGCTTGTAAGGCAGATGCTCTCCCAGCTGAGCTATGCTCCCATAATGGTGACCCGTAGGGGAATCGAACCCCTGTTACCACCGTGAAAGGGTGGTGTCTTGACCGCTTGACCAACGGGCCGGAAATATGGCGACTCAGAAGGGGCTCGAACCCTCGACTTCCAGCGTGACAGGCTGGCACTCTAACCAACTGAGCTACTGAGCCATGTATGGTGGGAACAACAGGGCTCGAACCTGTGACCCTCTGCTTGTAAGGCAGATGCTCTCCCAGCTGAGCTATGCTCCCATACAATGGTGACCCGTAGGGGAATCGAACCCCTGTTACCACCGTGAAAGGGTGGTGTCTTGACCGCTTGACCAACGGGCCATATTACTTACCATATTTCTTCGTTTCGGCACTGCTTACCGCGCCGACAAGATATATAATACAATGAATAATGAAATGTGTCAACATAATTTTTTATTTTTTTTTAAAATAAAATTCTTAGTTATATTTTAAATCTTTTTAAAATATATTGTATTATTTTGTCATAATATTTTATCTCTTATTTTCTTCATTTTACTCTACTATTCTATTAAAGTTGTATTGACAATATATATATTATTATTATCACATAAAAAAAATTTATTACTAATAATTTTGCTTTTATTAGAATAAATTCTGAATTTATTTATATAAAATTTTTTATCATACTGTATTTTATCCGCAAAAATTTCTATCAAATCACATGTTTTATAATACAGTAAACTACTAAAATCTATTAATTTATTTTTTTAAAAGATACTATCGACGAATAAATTATATAAATTTATATTTATATAATTTACAAGGCACAATTAATGTTAATTTTCCCCTATGGGGAAAGTATTATAGTCTTGCGGACAGCGAATGTAGACTGAGTTAACAATGAAATTTAAAATTTTCATATAACTTATGTTTTTACACATTAAATATGGTATATAAAATTCTTTGTATAATATAGTAATTAATTAGATATTAAGTATTTTTATATACAAAACTATTATACTAAAGTGTTGTTATTAAACTATAAAACATAAAACTACTTGTGACCTGAATTTTGCCACTACTTAACTAGAACAGATGCTAATATGCAATTAAATATATCTTGATTCTATACAGATATATATTAAGCTACATGAAAGTTCAACTTTCATTAGCTCCCTCTGTAAAACAACATTATAATATCAATTCTAATTATAAAATAAGTCTCCATAATAAATTAATGACACTACTCTTATAATTCAAGAAATTCTATAGGAATTTCCACCTTAATTGATAATTGTGAATTGTGAATAAAAAAAGAGGCCTCGCTTACAAATTTTCTTTTGTTATTGTAACAGCCTCCTAAAATTTTGATCCTACTTCTTATTTTTTTATTCCTAATTGATCCATAATTATCAATGCAGTATCCTCTATTGCTCTAGTTGTAACATCTATAATATTACATCCTATCTTCTTCATGATGCTATCTGCAAATTCTAACTCCTCTAATACTCTTTCTGCATTTGCATATTGAACTCCTGAAGATAAATTGGAAAATTTATCAAGTCTATGCTTTCTTATATCTATAAGCTGCATTGGATTTATTGTTAACCCTATAATTTTCTTTTTATCAATCTTTTTTAATTCATCAGGTATTCCTATCTCTGGCATCAGTGGTACATTTAAAGCTTTTATCCCTTTATTCGCTAAGTACATACATAAAGGTGTCTTTGATGTTCTAGATAGCCCTATAAGTACTACATCAGCAAATTTTATACCAGAATTATCTCTAGAATCATCATATCTCATAGCAAACTCCATAGCTTCAATTCGTTTATTATACGCCTCATCCATATCCCATACAGCTCCTGGTTTATTTTCTGGTATCTCATTAATCATTCTAGATACAGTTGCTATACATGGACCTAAAATATTTATTATGAATATCCCAAAATCTGTACATCTCTGTACTAAGTACTCTCTTATTTCTACTAAAACTACTGTTGATACTACTATACATTTTTCTTCCTTAATCCTATCTATAAAATCATTTACGTCTTTTATTGTTTTTATATAAGGAACTCTTTCAATTTCTATTTCTGAAGAAAATTGGCTTGCTGTAGCATGTGCCACTTGCTCTGCTGTCTCTCCAATAGAATCTGACACTGCAAAAATTTTGAACATTATATCACCCCATAATTATAATTTTATCCCTATTTCCATTATATAGTTTTATCATATATATTAATAGGATTTTAGTATTTCCCTAATTAATAACATTTAATATTTATAAAAAATAGTTTATTATATTAACTAGAATGGAGGAGATTCTATGCATTATGATATTCTAGTAGTCGGTGCGGGAGCTTCTGGTATAATAGCTGCTATAACTGCTAAAAATAGCGGAAAAACCGTTGCGATAATAGAAGGCACTGATAGAATTGGTAAAAAAATATTAACTACTGGTAATGGTAGATGCAATATAACTAATAAAAAAATTGATATAAGCAGATATCATAGCGAAAATAATGGTTTCCCTAATAAAATTATAAATAAATATGGATTAGAATTTACTAAAGATCTATTTTTCTCTTTAGGACTTCCTATATTTAATCCTGAAGGAGAAGGAAATAAATTTTTCCCCCTTTCTCTTCAAGCTTCTTCAGTAGTAGATATATTAAAACTTACATTAGAAGATCTTGATATACCTATACACTATAACAGTAAAGTAAAAAATATATCTAAAAAGTCTTCTATTTTTAACATAAACTGTTCTGGGGAAATTGAACACTTTACTTGTAATAAATTAATTATGTCTACAGGTGGAAAAACATATCCTAAAACAGGATCAGATGGATCTGGATATGATCTTTGTAAAAAACTCGGTCACTCAATAACATCATTACAACCATCATTAGTGCAATTAAAATTAGATTTTCCTAATTTAAAAGGTCTAAGTGGTGTCAAAATTTTAGGTTCTGTATCTATATATGTTAATGATAAAAAAATTAAAACAGAAAGTGGTGAATTATTGTTCACCGATTATGGTATATCTGGACCTCCAATATTTCAGATTTCTCGTATTGCAAATTTTGCATTAGCTGAAAATAAAAAAGTCTCTATTTCTATAGATTTCTTTAAAGACCTTGAAAAAAATAACTTACAAGAATTTCTTGAAAATAGATATGGATTATTCTCATACAGATCTATTTTTGATAATTTTATAGGTGTGATAAATAAAAAATTACTTCCTATCTTTTTAAAGGCATGTAATGTTGATAATATTCATAAACCTTGCTATGAATTAACATGGCAAGAACGTGATACAATATTGAACAACTTAAAGACTTGGTCTTTTGATGTAATTGGTTATTACACATTTACTAATGCACAAATAACTGCCGGCGGCATTAATACAAATGAAGTTAATGATGAAACATTAGAGTCCAAAAAAATTAAAAATCTATTTTTCTCTGGTGAATTATTAGATGTAGATGGAGATTGCGGAGGTTTTAACCTTCAATGGGCTTGGAGCTCCGGTTATGTTGCTGGTCTTAATGCATCAAAATCATAAAAAATCCTACATATTATATATGTAGGATTTTTTTACAAACTATTTATTTAATGCTTCTACTAAAACTTCTACGTCTACACCATGTACTTGAGCACCTTGTTCTAATGTTTCCATTTGAGATGCAGGACATCCAACACATCCAAATCCAAAGTTCATTAAAACTTCTGCAGCTTCTGGCTTAAGTCTTATAATTTCTCCAATTGTCATATCTTTGTTAATCATCTTACTACCCTCTTTCTTATCTTTAAATTGTTTATATTATATCATAATAGTCGGATATATACATTAGTATAATACCTTTTATTATATAATATAACAATAATAAAAATAATTAATTCAATTCACAAAGCGCAATTCACAATTAAGGTTAATTTTCACCTGTGGTGAAAATATTATAGTCCTGCTGACAGCAATTATATCTTAAGCAACCATTGAGATTTAAAATAAAGGCTATGACACAATAAATCTCCATTGTGTCATAGCCCTTCTCATTTTATAGTTTTCCTATTTTTATAGTTTGATCTCTCTTTGGACCTACAGAAACAATAGAAATTCTAGCTCCTGTATATTCCTCTATTTTCTTTAGATATATCTTAGCTGTTTCAGGGATTTCTTCGTAACTTCTTGCATCTGCAATTGATTCATCCCATCCATCAAATTCTTCATATATTGGTTCACATTTAGCTAAATCTTTTAATGATGCTGGATGATAATCTATAACTTTTCCATCTAATTTATATCCAACACATATTTTTAACTTTTCAAGTCCTGCTAAAGTATCAATCTTAGTCACTGCAAATGAAGTTAATCCTGATACTCTAACTGCTTGTTTTAATATAACAGCATCAAGCCAACCACATCTTCTTGGTCTACCTGTAGTTGTTCCGTATTCAAAACCTTTTTCTCTGATAGCGTCTCCTAATTCATCTAATAATTCTGTTGGGAATGGACCTTCTCCAACTCTTGTTGTATATGCTTTAGCTATTCCAACTGCACCATCAATAAATGTTGGCCCGATACCTATACCCGCTGATACTCCACCAGCTGTTGTATTAGATGATGTAACATATGGATAAGTTCCATAGTCAATATCTAATAAGTTACCTTGTGCTCCTTCAAATAAAACCTTTTTGTTTTTCATTTCATTATAAACTATAACAGAAGTATCTTTTACAAATGGTCTTATTCTATCAGCTAATGCTGTATATTTTTCTAATATTTCATCATAATTTACAGGATCTAATCCATATACCTTAGTTAATATTGCATTTTTTATTTCAACGTTATACTTTAACTTTTCAGCAAAAACTTCATTATCTATAAGATCACATACTCTTATACCACATCTTTCTGCTTTATCAGTATAACAAGGACCTATTCCTTTTTTAGTTGTACCTATTTTATTGTCGCCTCTAAATTTCTCACTTGCACCATCTAATATTTTATGATATGGCATTATAACATGAGCTCTATCTGATATAACTAAATTTTCAGGTGTAACTTCCACACCTTCACCTATTAAATAATCTATTTCACCAAAAATGCTTTCTGGATCTAATACAACCCCATTACCTATTACATTTAACTTATCCTTATATAAAATTCCTGATGGTATTAGATGCAATTTATATTTTTTATCTCCTACCTCAACAGTATGACCTGCATTATTACCACCCTGATACCTAACAACAACATCTGCACCTTCTGCAAGATAATCAGTCATTTTTCCTTTTCCTTCATCTCCCCATTGGGATCCTAATACAACAAATGCTGACATCACAATTCCTCACTTTCATTTTTGTTTTATGAACTAAATGATATGCAACCCTAATATTCGGTTTGACATAAATCAAATTAGAATTTAATTTTAAACATTTCAAACTAGATGTCATATATGGTAATGATTTCTTCATCAATTGCCACATATATTACTATATCATATATTTAATATTTTAGGCTATTTTTTTGAACATTTATTACTCAAAGTTAAAATTTGTTCGTATATTCTTCTAATGTCTAATTTGTGCTATACTGGTATTATAGTAAAAGTTAGGTGGTGATGATTATTGAATATTCCTAATATATTAACTACCATTCGCCTATGCTTAATTCCATTATTTATATTGGTGTTTTTCAGTAATTCACCACATAGTTTCGTAATATCTATGATAATATTTATAACTTCTGGTATTACAGATATATTAGATGGGTACATTGCTCGTAAGTATAACAAAATAACTAAGTTTGGTACAGTAGCTGATCCATTTGCTGATAAGCTTACTTTATTAGCAGTTTTATTTGCTTTATACATTAAAGGATTTATTCCAACTTTTATATTGACTATAGTTATACTTAAAGAAGTAACTATGATATTAGGTGGACTATTTTTGTATAAACGCAACATTATAGTTCCTTCAAATATATTTGGGAAATCTACTACTGTTTTGTTTTTCATAGGCATATTATCTTTATTACTTTCTAAACAACTATCAATAATTATTCTTTATATAGCGATACTATCTGCTTTAATATCATTTTGTATATACTTAAAAATTATTATATCTAAAAAATAATTTTATTTTTCACTTTAGGAGGCTTTTCTATGGAAATGATTTTTGTTAAAAATTTAAAAGGAGGTGAAATTTTAGCTAAAACTATTTTTAATACCTCTGGTTCATTACTTATCAATGCCGGGACTACAATAACAACAAAACTTATATCATTACTCGAAAGCAATAATATTTTCTTCGTTTTTATATTAGCTAATGATCCTTACGCTGTTCCTAAAGATAAGATTATGGAGGATTTAAAAAATAAAGCTATTGATCACCTACCCGAGATATTTACTTCCATATTATCTTGTGACCAAACAAATGAAGATTATCTTATAAATATAGTAGATGAATTATCTGAACATATCTTTTATAGTCCTGAAATAACTACTACACTTTTTCAAGTTCAACAATTTGATAATTATACATATCTTCATTGTGTCGATACAGGGATAATGGCAATGTACCTTGGTACGGCAATGGGATACTCAAAAAATCAAGTTAAAGATTTAGGGTTAGCAGGATTTCTCCACGATATAGGAAAATTAGATATACCTAATAATATCCTAAACAAACCTGGAAGACTAACATCATCAGAATATAAAATAATGCAAACACATGCCGAAAAGACTAATAAAATTTTAAACAGCACTAATATATTTTCAAAAGAAGTTATTGATGGTGCCTCTCAACATCATGAACATTATGATGGCTCTGGATATCCAAATGGTCTGTCAGGAAACAATATTTCTGAATTTGGTCGAATACTAGCTCTTTGCGACGTATTTACAGCTATATCTTCAAATCGCTGTTATAGAGAGAAGTTTAATGCAAATGAAGCTTATGAATTTATCTTAGCTAATAGAGGTATTTTATTTGATCCAAAAATAGTAGATATTTTTAAAGAGACCTTTTCAATATATCCAATAGGATGTTATGTACGACTTTCTAACGAACTAGAAGGATATGTTATAAAGCAAAATCCTGGTTTTGCTGATCGTCCTATCTTAAAAATTCTTTATGATAAAAATAAAAAAATCAGATTAGAAAAACCTTATGAATTTGACTTACTAAAAAATATTAATGTAACCATTCAAGAAGTAGTGATGAACAAATAAAAAAGTCCTTTTTAAAAGGACTTTTTTATTTACACATAGACGAAAAATATTTAGGTGGTATATATCCCTTTCTAATTCCGTCTATTAATGCCATATAAACGGCAGTTGTATCAAATCTAGCATCATGAAATGATCTTGTATCTCCAAATAATTTCATTGATGTATTTTCAATATCTTCCTCTGATATATCTAAGAAATCCATCAACTCTGATAATTTAGGATTTTTTATATCCCCTTGTCTTGAAATAATATTACATATATTTTTATAATACTTCATTGTACAAAATTCTATATTAGGAGTAAATTCTATTCCTACTCTTTTAAACTCTTCTTTAATGAATTTAATATCAAACATTACATTATGACCTGAAATAATATCACTATTCATAAAATCTTCAATGAATTCATGATAACATTCTCCAAAAGTTATTCCACCTGAAAGTTCTTCTAAAAGTTCTTTTGAAAATCCATGTATCTGTTCTGCACTTTCCTCCATAAAATCTACAGAAAAGAAAAAGTTTTTACCATATACTTTATATGGTTTTATAGAGTTATCTATAACGATATAACTAAGCTGACATATCTGACCTGGCCTTAACCCTGTTGTCTCCGTATCAAACATTAAAATTTTCATAATTATATTCTCCATCTTCTAAATATATGTTCTAATTATATATTATACTCTAAAAAATATAAATTTCTTATAAATATATATACATATCATTTCGAATACTAATAATGACTTGATATTTTTAAGAGAATTATTATAAAATAGACTATTCTCATGATAATTAAAGCATAATTACTATAATTCCAAGTAATTATGCTTGTCTATTAACAATTATTATCCTTATAATATATGTACAATATGTTGTGTGTTTTTATTTATCATGTACAATATATGCTATTACGGGAGGTATACTATAAATGAACTTAACTGAACTTTGTAAATTTGCTACTTCAGAAATACAGAAGATTAATGATGCTTATACTGAAGATAAATTATTATCTGCTCTTGATCTTATATTAAGACCATCAATGACAGATAAAGAAATAACTAATGCACTAATTCAATCTTCACTAGAAATGACTTCTGAAGATTTTCCCCTTTGGCAATATGCATCAGCAAAATTATATATTTACGACTTATATGAATCAATTAAGAAAGTTAGAAATACTGATGAACCTTATGGAGATTTATATGATTTAATCGTCAATTTAACTAATAAAGGGTTATATGGTAAATATATTTTAGATAATTATACAAAGGAAGATATAAGAGAATTAGAATTAGAACTTAAACCAGAAAGAGATTTCTTATTTACATACAGTGGTATATCTCTTCTTGCAAGTAGATATCTAATAAGAGACTATGATAATACTTTATTAGAACTTCCACAACAAATGTTTATGGGAATAGCTCTTCATCTAGCATTACCTGAAAAAAAAGAAAATCGTTTATTTTGGGCTAAAAGATTCTATGATGTTTTAAGTTCTCTTAAAGCAACTATGGCTACTCCAACAATGTCTAATGCAAGAAAACCGTTTTATCAGCTTTCTTCTTGCTTTATAGATACAGTTGATGACTCTCTAGCTGGAATCTATAAGAGCTTAGATAACTTTGCTAAAGTTTCAAAATTAGGTGGCGGAATGGGTATATACTTTGGTAAGGTTAGATCTCTAGGCGCTAGTATAAGAGGCTTTAAAGGAGCTTCTGGCGGAGTTATTCCTTGGGTAAAACTTTTTAATGATACAGCTATAGCAGTAGACCAATTAGGGGTGAGAAATGGATCTGTGGCTGTATGGTTAGATGCTTGGCATAAAGATCTTCCTGAATTTCTTCAACTTAGAACTAATAATGGAGACGATAGAAAGAAAGCTCATGATGTCTTCCCTGGCTTATGTTATCCTGATTTATTCTGGAAACTTGCTGAAAAAGATATCGATGCAACATGGTATATGATGTGTCCTCATGAAATTCGTACAGTAAAAGGATATGACCTTTGCGATTTTTATGGTGAAGAATGGGAAGAGCGTTACTATGATTGTGTAAATGATTCTAGAATAGAAAAAAGAGAAATGTCAGTAAAAGATATAGTAAGACTTATTATTAAATCTGCTGCAGAAACTGGAACGCCATTTACATTTTACCGTGATACAGTAAATAAAATGAACCCTAATAAACATAAAGGAATGATATACTCATCAAACCTTTGTACAGAGATAATGCAAAATATGAGCGGTATGGAGATACAACAGCATGAAATTGTAGATGATAATGGAGATACTATCGTAGTAGAAAAAACTAAATCTGGCGACTTCGTGGTTTGTAATTTATCTTCATTAGTTCTTGGAAATATAGATGTAACAAATAAATCTGAACTTGAATATGTCGTAGAAACTCAAATAAGAGCTATGGATAATGTTATCGACCTTAATTATTATTCTGTACCATTTGCGGAAATTACTAATAAAAGATATAGATCAGTAGGATTAGGTACATCTGGATATCATCATATGTTAGCTAACAACTCTATATCTTGGCAAGGTAATAAACACTTAAATTTCGTTGACAAAGTATACGAGGACATTAATTATTTTGCAATATCAGCAAGTTTAAAAATTGCTAAAGAAAAAGGAGCATATCCTTACTTTGAAGGATCTGATTGGGATACAGGAAAATATTTCGAGTTAAGAGATTATAATGATGAAAGATGGACCTCACTAAAAGAGGAAGTTTCTAAATACGGTATAAGAAATGGATATTTACTAGCAGTGGCTCCAAATGGTTCAACAGCAACTATAGCTGGTACTTCTGAAGGAATTGATCCTATAATGAATAGATTTTTCTTAGAGGAGAAGAAAGGATCTATAATTCCAAAGACTGCTCCAAATCTTAATGAAGATACCTTCTGGTACTATACATCAGCTTATGATGTTAGCCAAATTTGGTCAATAAAAGCAAATGGAATTCGTCAACGTCATATAGACCAAGGGCAATCTTTTAATCTTTATATAACAACAAAATATACTATGAGACAAATTATGAACTTATATATAGAAGCATGTAAAAGTGGAATGAAGAGTATATATTATGTACGTTCTAAATCATTAGAAGTTGAAGAATGTGAAAGTTGTTCTGCATAAAGCAGAATTTCTTTCTCTATTAATGTAAGGAGAGATTTTATTATGTCAACATTAAACAGAAGACCTTTATTTAACGAACAAGGCGATACAGAAACTGCAAAAAAAAGAATGATAAATGGTAATACAACAAACTTAAATGATTTTAACAATATGAAATATACTTGGGTATCTGATTGGTATAGACAAGCGATGAATAATTTCTGGATTCCAGAAGAAATCAACTTAGCTGGTGACTTAAAGCAATATCAAACTCTTTCAGATAGTGAAAGAACTGCATATGATAAAATATTATCTTTCTTAATATTTTTAGATAGTATTCAAACAGCTAACTTAGGGAACATAAGTAATTATATAACTGCTTCTGAAGTTAATTTATGCTTAACTATTCAAGCTTATCAAGAAGCTATTCACTCTCAAAGTTATTCTTATATGTTAGATACTATTTGTTCTCCTGAAAAAAGAAATGAAATTTTATATCAATGGAAAGATGACCCTATACTATTAAATAGAAATAAATTCATAGGTGATCAATATAATAAATTTTTAGATGAGCCTACTCATAAAAATTTACTTAGAACAATTATGGCTAACTATATTTTAGAGGGAATTTACTTCTATTCTGGATTTATGTTTTTCTATAACTTAGAACGTAATGGAAAAATGTCTGGTTCATCTCAAGAAATACGCTATATTAATAGAGATGAAAATACACATTTATGGTTATTTAGAAACATAATAAATGAACTTAAAATAGAGGAGCCAGAACTTTTCACTGATAAACTAAAAAATGAATTAACTGAAATGCTTAAAACAGGAGTAGAAAATGAAATTGAATGGGGAAAATATGTTATCGGAAATAACATTCAAGGAATTAATGAAAAATTAATAGATCAATATATAAAATATCTTGGTGATTTAAGATTAAAAGGCATTGGTCTTGATCCTGTATATAATATAGATACTAACCCAGCACCATGGGTAGATCATTTATCTAACGCTAATTCTGTAAAGACAGATTTCTTTGAAGCTAAATCTACAGCATATGCAAAAGCTGCTGTTTTAGTTGATGATTTATAATTATTGATATAAAAAAGGACCTGTTGCTCAAAATTAATTTATTGCGCAACAGGCCTTATTATTTTAACTATTTAATTTTATCCCATGTACTTTGTAAAACTGCTAATTCTACTCCTTCATTAGAAAATATCTTATGTAATAATACATTATCTTTTTCTGTAGAATATATCTTAGATGTCACAACATCTTTATATGTAGTTTCTTTTTTATATACTACTTTTAAATTTTTTATTCTATGATTTGTAATAAAATCAGGTTCTACAGTCTCTATTGCCCAACAGACATATTTAGTATTATTAACATGGTCATTCATATCAATATCTCTATATCTTACTGTAAATAACCTTGAGCTTATCTCTTCTTTACCTTTTAATAACTTATCAAAAGATAATGTTTCTTTTCCCTCAACATCAAATTTTTCAATACTTTCTTCTGTAATTCTCTTTGCTTTTCTTTTCTCTATATCTAAGTATATCCACTGACTCTTAGCATCTACTATACATTGTTCATCCCTATATATATGAAATTTTCTATAAGCATAAAATTTATTAGCTCCCATACATTCAGTTGTAACTTTTATATCTTCATAAAATTTAGGCATTTCGTTAAATGTTATATCCCATCTACATAATATCCATGCTTCGCCTTTACTCTTTTGATACTCCACACCAATTCCTAAACTTTCTCCATGATTAATAGATGTCTCTACCATATAATTTACAATCTCACTGATAAAAGCTTCCCCATTTTTGCTAGTCTCCCCATATGCAACTTTATGATTTCTTTCAAACCTATTTCCCACTTATTTCACCTCTCTAAAAGTTATCCACAATTTAACCTTTCATAGTTATCCACAACATAAAACTTAAAAGTTATCCACAACTTAATTTTTAAAATTTTTTATAAAGATATCCACAGGTCATTTATATATCTTCTCCTGTGGATAACTTTTTTATAATTCTCTATTCAAATCTGCATTAGTAAATTTAGAATATTCTCCAAGGAACATCATTTTAACTGTTCCTGTTGGACCATTTCTCTGTTTAGCTATTATACATTCTGCTATATTTTTTTCGTCTGATTCTTTATTATAATATTCATCTCTATAAAGAAACATAACAACGTCAGCATCCTGCTCTATAGATCCAGATTCTCTAAGATCCGATAACATTGGTCTATGATCTGCCCTTTGCTCTGGAGCACGAGATAACTGTGATAATGCAATAACAGGACATTCCATTTCCTTTGCTAAAGCTTTTATAGAACGTGAAATTTCTGATACTTCTTGTTGTCTACTTTCACTACCACTACCGCTCATAAGTTGAAGATAATCTATTAATATCATATCTATACCATGTTCTAACTTAATTCTTCTACACTTAGATCTCATCTCCATAACAGTAACCCCTGGAGTATCATCAATGAAAATCTTAGATGCCCCAAGTGGTCCTGCTGATCTAACTATGTTATCCCAATCAGAATCCTTTAAATCACCATTTCTGAAAGACACCATACTTATATTTGCCTCTGCACAAAGAAGTTTCTGAACTAACTGTTCCTTTGACATTTCTAAAGAGAATATTACTACACTTTTTCCGCATCTAAGTGCCGCATGTTGAGCAAGGTTTAATGCAAAAGTTGTCTTCCCCATAGATGGTCTTGCAGCTATAAGAACCATATCACCTTTTTGAAATCCTGATGTTTTTGAGTTTAAATCGATAAATGGTGTTTCTATTCCAGTAACATCACTTTTATTATTAAAAACTTGCTCTAACTGTTCTATACTTCTAGATAAAACTGAAGATACTCTTTCAAAGTCACTTTTAACCTTATTTTCAGATATATCAAAAATTTTCTTTTCAGCTCTATCCATAACTTCATCTACTTCATTCTGCTTAGTATAACTTTCTTCAATTATTTCATTAGCAGATCTAATAAGTCTTCTAAGTATTGCTTTATCTTTTACAATTTTTATATATGAGTCTACATTCATTGTTGTAGCCAACATACTTGTAAGAGAAGCAATATATGATATTCCACCTACTGCCTCCAACTTACCAGCTGATCTTAGATTCTCAATTAAAGTTATTTCATCAACAGGAATATCTTTCATAAATAATTCCATAATAGCTGAAAAAATTATTTTATGCGCTTCTTTATAAAAGTCTTCAGGAGATAATTCTTCCCCTGCTTCTGCTATAACTGTTTTATCATCCATCATAGCACCTAATACAGACATCTCTGCATCTATATTTTGCGGGAGAACTCTAACTGTTTCTTCCATATTATCACCCCTAGTGTCTTAACGCTTCTTTAATTACATCTTCTATTGTATCTACTGATATTACTTCTATACCACTTAACTCATATGGAACATCTTTAATATTTTCTTTAGGTATTAATACCTTTTTTATACCTCTTCGTCTAGCTCCATAAATTTTTTCAAATACTCCACCAACAGGTTTAACTTTACCTCTAAGTGATATTTCCCCTGTTATCGCTACATCTCCTCTAATCTCTTTGTTTGTAATAGATGATATTATAGCCAATGTTATTGCTGCTCCTGCTGATGGTCCATCTATATTTCCACCACCAACAATATTTACATGTACATCATAATCACTTAAATCTACACCACAAACTTTTCTTATAACAGATGTTGCATTAAACACTGAGTCTTTAGCCATAGATCCAGCAGTTTCATTAAATCGTATTTTTCCTTTTCCTTTTTCATTAGACTTAAATGTAACAGCTTCTATTTCTATAGTAGAACCCATATAACCAGATACTCCAAGTCCATAAACTTTTCCTACTTCACCTTGATTTAATTCCTCTATATGGTCATAAGGTGTTAATCTGTTTATAGATATTACCTCTTCTATATCTTTTAATGTTATTACTAATCCATCTCTAATTCCTTTGTTTTTATATACTACACTAGAATATACATCAGATAATATATTAATAGCTTTTCTACCTTCAATAGTGTATTTTGAAATTTCTTCTGCTACACCATCTTCAAGTCTTACATCTAACTTCTTACTAGACTCTTCAATAATCTTAACTATATCCATTGATGTAAGTGGCTCAAAATATACTTCTGTACATCTAGATCTTAATGCTGGATTAATATCTTTTGGTTCTCTTGTAGTTGCTCCTATTAAAACAAAGTCTGCTGGAGCACCATTATCAAATAAATATTTTATATATTTAGGAACTGTTTCATCATCTGGATCATAATAAGCTGATGAAAATTCTACTTTTTTATCTTCTAAAACTTTTAATAACTTATTTTGTAATGTAGAATCTAACTCTCCAATTTCATCTATGAAAAGTATTCCTCCATGAGCTTCTGTTACTAATCCTGGCTTTGGCTCAGGTATACCTGTCTCAGCTAAATCCCTCTTGCTACCTTGATATATAGGATCATGAACAGATCCTAAAAGTGGATTAGTTATTTCTCTCGGATCCCATCTTAAAGTCGTTCCATCAACTTCTACAAATTTAGAATCATCATCATAAGGTGTATATTCTAATTGCTTTGCTTCTTCTAAAGCAAGTCTTGCAGCAGAAGTTTTTCCCACTCCTGGTGGTCCATAAAGTATAATATGCTGAGGATATGGAGATGCAATTTTAGAAATTAATGATTTAATAGCTCTCTCTTGACCTATTATCTCACTAAATTTATGTGGTCTTAAATGTACCATTAGATTTTCTGTTAATTCTCTTGAACTTAACTTCTCAAGATTTTCATATTTTCTTAAAGTGCCTGTATTTTCCGGACCCTTCTTCTTCTTTATTATACTTAACCTTATATCATCCATATATTTATCTTGCTTAGTCATTAGAAAATTTTCTACTTCTACTTCTACTTGATTTTGAACATATTTTCTAGCGACTTCTTCTGCCATATATACATTTACCTGATCTAAAGCCTCATATACTGTTTCACCACTTGGTATACCGTTACTATATCTTCCGTCAGATATTATCATTAATATAGCATATAATTTTTCTAGTGGATCCTTAGATCTTACATGTTTCTGTAACTTGTGTTTTACTATTCTTCCTTTAAATACTCCACCATCTAAAACTTTTTTACAAGTATCTAATAATATATTTACTTGACTATCTAGTGTAATAGAAAATTTATTTAAGTTCTGCACTTTTTCCTCCTATTCCTCACATACAACTACCTTCATCTTAGTAGAAATCTCTGCATATAATTTTACTTCTATATCATAACTTCCAAGGTGTTTAATTGTGTCTGCGACTACCTTTTTCTTATCTACTTTTATATCAAAATTCTTTTCTATTTCCTCGGCAATATCTTTTGATGTTATAGCACCAAACAATCTTCCACCTTCACCAGCTTTAGTAATAATTTTAATTTCTTTTCCTCTTAATTTGCTAGCTAATCCTTGAGCAGCTTCTATTTCAGCTTGCTTTTCCCTCATTGCCTTATCTTTTTGGTTATTTAGAACATGAAGATTGCTTTCTGTAGCTTCCTTAGCAAGCTTTCTTGGAAATAAGAAATTTCTTGCATGTCCGTCTGATGCATTAACTACATCTCCTTTTTTACCTAAACCTTTTACATCTTTTAACAAAATAACTTTCATTTCTCTTCACCTTCTCTTAAATATTTATTTATAGATTCTTCTAACATCAATTGAGTTTCATCTAATGTCCTATCATTTATAGTAGCTCCAGCCATTGTTAAATGCCCTCCGCCACCTATAGCTTCTAATATAAGTTGAACATTAATCTGACCTAACGAACGTCCACTAATAGTAACACTGTTTCCTACCTTAACTAACACAAAAGATGCTTCTATTCCTGTAATATTTAATAATTCGTCAGCTGCCTGTGCTGCTAACAATTTATCTTCCACTTCTTTAGGACATCTTGCTATAGCAATACCATTATTAACCTTAGCACTTCTAATAATATCACATCTTTTTATCATTCGCTCTAAATCACATGAAAATAATTTTTTAATTTCTACAGTATCTGCTCCCAAACTCTTTAAATAAGCAGCAGCCTCAAACGTTTTTACTCCTGTCTTAAATGTAAAATTCTTTGTATCTATAGTTATTCCTGCTAATAATGATTCTGCCTCCATATATGATAACTTATGTCCTTCTTTTATATATGGTATTATCTCCGTTACTAATTCTGATGTAGCAGATGCATAAGGTTCTATATAAGATAATGAAGCATCTTCTATACTATCTAAAGATTTTCTATGATGATCTATAACAATCATATTAGAATTTCCTTTTAAAAGCTCCTTATTAGCAACATATTTTTTATTATTAGTATCTACTACTATAAATAATGTATTATCACTTATATAGTCTATAGCATCTTCTCCAGTTATGAAAACATGGTTTTTATCTTCCTCTTCTATATACTTTGTCACAATATCTTCTATACTAGCATTTAAAGAATCTAATATTATATTACATTGTTTTCCCATAGCAGTAATTACACTATTTAATCCTATAGCTGATCCAATACAATCTATATCAGGATTAATGTGACCTAAGATTAATACATTGTCACTGTAATTTACAATATCTTTAATAGCATGACCTATAACTCTAGATTTAACTTTTGTTCTTTTTTCTACTTCTTTTGATTTTCCTCCAAAAAATAAGAACTTATCTTTATTTTTTACAACTACTTGATCTCCTCCACGCCCTAATGCTAACTCTATCGCTGATATAGCACTATCTTGACTGTCTAAAGGACTTTTACCATTTAATCCTACTCCCATGCTTATAGTCACTAATAATCTTTCTCCAGCATTTATTTCTTTTATTTCATCTAAAATATTAAACTTATTTTCTATTTCTTCTTCTATATATTTTTGTTCTACAATAATTATATATCTATTAGATGTATATTTTCTTGTAATTCCATGCATTTTTTGACCATAAGCTATTATTTTTCTTTCTATCTTAGCTAACAAAATAGGTCTTCTTTCTTCTTCTATGTCTCTTAGTACTTCTTCTAAATTATCTACTTCTAGAATTATAACTACATATCTTTCTTCTTTATACTTTTTTTCGATTTCATGTCGCTTTTCTGAATTAACTAAATAAAACAAATTTACATTCTCATCTTTATTTACATTATGCTTTATCTTAGACATATATAAATCATAGAAGCTACCGTTTATTTCGACATCCTTATAGTAATCTTTATCTGACTTTAATAGCTTTGTAGTATCAATATCATTAAAAATAGTATTGATATTTCTAGATAAAATCTTCTTATTTTCATTTATTATAGAGCAACTAGAATTTGCCCATAAAATAGTTCCCTTATTACTAACTATCATCATTGGTAGTGGCATATTTAATAATGTATTTTTATATACCGTATCTAAACTCATATTAAAATCTTCTATAACTTCATTTATTTGAGTTTCTCTTTTCTTTATAAATATACTGCTACTTATATTGGTAATTCCTAATACTATAACTGAAAGAATAGCAATAAAATGACTTCCATTCATAAATGCAGCCAAACTTAATACAAGTATTATTATCAAATATATATGATTCGCCTTTTTTAAAAATCTAAACTTACTTTCCATTTCTTATCCTTTCTTCTTCATAAAGAACCTCTATATCACCAATATACTATTTACTTTTAAATAACTTTATAAAAATTTATATTGCCTCCACTTAAAATTGCGCTCTTATCATATATATTATCTTCTATATATTACTTTTTTATAATATTAAAATAGCCCATAGCAAAGCTATGGGCTTACATTTTTTACTCAGTTGTAAATGGTAATAAAGCTATGTTTCTTGATCTCTTAACAGCACCTGTTAATTCTCTTTGGTGCTTAGCACAAGTTCCACTGATTCTTCTTGGTAAAATCTTACCTCTTTCAGTAACGAACTTTCTTAATTTGTTAATATCTTTGTAATCAATAGCTTCGCTCTTTTCAGAACAGAATGCGCAAACTTTCTTTCTTGCTCTTCTGCCTCTCATGTTCTTTTTGTATTCTTTCTTTTCGCTCATGTCTTTCCCTCCTTTACCTAAATATTAGAACGGTATTTCATCATCATCATCTATTGGATCAGCCCAACCGTTATCGTAACTTTGATCTGAACCTAAATTTGATGAATTATAAGATTCTCCGTTATTAGAACCTCTGCTTCCTCCATTGAAACCACCTTCTGCACCATTTCCTCTTTCAAGGAATTGTACTTCATCAGCTACAACTTCAGTAACATATCTTCTAATTCCATCTTTGCCTTCATAGTTTCTAGTTTGAATTCTGCCACTAATTCCGATAAGTCTTCCTTTGCTCATATAATTCGCAACATTTTCACCTTGTTTACCCCAAACTACTATTGGAATAAAATCAGCTTCTCGTACACCATCTTTATTAGGCATTCTTCTATCAACTGCAACTGTAAAGGTAGCTACTGCCATTCCAGTTCCTGGTGTAAATCTCAACTCAGGATCTTTAGTTAGTCTTCCTATTAAAACAACTTTATTCATTAGCTAGCACCACCTTGTTATTACTTTTCGTTTCTAACTATGATATGTCTTATAACTCCATCAGTAATTCTGAATACTCTATCTAATTCCTTAGGTAGTTCAGGAGCTGCAGTAAAGTTGATTAAAGTATAGTAACCTTCGTTTGCTTTACCGATTTCGTAAGCTAACTTTCTGTTACCCCATTCATCAACATTTTCAATAGCGCCACCACCATTTTCTATAACACCCTTAAATTTTTCGATTATAGCCTTTTTAGCTTCTTCTTCTAAAGATGTGTTTAGGATAAATAATGTTTCATATTTATTCATTCTTTTCACCTCCTCTGGACTTGCGGCCATCTTCAAGATGGCAGGATTACAATTTATTATTTTACTACTTTTATTTACATATTGCAAGAACTAATTGTTATCTTCATTTGAAAATATTACTTTTTTTACTCTTTTATTAAAATCTGCTCTAGATATCATAACTAACCTTCCACAATTTCTGCATTTAATTTTAATATCTGCACCTAATCTAATTATCTCCCATTCATTTCCTCCACACGGATGTCCTTTTTTCATCTCAACTATATCACCTAACTTAAACACTAAATTCATTTTTATCCTCCATTATACTTATCTATCATAAAATTTTTTTATTATCTAAAACATTCCTTACTATATTTCTAATTTTCATTAAATAAAACTCTTTTATTATCCATTATTTAACTTTTATGTTTCTTTACTGCATGAGTATTCTGATCATTATACTTTTGTACTATCTCTACGTTCTTTTAAACAAATTATATAAAATATCTTATCATATTTTTTATAATCGTTTCTACTATAATATAAATAGTTCCTACTAATATAATACTATTTTAAATTCATATTTATATATTGTTAAAATTACTTTTAAAAAAGTTTTATTATAACTTTTATCAGAATTAAAAATTTATGTATACCATAATATACATATTTTATATTAATGATATATAATTATCTTATTAATATAAAAGGATGGTTAACTTTGTATGATTATCTTAATTAAATTATTAGTGCTTGGTTGTCTTACTGGATTTGCTTGTGCACTTCCACTTAACATATATATAAGTGAAGATATAGTCTCTAATAAATATCCATATAGTAATAAAAACATCTATCTTTCAGTTGGTGCTCTATTATCTAACATATTTTTGTTATTGTTTTTTAACACTGCAATGACTTTTCTTTTCAACACAAATAAATATATTAAAAATTCTTTATTAATACTATTTGGTATATTGATTAATTTTTTCATTTTTATTTACTTTACTAATAAAACTCTATTTAATAAAAATCAAAAGTATCCTAAATATTTTGATGCATTTATGCTAGGTGTAATTAAAACAACTACAAATATATTCACACTTTTTATATGGCTTATAGGAAGTTTACTTTATAATATAATGCATAGATATATATCTTTACATTATATTTTCACTTATTATACGGGACTAATATGTGGAATAAGTATGTGGTTTATATTTTTAAATATAATTCAAATTAATAAGATACATATTATTACTCCGGCTTCAATTACTTATATAAAAAATATATTATTAAAATTCTTCTTTATTCTAAGTCTCTTATTAATAATGCTAGGCATATATGGATTAATATAGAAACTACTGTTCATAATGAAATATATAAATTTATGTTATTGCTATAATTCACAAATCGCAATTCATAATTAATGTTAACTTTCCCCTGCGACGAAAATATCGTAGTCCCGCGGACAGCCAAAAAAATTGTTCACCACTACTTAACCAGAACAAATTACAATATTCACTTTAACTATATATAAGCTACATGAAAGTGCAACTTTCATTAGCTCCGTATAAAACAGCATTATACTATCAATTCTAATTATAAAATAAATCTTAATAACAACTTAGCAACAATACACTTATAATTCAAGAAATTACTCCTAGTAACTTCCACCACAATTGTGAATCGTGAATTGTAAATTGTGAATTAAAAAAAAGAGGCTCGCCTACAAATTTTCATTTGTTATTACGAGATCCTCTTTTTACATTATTCCATTTCCATTGCACTATCTAGAACTTCTTTCTCTTCTGTTGATAACTCATATCTAGAAATTCCGCTTTCTATCTCTTTAGCATAAATAACACTTTCTTCTCTTCCAAAAATACTTGTTAAAACAAATCCATTATTTTCATTATCTAACATTACAATCGAAAAACTTAAATCTGATCCTACATCATCAAAAGCTTTATATCTTTTCATTTCTACCTTTCTGATTGATGTATCAACTTTACTTAATATTTCTTCATGTAATTCAAATATAGTATTATTCTTTTCTTTCACTTCTTCAACTGCATTCATATATTTTTCTATTATATCTTCTAATGATTTTCCTTCACATCTAAATAAACTTTTATATCTTTTATTTAGCTTTCTATTTGAATTAATTAATACTAATAAAAATATAAATAATATTAAAATTACTGCAATCATTGATATAAGTATTATACTAATATTATCACTAACTATTTGATTTATTTTGTCCATGATTTCCTCCTCAAATTTGTTTCACGTGAAACTTGCTACATTAATAATTCAAGAATCCTATCTAATTCTTCTGGCGAATAATACTCTATTTCTATTTTTCCCTTATTATCTTTTTTAGTTTTAATTGACACTTTTGTTCCAAAGTGCTCACTAATCCTACTTTGCAATTCTTTAATATAAATATTTTCTTCCTCTACAATTGATTCCTTTACCTTCGGATTTAAAATGTCTCTTACTAATCTTTCTGTTTCTCTTACACTTAATTTATTATCTATAACCCTTATAGCCATTTCATATTGTGTATCTTTATTATCTAATGATAATAATGCTCTTCCATGTCCTTCAGATATTACCCCTTCAATTAAATACTGCTGAACACGCTTATCTAAGTTTAATAGTCTCATTGTATTAGTTATCGCTGTTCTTGATCTTCCTATAACCTTTGAAACCTCTTCTTGAGTTATAGAAAATTCTTTTATTAATCTTTTAAAAGCTAATGCTTCTTCTATAGGATTTAAATCCTCTCTTTGTATATTTTCTATCAACGAAACCTCTAATACCTTCTGATCAGTTAATTCCATAATAACCGCAGGAATAGACTTTATTCCTGCCAATTTTGCAGCTCTCCAACGTCTTTCTCCAGCAATTATTTCATAATCATTTCCACTTTCCTTTAATACTAAAGGTTGAATGATACCATTGTCTTTTATGGATTTAGCTAGATTGGATATTTTTTCTTCATCGAAATTTTTTCTTGGTTGTTTGCTATTTGGTTTAATCCTATTTATATCTATTAAATCTATTGAATTTTTTTCTTCCACTATTTCTTCATCAGGAATAAGTGCTCCTAACCCTTTACCCAATCCAAATTTTTTACTCACAATTACTCCTCCTGTCTACGTAAGAATTCTTTTGCCAACATATCGTAACTTTCCGCACCCTTACATTTAGCATCATATAACATAATAGGTAGTCCATAACTTGGTGATTCTGCTAGTCTAACATTTCTAGGAATTACTGTTTCATATACATAATCCCCAAAGTGATTTTTTACTTCTTTAGCAACCTCATTACATAAGTTTGCTCTTATATCATACATAGTTAAAAGTATCCCTTCATATTTAATATTAGGATTTAAACTTTTCTTAACTAAATTTATAGTATTTATAAGTTGTGATACACCTTCTAATGCATAATATTCACATTGTATTGGTATAAATACAGAATCTGATGCTACTAATGCATTTATAGTAAGTAATCCCAATGATGGTGGACAATCAATAAAAACAAAATCAAATTTATCTCTTACTAGTTCCAACTTTCTCTTTAATATATCTTCTCTATGATTTATTCCTGTCAATTCAACTTCTGCACCTGCTAATGCTTGTTCAGAAGGAATTATGTATAAATTTTCTATTAATTCACTTTTAATGATACAATCTTCTATTTCTGTATCATTAGTTAAAATATCATATATAGAAAATTCTAAATTGGATTTATCTATTCCTAATCCTGATGTAGAATTTCCTTGTGGATCTATATCTACTATTAAAACCTTCTTACCTTCAAAAGCTAAATATGTAGCTAGATTTATATTAGTAGTAGTTTTTCCGACTCCACCTTTTTGATTAAAGACACATATTGTTTTCACATCTATCCCCCCTATACTAATCTCTTATAATGATATTATAAATTACATTAATATGTTATAAAAGATAATTTCACAAATTCTTAAAATAATTTTTTGTAAAAAAAAGATTTAAGGAATATTATTCCTTAAATCCTGGTTTAAAAGTACCGTTTCACGTGAAACATTACTTTTTAGGTATCTTTACTGTTACTTCTATATAGTCATCACTTTCTTTAGATTTATATTTTGCACTAATACCATATTTATCAAATACTTGTTTTATCGTGTTTATATAAATCTTAGAACCAAAAACTCCCTTGATTCTCTTTTTTCCGTCCTTACCTATATCTTTTTCTTCATGCATATATTTTAATAGTGTTCTATCAATTAAAGCCTCTGTTTCTTTAACATTAAGCTTATTTTCAATTACTTTATCTAAAACCTTAATTTGCATTTCAGTATTAGGTAATTTCAATAAAGCTCTTGCATGTCTCTCTGTAAGAGCATTTTCTATAAGCCTTTTTCTTATCTCATAATCTAACTTAAGAACTCTTAACTTATTTGCTATTGTAGATTGTTTTTTTCCTATACTTTGTGCTAGAGTTTCTTGAGTATAATTATGTTCTTTTAATAAATTATAATATGCTTCTGCTTCTTCTAAGAAATTCAAATCTTCTCTCTGTAAATTTTCTAATAAAGCAATTGCAGCACTTTCTCTGTCATTTATATCAACTAATATTACAGGTACTTTATCTAATCCAGCTTTTTTTGCTGCTCTTAATCTTCTTTCTCCTGCAACTAATTCATAATAATTTTCTTTTATTTTTCTTACTGATAAAGGTTGTATTATGCCATATGTTTTTATTGATTCTGATAATTCTTCTATAGTTTCATCATTAAAAGTCTTTCTTGGTTGATAAAGATTTGGATATACTTCAAATGGAGAAACATATTGTATCTTACTTTCTTCTATTCCCTTCATATTAAATCCCATCCTCATAAAAAAATCATTATTTAACTTAATTATTTAATAGGCCTCTTACTGATTACTCCAGCCTTTCTTGGATATACATTCGAAGTTTCCTTTATCTTTTTTATCACAACAAGATTATGATTAAGATCAGTTCCTTCAACTTCAACTTCTATTATATCTTCTATTTTCCCTCCAAGAGTTGCTATAGCATTTTTTCCTTCTAATATTTCTGTTTCTATGGCTGGCCCTTTTAGTGCTATAAGATATCCCCCTACTTTTACATATGGAAGTGTATATTCACTAAGTACCGCCATATTAGCGACTGCTCTTGAAACTACAGCATCAAAACTTTCTCTCAATTCTGGCTTTCTAGCTCCATCTTCTGCTCTGCTATGAATAGTACTTATTTTTTGTAAATCTAATTTACAAATTACCTCATCTAAAAAATTGATTCTTTTGTTTAATGAATCTAAAAGTACCACTTCTGTTTCTGGAGATACTATCTTTATTGGTAGTCCTGGAAATCCTGCTCCCGTACCAACATCAATAACTTTCTTCAAATTTTTAAATTCTGAAAATCTAAAAATCTTTAAGCAATCAATAAAATGCTTTTTAAAAATGCCTTCATCATCTGTAATAGCCGTAAGATTTATTTTCTCATTCCATTCTTTTAATAAATCTTTATAAATAACAAACTTCTCAAACTCTTTTTCTGAAAACGGTATTCCTTCCTTATCTGCAGAAGTTTTCATAAGGGTATAAAAATCCATATAGTCCTCCTTTGAATTAATTTACTTTTTTGTATTAGATTTACTTTTGCTTATTTTGCTTCTTCTTTTGCTCTAAATATATCATTAATACAGAAATATCCGCTGGTGATACTCCTGATATTCTAGATGCTTGACCTATATTCATAGGTTTGAATTTATTTAATTTTTGTATTGCCTCTGTTCTTAATCCGTAGACATCAGAGTAATCTAGATCCTTGTCTATTAACCTATTTTCTATTTTTTTAAATTGTTCAACTTGCTCTAACTGCTTTTGTATATATCCTTCATACTTAGCTATAATATCAATTTGATCAATTATATCTATAGGTAATACTTCTCTTTCAGCATCTAATGGCTCTACAACCCTATAATTTAATTCTGGTCTCTTAATAAGTTCATATAAAGATATTGGTTTCTTTAATGCTACTGAATCTAATTGCTCTAAAAATTCATTTACTTCCTTTTTATTTGTTATTTGAAGATTTTTTATTCTCTCTAATTCAGCTTCTAACTTAGCTTTTCTTTCAACAAAAATATTATATCTATGATCATCAACTAATCCTATTTCTCTTCCAAGTTCAGTTAATCTTAAATCTGCATTATCTTGTCTTAATAAAAGTCTATATTCAGCTCTTGAAGTCATCATTCTATATGGTTCATTTGTTCCCTTAGTAACTAAATCATCTATTAATACACCAATATATGCATCACTTCTTCTTAATATAAACGGTTCTTGATTTTTTATTTTTCTAGATGCATTTATTCCTGCTATTAAACCTTGTGATGCTGCTTCTTCATATCCTGATGTACCATTAAATTGTCCTGCACCAAAAAGTCCATTTACTTTCTTAAATTCTAGTGATAATTTAAGTTCAGTAGGATCTACTGAATCATACTCAATAGCATATGCTGATCTCATGAATTCACAATTTTCTAATCCTGGAATTGTTCTATACATTGCTATTTGTACATCTTCCGGCATAGAAGAACTCATACCTCCGATATATAACTCTTCAGTATCTTCACCTTCTGGCTCTACAAATATTTGATGTTGCAATTTATCAGGGAACCTCATAATCTTATCTTCTATAGAAGGACAATATCTTGGTCCTATTCCTTCAATAGATCCATTATACATAGGTGATCTATCTATATTTTCTTTTATTATATTATGAGTTTTTTCATTAGTATAAGTTAAATAACATGATATTTGCTCTTTTTCTAAATTGCTATTAGTAAATGAAAATGGAATTATTCTTTCATCTCCACATTGTTCTATCATCTTTGAAAAATCTACTGAACTTCTCTTTACCCTTGCTGGTGTTCCAGTTTTAAATCTTCTAAGTTTTATACCTAAATTCAATATTGATTGAGACAAATCCATTGCTGGCACTAATCCATTAGGACCACCATAGTAACTTGTTTCACCAATTATTATTCTACCTTTTAAATAAGTACCCGTTGCCAAAATTACAGCTTTAGTCTCATAATAAGCGCCATTTTTCGTTATAATTCCTTTAACTTCGCCCTCTTCCACTTCTATAGAAATTACTTCAACTTGTTTTAAGTAAATATTATCTTCACTTTCTAAAACCTTTTTCATTTCCCTAGTATATGAGTGTTTATCTGCTTGAGCTCTTAAAGAATGTACTGCTGGCCCCTTAGATGTATTTAGCATCCTTGATTGGATAAATGTCTTATCTATATTCTTTCCCATTTCTCCGCCTAAGGCATCTATTTCTCTAACTAAGTGTCCTTTTGCAGTTCCACCAACATTGGGATTACAAGGCATCATTGCTATAGACTCTAAACTCATTGTTGCAACTAATGTCTTCATTCCTAGTCTCGCACTTGCAAGAGCCGCTTCACATCCTGCATGCCCGGCTCCAATTACAACAACATCAAATTTGCCTCCAAAGTATGTTTTCATCTTTTCCTCCTAATTTCTTCTTTATATTCTATTTTCCTAAACAAAATTCTGAAAATATCTTATCTATTAGATCTTCTTCTACTGTTTCTCCATTAATTTGACCTAATGCACTCCATGCATTTCTGATATCTATAGATGCTAAATCTATTGCCATTGTATCTTTTAATGCACATAAAGTTGATTGTAGACATTCTTTAGCTTTATATAATGCTTCTTTATGTCTTATATTCGTAACCATTACTTCTGAAGAATTTATCTTACCATTAAAGAATAATTCTTTTATAGCGTTCTTTATTTCATCTATTCCTAATTCATCCTTAGTCGATATAGGAATAATATAATCTTGATTTAATTCTTTTAAATCATTTTGATTGATAGCATTAGGTAAATCTTGCTTATTTAATAATACTATATATTTTTTATTTTTTATATATTTTATTATTTCTATATCTTCTTCTGCTATCTCTCTTGAAGCATCTAACATTAGTATAACTAAATCTGCCTCCTCAATTTTTTCCTTCGATCTCTCTACACCTATTTTTTCTACTACATCTTCAGTTTCTCTTATTCCTGCAGTATCTATAATTCTTATAGGAATCCCATCAAGAGATATATATTCTTCTATTATATCTCTTGTAGTTCCAGGTATATCTGTAACTATAGCTCTATTTCCTCTAGTTAATACATTTAATAGTGAAGATTTTCCTACATTCGGCTTTCCTACTATAACTGTGGACAATCCATCTCTAATTATCTTTCCTGCCTCTGCACTTTCTATTAATTTATTTACTTCATTAATTACTAATTTCACATCTAATTCTGTTTTTTCTGAAGTAACTTCTTCTAAATCATCTTCTGGATAATCAACGGTAGCTTCAATATGTGCTATTATTTCTAATAATTTATTTCTTAATTCATTTATTTCTTTTGATAATTTTCCTTCACTTTGAACTAATGCACTTTTCATTGAAACTTCTGTTTTAGAATTAATTATATCCATAACCGCTTCAGCCTGTGATAAATCAATTCTTCCATTTAGAAATGCCCTTTTAGTAAATTCTCCCGGCTCAGCAAGTCTAGCTCCAGATTTAATAACAGTATCTAAAACTCTTTTAGTTGCTATAACTCCCCCATGACAATTTATTTCGATAGTATCCTCTGCTGTAAAAGACTTCGGACCTTTCATATATGATAATATCACTTCATCAATCTTTTCGTTAGTTTCGCTGTCAATTATACTTCCATATCTCATAGTATATGGCTTAATGTCATCTATACTTTTTCCACGTACTCCTCTAAATATCTTCTTAGCTATTTTAAGAGCCTCTTCTCCTGATACTCTTATTATAGATACACTTCCTTCTCCTACCGCTGTTGCTACGGCCGCAATAGTGTCAAATTCTTTCATGATCTATACCTCCTAAGTTCTACATTGAATCTTGCTCTTAAGCTTTTAATTCTATATCTAATAATATATTTACAACATTTTTTTATCAATAATCAGTTATTACCACTTATAAATTTTCCATCTAATAAAAATCAACCTCCCCTAAGGGAGGTTGATTTTTATTAATTTTTATTTCAATTCTAAAACAACTCTTCTATGGGGCTCATTTCCCTCTGAATATGTCTTTACAAATCTATCATTTTGCAATGCTGAATGAATGATTCTTCTTTCATATGGATTCATAGGCTCCAATTTTATTGTAGTTTTTGTTCTTGCAACTTTTTTAGCAGTTTTATAAGCTAAATGTCTTAAACTTTCTTCTCTTTTTTTTCTGTAATTAGAAGTATCTAAAATAACTCTTTTATATTCATCATTGCTTCCCTTATTAATAACCAATGATGTTAGATATTGAAGCGAATCTAGTGTTTCTCCTCTATATCCAATAACTATACCCATATCTTCTCCTTCTAATTCTATATTTAATACATTATCTTTTTCTTCTACTTTTATATTAGCGTCTATTTTCATACTCTCTAATATACTTTGCAAGAATTGCCTTGCTTCAGATATATAATCTTTCTTTACCATTACTTTTATCTTTGCCGGCTTACATCCTATCCCTAAAAACCCTTTACTTCCTTCGTCAATTACCTCATAAGTAACTTTATTTTCTGTCACATTTAATTGTATCAGGGCGTTCTGATAAGCATCTTTAACAGTTTTACCTGTCACCTCTACGATTTTCATACTTATTCTTCCCCCTCCCCTTATTTTTGAGGTTTATTTTTTATTTTTTTAGTAGTTATTGTAACTTTTGGTTTAGCTGATTGACTTTTTTCATCTTCAGCTTCAATAGCTTCTTCTTTACTTATTACTATCTTTCTAATTACACTCATAAATATCCATTGGAATATATTTGACACAACATAATATAAAGCAACAGCTGATGGTGTTATATATCCAAAATAAAACATCATACCTGACATAACTATATTCATCATATTTCCTTGACTTCCTGATGATGCTCCTTGCTGTTTTTGTGTCATATAACTTTGTATAAATGATGTTCCCCCAGCAAGAACAGCTAATACAACATTGTGAGTTGCACCAAAGTTTTTTATAAATAAAAATGACGTATTTAATAAATCCGCTAATGGTTCATTTTGTGGTTGTAACACGAAAAACATTGCCGCTAAAATAGGCCATTGAATAAGCATTGGTAAACATCCTGACATCGGGTTTATACCTTCATCTTGGTATAATTTCATAGTTTCTGCATTCATTTTTTCAGGATTTGATGCATACTTAGCTTTTATTTTCTCTATTTTAGGTGTAAGTCTCCCCATTTTTATTGAATTTATTATCATTTTAGTATTTAATGGTATAAGTATTATCTTTATAACAATAACAAATAACACTATTGTTAAAGCTGTTGTTATACCCTCTGATCCTAAAAATGGCTTAAGTAAATCATAAAAGAATAGAAATATTGTATTTAATATACCATATAATATTTGCAATATTAGCCCTCCACTTCTTATTTTAAAGGATCAAATCCTCCTTTGTTAAAAGGATTGCACCTTAAAATTCTCTTTATTGTAAGTATCGTTCCTTTTATAGCACCGTACTTTTCTAAGGCCTCTAGTGCGTATTGTGAACAAGTTGGATAAAACCTACATGTAGGTTGCCTCTTTAATGAAGATAAATATTTTCTATAGAATTTAACTATTATTATTAATATCCTTTTCATTATTTATTAAACCAGCTTTCTTAAACAAACTTATCAATGACTTCTCAATCTCGTGATAATTTTTACTATCCGAGCTAGTTCTCGCAATAATTACAAAATCATATCCTACTATAAATTTATCTTTATTTAGTCTATAACTCTCACTGATTAATCGTTTTACTCTACTTCTAACAACACTCTTTCCAACTTTTTTACTAACGGATATTCCAACCTTATTAATATCACGATGTCTATTGTTCTTATATGTATATAAAACTAATGTATTATTAGAAAAAGACTTTCCTCTTCTATATACTATTCTAAATTCTACATTACGTCTTAATTTTTCATCTTTCATCGACTTTCTTCTTTCTAAAAAATACTTCTATTACAATTTGCTTAGAGAAAAAGGCCACAAAAAACGCGGCCTATGCAGTCAATCTCTTTCTACCTTTTGCTCTTCTTCTCTTAAGAACGTTTCTTCCAGTTGATGATTTCATTCTTTTTCTGAATCCATGTTCTTTCTTTCTTTGTCTCTTTTTCGGTTGATATGTCATGAACATACTCAACACCCCCTCTATATAGAATTTTGATAGCAAGTTAATTACTAGCTAAACGTATTTATGGTTTTACTATTAAATTATATAGTTGTCAATGCACTATGTCAATCTATGTTTTTTTAATTCATTGTGAATAAAATTATCCCCAGGTTGTTCTTTTTGTGGATAACTTCTTGAATACATCTTATTATTTTGATATTATTAAGATATATTGTTAATAACTTGTGGATTATTTAAAGTTATACACATTTTGTGGATAACCCTGTGTATAACTTGTTAATTTTTTTATTTTAATTCAAAAATTCAGCACAATTCTTTATATTTTACTTGTGCATAACTTTTTTATATGTACTGTTAATAACTTTTATTATAAAATTTTTATCCACAATTTATTACTATTGTGGATAACTATAAAAAATTTATTCACAGTTTTTTTTGACTCTATATTTCTGTGCATAAATTTGTTGATA